>NZ_JBQGAC010000029.1:0-561 GCF_056542625.1 Ruegeria sp. AB7 | reverse complement strand
TACTGTTTCAGGGCCGTCATTGAGTTGGGTCTGCTCGATTTTGTTTTGTCAAAGCTTAGCACGGTGAATTCGCATGGCGCAAACCAGTTGCGTCCGATTTCGGATTTGTGCTGGATAGCACAATGTGGGGACGTTTGGGTCCACCGTTCGTCGCACGCAAACTGAGGCACAGCATGCAGTCAGACAAACCAACGTCGCCGGTATTGGCCTCAATGCTGATGATCGGCGCCATGGCGATCATAGGTGTCGTCGACAATGTCGTGATCCTTCTGGCGGATACCATCGGCCTTTGGCAATTCCACCTGAGCCGGGCGCTGCTGATGTTGCCACTCATTATTGGCCTGTCTCTGCTGGGTTTGGGCGGGTTGCGGCCCAAGCGGTTGGGGCCCGTCGTGCTGCGCAGCGTATTGATCACGCTGGCCATGCTGTTCTATTTTGCCTCGCTGGCCCTGATGCCGATTGCGCAGGCATTGGCGGGCCTGTTCACCTCGCCGATCTTTGTGCTGTTGCTGTCTTCATTAGCGATGAAGCAGACCATCGGACCGTGGCGCATCCTCGCCG
>NZ_JBQGAC010000028.1:0-568 GCF_056542625.1 Ruegeria sp. AB7 | reverse complement strand
GGCCCACCCAAGACGCTCTACAACTGCTGAAAACGTTAGAGCGACAACGGCGTGTTTGCACGGATCATGGAAGGGCTGGCTTCGGACCATTCCGATCACAGGGCGATCATGATAGTAGTGAGCAGGCGAACACCATGCGTTCGAGTGGGCCTGGGCAAGTATTTGAAGGCACATTGCACGGTTTCAAGCCTGAGGTTGAAAAAAAGGGGCGCTGGTGCCTGATTGGGCGTGCCAAAGGGGGAATGAACACCAAGTTGCATGCCGTCACCGATGCTTCTGGTCACCCAATCCGGTCCTTCATAGCTGCCGGTCAGATCAGTGATTACACGGGTGCCAGGGCACTTCTGAGCAGCCTACCAGCCGCCGATTGGATGATTGCTGATCGGGGTTACGATTCTGACTGGTTCCGAAAGGTTATGAAAGACAAAGGGACACGCCCATGCATGCCCGGCAGAAAGTCACGCGAGAAGCCTGTCCGAAAAGGCAAGCACAGGTACAAGCGCCGAAACCGCATCGAGGTCATGTTCAGTCGCTTGAAGGAATGGAGCCGAGTAGAAACCCGCTACGA
>NZ_JBQGAC010000027.1:0-598 GCF_056542625.1 Ruegeria sp. AB7 | reverse complement strand
TCGGCCAGGGCCATCGCTAAGCGCCAGTTGCCCCCCGTCTTTCTGAGAAAGGCCGTGGCGCTCTTCTGAGTGATGCTCCCGAAGCGCGGGGCCAGGACATAGGCGGCCATCTCGCCCGCCTCCTGCACCGGCTGCATCACCACCTTCTTGGTGCCGATCCGCTGGCGGAACTGCTCCAGGAACACCCGGATTTGCGGGTGGATGAACTTTCTGGCCAGCAAGTCCGTGCCCGCGATCACCAGCCCCGCGCCGCCGATGTCAGAGATCGAGCGCAGCATCTCAAGGGTGGGCCAGCGCAGGTGATTGGCCTCATCCACGATGATCAGCTTGCCCTCGGTCCCCTGCCGGATGAGGCGCTGGATCAGGGTGTTGGATGTGCCGCTCGCATCGATGGGATATCCGGCCTTGGCAAAGGCATGCGCCAGCTCTTGCAGGCAGGTCTTTTCCTTCATGCCTGCCCAGGCCTCGATACGAATGGCCCCCAGCGTCTCGGCCAGCCAGTAGGTCGCCGAGGTCTTGCCGGTGCCCGGATCACCCGTGATCTGACCCAGGCGGCTGTATTGTGGCACGGACATCACCGTTTCGCACATCATGCGCG
>NZ_JBQGAC010000026.1:0-1177 GCF_056542625.1 Ruegeria sp. AB7 | reverse complement strand
ATGGCAAAGGAAAAGTTTGAGCGTAATAAGCCGCACGTCAACATCGGCACGATTGGCCACGTTGACCACGGCAAGACCACGCTGACCGCAGCAATCACCAAGTATTTCGGTGACTTCAAAGCGTATGACCAGATTGACGGCGCGCCTGAAGAAAAAGCACGTGGCATCACCATCTCGACCGCCCACGTGGAGTACGAGACCGACAACCGCCACTACGCGCATGTCGACTGCCCCGGCCACGCCGACTACGTCAAGAACATGATCACCGGTGCTGCCCAGATGGACGGCGCGATCCTGGTTGTGAACGCAGCTGACGGCCCGATGCCGCAGACCCGCGAGCACATCCTGCTGGGCCGCCAGGTTGGCATCCCGAAGATGGTCGTGTTCATGAACAAAGTTGACCAGGTTGACGACGAAGAGCTGCTGGAACTGGTTGAGATGGAAGTTCGCGAACTGCTGTCCAGCTACGAATACCCCGGCGACGATATTCCGATCATCGCAGGTTCGGCTCTGGCCGCGATGGAAGGCAACAACCCGGAAATCGGCGAAGAGAAGATCAAGGAACTGATGGCGGCTGTTGATGACTACATCGACACCCCTGAGCGTGAAGTCGACAAGCCGTTCCTGATGCCGGTCGAAGACGTGTTCTCGATCTCGGGCCGTGGTACTGTTGTGACCGGCCGTGTCGAGCGTGGCGTGATCAATGTTGGCGACGAGATCGAAATCGTCGGCATCCGTGACACTCAGAAAACCACCTGTACCGGTGTTGAAATGTTCCGCAAGCTGCTGGATCGCGGTGAAGCGGGCGACAACATCGGCGCACTGCTGCGCGGTATCGACCGTGACGGCGTTGAGCGTGGCCAGGTTCTGTGTAAGCCGGGTTCGGTTACACCGCACACCAAGTTCGAAGCCGAAGCCTACATCCTGACCAAGGAAGAAGGCGGTCGTCATACTCCGTTCTTCGCGAACTACCGTCCGCAGTTCTACTTCCGTACAACTGACGTGACCGGCACCGTGACCCTGGCGGCTGGCACCGAGATGGTTATGCCCGGCGACAACGTCGGCTTCACCGTCGAGCTGATCGCTCCGATCGCGATGGAAGACGGCCTGCGCTTTGCCATCCGCGAAGGCGGCCGCACCGTCGGCGCCGGCGTCGTCTCGAAAATCATCGAGTAAT
>NZ_JBQGAC010000025.1:0-1371 GCF_056542625.1 Ruegeria sp. AB7 | reverse complement strand
CGTGATTTAAGACGGTCAACAACATTTTGCGCTGTCGCAATATCATCTGGCGACAGACCTTCCGAGAGTTCATTCACCCATGGGACTTGCTTCGCAATCGCAGCTTCGTACAACTCCTGCCCCTTTGGAGTCATGACAACCAAGTGCGCCCGCTTGTGGTGTGGGTTCGACTGAAACTCCACTATGCCTTCTTTGCTTAATTCATTGATGATCCTTTGTACGCCCTGCCGGTGAACGCCCATCGTCCGAGCATGCCAGGCAACGGATTCCGGTCGATCAGAATATGCGATTGCACCAAGAATCTGCCATCGAGCACTTGTAAGACCGAGTTCTGACACGAGGCGATCACCGGCAAGCTGCAATCGACCGTTTAGCCGAAACACATCCAGTATCAACGCTGTCACGGCTTCTCCTTCTTCGGTTCTTCGCGCATTCGGCATGTCGATTCCTCATTTGATTTGACAACGTGTTGTCATTATGTTTGGTGCTTCCTAAATATGACAACATGGCACCAAAACGAAGCTACTTTCAAGGAGTACCGAAATGGTAAGTTTCAAACCACTCGACCCTGAGTTTCCCATTGAGCGGCAATTGGGCATCGACGCTGGACCCGTCGTTCTCGTCAATCTCTTCACAGTCGATCCCGATGAACAAGACGCCTTGGTTGAAGCCTGGAAGAGCGATGCCCAATGGATGCAAAAGCAGCCAGGTTACATCAGCACCCAACTGCACAAAGCTGTTGGTGACGGCAGCATGTATATGAACTACGCGATCTGGGAGTCTGTTGCGAACTTCCACGCGGCGTTTTCAAACCCCGAGTTTCAACAGCAGCTCAGCCATTATCCCTCAAGCGCTGTGACCGCCCCCCATCTGTTTGAGAAGGTTGCGGTGCCGAATTGCTGCACGGCCTGACGAAATCCTTTCCAAATGCCAATTTGAGTGAGCCGCTATGAAAACAAAGATTCACGCTATTGCAGGGGGCATCGGCTTTGTGATGATCCTGCTCTTCTGGACATCAACGGCCACCAGCGAGCTCTTTGCGAGCCATGAAACAGTCGCAACCGTCAAGGCATTGATCTTGAAAGGCATGTTCATCCTCATCCCGGCAATGGCCATCGCTAGCGGGTCGGGCATGGCAATGGGCCGGAAACGCAAGGATGCACTTACGAAGGCCAAGAAAAGCCGCATGCCTGTCATTGCGCTGAACGGCTTGTTCATCCTCGTACCTACCGCTTGGTTTCTGGCTGGAAAAGCCGCCGCTGGTGAATTTGACAGCACCTTTTACACGGTTCAGGTAATTGAGTTGATCGCCGGGGCTACCAACCTCACTATGATGGGACTGAACATTCGCGACGGCTTGCGAATGACCGG
>NZ_JBQGAC010000024.1:0-1649 GCF_056542625.1 Ruegeria sp. AB7 | reverse complement strand
AATGCCCATCGCATAACCAATCACCAGCATCCGGACGATCAGCTCGGGATCGATCGAAGGGCGGCCCGTGTGGCTGTAAAAGGGCTTCAGCCTCTCCCGCATGTCGCCCATGTCGAGGAAACGGTCAATCTCTCTCAATACGTGATTAGGCGGCACATGTGCGTCCAAATCGAACTCATAGAACAGCTGCGCTTCAACCTTTTGAATGCCCATCATCGCCCGATCCTCCCAATCTCGATAAATCAAGTGAATCAAACGACTTGCCGCACTGCAACACAGAGTTCTTCAACAGCATGGGCGTATTCTGTTGAAAAACTCTGTCTTGATCGAAGGCCATCTGGCTGATTCAATTCTCTTATTGAATGGGAGTTTGGATGATGATGGGACCAAAACAGGAAACTCAGGCTGAGCTGTTCTATGAGTTCTCCCTGGAGGAACATGTCCCGGACAATCATCTGCTGCGGTCGATTGATCGATTTGTTGACCTGAGTAGTATTCGCAGTCATTTGGCGGATTTTTACAGTCATACTGGTCGCCCTTCCGTCGATCCCGAGTTGCTGATCCGCATGCTGCTGGTGGGCTATTGCTTTGGCATCCGGTCGGAACGGCGGTTGTGCGAAGAAGTGCACCTGAACCTTGCGTATCGCTGGTTCTGTCGCCTCGATCTGACTGATCGAGTGCCGGATCACTCTACCTTTTCCAAGAACCGCCATGGTCGGTTCCGCGAGAGTGAACTCTTGCGGCACGTGTTCGAAACGACAGTGGCGCGGTGCATCGCAGAAGGTTTGGTCAGCGGCCAGCGTATGGCGATTGATGCCAGCTTGATTGAGGCAGAAGCGACCAAGCAGTATTCAGCGTCACAAGAAGAATGGGATGCTGCACAGATCGATGCCAAGACCGCACCGCGCGCTGTTCGGGAATATCTGGAAACCCTGGATGAGGCCGCGTTTGGTGCTGCCTCGCCAGTCAAGCCTAAGTTCATTTCATATTCGGACCCTGCCAGCCAATGGACAGCGGCGCACAAGGCACCAGCCTTCTTTGCTTACTCTGATAACTACCTCGTTGATACAGATCACAGCGTGATTGTGGATGTGGAAGCGACCAGATCCATCCGGCAAGCCGAAGTGGGGTCGACAAAGACGATGCTGGACCGGGTGAAGGACAAGTTCGACCTCGTCCCCGACTGGATGATCGCCGATACCGCCTACGGCTCAGGCCCGATGCTCGGCTGGCTCGTGGATCGCAAGATCGATCCTTACATCCCGGTCATCGACAAGGCCGGACGCCCCGACGGCACCTGGACACGCACAGACTTCGAATGGGACGCTGAGCATGATCAATATATCTGCCCAGAGGGTCACGCGCTTAAACAGTTCCGCCGGAATTACTCTGATCCAAACCGGGGGCCGTCGGGCAAGGGCACAGCCCGCTATCGCGCCTTGAAAGAAGTCTGCCAGGTATGTCCGTCCAAACAAAGATGCTGCCCCAACGCTGATGCACGCAAAATCACCCGCAAAGAGCACGAAGATGCGCGCCAGGTCGCCAGAGATCTGGCCAAAACTGAAGAGTACCAGATTGCGATGAAGCTCAGAAAGAAAGTTGAGCTGCTCTTCGCCCACCTCAAGCGCATCCTAGGCCTTGGACGGCTC
>NZ_JBQGAC010000023.1:0-1656 GCF_056542625.1 Ruegeria sp. AB7 | reverse complement strand
GCAAGAGGACCCGAGTGTGACAGCCCTCGCCAATGGGGGTTTTGTTGTCACCTGGGGGTCTCATGACCAGCAGCAAGGGGATGCGTCCGCTTCTGCCATCAAGGCCCGTATTTTCAATGAGAATGGCGATGAGATTGTCAGTGAGTTCCTGGTCAATGAATTCACCGATAGCTGGCAAGTATACCCGAGTATTACAGCGCTCACCAATGGCCATTTTGTTGTCACCTGGATGTCTGAGGACCAGCAGCAAGGGGATACGTCCGGTACTGCCATCAAGGCCCGCATTTTCAATGAGAATGGCGATGAGGTTGTCAGTGAATTCCTGGTCAATGAATTCACCAATGGCTGGCAACAGAACCCGAGTGTGACAGCCCTCGCCAATGGGGGTTTTGTTGTCACCTGGGAGTCTCATGACGGACAGCAGGGCGATGGGGACCTCGCCATCAAGGCCCGCGTTTTTGATGCGAACGGTGTTGCTCAAAGTCACAAGATTATCACAGAAGATGTTGTCACCCTGATTGAGACCGCCACGCTTCTGGCCAATGACAGCGATGTGGATGGAGATGCGCTGACGGTGATGGATGTGTCTCCGACGAGTGCACATGGCGCGGCCCTGACGCTGAACACAGACGACGGGACGATCAGCTATGATCCAACCGGCGCAGACGCTGTTCAGGCCCTGGCAGAGGGTCAGACCCTGACGGATACATTCACCTATACGGTCGAGGACGGTAATGGCGGGGAGAGCACCGCAAGTGTTTCCGTGGTTGTTCATGGAGCCAACGATGCGCCTGTTGTGGCGATTGTATTGCCTGATCAGTCTTCCGTGGAAGATGAGACCGTGAGCTTTGTGCTGCCGGCGAACGCATTCACGGATGTGGATGGGGATGCGCTGACCTTGAGTGCGACACTTACGGATGGCACGGCCCTGCCGGACTGGCTGGTGTTTGATGCGGTTGCAGGGAGCTTCTCAGGCACACCGCCGCAGGATTTCAATGGCATGGTCAATGTACTGGTGACGGCCAGTGACGGGTCTCTTTCAGCAAGCGATGCCTTTGCGCTTGAGATTACCCCTGTCAACGATGCACCTGTCGCAGTTAACGATGTTGTGCAAAGTCCCACTCCGATCACCGAAGATGTTGTGACCTCAATTGATACCGCCACGCTTCTCACCAATGACAGCGATGTCGACGGGGACGCACTCACGGTGACAGCGGTTTCTGCCACAAGTGCGCATGGTGCAGCCCTGACGCTGAACACTGATGGGACCATCAGCTACGATCCCACCGGGGCAGCTGATGTTCAGGCCCTGGCAGAGGGCCAGACACTTATCGACACATTTTCCTATGCGACCGATGACGGCAATGGCGGTGTGGGCGTCGCAACCGTTTCGATCATTGTGCACGGAACCAATGATGCCCCTGTTGTGGCACTTGCATTGTCCAATCAGGCTTCCGTGGAAGATGAGGCCGTGAGCTTTGTGCTGCCGGCGAACGCATTCACGGATGTGGATAGCGATGCGCTGACCCTGAGTGCGACACTTACGGATGGCACGGCCCTGCCGGACTGGCTGGTGTTTGATGCGGCTTCCGGCAGCTTCTCAGGCACACCGCCCCAGGACTTCAATGGCACATTGAGTGTCACGGTAACGGCCAG
>NZ_JBQGAC010000022.1:0-1923 GCF_056542625.1 Ruegeria sp. AB7 | reverse complement strand
AACAAGCCACTCATCACGCCTCCTGAAGGCCAGGAAGTTGAGTCAGCCCGGTCCAGAAATTGCAACCAAATCAATGAAACCAGAGCCTAGGTTTTGCCAAACAGCACTTTGCTCCAGCGAAAAACCGTTTAATGTGGCGCAGAACTAAATGGCTTGTTTAGCTTAATTTAAAATAAAACGAATTGGGAGCATTGAACTTTGCTAGTTGTTCGGTATTGGGACGTGTTTGTTGTCCTAAGTTTGGCTTGCTTCGCACTCTGTGTATGGATTGCATTCGCCGCATCTGGATGGCCTAGCGATGTTTGGGACGGCGCTCGAGATGCGGGAATGATCGAACAAATGCGTTCTGGAAACTGGACGCAAGATCCAACGCATAACTTCTCACCCAGATGGTATAACCCGCTCTACCATGCAATTCATGCCATCCTTTCAGATGTATTTGGCGTGAGCACTTTGACTATGCTTTCGTCTGCTCCCACCCTACTGAACATTTCAGCGCCAATCACATTCTATATTCTTGCAAGAGTTCATTTGGAAAGAACTTGGGCATTTGCGGCACTGGCATCATTTCTATCGCTGTCCCCAGGGCTTTTACCGGGACCACTGAGTGCTGGTTACTCAATTGATGGCTTACCTATCACTACTCTTCAGTTCGTCACCTACACGACGTTGGCTCTGACAGCATTTTTTTATAAAAAGCCGGCCATCACTACTTCCATTCTCCTTGGTGTATCATTGGGTGCAGCAGCGTTGGCACACAATTCAATACTTGCAGTTACATGGAGCACTGCAGCAATTGTGATTTTCACCCTGATTGGAAGAGGAAAAATCAATATAACCGAGTTCTTCGGGTTTGCCGCCGTCATCTCGGGTATCGCAGTCGGTATCGCTGCAATACATTTCCTGCCAATTGCTTTGGACTATCAAGGGATAGCCAACCCTACCCCTTCAACTTGGGTTCCATCGATAGCAGTATTCTCGTTTTCTCGATTCTGGACGCTCATCGATGACTGGATGGGAATATCGACCCTCATCGCGCTGGTAGGTTTATTCGGGATTATTCGGCAAGGTCGAACAGCGGTTTTCGACTCCAACAATTTTGTTGTCCTGGTCTTTTTATTCGTTTTGTCGGTATTGGCATTGTTTGGGGTAACGGTCACCGTCTTTCACCTGAACGCGATTCAAGTTGCACCGTACTTCCACTTTCTATTTTATCTTAAAGCGGTCGAGGCACTTCTGTTTGGGTATGGTTTCCGTGTTATATTTGGACTTCTTAAAACGAGGGCACCACAGTACGCATTGAAGATTTGCGGATTACTTGTGCTACCACTATTCGCGCATGGTCTATTTCTCGCGTATGACCGATATAAGTCAAATATCAGTGGGTCCTTGTGGATGAGTAATCAACCGGAACTCGTTGAGGCCACTCAATGGCTTTTGGATACGACTAACAACGATGACATTGTGTTGACTTCCGAGTTCGACAATGGACTTGATAGCCCGGTTCTTCCTGTGATGGCATCGGGCCGACAGATGATATCAAACAGACCCTATTTTCTAAGCCCTTTACTTCCCTTTCGCGAACTAGAAGCAAGGCGCGCCTCACTCTACGAGATGCTATTGAGCGAAGACTGCGATAGTTTGGGGAGAGCTGGCGTCAGCTATGTGTTCATGAGAGCAAAAGAAACACCGTCTATTCCAGAATGCGCTTTCCTGATCGAGCAAAACAAGTCATTTGCCTTTTTTCGTCTCTCAAAGCTCGAAGATTGAAATTGGATACGCGGCTGTCTTAGCCCCATAAAACGGTACCATTATTTTGGTGTCATGGAAGGGATGACGATTACTGCGAGTGTTATGGCTGATGGGAACACTTTCGGCCATCTATCGTAGCGGGTTTCTACTCGGCTCCATTCCTTCAAGCGA
>NZ_JBQGAC010000021.1:0-2899 GCF_056542625.1 Ruegeria sp. AB7 | reverse complement strand
GATAGAACCATCCCCAGCCGATCACCTTCAGATAGGTAAAGTCCGTCTGCCAGAGCTGGTTCGGCCGTGTCGTCTTGTCGTGGAACTCATCTTCTGCTGACAAAACCACATAGGCCGGGCTGGTGATCAGATCGTAAGACTTGAGGATGCGGTAGACCGAAGCCTCTGACACAAAGTACTTTTCTGTGTCGGTGAAGCGAACAGCCAACTCACGCGGGGAAAGCTCACTTTCCTTCAGAGCCAGATCTTTGATCTTCTCGCGCACTGGCGTGGGAATGCGGTTCCAGACCCGTGACGGCGTGGGTCTACGATCTTCAAGCGCCTCGGGGCCGCCGACGAGATATCGGTCGTACCAGCGATAGAAGGTGGTCTTCGGAATGCCCAGCTTCTCCAAAGTGCGCTTGGTCGGGAGATGCGAACCTTCGACGAGGCGGATGACTTCCAGTTTTTCGGATGCGGGATAACTCATTCGTCGTCGTCCCCATCCGCGACCATGCTTTTTTTGAGCAACCGCAGTTCAAGAGCCTGTTCGGCAACCACTTCCTTCAGATCACGGGCTTCCCATCTCAGATCCTTCACTTCGGTGGAAGTTGCCGCGCGGGCCGTGTCGCCTGCCAGACGTTTCTTGCCGGCTTCCAGGAATTCCTTGGACCAGCTGTAGTAGAGGCTCTGCGCGATGCCTTCACGGCGGCAGAGCTCTGCAATGCTGTCCTCGCCTTTTAGGCCGTCCAGCACGATCCTGATCTTCTCTTCTGCGGAGTACTGTTTGCGGGTCGCACGGCGAATGTCCTTTACGACCTTCTCACCGTGGCTCTGCTTGGTTCCGGGTTTCTTTCTCATCTTATGGAATGGACGCCCCTTGCACCGATGCCGATAGTTTTCGGCAGACGTATCAAGCAGAAGGAGTTCACAGAATGCAGTTACTTGCGATTGATTTAGGCAAACAGTCGTTTCACATCCACGGAATCACCAATGAGGGCGAGGTAATCTCGAAGAAGGTGACCAGATCAAAACTCGCCGCTGCCGTTCAGGAGTATTCCCCGGAAACAGTCGCCATGGAGGCTTGTGCCAGCGCTCATCACTGGGGCAGACAGTTTGAGGCGCAAGGCTATGCCGTGCGCCTCGTTCATCCGCGGTTCGTAATGCCGTTTGTCAAAGGCTCCAAGAACGCCGCTGTTGATGCCGAGGCGATCTATGTGTAGCGGCTTGAGATCATAATCCGTTGGGCGCGAGATCATCGCTGTTTCTGGCTCAGATTATTTGAGACTATAATTCGATTTGGGACCACTTTATTTGAGAACGGGCTCAGAATAATTGAGACGGGCTCACATTTCTGAGACTGGGATCGGTGGGGTGAGACCATCCACATGACCTCATAGCGACAACCCCGCCATCCGCATTCGCTCTGCCAATTCGCGGGTCCGCGCGGGTTCAAGCTGCCCGCTCAGGAAGCGTTTGATCTCGGCAGGTTTGGACTGGAACTGATCCGCCAATACCTTCACAGAATAGCCCTGCCGGGTGAGACGTGGCTCCAAGTCATCAAAGTCGGGGGCCAGGGTGGCCGACACAATATCCGGCGTGATTGGTTTCTGGCCGATGCGGAACCCGGCCTCCAATGCCCGGTTTAAATATTCGGCAAACTGTAAGGGTGTGGTCAGGCGCTCTGCCAGTAGGTCCAGCGCCGCCGGTTCGATAATCTCGTCAAGTGGAGCGTCGTCCTCGGTACACTGGTCCAAAAGCCAGTCGAGATAGGTTCGGGACTCTTCCCCCAATCCTTCGAAGGGCAGGATATCAGTGCGATGCCCGATCTCTTCCATCGTTGGGCGGCGAAGGTCGTTTCGCAGCTTCGGATGGCCGACCAGAATAACGGACAGATTGCCTCCGCCGCGCGCGATCACTTCCATCAGGCGTTTCAGCCCGATCAATGTCTTTCCATACAGATCATGGGCCTCATCGACAAACAGCGCCACGGGCTTTCCGGAGCGGGCTACCAGCTTCTGAAGTTCTCGTTCCCTCTTTTCACCTTGGGTTGGAATCTTTGGTTCTTTCTCTCGTGAGAGATCGTAGAACAGGGCTGAGATTAGCGTCGGAACGGTCGTGCGGGCTTTGTCCACCGACAGGCTTTCGGCGACAGTGACCTTCTTTTCGCGCGCAATTTCATCTTGCAACCGGTGCAGGAACACAGTCTTGCCGATGCCAACTGGGCCTGTCACAGCGATCAGGCGTCCGGTTCCAATGCCCGCCCGGACGGTGTGGGTGATCTGACGATGGTTCTCGGTCTCATAGAATCCGGCAGCTCGCCAGTCCTTGATCAGCCCATATCGCGCCATGATCTCGGCATTCAGCATTACTCGCTCTCCTCTTCAGCGGCCGGTCGCTTAGGCGAGAACCGGGCAGTTATTCCTTGTTTGATTTCCGTCTTGTCGAGCGTGCGGTCGACAAGATCATTCACGAACGACAGATCCTCGTCTGTCAGGCGGGCCAGCGGCTTGTGCAGCAAATCCGAGACCCCGCGCAGCGCATCCAATCGGCTGCTATAGGTGAACTCTCCATAGGGATCCGGATCGACAAAGGCCTGGCTGGCGAACGGCAGTACGTCTGCGGCTTTGGCCAGGCTTGAATCCAACCCGGCAAGCGCCGATCTGGGCACCGAGATCTTCTGCGCAAGATCTCCGATCCTGTCGGCCCGTGCCTGTGTTTGTGTTTTCTTGGGCTTGCGATAGCGATGCAGCGGGATAGGCCCACCTGTCGGGCGGTAGGGGCCAAAGCGCTTGTCGTTCCACTCAACGAACAGCTCGTGATCAAACACCTGCAGACCTGGTTAAGAAAGGTGGGCATTAAGCCGATCCAAATCTACCCGGGATCACCTTGGGAGAATGGATACAACGAGCGCTTCAAT
>NZ_JBQGAC010000020.1:0-4017 GCF_056542625.1 Ruegeria sp. AB7 | reverse complement strand
CCTCCGCATGAGGGGTCGATGATTGCGCCTTGGACCAGTTCGGGGATGGCGGCTTTGGTGACGCCGAGGTCGGAGAGATTGCGGGGGATGGCGAGGCTGTCGTTGAACTCTTGCACGAAGCTGCGGAAGCCGTCGAAGCCGCCGTCGATGCCCAGATAGGCGGCGGCTTGCTGGAAGCGGTCGGCGATGACTGGCGCGTTGAACTCGAGTACGGCGGGCATGCAGACCGCGTTGGTGGTGCCGTGGTGGGTGTTGAACACCGCGCCGACGGGGTGGCTCATGGCGTGGATGGCGCCCAGGCCTTTCTGGAAGGCGGTGGCCCCCATCGCCGCCGCGCTCATCATCTGGGCGCGGGCTTCGATGTCGGTGCCGTCCGCATAGGCACGTGGCAGATAGTCCTTGACCAGCCGCATTCCTTCCAGCGCGATGCCCTGAGACATCGGGTGGTAATGCGGGCTGCTGAACGCCTCGACACAATGCGCGAACGCATCCAGACCGGTGCCTGCGGTGATGAACTTTGGCATCCCAACCGTCAGCTCGGGGTCGCAGATCACGACCGTGGGCAGCACCTTGGGATGGAAGATGATCTTCTTGGCGTGGGTTTCAGAATTGGTGATGACGCTGGCGCGCCCCACTTCGGACCCGGTCCCGGCGGTTGTGGGGACGGCGATGATCGGCGCGATGGCATCGGCATCCGCTCGGGTCCACCAATCGCCGATGTCCTCAAAGTCCCAGACCGGGCGCGTCTGACCACACATGAAGGCGACCATCTTGCCCAGATCCAGCCCCGAGCCGCCGCCAAAAGCGATCACCCCGTCATGGCCGCCCGCGTTATAGGCCGCAACACCGGCCTCGAGGTTCTGTTCATTGGGGTTCGGGTCCACATCCGCGAACAGACCCCGGCCCAGACCGGCGGTCTCCATGATATCCAGCGTCGCGGTGGTGATCGGCAGGTCGGCCAGCCCCTTGTCGGTGACCAGCAGCGGCTTCTTCATGCCGGCCGCAGCACAGGCTTCGGGCAATTCATTGATCCGCCCGGCCCCGAATTTGATTGCGGTTGGATAAGACCAGTTTCCAACAAGTGACATGTTTGCTTTCCTTCGTGTCAAAAGGCCTGCCCCGGCGAGGGGGTCATTCCGAGGCAGGCCGGCGTCCTTAGCCCGTGACCTTTTTCAGGTGATAGGATTTGGGACGTGTCAGGTTGTGATAGCCAATGACCGACAGACCGCCGCCGCGCCCGGTATTCTTGCAGCCGGTCCAGCACAGGCCGGGATCCAGATAATCGGCGCGGTTCATGAAGACGGTGCCCGTCTCAATCTGGTCGCCCACCCGCGCAGCACGGTCCAGATCGCTGGTCCAGAGGCTCGCCGTCAGGCCAAACGCGCTGTCATTCATCAGCCGGATGGCCTCGTCATCCGTGGACACTTTCATAATGCCCACTACCGGACCAAAGCTTTCATCCCGCATCACCCGCATGTCATGGGTGACATTGGTCAGGATCTGCGGCGTCAGATATGCGCCGCCATCATCCTCGGGGAAGATGTCGATATGGGCCACCGCACCAGCCTCGACCGCCTCGGCAATCTGCGCCCGCACCTCATCGGCAAAGCGCACATTGGCCATCGGGCCAATGGTGGTTTCAGCGTCCAGCGGATTGCCCAGCTTATAGCCCTTCACGATCTCCACCGCCCTGGCGACGAAGTCGTCATACAGGCTTTCATGCACATAAATCCGCTCGATCCCGCAGCAGCACTGGCCCGCGTTGAACATTGCCCCGTCGATCAGCGTCTCAACCGCCGCCTCCAGATCGGCATCGTCCATCACATAACCCGGATCCTTGCCGCCCAGCTCAGTCCCGACGCCGGTAAAGGTGCCCGCCGCCGCGCGCTCCATCGCCTGGCCGCCGCCGACCGAGCCGGTGAAGTTCACGAAGTCGAACGCATTGCCCGCGATCAGATCGTTGGTCACGTCATGGCTCAGAAAGACATTCTGGAACACGTCTTCCGGCACACCCGCTGCATGGAAGGCCTGCGCCATACGCTCGCCCACCAGCAGGGTCTGCGTGGCGTGTTTCAGGATCACCGTATTACCCGCGATCAGCGCCGGGGCCACCGTGTTGATCGCCGTCATGTAGGGGTAGTTCCACGGCGCCACCACAAACACCACCCCATGCGGGATGCGCCTGATATAGCGCTTGAACGTCTCATCTTCGCCCACGGCAATATCGGCCAGCGCCTCTTCGGCAATCGTGGCCATGTGGCTTGCGCGCTCGTTGAAGCCGCCAAACTCACCGCCATAGCGCACCGGGCGACCCATCATATGCGCCAACTCGGGCACGATTTCCTCATTCATCGCGCCGACAGCAGCCACACCCGCCATCACGAGATCAATGCGTTCCCGCAAGGGCCGCGCCGCCCAAGCCGCCTGTGCGGCCCGCGCCCGGCCCGCAACCTCAAACGCCGCCTCCCGCGACAACACCTCGCGCTCGGCAAAAACCGACCCATCAATCGGCGAGACACATTGCAACATCTGCCCCATAGTCACTCCATCTCTAAAGAGAGCAGGATCCCTGCTTCATCTGGCCATAAATATCTCGGGGGCCGCCATTGGTGCGCCATTGGTTCGAGCACCAATGGCGACGGGGCTGGCCCCTCGCTTTCACCCTCTCAAGCCCGCTCGAACCCGCGGGCAATTTCCCAATCGGTCACCACGCGCTCAAACTCTTCGATCTCAACCTCGGCCGCGCGCGCATAGTGATCGACAACGTCATCTCCCATCGCAGCCCGCAACATCGCCGAGCCATGCAGCGCATCCCGCGCCGCGCGCAGATTGCCCGGGATCATCCCCGTCTCCCCCTGATAGACGTCGCCCGTGGTCGGCGGCTGCAACTCCAGCCCTTCTTCGATCCCAGCGATCCCCGCCGCCAGCATCCCAGCCATCGCCAGATAGGGGTTCATATCCGAGCCCGGGATACGGCATTCCACCCGCACCGCCTTGGTGCCGTCACCGCACAGGCGGAACCCGGCGGTGCGGTTGTCCACCGACCAGATGATCCGCGTCGGCGCAAAGGTCCCCTTCATGAACCGCTTGTAGCTGTTGATGTAGGGCGCCATGAAACAGGTGTAATCGGCGGCGTATTTCAAAAGACCCGCCATGTAGCTTTTCATCACATCCGACATGCCGAGCGGATCTTTTTCGTCGAAAAAGATCGGCCGCCCCTCGGACCAGAGCGACTGATGCACGTGGCTGGAACTGCCCACTTTCTCATGATGCCATTTCGGCAGGAAGGTCGCGGCATGCCCATGCTGCCAGGCAATCTCTTTCACCGCGTTCTTGGCGATCGAGTGATACTCGGCCGTGTCCATTGCAGGCGCGTATTTGATGTTCAGTTCTTCCTGCCCGGTCTCGGCCTCACCTTTCGTGTTCTCGACCGGTATCCCCGCATCCCACAGATGGTTGCGGATCGGGCGCATCACATGCTCTTCCTTGGTGGTCTGAAGGATGTGATAGTCTTCGTTGTACCCCGAGATCGGCTCAAGGTCGCGAAAGCCTTCCTTGCGGATCTGATCAAAGCTTTTCTCGAACAGGAAAAACTCCAGCTCGGTGGCGCACATCGCGTCATAACCCATCGCCTTCAACCGGTTCACCTGACGCTTCAGGATCGAGCGCGGCGCGTGTGGCACTTCTTCATGCGTGTGATGATCCAGCACATCGCACATCACCATCGCCGTGCCTTCCAGCCACGGTACAGGGCGCAGCGTGCTCAGATCCGGCTTCATAACATAATCGCCATAGCCCCGCTCCCAACTGGTCGACGCATACCCATCCGGCGTCCCCATCTCGAGATCCGTCGCCAGCAGATAATTGCAGCAATGCGTCTCTTCCCACGCCCCCGCAACAAAATGACCCGCATGAAACCGCTTCCCCATCAAACGGCCCTGCATGTCAACCAGACAAACCAATACCGTATCAATCTCGCCAGACGAAACCTCAGCCTTCAAATGCTCAAATGTCAGC
>NZ_JBQGAC010000019.1:0-4311 GCF_056542625.1 Ruegeria sp. AB7 | reverse complement strand
CTTGTTGGAAGTTGCGGTCCCTTAGAAACCTCAAACGCATCGCCGCTTTTCCACCAAAAAAGATTGGTAACGACATCCAAGGCTTTCCCATCAGAACTCAACAATATCTTGCTGTTATGGTATTCGAGTTTCCAGAAGCCATCGAAAGTACTACCACTCCTGTGTCTTGGCCCCCTAAAACTGTGCCACAGTTGGCTTAGTTTTGGAGACGGGATTGATGGCGCGGAAACGGTATTCGGACGAAGATATTCTGCGGCTTTTGCGCGAGATTGAGCTGGGCCTGGCATCTGGTTCGGATGTCGCGACGGCGTGCAGAACGGCTGGTGTCAGTGATGCGACCTATTACACATGGCGCAAGCGGTTTGGTGGGATGGGACGATCTGAGATGGCCAATCTGAAGGCGCTGCAGAAAGAGAATGATCGGCTCAAGAAAATCGTGGCTGAGCTTGAACTGGACAAACTCATTCTCAAGGAGAGCCTTGATTATCTAAAGCCAAAGGCCTGACGGCAGACCAGCTTCGTCAGGCCGTGGTCCACACCCGACAAAAGCTGGCAACCTCTGAACGGCGCACCTGTCGCGTGATTGGATTGGCGCGGAGCACGCTGCAATACCGCGCAGCGCCAAAGGATGATGAGGCGTTACGTCTGGCGATGATCCGATTGGCCAAACGGTATGGGCGCTACGGCTACCGCAAGGTCGCCGAGCTGCTGCGTGTCGAAGGCTGGGCAGTCAATCATAAAAAGATCGAACGACTATGGCGCGAAGAAGGCTTGCAGCTCCCACAACGGCACAAGAAACGCAAACGGCTGTACCACAAGGACAGCTCGATCATCCGGCTCCGACCGCAACATCCCAATCACATCTGGAGCATTGACTTTGTCCACGACAAGCTGAGCAACGGACAGAGCTACAAGATGCTGACGGTGCTGGATGAGTATACCCGTGAGGCGCTCTGCGTAGCGGTCAAGCCGAAGATGAACAGCGCAGACGTGCTGGATGCGCTCTACCCACTCTTATTGCGGCACGGGAAGCCCGAACACATCCGTTCCGACAACGGCGCGGAGTTCATCGCAACGGCCCTGCAGACCTGGTTAAGAAAGGTGGGCATTAAGCCGATCCAAATCTACCCGGGATCACCTTGGGAGAATGGATACAACGAGCGCTTCAATGGCACTCTGCGCCGGGAAGTCCTCAACGCAGAATGGTTCCACACCACCAAACAGGCTCAGATCGTCATCAATACCTGGCTTAGACAGTACAATCGTGTCAGACCCCATCAGGCTCTAAACATGCGACCGCCCGTTCCAGAAACCTTGCTCAAAACTGGCCCATAGAATTGGGGCTGGACAGGGCATCTCAACAACTGTCATCGAAATTGGCTTTGGACTTTATCGACGGTTCGCCGGTTCGCCGGTTCGCAATAAACTCGAACCTCTTGCATTTTTGAGTTTTTCAACACAATCGGCTCATTCTACCAATTCAGGCTTGTCGCAGCGAGGGTCGGATATGAGCCGATTCTGTGGAAAAACAACGTGTTGCGGACGCAGAAAGTGGTGTGCTGAACCGAGCGCGAGTGCCTTTCTGATCAGGCTTTACGTGTTTGCTGCGGTGCGGGAAAGATCTTGGCCAGTTTGCGGAGGTTCTGGGCGGTGGCGGCGAGGAGGAATTCGTCGTTTGCGCCGCATGGGCCACGTAATCGGAGCCGACCCAGGCCGAGAATGCGTTTGAGGTGGGCGAAGAGCATTTCCACCTTCTTTCTGAGCTTCATTGAGATGTCGTACTGGCGGGTCTTGGCAATGTCTCGAGCCACCTGGCGGGCGTCTTCTGTTTCTTCGCGGCTGATCTTGCGGGCATCCGCGTTGGGGCAGCACTTGGTTTTCGATGGGCAGACCTGACAGACCTCTTTCAGAGCGCGATAGCGAGCGGTGCCCTTGCCCGTCGGACCGCGGTTGGGGTCTGAGTAGTTGCGGCGGAACTGCTTGAGGGCGTGACCTTCGGGACAGATGTATTGGTCATTCTCAGCATCCCATTCGAAGTCGGCGCGGGTCCAGGTGCCGTCATTGCGACCGGACTTGTCGAACACCGGGATATGCGGCGCAATCTTGCGATCAACCAGCCAGCCCAGAAGTGGGCCGGTGCCATAGGCGGTGTCCGCGATTAGTCTCTCCGGATGCAGATCGAACCGTTCCTTTACTCGGTTCAACATGGTCTTGGTCGATCCGACCTCAGCCTGACGGATTGATCTGGTGGCTTCGACGTCGATGATAACTCCGTGATCTGTATCGATCAGGTAGTTGTCGGAATAGCTAAAGAATGCAGGGCCTTTGCGGGCTGCGGTCCATTGGCTCGCCGGATCGGAATGCGATGTGAACTTGGGCGGAACCTCGCTGGCAGCGCCGAACGCAGCCTCGTCCAGCGTGTCGAGATACTCGCGGACGGCGCGGGGCGCGTCGGTCGGATCAACGGTTGAGGCGTCCCACTCTTCCTTCGGCGTTGAGTTCTGCTTGTTGGCATCGGCTTCGATCAAGCTTGCATCGATGGCCATACGCTGACCGCTGACGAGGCCTTCCTCAATGCTGTGTGCCACGGTCATCTCGAACAGGTAGCGCAGCAGTTCGCTTTCGCGGAACCGCCCATGCCGGTTCTTCGAGAATGTGGAATGATCCGGCACACGGTCGTTCAGATCGAGCCGACAGAACCACCGATAGGCTAGGTTCAGATTGGACCTGTCACGGTTTGATGCCGCTCCTTTGATAGCATCTACTGCAGCAAAGGAGACTGACTATGGGACTGAAACGGACGGCCGAATTCCGGCAAGATGCGGTGCGTATCGCATTGACCAGTGGGCTAACACGCAAGCAGGTGGCTGATGATCTAGGTGTCGGGATGTCCACGCTGAACAAATGGATCACAGCGCACCGAGATACAGACGTGGTTTCCAAAGAGGATTTGAGCCTCGCTCAAGAGAATGAGCGACTTCGACGGGAGATCCGGCTCCTCAAGGAGGAGAGGGAAATCCTAAAAAAGGCCACCCAGTTCTTCGCGGGCCTAAAGCAATGAGATTTAGGTTTATCGAAGAACACAGAGCCAGCTTTCCAGCCAACCGGTTATGCGATGTCGTCGGTGTCAGCGCACGCGGTCTGCGTGCCTTCCGCAGCCGCCCTGCCAGTCGCAGACAGCGGTCTGATCTGGTCACGCTGGCGCATATCAAAGAACAGTCACGCCTCAGTTTGGGCAGCTATGGCAGGCCGCGCATGACTGAAGAGTTGAAGGAAATTGGTTTGGCTGTGGGGCATCGTCGCGTTGGTCGCCTGATGCGCCAGAACGGCATATCCGTGTTGAGAACACGCAAGCACAAGGTCACGACAGACAGCGATCACAAGTTCAATATCGCGCCCAACCTACTGGATCGGGACTTCACAGCGGATCAGCCGAACAAGACATGGGCTGGTGACATCAGCTATGTCTGGACCCGTGAAGGCTGGCTTTATCTCGCCGTCATTCTGGACTTGCATTCCCGCCGTGTGATTGGCTGGGCTGTTAGCAATCGGATGAAGCGAGACCTGGCCATCAGGGCGCTGAGAATGGCTATCGCCTTCAGATCACCACCGAAGGACTGCATCCACCACACGGATCGTGGCAGCCAATACTGTTCCCACGATTATCAGAAGATCCTGCGCCAACATGACTTCAAAGTGTCGATGAGCGGCAAAGGCAATTGCTATGATAACGCCGCCGTCGAGACCTTCTTCAAAACGATCAAAGCTGAGCTGATCTGGCGGCGGTCATGGCAAACCCGACGGCAGGCTGAAGCGGCCATCTTCGAATACATCAACGGCTTCTACAATCCGCGCCGCCGACACTCAGCACTGGGCTGGAAAAGTCCCGTCGCCTTCGAACGGAAAGTGGTTTAAACGAGCACTTGGAGCGGCACAAAAACGCGACAGGTCCAAACTCCGGTAGTTTCGTCCCTCGCGGTCTATTGGTTATTCATTGATGGCGGTGTTATCGCCGCGACCTTAGAAGCCATGGGCCTCGGCAAATTCTACTTTCTTGCCGATCAGGTCACGATACGGCTGGTGATCATCGCCTACGGGGTCTGGTTTGCTGCACCCTTCGCATTCATCATACTATATGCAGGGTTGCAAACGGTACCGGAAGAGCCGCTTGAAGCGGCGATCATAGACGGCGCAACGCCATGGCAGCGCGTTCGATATGTCGTAATCCCTCACCTGTCTCCATTGTTTGCCGTGATCACCTTAATCCATGTGATGGATAGCTACCGGGTGTTTGAGCCCGTTCTGGTCTTC
>NZ_JBQGAC010000018.1:0-2500 GCF_056542625.1 Ruegeria sp. AB7 | reverse complement strand
GTAGAGCGTCATCCGAATACCCCGGGGGGTAGAGCACTGGATGGGTAATGGGGCCCCACAGGCTTACTGATCCTAACCAAACTCCGAATACCCGGGAGTACTAGATGGCAGACACACTGCGGATGCTAACGTCCGTAGTGGAGAGGGAAACAACCCTGACCTACGACTAAGGCCCCCAATTCATGGCTAAGTGGGAAAGCAGGTGGGACGACCAAAACAACCAGGAGGTTGGCTTAGAAGCAGCCATCCTTTAAAGATAGCGTAACAGCTCACTGGTCTAAATAAGTTGTCCTGCGGCGAAGATGTAACGGGGCTCAAGCCATGAGCCGAAGTCTAGGGATGCGTAAGCATCGGTAGCAGAGCGTAGTGTGACATAGTCTCATTCCTCCTTCATGCCTTCGGGCAGATTGGAGGAGAGAGGCTTTCGATGAAGCGGGCGCGTGAGCGATCCCGTGGAGAGATCACTAGTGAGAATGATGACATGAGTAGCGACAAAGAGTGTGAGAGACACTCTCGCCGAAAGTCCAAGGGTTCCTGCTTAAAGCTAATCTGAGCAGGGTAAGCCGGCCCCTAAGCCGAGGCCGAAAGGCGTAGGCGATGGGAACTAGGTTAATATTCCTAGGCCAGGAGGATGTGACGGATCACAGGTGTAGTTCAATCTTATCGGATTGATTGGGCTGCTGAGTGGTTCCTGGAAATAGCCCTCCATCAGACCGTACCCTAAACCGACACAGGTGGACTGGTAGAGCATACCAAGGCGCTTGAGAGAACGATGTTGAAGGAACTCGGCAAAATACCTCCGTAAGTTCGCGAGAAGGAGGCCCGGTTCCTAGGCAACTAGGGGCTGGGGGCACAAACCAGGGGGTGGCGACTGTTTATTAAAAACACAGGGCTCTGCGAAGTCGCAAGACGACGTATAGGGTCTGACGCCTGCCCGGTGCCTGAAGGTTAAAAGGAGAGGTGAGAGCCTTGAATTGAAGCCCAGGTAAACGGCGGCCGTAACTATAACGGTCCTAAGGTAGCGAAATTCCTTGTCGGGTAAGTTCCGACCTGCACGAATGGCGTAACGACTTCCCCGCTGTCTCCAACATCGACTCAGCGAAATTGAATTGCCTGTCAAGATGCAGGCTTCCCGCGGTTAGACGGAAAGACCCCGTGCACCTTTACTACAGCTTCGCACTGGCATCAGGATTGTGATGTGCAGGATAGGTGGTAGGCTTTGAAGCAGGAACGCAAGTACCTGTGGAGCCTCCCTTGAGATACCACCCTTCGCACTCTTGATGTCTAACCGCGGTCCGTTATCCGGATCCGGGACCCTGCGTGGCGGGTAGTTTGACTGGGGCGGTCGCCTCCTAAAGCGTAACGGAGGCGCGCGAAGGTTGGCTCAGAGCGGTCGGAAATCGCTCGTTGAGTGCAATGGCAGAAGCCAGCCTGACTGCGAGACTGACAAGTCGAGCAGAGTCGAAAGACGGCCATAGTGATCCGGTGGTCCCGAGTGGAAGGGCCATCGCTCAACGGATAAAAGGTACGCCGGGGATAACAGGCTGATACTGCCCAAGAGTCCATATCGACGGCAGTGTTTGGCACCTCGATGTCGGCTCATCTCATCCTGGGGCTGGAGCAGGTCCCAAGGGTACGGCTGTTCGCCGTTTAAAGAGGTACGTGAGCTGGGTTTAGAACGTCGTGAGACAGTTCGGTCCCTATCTGCCGTGGGTGTAGGAGACTTGAGAGGAGTTGCCCCTAGTACGAGAGGACCGGGGTGAACGATCCACTGGTGGACCAGTTGTCGTGCCAACGGCAGTGCTGGGTAGCTATGATCGGACAGGATAACCGCTGAAGGCATCTAAGCGGGAAGCCCCCCTCAAAACAAGGTCTCCCTGAGGGCCGTGGAAGACCACCACGTCAATAGGCCGGAGATGTAAGCGCAGTAATGCGTTCAGTTGACCGGTACTAATCGCCCGATAGGCTTGATTTGATCCAGTAATGGAAAGACAAGACCAAAGCATACACACCTTGAGTTGGATAACGTCGCAGCGCCAAGCCGCGATGTTGGTTGATTATATAACCGAGTGGCAACGCGCCTTTTGCAAGAAAAAGACGCTGCCTGCCACCTCGTCGCTTTCCTGCAACGCAGGAAAGTCGACATGGGCTTTTCCTCGGTTTGGTGGTCATAGCGCAAGTGAAACACCCGGTCCCATCCCGAACCCGGAAGTTAAGCACTGCCGCGCCAATGGTACTTGGGCTTAAGCCCCGGGAGAGTAGGTCACCGCCAAACCTAGAAAAAGCCCACATCTCTCTAACACGATGAAAAGAACACTACCCGGTCTCAAGTAGCCGAATAGGCGCTAGACCAACACAAGACCTCAAGTAGCGTAAGCGATAGGTCACTTAAAGTGTCGCGGGATGGAGCAGCCCGGTAGCTCGTCAGGCTCATAACCTGAAGGTCGCAGGTTCAAATCCTGCTCCCGCAACCAACTTTAGAAAATCCCAGAGCAGCCCG
>NZ_JBQGAC010000017.1:0-8822 GCF_056542625.1 Ruegeria sp. AB7 | reverse complement strand
GATCGCTAAACTCTCATAATTTGCACAATTCGCTTGCTATGTCTTTTGTTTGTTGGAAGCGCGCTTTGCGCGGCGCCGGGCCCAACCATAGGAGATGTCTCACAAGAGACATTGACGATGGGCGGGAGCCTCACACTTCGAGCGTCTTAATCACCCAGCTTGGCGTGAATCTCATCTAGATCGATCTCACCCGTCGGCATTTTGTTGGCGGGATTTTCGAAATCATACTTGAACAGTTCAAAATCCTGTTTGTAGATCTCGTAGACCAGATGCATCGACAAATCGTCAAAGTAATCCTCGACCGGATGCACGCGTTTTGGCCCATGGCCTTCGGATTCATTGAAGCGCGGGATTTCGGACAGAGTCACGGGATGCGAGGTTTCAAGATTGTCCAACACACCCTGCATCCCATCGTTGAACTTCTCGGTCCAAAAAATCCGATCATATCGCCCGCCATTAGCGATCAGCGTCGAGACATGGCCAGACATGGCCGACCAGTGAATGTCGGGGTCCATCGGACGCCGCCAACGGATCGTGTCGCGTGCGAATAAAAGGAACCGGCGGAAACTGGCAATTTGGTCAAACTCGCCCTTGCCGTCGTCACCCCCGACTTCGATTCCATAGTTGTAAATCAGCGTTGGCACCAGATTGCCGCGATAGCGTTTGCCGTTGCGCTGGATGCCGCAGATCTTGTCAAAAAAGGAACTGAGAATGCGTGTGTAGGGATTACGCACGCAGGTAAACGTATAGGACTGGTGCGATTGAACATTTCTGGCAATCGGATCCTGACTGGCACCAAAGGCCCACTTGTGCATTCCGTCCTTGGCGTCGTGAATGTCACCATCAAAGAAGCTACCATGATCCGAGAAATACATGATTTGCCCGATCGTCGAACAGGCGCATTTCGGCACAACACGGTAGACCATGCTTTGACTTTCGGTCATCCACGTTCCGGGAAAACCCATCTACTGCGCCTCCTTAGCCAGTTATCGCATTGATACTCCGGCATTTTGACCCAAAGAACCAAAAATATTCTGTTTATTCAATCGCTCATCCTCAGTATCACGGTTGCAATTGGGCAGAAACGGGGAATTACGAGACGCAAATGGCAAAGATTGCCTATATCTTGCTGTGCCACAAAGATCCTGACGCGATCATTGCGCAGGCCAGTCAGCTAACGGCTGCCGGCGATTGTATGGCGATCCATTTTGACGCTCGCGCCAAAGATACGGATTATGCGCAAATACGCGACGCCCTGAAAGATAACCGCAACGTCGCATTTGCAACGAAGCGGATCAAATGCGGATGGGGCGAATGGTCACTGGTTCAGGCCACGCTCCATGCATTACAGGCGGCGGTGGATCAGTTCCCAAGGGTCACCCATTTTTACATGCTGTCCGGCGATTGCATGGCAATTAAAACCGCCGAGTATGTGCACAGCTTTCTTGATGAACGCGACATGGATTTCATCGAAAGCCATGACTTCTTCGAAAGCAATTGGATTAAGACCGGAATGAAAGAAGACCGGCTGATCTATCGTCACTATTTCAACGAACGCAATCAGCCGCGCCTGTTCTATGCCGCATACGAAATGCAAAAGCGTTTCGGTCTGACCCGCGGCATACCCGCAGACCTGCAGGTCAAGATCGGCAGCCAGTGGTGGTGCCTGCGCCGTCGCACAGTCGAGATGATTCTGGACTTCCTGCGCCAACGCCGCGATGTGGTCCGGTTTTTCTCGACCACCTGGATTCCGGACGAGACGTTCTTTCAGACGCTTGTTCGCCACCTCGTCCCGAAGCAGGAAATCGAAAACCGTACACTGACATTTTTGATGTTTTCCGACTATGGCATGCCTGTCACCTTCTACAATGATCACTATGACATGCTGTTGGGGCAGAACTACCTGTTCGCTCGCAAGATCAGCCCCGAGGCCCATGAGTTGAAGGAACGGTTGGGTCAGCTTTATGCCAACGAAGGGGTCACGTTCCACATCTCGGACGAAGGGCGCAATCTGTATCACTTCCTTGCCGGTCGCGGTCGTGTCGGACGACGTTTCGCTCAGCGCTTTTGGGAGGTCGGCAATACGTTAGGCCCCGAGCGTCAGGCGTTTTTGATTGTTTGCAAGAAGTGGCATGTCGCCAAACGGCTTGTTGACCAGATCGCATCCGAAACCCCCATTCCCTGCATCGAATACATCTATGATGAGCAGGATACGCCATTGCCCGATTTGGGTGGAATCGAGACGACCCTGATTAAGCGGTCGCGCCATCGGCGGGCCGTTGCACGTATGTTATTCGATTATTTCCAAAGCGACAGGCTGGTACTCTGCGTAGATCCGGCCAATCTGGACGTCATTCAGGATTTCTGTGCAGATCAGGCCCAAACACGTGTTCTGGAAATCGAATGTGCCTATTCAGATGAATATCTGAAGGGCCATGCCCATCGTGTCGGTCTTGCGGGCCAGAACAGCTCACAGGATTCTCTTGCACGTCTGCTACCGACCCTTCGCAATGCGCTGGCTTACGAATCCGAATTGATCCGCAGCACCCAGAATGATGGGCTGTTCCATTTGCGTGAGGCGGCGGATCGTTCGGAGAATGAGGTGATTATCGCGGAATTTCTGGGGATCAGTGCCGATCAGGCCAAAGCGATCATGCAACTGGATTACCTGTTCGCTGATTGAATCCGGCGGCACGATCAGGTGCCGCCGGACATTCGAGTTCAGATGTCGAATTTGACACCTTGCGCCAATGGCAACTCGGCCGAATAGTTTACCGTGTTGGTCTGACGGCGCATGTAGGCTTTCCAGGCATCTGATCCGCTTTCGCGCCCGCCTCCGGTTTCCTTCTCGCCACCAAATGCGCCACCGATCTCGGCCCCGGACGGGCCGATGTTCACATTGGCAATCCCGCAATCCGACCCGGCCGCTGTCAGGAATTGCTCGGCTTCGCGCATGTTCAGTGTAAAAACGCAGGACGACAAACCCTGTGGCACGTCGTTCTGGATCTCGATCGCCTCGGCAAAATCGTCATAGCCCATGACGTAAAGGATCGGAGCAAAGGTCTCGGCCTTCACAGTCGCGGTCTGGCCAGGCATCTCAACGATGGCCGGTTGTATATAAACACCGCCCGGCACACCTTCGGTCACGCGCTGACCCCCGAACACGGCACCACCCTCGGCCTTTGCTGATTCAAGCGCTGCGATCATCGCATTGCCCGAAGCTTCATCCACCAACGGCCCAATCAACGTACCCTCGGTCAACGGATTACCGATGGGCAGACCTGCGTAGGCTTTCTTCAGACGCCCAACCAGTTCCTCGCGGATCGAGTTGTGTACAATCAACCGCCGCAGTGTCGTACAGCGCTGCCCTGCTGTCCCGACAGCCGAGAATACGATCGCGCGCACCGCCATTTCCAGATCAGCCGACGGCCCAACGATCATCGCGTTATTTCCGCCGAGCTCAAGAATACACTTGCCAAAGCGCTGCGCCACGATCGGCGCAACCGCGCGGCCCATCCGGGTCGAGCCGGTGGCTGAAATGATCGGCACATCCTCGCTGGCAACCAGCACCTCACCCAGATCGGCACCACCGATCAGGGTCTGCAAAAGCCCCTCGGGGGCGTCACCAAACCGGGCCAACGCCCGCTCAAAGATTTTCTGGCAAGCCAACGCGGTCAGAGGCGTTTTCTCGGACGGTTTCCAGATCACCGGATCGCCGCAAACCAGCGCCAGCGCAGCATTCCACGACCATACCGCCACGGGGAAATTAAAGGCCGAGATCACTCCGACCGGTCCCGCCGGATGCCACGTTTCCATCATCCGGTGACCCGGGCGTTCCGAAGCAATGGTCAGACCATAAAGCTGCCGCGATAGACCAACTGCAAAATCGCAGATGTCGATCATCTCCTGCACTTCGCCCAGACCTTCCGAGGTGATCTTGCCTGCCTCCCAACTGACAAGCGCGCCAAGGTCGTCCTTGGCGGCCCGCAGCTCTTCGCCCAGCAGTCGGATCAACTCACCCCGGCGCGGAGCCGGCACAACGCGCCATTCCTTGAACGCCGCTTTCGAGCGGGCAAAGATGGCCCCCATCTCGGAAACCGGAGTTTCGTGAACCTCGGCCAACAGGCTGCCATCTATCGGAGAGGTCACCCGCAGCGACCCGCCGCTAAGCTCCGCTGCAGTCAGGTCCAAATTCGCAAGCGTGGTTTCAGCAGTCATTATAATGTCTTTCATATCTCAAGCCGCCTTGTTTTGTTCGGTAACGTCACCGGCGCGATAAAGCCGGCCAAATTCGGTGTTCAGGAAATCGGCAAGCTTTACCTGCTCTTGCCGAACAAAGCCTTTCGAGGGCAGAACCCCTGTCCGCATCAGATCGACGACACCCAATACGCCTGCCGCAGTGGTTACTTGGATCGCACTCCAGACTTGTCCATCTATGGTGCGCGCAAAGGATTTGTTGATCAGGGATTTCTCACGCAACGTGCCGTCAACGATGCCCTTTGCCGTGCAGTAGACCAGCACGACATCTTGATCCGTACGCGGCAAGGCCGTTTCAAAAATCTCTTTCAGCAGATCACGGCGACGCTCCAGCCCCAGATCGCTGAGCAACAAGCGCAGAATGTCCCGATGACCCGGATAGCGGATCGAGCGATAGGATACCGCTTTCGCCTTACCGTCTAGCGTCTCGGGCAAGGTGCCCAGCCCGCCCGATGTATTGAAGCACTCGTACTCGACTCCGTCATGGCCGATCAGCTCATAATCTTCGAGGGGGGCGGTCTTAACCCTCTCGCCATTTACAATGGCATCGCAAGGATTGCAGTATTCATTGATCAGCCCGTCTGTCGACCAAGTCAGGTTATATTTCAACGCGTTGGTCGGATAGAGCGGTAACGCCCCGACCCGCATATGCAGGCTGTCGATTTCATCGAACTCCGCCGCCAGCGCAGCGCCTGCAATCCCGACAAACCCGGGGGCCAACCCGCATTGCGGCATAAATGCCGTCTCGCTGTTCTGCGCCAGCTCGCGCACCGCGTTGGTGGCGGCGACATCTTCGGTCAGGTCAAAGTAATGCGCCCCAACAGTTTTAGCTGCGCTTGCAATTGCCGGTGTCAGAAAGAACGGCGCGGCAGAGATCACCGCATCAAACCCTTTAAGGCCTTTCTCCAAGCCCGCGCTATCGCTGGCATCAATCTGCCGCGTAGAAATGCCCCGCTTCTTGAATGCTGACAGGGCCGCAAGATCGTGATCGGCAACAGTCACCGTGTAATGTGTCGAGGTTTTCAGCAAAGTCGCGATCATCTGACCGATCTTCCCCGCCCCGACTATGCAAATATTCCAGCTCAAAACGCGCCTCCATTCTGTGTTTCTTTTGATTATGAAGGGCGACTTGTTCGGATTGCAGATCGTATCTTGACGAAATGAGGTAATTTTCCGTCATTTTGCCATATTATACGTCACTTTGCTGAATAGCTTACTCGAATATGACTTCGAACATGGTCGAAGTCACAATCGTTTCAGCGCTCCTTTGAAGTGATTGTACTATCAGGTATGAGAGGACCATTGTCGGCTATACAACGCGGGCAATCGCGGTTCGCCCAAGCATATAGGTGCCTTCAATGAGATCTCTCCGTGTCCTGCTTACCTGTTTCGCATGCCTGCTTCCTTTTGCAGCTCTGGCCCAATCCGCTGAGGCACCTGCCGCTGAGATTTCGTTAGAGCTCAATGCCTTGGAAGACGTTGGTAGTGCCTGCAGATTGACCTTTCTGGTGACCAACCAATCCGGAACCACTATCGATGAAGCCGTATTCGAGACGGTGATATTTGACACCGAAGGCAGTGTCGTTACCCTCTCGCTTTTTGATTTTCGCGACCTACCTTTGGATCGCCCACGTGTCCGTCAGTTCGATCTGCCAGAGATGTCTTGCACGACTGTTGGGCGCGCATTGATCAATGGCGCGAGTTCATGCGTGGTAAAAGGCTCCCAGAGCGACATCTGTCAATCGACCCTAACGCTCAGCAGCCGGATTGAAGTGGAGTTGCTTGGATGAATATTCTCTCTTCTCTTCGAGAGATCCTGACCCTTGGCGGGCCCGTTGTGGCTATCCTTATTGTCATGTCGGTCCTGACCGTAGCAGTTAGTCTTTACAAGCTTTGGCAGTTCGCTGCCTGTGGCGTAGGGCGGCACAAGGTTCTGTCACAAGCGCTGCAAGCCTGGGATGCTGGAGATCGAGCCACTGCACGCGCGCGCCTCGCACAGAGCAGCAGCTATCTTGCACCGCTTGTCGAAGCCGCGATGGACGCGCCGGACACTCCTGATCTGGACGCTCGACTGGATGCCGAAGCTGGATTGGCGCTGGCCGGGCTGGAGCGCGGATTTCGGCTTTTGGATACGGTCGCCCAGCTTGCACCCCTGCTTGGATTGTTCGGAACAGTTTTGGGAATGATCAATGCATTCCAAAGCCTTCAGTCTGCCGGGTCTTCTGTTGATCCGTCATTGTTGGCAGGTGGCATCTGGGTTGCTCTGGTAACAACAGCCGTTGGCCTTGCGGTGGCAATGCCGACTTCAATGGTCTTGTCTTGGTTTGAAAGCCGAACTGCCCGGGAACGGGTGTTTGCGGACAAAGCACTGCGCACGGTTCTGGTCCCGAACAACTCGAACCAGGCCGCCTCAGGCAGGACCGAGATTCTTAACGCTGAACATGCGTAACACGGCTCCCTTTGTAAGACGACCGATGTCGATGACCCCGCTCATAGATGTCATCTTCTTGTTGTTGCTGTTCTTCATGTTGTCTTCAACCTTCTCAAAATTCGCGGAAATCGAAATCAGTAGCGCAACCTCAGGAGCATCAGCCTCGGCTGAGCCGGTGGAGAGAATTTTCATTCAGATCGGTGCAGAGCGCGTGACTTTGAATGGCGAAACGCTGATGCTGGATGAACTGCCGGCGCAGATAGGGACTGGTCAGGCTCTGGTGAGCCTTGATGCCGATACGTCCGCCCAACGGCTTGTGGATTTGCTGACCAGGCTGCGTGGCCGCGATGGCTTGACCGTCACGGTGTTGGAGTAGACCGATGATCCGCTTTGGTCGCCCAAACCGCAAACGAGACTCGACCATTCCCCTGATCAACGTCGTTTTTCTGATGCTGATCTTCTTTCTGATTGCCGGCACTGTCGCTCCACCGCTTGATCCAGAGCTGCAGCTTGTTGACACCTCGGAACTGGAAGGCCGCGACCCGCCCGATGCGCTTGTCTTGAACGCCGAAGGCTTACTCAGTTTTCGTGGGGTGCAAACCGACCCTGAGGCTTTTATGGCCAGCCATGATGACGGACCCGTTAGGATTGTCCCCGACCGCAATGTTTCAGGCCAACGATTGATGGAGGTAACCGGTGCCCTTCGACGGCATGGGGCGCCATCTGTGTACCTCGTGACCCAGCAGGCTTTAAAATGATCCGGAAGTCAGCAGCCATCGCTGCGTTGGCGGGTGTGCTTTCGCTTGTCCTGCACATCTTTGGGATCAGTTTCTACGGTTCCAGTCTGCCAGAACTGCGGGCCAATGAGGAATCGGTCAGTTTGATCGAGCTTGGCAACACATTCGAGGAATTCACCGACGACACGACGGACCCGGTGCAGCCGGACTCTGCTGAAGCCCCCGAGCCTCCGGTTGAAGACACTGTTAAGCCCGATACTGCCGACATCCCGATCAGCGATACACTCGTCGCTTCCCCCAATCCTCAGCAGGTATCTTCACCCGATGTCGGAGCGCCCGTCGCCCCACGATCAGAGCTTCAGGAAGAGGTGCCGACCGAACCGGTCGCCCCGTCCAATCCGGAACCAGCCACAGACGCAGATACCGCCGTAACGCCAGCGGTCGACCCGGAACCCGAGCGCTTGGCAGCTTTACCGCCCACAGACGGCTCAACAGCGCCGGTCCCCCTACTCGAGAGTACGGCAGTCGAACTAGAAATCCCAAGTTCGGTCGATGAGCCAACAAACGAGCCACCAGAAGAACAAGCCGCGCCTTCCGATCAGGCCGTATCAGTTTCCAAACGCCCCCGCCTCCCGGACAGAAGGCCCGCAACGGATACGCCAAAATCGCTCGATGGGTTCAGTAACTTCGACAATTTGCGCAACCCTACGCAAACATTGGAGTCGCCGCTTAGCCTTTATCAAAAGGAAGGGGCTGACCCGTTCCGAGCCAGCAGTGGCCGAAATCAAACCTCGGGTCGCGGCGTTGGAAACTCCGATACCACGAACTATGCCGGACAAGTCCTGGTCCACCTCAATCAAACGCCCGTCGTCTATGTACCGGTCCGCGGGTTTGCGCAGGTATTCTTCGAAATTAATCCTGATGGATCACTGGCTTGGGTTGATATCGTCGATAGCTCTGGCTCACCTGAAATCGAACGCGCCGCCAGAGATCAAGTCATCCGCGCCGCTCCATTTCCCCGTCCACCAAGCGGGTCAAGCCGCAGGCTATCGTTTTATTACCAAAATAGTTGATACCAAAGACAGCAGTTCGCCGAACCAGTTGTTCGTTCCCTGAATGCTTCAACACGCTCTAAGGAGAGGATTTCCATCGGTCGTCACGGCAAGGTCACCGTGGGCGAAGCACAGAAGTTGGCAAAAAAGAGCTGAGGGGGTAAGTGGCTAGTTACGAAAAGAAGTTTCCTATCGTTGCTTCCACAGTGCTTCTAGAAGTATTGGCGCAAATAGAAACATCGCCCTGAGGCGGTGCGTAAACATCTGACGTTGCACGGTATTTTGTTTTCAGCATTAGGAATTGAACCTACGGCCTTCATGTTATGAGCCTGACGAGGTTTGATC
>NZ_JBQGAC010000016.1:0-15995 GCF_056542625.1 Ruegeria sp. AB7 | reverse complement strand
TGAGCGTCGTTTCATCCGCTGCGGCAGAAAAATCGATCTGCGACAGTCTCGAAGGCCTGAAATCAAGCGCGAAGAAGGCCATGCGGAAGCCCTCCGAGGCTACCAGACGCGAAGATGAAGGATTTTGAGATGCAGGCATATAGGTGATCCAATGACTAGGTCAGAGTGAGTGGCACGATTCCTAGTTGCGTAAAGGCGTCACAATTAAAGAAGTGAGAACTGTGGGTTCTGAACTCATTACAATCCTATTGGCAACATGGTTTTTGTTTACAACCAGTTGGTCATTTTCGGGCCTTGTTTGTGTTTTTTTTGCGAAAGGCCCCGGAGGCGGCGCCAAACTTTGTGAGTGGTATTGAGATTCTCCCTAGCACGTCGGATTCAGACATTCTTCACTGATCAGGCGTTCTGGGCTTCGGTCGGCAGCATTCTGCTGATCTCCCAGTTTCTGGCAGGATTGATAAGCGAATCTCAGCCCAAAGGTTTGAGTCTGCAGTTTGGTCCGCCGGTTAAAACGTCCAACTTTTAACCTGAGATATATCCGGCAGCTTTGAAGTAGTTCCAATACTACATCGGTGTATAAAGATCACAGATTTGACCGATTGCTTGGGAGACTGATGAGAATGAATGGGCTCCAACTTTGCGCAAGTGCGCCTTGAGTTTGGAAGAATGCTTGTTCTATTTGATTGAGATCAGGTGAGCATGGCGGCAGGTACAGAAACCAGCAACCGTGTGCTTTCAGAGTAGGTAGCCGCTTCCCAGTTTCGATGTGTGGCGATGTTGTCGAGGAAGGCGGCGGTTCTGGGGGCGATTTCAGGGATCAACACCCGTCAGATAAACCCTGTGGGACGCTGGATTCTGGATCTTGTTTCTGCCGCTATACAGCCCCGATCTAAGCGCGATTGAGATGGCGTTCTCGAAGCTCAAAGCGCACCTGAGCAGGACCGGTGCTCGTAACTTCACAGATGTGTTCCAAACTCTGATAAAAATCTGCGATCTCGACACGCCGGAAGAGTATTGGGACTACTTCAAAGCTGCCGGATATGTCTCAGGTTAAAAGTTGGATGCTCTGGTCTACTTTCTCACAGGCAAGACGGATAGTCTCTTATCAAAGCCATAACATGAGGCAGACGCGATCAACAGACCGTGTCGTCAATTGGAATGTGGCTTTGGAAGTGGAAAATACTTCTGAAACGTCACAAAAGAAAGCTTGTGAAGTGAGCTGGCTTTCAATCAGAATGTTGCGCTTTTGGTCAGGCGAATTGACGACGGCGATGCATAAACCCGAGCCCACATAACCCTGTCAAAAGCAGTACGAGACCAGTAGGCAAGGGCACCGCAGACAACACGTTGAACGTGATGCTTTGTAGCTTGAAGTTATCACGCCAGCTGTCAGCGCCGAACCCGATGAGCGAACCCGTGACCTCCCCTGCATTAAAGTAATGTGTGTAAGGATTAGAGTTTCCGTCATCTAGGTTTTCTTCGTAGATCAAGGCGGTGGCCGGAAGTGCAGAGCTGTCATAGGTACCGAATGCGAACGTATCGCGGCGGTCCCAGTAGGAGAAGGTGACCGATGTCACTTCAACTGTTAGATCGCCGAAATCAATCAGCGCGAATTCGTCCGGGCCTCGCCCGTCGATCATATGATTGTCCAAGCACCGGTTTTGCCAGCGACAGTCGTAAACACCCAATCCACTGCGCTCGATGGCCCCATCCCAGCTTGCAGTCCAGAAATCAGAAGTATTGGTGATTGTGCCTGAGTTGTTGACCCGAACGCCATCCACGCCGACGGTTACTGATCCGTCCGTGCTGGTGTAATTATTGGAGCCATTGGTATAGCTGCGGTCAACGCCGAAATTTATCGTTGCTGCGCCCGCAGACGTTGCGCACAACAGAGCGATAGCGGCGGCGAATCCCGCCCCGATCTGTTTTGTAAACATTTCAATCATTACCCCCTAAAAAACTAGGTACCAGTCGTGAGTTATGTCATTTCGACATTATTATCCTACTATACTGAATGAAATTAGCTTTTTTACGATCATTTTACAAGCCAGTAGGCTTTGTCGGGTTTTATTGCACAAATGGCCTGAGGTGACTCATCTTGCGAAGCCAGCGTGATGGCTGGAGCGCATGAGCAGTTGGGGGCCTACAAAGTACAAGACTACGGATTGGTCATCTTACAATAATGCGTTGAAACACCGATTTTCTAGTTACAGTCCCTAATGTAGTCCGCTGAGATATCATGCAGTTTGACCCAATTGTGACATCCGGATGCACAACGATGCCATTGGGATGAGGCAGCATCAGCTCACCTTTTATCGAAGGCGTTAAGTGACGCTCAGCCTGTGTAGTAAATGACCAAAGCCGGTGAGCAAGAATCTACCATCGCGACCGCAAACTTCCAATAAAGCCACCTTTCCGACACATACATTGGTATTCTAGGATGCTTTTCAGAAGCCCGCGCAAGGGATTTCCCAGCGTTGTGGTTTTTCTGGAGACCAATCCGGCACGGTCGCCGAAATGCCAGATGGATCGCTTGTCAATTCTGCCTCCCAATCCATCGCGCCTCGCGCACCAACCCCGGTAAAATCAGAATACATTGCCAATAGCGCCCAGCTAGGCGCTTTGGATTCCTCAGCATACGCCATACCCATTCTAGCGCCAGTGTCCTTACCCATTTGGGTGCACGAGTCTGGCTCCCCGCGATGAAATCAAGCCCAGCACCGATTGAGACAAATCCGCAGCCAGGAGCATGCCTGCGCCCTTCAATCGCCAATTGTTCCTGCTTGGGCGCCCCCAAAGCCAGAAAGCACAGTTGTGCTCCGGACTGCCTTATTGCTTCAAGATAGGAAACAGCCTTCACCCCCTGGGGATCAAACCCAAAAGGGGGCGCAATCTGTTCAACCACACGCAATCCTGGGTATTGGGCAGTCAATCTCTGTGCCGCCCGATCAAGTGTTTCAGGTGTGGCTCCCAAAAACGCCACAGGCACATTATCGCGAGCGGCCATTTCGGCCAGAGGCTCTATCAACTCGGATCCCGGCATCAGATCAACCTCCCGCCCCGCCATCCGCGAGAGCCACACGATCGGGTTTCCATCTGCTACAATGTGACTATGCGCTTTATAAGATTGGAAGAAATCAGGGTTGCCACGCATCTTCACAATGTGGTCGAGGTTCAATGTCGCCAGTGCGAACCCCTGACTTCTTTGCCAGTGCTCCTGGATGCTTTTGAACAATCCAGCCCGATCAGGGAAGTTTACAAGATCCAGAACTTTGGCTGTATGCTGGATATCTATCTCACTCATTGCCGCATCACTCATACAGGCTGCCAGTGACGGAAATAGGAACTTGGTCTCTTCCTTGATGCGTGAGTGTCCTTTCATTGTCCATAGTGCTTTCTTCGGGCGCCTTGGGATCGGTGACACCGCTCCCAACATCGGGGTCGACCAAGCCACGTAATTCAGCGCGGATCAGATCAAGTTCTGTCACGCCTGCTTTTGACGTCGGGCGCGCATTTCCCGTCGGCGCGACATGGCGTCGCTGCGTTTTGCGGCCTTGTCGGATTGGACAGATCCTTCCGTTGTCGGGGTGGTTTCTGAAGTTGAACCGGTTCCAGCCGCGCGCCCTGTTTTTTCTTCGATCTTGGCAGCTAGTACACCCAACATTGGGAACCGGAAAATATCCGTGATGCTGAGACCCGGAACATTTAGCTCTTTCTTGATTTCCCGATGCGCCTGTACGGCCAGTAGTGAATGCCCGCCAAGGTCAAAGAAATTGTCGCGCGGGCCGATATCCTGAATGCCCAGAATCCGGGACCATATCGCGGCAACCTGTCGAACAGCCGTTCCACCCGATGCTGCTGCGGGTGCGGGGTCGGTGGTTTGCACCACCTGGGTCTGTGTGGTTGGAGCGGCCTTGCGGGGCCGAGGGGCTGGCAACGCCTTACGATCAATTTTCTTGTTGGGCGTCAGTGGAAAGCTGTCCAGCGTAACGAAATGTGCGGGGATCATGAATTCGGGCAGTTGTCCGGTCAGCGTATCCCGCAGCGCCCGTTCATTCAGGTCGCCATCCGCGATCAGATAGCCGACCAACTGGGTCAAGCCCGGAGTGTCTTCGCGGGCCATAACAACGGACTGGCGAATGCCTGATTGGGCATCCAGAACACTTTCGATCTCTCCCAATTCAATCCTGTATCCGCGCAGCTTGACCTGATGGTCCGCCCGCCCCAGGAAATCGAGTCGCCCGTCCGGACGCCAGCGCGCCAGATCTCCTGTCCGGTACATCCGAGCACCGGGTTGGTTGTTGAATGGGTCAGGCACAAAACGCTCGGCCGTTAAGTCTTCACGCTGCCAGTACCCACGGGCAACGCCAGCCCCGCCAATGTAAAGCTCACCCGCGACACCAGTGGGTAGTGGGTTTTGATCTTCGTCCAGAACATAAACCTGAGTATTGGCAATCGGTCGACCGATGTTGACCGTACCCAACACCGGAGTTGCAGTTTCAGTCGTCGACCAGATGGTGGTTTCGGTCGGCCCATACATGTTCTCAACATGTGCCGAGGTGATCTCGGCCAATTCCGAAACCAGTGAGCCGGGTAGCGCCTCGCCCCCGATCATCATGTGCTTGAGGCGCGCCATCGCCTGACGGGCCTCGTCATTCATAACCAGCATCTGCGCCATGCTGGGGGTACACTGCATATGCGTAACCTTGTGGCGATGAATTTGCGCTGCGATCGAGAAATCATCCTCGGCCGGTTCTGTATCCTGATTGGACAGGCGCAGAACTTCGGCCAGAGGTTTAAGCCCCTCAAGCACCTGATCCACCGGGACGCCATAGTCGATCAGACAGGCAATCTCATCCACGCCAATGCGCTTGAGCTCTTCGACGCGCGCCAAGCAGTCTTCGACCGTGCCAAAAAGACCCGAGTCTTCGAAATACCGCAGGAAGGCGAAATCAAGAATGCCCTCAAGTTCTTCTTCTTCAAGCGAGCCCAGGTCCAGTTCGAACGCATTGCTGACGCCCTCGGGTTTCTTGAAGGCGGGGAAGGCCCAGGCATATTGTTTGATCAATCCTGCAGCGGAGCGCAGGTAATCCTTCATCGGTTCGCGCGCCACTTCGCGTACCTCTTCACGATCCGCTCCGACGAATGTATGCAACATCAGGGTGACTGTGTGGTCCTTCGGGTCATGGCCTGCTTCGCGCAATGCGCTGTGGTAGAGACCGATTTTGTCAGCGACTTCATCGACGCTTTGTCCCAGAAGGTGGGTCAGGACATTTGCGCCGATGGCGCCAGCCTCTTTCCAGGTTGCCGGGTTGCCTGCTGTGGTGACCCATACTGGAAGCGTCTTCGAAACCGGCCGGGGCTGAGTGACAACAGCGTGCATTTCTCCGGACTTCTTTGGAAACTCGACGGGCTCTCCCTTCCAGAGTTTGCGCAGGATATCGATGGATTGCAGCATGGCTGGCTTGTTGTCCGGCGGGGTGTTTTCTGGGCGCAGAACGAAATCATCAGGTTGCCAGCCAGAAGCGATCGCCAGCGCCGCACGTCCGTTGGTCAGATTGTCGATGATGGCCCATTCCTCGGCGATCCGGGCCGGATGGTGCAGGGGGGCGACACAGGAGCCCGCGCGGACCGATAGGTTCTCGGTGACGGCTGCGACGGCTGCGCCAGTGACTGATGGGTTCGGATAGGGACCGCCAAAGGCGTGGAAGTGACGCTCGGGCGTCCAGACAGCGCAAAATCCGTGCTTGTCGGCGAATTTTGCCCCCTCTAGCAGGGATTTGTATTTATCGCGCCCGACGCCGTCATCATTACCCCAGTAATAGAGGCTGAAGTCCATGCCACGTCCGGTGCTTCCGCGCGCAGGGGTACTGTCGCCCGCCACAAGGGCGCGGTTATCATCATCGCTCAGAACAACCTTGAAACCGCGGGCCAGTGTCCAGAACAACTCCAGCACGGAAATATCGAAGGACAAGCTGGTGACTGCCATCCAGACACCTGCCGGGTCATGTGAAATACGCCCATCCATGCCGGTGAAGAAGTTCGATACATTGCGGTGTTCGATCATCACGCCCTTGGGTCGTCCGGTCGAACCTGACGTATAGATCACATAGGCCAGATCATCTGCCGTCACGGTGCTGTCGGGGTTGCTGTCAGCCGCAGCAGACAGGCGCGAATCCGCATCGATTGACAGTAGCTGCGCCCCGGATTCCGGCAAGTTCCGGGCGAGATCGGTCTCGGTGATGACAACGGGTGCGGCGCTATCCTGAAGATACAGCGCAGTGCGATCCGCCGGGTAAGAAGGGTCCATCGGCACATAGGCACCGCCAGCTTTGAGAATACCCAGAGCTGCGATCACAAGCTGCGGCGAGCGTTTGACATGCAACCCGACCAAAGTGCCGGGACCAACCCCCATATCCTGCAGAACATGCGCAACCCGGTTGGCCGCACGGTTCAAGGCATCGTAGCTAAAGCTTTGATCTTCGAAAGCCAGCGCAATGGCGTCGGGCGTCCGGGCGACTTGGGTTTCAAAGTGCTGGTGAATGCAGGTCGTGTGATCATAGTCCGTGTCGGTCGCATTCCATTCCGTCAGGATTTTCACCCGCTCGGCTTCAGACATCAGGGATAGATCGCGGATGGGTTTTCCAACCGTCTCTGGGGTATCCAACTGTGCCATGATGGCCTCAAGCCGGGCGGCGATCAGGGCCAGCGCCTCGGCGCTGATATGGCCACTGTCGGCACAGAGCTGAATCTGACCCTCTACAAGCGACAGGGTCAGGCTGGTGCCGGGGATCAGCTCTGCGTTTGTATCCGTCAAGCCAAGCTGCGGCATAGCAAAATGATCATCTCTGGACCGGGACAGACGCGCGGGCAGGTCAATGGAAAACCCGCCACGTGCCCGGGCCGCAGTGATGTCCTGTGTCAGCCCGGCTTGAAGCTCTACCATGGTATTACCCGATGACACGGTGACTGGCACCCAGTCGCTGATATAGTCTGAGGCCGTTTCGGGCAGAGATAGAGCCAGATTCAGAGTATCACCTCCCCCTTGGCGCAGGAAAAGCGCGGCCAGCGCAGTGGCGGCTTTCTCGAATGTGGCGCTTCCATTTACGATATGTGTAATCACCGCGGATGCGGGCGCATTCCGCTCAATCAGTGGCAGATCGGAATGTTTCAGTGTTTCCAATGGTTTCCGCCAGTGAATATCTGCTTTGGCAGTGGGGGTGAGTGTGGCGGTAAGCTCGGCCCGGTCTGCGGCACTGAACAAGGGGAGCACATTGCAATCCGGGGCGATGTCTGCCGCCGTGATCCCTTCGCCAAAACAGTCTCTAAACTGGCTTAATCTGATGGCGTCCTGTCCGGTGGCGATAGTCAAGCTTTCCGCATCGCGGGCCAGAATTGTACCCAGTGCGGCCGGTTCCGATGATTGAACCTCGGCCTGGCCAACCAGATAGATCTGTTCTCCGGTGTCCAGCTTGGGACAGGTCAGCGGGTTCCAGTAGTCTCCATGATCAAGGGCACGTACCAGTGTGGCAATCTGTGTGGCCGGGGCGGTGAAATCAATCTGTGCTCCGGCCCCGGGGCGCGCGTCACGGGCAAAATAACTGCGCTGGCTCAGGTCCTGAAAGTGTGGGTTGGGAACGCCCGCCTCAAGCGCTGCGATGACATCGGGAAAACTGTCCATCGCAGCGCCATAGCATTTGGTGTTGAGCGTCAATGCCGTGTCGTTTACGCCGATATCCACATGACGCTGGGTGATAATGTCGCCTTTATCCACTTCGCATGTGATCAAGTGCCAGCTGATGCCGTGCCGAACTTCTCCATTCAAAAGCGCCCAGACCGGCGCGTTCAGCCCGGCATAGCGAGGCAAGGGACCATCATGGAAATTGACCGCCCCTTTGCGGGCCTGATCCAGAAGCGTCTGCGGCAGAAGATCAAGATTGGCGATACTGAGCAGCCAGTCAAACTCGGTATCAGCGACCCGGTCAGCGAGGTCCGCACCCGGCGCGTGAACCGTCAGCGACTGGCCTTCAGCCCAATTCCGCACATCCGGATTTCGGGTTACAACACCTCGAATATTGTGACCGGCCTCAAGCAGCATTGTTCCGCATTGCACAAGTAAGGATTCATGGCCGATCAACAGGGTTGAAAAGGGCATATGTTACTCTCCAGGAATAGGATCAGGCCGATGTTCTCGCCTATTATTGGGCAGGCAAGCGTACAGGCCAGCCTTTAAATCGTGCCAAGCTAAAGTCGTTAGAAAGAAAGGCGGTACGTCGCGTTTCCTGCGGGTAATCAGACAACGTAGCCAATGCAGAAAACCGCCGCTCAGATGAGCAAGGGTCGCCCCAACCGCATAAAGAGCACCGTGGTTTTTAGTGAAATAGTATAGACGCGAGTCGAACCAATACGTTGGCACTCGGCTCCAGGACTTCATGCCGGTCGATACTGAACCGATATGCATGACGCGACTGTCTCGCAAATAGTATGTCTGATACCCGGCTTTTGCAGCGCGGCGGCATAAATCTGTTTCTTCGAAATACAGAAAGAAGGTCTCGTCAAACAAACCAATTTCATCAAGGAGGCTTTGACGCATCATCAGACTTGCCCCAGCCAGCCAATCGACTGGGCGACTGTGATCGGGGATTGGAATTGGAACAACACGATGCGCCAGAATCCGGCTAACCGGCCCAAAGCGGATTGCGCTTTCAAATTCACTGGCGATCGACGGAAAGCGGAAACTGGTCAGATGCGGATCATCATCTTCGCCGTGAATATAGCTGCCGGCAAAACCAGTTTGTGAGTTGGTATCGAGATGATCACGCAGGATACGGATGGCCTCTTTTTCGGGAAAAGCGTCAGAGTTCAGCACATAAATGTAATCAGGTGCATGCCCATTGCTGAGCTTGGCGCGAATACCAACGTTGTTGCCTGCTCCATAACCACCATTGTGCTCGGATTGCAGCACTCTGACCCTGTTGTTTTTATTCCAACCTTGCGAGGCGGCATGTGCACACATCCGCTCAAATGACCCGTCTTGTGAATTATTGTCGACAAGGATGATTTCGCCTTCGACACCTTCCATTGCCTTGAGGGCTGCTTCGGCTGAGCGCAGGCTCATCTCGGCAGTCTTATAATTCAGAATAATGGTAAGGACGGCAGAACCGGGCATTGTTATTCAGCCGCCTCCTGCCGGAGTTGTCGAAGAGGGGTAGAGAGTGCGGATTTGTCTGCGGCTTCCAGACTGCGCCGCATCCGAGCCGCGAGTACTCGTACATTGGGCTCCAACACCATGGAGTCATGATCTCCGGGGACTTCATGTATCTCAAGTTTAGGAGCCCATTCGGTCCAGTCATTATCAGGGCTCAGGTAGTCGCGATCGTCATTGACCAGACGGTCTGGCGCGACCTGCCATTTACCAACAAGTGGCGGGCGGAACAGAGTCAGCGGCCCATCCCAAGGTTTGAGCGGGTAATTGGCGATACTTTCCAAAAACGCAGCTTCAATGGCGGTATCGTGGAAATTTTGACCTGCTGTCGTGGTATCGTCTTCAAGACGACGCTGTCGTTTCTCGACCTCCCAGGCGATACGGTTTTTTAGCCAAGTTATCGGATAAGATAACCCCTTCTTCTTCAGCTCAAGCCACTGGATCACCGCTCGATCCCGCGTACTCAACGCCCGGGGGACCGGCAAAGGTGTATCCAGCATGATCAACGCCAGAACTTCCTCACCTGCTTCCGTTAACTGGCGGGCAATCTCGTAAGCGGTAATACCACCGCCGGAAAACCCACCCAACATATAGGGGCCATGTGGCTGAACCTGACGCATTTCGGCGATATAATCACATGCCGCTTCGCACAGATCACGGTGGGGCTCCTCGTCGCCGTAAAGGCCGCGAGCCTGCAGTCCATAGAAGGGTCGGTCGGATCCGATCAGATGGGCCAGATGGCGCAAGTTGAGCACATTGCCAAACATGCCCGCCACCAGGAAGAAGGGTGTCTTCGATCCACCTTCGCCCGAATGCATCGGCACCAGATGCGTAAAGCGACGTGTAGGTGCGACTGGTGCATTTGCTGGGGTCACTTCCGCAGTGCCCTCGGTGGGGACACCACGTGCGGCGATCAATTCGGCACATTTGCGAATAGTAGGCGCCTCGAACAGCACTGAAATAGGGAAGTCCACATTGTAGGTTTTCCGAATCTGCGCAAAAAGCCGGACGGCGATCAGGGAATGCCCTCCAAGGTCGAAGAAACTGTCCTCGACCCCGATCTGATCAACCCCCAGCAGCTCCTGCCAGAACCCGGCCAATCGACGTTCAATATCATTGTCCGGCGCCACATATTCCCCGTCGAGGTCTGGGCGCTGGAATTTCTGCTCGCTGTCACCGGTGGACGCGCCCGTCTCTGCGGCCTGTTCAATCAGTCCGTTCAGGTCCAATGATGAGAGAATGACCTGCGATTGGTTCAACCTTAGTGCGCGGAAGAAGAGGTCAGCGCCTTCTGTCGAGGAAATACCTTGCGACAAGTTATGACGCAGGCGCTCTTCGGCAGGCGACAGAGGTTGTGCAAGTTCCACATCACCCGTACTCGCGGTGTTTGGTGCTTCACTATGGGCAAAGTCGGCAACGGATTCTATTCGCCGAATGGTGAAGCCTTCGACTTCGACACAGACACTGCCATCAGGCAGGGCAATTATGACATCGAAACTGGCCGTTTCGCCGTCAGCCTGATTGTCACCAGCGCTGCGCACCCAGCTCACGATTTGTGGCCCAAGCGGGTGGTGCACTTTCACCGAGCGATACGAAACGGGCACCCACAGATGGGTAGGTTGATAGCCTTCGATCAACTCCATCGCCCATCCCGTCGCCAAATCCATCAAGCCGGGGTGCAGATCATAGCCTGCGGTCAGATCGTCAGTTAGGCTTCCACGCAGGCTGAGATGGGCGATCCCTTCCTCGGCTCCAAGTGCTGTTTGGGTCAGAACCTGCCAGCGTGGGCCGAACTTCAAATGTGCTTCTTGTGCAGCTGTCAGGCGCGCATTTTCTTCGGCTTTGTACTGCGGAGCGCATCGGGCGATGATAGCAGCAATATCAAGAGGTTCTGGGTTCTCCAGCGGCAAGAGCGACAGGCTGGCCTGCGCGTTCATCTCAAAGCTCGATCCCCCTTCAGGTGCGCTCTGTATCACCAGATCATAGCCCATATCGCTGCGTGGCAGGCGCAGTTGCACTTGTTGCCCGGCATCATCGTCAACAGCCAGCGGACGCAGAAAATAAAGGTCGCGAATTTCGAACGGGCCGGTTTCGCCTTGGGCGCGCAGGGCTTCGGAGGCAAGCTCCAGATAGCCTGTGCCCGGCACCAGCGCCTGACCCGCCTTGGTACGGTGATCATCAAGGAACCAGCGCTCCGCCACTTCATACTCTGCGGTAAAAACCCGATTTCCGGACCGGTCAAAAGTGGCGTTGTCCAACATGGGCTGGTCAATCGGTTCAACCGGCGCTTCTTCGGGCCCGATACGCGTTTCCATGGCGTCCGCGGCCATGCCCACATCGGACCAGATGCCCCAGTTTACAGCCAACACCTGTGTTTGGTCTTCCGAGCGCGCGCGCGCATAGGCGTTGAGATACTCATTTGCGGCCACATAATCTATCTGCCCAATGGGCGCGGTTGCCGTCGAGGTCGAGGAAAACAAAACCAGCCAGTCAAGCGCCCCGTCAGGAAATACCTGATCAAGCACCTGTGTGCCGTGAATCTTGGGGGTAAAGACGTCTTCAATCTCCATCATGGACTTGGTCATAATGGGCGCGTCATCGATCAAGCCAGCGGCATGAATGACACCATGGATTTCTCCGAACTCTTGCGCGCTGCGCGCAATGATGCGCTGCATGTCTTCGACATTGCTGACGTCCCCAGCAATCGGCAGGACCTTCCCGCCAGCGGCTTCAAGTGTCTGGATGGCGCGGATGTTCCGGACGGTTCGGTCCTGCGGAGCATTCTGATGCAGTATTTGTTCCCAGCTGTCACGCGCAGGCAGAGGGCTACGGGCCATAAGAACGATGTTGGCTCCGGTTTTGCGGATCAGAGCTTCGGACAATGTGAGCCCAATACCTCCGAACCCACCGGTGATCAGATAAGTGCCCCCGTTGCGCAGAGGTAAATCTGCAATGTCAGGCTCAGGCAGAGGCTGCGACCGGTACCCCAGTACATAGCGTTTGCCGCCGCGAATGGCCGCCGTCAGCGTGGCAGGTTCTGCCAGCAGATCCTCAAGCACCTGACCCACCATGTCGCCGGGCAGCGCCGGGCGGCGGCGTTTGCCTTCGGCTTGAGGCAGATCGATATCGAGCAGGGCACATGTCAGGCCGGGAAACTCGCGCGGGATCACCCGCGTAGGACCTGTCAGCGTGGCTTTTTCCGGGTGCGGTAAATCTTCATCCCGAACCTGTAATGCGCCCGAGCTCAGCACATGCATGTGCAGCGGCATTGGTAGGTCTTCTTCGCCAATCGCCTGCGCCAGGAAAAAGAGACTGTAAAAGCCTTGCTCCAGATTGCGATGGAAGAAACTGCTGCCAGGGCGGAAACTTTCACGGTCTGTCAGGGACCAGCCATGCACGATACGTGTGGGCAGGCGGCTCTGATCCGACAAATCCCTGAGCAGCATGTCATAGCCTTCGCGCCCCCGCTCCGGGGCAAGACAGTAGTGATCTTCATGGATGCGCGCAAAACCGTCGCCAGGAACCACCGTGGTGACGGCATGGCCAGCACCACGCAGGCGCTCAGCCAATTGACGACACAGCCCCGCTTCATCTTCAAAGACAAGCCAGCTTTCTGGTGGCACATCTTCCAGGCCCTGCGCCACGTCGATATCGCAAGCAGCATAGGTAGGGGTCCAGCTGACACGATACCCCCAGCCAGCGGGATCATCGCTGCGCATCAACCATTGAGTTTCAGCATCTGACTGGGCTTTGCCCGGCTCAATGAAATAAGGCGCGCGTTGGAAGGCGTAGCTGGGCAACACGACGCGATTGCGGCGCGCCTCGCCCCAATACTGGCCCCAGTCAAAATCTCCGCCCAACGCCCAGACCCGACCCAGCATCGCCAGGAAATATGCGTCATCAGCGATGTCATCCTTTGGATGGCGCAAGCTGCCGATAACTTGGTTGGCGTCAACCTTGTCATGCTGACCCGTCAACGAGGCCAGCGCTTTGCCCGGACCAACCTCGATGAAAATCCGTTCGGGGTTTTCTGCCAGTGTGGTGATGCAATCGGCGAAATGAACAGTGTTTCTGAGATGCCCAACCCAGTATTCTGGATCAGTTGCTTCCTCGGTTGTGATCCAGGTGCCGCTCCGGTTCGACGGAAAAGGAATTTGCGGAGCGTTCAGGGTGATACTGCGCAGGTAGTCCCCGAAATCCTGCAGGATCGGCTCTAACATGCGGGAATGGGCGGCGATGTCGATCGGGATACGTTGACAGTCGATGTCCTGCGCCTGCAATCGGTCTGCAAGCGCGTCAAGCGCGGCCTGAGGCCCGGTTGCAATACTCAAACCCGGCGCGTTCACCGCGCCCAAATCCAGATCATCCCCCAGCAGCGGGCGCAACTCATCTGCAGGCAGCGGTACGCTCAGCATGCCACCTGCGGGCACAGTATCAAAAAGCTGGCCGCGCAGATGTACAAGGCCGATGCAGTCTTCAAAGGACATGACACCGGCCACACAAGCAGCGGTGTTTTCCCCCATGGAATGACCGACAAGCGCGGCTGGTTCCACACCCCAACTGATCCAGAGCTGCGCCAGCGCATATTCCGTGATCATGATCAGCGGTAATTGCACCGACGGCGTGGTCAGGCGCGCGTCGGCCTCGGCTTCCTGTCCGGGTTCCGGCAGCCACAATGAACGGATGTCATAATCGATCTTGGGCTGCAAAATCTCCAATCCGCGATCCATCCAATCGGCAAAAACAGGCTCTGTTTCATAGAGATCGCGCGCCATGCCGGCATATTGTGCGCCGCCCCCGGGGAACATGAAGACATGATCGGGATTGTCGGAGATGACGGAATGCGTAAAGACCCGGCGAGGGTCGCCGCCTTCCAGAAGCGCCGCGGCTTCCTCATGGCTTTCAGCAGCAATCACACGGCGTTTTTCAAATCCCTGGCGGCCTTCTTTGAGGGTCCATGCAATATCAGCCAGATCTTCATCCTGATGCCGACGCAAATGTGCGGCCAGTGCAGCTGAATTGCCCTCAAGCGCCTTTTTGCTGTGCGCAGAAATAGTTAACAACTGGAACGGCCAATCTGATGACTCAGATGCGGCCCGTGCGGGCGCTTCCTCCAGCACCACATGAGCATTGGTACCTCCAACACCCAGCGAGTTCACTCCGGCGCGTCGTGGCCCTTTGTGAGATGCCCATGGGGTCAACTGATCATTGACGCGAAACGGGCTGTCTTCGAAATCGATCGCCGGATTGGGTTTTTCATAGCCCAGGCTTGGTGGGATTTCCTGATGATACAGGGCCAAGGATGCCTTGATCAGACTCGCCACACCGGCGGCTGTATCCAGATGGCCAATATTGGTTTTCACCGATCCAAGCTTGCAAAAACCCGTCTCATCGGTGGTGTCAGAAAAGGCCTGTGTCAGCGCAGCCACCTCGATCGGGTCACCAAGATATGTACCAGTGCCGTGGCATTCCACATAGTCGAGCGTATCTGCCGTAACATCGGCCATGACATGGGCTTCCGATATGGCGGCGGCCTGTCCTTCGACGGAAGGAGCCAGATACCCGGCCTTGTCAGCACCATCATTGTTGATCGCCGTGCCCCTGATCACACCCCAGATGTGATCGCCATCGGCAATTGCATCTGACAAGCGGCGAAGGATAACGGCCCCCGCCCCCGATCCAAAAACCGTCCCCTGCGCCCGATGATCAAAGGCATGGCAATGACCATCCGGCGACAGGACCTCACCTTCTTTGTAGATATAGCCGCGATTTTGCGGCAGCTCGATGGTGACACCCCCGGCAATCGCCATATCACACTCACCGGTCAACAGCGCTTGCGTAGCATAATGTGTTGCCACCAGTGAGGTTGAACAGGCCGTTTGCACATTCACGCTGGGCCCCTTGAGATCAAGAATATGGCTCAGCCGCGTCGAGAGGAAATCCTTGTCATTGCCGGTATGACGCAACAGGAACATGCCCACGTCGTCCACAAGGTCAGCATTCGAGCAGATGTTGAAATAAAAATAGCTGCCCATACCACAACCGGCGAAGACTCCAATCGGACCTGAAAAGCTCTCGGGTGTATGGCCGGCATTTTCCAGCGCTTCCCAAGACACCTCAAGGAATTGGCGATGCTGCGGATCCATGATGGCAGCTTCCTTGGGGGAGAGGCCAAAAAACTCGGCATCAAAACCCTCAAACCCCTCCAGAGGGGCGGCAAAAGGCACATAATCCGGTCGGTTTAGCAAATGCGGAGCTTCACCCGCTGCGCGTAGATCGTCTTCGCTAAGATGGCGGATGGATTCAATGCCGTCCCGCAGGTTGTGCCAATACTCTTCAACCGAGGCCGCCCCAGGCAAATGCGCGGCCATGCCAACAATGGCAATATCGTTTTCCCGAACGGAACTACTCACTTAAATACACCTATGACTGAACCGCATTGATCTTATGCAGTGCGAACAATGTTGCCAAACAAATCTGGCATTTTAAACACTATACAAATTTTGTGAGGATTTTTATCCCAACAGAATGAGACACATTTTTCATAAGCTAAAGGAACTCTCCAGAAAATGCCTTGGTTTGCGCGACCATAAGACGCGTGAAATCTGTTTAACTCAACGACAGACTGTCCGCAAAATGGATACAGAAAATTGCTTTAGGGTAGTTTTGTTGCGTTATTGTCTGATGTCAGACGTAGGTTAGGCTCTGGTTTCATTGATTTGGTTGCAATTTCTGGACCGGGCTGACTCAACTTCCTGGCCTTCAGGAGGCGTGATGAGTGGCTTGTTTT
>NZ_JBQGAC010000015.1:0-31762 GCF_056542625.1 Ruegeria sp. AB7 | reverse complement strand
TCTGGGGCCTAGAGCGCCCTACTTACCGTCCTCTAACAGATCTTGAGCAAAGGCAACCTCGTTTGGAGTGCTTCCCTTTCGCACGCGAAAGCGCAAGTCATACCACACTGCAAATAAAAGAAACTCCCTGTAGAACTGCGGAAATTTTCAAAACCATTGGAATAAAAATTCAACTGCCACACTAACTGTGATGTATGCTAAGCATTTTCTGAAAATGTGTTAGGCACGCCGTTTAGCGAGCCACTTACGCAGATCTTCCACCAGTCCAGCGTCCAGCCCCTGCCCTTGCAACACGATCCGCCCTCGTTTGGCTTCCAGGTAAACCCCTTTGGCAACTTCTTCACCGCGCGTTTTAGTTTGCGCAGAGCGCACGCCCTGCCCGTTTGACACTTTCGCCAGCGCGCGTTCCAGCGCGCGGCGTTCGGATATCGAGTCCACGGCCGGTGTCTTGCGCAAACTGTCAGTGAGGCGTTTTCCGAACTCTGGCGTTGTTTCGATGGTTTTGACCAGAGCGAGTCCGAGTTTCTCGGGGATGGCCGCCGGGAAGCGCAGATGTGTGCCCAGAGCGTTGTGCAGACGCATGAACGCAAGGATTTTGGACCGCTTAGACGCGCTGGCATGGGCAAAGAGTCCTTGGACGGCAGCTTCCCCTGAAGCATAGACGCCGATGCGTGCGGCCTCCGAGGCCACACGGGCGCGTTCGTAGAACGACAGGTTGGCGCGGATCTCGTTTTCTTCGACCATCGCGACATAAGCGGCATCGGCGCTCGCTGGAGCCCGGATCAGCGCCAGCACAGAGCCCTGCTTTAGAGCTTTTAGCGCTTCCAGCCGGCGCAGACCCGAGATCAGGCCATATCCGCCATCCGGCAGCGCCACGACTTCAATGGGTGTTTGCTGCCCACGCGCCGCCAGGCTGGCCTGAAGGGCCGCCATTTCATCAGGGTCCAACACGATCCGGTCGCGCAGCAGATGATCCACCTTGATGTCATCCACTGGCAGAGACTGGATCAAGCGCCCCTCTTCGCGGGCAGCGCGCATTGCCTCAGCAACCTCTTCAAAAGCACCCTGCCCTGCGGCCTCGCGCGTCACATGGGCGATCGGCGCACGTCCGGGTGCGCCAAGGGCCGCTCCATGGGTCCTGATCTCCTGTGCCGGAGACACATTCTCAGGGTTGGCCGGTTCCAATCGTCTGCGTTTGGCCATGCTCTGTCTCCCTGTCTGGTTACTCAGCCGCCGATGTCGCCTGCGCCAGTTCATCACGGCGCCATGCTCCGATGAGAAGTTGCTTGAATGCGGCATAGGTCTCATCGAAGGTTGCCCGTCCGCGGGCATAGGTGTCGCGGTTAAAGTCGCGGTAATCAGCCTCATAGATACCATGCACCTGCTCGCCCGTCTGACCAATCAGAGCAGTGTAATCTTGCCGGAAGGGAGACAGGCGCCGCCCGAGATAGGCCTGCATGAGCCCTGCCATCTCGGCCTGTTGCGAGGCATCGTAACGGGTGATCACAGTCTGCACCGCATCCCACTCAAATCTTAGCTCGGCACGCCCAAGCGCCCGTGCGGCCATGTTTTCACCTTCTTCAATGGACTCAAAAGCAGAGTGCATCATGTCAAAAAACCGCCCCGTGCTGTCAAACTCCACGAAGGAGGCGCCGGTGGGCACGATCAGGATATCCGCTGCCGCCAGGCCGTTAATTGTCAGATAGCCAAGGGCGGGGGGCGTATCGAGCACGATGAGATCATACTGATCCAGCACGCCATCGGCTTCCAGCGCCTCGGTGAGAGCATCCCAAAGCTTCCAGCTGCGAGCGGCAAGACGCCAGACGGGGATTTGGAATTCGGACCAGTAGAGGTTCAACTGCGCACCGATCAGATCAATGTTGGGCCAATGGGTGGGGCGGATGAGATCCACCGAGCTGATGTCCAGTGCTTCTGTCAGTGTTTCATCAAGTGGCAGGGGAGCTTCGCCTCGGTCCAGCCGCCGCTGGTTTTCGCTGCGCAAATGCATCGCATAATGCCGCGCGATCAGTGGGAAGACCGTCTGCCATTCGTCTTCAACTTGTCCGTTAAGAATTGACGTCATCGACCCCTGGCTGTCGAGATCAATCACCAGCACCTTGTAGCCGTCGAGCGCGGCAGACATTGCGAGATGCGCTGCCGTTGAAGTCTTGCCAACCCCGCCTTTGAAATTGGCCACGGCCGCAATCTTGGCGGGCAGGCCCTTCGGACGATAAGGCAGATATTCTTTGGCCTTAGATCCTTCCGCACCAAAATGCGCCCGCAACTGCAAGACCTCATCAAAGGTAAACCACTTCGCGCCACCCTCTGTCTCAGAGCGCCCCTGTGGCAAGTCAGGATGAGTGCGCAACACACGACGGAAATGAGCGGGAGCTACGGGGATCAGATATTTGGTGATTTCCCACGTGGAGAACAGGCGCAAGTTCTTGGCCCCTGTTGCATCCAGCCCTCGGCTTGCAAGATCTGTGCGCCCCTTTAGACAGGCTTCCGCAATCTCTCTGAAGTCTTGAGTAGACACAGAATTTTGCAATGATGACAAAGCTGCATCGGGAGAGATGTTGAAATAGGGCGGGAGGTCTGCTCTGCTCATAAGCCTCTCCATGTATCACGTTTTTTCCAGAATATCAAAAATCATGGTACATGCAAGAAAACATATGCCCCTTCCGACTCTTTCTAAGTAATTTCAGAGATTTGCCTTAATGTGAAAAGGTTTGGCGATTTGCTGGTTTGGTCCCTTAAGCTTGTTAATTTTTAGTTATTATATAGTTACGAAATATCTATGTCTTCGGTAACATATTGATATTGAATATATTTTATATGCCTCTTTGTCTTCAAGTGACTCTGAAGCCACGATAGAGTGATTCTGATCCCACGTTTGAGCGACTCTGAAGCCACGATCTGAACAGTGGCCCTGTGGACAGAATCGAACCCCTCCCCTAGGGTCGGGTGTTAATGAAACACCGAAAGCCGGGCAGCCTGATCGGGACAAGCGCGGTGGGATCGAGCAGAGCCATGACATATTTTCTACCGACCGCATTGCGGATCGGAGCCTTCTGATGAATGCAGGTATTGCGACCGGCGGCGGGGCGGGACCTGAGGACTTTTTCGTTTGCGATTTCTTTGCAGCGGTGCCCAAACATGATCTCGCTTCGATGGAGCATCCGCTCTTTTCCCTCTCGACGCGTCCAGATCGGCGCATACTCGAATACCGGCACAATGATGTGGAGGTTGTGGTCACGCCATCCGTCAAAGGGCGCGCTACGATCTTTGATGCAGATATCCTGATCTTTTGTATCTCGCAGTTGGTGGCCGCGCTCAATGCAGGCAAACCGACGGCGCGTACACTCACGCTGACCGCTCATGACCTGCTGCTGGCTACGGGGCGGGAAACCTCCGGGGATGGCTACCGACGGCTGCGCGATGCCTTTGAGCGCTTGGCAGGCACACGCATCACCACCAATATCGCCACGGGTCCCAAGGATGATCCGCTCGAAGTCACCACTGGGTTCGGTCTGATCGAACGCTGGGAAATTGTGCGGCGTACCCGCGGCGGCCGTATGGTCAGCGTGGCGGTCACACTGTCTGACTGGCTCTATCGTGCCGTACTGGCGAAGTCGGTTTTGACCTTGAATAGAGAGTATTTCCGACTGCGCCGCCCGTTGGAGCGCCGTCTTTACGAGCTGGCACGCAAGCATTGCGGACGTCAGCCGGAATGGCGGGTTTCGATAGAGGTGCTCTGCAAGAAGTCGGGCTCGGCCTCTCCGCGCAGAGTGTTCCGTGCGATGGTGCGCGAGATCATTCGTGATGGCCGGTTGCCGGATTATACGCTCACCGAGGAGCCGGGGGATATGATCTGCGTGCGCCCGATGACCGTGATTGAAGAGGCTGCAGGAGCAGGGGCTGCGCTTGCCCCGGAGACTTTCGAGACCGCCCGTCGCTTGATGCCTGGCTGGGATGTCTATGCGCTGGAGGCCGACTGGCGCGCCATGTGGCACGCCTCCGGCCAACCTCGCCTCAAAAGCGCGGACGCTGCCTTTCTTGGGTGGGTAAAGAAACGTGCGGTCGAAACCTGATTTTCCGGGTGGCCTATCGGAATCTCCTTATTTTTTGGACAGACCCCCGCGCGTGTTTCGCATGCGAAAAGGGCCAGTGTCTCAGAGAGGAGGAGTGTAGTGGGGCAGGGATCACTGCCTGTGTCTATGCGCGAGGCCATGCAATTAGTAGAGACTTACCCTCTTCAACCTGCTTCAACTCGAACGTTTTCTATGCAGCCGTAAATCTCGCTGCTTTCATCGCGTCCACTCCCTCTCACAGCCAAGGCTTCGTCGCGGAAAACGCTAATCACAAATGGTGGTAAAATCGGGTTTCAGAGCAAGGCCTTCTACAACACCAAACGCCCACATTCGGTGTTTGATCAGCAGACGCCGAACCACGCATCTTGGGCTGGTTGGAAGCAACTGAAAGCAGCATGAAACCTAGGGTCAGGATGCATTGATTTTCAACGCGCTGCATGATTCACGGCTCGGAAATGGAGTGGTGATATGAACGACCTATTCTGGCCGACTAACGAGCAGATGGCCAAGCTTTCCCTTTCTTCCCGTGGTCACATGGCAAGCTCCGTATGGATGACAGACGTGTTTTGAGCGGGATTATATTTATCAATAGCAATGGGTTGCGGTGGCGTGGCGCCCCCAAAGAATACGGACCGCACAAGACGCTTTATAGCCGGTGGAAGCGTTGGAGCGCGAAAGGTATCTTCACTCGGATGATGGTCGGCTTGGCGGCCGAACACGGCGAAGAAAAGACTGTGATGATCGACACGACCTACTCGAAAGCACATCATACCGCGACAAGGATGGCCGCGAAAAGGGGGGGTGTAGCCGTCTGATTGGTCGAATCAAGGGCGGCATGAATACCAAACTGCATGCTATCGGTGACAGCCAAGGGCGGTCGCTCAGCCTTTTTGTCACCGCGGGACAAATGAGCGATTATGTTGGTGCGCGGACTCTGCTCAGCAGCATACCAAATGTGGACTGGCTGCTTGGTGATAGTGGCTATGACGCTGACTGGTTCCGAGATGCGTTGAAAGGCAAAGGGATACGCGCCTGTATCCCAGGTCGAAAGCAACGCAAGGCTACTGTGAAGTACGACAAGCGCCGCCACAAACGACGCAACCGCATAGAGATCATGTTTGGCAGGCTCAAGGATTGGAGGCGTGTGGCTACCCGCCATGATCGCTGTCTCAAGGTCTTGCTCTCCGCAGTCGCCCTCGCAGCAATCGTCATCTATTAGTTATGAATCCTGATCCTGAAGGCAGGCTCACAATCCACGCCGAAAGAGTTCCGCCGCTTAGTCGAGGCCATCGTGGATATGTACAACGAGAAGAGCCACATCCCAAATTACACGTTCGAACTGGACGACGATCTATTCATCATTCGCCCGCGATCTGGGTCCACCGACATTTGCGCTGAACCAGAGACTATTGACACACTCGATAAGATCGCTCTGCCCAATTCAGTTTATGACTACGCCTGAAAGCATCGGCCGGCTATGATTTATATTTTCTTGAACGCGAATGGCGCGACATGCTAAGCGGCAAGCAGTCCATCCCGCAAAACCCAAGCGGATCGTTCGTGAACTTTGCGAAGAGCTATGTGAAGTGGAACAGTGGAGCCAGATCACTCATTTGAGTAATTAATTATTTACTCAAATACTCAGACCACAAACTACGCGTAATGTCTGAGATTGAGCGCCCTTCTTCGACGGCCTTCATCTTGATCTGTCGATACAAGCTTTCCTCGATCTTAGCATTCAGGCGCTTCTGCTTCTCGGTGGTTTCCGTAACCTCTTTCAAGACGCGCTGATTAGCTTCATCGCCACGGCTGTGACGTTTCGCTGATAGTGCCATGTTACGCCACCTTTTTTGCTTGTAAGGGCGAGCATGCTGATCAGCTCATCAATCAAGGCCAGCGTCTCAGCTTTTGCCTTTGCATTGTCGGCTTCAAAAACGGTCAGTCCTTCGGACGCGGTTTGTGGGTAGACCTGACGTTGTGTGATTGTGGTGTCGCAGACGGGCAGGGCGTATTCGTCCAGAGCCGCTCGTATACTGCTGGCTAGGCGCGTTCCCTCCACCATGCGGGATACAACGAAGCTCGCCAGAGGAAGACCGCCTGTGACATTCTGACGGACCTTGATGAAGTCCACCAGATCAGGCGCAGCCCAGATGTCATAGGGCGAGAGTTGAACGGGGATCAGAACAAAGTCGCTGACCTTGATCGCAACTGCGATCATATATTCCAGCTTGGCCGCGCCGTCGATCACCACATAATCGTAATTCGCGGCCATGCTGGCAGGCGCCTTGACATTGTTGGGGCGATCAAGCGCCACTAGCTCAATTGGGTTGTCTTCGTTGGCTGCGTGCCAGTTTCGAGCGCTGCCTTACGGGTCACTGTCCACGATCAGGACGGAATGCCCGCGATCATGCAGCGCTTGGGCAAGGTTGGTGCTGATGGTGGTCTTGCCGCAACCACCCTTAGGATTCAAAATGGAGATAATGCTCATGTGTCTGCCTCATTGGTGTTTTCACTCAAACACTCAAGCCCGCCTAACCGTCTGAGTGCTGACACGAAACAACTGTGCAATCTCGCGCAACGGGCGCTGCTCCTGATCTCGCATGCGGATTACTTCAGCTTTCTGATCTGGGGATAGGGCAGGGGGGCGACCACCGATGCGGCCACGTTTACGAGCTGCTGCCAAACCCTCAAGAGTACGTTCTGCAATCCTGCGGCGCTCGAAATGTGCAATCGAGGCGAAGACGTGGAATATCAACTCTCCGGCTGGCGTGGTCGTGTCGATATCTTCACCCAATGATTGAAAGCCCGCGCCACGTTTCTTGATAGCTTCCACGATATCCAACAGGTCGCGCAAAGACCGGGCAAGGCGATCATATTTCGTCACCACCACCACATCACCGTCGCGGAGTTGATCCAACATCTTATCCAGCTCTGGACGTTCGGCCTTGGCTCCACTTACTCTCTCGGAGAATAGGCGCTCCGCACCCGCCGCTGTTAAAGCGTCGATCTGAGCGTCAAGGTTCTGATCTGTGGTTGAAACGCGCGCATATCCGATTATCATGCCCTATGATGACAAAAACCTTCCAAAACCTCAAACGTTTTGTCATAGGTTTTTGGAACAGCTAACAGCTTGACCAATCGTGCCGAGATTGAGCGTGACAAAAACGACCGTTTCTGCATGAATGTACATCAACTTAGTCAGTTGTCTATTACGAAAAGCCGCTGAATATGTGTGCCAAACAAAGATCAAAATCGTATAATCTATGCCGTGGTGCACGGCCTGTAGCAGCCTTCTACAATTCCAAGGTAGGTTTATGCGATATCTGGATCAGAGAAGAAGCCTTTCGCTTAGAAGTTGTAGTATTTATTTTGGCCTGTCTAATCGCTTTTTATATTGGATCCGATCCCGGACAGGTGGCGCTCTTGATCGGGTCGCTTATGGTGGTTCTTATCATTGTGACCCCCAACTTCGCACTGGAAGCAATCGTAGATCGGATTGGTCCAGTGCGGCGCGAATTGTCGCGCATAGCCAAGAACCTAGGATTAGCCGCTATTTTTTTACCCGCTCTGTTCCCAGCAACGGTTTGGGGACTTGTATTTTTTGAATTTCCTAGGTTTCATCGAGGTGTAACTCATTGAAACACAAAATTTATCAAAAAGTCATGTTATTTCTGCCGGTTCAAGGGTGCATACTTTAATGGTCCGCACATTTATCTGGTCTCTTTTTCTGCTTGGTTTTTTCGCAATCCCGTTGATGATCGTCGCTGGCGATGTGCGACGGGAGCCAGGAATTTTTTGGATTCTGTCAACAGCATTTATGGTTGTGGCACTGTGTCTGGCCGCTGAGCGTAATATCGCCTGGCGCGTCATCTTGACGATAGCGGGGACAGCGTTCGTCTTTCTTAATGTTGCTTTGACTGTCTCTTTTGCGTCGCAGGGCACGGCGTTCAATTCAGCTTTTTTCGCGCATCTCGATCCTTCCACACTCAAGATTGCAATCAAAACTGATTTGGTGCGCATGTCTGTTCTGGGCATATACTTGCTTGCAACGCCCATCATTATTTTTCTTGCCATCAAAAATATGCAGCCCGTTTTCCATATGGCTTTTCGAATGGGAATCGCATTGACAGCAGCAATATTCAGTCTTTGGGCAAGCTATCCACTCAACGCCTATGCTGATTTTCGTGAAAGTACATTTCGCACCTCCGCCCGACTGAATGATGAGATTACACGGCTGCAGCAAAGCACCAAAAGTAGCGGAATCATTCAGGCACCAAATTCGCGTAACTTGGTCCTGATTTACGCAGAGAGTCTGGAAGAAACCTATTTTAACGAGGCCCTGTTTCCGGACCTCCTTCCGCAAATCAAAAATCTAGCGTCCGAGGGTCTTTGGTTCCGTGACTTTCAACAGTATCCGGGAACTGGCTGGACAATCGGAGGGATTGTTAGTAGCCAATGTGGCGTCCCGTTACTCTCTGAGATGGGTGGCAATAGTGTACTGAATGAAGTTAACAACCCATTTTCGGAAATCACATGCCTAGCCGAGTACCTTAAACAAGCCGGGTACAGAAACGCCTATGTAGGCGGCGCGTCTCTTTCCTTTGCTGGCAAAGGACAATTTTTGCAAGACAACGGGTATGATGCGGTTCTGGGCCTTGATGAGTTGCCAAGCGCGACAGCACATAGCTGGGGCATGTATGACGCCAGCCTCTTTGATAATGCACGGACAATCTTCGATGGGCTGGCAGAAAGTGCGGAGCCATTTCATCTGGCTGTACTGACACTGGATACGCACCATCCCTTCGGGACCCCATCGCCTGGATGCGCGAGCTACACCGGGCAAAGATCAATGATGCTGGATGCTGTGCATTGTGCAGACAAACTGATCACGGACTTCATTGAGTACATAAGGCGCTCGCCAGTTGGATCAAATACCGTTATCGCAATCGTATCGGATCACTTATTGATCCAAGGAGATATGATACCGACGCTGGAACAGCAGGAACGGACTTTATTCTTTCTTCTATTGCACCCTGATCTTCCATCCACTCAACATGAGGGCCCCTCTTCTCATTTTGATATTGCGCCGACCTTATTAGATGCAGCTGGATTGCGCGGGTTTAGCTTTGCATTTGGACACTCCCTGCTTACGCACGACATTGGTCGAGCACAGCAACTGAATCTGACCGAAACAGATATGCAAACGTTCAAAGTGGAGAACCTTCTTCAAGCGGAAAGCAACTAGAAGCATTCATCTACCAGTTTTCAGTTCTCCAAAAGTAAATTCTTTGCGCGGTCGCTATCACCGCAGCCTGATTTGCTCCCTGAACCACGACAGAGCTTCGTTCAAGGCAACCGCTGAGCAGGGGCTTCGCCGCCTTGAGCGAGAACCTATATGCGTCTCTCTTCGGGGTCAGACGACGGCGACGCCGAAAGCAAAATATCACCTTTCAGGTTCTCGTGATTTCCCGCCGCGTGTCTTGTCCAAGAAGGAACGCTTACGATCCTCACCGCGATCCCGTTTCCAGGGCGGTTCTTTACCCTTGGACTTGGTGTTGCACTCCCACGGTATCTTGAGCTAATCGCGCTCGTTGAACTGGTTGTCATTGGTGCGCTTCTTGTCATCCAGCCCCAAACGGTCGCTTGGCTCTGCTGGCGGTTTAGGGGTGTTCTGAGAGGGACGGTGTAAAAATTCAGGGATGAATGCCTGCTCTGGTGCATTTGCGACCTGCGGTGGTTTCTTGGCCTGCAGTTGTGGTAGCGTCTTCGGAGTTGGTTGGGGACGGATTTCTTCTCGGGTGGCGGGCGTTTCACGACATTGCGTGCCCATCTGCCGTTTTCCCGTCGATCCTGCGCCTTCTCAACGCCGTGGGTAAGCTGTTCATGGCGTGCCTTCATCCGTTTCTTGAACTGCGTGACCTCCTGCCCCTGACGTACGGCCAGCCGCCGATTGGATGATCGCTGACCGCGGTTACGATGTTGACTGGTTCCGAAAGGCTATGAAAGAAAAGGGATACGCCCATGCATGCCCGGCAGAAAGTCACGCGAGAAGCCTGTCCGAAAAGGCAAGCACAGGTGCAAGCGCCGAAACCGCATCGAGATCATGTTCAGTCGCTTGAAGGAATGGAGCCGAGTAGAAACCCGCTACGATAGATGGCCGAAAGTGTTCCCATCAGCCATACACTCGCAGTAATCGTCATCTTCTGGCTCTGAAACTCAATGAGTCTGGAGCTTAGAGAGTAGTATTGTTGAAGTTCTGTGAGTTTTTTTGGGTTTTGGACAATGACTATTTGTGGACCCGAGTTAAAATGTGTTAACGTTGTGGCGTGGCAGAATTTTCGCCATAATTGGGGTCTTTCTTGATTTTTTGCGGCCTCGGTTCGATGTGAGTGCTGGTAAGCGTGTTGTAACGAGTATGAATCCACCGTGATTCATGTGTTTGTGAGTTAAAAAGTGACAGTTCAATACACTGATATTCCGAGAGAATCACAACCTGTTATTATTCAGGTCGAACATGGAGTATATCGCTTTCCGCAGGTGGGCGTTTACTCAAACTTCTTTAAACGCATCCTTGATATTGCTCTGATTCTTCTGGCCTTGCCGATCGTCCTGCCGACTCTGTTGTTTTTGGCATTGCTTGTCGCGCGAGATGGAAGCAATCCATTCTACGGACAAACGCGTATTGGCCGTGATGGCAAAGAGTTCACCATGTGGAAACTACGCAGCATGGTTCCCAATGCGCATGTTTTGCTGGCAGATCACCTGACGCGAGACCCAACTGCCAAGCGTGAATGGGACGAAACCCAGAAGCTCAAAAACGATCCGCGCGTCACAAAAATCGGTCAATTGATGCGTAAGGCATCATTGGATGAGTTGCCGCAACTCTGGAATGTTCTGGCCGGTGAAATGAGCCTTGTTGGTCCACGCCCGATGATGCCGGAACAAAAAAATTTATATCCGGGTAAAGCTTACTATTCTATGCGCCCCGGGCTGACTGGCCTGTGGCAGGTATCTCAGCGTAATGCCAGCAGCTTTGCCAGCCGTGCCGATTTTGACACTTCGTATGCTGGACAACTGTCTTTACGCACTGATCTGGGCATTATATTCGCGACAGTCGGTGTTGTGTTGCGTGGTACCGGATATTGATCCGCACTATTTTTCGGACAAGTGAACCACATACAGGCTGACGTCGGCAGCATCGCGTTTGGACTGTAACACCAAGCCCAATGAGAAACTCTCTTGTACTTTCCATGGAGAAACTCACCTCTAAAAATCATTCAGAGACGGAACCTCAGATCAGATACTCGACCGGAAGGTGATCTGCACGAGCCGCTTACGGCCTTCGTATCGCCGATGCCGGTCATAATGTCAGGTCTACCCTATCAATCAACCGCAAAACCTTATGGTTTAGAAAAAACCCAATACTTTGACATCAGAAAAGAGCTTGCGGCGATGAAGGACGTTACACCAACTTGTGACCGCCAGATATAGAAGGCAAACACGTCAACCAACACGAACATCATCGCTGAATTGAAGAACATACACCCGGCTTGCATGCAAATGTAGCGACGAACCATACCTATATCCTTGGCGTGGACCTGAAAAGTAAACATGCTTTGGGCCAAGAAATTGAAGAGCATGCTCAATGCATAGGCAACTGTGGTCAGTATCCAGATAGGCCCAATCATTGGGCGCAAGAGGTATAATAAAAGGAAATAGATACCAATCGATAAAACTCCTACGGCCCCGAACTTCATGGCCGTGTGCAAAAAATTCTGAATTAAGCAGCGCGGGGGTGAAACAGACATAAAAGGTATTGAGGTGCTTCAGAGTTACAGAATAGCGGCCTGAAAAACATCGTAAGTACGAATGTAATCTGCTGGATCATAACTGTGAGAGGCAAAAACTAAAAGAACAGCATCACGGCTGTAGCGGTATTGCGTGCCCCAGATCAAAGGGGGCATGTAAAGTCCAGCATCGGGACTGTCCAACCGAATTTCCTGCCGAGACTGCCCATCGTCGAGAAGCGCCGTGCAGGATCCACTGATACAGATCAAGAATTGATGGCAGGCATAGTGAGCGTGTTCGCCGCGAAGCTTTTCTGACGGCACGTCGAAGACGATGAAATAGCGCTTGGGAACAAAAGGAAAGTTATCACCAAACTCACCGACTGTTAAGTTGCCGCGCATATCGATAACCTGAGGCATCCGATAAACTGCGGCCCCTCCGACTTCCAAAGGGACAATTTCAACCGATTTACGTTGTTCAGGTGCTGCGGTGCGCATCAAAGCGCCTCGGACTTCCGACAGTTCCGTGGTATACCCCACAATTTGAGCCGGATTGCCACTGGCAATGGCATTTGCTGGTACCGAAGACAAAACAACAGTTCCAGGACGTATTTGCGCGCCCTGCCCTATCTCAAGTGCAGCCCCAATGACCGCACCTGCCCCAATACGCACACCTGCGTGCAAGATGGTGTGAGCCTCTTCTTGAACTGCGAAGACAACGCCATTTTCCACGAAAACGCCTTCCTTCAGGATGACTTGATCCGGAAGAGAGACGCTTGGATGTACATATGTCGCAGATGAGGAATGTTCTGTCATGTTGGTATCCCTAACACAGCCTGGAACCGCACTTTGTCTTTGACGAATTGCGTGGAGAGGTATTCAAAGTAAATGTTATCTTCAGTGTAATGAGTTTCTTTTGCGCCAAAACGCCTTTGAAAGGTCAACGACTTTTCGTTTCCCTTGCGCACTTCTATTATCGCTTTCCTACGTTTCAGATGCGAAAAACCGAATTCACAAACCAAATAAATACTTTCTAGCGCTGCTTTAGATGGTTTGTTAGCGTCAAGGACCCAACTGCCCCAAGTGAATGTTTCCGGCGTAAGATCATAAATTCGGACAAGGCCGCAGCGCGTACCATCGCGCCGCTCAATCACGAAATACCATTCGTCACCGGCCACTTCGCGAACCTTATAACGTTCAATCCACGTTTTCTGATCAACAACCGTGCCCGTGACCTGAGACAAATAGACATTCAGTCCTGGGTTTGTGCGCAGCTGATAGACATACTCGCTGTCATTCGGTCTGATCAACCTTAGCCGTAGACCGGGGCCATCGAGTGCAATTGAATCAGTGAAAATGAATAAAGACATGGTTTTTATTCAGCGCTTTCTTGAGCCAGAGGCACTACGGGCACTTCAGGAGTATAGCGTTCCTCTGACATCACAATGTGAAGAGGGCGCCCCTTTGTGTTTTCGAACACGCGCCATGTGTAGATGCCTATAACACCAATAGACAACAATTGGATCGTGCCAAAAACCAAAATCACGATAATCGTCGCCGCATAACCAGGAACATCAATCTGGCCCAAAAGAGTACTCACGAAAACCACTAGCGCAAACAAGATGCTGAAGATCGATCCAAAAAAACCAATCCCGAGCAACCAGGAAATAGGCAGATCTGAAAAACTAAACACACTGTCCTGCATATATTTCCATTTTTTTAGAAAGGTCCAAGCACTCGTGCCGATCTCGCGGGCTCTGCGTTCGTAAGGAAATGCCTGGCGGTGAAACCCTACCCAGAACAGTAGTGCCACAAGGGAGCTGTTGCGCTCTTCTAAAGCCAAAATCTGGTCCCGCACTGCGCGGGTACAGCCAAAGATATCGACGCCGCCACGCGGAATATCTAAGGCCACATTGTGCCGGTAAAACGACCAGAACAATTGCGAAAGCACACGCGATAACCATGGGTCTTCGCGTTTGATACGCTCTCCATAAGCGACATCACAGTTGCCTGCTTTGAGTGCTACATGCATCTTTAAGATCAGTTCAGGCGGTTCCTGCAGATCCGCTGCCATAACGGCCAAAGTATCCCCATTGGCTTTCTCAAGTCCCGCACGAATTGCAGCAAAAGCACCAAAGTTCCGGGACAACGCAATCAATTGCGCCGCAAATCCGGCATTGGGTAATTTGTCACGCAAAGCCAGAAAAGATCCGTCGGGACTTCCATCCACAACAAAGACGGCTTCGAATTCATCATCTATTTGATCGTTGATACCTTTGATCGCGTCAAGAAGTGGCGGAATGTTCTGTTCGTTCTTATAGACGGGGATGATAAGAGAAAACATTGCCTATCCCTCCCAATCATTCACGGCAGTTATGATGAAATCCTGCTCAATTTCGGTGAGGTAGGGGTGGATCGGAAGAGAAACCTCACTTTTGGCAATAGCACGCGCCGTATCCAATGACCCGACAGTCAGAACGGATCCCTGATTCTTTAGAGCCCGTTGTTCAGGCAACAAAATAGGGTAGTGAATACCTGCAACAATGCCTCGGTCAGACAGGTGGTTCATAAAAGTCTCACGATGTACCGGATCAACGCGCACTGGAAACAGGTGCCAGCCCGATCCTTTTGGGTCCGGCCCCGGCATCAATGCCACCTTGGGATTGAGAATCTGGTCAAGATACGTCTTCGCAATTCCACGACGATCTGTCAGCCATCCGTCCAGTCGCGGCAGAAACGCATCCCTCAACATGGCGGCATGGATTTCGTCAAGGCGGCTGTTGAGCCCCTCTAGGTCGTGGACGTATTTGGAGGTTTGCCCATAATTGCGCACGGATCGCGCCGCCTCTGCGGCCTCCTCGGAATGTAAGAACAAAGCCCCTCCGTCACCCAGAACACCAAGGTTTTTGGTCGGATAGAAAGAGATTGCAGCCATGCGGCGATTGTCTGCGACACCGGTTTCATGCCGTTTTGCTCCAATGGCCTGTGCCGCATCCTCGAACAGCATCACATCAGCCCGATCAGCCAGGGCCTGAAGTGCGGTCATGTCAGCCAGCTGACCATAAAGATGCACAGGCGCAATGGCTTTGATATCAGGATGCGCCGCCAGTGCTTCCTCAACGGCGTTGGGATCTAGCAGGCCATGCTCATCGGTATCGGCAAACACGGGTACTGCCCCTGCACGTGTAATTGAAAGAGCTGTTGGAAATGCTGAAAGAGGGGTCGTTAGAATCTTGTCGCCGCGGCCAATTCCACTGATGCGAAAAGCGATCTCAAGAGCATCCATTCCATTAGCCACACCAATCACATATGGCACCCCCGCCCAAGCTGCCAGCTGCGTTTCGAAGGCGGAAACCTCGCTCCCAAGGACATACCATCCGCTGGCCCCAACACGGGACACCGCAGCTAAAATATCCGTTTCGCAGTCAGACCATAATCGATCAAATGAGTTTGGAAAAACTCTCATTCCGTTTTCCTATCTAGTAATATAGCTTTTATCTGCATTATTAATGCTTAAACCATACAACAATTTAGCGGCAACGTAGCATTATTAAGCGCAATTGAGTGACCATATGTTTTTTTCGGAAACCTTTCAGACACGACTTCTGTCAGTGTGTCTTATTCTGTCACTTGCCTTAATGGTGCTCACAGCTCTCCTTATGGGTGCTGAGTTTGACGAAGCTTGGATTACTGCATCGGCACGGCAAGCTTACGACAATGAGGCAGTCCCATCGGTTATGCCTGTGACAACCACTGGCGGACTACATTTCCTGATCGTCGGCGCTACGCATTGGCTACCGGTCTCACCTCTTTTTGTGCCCCGTCTGCTTTCGCTCTTGTCGATTGTTGGTCTCTATATTGTTCTGATGCGCATGCTGCGGTCGACAATCCATTCGCCCCTTGAATACCGCCTGCTTGCTGTCACTTGTGTTGCGGCACCAGGAACTGTGCTTTTGTCTGGAATGGGATACGCGGTGGTGCTGGCCGTCGCTTTGTTTTTGAGCGGGATAGTGGTGGTTCTTCGTGATGATCGTATCCCTTTGAGGGACGCTGCTATGGCAGGTATTCTGGTCGGATGTGCCATCGCGACGCGATGGACACTGCTGCCGGCTGTGCCCGCGCTAATACTCTGTGCGTTCACGTCACGCACCTATCTTTGGCGCAACCTCGGGATGTGTCTTCTGGCAGGAGGGATTATGACTACCGTGTTCATAGGCCTTTTGTTTTTGCAAATACAATGGCTTGAAGGAACTAATCCAAGTAACGGTGTTTCACTTACCACGAACTTGGGTTCGGCCGGAGTGGGAGGGGATCTACCGTCCCCCGCGCGCATGTATTCTTTTCTTGTCCGCTTTGTGACGACACTACCGGTAACCCTGCTCTTCCTAGCCCTGACCGCGCCGCTGATCTGGCGCATCAATACACATGCCGGTCGCATCGTTTTGATTCTGCTGGTGGCCTCCTTACTGGTTACCGGAGCATGGATTGCGCGATCACCGTTCATGCACCTGCGCTATATCTGGCCAGTCTATTTGATGGTTGCACTATGCGCGGGTTTGACGTTGGTCACACTGTACCGTCTGGCGCAAACATTGGGTCGAAAAGAACTAGGGCTGGCGGTTGTATGCTTTGCCGTCTTGCTGTCTGTGTCACAGTTGATTGTGGCTGTGCGGGTCATTGCGGTTGGCGCGGCAATGCAGATCAATGCCGGCGGTTATGAAAACCTGGAAAATCATTTCAAACCATTCCACCACATCCAAGAGCAAAGGGCTGTCATTCAGTATCTCCAATCTCTTCCCCCTGACATACGCGTCGGAATGATTCGTATGCCGCCGGAGTTTGGTGCTTTGGAATTGGCGCTTCTCAGCAAACGCGATGTGGTCGATTTCGCATTCATCAATATGGAGCGTTTCGAAGGTGACCCTGACCTCATCATCACACATCGATTTTCGCCCTTCAACGCTGCTGGCCACCAGTGGCTGCAGACGTTGGGGGCTCCGGTGGAGAAAGTCTCAGGTTACACTTTTTATGCGTATTCTGGCGCGAATCCTGTACCACCACTAGATGAGATTTTACTTGATCCGGAGCTTTATCGCTTTTCACTGGAGCGTTGGGTCTCGTTAACTTGGTACTAAACCACTGACCAGCTTGCGCCGGTGGGATTCCGGATATGCTGCTATAAGTATTGTAGAACGACGCCCCCAATAACGCCTGCGCAATTCCGGGAATTCGCGTTGGACTTTATGTGGCGAACGGCCTTTCATCTTGCGCACCAGATCGGAAGCGGCGATCTTTGGCGGCACTGGCACGAACATGTGGACATGATCGCTCGAGAGCACCCTGCCCAAGATGTCGACCTCGTTCTCCCGATAGATCTGACAGCAAATGTCCCGCATGCGCAGGTGCACCCGACCGATTTTCGAGGACATCAATGGGTTCTACAATCCACGACGCAGGCATTCAGCTCTCGGCTGGAAAAGCCTCCTAGCCTTCAAAAGAAAGGTCGCTTATCGTCAGATCGCGGCTTTGCTGTGAGATGCGGGTTGACCCCTCTCGGCGGTGCGAACACCGCCTGTCGGCTTTAGGTGAATGATAAGCGCGTCGAAAGGCTTTGGCGTTGGGAGGGGCTGAAAATGCCAATGAAACAACCAAAGAAGGGACGGTTCTGGTCGAATGATGGGGCGTATGCTCGGCTGCGGTCGGAGCATCGAAACCACGTTTGGAGTTATGATTTCGTACATTGCCGAACGGATGGCGGAAGGGTGTTTCGCACGCTCAACGTTATTGATGTGTATAGGCGGGAGTGCTTGGCGATTCGCGTGGACCGAAAGCTGAGCTCCGGCAATGTCATCGACGTGCTGAGTGACCTGTTCATCATGTGAGGTGTGCCAAGCTAGATTCGCTCCGACAATGGCCCTGAGTTCGTTGCCGTGGCGGTGCGGCTGGATCAATGCAGTTGGAGCAAAGACCGCATACATCGAGCCAGGCAACCCATGGGAAAACGGTTACTGTGAGAGTTTCAATGCGCGGCTCAAAGATGAGTTCCTGAATGGAGAAGTCTTCTACAGCCCAAAAGAAGCGCAGATTTTGACCGACGAATGGAGGAGGCACTACAACACTAAACGCCCGCACGGTGCTCTGGGATATAAGCCACCAGCGCGAGAAACCATCGTTCAGATGGACCAAAGGCTGGTCATGCACTAACAATCAAATTGGACCACACAAGTGGGACTGATCAACTTCAGTGAAGGGAGAATCAATTCGAGGGTCATAAAAGAATAGAGATAGAGCGCTGGGAGAATGTTCCACTTTTGTCCACGCTTCAGACTATTCCAGAAAGATACCAAACTGCCTCAATTCAAAACTGTACCGAATACAAGGAGAGAATTCGCTCGAATTACCGGAGAGGTGACAAAATCCTTGGCCATGCACGAACAGCTATGACATGACCTATGAGTGTGACAATGCCACATAGTGGAATAAGACATTTGTGACGATGAAATTGGTACCTCTTGCAATCCCAGAGGTGATCCTGATCACGCCCAGACGGTTTGGTGATCATCGCGGGTTCTTCGAAGAAACCTACAACGTGAACAGTTTTACCGATGCGGGCATCGATACGGTCTTCGTTCAGGATAACCACTCGCTTTCCGGTGCTGTTGGCACAATACGTGGCCTGCATTTCCAAGCGCCTCCAAGAGCGCAGGCCAAGCTGGTTCGCTGTGGGCGCGGACGCTTTTTTGACGTCGCCGTAGACATCCGCAAAGGTTCTCCCACCTTCGGCGATTGGGTCGGCGCAGAACTCAGTTTTGAAAACGGTCGAATGTTGCTGGTGCCCGCCGGGTTTGCTCATGGCTTCATGACATTAGAGCCGGAGACCGAGATCATCTATAAATGCTCCGACACCTACGCTCCGGAAACAGAAGGCGCCATTCGGTGGGATGATCCCGATATTGGAATTAATTGGCCGCTGGACCTAGCCGAACCGCAATTGTCAGATAAAGATAAAGCAGCTCCATTTTTGCGAAATATAGATACTCCGTTTGTGATTGAGGATGGTGAATGAAAATTATGGTCACGGGCGGTGCCGGTTTTATTGGCTCTGCTGTCATCCGCCGCGCAATTGCTGAAGGCCATGCGGTCGTCAATATCGATGCTTTGACCTATGCGGCCTGTCTGGAGAATATCGCCTCCGTTGCGGATGTGCCTGAATACGCATTCGAGCAGGCTGACATCCGGGATGCGGGGGCGATGGCGGCGATCTTGAACAGGCACCAGCCGGATGTAATCATGCATCTGGCCGCCGAAAGCCATGTCGACCGCTCGATCGATGGTCCTGCGGCCTTTATCGACACCAACATCACCGGCACCTATGTCCTGTTGGAAGCCGCGCGCGCCTATTGGATCGGTGCCGGCAAGCCCGAGAGCTTCCGCTTTCATCATATCTCGACCGATGAAGTGTTCGGATCTTTGGGTAAGACCGGGTTTTTCACCGAAGACAGCCCCTATCAGCCCAATTCGCCTTATTCGGCCTCGAAGGCCGGGTCCGACCACCTTGTCCGGGCCTGGCGCGAAACCTATGGCCTGCCGGTGGTTCTGACCAATTGCTCGAACAATTACGGCCCCTATCAGTTTCCGGAAAAACTCATCCCGGTGGTGATCCTGAACGCGCTGGCTGGCAAACCCATCCCGATCTATGGGGCAGGGGACAACATCCGCGACTGGCTGCATGTCGAAGACCATGCTGAGGCACTGCTGTTGGTGCTGGAAAAAGGTGAGCTGGGCCGCAGCTACAATATTGGCGGTGAGAACGAGATGACCAATCTCGATTTGGTCAAAATGCTCTGCGCGATACTCGATCGGTTGAAGCCGGGCAAAACGCCCTACGCCGATCTGATCACCTTTGTCACTGACCGCCCCGGTCATGATCGTCGCTATGCCATCGACCCAGCCCGTATTCGGAACGAGTTGAACTGGCGCCCCTCTTACACACCTGAAACCGGGTTGGAACAGACGGTTCAGTGGTATCTGGACAACGGCGCATGGCTGGCTGCTCTGCAGAACCGCAGCGGCGTGGGAGAGCGGCTCGGGGTGGCCGAATGAAGGCACTGGTCTTCGGCCATAGCGGGCAGGTTGCTACGGAACTGCGCCGACGCGCGCCGACGCACGGCATCTCGGTCGAGGCGCTGGACCGCTCCCAAGCGGACCTGTCTGATCCGCAGAGCTGTGTTGACGCTATCCGAAGCACGGATGCGGATGTGATCATAAACGCCGCAGCTTACACGGCGGTCGACAAGGCCGAGGATGAGCCCCAGCTAGCCCGGGTGATCAACGGGGATACACCGGGGGCTATGGCGCGCGCCGCAGCAGAGCGTGATTTGCCCTTCCTACACATCTCAACCGACTATGTGTTTGACGGGGCGGGGGATATGCCCCGCACCACGCAGGACCCGACAGACCCTTTGGGTTCTTATGGCCAGACCAAGCTGGTGGGAGAACACCAGATTTCCCAAGCGGAGGGGTGGTATGCGATCCTAAGGACAAGTTGGGTGTTTTCGGCCCACGGACACAACTTTGTCAAAACCATCCTGAGGCTGGCCGAGACCCGTGACACGCTGACCATCGTGGCGGATCAGATCGGGGGGCCGACACCGGCAGCTGATATTGCCAAGACGCTGCTGGCCATAGCCAAAACCGGACGGCAGGCCGAAGGCGGGCTGTTTCACTATTCCGGGACACCCGATGTCAGCTGGGCCGGTTTCGCGCGCGAAATTGTCTCGCAGGCGGGGCTGGCAACCCAGATCACCGATATTCCGACAACAGATTACTCGACCCCGGCCCCCAGACCGCTGAATTCACGGCTGGAGTGTTCGCGGCTCAATGACATTTACGGGCTTGGGCGGCCTGACTGGAAAGCCGGATTGGCGCAGGTGCTGGCCGATCTGAAGGTTGCAGATAGCCCTGCCTTGAAAGGATAGATCATGCAACGCAAAGGTATCATTCTGGCTGGCGGTTCGGGTACTCGGCTGTATCCGATCACAATGGCGGTCTCAAAACAGTTGCTGCCGATCTATGACAAGCCGATGATCTTCTACCCGCTGAGCGTGCTCATGCTGTCGCAGATCCGCGAGATCGCGATCATCACAACACCACAGGATCAGGATCAGTTTCAGCGTCTGTTGGGTGACGGCAGTCAGTACGGCCTGTCGCTTACCTGGATCACTCAGCCTTCGCCTGACGGTCTGGCGCAGGCTTATACTTTGGCAGAGGATTTCCTTGCAGGTGCCCCGTCTGCGATGATCCTGGGTGACAATATCTTCTTCGGCCACGGCCTGCCGGATTTGCTGCGCGAAGCAGATCTACAAGAGCGTGGTGGATCTGTGTTCGCCTATCGCGTTGCCGACCCCGAACGTTATGGTGTGGTTGATTTCGAGGGTCAGAAAGTACGCGGCATCATCGAGAAGCCGAAAGTACCACCCTCAAACTACGCGGTGACCGGGCTCTATTTCCTTGACGGCGATGCCCCTGCCCGTGCCCGTCAGGTCCAACCGTCCGAGCGGGGCGAGCTGGAAATCACGTCCCTGCTGGAGATGTATCTGAACGAAGGCTTGCTGAATGTTCAGACCATGGGCCGTGGCTTTGCCTGGTTGGATACCGGTACACATGGGTCGCTGCTGGATGCGGGAAACTTCGTGCGCACACTTACAGACCGGCAAGGGATGCAGACCGGCAGCCTGGATGAGATCGCCTGGGCTAACGGCTGGATTGATGATGAAGCGCTTGAAGAACGGTCCCGGCTATTCACTAAGTCTACTTATGGTAAGTATCTTAAACTACTTCTGAGTTGATATATGTGAAGTATCTCGATTGGTTTAAATTGTTGTTCTCGTTTAACACGTTTACAAAATCTATGGCTTTGTTGCACAAACTTGGGGATTCACTCTATGAACACAGCATGTTAGTGATTGCCGTTTACGGGTTGTCTGTATTGCAGTGTTCGCCTCCAGGAGCTCTTTGGACCAGCTGTATTAGAGGCTCTGTGCAATGCTTTCACAGCGGCAGAACTCGGCATGCTATCCTCACCCTTCCGGCCATCCGGAACGGCCTGATCTTTTCTTCTGCGGAATACTGTTTGCGGGTCGCACGGCGAATGTCCTTTACGACCTCCTCACCGTGGCTCAGCTTGGTTCCGGGTTGCTTTCTCATCTCCACTCCTTGGCGGTTACGATGAGCCAGAAACCCTCTCTAATCAAATCACCTTCAACTGTCCCATTGGTGCTGACGTCAGACATGGCCCATCGGAAACACTCTGTTTCGAATAACCCTACCCATTTAATCCGAGCTCCAAGTGCTTTATCTTAAACGTGTCAAAAGGGCCGTTATAGTCCGTTGGGCGAGAATATTGTATGCATTGGGCTCGAACCGGAATATCGTGCCCGGCCAACGGACCAGAATATTTGGATCAGTATCTTGAAAGCGGATCTTTATCTCCAACATTTCCAGTTTCGGGAGCGTCCGTTTGCGCTGCCACCAGATCCGGATTTCATGTTCTGGTCCAAAGGCCACAAGCGTGCGTTCTCGGTGCTGGAATACGGATTGGTGACGCGCGCACCGATTACTTTGCTGACAGGTGAGGTTGGCGCGGGAAAGACCACGTCGCTTTATGCGCTGCTGGAGCGCATCGACAATGATGTGGTGGTGGGGCTCATCTCCAATGGGCAGGGCGGGCGCGGCGAGCTTTTACGCTGGGTGCTCAACGCCTTTGACTTGCCGTACGACACTAATGCCGACTATGTGGAGCTTTACCAACAATTTGTCGATTTCCTGCTGGGGCAATATGCAGATGGTCGATCGGTCCTGTTGATCCTTGATGAAGCGCAAAACCTTTCCGAAGAGACATTGGAGGAGTTGCGCATGCTCACCAATGTCAATTCCAGCAAAGACGAATTGTTGCAACTGATCCTGATTGGCCAGCCGGAACTGCGTGACATGATTTCGCAGCCAGAGTTCAGCCAATTCGCACAGCGCGTCTCTGTCAGCTATCATCTGGGGGCCATGGATGCAGTATCCAGCTGTGACTACATCATTTCCCGCCTTCGGCATGTCGGGGGCAGCGGCCAGGAGTTCACTGAAGCCGCTCTGAACAAGGTTTATGACTATAGCGGTGGGGTGCCGCGGATGATCAACAAGATTTGCGATTTGGCGCTGGTTTATGCTGCCAGCGCTGATCAGGCGCGTGTCGATGAGGCAACGATCGAGGAATTGATCGCCGATGGCGTGATCCTGAAGACAGTAGCTGCGCCTGTGTCATTGGCGGATCATTACGTCTTGACTGGAAAATCTGCCAAATGAACCTGCCATTTCGATTTTACTGGTCTCTCTTCAAGCGGCGCCTGCCGGTCATGATGGCGCTGTTTCTGATCTGCTCCGGGCTTGGGGTTGTCACAGCCTTGCAATTGCCGCCGACATACATGTCCTCAGCACGATTGCAGGTGGATCCGCCGCAAATCCCCGATGAAATGGTGGTATCTACGATCCGAACCGAAGTGGCCGAGCAGTTGCAGTTGATAGAAGAACAGCTGATGACACGGGCCAATCTCATTGATATCGCCCAGAGACATCAGGTCTTCGAAGGCATGGCTGCAATGACGCCCGACCGGATTGTGCAGGCGATGCGGGACAGTACCAGAATCCTTCGCAGTGGTGGGCGCGGTCAAGCCTCCCTGATGGCCATCCAATTTGATGCCAGAGACGCCCAAATCGCGGCAGATGTCGTTAATGATTATGTGACCCTTGTGCTGGAGGCGAATAGTTCTTTCCGACGCGAGCGGACAGAAAACACTTTGTCTTTCTTTGAACAGGAGGCCGCGCGGCTTGCTGGAGAAATAGAAGAAGAATCCAGTCGGATCATCGCCTTCAAGAATGAAAATGTCGACGCTCTTCCAGAAGATCTCAGCTATCGGCAAGATCGCCAATCCACATTGCAGGAGAGGCTTGGTCGGCTTGAGCAGGATCGGGCTTCCATTGTTAGTCAGCGAAGCGAGATGATCGCCGTTTTTGAAGCAACGGGGCGGCTTGGCTCCGATACACGACGAGAACTTTCACCAGAAGAGCAGCGCCTGCAGCAACTCGAGCTTCAACTGGCGGAGGATTTGATTGTTTATTCCGAGTCCAATCCGCGGGTTGTTCAACTGCGCAGACAGATTGAGCAGTTAGAACTCGCAATCTCCGGAGGGGATCCCGGAGGTTGGCAGGAGGGGACGGAGGCAGAGCCGACGTTTCTCGACATCACACTGGCAGAAATGGATTCACGCATCGAAGAGATCGATCTGGAGATTGTGCGCGTGAACGAAGAATTGGAGCGACTAAGTCGCGCAATTGCCGCCACGGCCACCAATTCGATTACGCTGGAGCGTCTCGAACAAGATCTCGAAAGCGCCCGAACCCGCTACAACTCAGTGTTGGGCAATCTTAACCAAGCTCGCATGGCAGAGCGAATAGAAATCAATGCGCAAGGCGAGCGTATTAGCCTCATCGAAGGCGCCAGCGTACCGCAGGAACCGTCTGGGCCGGCACGCAAAAAAATCGCGGTGATGGGAGGCGCCGTTGGTGGCGCATTGGCGCTGGCATATTTCATGCTTCTTGAACTGCTCAATCAGCGGGTGCGCCATCCTGCAGAGTTGCAGTCCCGGTTTGAAATCGTGCCCATTGGCGTCATCCCCTATCTGGAAAGCCGGGGAGAGAAATGGCGGCGGCGCCTGCTTAGGCTGAGTGCTTTGGCTATTGTGATAGTAGCTGTGCCAGCGGCGCTTTATTACGTACATACTGAATATGTGCCGCTCGAGATATTGGTGAACCGGGTTCTGGTCCAGATGGGCCTGGCTTGAAAGACGCCACGGTTAGAAGGGTAAAGCTGGATGGAAAAATTGCAGGCCGCTCTCGCGAAGGCGCGCGCCGCACGCCATGAGGCTACCGAGACCGTACGCCCAGGTCCCGTTCTGCGAGATCAACACGTGCGCAAGCCTTCCAAATCTAATACGACAGAAACCATCTGGGAGGCATTGCCCCGCTTTGACCTGTCGCCTGCGGTGCTGCGACAGCACCGGATCATCGCGGGCGAGGCAAACAGTGATGCCACCCCTTTTGACCTTCTACGCACCAAGATTATTCTTCAGATGGAGCAAAACGGCTGGTCGCGTCTGGCGATCACTTCGCCGGAACCATCTTGTGGCAAGACCACGTTGGCCTGCAATCTTGCACTGGGTCTGGGACGGCATACAAGTTCGCGCACAATGTTGTTTGATCTCGATCTTGGCTCACCCTCGGTGCATGAGTTTTTCGATCTCAAGATGCGCTATGGTCTGCCGGAAGTGCTCACGGATATGATCGCCTTTGAAAAACAGGCGGTGCGGGTGACAGACAATGTGGCTGTGTCGATTTCACCTCATCCCGAAAAAGACCCCACGCGTTTTCTGATGATGGACCGCACAGCAGAGTTTCTCGATGACATCCAACGCGACTATGCTCCCGACATCATGATCTTCGATCTGCCCTCTGCCCTTTCTTCTGACAAAGCTTTGGCGTTCCTCAAAAATGTCGATTGCGCCCTGATCGTGGCACGGGCGGAATACACCAAGTTCAAAAAGCTTGATCGGACGGAAATCGAGGTTGCCGCCAATACCAATGTCCTGGGAGTGGCATTAAATGGCTGCCGCCGTGGCACACTCTCTGACAGCGATCTGAGCTGATGTTTGGCAGAGGCAGGGTTTGACAGGAACAGTGAAGCCCTGAAGGCAAACGCTCCTACATAGAGCAGTTTAACATACAAAAGACTGCAGAACCGAATAGGCGACCATGATTAGGACCAAATCTATGCCTCCCCGAATCTTGAGGCGACTGCTTCTGACATTCATGCTTTGCTTGGGCCTGACGGCCTGTAAGTCCGTTGAAGAGCGCGCCGAAGCCTATTTCGCCTCAGCCCAAGAACTAATCGAAGAAGGGGATCTCGACCGGGCGGCGGTCGAGTTACGCAATGTCTTTGAACTGATGCCCAACCATGTCGCAGCGCGCGAAACCATGGCAGCTTTGATGCTGCAGAAAGACGACAAGGAGGCCGCCTATGGCCAGTATCTGCGGCTGGTCGAACAGGTGCCTGATCATGTCGAAGGGCGCACGGTGCTGGCAGAGATTGCATTTGCGGCACGCAACTGGGAAGAGTTCTCCCGCCATGCAACCGAGGTGATTGCTCTCGCGCCTGACGCGCCGCGCACTGAGATGATCGCGCTGGCCTTGCAATATGAGCAAGCGTTGGAGGCGCGCGATGGTCCAGCACGAGATGCCGTGCGCGATCAGGCTGCGGGTCTGGCACAAGAGGCCCCGGATAATGACATCCTGCAGTTGATCCTCTTTGATGCCTATGTCCGCGACGGGGCCATCGATCAGGCCTTGGTACAGCTGGAGAGAATGATCGCCAAGCAGCCGGACAATCGCGATCTCTATACGCAAAAACTTGTCCTGCTCGAACGGCAAGGCGACTTCACAGCACTTGAAACACAGCTACGCGACATAGTCATCCGGTTTACCGAGGATGATGAACCTAAGACCCAACTCATTCAGTTCCTGCTGGCCCGGGGCGAGCCTGACAAGGTGGAAGCCTTTCTCCGCGAGGTGTCGGATCCGGCGGCAGAAGACCCTACGCTTTTCATCGATCTAGTGCGTTTCATAAACCAGAGACAGGGGCCAGACGCCGCACGCGCCGAACTGCGCGCTGCATTGGAGGTCGCAGCGGACCCAGAACGGATACAGATCATTCTTGCGGCCCTCGATTTCGAAAACGGCGCAGAAGACACGGCGATCGAAACGCTGCAAACAATGCTGGAAGGCACCGAAGAAGACTCCGACACAGCCAACCGCATCCGCATCACACTGGCCCGGATGTTGCTTCAGACCGGCAACGAGATCCGCGCGCGCCAACTGGTGGCAGACACGCTCGAAGCAGACAGCGACAGTGTCGAAGCGCTCAAGATGCAGGCGGCCTGGATGATCCAGGACGACAAAGCGGACGAGGCCATCGCCACGCTGCGTCTAGCCCTTGATACGGCGCCCGATGATGTCGCCGCCATGGACCTGATATCCCAGGCCTATGCGCGCGCTGGCAATCACGAACTATCCCGCGATTTCCTTGCGCTGGCGGTGGATGCCTCCGACAATGCGCCTGAACCGTCTTTGCGCTATGCCCGGGTTCTGGCAAGTGACGAACGCTATATCGCGGCGGAAGAGGTTTTGATCCCGGCCCTGCGTCGGGCACCGAACAACGCGGATATTCTGGTGCTTCTGGGCGAAGTCTATCTGGCTGCGGAAGATTACGCGCGCGCTGACAGCGTGATCGCGCGCCTGCGCCGCATCAGCACAGAGCGGACCCTTGCAGTGGCGGATGCGCTTCAGGCCCGGCTTCTGGGCAGCCGCGAAGGCGTCGAACAGGCGCTTGGATATCTGCGCGAACTCGCGGAGCGGGAAGACGCCAGCCTCAACACTCAGATTGCGCTTCTGCGCGCACGCCTCAGCAGCGGGCAAACAGAGGCAGCCCTGAGACAGGCTGAGGCGCTTGTCGCGGAATATCCTGACAATGCAGCCCTGCGTTTCATTCTGGCCACCTCTCATGCCGCCAATGGCGCACTGGATGTGGCGGAAAATCAGATTCAGATCCTGGTGGAAGAAGATCCCAGACGGGGTCGGGCTTGGGTCCAACTCTATCGCCTCCAGCGCCTTCAGGGAAAAGACGACAGCGCCTCACAGACCCTGCGTGACGGGCGCGCCGCTCTGCCCTACAACCGCGAACTTCTTTGGGCGCAAGCCGGGGAATTGGAAGCGGCTGGCGATATTGACGGCGCCATTGCCAATTATGAGCTGCTTTATGAGCGCAATTCCAACGACCTTGTTGCCGCCAACAATCTCGCCAGCCTGCTGACAAACCACAAGACAGATGACGCCGACCTTGAACGCGCTTGGGCTGTAGCCCGGCGCCTGAACGGCACAGATGTGCCCGCCTTTCAGGACACTTATGGCTGGCTTGTCTTTCGCCGCGGTGAGGCGGAAGAGGCCCTGCCCTATCTCGAAAGCGCTGCCGCAGAATTATCGCAGGATCCAATCGTTCAATTCCACCTCGGCCAGACTTACGCCGCTTTGGAGCGCGATGAGGACGCCATCGCACAGTACCGCCGGGTACTGGAGTTTGCGGGGGAAGACGACCCCCGCCCGCAGATCGCCATCGCCCGCGACGAGATCACGCGGCTGGAAGCACTCCCACCTGCGGAGGAATAGTCTGGCCCGCGCCGCTTTCAGTTTTGGGGCACCCCGCTTGGTGGATAAGATGTGACCACTTCCCAAACGGTTTCCTGCATCAACCTCGCCGCTTCGGGACCTGGGTCAGCAGCCGGACTACCATCAGCCAGTTGCAATTGGTGAGGCAAGCCAACGGGCGAGCGCCCATAAAGTACAGCGTAGTGAGTGAGCGCCACGAGATAGCCACCGTATTCACTGAAGTGGATGTTGTCATGGAACAGATCGTTGCGATCACGGATGGGCCCAACCCCGCCAGCAGCCTCAACCTTGCGCACAAAAGCTGCCATGACCTGCCCGGCTGGGATGACATAGATCGGCTTGTCGACTTCCTCATAGGCCAGCGTGCGTTTGAGAATCTCGCCTTCCCAATAAAGACTCAAATCCCGGTCGAGCCGTGTGAGCCAACCCTCCGGATCATCCAATGGATGCCAAGTTTCATAAAGGTAAACACGTGTCTCTGGATTGCCCTCCCAGGCGGCGACGGCCCAGTTGCGCAGATATTCATGCGGCGCGAAATACTTGATCATATCCTTGATCTCGACCGCTTCGGTCAACACCACCGCGTCATAGTCACCTGACGCCATGGCTTCCTTTGCATCCCGAAAGGCGGGAGGACCGTTAGACTCTTCAAACCCATTGATCACCACATCTGGCTCCCAATGCGCACGTAGCGGCGTCCCCCAACCAAGCTGACTGTTGAAACTGTGTCCCTCGCTGCCGCCCTGTTCCGCCAATTGCTGCAACATCCCCGGCATGTGTGGTCCCACGAGACTGTGCCCCAGATGATAGACATTGAGTGGTCCCTCGGGCACCGATGCAGGCCTATCGTAGATCATGCTGAATTGCGCTTCGTCCACCGGATCAGGCGTGCTACAGCGGTTGACCAGGCCGCAAGCGGATAGAAAAAGTAGCAATAGTGGCGTGAGTTTTCGTTTGATGCGATGTAAAAACATGTTCGTGTTCGTGTTTAATGGCAAAATGAACCCTATTGGATGTGTGCAGCGGTAACTAGTTCATTGCAAGGTATACATTCTGGAATCGATTTCATAATGGGATACACAGATCTTCATGACCAACTCGGGCAAGCTACTAATTTATGCGCCAGTACCATTAGTGCAAACCGATTCCGGACTGTATCTTGAGGATCAAGCTTGCAATGGGCTGAGGCTCTGGGCGGAACATTTTGATGAATTGATTACGATGCACCCCGTCTCTCATACAAAGTTGCCAGACGCTTGGGTGCCAATCAATAACGTTGGGCCAAACTTGGATCGCATTCGTATCTTGCCTCTGCCAACGGCCTATCGTCCTGATCAGTTTTTTCGCCACTATCGAGCCACTCGGAATCTAATACGCGCGGAGATCGACAAAGCTGACTACGTAGCCTTCTCCATCGGTGGCCTTGCTGGAGATTGGGGATCGGTTGGGGCTTGGCAGGCCCATATGGCGGGTCGACCCTTTGCGATCTGGACCGACCGGGTGGAATCTGAGGTAACCCGCCGCACAGCGTCTAGTAACCCGCTCTGGCATCGCCGGATCAGAGCGCGGTTAGAACATCGGCCCATGTGGGAATGGGAAAAATTTATCATCCGACGCGCGGCTCTGGGCCTGTTTCACGGCAAGGAAACCTATGAGACCTATGCCCCCTATTGCCGCCAACCACAACTCGTGCACGACATCCACATCAAGGCCTCGGAACATCTCCCTCCCGAAGCTCTGAAAGCTAAGGTTGTCGCTGCGAACAATGGGCCCCTGAAGATCGTCTATACAGGAAGGGCGAGCGCGATGAAGGGTCCGCAAGACTGGGTGGAGGTTCTTGAGACACTTGCCAAGCGACAAGTGGATTTCCAAGCCACATGGCTGGGTGATGGACCGGATCTAGTAGACATGAGGGCGCGCGTCGCCAACGCAGGCCTTGAGAGCCACGTCACCTTCACAGGTTTCGTGAATGACCGCGCTGCGGTTTTCGACCACCTGCGACAGGCCCATATTTTCCTTTTCTGCCACAAGACGCCGGAATCCCCGCGATGCCTAATCGAAGCGCTGGTCTCTGGCACGCCGATCGTCGGTTATAGCAGCGCCTATCCCGAGGATCTGATTTCGACTCATGGTGGAGGACAACTCGTTTCACTGAACAATGTCGCTGCCCTGAGTGAAACAGTGCAGTCGATTGCAGGAGATCGGTCACTCCTCGGAGACATGATGGCCCGAGCCTTGCGGGATGGAGAAGGTTATACCGACGATGCGGTCTTCCAGCACCGCTGCGAGATCATTAAGAAATATCTTTAGATGAGGCGGGAGATGTAACACCACTTTCCCGTCTTCAGAGTTTTCTGGCGAGCCTAGGGTCTAGATTCATAACCAATAGATGACGGTTGCTGCAACCCGTTACGACAGATGTCCGAAGGTATTCTTATCGGCCATAGTGCTCGCAGCCGCAATCTTCTTCGGGCTCTGAAACTCAAAGTGTCTGGAACCTATATTTCAGATATAATTGAAATCTCAAAATTCGCGTTAATCTACGAATATAGGCCGAGCCTTTTGCGAAGTTCATGGGATGCTTCGTGATGTACTGCAACGAAATCATGAGCATCTGCGCCGGTTTGGAAAGGTAATAACTTCACAGAAAAAAGAGTTTTTGGTAATGAAAAAATATCGTACCCTATATCTTCTAATACGGATACCGATTTCGGTTTCTCCATAGTATTTCTATTTTCCTCAAAGATTATTACATCAGGCTGTGATTTTGCTATGAAATTCTTTGCTCCGTTAAAAACTTTTTCTTCAAAACCTTCCACATCAATTTTGACTACTCGAACTTTTCCCAATCTATTTTCCTCTTCAAAGATATCTAGTGTCGTGATCGAGGCTTCCTCGAAATTAGAGCTAATGTTTGACATGAAGGTTGCGGCTCCAGCGTTATGTTCTGGTATGGAGAGTTTTAAGGTGCCTGGTTTGTCAGATAAGCCAATCCTCTCAAGCTGAAGATTCTCTATGCCATTTAAGCCTATGCTCTGTTCAATGTAGTCGGCCATTCTGGACTGGGGCTCAAAAGCAATTACTTTTCCTGAATCTCCAACTATTTCAAGCATCTTGAAAGATACGAGCCCTAAATTGGCGCCTATGTCGAATGCCGTATCTCCCGGGCGAAGAGTTTGGCGAATGACCCATGTGATTTTCTTGTCTAAGTCTCCGAAGTACTTGATACTCCTTCCAACATAATCGTTTTCTGGGATCGCTAATTTATACCGTCCAATTCGGCATATCGCGTCAGTCTTAGGGTTTCCGTCAATTGCCTTCAGGAATTTTGAGTTGGAGATCAACCCGGCTCCAGATTTTAGTGGATAGAAATTTCTGAAAACAAAAGAAAATAAAATCATGTCACTGATACCCGTTCTTATGCCTATTTATCATTTGGGACATCCCTTCGAGATGTTACTATAACAGCTGTTTTTGTCACGCTTGATTTCCGTATAAGTGATCAAGCTGTTAGGCTTCAAACTTCGGTAACGGCTATGCGTGACGCAGGCCCCGTTACAGCAT
>NZ_JBQGAC010000014.1:0-39057 GCF_056542625.1 Ruegeria sp. AB7 | reverse complement strand
GCTTCGGCTTCGGCTTCGGCTTCGGCTTCGGCTTCGGCTTCGGCTTCGGCTTCGGCTTCGGCTTCGGCTTCGGCTTCGGCTTCGGCTTCGGAAGTCACTTCGTCTGCAGTCTCCTCCGCGTCAACAGATTTCTCATCCGAGACTGCATCACTTTCGGCCTCGGCGGCCTCTGCCACCTCTTCGACTTTGGGGTCTTCGACCGGCTCCTGATCGGGTTTCTTCTTATCAGCCACCGTCCTAATCCCCTTATCGATTCCCAAAACACATGAACAACAGACTTACCCAAGTTAATCTGCACCCGGCGCGCTCTCAACCCGCATCACGTATTTCACAAGTTTTTTCACGGCTTTCTGCATTTTGTCCGGTGTCGGCTCACGCGCGATCTTCAGGCGCTCAAAACACAATGTTTTAAGGGGTTCTGCGGTGGCCTCGCTGATCGCGGCCAGCCATAAAGGCGCAGATCCGGCCCAGACATCGGCAAAATGTCGCGCCGTGCGGGGCGAAAACAGCGGGGCGATAATGGGCTGGTTCCCCTTGGCGGCCAAGGTGGCTTGGTCGTTGAGTGGTAGAAGCTGCTGCCGATAAATCGGTTGATCGAGGGTCGTTAGGCCAGATTCGGTCAGGCGCGCGGCAACGTTGCCTCGGCTATGTTCACCGCGCAGGTGCAACAGCGGGCTGGGTGGCTTACGTTTCAGAAGATTGGCGACCAGTTCTTCGGCCGTTGAGCCCAGCATCTGTGCGTCCCAACCCGCTGCGTTCGCGGCTTGCGTAGTCGCCGGACCAACGCAATAGGCGGGAAGGCTGCGATCCACATTCAACTTGGCGGCGGCGTTCACGCCATTGGCCGAGGAAAAGACCAACCCGGCAGCGTCACCGGGTTCAACCGGTACCGCCAGCGGTTCGATCTTTAACAAGGGTGAATGGATAACCTCGACCTGTGACCGGATACGGTCCGGCAGATGCGCGACGAACCTGTCCGAGGCGGCGCGAGGGCGGGTCATCAACAAATACAACGGTCGGCGCCTTCGGCCTTGGGATTGTTTGCATCCGCGCGGGGTGATACCCCGCTTGGCAATCATGATGCAACGGATCAGGCCTATGGTGCAATCACTTACCGTCCTCGGACTGGAGAGCAGCTGCGACGATACTGCCGCCGCCGTGGTGCGGCAGGGCACAGGCGCGCGAGCTGAGATCCTGTCATCCGTGGTTCATGGTCAGACCGAGCTGCACAGCGCCTATGGAGGTGTCGTGCCCGAGATCGCGGCGCGTGCACATGCGGAAAAGCTGGATATTTGCATCAAACAGGCTCTAACACAGGCCCAAATTGGCTTAGATGATCTGGACGCTATCGCTGTCACCGCCGGTCCCGGCTTAATTGGCGGCGTAATATCCGGCGTGATGTGCGCAAAGGGCCTAAGCGCAGCAACCGGGTTGCCGCTAATCGGGGTGAACCATTTGGCCGGGCACGCGCTGACACCAAGACTGACCGACGAGATTGCCTTTCCCTACCTGATGCTGCTGGTCTCGGGTGGTCACTGCCAATATCTGATCGCTCATGGACCGGAACAGTTCACCCGCCTTGGGGGGACGATCGACGATGCCCCCGGTGAAGCCTTCGACAAGACCGCCCGGCTGTTGGGCCTGCCGCAACCCGGTGGCCCCTCAGTCGAGGCTGAGGCGCGCGCGGGCGATCCCAAACGTTTCCGCTTTCCCCGGCCCCTTCTGGATCGCCCCGGATGTGACCTGTCTTTTTCGGGACTCAAGACCGCGCTGATGCGGATGCGGGATAAGGTCGTAGCCGAAAAAGGGGGGCTGACCCGACAAGATCGCGCTGATCTGTGTGCCGGTTTTCAGCAGGCTATTGTTGATACCTTGGCTGAGAAAACCCGCCGCGCGATTGCCCAGTATCTTGAGACATCACCGTCAGAACCGGTTATTGCCGTTGCCGGAGGTGTCGCAGCAAATTTCGCTATTCGCTCAGGATTAGAGACTGTTTCCGCGGAAATGGGCGCCCGATTTACTGCCCCTCCGCTGGCTTTGTGCACTGATAATGCCGCAATGATCGCCTATGCGGGTATGGAACGATTCCGCACCGGTGCACGAGATGGGTTGGACCTGACGGCGCGGCCCCGCTGGCCCTTGGATCAAACCAGCCCTGCAATGCTGGGTAGCGGCAAAAAAGGGGCCAAGGCATGAGCGTGACCGTCCTTGGTTCTGGCGCATTTGGAACCGCTCTGGCGATATCTTTGGCGGGCAATGGGCCTGTAACTCTCTGGTCACGAGATGCCGAGCAAGCAGCGCAGATGCAGCACGGGCGCGAGAACCCGCGACGATTGCCGGGCGTTACACTGCCCGCCAGTGTTTCAGTGACAGCTGAATTAGAACAAGCGGCGCAATCCGATGTGTTGTTACTGGCCGTCCCAATGCAAAAGCTGCGCGATGCGTTGACGCAATATACCGGCGAACTGGGTGGCAAGGTTTTGGTGGCTTGCTGCAAGGGGATCGAACTGTCCACGGGGCTGGGTCCCGTTGCAGTCATCCGTCAAACCGTTCCGGACGCACTACCGGCCTTGCTGACTGGCCCCAGCTTTGCCGATGATATCGCGCGCGGTTTGCCTACGGCGTTGACGCTGGCTTGTGATGATGCCGAACTGGGTGAAGCGCTTCAGCAAGAGCTGACAACTGCCAATCTGCGTCTTTATCGTACCGCCGATACCGTCGGAGCAGAGCTAGGTGGAGCGCTAAAGAATGTGATGGCTATTGGTTGCGGCGCGGCCATTGGTGCAGGGCTTGGCGATAGCGCCCGCGCTGCGTTGATCACCCGCGGATTTTCTGAGATGCAGCGCTTTGCCGCCCAGCGCGGGGCACGCCCCGATACGCTGATGGGGCTATCGGGGCTGGGTGATCTGGTGCTGACCTGCTCATCCGAATTGTCGCGAAACTATCGTTTTGGCCTTTGTTTGGGTCTAAACAAGCCATTTGACACCACGACAACCGTCGAAGGTGTCGCCACTGCGCAGGCCATGTCCGAAATCGCAGCGAGCGAAGGGTTAGACATGCCCATCAGCGCAACGGTGGCGAAACTCAGCAGCGGTGCCTACAGTGTCACCGACGCGATTCAGGCCTTGCTGGGTCGCCCACTTAAGGAGGAATAATATGCTCATCGCCCTGATCGCCCGGGATAAAGCTGGCGCCCTGCAAACCCGGCTGGACAATCGCGCGGCCCATTTGGCCTATATCGATGACACTGAGGTGGTGGCGCAGGCCGGGCCGTTACTGGAAGGCGATGCGATGATCGGATCGCTGGTCATTCTGGATGTCGAGAATCTGGCCGCCGCTGAGGCCTGGGCCGCAAATGACCCCTACGCGCTGGCCGGCCTGTTCGACTCGGTTGAATTGATCCCGTGGAAAAAGGTCATCGGCTGATGGCGTATTGGCTGTTCAAATCCGAACCCTCGACCTGGAGCTGGGATCAGCAGGTCGGCAAGGGGGACGCGGGCGAGGAATGGGATGGGGTGCGCAACTACCAGGCCCGCAATTTCATGCGTCAGATGCAGATTGGTGACCGGGGTTTTTTCTACCACTCGCAAAAGGACAAGGAGATTGTCGGCATTGTCGAAGTCTGTGCCGAGGCCCATCCCGACAGCACAACCGATGATGAGCGTTGGGAATGCGTGGATATCAAAGCCGTCCGGTCTTTCACAATTCCGGTCAAACTGGATCAGATCAAGGCGGATGAGCGTTTGGGTGAAATGGTTCTGGTCAAGAATTCACGCCTTTCAGTGCAGCCGGTCAGCGATACAGAATGGCAGTTGATCTGCGCTTTGGGCGAGACAGAGGCGGATTGAATGAAAAGGGAAGGCCCTGACGACTTCAGAACCTTCCCTACCCCGCGTGCTCCCAAGCTCACCACACGCATACGGAAATCTATTGGTTCTGACCGTCCTGGTCATGACCTGACCTTAGCCGATTTCAGAACCGCGCTTCAAACGCCAAGTATTTAGAGTTTCAATCAAATACAAAACACCCGCCGGTAAGACCGACGGGTGCTGAAATGGTTCTTGGCTGGATCAGCTATAGACCGATTCTTTGCCGAAATGCTTGGTCAGCATGTAATAGACGACAGCGCGGTACTTGTTACGCTCGGACATGCCATAGGTCTCCATGGCCTTGTTGATCCCTTCCATCAGTTCGGGACCATCCGACAGGCCCAGCTTTTTGATGAGGAAGTTGTTCTTGACCGTCTCAAGCTCGCCTTCCTGGCTGGCCGCCACTGTCGACGCATCCGCGTCATAGATCGCCGGACCGCAACCGATGGTGACCTTGGTCAGCAGGTCCATATCGGGGTCCATCCCGCATTTGCCTTTTAGATCTTCAGCGTATTTGGCGATCAATTCGTCGCGTTTGCCCATGTCCCAATCTCCTTAATCCATTGTCACGGAACTTTTTACCGATGCACGAGAGACTAGCCTTGTCGGCGGAATTCCCAAAAGGGAAAAATCACAAGGTTTCCCCCTAGGCTGAACTTCGCGGGACTCGGTGATTTGATTTTTTCAGATTTATTATTTAACATTTTTGTTAATTATGATTCCCGGAGGTCCCCATGCCCGTAACGTTACCGAATGAAACCACCGAATATCGGTCAGCTCGTAATGCACTTCTATCCGCCGAGCGGGACCTGAGAGCAAAGGTTGAAGAGGTCGCGGCCTTGCGCCGTTCTCTTCCAACCGGAGGCAAAACCCCTAACGATTATGCGTTCCGAGATCTAGCAGGCGAGGGTGCGCCTATGTCGTCGCTGTTTGGCGATAAGGATACGCTGATTATCTATTCGCTGATGTACGGACCCGACGCGGAACGCCCCTGCCCTATGTGTTCGGCGTTTCTGGACGGGCTGAACTCTCAGGTTCATCATCTGAAGCAGAACGCCTCGGTCGCCGTAGTGGCGCAGAATACGCCCGAAAAACTCTCGGCGCTCAAGGATGAGATGGGTTGGAATGCGCTGCCGCTCTACTCAGCATTAGGGACGAATTACCAACGTGACTATCTGGCCGAGACCGACGGGGGTGATCAGCTTCCCATCCTGAATGTCTTTCAACAGCTCCCTGATGGCATTCATCACTTCTGGAGTTCCGAGCTGTTCTTTGAACCCAGCGATTGGCATCCCCGGCACGTGGATGCGGCTTGGCCACTGTGGAATGTTCTGGATTTCACGCCACAGGGCCGCGGCGATTTTATCCCACCTCTACGCTGAGGTACTATCGGCAGTAGCCCCAGCCGGGCCCCTGCAGGTGGAAGTGATCGGCATGTAAGCGGTTGTAGTCAGGGCCAAGCACCACGCGGAACCAGTCACAGGCTCCGCGCCATATCTGGCGCAGAAAATCGGCCTCGGGCCCGTCAGCGTCCCAGTCAGCCAGCAGGTTCAAGCTGCGCCCGTCCGAGAGATCCATTCCGACGATGTCGATCGCGTCCGCAGTGGCGTGACTGCTCCAACCATTGTCTTGTCCTTGCGCGGTCCGCATCCGGCGGCAGTTATAGCTGCCGATCTGGCGCATTCTGCTGACGGAAGTCCCCAGTAGTTGCTGCGCAGCGGGTTGCACAACATGGTGTTCCCACATGACAAGCCGCAAAGTTGTGGCACACCGGGTCTCGACTGCAGTGACGCGGGCGTTCACCAGACCGGACAACCGGCCGCGTCCCTCGATTCCGCAATTCTGGTCCACCACCAGATCGTCCAGCGGATCAAACCGAGCTCCAGCCTCGGCCAAGGCTGCACGGCATAAAGCGTCATCCGCCAGTGCGCGGTTCAACTGGTAGGGAGTGACCGGAGTCACTGGCGCGGTCACGGTCAGATCACGCAGCGGGTTCCAGTGCGGGGGTACAGGCGTATTGGGATGGGCAAGCAGCCACCAAACGCCGCCGCCCAACAAGGTCAACAGCGTTAAGAGGCCGAAAAGAAAAGACGCCGCCGAAAGCAGGATTCGGCGGCGTCTGGAAGGCTTGGTCATGCGTCTTTCGCACTTAGTAGCGGTAGTGTTCCGGCTTGTAGGGGCCTTCGGGTTTTACGCCGATATAGGCCGCCTGATCGCTGTCCATCTGGGTCAGCTTCACGCCGATCCGGTCCAGATGAAGACGGGCAACTTTTTCGTCCAGATGCTTGGGCAGGATGTAGACTTCGTTCTTGTATTCATCGCCTTTGGTGAACAGCTCGATCTGGGCCAGGACTTGGTTGGTGAAAGAGGCCGACATCACGAACGAGGGGTGACCGGTGGCGTTGCCGAGGTTCAGCAGGCGGCCTTCGGACAGCAGGATGATGCGGTTGCCCGAGGGCATCTCGATCATGTCCACCTGTTCTTTGATGTTGGTCCACTTGTGGTTCTTCAGGCTGGCTACCTGAATTTCGTTGTCGAAGTGACCGATGTTACCGACGATGGCCATGTCCTTCATCTCGCGCATGTGCTCGATGCGGATCACGTCCTTGTTGCCGGTGGTGGTGATGAAGATATCGGCGTTTGCGACTTCGTCTTCCAGCAGGGTGACTTCGAACCCGTCCATGGCCGCTTGCAGCGCGCAAATCGGATCGACCTCGGTCACTTTCACGCGGGCGCCTGCGCCACGCAGCGAAGCTGCCGAGCCTTTGCCCACGTCGCCATAGCCACAGACGACAGCAACCTTACCGGCCATCATGGTGTCAGTGGCGCGGCGGATACCATCAACCAGCGATTCCTTGCAGCCGTATTTGTTGTCGAACTTCGACTTGGTGACCGAGTCGTTCACGTTGATCGCCGGGAACGGCAGGTGGCCATCTTTCACCAGCTGATACAGGCGGTTCACACCGGTGGTGGTTTCCTCGGACACGCCCTGAATCTGGTCGCGCATCTTGGTGAACCAACCCGGCGAAGCCGCCATACGCTTGGCGATCTGCTTCTTGATCACCTCTTCCTCTTCCGAACCCGGAACAGGGATAATGTCCTCTCCTGCCTCGGCACGTGCACCCAGCAGGATGTACAGCGTCGCGTCGCCGCCATCGTCCAGGATCATGTTGGGGCCTTCGTCGAACAGGAAGGATTTGTCCAGATAATCCCAATGCTCTTCCAGCGTCTGGCCCTTGATGGCGAAAACGGGAATTCCAGCCTCGGCAATCGCCGCCGCCGCATGGTCCTGCGTTGAGAAGATGTTGCACGACGCCCAGCGCACATCAGCGCCCAGCGCCACCAGTGTTTCGATCAGAACGGCGGTCTGGATGGTCATATGCAGTGAACCGACGATCCGCGCGCCTTTCAGCGGCTTGCTTTCGCCATATTCGGCGCGCAGGGACATCAGCCCCGGCATTTCCGTTTCAGCGATATCCAGTTCCTTGCGGCCAAACCCGGCCAGCGAAATGTCCTTAACGATATAGTCCCCGGCCATCAGGTTCTCCACTCCGGTAAATCTTGGTCCGGGCTGCCCCTAGCATTCCTTGGGACAGGAGGCAATGTGGATGGCCGGAAACAGGAAGTCTGGTGACAAAATATCAGCTTGGCGTACCCTCTGCCTTGATTTTGGGGATCGCTTCAAAAAAATCAGTGCCAACGGCGACAATACAACTCATGCCGTTCGCCTGGGTCACCAAAACGGTATAACTTCCCGTTTCCTTCGAGGTCCAAACCTCCATGACCGTCTGCCCGCCACGTGATTTCTGAAGACCGCCAAAGGTTAATTCCTCGGAGTAATTGTCTTGCAGTTTGGTAATCACGTGCTCGCGCTCTGCGCAGTTCTGGGCAAAGGCAGGTGGCGCGGTTGCGGCCATTCCGAAGGTCAGGGTTATTGCAAACAAACGCTTGAACATAGCAAGCTCCTTTCGATACGAGTTTCGTTTCGAGAGGGCGCAACTGGGAGGAGTCAGCACCCCCCTCAGTCCTTGATGTCGGGATCGTATCGCGCAGGTTCAAAGCACGAATGCTCAAGAAATTGTTGGCAGCATGTGATCCAGACAGATACATCATACCACAAGAACGCGAATTGAACGTGTCCCAGTTCACAAGGCATGGTAAAATGGCAACACAACCCAGAGCGTGGCAAAGAATGCTGTCGGGACGGCGGCTGGATTTGCTGGACCCGACGCCCGTGGATATCGAGATCGAAGATATCGCGCACGGGCTGGCCTTTGTGGCGCGGTGGAACGGTCAGACCAACGGGGATTTTGCCTATTCCGTGGCCGAACATTCCTTGCTGGTGGAAGAGCTTTTTGGCCGCATCGCACCAAATGCACCGACGAAATGGCGATTGGCGGCACTGTTACACGATGCCCCCGAATATGTGATTGGTGACATGATCTCTCCGGTGAAATCCGCCGTTGGCCCGGATTATGGTGATTTAGACGACCGGCTGGCTGCTGCGATTCATATACGTTTCGGGTTGCCCGCCGTGGTACCAAAAACAGTGAAACGCCAGATCAAGAAGGCGGACAAGATCAGCGCCTGGATGGAGGCGACGCAGATCGCGGGTTTTTCTGATACCGAAGCATCAAAGTTCTTTGGTCGTCCGGACAAGGCAATATTAGAGGGGTTGCAGATCAAACTGCGTCCCCCGATTGAGGTGCGGCAGGCCTATACCGCGCGGCATCAGGAATTGTTGGGCAGCATTTAGGTCGCCAATAGATCAGCAGCTCGGCCTATGCTAATTTTCCGCTAAAACAAGACCATAATCGGACGCAGGTTCAGATGAGCGACGCAGACAGCCAGATACCGGTCACGAACGCGCAGATGGAATATGCCAACGCGTGTTTACGTGAAGCGTACAATCTGACAGGCCGAGGGCGGGTGCGCAATCTGATCCGAAAGTCACTGCTGCCACAGTTGATCGCCTACCGGGGCATTCGAATCCACCTGCACCCTTATGACAATTTCAGCGAATTCTCTCTTTGGCAGAAGGGCCGGTCCCCGGAAGAGCTTGAGCTGAATTGGCTGAAAGAAAGCTTTGCGGGGAAGACTCTCAGGGTTTTGGATATCGGGGCAAATTTTGGTCTGTATTCACTTTTCTTGTCGTCAATTCTTAGCCCGGACTCCCGGATTCATGCGTTTGAGCCTAATCCGACACTGGCCGAACGCCTCAGCAATAATTGCTCTCTGAACGGATTTGGCAACGTGGAGCTGAACACTTTCGCGATCGCGGGCGAAACTGGTGAAGCGACGCTTATTATAGAAAAGCGGGGCGACACGGCCACCAATCTTGGTCAGGCGCGTTTGGCAAACGACCCAGCGTATCTGGAGCTATCAAAATACGATACGATTGAGGTGCAGACCCGAACACTGCTTGAGCTTACACATCTGCATGATGCCGATTTTGCCAAGCTTGATGTTGAAGGGCACGAGCCGAACATTCTTATGCCTTTTCTTGAAAGCGCAGAAGATGCAGCGCTTCCCCAATATCTACAGCTGGAAACCGTGAATCTTGGTGATAGCGCCGAACGCCTGTTTGCCTCACTTTCTGATCGTGGCTATGAAAATGCCTTTCAAACTCAACGTAATATCATCTTCAGAAGATAGGCCGTGCAAGGAAGAATCGCGATCATGATCAAACCCACTCAGGCCAAGCCGATATGAAGGTCGGGCTATTCTCCTGCGCCAAGGATGAAGGGCCGTTTATTCTTGAGTGGGTCGCGTATCATCTGCTGGTCGGGTTTGATCCTATTCTGATTTACAGCAATGACTCGACAGACGGCACCGCCGAGCTGCTTGATGCGCTGGATAAAAACGGGGTTATTTCCCATGTTCTGCAAGATCTGAAACCCAGGCAAGTACCACAGCATACAGCGGCGGAAACGGCCTATGCGCATCCTTCGCTTAACGATGCCGATTGGCTGATGTGGCTTGATAGCGATGAGTTTCTTTTCTGTGCAAACGATGAAAATCAGGTCGCAGGTCTCGTCGAACGCTGTTCCGGTTTCGCCGAGGGCATCGCCGTGAATTGGTTGATCTTCGGAAATGGGGGCAACGACAAGTGGGAACCGGGGCTGGTCACGCAACGGTTCCTAAAGCGTGCCGATACAGATCATAATTTGCATCGCTACTTCAAAACGCTTTTTCGAAAGTCTGATAAAATACGGGGGTTTGGCCTGCACCGGCCCTACTTGCGACCGGACTTTCGAAACGATGGATCGCAATTTGTAAATGCTGCGGGCCTGCCGATGCACGAACACATGTATCGTTCGGGATTGCGACGAAGACATGCGCTGGGTGCCGCGCCCGAGCATCTGTCTACACACGATTGGGCTGCTGTCATTCACTACCCGGTGAAAACGCGAGACAGTTTCGCGCTCAAGCGGCAGCGCGGGCAAGGCACGAAAGCGACAGATGCACCCAACCGGTCCAGCCGGTTTCGAGAAAGGTATTGGAACAAGTACAACCAGAACAGCGTTGTGGATGATCGAATGCTGGCGATGGGCGGCAAGCTGCAGGCAAAGGTTGATGAGTTGCTGTTATTGCCTGAAGTTGGGTGCGCGCACTCTGCCTGCCTTAAGAATTACGCGCTGATGCTTCAAACTCAGGCTCAACTCGCGCCCTGAAAGTCGTTTGGAACGGCCCGGGAAAACACACTATTAAGTTTACGGGTCTACCTTGGGCTACGCTTCGCCAGAATCCGCTGCAACGTCCGGCGGTGCATGTTCAACCGGCGCGCGGTTTCCGAGACGTTCCGGTCGCACAGCTCATAGACGCGCTGGATATGTTCCCAGCGGACGCGGTCGGCGCTCATGGGGTTTTCCGGCGGCGGGGGCAGTTCGTCGCCCTTGGCCAACAGAGCGTTGGTGATGTCAGTGGCGTCGGCGGGTTTGGACAGATAGTCGGTTGCACCAATTTTGACCGCCGCAACGGCGGTGGCGATGGCGCCATAACCGGTCAGAACCACAACCCGGCTGTCGGGGCGTTTTTCGCGCAGCACTTCAACCACGTCCAGCCCATTGCCATCTTCAAGTCGCAGATCGACCACGGCATAGGCAGGTGGGCGGGCTGTGGAAATGGCGCGGCCTGCGGCGACGGAACCCGCGGTTTCAACCTCGAATCCGCGTTTTTCCATGGCCTTGGCCAGACGTCTCAGAAACGGCTCGTCATCATCTACCAGCAGCAGCGATTTGTCGGGGCCGATTTCAAGCTGGGAACTGTCTGCCATATGTGGGTCTTTCCGCTATTTCATGCCTCTTGGCTTAAACATGAGTAATAGCAGCGCCATTCCAAAGGTCAAACCGACTGTTGAGGATCAGGCCTGATCAAGGAAGCAGCCAATCTTGTCCGCCATCTGCTCGGCCGTTTCATCGCGTTTGAAAAATTCCAGAAACCCGTCCTCGGGCGTCATCAGATAGGTAAAGGTCGAGTGGTCGACCAAATAATACTCATCGCTTTTGTCTTGGGCCTTGTAATAGGTCTTGTACGCCTTGCTGGCCGCCTTGATCTGCTCGGGCGATCCGGTCAGGCCAATCACGCGTTCATGCAGGTTGAACGCGAAATCGCCCACGACCTCGGGGGTATCGCGATCCGGGTCTATCGAGATGAACAACGGCGTCACCGACTGACCGCGCTCTGCCAGCAAATCGATCGTGTCGACATTGCGCGACATGTCAAAGGGGCAAACATCCGGGCAGAAGGTATAACCGAAGTAGACAAGCGTGGGCTCGGTGATCACATCCTTGTCGGTTACCGTCTCACCCTTGGCGTTAAGCAGTTCGAACGGCCCGCCGATCGCCGCGCTCCCGCCCGCGATCTGAGACGAGCGGCACTGCGCGTATTTGTCGTCCGCGCCGCCCCGCGTCAGCAGCCACATGGCGCCAAGACCAATTGCAAGAACAACAGTTGCGAGAATAGCATAAAGACGAACCATGGCGCGTATCCTGATACGAAAGGGGATGTTGATCGATTCTGCCGGGACACCTATCAACATGTCGGACCGACGCAATAGGACATAATCGACAGATGACGAATTCCAACACCAGTCTTTGGCGTGGGCAGGAGCGCAGTACCTGGATCAGGCTGCGCACGCTGATCCTGCTGCGATGGGTCGCCATTATCGGCCAGTTTACGGCCATCACGGTTGCACAGAAATATTACGACGTTCAGCTTGAGCTGGCATTGTGTTATTTCGTCATCGGCATTTCGGTGATGGGTAACCTCACGGCCATTCTGTTGTTTCCCGAAAACAAGCGCTTGTCGGAATTCGAGAACTTCCTGATGGTGCTGTTCGATCTGCTGCAGCTGTCGATCCTGTTGTATCTGACGGGGGGGCTAAACAACCCGTTTGCGCTGCTGTTGCTGGGTCCGGTGACGATTTCTGCAAATGTAATGAGCACCCGCTCGACCCTGATCATCGGCAGCGTTGCGGTGATCCTGACCACGTTGCTGGCGCAATTCCACCTCCCGCTGAGAACCAATCTGGGGTTGGTGCTGGATATCCCCGATATTTTGCTGTTCGGAAACTGGGCGGCGATTATCATCGCCATCGTTTTCATCGGCGCCTATTCGCACCGCATCAGTTCCGAAGTTCAATCGATGTCCGAAGCGCTCTCGGCCACCCATATGGCGCTGGCGCGCGAGCAAAAGCTGACTGATCTTGGTGGTGTGGTGGCCGCCGCCGCGCATGAGTTGGGTACGCCGCTGGCTACGATCAAGCTGGCCAGTTCAGAACTGATCGAAGAGCTGGACGACCGGCCTGAGCTGATGGAGGACGCAGCCTTGATCCGCGAACAGGCTGACCGCTGCCGCGACATCCTGCGCGATATGGGCCGAGCTGGGAAAGATGATTTGCACCTGCGTCAGGCGCCTCTGTCCACCGTGATCCATGAAGCGGCAGAGCCACATATCAATCGTGGTAAAGTGGTGCATTTCGACGAAGGACCAGTTGCGGATGGCGATGTGCAGCAGCCCTCAATCCTGCGCAAGCCCGAGATCATTCACGGGCTGCGCAACCTGATCCAGAACGCAGTGGATTTCGCCCAGTCGACGGTCTGGGTCGAAGCTGAATGGACCTCTGATCGGATCAGCGTTTCGATCATGGATGATGGGCGCGGCTACCCCTCCCACATCATAGGTCGGATTGGTGACCCGTTCATGCGCCGCCGCCGCGCCGATCGCAGTAGTCGGCCGGAATACGAAGGCATGGGGCTAGGTCTGTTCATCGCCAAAACCCTGCTGGAACGCAGCGGTGCCGAACTGAGCTTCGCCAATGGCGCGGACCCTTATCAGACCCTGACTGACCAACCGGACCGCAGGGGGGCGATCGTCAATGTCGTTTGGCCGCGCAAGCTGATCGACGCGCAAACCGGGGACACTCCGGTTCCCTCGGGCGCCAACCAACCGTTCCAGATCTGAGTTAAGACCCCGTTAACCATTGTTGTTCATATAGATTCAAACGTTTTACCCGGGGGTTGGAGCAATGGCCGAATGGATCGTTCTGGCCGCAATCAGTGTGGTTTCGGCCAGCTTTGCGATATTGTGGCTCTTGCCACGCCATCAGGCCAAAACAAGAGATTTCGGGCTGTCAGCGCCCGGAGCGCTGTTCGATGTTGTCTTCCTGTTCGATGGCGACCGGTTGATCAGCCATTCCGATATTGCGCTGGCAGGTTACGAATCCGTCAGCAACTGGGCTGATCTGCGGCGTTTGCTGCAACGTGATTTTCCCGCTTTCCCCGAAACGCCCGAGATTGTCCGGTCCGGGGGCAACATCGCCGTTTCAGCCATCGACTGCACAGTCGAGCGCGAGGTTCTGTGCGAATGGATCGATGGTATCATTCGGGTTCAATTACGTGATCTGACGGGGACCATCCCTGCGCCACGCCGTGACCAACGCGATCCAATTCGTTTGGCGATGGAGCAGGCGCCCTACCCTGTTTGGCTGATAGATCACCGTGACAAGGTGGGCTGGTGCAATGCGGCCTATGTACGGTTGGTTCGCAAGATCGCGGGACCGGATGCCGATCTGACGGACCCTCTGTTTCCTTCTCACAAGGACGAGGCGCAGCTGAGCCGAAAAACCCGCGTCTCGATCCCGGTCCGGGACAGCGGCGCCAAGCTTTGGTTTGATCTGACCCGGGTCGCGCACGAACAGGATCAGTTGTGTTACGCGGTTGATATCAACGCAATTGTCGAAGCCGAGACAGCGCAGCGCAAGTTTGTGCAGACCATGACCAAGACCTTCGCGCAGCTCTCCATTGGTCTGGCGATCTTTGACCGCAACCGGCAACTGGCCCTGTTCAATCCAGCGCTGATCGATCTGACCACCCTGCCACCCGACTTCCTGAGCCTGCGCCCAAGCCTGTCCAGCTTTTTTGACCGGCTTCGCGACCAGCATATGATGCCCGAGCCTAAGAACTATCGCAGTTGGCGGCGCCAGATGAACGACCTTCTGGAGGCGGCACAGGACGGAAACTATCAGGAAACCTGGTCGCTGCCATCAGGATCGGTCTATTCCGTCAGTGGTCGCCCGCATCCCGATGGGGCCGTGGCTTTCCTGTTCGAAGATATCACCGCCGAAATCACACTGACCCGACGGTTCCGCGCTGAAACGGACCTTATGCAATCCATTCTGGACAAGCTGGCTGATGCCATCGCGGTGTTTTCGGATGACGGTTCGCTGGCGATCACAAATTACGCCTATCAGGTGTTGTGGGGCGACAGCGGCGAAGTAGGATTCGAACCAGCAACGGTGCTGGAAATCACACGCCAATGGCAGGAGCACTGCACCGCCACGCCGATCCTTGGCGAGATCCGCGAATTCGTCACCGCGCGAGAGAATCGGGCCGAATGGTCGGCTGAACTGATCCTAAAATCCGGCGGCTCTTTGAACTGCACGGTCAGCCCCATGCAAAACGGGGCAACAATTGTCCGTTTCGCCTCGGACAACCCGGTCAGGAACATCACGGAAATACAAAAAATCAGCGCCTGAACCGGTTGCAGCCGACCCGGCGCAGGTTCATTGTGACGCCATGAACGCACCGCTGACTCTGACCTCGAAATCCCCATTCGACACTGCTGAAGTTGCCACCAAACTGGGTGGCGCATTGCAGTCTGGCGATACTATCCTGCTTGAAGGTACCATCGGCAGCGGCAAAACCCATTTCGCACGCGCATTGATCCAATCTCTTCTGTCCGCACCCGAAGATGTGCCTTCGCCGACCTTTACTCTAGTTCAGGTTTACGAGACGCAGCTTGGTGAGGTCTGGCATTCAGATCTCTATCGTCTTTCTGCCGTGGAAGAGATCGAAGAGCTGGGGCTGGTCGACGCCTTCGACGCCGGCATTTGCCTGATCGAGTGGCCTGAAAAGCTGGGTCCTCTGACGCCAGAGCCGGCCTTACTGATCCGGTTCACCACAGACGCCAACGAACAAGATACGCGACAACTTAAGATGTCGTGGACAGACCCGAAATGGAACGCCAAGCTGGAGGGGATCCAATGACGAACCGGGCCATTCTGGCAGAAGCCTTGATCGCGCAGACACCATGGAACGGCGCACGGCATACGCCTTTGGCAGGTGATGCCTCGAACCGCCGGTACGAGCGTCTGACCGACCCTGCCACCGGCCGGACCGCCGTTTTGATGGATGCTCCGCCCGACAAGGGCGAAGCTGTTGAACCCTTCGTGCGTTTGTCGAAATACCTGCGTTCCATTGGGTTGAGTGCGCCGGAAATCTACGCCGAGGACTGCGAATACGGGTTTCTGTTGCTCGAAGATTTGGGCGACGATCTGTTCGCACGCGTCTTGCGGGACGATCCGACGCTTGAGCGCACGCTGTATGACGCCGCAACCGATGTGCTTGTCCATCTTCACGCGGCGCCGACGCTTTCGCTCGACAGTTACGACCCCGCTATGATGACCGAATTGGCGGCGCTGTCGTTCACGAAATATGCACAAGGCATTCTTGGATCGCACGACGACGAGGCCCGCGCCCGGTTCGAGCTGCGCTTTGCGGATATCCTGCACCGGGAAACCGGCGGAACGCGGGTTGTTGTGCAACGCGATTACCACGCAGAAAACCTGATCTGGCTGCCCGAGCGCGAAGGTCTGGCGCGTGTCGGTCTGCTGGATTTCCAAAGCGCGATGCTGGGGCATCCCGCCTATGATTTGATGTCACTGCTACAGGATGTGCGTCGGACTGTGCCCGCCGGGATCGAGATGCGGATGATCGACCGCTATATCACCGCAACCGGCGTCGATGGGCATGATTTCCGCACCGCATATGCTGTTCTGGGCGCACAGCGTAACCTGCGCATTCTGGGCGGTTTTGCCCGGCTGGCGACCGATTATGGAAAGCCACACTACGTCGACCTGATCCCGGCTGCGTGGGCACATTTGATGCGCGATCTCGAACATCCCGCGTTGGTGCCGGTGGCAGACCTGTTGCGCAGCGCCCTGCCCGCCCCAAGCCCCGAAAACCTGGAAAAGCTGAGGGCGCAATGACCGGCCCCCCCCAAGCTGCAATGCTGTTTGCCGCGGGCTTTGGTACTCGCATGGGTGCCCTGACCAAAGACCGGCCCAAACCGCTGATCGAGGTGGCCGGGCGACCCCTGATTGATCACGCACTGGATCTGGTCGATGCGCTCAGGCCGCTGCGGGTTGTTGCCAACCTGCACTACCACGCTGATCAGTTGGCTGTTCATCTGGCGGGCTGCGACGTTATGATATCGCGGGAAGAACCGCGCATTCTGGATACTGGTGGTGGGCTGCGCGCAGCGCTACCTCTGCTTGGATCCGATCCCGTATTCACCTTGAACAGCGACGCGATCTGGGCTGGGCCCAACCCGCTGAATTTACTGAAGGATCATTGGAATCCGGATAAAATGGATGCGCTGCTGATGTGCGTTCCAGTTGGGCAAACCCTTGGCCACACAGGCCCTGGTGACTTCACTCAGGACAGCACAGGGCGGATCGTCCGCGGTGCCGGTCTTGTTTACGGCGGGGTACAAATTCTGAAAACCGAAGGGCTACATGACATCGCTGAGGACGTGTTTTCATTGAACGTATTGTGGGATCGAATGCTGCAGCAAAAGCGCCTGTTCGCACTGTCTTACCCCGGTCGCTGGTGCGATGTGGGGCGTCCCGAGGGTATTGATCTGGCCGAGGGGCTGATTGCCGATGTTTGAGCCCAGCGCCCTGCCCCGGGTATTCGCCATTCCTCCGGGCGCGGATTTCCCCAAGGTGCTGGTTGACGGTCTGCATGAGCGATTTGAGGGGCAGCCGCCCGATGCGCTGGCCCGGGTACAACTGGTAATCAACACCCGCCGGATGGCGCGCCGGGTGCGCGATCTGTTTGATCAAGGTCCCGCTTGCCTGTTGCCACGCCTCTCTTTGGTCACAGATCTTGGCGAAAGCGCCGATCTGGCGCAGATCCCACCCGCAATCCCGCCTCTGCGTCGCAGGCTGGAGCTGACGCAGCTGATCGCAAAACTACTGGACCAGCAACCCGATCTGGCGGCCCGGTCCTCGCTGTTCGATCTGTCTGACAGTCTGGCCGGGCTGATCGACGAGATGCAGGGGGAAGGTGTCTCGCCCGATGCGATCAGGCAACTGGATGTCAGCGACATGTCCGGCCATTGGGCACGGGCGCAGGCCTTTATCGGCATCGCCGATCAGTTCATGGAATCCGGTTCGGACGCGCTGGATGCGCAGGCCCGACAGCGGCGCGTGGTCGAGAACCTGATCGCGCGCTGGGAGGCGTCGCCGCCCGAACATCCTGTCATTCTGGCAGGCTCTACCGGGTCTCGCGGGACCACCCTGATGCTGATGCAGGCGGTTGCGCGTCTGCCTCAGGGGGCGCTGGTGCTGCCTGGCTATGATTTCGACCAGCCAGAACATGTTTGGAGCAATCTGGATAACCCGCTGACATCTGAGGATCATCCTCAATACCGGTTCCGCAAGCTGATGCTTGGGCTAGGGCTTGGCCCGGATCAAATCCGGCCATGGACCACGGATCAGGCCCCTTCACCTGCCCGTAACAAGCTGATTTCGCTTGCATTGCGCCCTGCCCCGGTCACCGACGCATGGATGACTGAAGGCCCGCTCCTGCCCGACCTGAACGGTGCGACCAAGGATGTGACGCTGATCGAGGCGCCCTCGCCCCGGGCCGAGGCCTTGGCCATTGCGCTACGCCTACGGCAAGCGGCCGAGACCGGCCAGACCGCCGCGCTAATCACCCCCGACCGGATGCTAACCCGGCAGGTCAGCGCCGCACTGGACCGGTGGAATATCCTGCCCGATGACAGCGCGGGCCTGCCACTGCAGCTGTCTCCGCCCGGGCGGTTCCTACGCCATGTCGCCGGGCTGTTCGCGCGCCGCCTGGATGGCGAGGCTCTGCTGACGCTGCTCAAACACCCACTGTGCCATGACGGGGGCGACCGGGGCAGCCACCTGCTGCATACCCGCGATCTTGAGCTTGGCCTGCGTCGCTATGGCCCGCCCTTTCCCGACAGCGCCAGCCTGACCGCTTTCGCCATTCGTACTGAAGCGCCCGAGGACTGGGTCCGCTGGGTTACCCAGGCATTTTGCGATCAATACGACCCCACCGAACAGCCACTGCCGGACTGGGTCGCCCGGCTTCGCACGCTGGCCGAGATGATCTCGGCAGGTGCAACCGGTGAATCTGGCACATTGTGGGACAAGAACGCGGGCCAGAAGGCGCTTGCGGTGATCTCCACTTTGGAAGCCGAAGCACAGCATGGCGGTGCGATGACCGCCCATGACTTTGCCGACCTTCTGGGCGCGTTGTTGGCAGGTGAAGAAGTCCGCGACCGTGATGCACCTCACCCGCATCTGATGATCTGGGGCACCCTGGAAGCGCGCGTTCAGGGTGCGGATCTGCTAATTCTGGCTGGCTTGAACGAAGGCAGCTGGCCCGAGGCTGCGGCGCCCGACCCCTGGCTGAACCGTCAGATGCGCAATGAGGCCGGTCTTTTACTGCCCGAACGCAGGATCGGCCTGTCCGCGCATGACTTCCAGCAGGCGGCAGGTGCGGCAGAGGTGGTTTTGACCCGCGCTACCCGCTCGGATGATGCGGAAACCGTACCATCCCGTTGGCTGAACCGCATGACCAACCTGTTGCAAGGCCTGCCTGAACAGGGTGGAACTAGGGCGTTAGAAGCAATGCAAGCGCGGGGCCAACGGTGGCTGGATTGGGCAGAGATGCTGGAACATGCACCCCGAATCGCACCCGCGCACCGCCCGTCGCCACGACCACCCGTCGCGGCGCGGCCACGGCGGCTATCGGTGACCGAAATCAAACGCCTGATCCGCGATCCGTACGCCATATATGCCCGACATGTCCTGCGATTGAGACAACTGGATCCGCTGGTTCAGGCGCCAGATGCCCTGCTACGCGGTATCGTCATCCACGAGGTGATGGAACAATTCGTGCGTGACAGCGTTCTGGATCCGGCTTTATTGACCCGAGAAAATTTCCTGAAACGCGCCAAAGCTCTGCTGGACGACCACGTTGCCTGGCCAACTGCCCGAAAGCTGTGGCTGGCGCGGCTAGAGCGGATTACCGATAGCTTTCTATCCGCCGAGATTCAGCGCCGAACCGATGGCGGGCCTGTGGCTTTTGAGGTTGGGATGCGCCTGGCGTTGACGCCGCTGGACTTCACCATTGCCGGACGTGCCGACCGAATCGATCGAAGCGGGCAGGGGGCTTTGCGTATCATCGACTACAAGACGGGCACTCCGCCAACGGAAAGTCAGCAAGCCAAATTCGACAAACAACTGCTGATCGAGGCCGCAATGGCCGAGCAGGGCGGTATCGAAGGATTCGATCCGCTTCCCGTTGCACAGGCGATCTTCATTGGCATGGGCGGCACCTATAAAGAAGTGCCCGCACCGCTGCAAAAAGAGCCGACCGACAAGGTGCTGGCCGAACTGAAAGAGCTCATTTCAGCTTATTTAGAGCCTGATCAGGGGTTCTCTTCACGCAGGATGCTGCACAAGGACACAGATATAGGGGACTATGATCACCTCGCCCGGTTCGGCGAGTGGGATCGTTCGGCGGAAACCGAACCGGAGGACCTGACATGACCCCCCGCAATGATGCCACCGAACGGCAGGTTCAGGCCGCGCGCCCGGACGCCTCAACCTGGCTGGCGGCCAATGCGGGCTCGGGCAAAACCCGGGTGCTGACCGACCGGGTGGCGCGGCTGTTGCTGGATGGCGTACAGCCGCAGCATATCCTGTGCCTGACCTATACCAAGGCCGCGGCCAGCGAGATGCAGAACCGGTTGTTCAAACGTCTTGGCAAATGGGCAATGTTGGGCGACGGCGACCTTCAGTCTGAGTTGGTCGAACTTGGCGTACCGGGCGTGATCGATCCCGACCGGTTGGCGCAAGCACGGACCCTGTTTGCCCGCGCTATTGAGACGCCTGGTGGCCTGAAAATCCAAACGATACACTCCTTCTGTGCTTCGCTGCTGCGACGGTTCCCGCTTGAGGCGGGGGTCAGCCCTCAGTTCTCCGAAATGGAAGACCGGGCTGCGGCGTTGCTGCGCGAAGAGATCATTGAAAGTTTTGCCGACGGCCCTCAGGCCGAATTGATCGAAGACGTTGCCCGCTTTGTCACCGATACCGGTTTTGACAAACTGACTGCCGCTGTTGCGCAGAAACGAAATCAGTTTGAACATGTGCTGCAATGGCCGGACATTCTGCAACGGTTTGATCTGCCCGAAGGTTTTGATGAACAGGTCCTGCTGCGTAACGTGTTTCTGGGCGGTGAGGTCGAACTGATCCAGTCCATTTTACCCGCGCTTTCGGAAAGCGGAGGCAACAATGCCAAGGCCGCCGACAAGCTTGTCGGCTTTACCGACGCCCGGCTCAGCAAACTGACGATACTTGAAAACGTCCTATTGACGGGTAAGGGTGCGAAAGAGCCCTTTGCCGCAAAACTCAACAGCTTTCCAACCAAGGCGCTGCGTGAAGGGGTGCTGGCAGATCGGATGCCCCAGCTCGAGGCCCTGATGCTGCGGGTCGAAGCCGCGCGGGAACAACGACTGGCGCTGGTTGCGGCCCAGAAAACCCATGTATTACATCGCTTTGCCGCGGCCTTCCTTCCGGAATACGAGCGGTGCAAGCAGGTGAGGGGTTGGCTGGATTTTGATGACCTGATCCTGCGCGCACGTCAGGTGCTGAACGACCCAGCGGTGGCGGAATGGGTGCTGTACCGGCTCGACGGTGGCATCGATCACATTCTGGTGGACGAAGCGCAGGACACCAGCCCAGATCAGTGGGACGTGATCGAAAAATTGGCTCAGGAATTTACCAGCGGGGAAGGGGCCCGATCCGGAGTTGAACGCACGATCTTTGTGGTCGGCGACAAGAAACAGTCAATCTATTCCTTCCAAGGTGCCGACCCGCAAGCCTTTGACCAGATGCAGGCCGAATTTGGACGAAAACTTCGAGAATCAGGCTCTAAACTGTGGGATTCAACGCTGGAATATTCGTTCCGCTCGTCCAGCGCGATCCTTGGGCTGGTCGATGTACTGTTCGAAAACCATGTAGAGGCCGGGTTCCACAAGGATGCCTTACACCGGGCATTCAAGGCCGATCTTCCTGGGCGCGTCGACCTATGGCCGGTGATCGAGAAGGTTGAAGACGAGGATGACAGCGATTGGACCGATCCCGTTGATCGACCCGGCGCGCGGCATCACACCGTCATTCTGGCAGAACAAGTTGCCCGGTCGATCAAGGATATGATCAGGGATGGCGCCACCATTCCCGATGATGGCGATGCGTCGGGGACATTTGTCCGGTGCAAAGTGCAGCCCCGCGACTTTCTGATCCTTGTCCAACGCCGCTCGGACTTGTTTGCCGAGATCATTCGCGCCTGCAAAAGCGAGGGCCTGCCCATCGCGGGGGCGGATCGCCTGAAGGTGGGCGCGGAATTGGCGGTCAAGGATCTGGCTGCTTTGCTGAGCTTTCTGGCCACACCCGAAGACAGCCTATCCCTGGCGACAGTCCTGAAATCCCCACTGTTTGGCTGGACGGAACAACAGTTGTTCGATCTGGCTCATCGCAGGGAGGAAACTTATCTATGGGCAGCGTTGCGCAATCGTGCCGAGGAGTTCCCGGTAACGCTTGCGATTCTGAACGACCTACGCGGTCAAACCGACTTTCTGCGTCCTTATGATCTGATCGAACGTATCCTGACGCGCCATGACGGGCGACGCAAACTGCTGGGTCGGCTTGGGGCCGAGGCTGAGGATGGTATCAACGCGTTACTGTCGCAGGCGCTGGCCTATGAACGGACAGATATCCCAAGCCTCACCGGTTTTCTGGTCTGGATGCAAACCGACGATCTGGAGATCAAGCGCCAGATGAGCGGAGTCGGCAATATGATCCGGGTGATGACCGTTCATGGCTCGAAGGGATTGGAATCACCGATCGTAATCCTGCCGGACACTGGTAAACGACAGCCACCACGAGATGCCGAGATCATGATGGCGGGCGATACTCCGTTGTGGAAAGTGCCTTCTGATGCCTCACCTGCATTGATCGCAGCTGCGCGCCAAGAAGCCAGAACGCGCGAGGAGAATGAGCGGCTGAGGCTGCTCTATGTGGCTCTAACACGGGCAGAAAAGTGGTTAATAGTGGCGGCCGCCGGGGATGTAGGCAAGGATGGCAACAGTTGGTATCAGATGGTTGAGGCCGCGATGGCGCGGGCAGGGGCTACTCAGGTGCCCGGCACCCAGACCCTTCGACTGGCGCATGGAGATTGGGAGGCTTTGTCTGCCGTTGAACAGGGCAGCATCCCGCACAACGAACAGCATTTGCCTGTATTTTTTGACCACCCCGCGCCAAATGCACCCGCGCCAGCCGAAACGCTCAGCCCCTCTGATCTAGGGGGTGCGAAGGCCTTGCCCGGAGATGCGGGGCAGGATGAAGAGGCGGCGAAACGACGCGGATCGCAGCTGCACCTGTTGCTCGAACATCTTCCTGCTGCCGCACAGGATCAATGGCCGCAGCTTTGCGCACGGCTTCTGGCCGATATGCAAGATGTTGAGCGGCAAGATCTGCTGACTGAGGCCACATCGGTGCTGACGGCAGAATATCTGAAACCGGTCTTTGGCTCGGATGCGCTGACCGAGGTTTCGGTCTCTGCCGATCTGAACGGCACACGAATGCATGGGGTCATCGACCGGCTGATTATCACGGATAAAGAGGTGCATGTAATTGATTTCAAATCCAATGCGACTGTTCCGACCGGGCCAGAATCCTGCCCCGAAGGGCTGTTGCGCCAGATGGCGGCCTACGCCCATGCCCTGTCGCAAATCTATCCCAATCACAGTATCCGCACCGCTATCTTGTGGACGCGAACCGCACACCTGATGTGGTTGCCACACGATATGGTGACGGACGCCCTGACACCGAACCCTATATCTTGACCTTGCACGGTGCCGCACCTAGGTTCTGAGCCCAAGCATTCCCAGTCAGGAGACAGACATGTCGACCGTAGCCGTTACCGACGACACCTTTGACGCCGAAGTCAAGAATTCCGATATCCCCGTCGTGGTGGATTTCTGGGCCGAGTGGTGCGGCCCCTGTAAGCAGATCGGCCCCGCCCTGGAAGAGCTGGCCAGCGAATATGGTGGCAAGGTGAAGATTGCCAAGGTCGATGTCGACAGCAACCCAAACTCAGCCGCGGCCATGGGCGTGCGCGGCATTCCGGCGCTGTTCATTTTCAAAGACGGTCAGGTGGTTTCGAACCGCGCTGGCGCGGCCCCGAAAGCGGCCCTGCAAAGCTGGATCGACGAGTCGATCTGACCTTCGCTACTGTTCGAACGCAAAAAGGCGCCCCGCATTGGGCGCCTTTTTTTGTGAAAGCCACTGCGTGACAAGAGTTTAGACTCACTTGATGGTCCACCTCACCGATACTCCCGCGCCGTCCTTGTGGGTAAATGTAACGGTGTCGTCTGCGATTGAAACCACCTGACAGTCGTGGGGCATCACTTCACCGACGATCACGATTCTCCGACAATAATACCTGTCTTTCCACTCCCACGTGCCGCTGATACTGCCACCTTTCGGGCCTTTGCCCTCAACCGTGCCGTCCTTGTGAATAGTCACCCAGGTTTCGCCCTGAACCAGCTTCTTATCAACGATCATGTTCATAAATTTCGCTTTGTTTTCTATGACTTCAGCGGATACGCTTGGCGCCAGAAGTCCAAACAACAACAATGATGACATGAGCCGAAAATACGTCATGGAATCAAACCTTTCATAGATCGTGTGCTTAAACAGACAGAATTCTAGTCGATAGCGGCGGTACACACCAAACATTCGGGTTTCGTGGTTTGGCCGGATGCAGTTCACTGTACTGGTTCTTTCAATTCGCAAGAACTCGTGCAGATTGTCGGGTCATCAGGAATAAGGAGGCGACATGCCCAAAACTCGGGTATTGGTGGAATTCGGTATGGGTACGTCGCTTCGGCGCGAAGACTATACCGAAGCAGCGCTGCGCGCGCTCAAGGATGCGCTCTGGCATAACTCGGTCAATATGGCGGAATTGTTCGGATTCCCGAAAGAGGCCATGATCATCGACGCGGAAATCGGTGTACAGCAACCGGACCGGGTGGATTCGCAGGCGTTGAAGGCCATTTTCCCTTACGGCCAGCCCAACATCACGGTCACACATGGTGGCTTGGATATCGACAAACCCCATTCTGAAGGTCGCACGGTGATCGCCAACGCCGCGATCGTTGTCTCATTTGATATGGAGCCCGCCCGATGACGGAAAAACGTATTATTCTGGAGATGGGGACCGGCAACGATCTGTATGGTCAGGACTATACCAAGGCCGCGCGACGCGCTGTTCAGGACGCGCTGCACCACTCGTCCATCACGCTGTTTTCCAAACTGGGCATCAGCCATGAGGAGATGCGCGTTGAGGTCACGATTGGCGTTCAGCAGCCTGAGAAGGTTGATTGTGATCTTGTCGCCTCGGATCTGCCGCGGGGCCGCGCCTCGGTTCGGGCGGTCAAAGGGGGACTGGATGTCGAGGATGCCGAGGCGGGTACCCGGCATGTCGTAGCCACTGCTGCAGTTGAGGCTTATCTGCCTGATCTCGCAGGTAAATTCGTCGAAAGCTGAAAAAGAAAAAGCCGCTCAATCGAGCGGCTCATCTTATAAGTGTTCAAATCCTGGATCAGAACTTGGAGATATCAGCGCGGGTCAGCCCGACGTCTTCCAGCTGCTCGTCGCTCAGTTGCGACAGTTCGTTGCGTGTCTGATATGATTTGTACCATTCGACAACGTTTTCGAATGCATGAGAGAATGCGTCCACTGCGTGCAGGATGGTGACTGCTCCGCGCGGCGCATGGGTTTTTGCGATTGCGTTTGCCATGTGCTTAGTCCTTTTAACAGAAACAGCCGACCCGTTGTCGGTTGTAAGCCTCATGTAACTCCGGCGGCTGAGTCTCACAAATGCTGACTCAACAGCCCCGGTTTGCGTTTACTGCATATCTTTTGGGCAGTTTTAGAACCGGTTGCGCAGAACCCGTGCCCGGCCCATATATGGCAGCACGGATAACGGAGGCATTCATGGCAGACAGCGATTTTCCCGGATGGCACGGCACCACTATTATTGGCGTCAAGAAGGGCGGGCAGGTTGTCATCGCCGGGGACGGGCAGGTCAGCCTGGGCCAAACCGTGATCAAGGGCACTGCGCGAAAGGTGCGTCGCCTGACACCGGGCGGGTTCGAAGTGGTCGCCGGATTCGCCGGATCTACGGCGGATGCGTTCACGCTGCTGGAACGTCTGGAAGCCAAGCTTGAGGCGACGCCCGGCCAACTGGCGCGTGCTTCGGTCGAGCTGGCCAAGGACTGGCGCACCGACAAGTATCTGCAGAAGCTCGAGGCGATGCTGATTGTGACCGACGGCGAGGATCTGCTCGTGATCACTGGGGCAGGGGACGTGCTTGAGCCGGAACACAACGTCGCTGCAATCGGGTCGGGCGGCAACTTTGCCCTGGCGGCGGCCCGTGCGATGATGGATAGCGACAAACCAGCCGAGGATGTAGCGCGTGAAGCTATGGCAATTGCTGCGGATATCTGCGTGTATACCAACGGCAATCTGACGGTTGAGACGATCGGGTCATGAGTGCGGTTCTGGCAGCGATATTTGGTGGGCTGATTGGCGGTATTGTTGGGCCGATTGTGCTTGAGGAATATCGGAACCGGAAGCACGCCAAAACATGGAAAGAGCCTCGCAAGAAGCTGCTTGAGTCCATGTTGAGGGATACCAAATACAAGTTCAAAACTCTGGAACGGCTCAGCAGAACAATTGGCTGTACCGAAGATCAGACACGCTCGCTATTGATCGAGCTGGAAGCCAGAGGCGCTGTTTCAAAGAAGACCAAAAAGGAAATTTGGGCACTGATCGAGCGCGCGCCATTACAGGAAAGCCAGCGCAAACTTGACGAAGAAGAAATTGAGGAAGAGCAGGAGTAGGTGACCCCCTCCGCTCTATCGGCTGCTCTTTACGCCAATAGCGCTTTGATCTCTTTCCCCTTCCACCTCAGATGCATCCCGATCAGGCCCATCAGGGCAGTGACGATGACGATGTAGTAGGGGACGCGGATGTCGATGCTCATCAATCCGCCTCCGATCAGGGACATGATACCGCCTGCTAGGCAGAACACGGCTGTGGTCACTCCCATGACCCAGCCCTGATCCGTTTCGGCAACGCTGGATGAGAACAGGCCCAGCAGCGTCGGGTAAGAAACGCCGAAGAAGAAGTAGAAGAAAAAGACCGGAATATAGCTCAGCACCCCGCTGGGGCTGAATGCGAAGGCAAAGCCACAGATCACCATGGTGACCAATGAGGTGTAGATGATCTGGTGCTTGCTGAACCTCTCTTGCGCTGGTTTCACAAGGAAGGTGCTGGAAAAGGCCAGCGCAACGCCAATGACCACCATCGCCATGCTGCCCCCTATTACGCCATAACCCCACGCGCTGGTCAGGAAGTTGTCGACGAATACATAGAAAGTAACGTTGGCGACCATGAACAGGGCGTAAACTGGCATGATCTTCAGAACCAGCGGGTGCTCGCGCACAGCAATAAGACTGTCGGTGATGTCGCGTGGGCGGAAAACAAAAGGTTCACGCTCGGTTCTGGTATCCTTGAAGAACGCGGTCACAAGAAAGATTGCAATCAGGACCAGTACAAACGCCCCGTAGAAAGGCGTTTTCAATGTCGCCGCGCTGCCCAATAAGGCTGCATCGGACAGAACCGCGCCTATGATCGGTCCTCCGACCAAGCCAAAGCTGACACCGGTCACAATATAACCCATGTTGCGGTCGCGGTCGGCAGCGTCGGTGCTGCCATCGATCATTGCCGCTTGTGCGATGGGCTGATTTCCAGCCGTAAACCCGGTGATTGAACGACCAATGATCAGCAGAAGCAGGCTGTTGAGATAAAGCGCTGCGATGGTCAGGGCGTAGCCGACCAGCGCCCCGGTCAAACAGACCAGAAGAGCATTCTTGCGCCCAATAGAGTCTGAAACTTTCGAGACATAGACCACCCCCAGAAACCAAGACAGGAAGAAGCAGCCGATCACCAGACCATAATAAAAGTGCCTTGTGCCCATGGCCGTGCTTTCCGGCAAGAAGCCGGACTTCGTTTCCATGATCAGGGAGTTGATGATGGGAAACACCAGCCCTTGTCCGATCAAGTCAACAAAGACCACAAACAGCAGGGTGATCTTGGCAATCTTGGTCATGAAAACGCCCCCAGTTCCAATATCTTGGGGCGAGTGTAACAGACAGTTGCCCTGTCACCTAACGGCGTGTCAGAGGCCGGAAAGCCCGACCCCTGAAGGGTGTGATTACTTCAACGAAGCAACGCCCAGCGGGACGCCGGCAACCTCGCACCAAATGTAAACTTCGTTGTAGCCCGAGACATCCATGGTTGGTGGCACGGCATAGGATTGCTTGCCGGTCAGGTGCAGCAGCGCGCCCAGTTTGCTGTCTGGGGCGTATGTGCCGTCCTTACCAAATGCGACACGCGGGTCGGGGCCGTTGTCCAGCGAAAAGTCGTCGCCCAGTTCAACGATGTAACGCTCGCCATCTTTGGCCAGTTTTACCGAACCGGTAGTGACGTGGTTCGAGCGGCCTTCAAATGTGCCTTTCTTTTTTGCGCCACCGGCCAGGGCAGCGGTGGTGCCGACCAGAGACAGGGCCGCGCCGGTAGCTGCAGCTTTCACAAAAAGCGAACGACGAGTCATCATGATGAGGTATCTCCCTAATGTCATACGGACGCAGAGTCCGTCGCGAAAGGTTATGCCGCAGACGCTGTGCATCTGGCGATTCACATCACCACGAAATTCCGTGTGCTGCCCGTGAGTTGCCGTGATCTTCTCGTGATCGGCTTGTGTTTTCGCGCCGTATGATTAGGTTCCGCTGCGAAACATACGGATAGAACACATATGACCGACCTGACCCCGCGCGAGATTGTCTCGGAACTGGACCGCTTTATTATCGGGCAGAAAGACGCGAAACGCGCCGTCGCCGTGGCGCTACGCAACCGCTGGCGGCGCAAGCAGTTGCCAGATGACATCCGCGATGAGGTCTATCCAAAAAACATTCTGATGATCGGACCCACCGGCGTTGGCAAGACCGAGATCAGCCGCCGTCTGGCCAAACTGGCCCGCGCACCCTTCATCAAGGTTGAAGCCACCAAATTCACCGAGGTCGGCTATGTCGGTCGGGACGTTGAACAGATCGTGCGTGATCTGGCTGACGCCGCAATCCTGCAAACCCGCGAGTATATGCGCGAGGATGTCAAAGCCCGCGCCCATCAGGCCGCCGAGGATCGCGTGATCGAGGCGATTGCAGGAACCGACGCCCGCGAAGCGACACGCGAGATGTTCCGTAAGAAGCTGAAAGCGGGTGAGCTGGACGATACCGAAATCGAGTTGGAACTGTCAGATACCACGAACCCGATGCCGATGTTCGATATTCCGGGCCAGCCGGGTGGTCAGATGGGGATGATGAATCTGGGTGATATCTTCGGCAAGGCCTTCGGTGGAAGGACCGTCAAGAAACGCATGACTGTCGCTGAAAGCTATGAGGCCTTAATTGGGGAAGAGGCCGACAAGTTGCTGGATGATGAAACCGTCAACCGGGTGGCTTTGGAAGCGGTCGAACAGAACGGCATCGTGTTTCTGGATGAAATCGACAAAGTCTGCGCCCGATCCGATGCGCGCGGAGGCGATGTCAGCCGGGAAGGGGTTCAGCGCGACCTGCTGCCTCTGATCGAGGGCACCACTGTCAGCACCAAACATGGCCCTGTGAAAACCGACCATATCCTTTTCATTGCATCCGGTGCGTTTCACATCGCCAAGCCCTCGGACCTGCTGCCAGAACTTCAGGGCCGTTTGCCGATACGCGTGGAGCTGCGCGCCCTGACAGAAGAGGATTTCGTACGCATCCTGACCGAGACCGACAACGCTCTGACCCTGCAGTATACTGCCCTGATGGGCACTGAAGAGGTCACGGTCAGTTTCACCGAAGACGGGATCGCAGCCTTGGCCCGGATTGCGGCGGATGTGAACCAAAGCATCGAGAATATCGGTGCGCGGCGGCTTTACACGGTGATGGAGCGCGTGTTCGAAGAGCTTTCGTTCACCGCACCGGATCAGGCAGGGGCTGAGATCACCGTCGATGCAGGTTTCGTGAACGACAATCTTGGCGAGCTGACAAAATCCACAGACCTCAGCCGTTACGTTTTGTAACAGGTGCCAGCCGGATTTTGCCAATGAGTCGTGCCCTCAGGCTGGACGCGGGGCGGGAATACGGTAGCGTAGCCCTGTAACTTCACAGGGGCAGAGCGTGCTGCGCTATTTCATCATCATTGTGACGCTGTCTGTGCTAACCGCCTGTGCGGATCGGTCTATCACAGAGATCACACCCGAAGCCCTTAGGGTCGGCACCCCCGCCACGGTCTTTGCCGCCACTACCCGTGCGCGCGAGCCGGATGGCAGCTACGGAGCTAACCGTGCCGAGGCATTGCGTTACCTTGAGATGACCGTCTCTATTCCGCCGTCGCACACGCCGGGTGAACTCGAGTTCTCATACGCGAACCCGAATCCGAACAAACAGTTTGTCGTGGCCGATGTTACCGAGTTCTCTGGTCCGCAGGATCTGAAGTCCCGTCTGCGTGGCGTGGATGACGTGGTCATCTTTGTTCACGGGTATAACGCCACGCAGACCGAGACCGCCTTTCGGGCCGCTCAGCTGAGCCATGATATCGGTATCCCCGGAACCATTCTGATTTATTCCTGGCCCAGTAAGGCGCGCGGCACCGGTTACGCCTATGATCTGGATAGTATGCTGTTTGCCCGAGACGGGCTGGAACAGACCATTAGATTGCTCAAATCAATGGGCGTAAAGCGGGTCGTCCTGATAGCGCATTCGATGGGCAGCGCCCTATCGATGGAGATGATGCGGCAAGCCGAACTGCGCGAGCCGGGGTGGGCAAGCCGCAATCTTGAGGGGGTCATCCTGATCTCACCTGATCTGGATGTGGATCTGTTCCGATCCCAGATGAACAGCATCAAGAGCCCGCCCGACCCGTTTGTGGTGATGGTGTCCCAGAAGGACAAGATTCTGAACCTGTCGGCTCGGCTGCGCGGCACCGCGGACAGTCAGAGGTTGGGTAATATCAGTTCGGTCGACGCATTGGCCGAATATCCGATCAGCGTGATCGACACGACTGCATTCAACAGCGATGCGGGATCATCTCATTTCGTGGCGGCGACGTCTCCGGCGCTGCTGGCGATTCTCAGTTCGGTCCGCCGGGTCAGCAACACCTTTGGCCCCGACCGGCCTGGCATCGATGTCCTTGTCCCACCCAGCGAGCGCAGCGCAGATGGCGCGACCGAGATTGTGCTGACCGAGACCGGACAGGCGCAGGTCAGCGCGCCCTGATCAAGCACGCATTCGATGATCGGGGTCCAGCGATGGGATCGCATCCAGCAACCGCTTGGTATAGTCTTGCTTGGGTGCGGCAAACAGTTCGCGCGTCGGGGCGCTTTCAACGATCTTGCCGTGATACATCACGACCACAAAATCGCAGGTATGGGCCACAACCGACAGATCGTGGCTGATGAACATGAAGGTCAGGCCCATATCTCGCTGAAGGGATTTCAGCAGGTTCAGGATATCCGCCTGAATCGACACGTCCAGCGCCGCCACGCATTCATCGGCAACTACAAAACGCGGGTTGCAGGCCAGAGCCCGCGCGATAGAAATCCGCTGACGCTGACCGCCCGAAAACGCGTGCGGATAGCGTCGCAGATGTTCAAGGTTCAACCGGCATTTGCCCGCAATCTCGCGAACCCGCGCATCGGTTTCCTCACGCGATGCGGTCAGGCCCATCACATCCAGCGGTTCGGCTATGATATCACGCACGGTCATCCGAGGACTAAGCGCCGCGTAAGGGTCCTGAAAAATCAACTGAGCCCGACGGCGATAGGACTTGAGATCGGTTGCTGACATTTTGGTCAGATCGAACTGCTCTTCACCATCATCATAGCTTGCGCCACCTCTGGTGATTGGGACCGCATTCAGCAATGCGCGGCCAAGTGTTGTCTTGCCCGAGCCGGACTCGCCGACCACCCCAACAAAAGCCCCTCGCGGGATTTCGATCGAGACGTTGTCGACCGCCTTCAGCGTGCGCTTGTTAAACAACCCGCCACCAAGGGGAAATTCGACTGACAGGTTTTCGGTTTTGATCAGAGCATTTGTCATGGCTGGCCTGGCACGTCTTCGGGGAAAATGGCTGCGAAATGGCCGGGGCTGACCTCGGTCAAGGGTGGGCGTTCCGTTTCATATCGCGATCCGGGTTTGAGTTCCGGGTTGCGTGGATGGAACACGCAGCCTGATGGCCGCTCCAGAGGTGAGGGGATATCGCCGGGGATCGGGGTTAGCGGTGCGTCCAGATCATCGAGTTTGGGTAACGCGTTCAGCAGACCACGCGTATAGGCATGTGCCGGATGGCGGATCACTTCACGCACAGGTCCGCTTTCCATGATCCGACCCAGATACATCACCGCAACCCGGTCGGCGGTTTGGGCGACGACGCTTAGGTCATGGGTGATGAAGACGATGCCCATGCCGAACTCGGCCACCAGATCCTTCATCAGATCCAAAACCTGAGCCTGAATGGTCACGTCCAGCGCCGTTGTCGGCTCATCCGCGATCAGCAGTTTGGGCTTGGTCGAAAGCGCCATGGCGATCATCGCCCGCTGACGCATCCCGCCCGACAATTCGAAAGCGTATTGGTTGAACCGGGCCGCCGGTTCAAGAATACCCACCCGGTCCAGCATTTCGATCGATAGTTCTTTGGCCTGCTTTTTGCTGAGGTCCGTGTGGATCAGCAACTGTTCAACCATCTGCTTGCCGATAGTGATCGCGGGGGCAAAGCTGGCCATCGGCTCTTGGAAGATCATACTGATCGCCCCGCCGCGCACAATCTCCATGTCCCTGGGCCGCTTCAGCGCCATGATATCAACCGGGCCGCTGTCGAGATGCAGATCGATCCGGCTTTCCGGCGCATAGATCGCGTTGGGTGGATTTAGTTTCATCAGTGACTTTGCCGTCACTGATTTTCCCGATCCACTTTCGCCGACCAGCCCGAGCACCTCGCCTGGGGCGAGTGAAAACGAAACATCCTCGACCGCCGTGATCAACCCCTCATCGGTTTTGAACTGAACGGACAGGTTTTCGACATCGATCAAGCTCATTTGCGGGTCTCCGAATAAGGATCAGCCGCATCGCGCAGGCCATCGCCAACGAACACGAAAGACATCACGAGAACGACAAAGAAGATGACCGGGATGAAATACCATTGGTAATTCAGCAGAACATCCGCCTTGGTCACATTCTGCAACATCACGCCAAGTGAGTTGACCGGATCTTTCAGCCCCAGCCCGATAAAGCTGAGCGCGGTTTCGCTGAGGACCATATAGGGGAACGAGATCACCAGATCGACGATGATGTAACTGGTGAAGCTGGGCAGTAGATGACGCCGGATGATGTGGCCCGGTGATGCGCCGCAAAGCTTTGCCGCAAGCACATATTCCTGATTGCGTTCGGTCAGCAGATGGGTGCGCACACGCCGTGCCAAAGTAGGCCAGCCGACCAATCCCAATATGGCTGTGATGACAAAGAACCTTGTTTCGGCCGACCATTCCGGCGGGATAAAGGCCGCAATCGCCATGAACAGAGGTATGGCCGGAACCGTACGGATCGCATCGGTGATCATTTGGATCACACTGTCGACCATTCCACCGTAATATCCAGCCACCCCTCCGATCGCGAGCGCCAGCACGAACGAAATCATCACCCCAAGCGTTCCGACCTGTAGCGACGTCCAAACCGCATGCAGTGTACGGCTGAAGATATCCTTGCCGGCACTGTCGGTTCCGAACAGGTGAACATAGCCCTGATCGACACCAAACAGGTGGATGTTACCGGGAATGACTCCAAACAGCTTATATTTGTCGCCCCGAACGAAGAACTGGATATATCGGCGTTCATCCTCGTTCACTTTCTCGACCCAGCGGAAATTGGTCGCCAACGAGCGTTCGCGGGTGACCCCGTGCAGGAACGGGCGGATCGAGCAGCCATTCTTGTCGCAGAATTTTGGAATCTGCGGGGCTCCGTTCAGATAGTCTTTGTCACGCCCTGCGGCGGTCGGATCGTAAGGCGACAGGAACGGAGCAAAGATGCCCGACAGGATCAGGACGACCAGAACTGTGGCCGCAATCATCGCCGCGCGCTGTTTCTTGAATCGGGCCCAGATCAACTGACGCTGCGAGGCGGTGAAATAGGCTTCTTTTGCCTTTTGGTTGTCGATTGTCGCAGTCATCTGGTCACCTGAGGATACTTTTGCGCACGCGCGGATCGATCACCGCAAGCAGAATGTCGGTGAAGAAATTCAACGTTACGATTGATGCCGTCAGGAGAAAGATGATGGCCCCCGCAAGTTGCTGATCATTGGACCGCGCCAAGGCTTCAAGCAAAAGCGCCCCGGCTTCGGTCAATGTCAGGATCAGCGCCACAATGGGCAGTTCGTTGAAGATCCGGTTCAGGTCAAAGCCAAGGCTGTTGACGATCGGCCCCAGCGCATGACGGGCCGGATAGCGCCATAACAGTCGGCGGCCATAAATGCCACGCGCGGCAGCAGCGGTGACATACAGCTTCCCGATCTCATCCGACATCAACGCGCGCACGGTCTGCAGCGCAAAGGCTGTGGCCGACCAGCCCAGAATGAAGATCGGCAGCCAGGCGTGTTTCAGCAAATCGAGGAACTTGCCCCAAGACCAAGGCGCTTCTTTGTACTCGGGCGAGAACAGCCCGGTCAGAGTCTCGCCGAAATAGACGGTTGAAACCAGCATCACCATCAGGGCCAGCAGGAAGTTCGGCATTGCCAAACCCAGATAGCTGACGATCCGCAGCGAGTTGTTCAGTACCGCACTGCGCGAGGCGGCAGAAATGATGCCCACAGGGATTGCAATGGCATAAGCCAGCGTCAAAGCGCCAAGGCAGATCCACAGCGACAGCCAGAACTTGTCGCCCAGCAGCTGTGCAATATTCACCCGCAGGATGCAGCTTTCGCCGAAATCGCCACGAAATGCCCCTGACAACCAAGTGGCCCATCGGGTCAGGAACGGTTGATCCAACCCCAGTCGGGCGCGTTCTGCTGCAACGTCAGCAACGGTGATCGCGGACCCTTGGGTGTTTTTATACGCCAAATAGCGCTCGGCACAGTCACCGGGCACCAGTTCCATCAGTGAAAAAACAATCAGCGATACGATGACCAAAGTGACCAACGCCATAACCGCCCGGGTGGCGGCAAATCTGCAGAATTGCAACATATCTGTCCCCGCGGGATGCGCGAAGGCGGGCGCGGGCGCCCACCTTCTTATCTTCTCAACCTTATTCGCTCAGCCACCACTGGGCGGGGCGGTAAGGATAGGTCCGATAGAACTCGTAAGACTGCGTTTTGAACTCGGTAAAGTTCTGCAGGTTGTTCGAGTGATAGATCGGGGCAGGAGCATTCACGGTACCCAGGAACAGCAGCTCGCCGGTCATGATCTCGACCATCTTCTGCGCGGCGGATACTGACGCATCAGAGCCGGGTGCACTGGACTGATAGGTGTCCAATGCAGCCTTCAGATCCGCGACCCAAGCCGGTGGTTCAACTCCGTTTTCACCGTTTGAGCTGATATATTCAGCCCAAAGCATACCTGTACGTACGTCGAAATAGCCATCAAACGGAGGCACCCAGATCTCGCTGTCCCCGAGGATCGACCCGGCTGGCTGGCTCTTCAGCCATAGGCCCATATCCAGCGAGTTGGCCGTTTGTGCGGCGCGGAATTCGTCGGATGTCACCTCTTTGATCGCGGTGTTGACGCCAACGTCTTTCCAGTTCTGGGCAATCAGTTCCACCAATTGCGCCGAAGCTGGCTGGGTCGAGAACTGCCAATCCAGAACAAACGGATCACCATTCGGCAAGTCGCGGAAGCCATCACCATCCTTGTCGACAAGACCGACTTCGTCCAGCAGCGCATTGGCGCGCTCTGCGTCGAATTCGATCTCATGGTTCGACCATTTTTCGTCGATGAAATCGGGACGTGGCGAGAAGCCGATGTACTGTGTCGGTGTTCCCAGACCAAAAGCCACAACCTCGTTCAGCTGGTTGCGATCCATAGCAACAGACATCGCAGTTCTGAACCGGATATCGTTAAAGATCGCGCGCTTGGCCTCGTCTTCTGCGGTCACGTTGAAGGTCAGAACCGGATAACCGATCGAAGGCTTCACCTCGACCGTGTAGTTACCGTTCTCCTGACCTTCGAGCAGCACCGGAGCGGATGTCAGGTTAACACCCTGCGATTTGTAATCGACCTCGCCATTCAGCAACTTAAGGGTGCGTACTTCTTCGTCCGGAACGTAAGTTTCATCCATTTCCGAAATGTAGGGAAGCTGGTTACCCTGCGTGTCGACCTGGAAGAAATAGGGGTTGGCCACGTAGTGACGACCCTCGGTGCTCTCCTTCACAAGGATATGGCTCTCCAGCGTCGGCATGGTGTCGGTGGGAAGACCCGCCAGTTTGTCACCGGCTGTCAGCATCGGAGATGGCGTATCCATCCAGTCCGAGTTGCCATAATAGGCCTTGATCAGCTCGTACCCGTTTTCATAACCAAGCGCCTGCGCGTTGGCGTCGGCGTTGTCATCCAGCGCCGGGTGGAACTTTTCAAAGAAATGCTTGGGCTGGTAGGGCTGCACATAGGTGAACGAGAATGTCTCGGTCAGGCCAGGCTTGGGCGCGGCAAGGGTAAAGCGGACGGTGGTGTCGTCCAGCGCTTCGACCTTCATCGGCTCACCGCCCGCCAGCGCATAATCCTTCGCTTCGGCGATGACATTGGTGTCCATCATCAGATTGTCGTACCAGAACACAACATCTGCTGAGGTGAACGGTGCACCGTCCGACCATTTGTGACCTTCGCGCAAGGTCACGGTAAGCACGGTGAAGTCATCGTTCCATTCCCAGGATTTCGCCACGTTGGGCACCAAGGTCTGCAGGTCGTCGGAATAGCGGAACAGGTTGACGTGACGCACCGAAAGGAAGTCCGAGGTGCCGCTTTCTGTGGCGTTGGAGAGCGCGTCCAGAACACCGCCATACTGACCTATCGAGTCATAGGGTACGATGACCAACGGGTCAGCCGGCAGACGATCTGCCACGGCCGCTAGATCGCCATTGCCACGGATCATGCCGTTCAGATCCCCAATAGCCGGGTTTTCTGCAAAGCTGAGCGTACAGTTTGCAGCTGATTGAAACTCGGACAGATCAAACTGCTGAGGATAAGCACCGGCTGCGACGCCCTGCATATCCGCGACGGTTGCAGCAGGACAATTGGCCCAGGCCGCGCCCCCGATTGTGGCAAAGGCCACACCAGACATAAGAAGCTTTTTCATGTTTTCTCCCTAGGTTTTGTTTATTTCGTTTTGCGTTTCCGAGAGCCCGATTTGCCCGCTTTGCTTTCGGAGGTTTCTTTGTTCTTTTTTTGCTTCCGGGGCTCTATTTCATCTGGCCCGGATTTGACATCGTATTGCGATGCAATGTGCACTTGGACCCCAGCTTGCTTGAGAACGGGTGCAAACGCATCGGGTGGCGCGATATCGGTCACCAGATCCGTCACCTTGTCGAACGGGCAAGACACGTTGGCCGCCTTTGCACCGAATTTAGTGTGGTCCGCTGCAACGATCATGCGATGCGTGTTCCCTTGCAGCGCACGGGTCAGATCCGCCTCCAGCGGGTTCGAGGCCAATACGCCTCCAACCAGCGACAGTGCATCCGCGCCGCAGATCACCGCGTCATAGCTGTACTGACACGCCAGTTCTTCAGCCGCACGGCCAAAACTGCCTCGCTCGGACCGGATTACTTCGCCCCCTGCCAGAACGGCGCGCGTGCCATTGTGATCGGCCAGGGATGCGACAACTGACAAAGAGTTGCTAACGACGGTCAAACCCCGCAGCTCACGTAGTTGCTCGGCCACATGAGTCATGGTCGAGCCAACGGTGATGAACAACACCATCTCGTCCTCAAGCAACCCGCAGACCCGCTTGGCGATGTTGGTTTTCTCGTCGGCATTATACTCCAACGCGCCCGAAAACATCGGTGTATCCTGCGCCCGAGACAGAAATGTGCCGCCATGCACACGCTCAACCTTGTTCGCGCGCGCCAGTGCCTTGACCAAACGACGCACAGTTTCCTCAGAGACGTCCATGATCTGGGCGATCTGAGTGTTGCGCGCTGACCCCCCCAGCCGCGCAAGGACATCCAGCAGCTCTCGGCCACGATGTGGGATGGTTACGCTATCATCATCCATTTTCAGACTCGGTCACATTTTCGCGCAAAAATCCACAATAAATGTAAATCTTTTGCGACAATTTTGGTTTTTTTGCCTTTTCCGGTCAACATGGCACAGCAAACCTGCAGTTTCATGCGGCGTGACAGGTGGATTTCAGATCTCTTGCAAGAATCATTCAACTCATCCCAGCATGTGTTCATGACGACAATGCGATCAGCGTCACGCCTGCAGCCATCATCACGGCTGCCAGAAGGCGTCGCATGGGATTGCCTTCACCCAGGAACAGAAATCCGATCAGGGCCGCGAAGATCACTGAAGTTTCGCGTAAGGCTGACACGACGCCAAGCGGAGCGAAATTCTTGGCATAAAGCACTAGGCCGTAAGCCGTCATCGACACCATTCCGCCTGCAATCCCAATCGCCCAGATGCGCAGAGGCAAATCAAGCACACGCGCGCCTCGTCGTAGCGCGACAAAGCCCACAACAAAGATATGCAGAACCGAATGCCAGGCCCAATAACTCAGGATGTTGCCTGACACCCGCACGCCCAGGCCATCCACAAGCGAGTAGATGGAAATAAAGCAGCCCGTTCCCAATGCGAAAACAAGCGATGCCCTACCGACCCCTTGCCTCAAAACCGACCAGCTGGACAGTTGAATGCCGGTGGCAATCACCGCGATCCCAATCCAGGCCTGCGTCGGCAGATGTTCGCCCGCAAATATCACGGCCCAAAGAGCGACCAGCGCAGGAACCACACCGCGCGCGATCGGGTACACCACACTGAGATCACCATGCCGGTAGGCCTGATTCAGCATGTAGAAATATCCGAAATGAACAACGGTCGAACCTGCCAGATATGGCAGGCTCTCGACATTCGGGAGCGGCAGAACCGCCACCATCAGCGCCCCCGGGATAACATGCCCCAGTGCAACCAGACCCAGCGTGACCGTTCGGTCAGCGGCCGTTTTTACAACCGTGTTCCAGATCGCATGCAGCAACGCGGCCGCAAGGATTATGAGAACGATTTCAGCGCTCACTGTCAGATCGCCACTTTAAACAGTTCAGTGATGTTTTGTTGGTTGAGTTGGATTGGATTCCCTCCGCATGAGGGGTCGATGATTGCGCCTTGGACCAGTTCGGGGATGGCGGCTTTGGTGACGCCGAGGTCGGAGAGATTGCGGGGGATGG
>NZ_JBQGAC010000013.1:0-42090 GCF_056542625.1 Ruegeria sp. AB7 | reverse complement strand
AAAACAAGCCACTCATCACGCCTCCTGAAGGCCAGGAAGTTGAGTCAGCCCGGTCCAGAAATTGCAACCAAATCAATGAAACCAGAGCCTAGGCGGCTGGGGGCCTCATGGAATGTACTTTGCACCGCTTGGCGGCAAAATCAAATAAACATGGTAAGGGATATTTATCAGATGAGATTGTGACTTTGGAAGATAGAAGGTAATGAGCAGAAGTGGAGAATATTGCGCGTAACATGTGTAGATATTTGTGCTAAAACAAAACTATGCCTAGTAAGAATATTGGCAAGACCCAGTGGTTGGACAGAGTTTGCGATAGAACTTCAAGAGTTCAATCCCCAGGCGCGCTGGTAACAAGCCAGGTGATGGCGATGTTTCCGGTCAACTGGTAACCAATGTTGAAAATCGCGCCTACGCATAACCAATCCGAAAGTGGTTTTGTCAGGCGCAGGTTCAGGCTGTTTTCGGTTGGCGCGGCATCAAGCGCGGCATAGTCAAATCCGAAAAACTGACGCACGGCCGGAAAAAGGGCTTTGTAAAGGGTCTCCTTAGCGGAAAAGACGAGAGTGGCCAAATCCGCTGGCGGCAACACACCCTGATTGCGGATCAGGTGGGTTTCGTCTGGTAATAAAGTCAAGTGGAATATCGAATCCAACACAGACTCGTGGGCTACATCTTCGATGTCGATGCCAACCAGAGCACCAGACTGGTTTGATACCATTGCAGCACAGCGCTGGTTGGTATGAGTGATCGACCCGGCAATCCCTTTGGGCCAGATCGGTTCCCGGTTCGGTCCTATCGTAATTTGAGCAGGGTCTTTTCTGAAAGCAGACAACGCAGCGCGCGCCATAGCGCGACCAGCTAAATATTCGGCGCGTCTTTTGCAAACAGCGGTGTTGAGGGCGTTTGGGCGATCGACGCCCAACTCACTAAAAAGTGCATCCGAAAAACGCTGCTTGTCGAAACTTGCAATTAGCGCGGTCACCGCCGCTTCACCAATCTCGAGGGTTCGAAGATCGCTTAGGAAACCATTCGAGCGTGTTTGCCACCGAGAGATTTTGTGTTGGTAATGCTGCATTATTCGCGGCCATCCTGATTACGCGCAATCACATATATAATGTAGACAATTTCATCAGAAAATGTGAGCAGAAGGACACGGATTGCTCCGTCTTCATACTGGTGTGGATTCCAATAGAGGCAGGAGGCTCTGTAGGTGTAGACGTTCCGTCGAGAACGCGACTTCGCGGCTTGGCTCGGACTGATCCCCAGACAGCATTCGACGGGGGTAAGCAACGTCTCGGTGCAACAACAAAGATGGGGGCACGCTCGCTCAGGCGATTGTTGATCATCGGCGCCAACAGCGTTGTTATGTGGCGTTCACATAAAAGGCCAGGAAGCGATCCCTGGCTTGTCCGCATGATCGAACGCAAGCCACCACTGCTGGTTCGCGAAGCCCTGGCCAACAAGATGGCAAGGATCGCCTGGGTCTCGACAAGCAAAAGGGAAGCCTACCGGGCTCCAGTCGCCTGCGCATAACGCATACGCAGGCTGCGAGGCGGCGGAAACGGAAGAGAACAATGGACGGTATGACATAAGGATAGTGAAACCGGATCAGGAAAACCAGCTTGCAACAGAGTGCTTCGAGCACGTGGTTTTGAATTGGACCGAATCCGCCAACTCCATACGGGCCAGCGGCAAATACAAAGGCCGCTCAACAGGCCGAACGCATGTCAGTACCGAACCGATGCTAAAGACCGACTAAATTACCTCTTGCGTTTTGGGCGTCTACACATGTTGTAATTTTTGACCATTGACCTTCGTAGCTGTCACTGTGTCCTTAATTGCTGGACGCTCGCTTCAAAAGGTGAGCAAAATCAGTTCCGAATTATTCCCTTAATTTCTGGACTGGGCTCTAAATTCCGAGACCGTGCACTCTGAGAATATGCTGTGTGTCCGACAGACGTGAACAGGTACAGCGACCCATGGGATCTTTCACCGAATGTATTTGGGGTAGCTGGTTGGTGACCTTTGGAGATCCGAGATATTCAGGGCACAAAATCTTGGTAAATGCACCAGGATGTAACTGTGCCCAGAAATTAAAGGCACAGTGATATAGATGGCACTCGGGCATTCTACGGATGAGTGAAGCCAGAAGGCTTGGCAAAAAGGGCACCGTTGATGCGCTGTCACCTGTTCCGGTTATGGGTGGACTGCTGAAGTGGATCGTATCATCAGAATGGTGTGCCTACACTCAAAACTTAAAAGCTGCCGAGGCCCAAGTAGACTGTAGAAGCCGTACCTATAGAATACATCTGATATCAGCGCGGCACTTCCCAAACTCATTCCCAACAAGATTATCCCGACAAACAGGGTGCCCTTCGCCCCTAAGGGTATTGTGCAAATGAAACGCTATCACGCCAATGAAGTGAACCAAAAGCACAAATGTGGTGCAATCATGCCCGTGCAGAACGCAACCAAAAGGATTCGTAGCCAAGTTGCGTCAAAGAAAGGTAAATTTGATGCAACCTAGAAGAATTCGTAGAAATTCCACCAAAAGAAGGTCAAAATGACGCCGTAAGAGGTTGCTGAGTTTTCGGCGGGTCGCCGGGAAGAGATCAAGGCAAAATGGAAAGAGTTTGAATATGAAATCTATTGTTGCGCTGCTCGTTTCAATCATCGCTGGTGCCACGGCGTTGCCAGCCATGGCGCAGGGTTATCGCATTCAATCAGGTGATACGCTGCTTATTGAGGTGTTGGAAGATGAAAGTCTGAACCGCGAGGTCTTGGTGCGGCCGGATGGCCGGATCAACGTTCCATTAGCAGGTTCATTGCGCGCCGGCGGCCGAAGCGTTGAACAGGTTAGCAATGAACTCAAGCAGTTGCTGGCTCCGAACTTTGCTTCACCTCCCAATGTTTTTGTATCGCTGGGGGCCCTCAATGTACCACAAGAGCCCTTACCGGAGCGCACAATAGATGTTTATGTAATCGGCGAAGCCGGAACACCTGGTCGGCATGCGCCAGTGCGCGGTACAACGTTGCTGCAGTTCTTCGGCGAAATGGGTGGATTTTCTAGATTTGCGGCTACAAAACGGATAATGCTGCGTCGTACAGACAAATCAGGTAAAGAAACTGTATATCAGTTTAACTACGATGCGATGTTGGACGGCACAGGAATGGGGGGATCGACAAAGCTGGCCGACGGTGATGTAATTGTAATCCCACAACGGCGCTTGTTCGAGTAACCCCGAAAAGGGGCAGGGCAGTGAAACAAAAGCTACTTCTACAAACGGCGTTTTGGGGCGCTGTTTGCCTTGTTGTAAATGTAAACGATCGTGCTTACGCTCAAGGCGTGGACTTGGACCCCGGTGGCCTCCAAATGACTCTGGGCCTGGCCCAACGTATAGAAGCTGGAGAAAACCTGACTCTTGATGTTCCCGAACAGGGCCATGGCACAATCGCTTCGACGATATTATCTTTCGGACTATCCAGTGAAACCCCAATTCAAAGCCTCAGCCTGGATGCCGTCACGGCCCTGCGTTGGTCAGATTTGCCGGACAGGGGCAATGAGTTCGATATTGGTGATTCCATTTTTGATTTTGACTACATCCGCGATGGCGCGAATGCCGGTCTTGATCTCGGCATCGATTATTCCAGCTATGATATCGGATTTTCACGGTCTTTGGAGACATTCGTTGATGATGAGGGTGTATTGGAAATACCGTCCGATTTCCCCGATCTTACAGGCGATGGTACGCGCAATGAATACAACCTGGCCTTCCAAATGGACTTTGGTCGCAGGGATTTAATTGGATACTATTTTCGTGTAGATGCCCGGGAGCTCAGATATACTGATCAAACAAGCTCAGGTCTTTTTGACAACAGCACTATCAGCGCGGGAGCCGGAGCCAGCTTTGCTTTGTCTCCGATAACCACCGCTACCGTTGATGTCAGCGCGGAGCGATTTGAAGAAGATGATCCGGATCAACGGCATCGGACTACCAAGGATATAACGCTTGGATTGCTCCACGAACTCACGTCACGTACTCGCGTCAATTTTGCCTTTGGGTATACTGACATTGATGATAGGCGCGATATTGAGGGTGATGTGCTTACCACTGGCCCGATTGGCAGTTTTGGTATCGAACATGATATGCCAAACGGCACGGCAACATTCGATTTGGAAACCGAACTCGCTACAGCCGGGCGCCTCAATAGTTTGAGGGTTGGCCGCAGTATAGCAGTCCTTGATGGGGACTTTTCGGCAAGCCTCGGTGTTGCACACACAAATGATGGAAAGACTGAGCCAATCGGGTCGTTAAGCTACGCTCAAGTTTTCGGAGAAAACGAAATCCGTGTCTTTTTTGACCGGGATGTTGTTATTACAGATGATGACGTTTTTCGCGATGAGTACATCTTAGACATCGTCTATATCCTGGGCCTTGGTCCTTCTTCCCGTCTTGGGCTTTCCGCAACTCAAGTCCTTACCGATGATACTATCGTTGACCCACGCGTTGAGCGGACAGATTTGAATGCTGTTTATAGTTATGAACTCGAGTCCGAGTGGGTCTTAAATGCCGGCCTTAACTACCGTATACGAGACGAAGACGGCCTCGGCCGCGCTACAAGCCCTTTAGCATTTTTTTCCATTGGTAGAGAGTTTGCTTGGCGACCTTAATACGTTTCTGAAGCTCCTTGGGTCGGTGTACTTGTTTATGCTATCGTTTTACATCTGCTAATGCATACCTTGAGGTCGGATTCCCTGCGATCAGGAACTTACAGGCCGGAAATTTTACGCTAATGGCCACCTATTTTATTCGTGTGCAGGTCAAGTCTTGCAACCCAGGCTTGCTTGAAAAACTAGAAACTAAGATTTCTTGCTAGTTTTATTTGGCAATCCGCACTCAAACTCATAGCCTCAAATCGGTTTATTAATGGCCCTTCACCGAATGTGTGCGAGGTAGCTGATTAGTGGTCTATGGATATTAGAGAATTAAGGGCACAGTGACATAAAGGCAGGGTGATTTGCTCACTGCCTCTCAGGCAGCATCAAGGCCTAAGGTAGTGATTAATGCTCAAAGCCCGACGGGTTTTTAGATTGCCAGTTCCATGCTGTTCTACATATATCAGTTAAGTCACGCTTAGCGGTCCAATCAAGTAACCTTTGTGCTTTGGACACTTCGGCAAAACTACGTGCTACATCACCTTGGCGCCTTTCCGCGATTTTGAATGGGATTTCTCTGCCTGATGCCTTCTCGAACGCTTTCACCATTTCCAATACAGTGATTCCTGTTCCGGTACCGACATTAATGGCTTCGCATCCATGGTTCTCGTGAGCGTATTTGACGGCGGCAAGATGGGCTGCCGCTAGATCATCAATATGGATATAATCACGCTCGCCCGTGCCATCCCGAGTTTCATAATTGTTGCCGAAAATGCTGAGCTCTTTGAGTCTGCCGACTGCCACCTGAGAGATGTAGGGCAGTAGATTATTTGGGATCGCGCGTGGATCCTCTCCAATATCGCCAGACTCATCCGCCCCAACCGGGTTAAAATACCGCAAGAGGACGGCACTCGCGTGCGGTCGTGAAGTAATCCAATCGCGGATAATCTCTTCGATAAAGTATTTTGTGCGACCGTACGGATTGGTGGGGTTTAGTGGGTGATCTTCGTCATACGGAAGATACTGCGCCTCGCCATAAACCGTGGCAGAAGATGAGAAGACGATATTCTGGCAGCCGTGCCGCTGCATGCAGTCCAGCAGGTTTATGCTGCCCGAAACATTCTGCGCGTAATAGGTCAGTGGTTTTTCGTTGGACTCACCAACCGCTTTTAATCCCGCAAAGTGAATGACCGCGTCGGGGCGAAATTTCTCAAAGACCTCATCAAGCACATCTGGGGCGCGATAATCGCCAACGTGAGTTGCAAAGCTCGAGTTGGTTAGTTTCTGGACCCGGCGCAACACTTCGGGCGAGCTGTTGGAGAAGTTATCCAGCGCCAGCACGTCAATGCCATCTTGCAGCAGTTTTAATAGCGTATGGCTTCCAATGTATCCGGCACCGCCGGTCAACAGTACACGCATACCGCCTAATTCCTTGTCGCCTTGTTATCGTTGCACGGTCTTTCAGCCAAAGGAGACCCTATACCAACGCAATCGTGTTAGCCATCAAATGATTTGGAGCACGAGCGGATGGCCGGCATCGTGGGATCAGGGGCGACGCTGTTTCAATCTGCGCCGCATTCCCTTGACGCAGCATGCGGGTTTCTCGATTGACTGGTTTTTAATCTCTTTTGTACCTCAGAGGATTGCTTCAGCCTGATCAACAGTAGTTGTCGGTCGGTCTGCTATGGGTAGGAGCAGTTGATGCCCCGCTGGTCTACCAATCCAAGCTATGGTTTCTTTGCGGGATAATACAGATTGTAGTACCAACAATCTTTTGAACTTTCGGTCGGCCGAGCCTCCAACTCGAAATTGATATTTTGCAAGTGCGGCCCGCGGGTCACGTCATGTTCCAGGCCGCTCTCGTCGCTACCCATCACAATCCGGTTCTCAAAATCTTCGCAGACCGTTTGTGTAACGCAGGTAACCGCACAAAGTGACCATCACTGCTGACGCTCTAAAATTTGCCACAATCACCAACGCACTCCTCAAATCTCAGTAAAAGATGGTCTTTTCTGAGCGCATGAGAAATACAGTTGCTAGATTTGCATTTCTATTCGGAACGCTTCGGCTGAGAGAAGTAGATTCCATGCCTGTCAATTCCACGCGACGCGCTTCTCCAGCCCGATGAAGATCGTATTGGCACTGATGTCTTCTTCAATAAGAACCGTTGAGAACCGGCCCACGAGGCTCCAATCCTGTGCGAGGTAGTAGCGATACTCCAGCTCCAGACCGTAGCGCCGGAAGTCATCGCCTCCGTCACTTCGTTCATCACTGTCTAGCACAATAAAGATTATATCGAACTCGGAAAGGTTGGTCAGTTCTTGATTAAGAATTGCGGTCAGTGCGCTGATGACCGTCTCAGCCTTTTTGTCGCTGGTTATGGGAGGCTGAGTCAGCGCGGCGCAATTGCACACGCGTTTGACCACCGCGAACCGCGTCATGCCCCCGCCTGTGGAAAGCGCATGCAGGATCGTCTTACCGGGCGGCGTCTCAGTGAGCTCCGGTTCTTCGAACTTACCTAGAGGAAAGACATTGATCGTCCCCGGCTCCAGTGGCTCGCGCTCTTCCGGGACAGCCGAGACGAAGACATTGGGCGAGGCTGCAAAGTTGCTGAAAATCCGGCGTGCAAGGTTGCGGTCAATCTCTGTGATCGTCAGGCCTGCGGCGCGGACTGGGCCTACAAATGGAAAAATAAAGCGACCATCGGGCAAAACCCGAACCGAACGGTAGAGATTAGGAACTTCCAGTATCTGAATTTCTAGCGTATTACGCGGGGCGCGCCAGATAGTTGCTTTGAGCCTCGGCAAGTGTTATCGAGCCAAAAAGCGTAGCCATTGCCAGCAAAAAAATAGGTATATGCGCGTCACAGGTTGTGCCCCGTTTCAGATCATGCTCTTTGACTTTTCCCGGGCGCTGCGGCTTTTATAGTGAAGTCAAAATTGTCACAATTCGGGGGTTTGTCGGCAAATTGCTCTTTATTTGACACGTTAGGTCGACATGAAAAGCTGTGACAGGGGTGGATGCGCGGACTAATGGCGAAGCATTTGCATGCAGGATCAACCGAGACTGGAAAGAATGACGGCCTGGGCCGGCGCCATGGCGGCTTTGTTGGTACTCTGTCTGATTGCCGGAACAGTTCTGAAACTTGCCCCACAACATAGTGTTTGGAGCGCTGGAGCACGTTTATTCGACAATCTCGCCCCCGGCTGGCTTGTGCTAGCGCTTCTGCTTGCATTGGTGGTCTTCCGCTTGGGGCTTTGGCGTCTTGGAACAATGCTTATAGTGGGCGGAGTGTTGAGCGGCGGCCATCTGATTTGGCAGCATCGTAACCTTAGTCTGCCATTCGTATCGGAGGAGCCAGCAGATCTGCGGGTGCTTTTCTTCAACGCGCTTGATAGCAATCATGCACAAGGGGAGCGGATCGTAGAGGCCGCGTTGATGCAAGAGCCTGATCTTTTAGATATTTGCGGAGGGTAATGCGGTAAAAGCGGCTTTGCCTGCTCTTAGCCATCGCTACACTCTTCTCTCTGAATGTACACAAGAAGCGTGCTCACTGGTCGTGGCAGCACGCAACGCTCCCCTCCGATTTTGGGCGTTGAAGTTGAACGCAGCCTGGCTGACCGGATTGGCAGAGGTTGAGCATGAGAATCTGGTGGCACAATATGATTGGTTCGACGATCCAGTCGTTGCGGTTGGTGATTTCAATACTGCGCCCTGGAGCGGATCGATGCGTGATAGTCTGGTCCGTACGGGATTTCGGACCTTGCGACGGACCTTCGGAAGCTGGCCTGCCAGTTTGGGACGCTTGGGTGTACCCATCGACCATGTTCTCATCCACAATGGAGCGCGAGTCGTAGCGCTGGAGATTTGTGGCGATGGACTTGGTTCCAACCATCGGGGGTTCGTTGCAGACATTGCTGTGCCATAGACTGGAAGTTGACCTTCGCGGGTTCACCAGACGTATATGAGGTCTTTTGCGAGCGTCATGAAGTATGACGATGATGAAGGACGCAATCTTGCAGGACTTCAAGGCATGGCCTATACAATGATTGGGTTTAAATTACGGGAAACATTGCGATACTACAGGCATTTGCGGAATTACGCGATCGCGTCCAGCCCCCCATTTCTCTTAGTATAGGTTCTTTTGCCTCATTCTGTACCGGATACCAAGAATGCTCCGTTTGTCTGAGATACCACCTCGTGTCACTTTAATATGGAGGCTTGTTCTCGTGGCGTATTCAGGAGATTAACAGTATGGAACTGGACCAGTTGAAAGACCAGCGCATACTTGCTGTCGATCTCGACGGCACGCTTCTGCGGTCTGACATGTTGTTTGAAAGTTTCTGGTCAGCGACCAGCCGGGACTGGCACGCGCCTCTGGGTGCTGCATTTGCGCTGGCTGGAGGGCGGGCGGCGCTCAAACGCAGTCTCGCGGGGCGGATGGATATAGATGTCACGACGCTGCCTTATGACCCGCAGGTCATCGATTATATCAATGCATGGCGGTCGGAGGGGGGAACAGTTTTTCTGGTCACGGCGTCCGACGAGACGATTGCCCAAGAGATTGCCCAGCATCTTGATATTTTTGATGGCGTCTACGGCTCGAACGGGGTCCGCAATCTCAAATCCAGTGAAAAAGCCGCCTTTTTGACCGACCAATTCGGGCGCGGTGGCTATGCCTATATGGGGGATGCGGAGGCGGATCTGCCGGTCTGGGAGAGCGCAAATAGGGCGGTCACGGTCAACCTACCTGCGCCCCTGCGCCAACGTGTTGACGGTTTGGGGTTGGAAGTTGAACATTTGTCCACCGCCCAACCCGGCCTGCGGGATTATCTCAAGGCGATCCGGGTGCATCAATGGCTGAAGAACCTTTTGGTCTTTCTGCCGATGTTGGCGGCCCACCAGCTCGACGCCGAGACCTTTCTGCAAAGCCTTCTGGCCTTCGTGGTCTTCTCTATCGTGGCCTCCAGCATCTATGTTCTCAATGACTTGCTCGACTTGCGCTCCGACCGGGCGCATCCCACGAAATGCAAGCGCCCCTTCGCGGCGGGCACAATCCCGATCGCTCATGCCACCTACCTGATCGCCGCGTTGATGGGACTGGGCCTGATCCTGTCCCTGTTTCTCGGTGGAGCCTTCATTGGGATTATGCTGCTCTATGTCGTTGTCACTACGCTCTATTCGCTCTGGCTGAAACGCAAAGCGATCATGGATATCGGCACATTGGCTGCGCTCTATACCACGCGGATCATCGCAGGCGCCGTGGCAACGGGTATTACGCTGTCGATGTGGCTTCTGGCCTTCTCGATTTTCTTCTTCCTGTCGCTGGCCATCGTGAAACGGCAGGCGGAATTGATGGACAGTGCTGCGCGCGGCAAGCTCAAAGCTGCCGGGAGAGGCTATGTTGTCGATGACCTACCTGTTCTGGTCATGATGGCTGTAGCGTCCGGCTATGTGGCCGTCCTGGTTATGGCGCTCTACATCCAGTCGCCTTCGGTTTCGGAGCTTTACACAAACCCCAAATTTTTGGGCGCCATCTGCGGCATCCTGCTCTACTGGATCTCCCGGGTCATCCTGTTGGCGCATCGTGGCCAAATGCACGAGGACCCGGTCGTCTTTGCTGCACGAGATCGGCAAAGTCGGATCTGTGCTATATTGATCATCCTCGTCGCCGCTGGTGGGACGCTGTTGTGAGCATCATACGTATAGCGGTTCTCTATGCCTTGTTTGCCGTGATCGCGACAGTGATCAACCTCGGCGTCCAGAGGCTGGTTCTGTCGTGGAACAGTGACGCAACTGGCTTTGTGCTGGCGGTCTTTTGCGGCACGCTCGCGGGCCTCATCGTCAAATATACCCTCGACAAACGCTGGATTTTTGCCGATTTCAGTACAGGTCTCAAAGCGCACGGCCAGAAATTTACGCTCTACACGATCATGGGAATTGTCACGACAGCGATCTTTTGGGGTACGGAAACAGCGTTTTGGCTGATCTGGGACACGGATATGATGCGTGAACTTGGCGCTGTGTTGGGGCTCTCGGTGGGTTATGTCGTCAAATATTTCCTCGATCGACGCTTTGTCTTTCAGAATACCCAAAAGGCGGCGGCGGTATGACAGAGCTTTCGGGCTGGGGCGGTTTTCCCAAACATTATGGGGTGGCAACAGAGCCTGTGAACGAGACTGCATTGGTCGAAGCTGTCACGGCTGGAGCGGTGATCGCGCGCGGCAATGGGCGGGCCTATGGTGACAGCGCGATTGGCTTGCGCAGCACGGTCAATATGCACAGGTTCAACCACATGCTCAGCTTTGACCGGCAAAGCGGAATTCTGGTGGCTGAGGCGGGCGTTCTGCTCAGTGATATCATCCCGGCGTTTTTGCCTCATGGATGGTTCCCCCCGGTCACGCCGGGGACGAAATTTGTCACCCTCGGAGGCATGATCGCAGCGGATGTTCATGGCAAAAACCATCACAAAGATGGCAGTTTCCGCAACTTCGTGGACTGGCTGGACGTGATGGATACCGAAGGCGTCGTGCATCGCTGCAGCCGCAATGAGAAACCCGAGCTGTTCGAGTGGACAATAGGTGGCATGGGGCTCACGGGTATTATCTTGCGCGCCGGAATCCGGTTGAGAGCGGTGCCCTCTGCATGGATCCGGCAGACCGCGCAGGCCCTTCCCAATCTCGACGCCGTCATCACTGCTTTTGAAGCGGCACATGAGGCCACCTATTCGGTTGCCTGGATCGATTGCCTGCAATCTGGTGATGCCCTTGGGCGAGCCATTCTGATGCTGGGGGAGCATGCCATACCGGAAGAGTTGTCCGATGACGCGGCACGCTACCCGTTCGAAATCCCGAAAAAGATGCGGCGCAGCGTCCCCTTCGCGCCGCCCTTCAGCCCGTTAAACGGCCTCACGGTTCGGGCTTTTAACGCGCTTTATTACTGGAATGGATGCCGCAAATCCGGGACCAGCTTTCTCGATTATGACAGCTATTTCTACCCGCTCGATGCCATCCACGGCTGGAACAGGATCTATGGGAGACGCGGCTTCATGCAGTTCCAGTGCGTTCTGCCGCTGGAGACATCGCGCAAGGGACTTCACGCGCTGCTCAAGACTACCTCGCAGGAAAAAGCCGGTTCCTTTCTTGCCGTACTCAAACGGTTTGGGCCGCAGCATAGCGCCTTCTCCTTTCCCATGCTGGGTTATACACTGGCCCTCGACTTCCCCGCCACGCCTAAGATGATCGCGTTGATGTGCAAGCTGGACGAAATCACGTTGGAACATGGCGGGCGTTTTTATCTCGCCAAGGACAGCCGCATGAGCGCACAGACATTGCATGCCTCCGATCCCCGTACTGAGCAATTCCGGCAGATGCGAACGCAACTTGGTGCAGCGGAGGCATTTCAGTCACATCAATCACAAAGGCTGGATCTATGAGCAAAGGAACAGTCCTGCTTCTCGGCGCGCGCTCCGATATCGGTCGTGCAACAGCGCATCGCTTTGCCAAAGAAGGCTATGACATCCAACTTGCTGCACGCGATAGTACCGCGCTGGAAAAGACCCGGACGGATATGGCTTTGCGTCACAACGTGGAGGTAAGCCTACACGACTTTGACGTGCTGGACAGTGCCGCGCATACCGGGTTCGTCGACGCTCTGCCTGTCTTGCCGGACGTGGTGATCTGCGCCATCGGACTGATGGGGGATCAGATCGAGAATGAACGTGACATCGAGGCTGCTACCCGCGTGATGCGGAGCACCTATGAGGGCCCGGCGCACATTCTGGGTCTTCTGGCGGAACGGTTCGATGCGCGGGGTTCCGGGCAGATCGTGGGCATCAGTTCCGTGGCGGGCAATCGCGGACGGGCCAAGAATTATGTCTATGGCTCCGCCAAGGCAGGCTTTACCTCCTATCTCTCCGGCCTGCGCAACCGGATGGCCAAACGCGGGATCCACGTAATGACGGTGCTGCCAGGGTTCGTGAATACGCAGATGACCGCAGGTATGGACCTGCCCGAAAAACTGACGGCAGAACCCGAAGAGGTGGCTGATGCGATCTTCAAGGGCTTACGCAAAGGCCGGAACATCATCTACGTGCGCCGCATCTGGTTTGTAATCATGGCGATTATTGGTGCGATCCCGGAAGGCGTATTTAAGAAGATGGATATTTGATGGGTGGTGCACATCGGTTGAAACCTATCATGACATTTCGAGCTAAGACGCGCTGTATGAAATTGTCGGGCGAAGCGGCCATGTCTTTTGCCGATGTCCGCTAGGATCGGGAACGTCTGGGTTCGCAGCGATTCAATGGCTTTGGTTGACGTACAAAGCAGCTGTGCCTTTTCTGATTGCGGCAAGGAGTAATACCGAGTGCGTATCGCCTACCTGATCAATCAATACCCTGCGATCAGCCATACCTTCATCCGTCGCGAGATCCGGGCCCTGGAGGACATGGGAGTCGAGGTCGAACGTTTTGCGCTCAGGGGCTGGGACAGCGATGTTGTTGATACGCTGGACCGCGAAGAGATGGCCCGGACCCGTCACACACTGAAAGATGGAACCGCCCGGCTGATACTGGGGGCGCTTGTCTGGGGCCTGCGTCATCCGCAGGCATTCTTGCGCGGCCTGAAGTTGGCGTTTTTGATGTCGAAGGGGGCCATTCGCCCCTGGCCCTATCACCTGATCTACCTCGCCCATGCTTGCCGAATCATGACTTGGCTCGAGGGGAAGGAAGTGAGCCATTTGCATGCGCATTTCGGCTCTAATTCAGCGGAAATCGCCGCCTTAGTAGAGGCTTTGAGCGGCCCGGGCTTCAGCTTCACAACGCACGGGTCAGAAGTTTTTGATGATCCCAAACGCCATGCCCTACCGCTGAAAGTAGACCGGGCGCGGTTTGCGGTGACTTCTTGCGCATACATTGGCAGCCAGATGATGTACAATGTGCCACCCGCGCTCTGGTCAAAAGTTAATGTTGTGCATTGCGGGTTGGCGGCCACGGCCTTTGCCAACGATGCAACACCTTTGCCGGATGCGCCGATTTTCCTGAGCGTCGGACGTTTCAGCCCTGAAAAGGGACATTTACTGCTGATTGAAGCCTTTGCCGCTGTACATGCCGCTCACCCCGGGGCGCGGCTGGTGTTGGCAGGCGACGGGCCGATGCGCGCGATGCTGGAAGATCGCATTGCACAGCTGAACCTTGAGCAAGCGGTGAGGATCACCGGCTGGGTGACATCAGATCAGGTGCGTGCGGAATTGCGCGGTGCCCGTGCGTTGGTGCATCCAAGCTTTACCGAGGGCTTGCCCGTTGTGATCATGGAAGCCATGGCCGAGTACCGACCAGTCATTTCGACTTATATAGCGGGCATTCCGGAACTGGTTCAGGATGGGCAAACAGGTTGGTTGGTACCGGCCGGGCAAGTGAAGGATCTAACCATGGCGATGCTGGCCTGCGCAGACATGCCCGCTGAAAAGCTTGAGGCAATGGGTCAAGCCGGATTCGACCGGGTGCGTGCGCGCCACGATGCGTCTGTCGAAGCTGCCAAGTTGAAAGCCTTGTTCAAGGCCCTCGGGTCATGAAGGCGGTTTTGAAACGGGGAGCGCTTTGGGCGCTGACCACGCCACCAGTCTATGGGTTGCTACGTCGTCGGGCGTTTCATGGAAACCCCGTGACAATTCTGTGCTATCACACACTCCGGCCGGCCAGAGAGCAGTTGGATGCATGGACTGCGCTGTCGGTTGATGCGTTTCGTGCGCAAATCAATCTGCTGCGGCAGGACTATGATATCGTATCTCTGGACGATGCATTGGCTCCTGCCACTAGCGACCGCCGCCGTGTGGTGCTGACTTTCGATGACGGGGAATTGGGGCTCTACGAGCACCTGTTGCCGATTGTCCAAGCTGAAGCCCTGCCGGTGACTGTCTATGTTGCCACCAAACAGATCGAAACCGGCCGGGCCTTCTGGTTCGATCGTGTGATGAATGCATTGCAGAGTGCGGGCACCACAAAGATCAAACTGGATGGCATTGGATCCTGGCAGATCGGACCTGACCGCAGTAAGCTGCGTTGGGCTCAGATCGGCCCGGTATTAGAAGCTTTGAAGGCGGTAAATACCAGAGACAGAGACGCGTTAGCCGACAAAATTATCGCGCAGACAGGTCAGGAGACCAAAGGCTTCACTCCGCTTCAACCCATGAGCCTCCCACAGTTGCAGGAACTTTCGGCGGAACCTCTCGTAACCATCGGATCACACACCCACAGCCATGAATTGCTGGACCAGATATCACTTGATGACGCAGGCGCCAGCGTCGCGCGATCGCGCGATCTGCTGCAGGGCTGGACCGGGCAAGAGATCCGTCATTTCGCCTACCCCAATGGCAATTACACGCCCGACTTAATGAAAATGCTTTATGATCTGGGTTTTGTCAGCGCCACGATCCTGGAGGATAGGCATATGACGCCTGACGATCCGCAGCAGGCTCTGCCCCGGATCGGTATAGGCCGGTATGATGGGACAGCTAGATTTCGATTGCGGATGGTGGGGATGTGAGGTTTCGCGCAAATTGGGTTTGTTATAAGCAATAGCAATATTGATGACACATTTTTCAGGCAATAGCGCTAGGCCATGACTATTCTAACCGAAAAAACCACATTTCGCCTTATTGTGGCGTCTCTGATCCTGGGCACGGCCTATAGATTGTGGCCGGTTGTGGCGGGCACCCCAGCGCTGGCCCAATTCTTCATGACTGAAGACGGCTATCTGATGCTGACCATCGCCCGCAATATGGCGATCGGCCTGGGGATGTCGGTCTCAGACGGCACAACCGCGAGCAATGGTGTGCAGCCTTTGGCCACGTTCCTGTTTTCGGTTCCTTATCTGCTGACCAACGGCGACAAGGTTTTGGGATTGACTGGCGTGCACCTGATCGCGGCAGCCATATCGGTAGGTGGACTTTTTGCAGTTCGCTCATTGGCGCGAGATCTGTTGCGGGGGCAAGACGACAATCCACTTTGGCCCTGGTTCGTGGCGGCCCTTTGGTTTCTCGGGCCATTGTTGCTGTTTCATACGATGAACGGGCTGGAGACCGGACTTTACACCGCTATGATTGCGCTGACGCTCGTTCTGTTCGGCGAAGTGTTGGCAAAGGGTCCGGGAGCAACCTTTGCGGACCGAATGATCTTGGGCGCGGCCTGCGGCGTGACTTTCCTGGCCCGTAATGACGGTGCCTTCCTGGTGACTGCTATCTTCCTTGTCTGGGGCCTGCATAACCTGATCGTGCAGCGAGACAGGTTCGTTAAAGTTGTCGCCGACCTGCTTCCACCCGGTGTGCTGAGCCTGATCATTGCGGCACCGTGGCTGATCAACAACTATGTCAACTTCGGTTCCATCGTGCCTGTCAGCGGCACTGCGCAGGCTCTGAGTGGCGGCTTTGCCAAGAACGTTGATTTGTTGCCCGCTATCCTGTTTGAAAATACTTTTCCGATGTTTCCAATCCCGGCGGTATTGCAATCTATACCGGCGTTTCAAGTCATTGCGTTGCTGTTGGTGTTGCTCATCGTTGCAGTGTTTGTGATCCAAACCTGGAAACGCGGAGGTCCGGCGCGGTATGTGACCGTGGCATTCCTAATATTCGCCACCGTACTCAGCATCTATTACGGACTATATTTCGGTGCAGGCTGGTTTTTAAGTCGCTATCTGTCCCCCTTGGCGCCGTTCACGATTACCGCTGTGGTATCGGTTTTTCTGACAGTTGTCGGGGGTAAAGCCCCTGAGCAGCGTACTTCAATATCTAGTTTTGTGTGTTTGGCAGCTTTGGTGCTTTGCATAGGCCTTCTGGGCCGCGCCCTTGTACCGGGAGTGCGCGATCAGGGGCATTTTCAGGTCGTCGACTGGGTGACCACAAACGTTCCCGCCGAAACGTGGGTTGGCGCGGTGCAAACGGGGACACTGGGATACTGGCACGACCGGACGATCAATCTGGATGGCAAGGTCAATCCGGCGGCGCTTCAGGCGATCCTGACCGAGGGCCATATATTAGACTACGTACTCGAAAGTCCGATTGAGGTATTGGCCGATTGGCAGGGACTATTGACGTGGATGGCTCCTGGATATCTGGGTGTCACGGCCTTTTCCGAAAATTTTGAGGTGGTCGTGCATGATCCGGTCCTGAATCTCGGCGTTCTGGAGCGGGTCAAATGAAATTCGACGCACAAGCACTCGAAAGTATCCGCGTAGCACTTCTTGGCTCTGAGGGTGACGATCTAATCCGTTTCATGCAAAGCATGGCGCTTGGAAAAGGCACGGGGTGCCGAGAAGAAGAGTCTCAGGCAAAGGCCCGCGAGTTAGAATGGCTTAAGGCTGACGGACGCAGGACGGAACTAGGTATTTGCGCCGCAGATTCCTGTCGCGAATACCAATTCTGGATAGACCGTCACAAAGATCTGCCTTTCGAAAAAGCCGCGCCTCAGCTTGCGATCGAGCGCTTTCGCGGGCGTCGCGTGCTCGAGATTGGGTCTGGCATGGGAACGAACCTGATGTCGTTTGCGCTTCAAGGGGCTAAGGTAACGGGTGTCGAACCTGTCGAAGCCTATGTTCAAATGGGAACCATCTTCAGCGAACGCGAAGGGATAGATCCGCCAGATGTACGACAAGGCGCAGCAGAGTCCTTACCTTTTGACGATGACGAGTTTGATCTCGCTTTGTGCGTTTCGGCTCATCAATACTTTGATTTGGCGCCAGCTTTTGCCGAGATCAACCGCGTTCTGACCCCGGGTGGAGAAGCCATCATCATTGGAGGTACGCTTTGGCCTTATTTCGCGGGCACTATCGCAGAACTTCCCTCCAATCCGAGAAAACTGAAAGAGTTGGCAATCACGACGCTCAACACACTGAGCTATTCTTGGCTGGGCCAACGGGTTGTGCCAGCGCGCAGCGGGTTCTCGACGTCCCGCCCAATTTACCCTAGGCGGAGTGCACTGACGCGGATACTGCAACGTGCTGGTTTGAAAAACGCGTCTGCCCCCACGCAGATTGGAACTGAGACCTGTTTTCATGTAAAATCCGGGTAGGATACGCTGCATTGGGTCAACGCCGAAACCTCGGTTTTCCCGCTTCTCCGAGGTCGAACCGGACCTTCCCTCTTACGAATATTTCGAGTTCATCTGGCTGGATATGCTTTGGCAGACTTGTGGGATGGCTTATTGCACTTGAGTACGAGCAAGTGCGTCTGTATTGCATCATCCGATTTGGACGGAAGTTTTCAAGGGCATACCTGCAAACCTTTTGCGGATGGGAAGCGCCCCATCATAAAAACACTCCGTGTTGCGGCGGCTATCCGAAAGCGACAAAGGGGTATCTTGGTTATGGAAATTGATGCGGTTGTGGTCGATATGAATGGCACGATAATCGCTGCCCAAAAATGGGTTTATCACATGTTAATCTGGGTGCATGAAGGCTGCTCGACCTGGATCATGAAAACCAATAAGCTGGCACAGTACGTAGATTTGGATACCGTAAATAAATCCAATTACCGGATTCTCCCGTCATGAAAGCAGCACTAATTTCCGTTCTCAATGGAGATGGTTTAAAAGCGCGGGCAATCCGCGGAACAGTCCTTAGCGTCATGGGCTTTGGCAGCAGCCAGTTGATCCGGCTGGGGGCGAATCTGATACTGACTCGCATTCTTTTTCCTGAAGCCTTCGGCCTGATGGCGTTGGTGCAGGTTGTTATTGCTGGTCTCGAGATGTTTTCCGATCTGGCCATAGGCCCCTCAGTCATACGAAGTCCGCGAGGCGATGATCCCAAGTTCCTGAATACCGCGTGGACCTTACAGGTCATGCGGGGTGTTGTGATTTGGTTCGTGGCCTGCCTAATCGCGAGCTCGATTGCTAAGTTTTATGAACAGCCAGAACTTGCTCTCATTATCCCGGTGGTGGCGCTATCGTCACTTATCCAAGGATGTCAGTCGACAAAAATGTATCTCGCCAACCGACATCTAACATTGGGCCGATTGACTGTGATGGAGTTGGTGTCGCAAGTTTCTGGGACAATTTTTATGATTGCCATGGCGCTTTGGTTAAACTCAGTCTGGGCGCTCGTAATGGGTGCCCTTGTAGGGGTTCCTGTTCGGGTTGTGCTTTCACACTTGATCCTGCCAGGACCCGCGAACAAACTCGCGTGGAATCGATCCGCGTTTTGGGAAATCTTTCACTTCGGGAAATACATTTTTCTTGGAACCGTCGCGGGTTTTTTTGTGCAGCAAGGTGACCGATTAGTCCTTGGGAAATTTGTGAGTCTTGAAGATCTTGCGGTCTACACTATCGCTTTGACGCTTGCCTCTGTCCCACTTACGCTTAGCACGCAATTATTGGAGCGGATCTTGTTTCCGCTTTATCGTTCCAGACCGCCCGCCACCAATGACGCAAACCGACGGAGTATTGGACGCGCTCGAATGCTCCTGACCATAGGAACGATCGGAATGGCCGGTGTCTTGGCCATGGTTGGCGTTCTCGCCGTAACTTTTCTGTACGATCCTCGATATCACGCTGCAGGTCCAGTTCTGGTAATTCTTAGTTTAGCGATGATCCCAAGGCTGATTATCATGAGTTATGACAAGATATTGTTGGCGAATGGCAACTCGCGCGATTTCACCATTTTTACAACAATGACTGCGATAGCAAAGATTCTGGCATTGCTGCCTATGGTCAGCGCGTTTGGTCTGGTCGGCGCTGCTTTAGCTCCTGTTGTCGTTGATGTCTTTGCCTATCCGCTACTCGTGCATTTTATACGGCCCTATAGGGGGTGGTACCCCAAACAGGATCTCGCGTTTTTGGTCGCTCTCTGTGGCATTGTTTTCGCCGCTGTCTGGATGAATCCAAGCGTTTTTGACATTTTGCCTTTTGCCGGGCGATGAGAACCTATTTGTACTCAATCAACTTTGTACGGCGTCCGCGCAATCGGTCCCACCAATAACCTAGGACGCCCAGTGCTTCAGGGATCTTGCCTAAAGTTATAAACAAGGCACGGGTCGGATCCATGCTCTGCGATATCAGACGTAGTACTTGAGCGGGCCAAGCCAACAGCAATGCGAACGACCAAGGTGTCACAAAGACACCTGTCACAACAATCACGGGCAGCACCACTCCCCAGGCGAGCGCTGATCGGGTTTCCCGCACGCAATGCCGTTCCGGAGGGGCACCATGCATGGCGGCCCCTTCTCCATAGGCATAACCCGCGCGACGGTTCCTCTTCCACCATTGCGCAAACCGGGTCAGAGCCGCGTCGTGCAACGTCATTTCTTCATCGAGCCGCCAGATCGACCAGCCCGCTGCGCGTAGGCGGACACATAATTCAGGCTCTTCCCCTGCGATGAGTGCCGGATCAAAACCGCCAACAGCCGACAAGGCTTTGCTGCGCATCAGCGCATCTCCACCACAGGCTCTGGTCTGTCCCACCGGCGTATCCCACTCCTGGTCAATAAGCCGATTGTAAACCGACGCTTCGGGAAAGCGTTCACGGCGGCGACCACAGGCGACGGCCGCAGTCGGCGTTTCCGCCAGAAAGGATCGCGCGGCTTCGATCCAACTTGGTTGCAATTCGCAATCTCCGTCGATGAATTGCACAAATTGCACCGGCACCGGGTCTTTTTGCAAGATATCGAACCCGGCATTACGTGCGCGCGCCGCTGTGAAGGGTTGGCTTTGGTCCAATTCGACACATGTTGCGCCTACGGCTTTCGCGGCCTGTTGACTGCCATCAGTTGAACCGCTGTCCACATAAACAACCCTATCTGCTTGTTCAGTGGCTGAGGCCAGGCACCGCACCAATCGATCCCCTTCATTACGGCCTATGACGACGGCCCCAACTGTTGGTCGCCCTGTCATGCGCCAGCTCCTTTCCTTCCGCGACCGTTTCGGGTGATCCGATTGGTTTGCCGGGTATAGCGACTGGCAGGTTTTGGTGCCCTAGCTGATGGTTCCGGCACAGGTGCCGTTGGTCGGGTGCGGGTCAGCACATGCTTCGGCTTTGCCGCAGGCACCTGCTCTGCATCGGTCACCACACGTGCAAGCTCCAATCGACCCCATAATGCCCCCGCCAGAAGCCAGGTGATCGGCGTTGCCGTTGCGTTGGGAAGCATATCCATCACATTGGCGACCAAAACTAATGAAAGAATAGCCGTTTCAGGCCCCAATTCGAAACGTCGGGCTCTGAGAAAAAGCACGAAGGCCGGGAGGCAAAGCAGGCCAAACTCTGATAAGTATCGCACCCATCCACCTACCCCTAGTGTCGCCACCCAATACCCATCAGCAACGAGGCTGATGCCTGTGCCAGTGGCTGGGTCATAGACAAAGCTGCGACCCCAGCCGCCCCATCCAAAAAGTGGTCTCTCGCGAGCTTTTTCTAAAAGATAGTTTTCGTTGACAATCCGAAATTCTAGAGAATTAGCCCGATCGACGCTCAAGGCTGTCACCCAATCAATAATCGTGTCGACTGGTATAAGATTAGCACCACGAAACATCGGGTATAGCAGCGCAACGGCTGAAAATACCGCTGCAATCACAAAGTACATTCTGACGTTCAGAACAAACACCGCAACAATAAGGACTGTTGCAATTAAAAACGCCCCAAAAGAATTTGACAGAAACAACGTCAGCAATAACCAAATGCAAAGCAGGAGATAGATACGCCTATTTTTCTCTTTGACGTATTGGGCAAGTCCTCCGGCGGCCAAAATGCACATGGCAAAGAATATCGCCAACCATAGACCGTGTTTCACGAAAACAAGTGGGCGATAGCCACCCGCACGAACATGTTGTTCCCATGCATGCGGAAAGTATCCATAGACCATGAAATTGAGTTGCGGCGACATCCGGACTTCGTATAGAGCCAGGAGCGAATATCCCACACCGGCAACGACGAACATCTTCAGGAAAAGCCATTGTTCTTCCGGACGTGCTAAGTACTTCCGTCCGAGAAAGAGAGGCAGAAGCATCATCAAAGTCGATAGTAATGTCGAAAAAATGTCCCAGAGACGAAGCGGCGGAAAGGCAAGTGGGCCATAGAACAGTGGGTCTCGGTTTGCCAAAACTGTCAAACATGTACCCAAGGCCAGAACCACGATCAAAAGTATTGGCAAGCGACTTTGAGGGAACCAACCTGGCAGACTCGATGGTGCGGTCACTCTTGAAGCCATCAATGCAACTACAAACGCTGCTGCAGCTGGTATCGTATCTTTATTCAACGCAGGTAAACCGGGCAAATCGAGAGACAGTCCCGATGGTAGAAAAAGATACCCCCCAATGATTGCTGCTAGTAGTGCTACTGGTGGAGACCATGCACGAAAGAAGGCGATGACTACAAGCGGCCACGTATAGAGAACAATATATCCGAACATTTTGGAGCCGCTCCGCGTCCGGCATTCAAATGCAATGCCCAGTGGGTACACGAAGATTTAGACATTGTCAGCGATCCTGTCTATCGCAATGCCAGCTTATGGCTCCATTTCAGACACTGACGCAATCAAGAAGCACGCGCATTCGAATTGCTTCATATGCACCCGCGACTTAAATAGGGTTGTCTTTTTCATCAGATTTGCGTTTGCTGCCTTAGCAAGATTTTCAGGCGGATTCACCGCCCATCGAATATTCACCAGCCGAGAGTCCAAACATGTCTGAAGGTGCTACAGCTGAAATTGCCATTACACGTCGCTCCGTTTGGAAGGTGGCCCCCGATGCCCTCTTTTTCGAAGCAAATGTCGATGGGTTTGATGCGACAGCCCCTAACGCTGGCCAAATCTACGATAGTCGATTTCATGACTTATACTATTTTTGGGACTTTGATGACCTGTACAATTTCCAAGCTCCAGAGAACCTGCCTAATGAGCATTTAAACGCTGGTGTTGCCTACGGTCCTTGGGTTTCACATACTTTTCGTTCGCCGGGCAATTATCGAGTTTCGGTTCTCATCGTTGAACCGTCCTCTGGAAAAACAGCTGTCGCATCAACCGATATCGTGATCGGAGACCCCGACGCCGTATTTCCAGCTAGAAACACGATCTTTCTCAGCCCTTCCGGCAATTTTGGATATTCTCCGCCCAGAGCTCGGCGCTTTGCAACTGGCGATATAAGCAGTATTTTTAACGACAATATTCTTGGGCAAGAAGCGGCGCCTAAAAGGATCATGTTAAATAGAGGCGAGAAGTACACATTCTCGGGAATCGCACCCGGATTTAGCGGGCTTACTCCATCTTTCCAAATTGTCGCAGGAGATGGCGACGCTGATAGGCCACTTGTTTTTTGTACAGACGGAGTTTTCTGGAACGACAACAGAACAAAAGCTCAAGAACTGTCCAAAGATATGGTTTGGCAAAATTTGGTTCTTCGGTCTGGATTTGATTCAACTTCAATTTCAGGGAGAGAGTATCCCACTCTATTCACTTGGTTTGATAATCCACCGAATTTGGCGTTGTTAGATGGTTGCTCCGTTTCAGGGTTTCTGTCCGCGATTATTGTAGGCCAAACCGAGGGTGGTCACTTTGTCGTTTTGAACGACACAGTTGTCACCAACTTTGATACGGCGATTCTGGACGCCAGCTTTGAAGTGTTTGCCATCACCGGCTCCTCTATCATAGCCAATGTCGATGCTCTGATCGATTCAACCGCTAATGGAGGGTGGGGCGCTCGACTGGCGGGAAACGCTGTTGTTTCGATCATTCAGAAATCTGATTTCTTTACCCGGCAAGGGTGGTCTGGAAATGGTGAAATTATTGCGACGCAACCTTGTTTACGATTGAATGGGAGTTCCTTTGAAGGCGCCAAAATCAACTGTCAGGCGAATGTCTTTGAAGGAGGTTACAGTGTTGTGACAATGGGCCCGGGAGAAGGTCAGAAAAAACTCCCAATAAATGCGTTGTTTGAAAAGAATTACGTGGTTGGGGGATATCAAACTGCCAGTATCGTAAAATTCGATTTTGGAGGCACAACCATCCGGAACAACATTTTTGTTCTTCCGGATTCTGAGCAATCTCTTGGAACCACGAACCCTGCTGCGTTTATTGCATTGGATGGGCATAACGGCGGTTCTTCCACATCCCCTGATAACAACTCCGCCCCGATTTCTATTTTCAACAATACTTTCGTGAACCGGCTCCGACGAGACGCATATCAATGGGACGTTGCTGATAATATGGCTATATTTGGGAACTGGCAGGGGCACTTCGATAACATCACAGTTGCCAACAACGTTGTCTACCAAACTGGAACTGACAAACCAATGCTCGACGACGCTCCGCTTTCCAGTTCAGTCAATCACTTTTTTAGCTCGCGCGAGAAAGGCTATCGGTCATCTACAGCCGATTTTCGCTCTCAAACAGCTACACTAAATAAACCCGGCATGTTTGATTTTTATGCCCCCCTGTCTGGCTCTTCAGCGCTTGGAGATGCCGACGAAACACAGCCTATGGCATATGATGATTTTTTTGGCAATCAGCGGCCACAATACCCGTCTCGCGGCGCGCTGGAAGCATCATAGGAACAGATTACCCGCCGAAGAGACTGTGCACTTTCCTCACAATCTCTTACGCCGGACGCGGGCATTAAGACTAGGGAAATTTGTTAAGGTATTAAGACCACGTTATGTGCGGTATCACCGGTTTTCTCTGGCCTCCGGGTCGCCCTCAGGTACAGGACGCTCCGACCTGCGTTCAGGCGATGATGAGTGCCATTGCTCATCGCGGTCCTGACAGCCAGGGCCATTGGGTCGATGAGGAGGTAGGCGTTGCCCTGGGCCATCTGCGACTGGCCATCGTCGATCTGTCACCTGCGGGACACCAACCGATGGTGTCGTCAACCGGGCGTTACCAACTGGTCTACAATGGCGAGATCTACAACCACCGAGCCCTGCGAACCGAATTGGAAGACACAGGTAAGGCGCCGGAATGGCGCGGTACATCCGATACCGAAGTCATGCTGCGTGGCTTCGAGGTCTGGGGGGTCGAAGAAACGATCCGGCGTACCCAAGGCATGTTTGCCATCGCGCTGTGGGACCGCGAGGAGAGGAAGCTTCTGCTGGCGCGCGACCGTTTGGGGGAAAAACCGCTTTACTATGGCTGGCAGGGCACTGGAAAAGACGCACTATTCCTGTTCGGGTCAGAACTCAAAGCACTGCGCACGCATCCCGCGTTCCGCGCCGAAGTGCGCCGCGACGCGCTGGTGGCGATGCTGCGCCACGGTCATGTCCCCGAAGACCTGACGATCTATGAAGGGCTGATGAAGCTGCGTCCGGGCGAGATGGCCGAAGTCTCGCTGACAGCCCCCGGCTTCGCCCGCAAGTTTTACTGGAACGGGGGTGCCATTGCTGCCGCTCCCCGCGGCCCGGTGCCAACTGATGCTGAGGCCATCAACCAGCTTGAAGCACTCCTGCTGGATGCTGTCGGCAACGAGATGATGTCAGACGTGCCGCTTGGAGCCTTCTTGTCGGGCGGCATCGACAGTTCGACCATCGTGGCGCTGATGCAGCACCTATCAAACAAGCCGGTACATACCTTTTCCATCGGTTTCCACGAAGCCCGCTATAATGAGGCCGTATTCGCCGCCGATGTGGCGAAACATCTAGGCACGCACCACACAGAACTTTATGTAGGCGACACAGACCTGCGCGACGTGATCCCTCGATTGCCTACTATCTATGACGAACCTTTCGCCGACAGTTCTCAAATTCCGACGTTCCTAATTGCCGAACTGGCGCGCCAACACGTTACGGTGGCGCTTTCTGGCGACGGTGGAGATGAGCTTTTCGGCGGTTACGACCGCTATCAGCAAGGCGCGGCGCTGCTCAGAAAGCTGGCATTGATGCCCTCCCAATTACGTCGTCTTGGGGCGGGGGCCGTTCGCGCTCTCCCCGCAACGCTTCTGAACCAGTTGATCGAGCCCATCCGCGCAACTCCGCAAGGCAAGGAACCCAACGGTCAGCGTCTGCATCGCTTGGCCAATTATGCCGCGAGCCACAACGTAGATGAACTGCACCGCAAGATGGTATCGGTTTGGCGCTTCCCAGAGGCCGCAGTCATTGGCGGTTCCAACCCGCCTTCGATCCTGGCTGATCATCTCCCTCCGCGTGGCGATCTGGGTGTGATCGAACGGATGATGCAGTTGGATATGTTGGCCTATATGCCTGACGACATCCTGACCAAGGTCGATCGGGCGACCATGGCTGTGGCACTGGAAAGCCGCGCGCCCCTGCTCGATCATCGAGTGGCCGAGTTTGCCTGGGGGCTGCCCCTTCACATGAAGGTCCGCGGCGGCCAATCGAAATGGCTGCTCAGACAGGTGCTCCACCGATACGTCCCCCGAGAATTGATCGAGCGCCCGAAGATGGGTTTCGAAGTTCCCATCGGCCTATGGTTGCGCGGAGGGCTCAAGGACTGGGCCGCTGCCCTGCTGGCCCCCGAGCGCTTGGCCCGAGAAGGATACCTGGACCCCGTCCTGATCGGGCAGCTTTGGTCCCAACACCAAGCTGGGACCCACAATTGGGGTCATCAGCTGTGGAATGTGCTGATGTTCCAGAGCTGGCTGGAGATGTATGCGGACTAAGTTGAGCCGAGCGACCACGCCCGGGCTTTTGCGGCCTCCTGCTCTGCAATCGCCCGAGCTTTGCCTTTGAACAACGCCCGACGCTGATAGGCCCGAATGAAAGCGCGCAGCTCGGGGTCATCGAGCTGCTTTTCCCTCCGAAACCAGGCCCCCAGATAACCCCGCACTGTGGCTAACCCGCCCAGCACATATGGCCTGTCGGTCATCCGAAAGATTGCCGTCGCCAAAAAGAAAAGCGGGTCGGACCCCATGAAATACTGCCCGAACCCGTGGCGGCGGCGACCGGTATAGATTGAGGTTTGGCTCGACCCCATGGGCCTCAGATGTTCAAACCTCAGGTCGGGGTCATCCCACGAACGCGCAATCCAACCCAACTGGCGCGCCTTATGACAGTCGATGGCGTCCCACATGACCTCGCGTACGAAGCCGCCGATATCGGAGAAGCATTCACGGCGGTAGAACTTGGTCATACCGACACTCATCTCGTCACCACGGCGCTCCGAGATCAGCTTGCCATCCTGACGAATATAGGGCTTGCCCGAACAGGTGCCGAGCCGCGGGTCAGTCTCCATCCGTTCGATCAGTAATTCGAAATAGCGCGGCGGCAGGTCCAGATCGACGTCGAGCTTGCAAAGATAGGCATAATTTTCCAGCGAAACAGTGTCTAACCCTGCATAAAACGCGTCAATCACACCAGGACCAACGGCCCGATGCCCGCGGTCGGACGCGGAGACGATGCGTATCCAGTCATGCTTTGCGGCATATTCGGTAAGAATATCCATCGACCCATCGGTTGAGCCGTCATCGACGATCACCCAGAGCGACGGCGTCTCGGTTTGCGCCACCACACTGTCGAGCGTGCGCCGCATATAGGCCGCTTCGTTCCGGCATGGAGAGATTAGGACATAGGTGCGGTCAGTCATAAACAATCAGGCAGTTTGCAAAATCTTTCAGCGTTTTGTCCGGCCTATCCATAATGTGTGAGGTATATAGGTTTATTAAATCTTTTATATCTCGCCCCCGTGTTCTGATCCTTGCAGGAGACTGTAACTTTATATGGCCTTCATTACCGGCGGTCGGATACAAATACTCGCGCGCAATGGTGACCTCTCCGGCAATGAGGAACAAATTTCGCCATGTGCTGAGTAAATCGTAGCCTCGAACCAAGCTCAAGGCCATTGAAACATTTCTCCACCGCCGCGAAGGCTATGCTGTCAATCTATGTACTTCTAACACAAAAGCCGCCTAGACGATGAAGATCTATGACATGATTTTGTCTGGTGGGCGTTTGAAAAGCTTTAATGACTACGCTTAGGATGACATAGCTTCCGCAAGATACGGCAACCCGGCCCGACCAGATAAACAGATCCTCATGACTGAATCCGCAGCCCAAACCGTTCTGAACCACCGTGTAGGTAAAAGCCTGCACTTGGGCCTTTTATGGCTTTTGGTGGCGACGGTGGGGGCGTTCATATTTCTATCACCAGGACTTGATGCGCTGCGCATTGCCTGGGGCCTGCCAGAGTACTCACACGCTCCGTTGATCCCGGTTCTGTCCGGGCTTCTTTTCCTCCGCCAACTCAAAGACTACCCCGAACGGCCCGGACCCATTGGTGATCGTTGGGTCGGAGTGGCAGTCGTGGCATTGGCACTCGTTTTTGGTGCGTTGGCACGGCTGGCTAATATCGACGACATGGCCGCCTATGCGCTGATCCTTTGGGTCGGCGGCATTCTTTTGATCAGCTTTGGCTGGTCCACCGGAAAACACTTCTGGCCGCCGGTACTGCATCTTGTCTACATGCTACCGCTGCCCGACACGCTCTATTACAAGATGTCTACCTGGCTGCAGCTGATCTCATCCGAATTGGGCGTATGGATGCTGGGGCTTCTGTCCGTACCGGTCTTTCTTGACGGCAACATCATTGATTTGGGCGTCACCAAACTGCATGTGGCCGAGGCCTGCTCTGGGCTCAGATACCTCTTTCCGATCCTCAGCTTCAGCTACATCTTTGCCATCCTTTACAAGGGCCCGATGTGGCACAAAGCTATACTGTTGATCGCGGCCGCACCGATCACCGTCATCATGAACTCGGTCCGCATCGCCATCGCGGGAACCGTCGTCAACTACTACGGGCTCGACTGGTTGGACGGGTTTACCCATTTCTTCGAAGGATGGGTGATCTTTGTTGCCTGTGTGCTGCTTCTGTTTGTTCTTGCCCGGATCATGCTGTTCTTTAACCCCGTGAAGATGAGCCTTACCGAGGCTCTGGATCTGGAAACGGACGGGCTTTGGACTCAAGCCAAACGCATACGTTTGGTTCAGCCTTCAGCCGCACTAATCACGGCCGCCATTCTGGCCGTCGGGGCCGTCGCAACATGGCAGATGATCCCCGAACGCGGCCAGATCGAAGTGACCCGTGAACGCTTTGCACTTTTTCCCCGAACCCTCGGCGACTGGCGCACAACCCCCCATCAACGGCTTGACCCAGTTGTGGAGGAGACGCTTGGCGCCGACGACTACCGCCAGGTCAATATGACCCGAGCGGATGGCGCTGAGGTCGGACTTTTCATGGCCTGGTATGCGGATCAGGGTCGGGGTGGCGTTCATTCGCCTGAGATATGCCTGCCCGGTAGCGGCTGGGAGATCGCCTGGCTGGAACGAACCGACATCGCTGCAGAAGTCGGCAGCGCGACGCCCTTCATGATCAACCGCGCAATCGTTCAGCACGGCGAGGCGCGGATGATGGTTTTCTACTGGTTCGACCAAAAAGGCCGAAAGGTAGCATGGGATCTAGCAGCAAAGTTCTGGCTGATGGTGGACGGCATCCGAGAAGGGCGGACAGATGGGGCACTCATCCGGTTGAGCACGCCGATTAGACCAGGTGAAAGTGATGCAGCAGCGGAAGAAAGGCTGCTGGATGCGCTGATGGCGATTGAACCGCCATTGCCTCGGTTCGTTCCCGCGGGGTAATCGGAGTCTAAGCTGTCGGCGCCATACTAAAGAGCTAGGATTTGCCAAGATTGGAACTACCCGGCGGAATATAGTTTGGTTAAATCAAAAGGTCATAGCGCGAGTACAAAAAGGACAAAACAGCTTCTTCGAAACCCAAACACTCCGCCAATATACAGAGGAAAACAAGGCCATATGAGTGCAAAGAAACTGCGGGTACTGGTTATTGCTGAAGCCGCAAACCCTGAATGGGTGAGTGTCCCTCTTGTTGGGTGGTCGTTGTACAACGCATTACGAGATATTGCGGATGTCCATCTAGTGACACAAATACGAAATCGGGAAGCAATAGCGAGGGCGGGGCTACAAGAAGGCACCGATTTCACCGTCATTGATTCAGAGACATTGGCACGACCCATGTGGAAAATCGCAAATGTATTACGTATGGGTGAAGGGAAGGGCTGGACCACGACGACAGCGATTAGTGCCATCATTTATCCTTATTTTGAAAAACTCGTTTGGAAAGAGTTCGGTAGCCGCATTCGAGAAGGACAGTATGATATTGTCCATCGTATTACACCTCTTACACCAACTACCCCAAGCTCTCTGGCAAAACGATGTTTAAAGGCAGGCGTCCCATTTGTGCTAGGGCCACTGAACGGGGGTGTGCCTTGGCCTGACGGATTTGATGCAGAGCGAAGACGAGAACGTGAGTGGCTATCTTATGTGCGAGGAGCCTATAAACTCCTGCCCGGAAGAACTGCAACATTGGCTTCGGCAAGTGCTATTTTGACGGGATCAAGATACACTGAAAGCGAGATCCCAAAACAATTTCAAACAAAGTGCATTTATATTCCTGAAAACGCTGTCGATATGACGCGCTTTAACCAAGTCGCTTCTCATTCTGGCAATTTACCTTTGCGCGCATGCTTCATTGGGCGCCTCGTACCGTACAAAGGCCCTGACATGCTAATAGAGGCCGCTGCCCCATTTCTTGCTGACGGACGAATGACACTAGATATCATCGGTGATGGCCCGATGATGCCTGATTTGATAGCGACCACTCAAAACCTTGGAGTTACAGATTCAGTATTTTTTCATGGCTGGGTTGAACACAAGGATGTCCAAGAAACCGCGAGCAAATGCCAGTTATTAACTTTTCCAAGCATCCGCGAATTTGGCGGAGGTGTGGTATTGGAAGCAATGGCAATGGGGCTTGTGCCAGTTATAGTAGACTATGCTGGACCGGGCGAACTGGTAATTTCTGGCACGGGCTACAAGGTCCAGATAGGATCTCGCGACGAGATAATCGAGCGGTTTCGAGATGAGTTGGAGAGCATTTTAAGCAAATTGGATGAACTAGTGGAAGTATCAGACGTTATCAGAGAATACGTGAGAAACCACTTTACCTGGCAAGCCAAGGCACAACAGATAAGCGACGTGTACGATTGGGTTACCAAACGCTCAATCGAGAAACCCACCCCATTTCCCGTAAAATTACCCATTGTTTAGCAAAAGATGAAGAAACCTCACTTTTCTTCTTAAAGACTAATTCTCAAGTGTTGGACATCCTATCCAGTTATTCGGCTACTGGCAGAGAACCCTCTAAATGGTTAGGCAGGATCTTCCGAAAAGCACCTGTTTCATCTCCTTCCCAACTTTGGGTGACATAGTCGCGCGCGGCATAAAACGACACTCCAGCGTCGCAAAAAAGATCGTAGGTCGTACGGAATCTTTCGGTCTGGGAAATTTGATCAGAGGCCGCATCTAGATACCCGGAAAGCGGCACCCATTCGGACGGGCACGTGCTGTCGGATGGAAAAATCGGCAACACATCTGGCGGACTCTCCCAAAACACGTTGCTGTTGAACCCATGCTGATTGGGCACGTCTGATCGGTAACCATCATCGGGCGCATGGGCCATTTTCGTCCAGTTCAATCCGAGTAAATCCAGGACTTCGTGATCGTAGGTCATGCGAATGGCACCAGCGGCGAACACACCTATGGAAGGTGTGCCCGGAAGTTCGTTAAGCTTGTCTCCAAGCACACGTCCCGCATCCGCGATCGCAAATTCTATGATCATATTGCCTTTTGTTTGCACAAAACGGGCTCCAGCCACCAAGGCAGTCACGACGAATGGTACAATCAGCAAGGTTGAAATCTGCCACCGCGGCCGATCTGTGGGGACCCAGCTCGCCAACCCAGCCACAATGATGGGCAAAGCCAGCGGCAGAAAATACAGAAACTGCCGATGTGATCCGAAGTGGTCTCCGCCAAGTACGGTATAGACCATTACACCGCCTACGATCAGATAGACCGAAAGCCAGAAGGCCCCCCTTTGCGCCCAGCCCCCACGTGACAGCACCATCGCACCAGACAGACAGAAACTGACGAACAACAAGACATTCTGCGGTTCTTGTAAGTAAGACAACACATAGCGCGCGCCGAGTTCAGCTTGTGCCAGAAGATCAGTCGAGGTTTTGGCATAGAAGGTGTTGGGAACCGGATAACCAAAATAGCTCAGCCGCCACGCTGTGGCGGCGGCAAAACTCCCCGCGCCTGCCAATCCGATCACAAGCCCGGTCAACAGACCTGGCACAGCAAAAAGTAGCCAGCGCAATACGTAAAACCCCGCAAGCGCCATGGTCAGTGCGATCCCTTCAGGTCGCGTCACAGGCAACAGCGCGGCCAGCACCGCTACCCCCAAAACTAGATTACCGCGCGGCCCTGCCCTGTCGATCCGGCATAAGAGCCAAACCATCACTGCGATCACCATGACCCACAGCGTGACATCCATCAGCGACCAGATCATCCAGCCGAAAAACGCCGGGAAGGCCAGAAAGGCCGCCCCGGTCAGAAGCGCGGGGATCGGCCCACTTTCAGCTGTCAACTCCCGGGTGATCCGCATGGCGCTAAAGAGTGTAACCCAGGCAAACACGGCGCTAAGCGCTGCCAGGCCTATTTCAGGCGTGCTTGAGATCCAGAAGGCCACTGCGTTGATCAGAGTCCAGATAAGCGAGGTTGAGCCTTCGACCCGCTCGCCGCCGATATTGTAGACATAGCCATGCCCCGCCGCGAGGTTGCGACCATAAACCTGCGTGATGTTGGCATCGTCAATGCCAACCGTCGGCATCAGAACCCAATATGCCAGAGCGGCACCTAGCATGGTGATCAGAAGCGCCACCAGCGCCGTCAGTCCATGATCCGCACTTGAAGAATAGGCCATATGTCAATGCTCGAGCAAAAGTTCGATATCCTTTGAAATCTCTGCATCCGTCAGAATGCTCAAATCGGGATGGGTCGGGAAATTGATCAGCCGCTCGTAAATGGCACTGACCTGTGGCAGCGGTGCAAGCGGCGGGTACTGCCGGGCGATATCCACACCAAGCTTCAGATTGGCAAGACGTGCATGATCAATCGGACGTGGCAACAATACGGGTATGCTGTTGGTGACCGGGGCTCCATCCGTTGGCAAAAGCGATGCGGCGCCCGCATCCGTGAAGAGGGCGGCAATGCGGGTACGCTGTTCGAGATAACCGGGTTTCCACTTAGCGACGTTTGCAAGCCGCGCAATCAGAAACGCACATGAGATGTCAGAGATTTTGCCGTTGTTTAGCCAGTATTCTGGCGCCTCTGGTATCCGGTCGTAGTTGATCAGCAGGCGCAGAAACTGGGCCGCCGAAGCTGGCGACAGCACCATCCCCCCTTCACCCAATCCATAGGGTTTCGTGTGGTGCAGGCTGAAAACCTGCCACGGCCAAGGCGGAATGTTGCGCGCCATCCCTGCAGCGTTGTCTATGATGAGCTGCTTGCCAGTTTGCTTGGCAAAAGCGATGAACCGGTCAAAATCTCGTACCAGACCAAAAGGGTTGGTAACGATAATGCCATCATAGCTGTCGACCTCCAGCGTCAGGATATCGTCGAGGTCCATGACGCCCTGTTCGTCGCAATCGACGAAAGACATGTCCGAGAAATATCCTCGCCCGAGGTTCTTGAAGCTGAAGGCAGACCCAACCCACCTCAGTTTCGGCACCCCTATGTCAGCCGCCAGGGCTCGTGCAGCCATCTCCAGCGCGATCCCAGCATTGGCACACGGCGTCAGCGTCAGTTCAGAACCCAGCGACATATGCGTGGAGTAATCGGCGACCAACTGGTCATAAAGAGGTCCAAAGTTGGCCCATTGGTTCATGGCCGAGCAGGTTTCCAACAAGCTGGCGACCAAGGGCATGTCCGGATTTTTCGCCTCGACGAATTTAACGGCTAAGTGTGGCGTGGTGAATTTTCCGGCATTTTTTTCAGCTTTTTCCATCCCAATTCCCTTGAGGGTAATACTATAACTTAACCACTCTTCAATTGTTCGTACATCTCGAGGAATCTGCTTCAAAGCCTTTCCAGTAGGCGTTTCAAACTATCCGGTTCAACTTGAAATCCGTTGTCGACCGGGTCTCCTACAAGGAAAGCGTAAGACAAGCCCATCCTGTCAGTAAACTCTTTATATACCATCGAAAAACGATCTGGTGGCTGTATGATCAAAAAGGCACCACCATCGGCAACGGAAAAAAGCGCGTGGGCGATATGGCTGCCTTCGACACCAGCAACGACACGAGCCCCCATAGACAGTCGGGTAATTTCCTCCCCATCCATTTTGTCAGGGTCGATGATCACGAAGCCCTCGGCCTTCAGTTCTTGGGCAATTTCAGCCTCATTAATCAATTCACGACGCTCGCCACCGCGCCCACGCAGGATATAAATGCCCCGTCGGTCCGGAAGAGGTCCATCAGCACACACAAACCGACGCGCCCGCGCCCGCAGCTCCTGATACCTCGCTGCCCGGAATGCATTTTGTCCGACATCTGAGTAAACGGTCAGATTCCTGACACGGCCACGCATAACCACAGGCGGTGCAGCCATACCGAAGACCTTACGATATCCCTCTTCGTGCCAGCGGGGTAACGCGCATAAGGTGATTGGATGATCATTCGGCCCGGGCAACAACTCCATGGGCAGGTTGTCCCACATGAAATGACCGAAATGCTCACTTCCGACCCTGCAGGTCACAAGTTGTGCACTGTCCAACTCCTGCCATTCTCTCTGGGGCTTCCCAAACAATCTGTCGTTGCCCGCCCCATAGCGCCCCCGCAATGCACCCTTATAAAGATACGCGCCTGAAACCAGTACATCTGACATCTCGTAAGACAAGGTCGGCCCGTGGTCCATTGGCGCGCCCTTGATCAAAACCTGTTCGATATCCCAGCTGCGCCAGGGGGCAATCTTTTGTATTTTTTTAAGTTCCGCTTCCGAATACACCGCAGGCTGGCTTGAGGAACACTCACCTGGGGCCAGTTCGTGAACACGATCTGCCTTGCTCAGAAAGTCGCCTCCGCGCCCCCGCATCAAGCGCGCGGCCATCCAACGCATTTTGATAGTGTCGATCACCACAAAAGCGATCCTTTCTGGTTGGGAATCCTCGACTTTACAGCTGTCCAGACAAGGCTTGGCATGGTCATCAAACATACAGCGATCAGGCGGGGCTCAGTCCCTAAAAAAAACTGATCGCGAGCGAGTGCTGTTATAATGAAGGGTTTTTCCCTTTCAGTATACGAGGAATGAGCATTTTGGTCCGCGTCTGGTAATACCAAATTATATTTCATCATAAATCTGGGGCTTATGCCGCGATTGTTGCCTTCTGGCCAGAAGGTTCTCAAAATAGACCTTTCTCTCGCCAATCCATTCTTATTCAAAAACAGGAGAGAACAGGTGTTGCAAACCCAGGGCTGTGGTTTTGGTTACGTGGTTGTTGTCGTAGTATGCGGCTCTTCCATCCTTCATCGCTGAACAAATATCGCCGGCGCAAAACTCCGGCCAGGTTTCCAAAAGTGTGACGTTCGGGCGGCGCAGAACTGGCTCGAGCACTTGGTTCGTGTTGTGCATTCGTTGTTTCAAATCTTTGCTTTGAACCAGTGTACGGGCCATAAGTTGGCTGTCATCCATGCCACGTATAACCGCATCTCGCGCCAAGTAATACGACCGGTAATTTGGTATCTCCGGCGGATGCTCTAATATGAATATCCTGTCCGACTTAGTTTCCAGTTCGTCGAGAGTCCGGTGAAGCGCGTTTGCAAATTGCTGTGGCTGATCGGCCCCAGAAAGCTCACCAATTGTTGAAAACAACTCGACCGTTGTTCTTTCGTCCACGCCAACACCTTTCCCTTCCACATAATAAGCCCAGCGGCTAACCAAAAGTGTCGCTTTCAAATCAGGTATTTTCGCCAAATCTTGTTGGAGTGACATGTTTGCTGTTTCGCATTTCTTGTTTGCCAATGCTGACAGACCGCTTTCGTTCTTTCCAACCCCAAACAATGGCACACAGCCATATTGCCAAACAACCAATGCAGGCACACCAGCCGATCTTGCCGCCGCCTCTAATCCAGCCGATACTGCAACAAGATGGCTATCGCCCCAAATCAACACTTCAGGCGCGCCTTCCGGACCAATATGGCAAACTGTGCTACCTGGAAACGTGTAACTCTCTGATGGGCGGCAGGTCGGTGTATCCCATTCCATATCCTGCGAAGCCTCAATGTGGGTACGTACATCGTAGGGGAATCGTTCGATTATTCCATTCCCAAGATAGATCGCCGCGCCAGCGCCTAGGGTGATTATCGAGGCTCCGGCGGCGCCTCCTATAAGCGCCTGAGGTTTCAGATTGCCAAAACGAACAGGTTTTTCAATGAACCGTAAGGACGCCCAAGCCAATATCACAGAGACGCCGATCAACATCACTCGTACCAGCAGGCTCAATTCCTCACCCGAATAGTATTGGGCCAGCACGATCACCGGCCAGTGCCAAAGGTAGAGGGAATAGGAAATCAACCCGATGAAGACGAGCACCGGATGGTTCAATGCCCAATTGACGGGATTGTCATGTTTACCGTTTCCGATGATCAGAACTGCGCCCAGAACCGGCGCAAGGGGCCAGAACCCCGGGAAACTCTCGTCCGACGGGATCAGCGTCACGGACCCAACAATCAGCAGTAAGCCGATCCAGCTGACAAGCGGATGTATGGACCATCGCCAGCCATAGCGATGCCCAAAGATCGCCAGACAAACACCAGCAAGAAGCTCCCAGGCCCGGAAGGGGAACAGATAGAAAGCCGCGGACTGAGACAGGAAGGTGAAGCCAATACATGCCACCAATGACACCAGCCCAAGACTAATCAGGATAACTGGCAGCCATTTTTGGGCACGTCGTAAAAGCAAAAGAAAAAGCGGCAATATGATGTAAAACTGCTCTTCGACCGCCAATGACCACGTATGTAACAAAAGTTTCTCGTCCGCTGCGGTGTCGAAATATCCCGCAGACAGGTAGAAATAAACGTTGGACAAATAGACCGTAGAAGAGATCAACTCTTTGCCCAGCTCTTGAAACTCGAACGGCAGAAGGACAAACCAGCCGACCACAAGGCAACTGATCGCCATCGTGAAATAGGCTGGTGCCAGTCGCCGTATCCGGCGGAGAAAAAACTGGTCCCATCGGATTCCACCCGTCTGGGTGAGTTCCGACCAAAGCAACCCGCCAATCAGAAAACCGGAGATGACAAAGAAGATATCAACGCCAACAAACCCGCCACCCAGACCGGGGAGCGAAAAATGGAAAAACACAACCGGCAGGATCGCCAAGGCGCGCAAGCCATCGATTTCACGTCTGTAGTCAGATGATGAGACCGTCATCCTTTGTCCCTAGAAGTACTCAATAATCAAATTTACCGATACACCCAACCTTTCGACACAAGATAAACCCAAGCCGCGTTCGTCTGTTATCAGAGCTTTTCAGAACACGTCGGTGATTTCGTACAGTACGATCTGGTTCGGTTTCAGTTTAGGCGACGGCAAATCAGGGCTGCAAGCGTTGTTTTTAGGGTGTCTTTTTCTTGATCTCCTTCCATTTTTAAACTCTGCACAGTTCTGCCGTCGCAGACATCAGCGGGTGTTCGACTGGTGATGTTCTCACTGTGTCGATGAATTGCCTGCAGAAGTCCCTGAGACGACCATAACGAGCATTCGCAACACCGGATGCGCTTTGATATGCGGGCTGAAGTGATCAAATGTTCTCAACACAGAACAGTGTCTATTAGGCGCTTTGGATTTTGAACGACCGTCGCACAATTGCAGCAAGAGCGTCACGGGATCATTATTCTTGCTCCAGCGGCAAAAAAATGTCTCATCCTCTGCGGCCTTCAGCGTGGCCGCCGCTAAACATTTGGCCTAAAACCAAATCCGGCACTGGTTCTTTTGGGGTGTTTCGTAATACTAGCGGCGCAATTTGAGCGGTTATTTTGTATGCAGGCCAAAGATCTATACGACGACTATCTTGCACGAAGGCATTTCGGCTCGCTTGACGGGCTCAGGTGTCTTTGCATCGGCGCAGTACTGTGGCACCACAGCCCGCTCTTTGATCCGGGTCAGGAACCTTTACGCCTGTTGGATCGCGGCTTCCTTGGTGTGGACCTGTTCTTCGTGCTCAGTGGGTTCTTGATTACGACGCTTCTACTGCGCGAAGAGGCCCGTAAGGGGCAATTTTCTATTGCGGGCTTCTACTGGCGTCGGGCGCTGCGGATCCTGCCGGTCTATTTCCTGATCGTGACAGCCTTATCGATCTATTACATCGCGTTGAAAGGCGAGACCCAATATGTGCCGTTGGTCAAGTTCTACTATTTTTTTATGGCCAATTTCCTGACCGAAGAAATCCCGCTTCTAGCACCAACCTGGTCACTTTCGGTCGAGGAACAATACTACCTGCTCTGGCCGCTGGTCCTGCTTTTGACCCTGCATATGCGCCATATCCGCGGCTGGCTTTTGGCGGCGGCCATCGTATTTTGTGCCTATGCCCAACAATGGGGGATGTGGCCAGGCCCGCTGCGTACCGAGAACGCGGTCTGGGCACTACCGGGGGGAGCTTATGAGGCCATCTTGTTGGGCTCATTTCTGGCTGTATTGTTGAATAATCGTCGTGGCTACATGGTACTGTCACGCGGCCTTGGTGGTCGATGGAGCGCGCTGATCTGGCTCGGTGTCTTGATAGTTGCTCTGGAATTTCTACCCGTAAACCTGACAGGTTGGCCACAGCTTGTTGTGCATCTGATCATGGCGCTCCTGCTGGGGTCTTTGGTCGTGCGGGAGGACAACGCATTGTCCCCTGTTCTGTCACTACCACCCGTCGCGCGGGTAGGTGCGATCAGTTACGGCGTCTACCTGTATCATCTGATCGGGTTGGATTTCACAACCCGCGGCCTGGCATTTCTGGGCGTCTCCGCGGGTGATCCAAGCTGGTCGCTTCTGGTCACTCTGGCTTATATTCCGATCTCCATCGCAATCGCTGAAATAAGCTTCAGAACCTATGAAAACTACTTCCTGTCATTCAAGCGCCGAAAGCCATTCCTCGGCCTGCTACAGAAGCCCTGATTTCTGTAGAAAAAGGGCGGTAGAGGAATGCTCAACCGCCCTGAGGATCTGAGTGGCCGGTTCAGCCAATCATATAGACCAATTCGGCTTCGTTATAGATTTCCGTCGGCAGGGTATCGGAATGCGGATCATGACCATCTGTCAAGGCCGCCCAAAGTGCAGCGCCATGGTCGTCCATATCACCCTCTTCACCAACATAGGACATATTCACGGAGCCCGAGCCCTCTGTCACCGACAGGGTGATCGTATCATTGGTGTAATCGACCACCAGATCGGCGTCATGGTTGCCTGCCAAACCATTGAAATACACGTCGGAGAACTCCCCGATTATCTCATCGACGGACAACAGCTCATATGTGCCGACGGAAAGGCCAGAGAGGTCCAGATCAAGCGTACCCAGACCAAGGTTCGCGCCCGAAGCGACGTCCGGGTCGTCACCGAAGGCACCTGAGCGGAACTCCCCGATCCCGCCGATGTCGCCATCCTCGGCCGAGAAGGCCAACGTACCATCTTCGGCAAGGCGCAGCACGGCGGTGTCGCCTGTTTCTCCATCGAAACCGACCTTGGCATCGTTGCCTTCAACATGAAGGATCGCACCAGCCTCGACATCGTAATTGGCACCATCTGTGGCCAAAATCGCCTGACCATCCGTGACGGTGGTCTGGGCACTCCCGCTCATATCACCGGTATTGACGAAACGGCCGCCGTCGACATTGAGCACGAGTGTATCGTCGTCGCCATAGCCATTCATCCACAATTGGCCGACATTGGAGACCTGAATCGTGCCGCCATCTTCGCCGACCGTGGTGTCGCCAGTGACAGTCAGCTTGCCATTACCAACGGTCAGCGTACCGCCGTCGCCCAACTCGAGGTTCGCAATGACAGTTGTGCCACCGTAACTGACCCAATTGCCGCCCAGATCGACACTGTCGCCGGCAACGCTGCCAGGCAGGTCTTCGGTCGTCCAGTTGAGCCTGTTGTCCCAGCGGATACCATCCCCCAGATCGCTGGGCACGAACCGCACGGTTTCAGCGATGACGCGCTCCTCGACGGCCAAGCCAAAGCCGGTCTGGAAGAAGTCAATGATCAGGTCGGCGTCCACATAGTGATCAAGTTCGCCGTCGGCCTGAGCCCGCAGAAACGCCACCAGATCCGGAATATCTGCATTCGGATCGCCCAGAAGTTGCTGGGTGAAATTCTGAATCGTGGTCGCGTTAAGAATGTCCGTGTTGAGACCATCAATATTCTGGTCTGGTTGCTCTTCTCTTGAACCATCCCAGTTATATACGATGGTGTCGTCATAGAAAGGGTTCTGGGTGTGACCAACAGCATAGCCTGCCCATTCCTTATAAGCTATCTCTTCCGGATTGTCGGGGTTGGCCAAGTGCGCGATGATGTTGTCTATCATCGTTGTATCCAGGCCGATGTTGCTGACCCCTAGAGATGGTCCAGAAGTATGTTCTGCCACGTGATAGCCTGCAGAGGTCACGACGTTGTCAGCAAAAAGCGTGTAATTTCCAATAAAGCCCGAACCGTTCCAATTGCCCCCGGCAAAGTTGCCTGCGGCGTTGCTGTTTGCGAGGACGTTGTCCTCGATGAAGCCGCCTGAGCGGATCATCATCGCATTGTTTGCCGCATTCATTGAAATGTTGTCGCGGAATGTGACATCCAAATTGTTATAATCGATGTAGACACCGTGACTGAACACACTCGGTGGTTGGCCACCAGAGGTCGACAAATTCGGGTCATAGTCCGGAGCAAACCCATTTTGATCAAACAGGGTATTCTGGATGAGCAGACCATCAGTATTGCTCATTAATATTCCTGTCGTGCCCTCATAGCCAGTCCAAGACCCGCCTTCCGATGGTGACGTACGATAAACATCTGTGACTGTTGAGTTATTCAGGGTAAATCCAACGGCACCGTCAACCATCAGAGTATTGCTGTTGATATCCATATTGTCGAACAACAGGTGAGACCCAGTTAGAGACGTGATCCCACCCGTCATCTCCAGATCGGAGAAGACAATATAGTCAGTTTGTTCGCCAATGATTGCGATGTTGTCATGAAGGGTTGGGCGGGCTCCGTCACCATAAGCGGTAATGTGGATCGGCTGCAGTGGGCTCTCACCTTGAGTGCCCCAATCGATAATGCCGCCCAGCCCCTCATACTCATATCCGCGCTCAAACAGGAGCCAGTGCGAGGACGGCTCGGAGCCGGAACCCGTGATCTGACGCCACAGCATCATCCCGGCCTGACTGTCCAGCGCCATACCTTCACTGCCGCCGTATTCAGGATTGTTGACAAGCCATTGCGCCGTAATCTGGTCAGCACGCAGCCCCTCAATGGCGGCGATATCCGAGATGCTCAGCGCATCATTGCTGCCCGAAACATAGACCTCACGGTGATTGTCACCATGCTCGACAACGACATTCCCGTTCTCATCCTGCTCGAGCATGTAGAAGTCACCTTTTCCCCAGCCATCGCCCTGCGTGGTCGGCTGCACGTTCACAGTGCTACCATGCACTTCGGTGGCACCGCCTGCATAAGTGACTTCATAGGTAAAGTTTATCTGACCCGAAAACTCCTGCTCGTGGCTCATCACCAGCGCCAGTGTATTGTCCGGGTTCACGGTCAGGTTCCCGTGATCCGGGCCTTCCAGAATAGAAATACTTTCAACGGATTCGCTATTTTCCACCTGTAGCGTTGTCACTCGACCGCCGGCCACGGAAAAGGCCGAATCCACGTCTACGGGTGGGATTCCGCCACCATCCGAGTTGTCATCCTGATCACCTGGTGTCGGATCAACAGGATCATCCTCAACGGGATCTTCGTTCACCGGCGTCTCATCGACAGGCGTCTCATCAACGGGTGTCTCATCGACGGGGGGCGGGGTTCCGTCGCCAGGGCTTGCCACATGATCCCCGGTCAGCAGGACGCGGTTACCACCAGTATCGGGGCCAGCCCACTCGAGCATCAGGGTCGCATCGCCAAAGGCCTCGAAGTAGAGCGCCTCAAGGCTATGGGTACCCGCCGACAGCTCGATCGTGGCGGTCTGTAGCTCAGTCGCATGCAGCCCGTCGTTGTCGATCAGGTCCTGACCATTGAGCCGCAGGCTGGAACCGTCATCCGATAGCAAATAGAACGTGTAACTTCCCGCCTGCTCAATATGCAAATCGGTCGTGGCACGCACGGCAAAGACGTCCTCACGGCCGCCCTCCCAGATCTGAGTGCTTCCATCGTAGTTCAGTGCATTGGTGAGCGTCGTTTCATCCGCTGCGGCAGAAAAATCGATCTGCGACAGTCTCGAAGGCCTGAAATCAAGCGCGAAGAAGGCCATGCGGAAGCCTTCCGAGTTGTCATCCTGATCACCTGGTGTCGGATCAACAGGATCATCCTCAACGGGATCTTCGTTCACCGGCGTCTCATCGACAGGCGTCT
>NZ_JBQGAC010000012.1:0-46553 GCF_056542625.1 Ruegeria sp. AB7 | reverse complement strand
CCCGGCATCGCGCTTTGCGCGATGCCGGGCCCAAGGCGGCTAGCAATATTGGCGCAGCCAATGTTGCGCAGGCGCGGGAGCCTTTGCCTCGAGACTTCAGGCACCTTTGTTGAGATCATCAAAGCAGCGGTTCTCGGCCACCAGTTGTTCAAGCAGGGGTGCAGGTTGCCAGAAATAGGCATCTTCTTCAGCCCACTTGCGGATATCGTTCAATACGCCCGGCAAACCTTGCAAATCTGCCCATTTCAGCGGCCCACCCCAGTAGCGCGGAAAACCGTAGCCATAGAGCAGCGTAACGTCCACATCCAGCGGTCTACGCGCGATGCCGTCGCCTACCACCTTCGCCGCCTCATTCACCATCGCGACCATATAGCGACGGATGATCTCCTCATCCGTAAACGCGCGTGGAGTTATGTTCTGAGCCGCACGCTCGGCTTCGATCAATGATGTCAGCTCGGGGTTCGGCTCTCCACCCCGCTTGCCATTTTCATATATGTAATAGCCCTTGCCGGTTTTCTGGCCGAAATGTCCGGCCTCGCACAGCTTGTCGGCATAGAAACTGTCGCGAACGCGTGGATCCTGGCCTGCGGCCCGTTTCCGCTTGCGCGCCGCCCAGCCAATATCCAATCCGGCCAAGTCTGACACTGCATAGGGGCCCATCGCAAATCCAAACCCGGTCAGCGCAGCATCGATCTGGAATGGGCTCGCCCCATCCAGCACCATGTGATCAGCACAGTTCCGATATGTGCCCAAAATCCGATTACCTATGAACCCGTCGCACACACCTGCCCGAACGGCCACCTTGCCCAACCTCTTGCCCAACGCGAAACCCGTTGCCACAACTTCGGGCGCGGTGTGATCCGCCACCACGATCTCAAGCAGTTTCATCACATGTGCTGGGGAGAAGAAATGCAGACCGATGACATCCCGTGACCTTTCGGTCGATCCGGCAATTTCGTTGATATCAAGGTATGAGGTATTGGTCGCCAATACCGCACCGCTTTTGCAGACCGCATCCAGTTGCGCAAAAACCTTTTTCTTCACTGCCATGTCCTCGAACACGGCTTCGATCACCAGATCAACGCCACTCAGCGCGTCATAGTCGGTGGCCAGGGTCAGCCGGTTCTGCAGAATATCATCATGTTTGTCCTGGCTCAGCTTTCCGCGCCTCACGGCGCCAGCCAGATTTGCCGCGATACGATCTTTAGCGGACCGCGCTGCCTCGTGTGACATCTCAAGCAGCACGACAGGAAGTCCCGCCAGCAGAACTGAGGTGGCAACCCCTGCGCCCATCGTACCGCCGCCGATGACGCCAACCTGTTGCAGGTCCCGCGGCTCGACCCCATTCAACTCAGGCAATTTTGCAACCGCACGCTCCGCAAAGAATGCGTGGATCAACCCTTTGCGCTGATCCGAGGCCATCAGGTCCATGAATAATTCCCGTTCGCGTGCCAAACCGGAAGCAAAATCCTCGGCCTCGCAACTGGCTTGTATTGCCCGCACTGCAATCGCAGGCGACAGTTGGCCCCGGCCCTTCTTCAGCACCGCGTTATAGGCCGCATAAAAATCGATTGGGGCGGGCCGGGCCATATCGCAAACAGGACGCCGAGGTGCATCAGTTGCAAGCAGCTCTCTGACATAGGCCAGGCCGATCTCGCGCGGATCACCATCCTGAACTTTGTCCAGCACACCCATCTCAAGCGCTTCTGGAGCTCGGACGTGCCGCCCCGTCGTGATCATGTCCAATGCAGCCTCGGCTCCGGCAACACGCGGCAAGCGCTGGGTGCCGCCAGCGCCAGGAATGATACCAAGATTAACCTCGGGCAACCCCACCTTCGCAGACGGCACGGCAACGCGATAATGACAGGATAAGGCAACCTCAAGCCCACCACCAAGCGCGGTTCCATGCAACGCAGAAACCACCAGAAAGGGCGACGCCTCAATCCGATCACAGAGTGCGGGCAGCCACGGGTCCTGTGGCGGCTCGCCAAACTCGCGAATGTCTGCGCCTGCAAAATAAGTCCGACCCTCACCATAGATCAAAACCGCGCGCGCGCCCTCTGTTTCGGCACGTTCGATCGCAGACAACAAACCCCGGCGCACATCCACGCCCAGCGCGTTAACGGGTGGGTTCTCAGCCGACAAAACGGCGATATCGCCCACTTTCTCATACCCGATGACTTGGGTCATATGATCGTGCCTCCTCAGACGAAATGCGATGCCAGTAGTAAATCAGGGAATCCCCGGACACGGCGCGATCAAAGACTGGCCCGGTCTGCGTTCGTATTCAACTATATTTTCGACCGATCGTTCGGTTTATTTGATTTTCTCGGATTTAGTACCATAATCACGCGGTTCATGCCCGGAACTAACCTTTTACGTTGCGGTAGAACTTGCTTCGCGGCCTCAGACCAACGAAGCGCAAAGAACTGCAGTGCTTGGTCTGAATTCGCACGGAACCCGAGGGCGCGATCCAAATGGAAACGCAGCTAACAGGGCCTTAGCACTTGTTTGGGAAGTTCTGGTAGCGGAGGAGGGACTTGAACCCCCGACACGCGGATTATGATTCCGTTTACCTTCTAACTTAGCTGGAAGTCTCTCACGGTCTATGGCTGTCCATATTTATCCGGCCCTACCCTATTTTACTGTTTAAAATCTGGCTCCCTCATGTTGTCCCCCGAATAATTATTGTCTACTATCATCCATAACTGTCCGCCACAATCCAGTTGATTTTGTCCCCCATGAGTCCCCCAGAACGATGAAGAAGAAATTGACTAACAGATACCTTGAAAGCCTTTCCCCTCCCGAGACGGGGCGTCTTGAGGTGTCTGACACAGAGCGCAAGGGGTTGAGGTTCCGGCTTTCCTCTACTGGCAAGGCAGTATGGATGTATGAAAAACGGGTGAAAGGCGGGCCAAAGCGCAAACATACGCTTGGCCAGTGGCCCAGGCCCATTGGTCTATCAGAAGCCCGCAAGATGGCATTGGAGATTGAAGCCGAAGCCGCGCAGGGAATTGACCGCATCGCGAACGCAGAGGCAGAGAGGCGCGAAAAGAAGCGTACGCAGGCATCAACGCTGAACGTATCGCAGGTGCTGGATATCTATGACACCATCCATCTATCCAGCCTCAGAACGCGCGACGAAAGGCTGCGCCAGTTGCGCCAGTCCCTATCTGAGCATCTGGATAACCCAATCACTGGCTTGACGCGAAGCGATATTCAAAGGGCCGTGGACGCAAAAGCATCGGCTGGCCGAAAGGCATACGCTAATCGTATTCGGGCTGCGTTGTCTGCGTTTTCAAATTGGGCATGGGTGCGCGGCTACATCTCCGAGAATATAGCCAGCGGCGTTGCGAAGGCGACAACCGAACATGCACGAGAGCGGGTTCTATCGATTGGCGAAATAAGGACAATCTGGAAGGCTACGTTTCAGATGGGCCCTGTCTGGGGTCCGGTGTTTCGGCTTTTGCTGCTCACCTGTCAGCGTAGGGGGGAAATCCTGGGCCTTAGGTGGGAGGAAGTCTCATTCGACACGGCGCGAATGACAAAGCCGGGTTCTCAGACAAAGAATAAGAAGCCGCACATAACCCACCTTTCCAATCCAGCTTTGAAGGAATTGAAAGGGCTTCATTCCGAAGACACCGATACCGGCTTTGTGTTCACGACGACTGGCGAGACCCCTGTTTCAGGGATCGGAAAAGCAAAGGCACGACTGGACAAACTTCTGCCAGATGATTTCGAGCATTGGCGGATACATGACATCAGAACCGGGTTCGCGACAAAGATGGCGGAGACTGGGGAGAATGAGGCTGTTGTGGATCGCATATTGAACCACTCGGCCACGGCATCGGCCCCAACGCTCGTTGGGCGCGTTTACAATCAGGCTCAATTACTGGATCAGCGGGCTGCTGCGCTAGACAGGTGGGCAGAACTGGTGACACAGGAAAGTGCAAACGTTGTTGCGATTGGGGGCAAGAATGGCTGAGTTACCCGTGATATTGAATGGGCAAAAAATTTCGTTCCCTGCGCCTCGTGTCTGGTCCGAAATGTGCTACCCGGACGATAGGTTGGCAGCTTTGAGGGCTTGGGAGCAACTCTGTATCGAGAATCTTGCGATGCAGAGTGAGTTGCAAGCCGGATACTCCCACGTAGCTAAACTAATTCAGAAGGATATGAACCGAAGCACCAATCTTGGAAAATTGTGCGGCTACGTTGCTTGTCAAATGCGTTGGAACTACTTGAATCGAGGTGCCGTGCAAAAGGAAAGAGCTTGTTTCACAGTCTCTGAATTCTACGCAAACAAAAAAACTGTAGCGGGGAAGAACATTCCAACTGACGGAAAAAGGCTACGAGACTCTGTGAACAGGTTTTCGCCAGTCCTTCACTTATGGGCGGCCTTTGTTTTACTTGAGGACCACGACGGCCAGCCAGAAGGAATCCTAAAAGAGGATGAGGCCTTTGATGCACTCATTATTCTGGCCTTGGACATGCAGAACTTTTTTCGGAAATCTGGTGCATTTGCAAGTGGCGACAAACTATATGATAACTTGCTAACGATCCCAAAAGTCTTTGCGGAGAAGTACGCCGACTTTGCTGTAGCCTTCCCCAATGAACCGGATTGGGTACAATCTATTTTAAGTGAATACTCTCCCGATCAATTGCGCTAAGCAGGACGGGGAATTTAAAATTCCCCGAATTTCTTTATAAAAAACAATGAGGTACGGTCCAGCCACGTCCAGATGAATCCAAAAGGAGTTAGGATATGGTTGATCGTCATCTTCGCTGCCGAATGGTCCAAGAAGTTACCGGCCTGAGTCGCAGCACTATTTACGCCCTCATTTCAAAAGGTGAGTTCCCCCGGCCAGTAAAACTGACACCTAAGACGGTCGCGTGGCCTGAAAGCAAAATCGCCGAGTGGCTCGATGAACGTCGAGCTGCCTAACGAAAACCCGCACCCCAGGAACAGGGCGCGGGCGGTGTTTGATTGCGGCTAGTGGAATAGTTGTAATTGTAACCGTTTCGGCCCTTTGGTGCAAGAACCAAGGAGCAGAAAATGAGTACTGAGCAGAAACCAGACTTTGAACTCCCACCGTCAAACGCACTGCGCGTGTATCGCTGGGCAGACCTTCCTAACCTGACAGCCCCGGCTCTTTACCGGGTCACTGATCCGGGTCAGGAACCGCGCGAAATCTATGCGTCCAAGCATAAGCGCCAAGTCCTTGAAGGCCTGATGCGGTCGCCTCTCTATGCGGCCAGCTACTGCCGCCTGTCGGATCAGGTGCTGCCGCTGCGGCGCGATGACGGCGTGAACATCGAATGCAAGATGTATTGTGGCGATGCAGACACCGGACGCCAGAAATTCGGCATCTACTTCCTCGTCAGCAAGGTCGAGCTGATTCAGGCGAACGAGGTGGCGGCATGAGAACCGTAGACCTCCAGATCCGCACCATCCGTCGCAAGCATGGCCTTTCTGAAGCTGCAGCGCGTCTGATTGCCGCTCTCCACTACGGCGGGCGTCGCTCATGAGTGTCGTTGTTCAGAAAAACGCTCAGGAGGAAATCCACGTATCCCGTTGTGAATACATGGGCCACGACGTTGTTAATCTCCGTGTCTGGTACCTGACCAAGGACGGGAAAAACATCCTACGAAAAAGGGGGTGGCGTTCAGCGCCGCCCTGCTCCCCCAAATACTGGATGCGCTCACAAACCTGTCTCAGCGGGAAGGGGGTGGCTGATGGGCGCGATAAGCGAAACGAGAAACGTGGCGAGCACTTCACAAAGCTCGTTCGTAACATGATGGAGGAGCCCGCTTGGCGGGCCCTCTCGCCAACCGCGCAGGCGCTGTACCCTTGGCTAAGGTTAGAATGGCGCGGTGCGGATAATAACAACAACGGCAAGATTTGCTTGAGTGTCCGGCAGGCCGCTGAACGTCTGGGTGTATCGTACAACACTGCCGCAAAAGGGTTCCGTGAGCTTCAGGCCAAGGGATTCATCGCTGTTACGCGCCCTCCAAAACTAGGCACCAGCGGAGTCGCTTCTTCCCCGCTATTCGAACTGACCGAAATCTCATTACCAACCGCACGAGGTGAAGCTGGACGCAAGCTATACAAGCAATGGTCAGACGGTGCGGATTTCCCGGTCGTTAAGGCTCCTACTCACAACCCCAAAGGGGTGAATGGAAAAACAAAACCCTGTCTTAAAAACTGCGACGAGACCGTCGTAGATTTTGCGACGAGAATGACGGAGGCGACGCAATAAATGCGACGGGCCGTATCAATATTTGCGACGAAAACACCCGATTTCGGCAAGTCCCCCGTCGCAATATTTGAGACATCCTTAATCTACCAGGGGGTCTGGGGGAAACGGACACCTTCTGCACCAACAATCCAACACAACGAGGCATGAACAATGACTGATGAACCTGACCGTAAAAACGGAACGAATACGGACGAGAGAAACCCGGACGGCACCTTTGCCATCGGCAACCCTGGCAAGCCCAGAGGAACCCGTCACAGAGTCACACGGGCGGTTGAGGAACTGCTGGAGGGGCAATCTGAGCAAATCACGCAGAAAGCGGTCGATATGGCACTTGAGGGCGACAGCACGGCCCTGCGTCTCTGCATTGAGCGGATAGCGCCCACCAGAAAGGACGCACCGGTCAACTTCGAGCTTCCGCCTATCAGCACTGCTAGCGAGGCCTCCAAAGCCTCGCAGGCGGTGCTGAAGGCGGTTTCCGATGGTGAGATTACTCCGCTGGAAGGAGCAACGGTCATGGGGCTCGTTGAGCAGTACAGACGGATTCTCGAGACGATTGATTTGGAGAAACGTATTGCGGCATTGGAGGCAAAGAAATGAGCATCAAAAACCGTGTCAACAAACTGGAAGCGAGGTCGCCAAACGTGCTCGAACTTCCCATCGTGTTTTATCAGATATGCGGCATCAAGAAGGGTACAGAGCATACCACCCGCACCATTGAAAGAGAGCCTGGCCCGGCGACAATTCCAGGCCTCGGTATTGGTCGGATATATCCGCACGATGGTGAAAGCCAAAGCGAATTCGAGCGGCGTGTTTTTGCCATCAAAGCAGGTGGAAAGCTAATCGAAGACATGACCAAGGCAGAGCGGGAAGCAGCATTCGCTGCGGCGGACATCGAAATGGAAGGAAGCAGTCGTGACGATAAGTAAAACGCATCAGCAAACTGGAGCAGGCCAATGGGTCGGGTCTGGTTATCTATTTCACCGACCCTTTTCTCGGGGACGACGAAGAGCCCAAAATCCTCATGGCGCTGGTCGATGGCAGACAGTTCAAACGCCAATCCGACGAAGTTCAGGACGCCTTCACGGCTCGGGTAAATCCGACAGGTCAGCGGAGCGTCTACCTTGAATCAGACACACGCAATCTTTGACAGGAGCAGTACGCATGAGCGTAAAGAACAGAATTTCCAAGCTGGAAGCCCGGAAGGGCACCAAGAAAATGACGGCAATGATAATCTTGCCTGCCGAAATGACAGATGAAGATGAGGTGCGCGAAGTCGTGGGCCGTCTTACTGCCGATATTTCAGAGCCACTTGGTGAGTGGATATTTCATGACAACAACGCCACCGAGCCGACGATTGGCGTTGTGGATCTGGATGAGTTGTTGGCTGACATAGCCGCCAACATCAAACGGATTGGGGTGGACATCGGAGGCGCAGGAGATGAGGAAAGCCGTCACTGAACACGTCCGTGTGATGCGCGCATTGGAGCGACTTGTTTATAGCGAAGGTTAACTTCTGTGTGCTTTGGGTTTGGCCAATTCTCAGCACAAGACTACCGACACGGGGCGGCTAGAACCATTACCCAGGTACTATCCGCCGCCTCGTACAGCGCAAACTCCTGGGCCTTGCGTGACAGCATATTGGCGCGATGTCCCCGCGACTGCGCCCAAGCCGACATCACAGCGTCCAGACCAATTTGACCTTTGGCAATGTTCTCAGCAACGAAACACCAATCATAGCCTGCCTTGCGCACCCGCTTACCCACGTCAGAGCCGCTAGAACCGGTATGCGAAAAGAACCCCTTATTCACCATGTCTTCAGCATGAGACTTGGCGGCTTTCTCCAACTTCCGACTATAGACTAACCCTTGAAGACCTTGGCTTTTTCGAAACGTGTTCAGTTCGTCAGTCGCTGTGGGGTTTGCAGCGAGTCGCGCGGGCAAAAGAAACGCCAGTATTAACAACAAACGCGTCAGCATTTTTCCACCAGGTTTTTCCTATAATGGTTCACACGGATCCATAGATAGCATGTTGATTTCCCACCGGTCTTGATGAAACAACAATATCGCACCAAGGATTCTATTTGCATAGATAATAGCTTTGCTGGTTGGAGGTACGACGCGCCAAACTCGTACCCCCTCATCGAAATCGCTAATCCCATCACGACGCGCCGCACCTGCTTGGTATCGGTGCAGCGTGTTTGAATTGTGTCTGAGATAAGAAAATAAGGGGTCTACGGGAATCCCCCAATTTCGGACAAGGCGCTAACGGGGTAGATTGGGTTCAACGGAACAACACTACCACTCCGGATACCCTCTCAAGAGAGAGGGGCTGGCTAAGACCCCCTCATCCAGCCCCTCACCACCTTCACTCTCAATCATTTGTGAGACGGTGGGTTCTTCCCCTTCTCCCGAACCGGGAGGCCCGCACAGTATAGCACAAAAAACCCGTCATATTCAGCCCGCCATAAATGGGGGGTGTTCGGCAGGCCTATTGTCAGCAAATTTCGAGTTCTGCACTAACACATCGACTTGGTCGGATGTCGGCTATTAGCCCACTACTAACGTCTCGGTGAATTTGCGAGCACGGTAGATACGGTGCGCGTCTTTCTACTTCTTGTAATCACGATTGCGCCCAACACTAAGGCACATGCCAAAGCTTGAAGCAAAGAGATGGCTTCTCCAAAGGCAAGAAATCCCACGGCAAACATCGTAGGTAACTCGATGCTCCCGACTACTGCAGTTTGGGAAGCTCCGATGACAGGTGAGCAAATCGTGTAAATTAGCTGGGGCACGAACGCGGTGACTAGTCCAATACCAGCTATGAGAAGCCAATCAGATTGCTCACGCGGGAGAAGCTCTCCAACGTCAGCACCGAGAATGAGCGGAGCGAGGCCAAGAACAGACCCTAGAGAAACTGACGCTATGCGCGCTAATGGCGCAATCCGTGACAACCTGTGCACCAGGACGCAAATTCCGAAGCCAAACCCGAATGGAGCGGCAAGTGATATAAGCAGCGTTGGTACATGCTCTGTAGGGACTGACGCGGGCGAACCAGCAATGACAGCCGCGACCACAATCAGAGCAGCGGCCAACATGGCGCGTCGCGTGGGTGCATCGCCAAACACAGCCCAGGCAATGACTAGGGTGAACACCGGATAGGTCATGTATAGCACACCCACTGTCGATGCGGGCAACTTCTCCAGCGCCGTCACATATCCGATCCAACCAAGTCCCATTATGGCTCCGGCTGACAGGCCCCAAGTTATCTCTCGCCATGCTTTTCGGTGCAGGATGAGAACAGGAAGCAGAAGGAATGCCGCAACAACATAGCGATAAAATGCGACAGCATAAGGCGCGACGCCCTGTTCAGTCAGGTTACGGCTAAAATAGGGAACCAGTCCGAAACAGATTGAAGCAAAAAGGACACCAATAACCGCAAGTGCGTTAGGGATCGACGGTCGAATTCGCGCAGATGTCGTTGCCATAATCTGGAGCTATCACGCATTTGATAATTCGTCTTTAGATATTCGACGAGCCACAGCTTTGTCCTGCTTTGCAGCCTTAGCTCCGCTCCCGTCTTGCTGACTTCGAATGTCTGCTACGAGCCCCTAACGCCCCTTTTCCCGCCGACGACCTTCATCTGCCAAAATGTTGACGACTATCAATAGCGCTACAAATGCGGCGCAGGCCAATAAACCGAGAACCTTGCTCCAAGTGAAGAGAAAGACTGAGACAAGCATCGTGAGCATTGCAGCCGTGAAGACAATCAATGAACTGATTACAAGTCTTAAGGTGGTCTTTGTGGCAAATTCCCAAATCCGTGAATTTTCGATGCTGAGACGAACTTGAAGATATCGGTGCAACAAAAGCTTCATCATATGACTGTGATATCCCTGCGACATTTATTCAAGGCAAAGCGGCTCGTTTGGTTTATTCGTCGGTTGTCCGTTTAGTCCGCACAATTGCCGCCAGTCTCGTCGCCAACCATCAAAAAGTTCACCAAACGTTCCCCCTGTTTTGCTAAGCTCACCGAATGTGCGGACGACTCGGCAGACCCGAAATGACGTGGGCGGAGCTTTATGCTCTGCAGAACTGGATCGTGAACGGCGTTCCTATCCCAACTGAGCGCGATCCAAACGCCAAAGACCTGTCAATGAGCTGGAACGTCAAGCCAACTCAGATGTTGGATTTGGCGTTCATCCATGAAGAGCGACTGATTAGCTCCACGGCCCGCTGGTGGCTTGTACCGCACTGGTTCAAGGAAGACGTGAAACAGTGGAAGCCAACCACTTACAACGCGAAGATTGAAACAGCGCATAAGCTAGGTTCATTCCGGGTCGCCTGGAAGAGCAGCAGATGCATTATCCCGGCCAGTTTCTACTATGAATGGACAGGCCTAAAGGGGGCCAAACAGCCTTGGGTTATCAAGACAGATACCAATGACCCCTGCATGTATTTCGCAGGCCTCTACTCGCGCCTCTCGTCTGGTCTGAACACCTGCACAATTCTCACTCGCCCTGCGTTGCATCAAATCGAACACATACATGCACGGTCACCGGTAATTCTAACGAACGAGAACCTTGTGGCGTGGATGTCAGGCGAAATTGACCACGACGAAGCGCAGAACTTGGGCACGGAATGGGATGGGCGTATGCGTTATCACAAGGTCGCACCGATTGGCCGCGATGATGACGGGCCGGAGTTAATCGACGTTATCGAGGCGTAATGGTCACGCGCAGCAGATCACCGAAGAAAGCAGCGGATGAGAAGTACTTCCCAATCAGAGTGCGGGTTCAAGTTCCCGAAGAAGGGTTCGGCTACAAGCTTAGTGAGATACATTGCTGGCTAAATACTCATGCCGGACGGGGACGCTGGGGTTGGAATGCTGACAACGTGCTTTCTCGCGGCGCTCGGGATGCGGTGTCATTCTATATGCTGGACGAGCAATTGATTGCGCCGCTCATTGAGGCATTCGAACTGGAGCTTGCACAAGGTGAAGCGGACCTGTGCGGCAGCGGCTCATTCAAACTCATCGCTAAAACAAACTCGGAATGGTGTTCGTAGCTTCGCTGCTCTCTACTGTTTTGTCGGCGTCTTAGCGTATTTTCCCATCGCATAAGTTAGCAAAGAAAGGATCATTGATATCCCGATCCTCGCCACCACTGAACCGGCGGTGAAAGTATCACCAGCGCCTGAAAATAGAACTGCGCCGATTATCAAAGCCCCGGCCAATCCGCCATAGACCAAGGCCTGCCGCCAACTCTTGGCGAAGCATCCAGCCACAACGGCGACTAAGAGGCCACCCATTCAACTACTCCTCATGATTTTCAACAATAACTGGCCCTCTTGATCCGTGACTTGGCCTCTATGGTTTCAAGGTGTTTGTAGCGGCCACCACTGTATTTTGGGCAATCCAATGCATGACCCGCGGCGATAACTGTTGCACTCAGGTTTTCACCGTCGACAAAGCATGTGCCGATATGGCGGTCTCCGTTCATCTCGCCGGTCAGGTCGCATCGCACGGTTTGACCCCGGAGGTAGTCTATCATCCACTGCTTGCTGACCTGTCCCTCTTGGGTTTCCAGTTCGGGAGCATCGACACCTTCAAAGCGAACAGGCGTCCCTTTCTTTCCAAATAGAACAATCGTATCCGCATCTCGGACATAAATATCGGAAGACACAATGCCGTCTGAAGCGCAGCCGGTTAGCAAGGCAATCAGGCAGATAAAGCGTATCAAGACGGTTTTCCTTGCTTTGCAGTATTAGACCGACGTTCTGCTCGCTGATCCAACTTCTTGTTTACCCACCAGGTAAGCACTTTCCCAATCGAGCTTCCGATGAAAACACAAAGCGCCAAAACTAAGATGAGTTCAATCATTGGCATTCTTTCAATGGCAATCGGCGATATACAGCTACGCCGCTAATCGCGCATGAGCAAGCCATTAGCACTAAAGGAATATTCTTCCTTCTTCCCAATGATAACATGGTCATGAATGACAATGCCCATTGTGTCACAGGCATCCATAATTCGTTCGGTCATGACAATATCGGAGTTACTGGGCGTCGGGTCGCCAGATGGATGGTTGTGGACGAGGATGAGCGAACTGGCGTTCAGTTCCAAGGCACGTTTCACAACCTCACGCGGATAGACCGGAACGTGGTCAACTGTACCCTTGGCCTGTTCTTCATCAGCAATCAGAACATTCTTGCGATCCATGTAGAGAACCCGGAATTGTTCAACCTCGCGATGCGCCATTGCGGTTCGGCAGTAGGTCACCAAGTCTTCCCACGACGACACAACATCCCGCTTCATTATCTGTGCCTGCGCCATTCTGTGCCCGAAGGCTTCGACAACGCGCAGGTGATAGAAAACCCATTCGTTAGCCCCATCCACCTTCAGAATACGATGCTTTGATGCCGCAATAACCCCGTTTAGGTCGCCGAACTCTGCAAGCAGGCGTTTTGACAAGGGTTTGACGTCGATCCTCGGGATTGCGTTGAACAACAGCAGTTCCAGTAGCTCATATTCGGGCATTGGATCGTGACCGCCTTTGAGAAAGCGTTGCCGCAGTCGCTCTCGGTGCCCCCAATAGTGAGGCCGGTTAGCGCCGTCGTCGTCCTTAATCAGGCCACCACCAGCAGCATTCTTTCGTGAAAGTCGGTCTCGATACACGTATGACGGCGGGTGTGCAGGTTCAGTTATGGCGTCGGGTGGTGGGCTGCGTGCGTACAGCTCATCCAAACCCTTCAATTCTTCCTCAGAAAAGCCACCTCGCCCATCATGCTTAACTAGCTTGCCGAACCTCTTCCTATCGCGGCTTATGACCTCTTTGAGATTGTCCAGTATCGCCGTTTTCTTCATGGCTACCACTCCATGCACCAATCCCTAGACCATGCTCAAAGGTTGGTTAACGAGTGGTAAAAACGTCAGATGTGGCCTGAAATGGAACCTATGTTTCAAGCACGCTGATTAAAGATAAACTCATCTACTAGCATGAACGGCTTCAGTTCGAACCGCCCGCTATCTGTCGCCCTTTTTGATTGCGATTTCCGGCGCTCAATCTCGTTCAACAGAAAAAAAACGCCAGCAGGCTTACCAACGAGGTCACGTGGAACCTCGATTGTTTTGAGCGTTGACCGTGTCTGAACGCGCTCCGTCAAAACTGCCTCCAGTACTTCGATCCTGCATTGGTTTTTGCGCAGCATCGCGTGTGAATGCTACGCAATTCCCAAAGAAAAAAGCAATGCCAAGCAGTTAGTCACCAAAACCATGCGTTAATTTTGTCGCTGTTGGGGAATTCACCCTAAGAATACCCTAAGGTTTTGACGCGGGTACGATTGCTACGACTTCGACAGGAAGCATAGCAAAACCACGCTCATTGCGTTTCAGCAGAACAACGAAACCGTGTTGCTCCATGAACTCGTTGAAGCGGACTTCTTGGCCTTTTGAAAGCCCCTCGGTCGTACCGGATTTCGTACAACGGTGACATATCGCAATGCCCCATTGGTTCCGTCCGTACCAAGGGGCGTCATCTTGTATCGGGCAATCGCATAGGTGGCATCTGGTATAGTCGGCCATTGGTTTTCTCCTAAGAATTGGACCGACTCACCAATAAACCTGATTGGTTTCGCGCCAAATGCACGGCGCTTAACCGGCTCCGAACTACTTACTTTGCCTTTCCGCAATGACGGAAAGCTAGCGCTGAAAACAAGCCGTGATTCCGCAATGATAAGGCGGTGCTATATTACCTCATACCCCTCTTTTGTTCCCGTATAATTCTTGTTTTGATCCCTAATTTGTAGTACCCTTTTTCCTGACAGGAATAGACGGGAAAAGGCGATGATTAGTGCAACACTCAGCGGAATACTTGCCGAACATCGGCGGGAGCAAGTCGAGCTCGCTGAGCTACGGCGCTGGATAGACGGCGGGCGGAAAGCGCTCCTGTCATCAGGCTCAAAAGCTCGGTGGATCGGCATGGTTGCCGAGCACGACGGCCTTTTCGCGGCGATGTGCACCATGGACACACTCGCAACCAATCACATGCCAGGGGCAATACAATGAGCAGATTAGACCACTCGATTATTTTGGCGGGCCGACAGCCCGACATCGTCAACGCATTTGCGCAGGGACAGGAGGCCCGAGCCAAAGCCGACGAATACGACAGGCGAAACGCACTGAGCCGCGTGTTTCAGACACAAGGGCAGAACATCCTTGCAGGTGATCCCCAGGCGCTTGGGGCCGTAGCTCAATACGATCCAGGTTTGGCCGTGGGCATTCAGGGCCAGCATCAGGTTCAGGCGCAGCGCGCGCAAAAGATGGATTATGACAGGCGTGAAATGGAGATGATCCTTCACGAGCGCATGGCGAAAATGGAGGCTGCTGATGTTGAGCGTGAACTTGCAGGTCTTCGTCAGGGCGTCGCTCAAGCCACCTTCCTTTACGAGCAGGGTGACTTGAATGGTGTAAACCAGATTCTGCAACGTGCAGAGCATCCGCCCCTTCAATCGCTGCAAGAGTTCCCGGAGGTTGTTGCTAAGTTTGGTGATGCTGAGGCGATTATTGCTGATTTCCTGAAACCGAAGGAGCAGGACTTTGACAACTTCCGCGTTGTGGGCGGCAAGCTATACGACCTGTCCACTGAGGGCGGTCCTTCTGTTGTCGGAGAGGGTCACGGGCAAGGCTTCAACGTCACCACACCAGACGGCACGGTTGTTTCCTATGGTGGCGGTCAACAGGGGCCAGGATTTGGCACAAAGGCCACCAACGAGATTGAGGGCCGTATTCTGGACTCAGGCGCAATGCTCGGTCGCCTGAATGATACTAAGGCTCTCTTCAAACCCGAGTATCTAGAGCTGGCCACCCGCATTGGTGCAAAGTGGGGTCAGTTGATGGATAAGATGGGTAGCGCCACACCAGAGCAACAAGAGCTTGTCGCCAACTTCGCCCAGTTCAAAACTGAGGCTTTCAACAACCTCAATACCAGCCTGAAAGAGCTTTCGGGTGCTGCAGTAACGCCACAAGAAGCTGAGCGCCTGCTTGAGCAACTTCCCAGCGTCGGAACTGGTGTTTTCGACGGGGATAGCCCAACAGAATTTCAGGCTAAGCTTGAGCAATCCATTCTGCAGCAGCAGCGTGCCGTAGCGCGATACAATCTCTGGCTGGCAACTGGACGTCAGGGCAAGCCTTGGGAGATGGGTTCACTGGATGACGTGGACAAGATGATAAACGCCCGAGGTGCACAGATTGAGGAGCAGCTCAAGGCAAACGGCATTTCTGACCCAGAGGTCTTGCAGCGTCAGGTATCCATGCAGCTTCGCAAAGAGGTGGGTTTCTGATGGCTGGATATGATTACGCATCCGAGATTTTCGGAACCACGAAAGCCGCTGCTAAGCCGCCCTTGAAGGATTACGCCAGCGAGATATTCGGTGTCAGCCCGAAGCCTGAATCCGAGGGCGTTCAGCGAAATGCAGACGGCACCTATGGCACACCGCCCGAGGGAATGATTTACAACCCAGATACAGGGCAAATGACTTCCCGAGACATGTTGACGGAACACCACCGGCAGACAGGCTCTCAGGGCGGCGCAGCGCTGCGTATGGCCCCGCACGGGGCAACTCTGGGCTTCTCAGACGAAGCCGTTGCCCTTGGCTCCATGGTGCGTGGATCGGACGCCGCAAACTTCGCGCTTGAGAACGAGCGGGCCAAGATTGACGCGAACCGCAGTGAATATCCTGTCACGTCTATCGCTTCAGAGGTTGCGGGCGGGCTTGCCGTGCCAGCGTCCATTCTCAGCAATTCGGGCAAAGCCGCTACGTTTGGACAGGCCGTCAAGCAGGGTGCGAAGGCAGGGGCCGGAACCGGCGCAATATACGGACTTGGGGAAGGTGAAGGCGAAGGAAGACTGCGTAGTGCTGGCTTCGGCCTTATCGGCGGTGCTGTCGGTGGCGCTGCATCCGTGCCGGTTGCAACGGTTGTTGGATGGGCAGCGAAAAAGATTGGCAAGCCTGTCGCCCGATTGCTCCGGGATCCCCGCTATTATACTGAGGAAGGTGGCATATCCCCGGCTGGCCGCGATGCTCTGAAACAACTTGGCTATGACGTTGATGAACTGAGTAATGCATTCGCCCGTGAATTCTCCAAAGGCATCGATGACGGCGTTGATCCCCAACTTGCAGCCCGTGCCGCAGAGATGGAGGAGTTCGGGATCCCAGCATTCAAGCACAATGTCACTGGCGATGTGAACGATTTTGCGGACTTCGAACGCGCCCGCCGTGGTGTTGGCCCTGATGCTGTCGTCTCCAAAGCTCAACGATTGGGTGACGGGCAAGAGCTATCAGCCCGCAGAGCCGTTGACGGTGTGGCCAAAGAACTGAGCGACGGAATACCAGCCGACCAGTTGGACGCCTCACAGGCTGTAACCGCCCGCTTGCAATCAATGAGCGAAGCCGAGAGAGCCGCTGCACAGGCCATGTACAAAGCCGCAGACGATGCCGGGGTGTCTGTGCCCGGTAATGTGGCTAAGGGCGTCGTACAGCGCGTACAGAGCCGCCTTTCTGACGAAGAGATAGACCTCACCAGTGATATCTATTCAAACGCCCGTGCCTACATGTCACGGCTGCAGAAACGTGGTGAGGGCGGGGTGTCGCTGCGGCTGATTGAGACATTCCGTAAGGATCTGAACCAATCCCTGTCGAGAGCCAAACCTGAGGACAAGCGCGCCCTGTCCATCATCAAGAACGAATACGATGCATGGGTTGACGATGTGGTCACGGCCAAACTCTTTGACGGCGACGAGGCCGGGTTCGGGGATCTGAAGGAAGCCCGCAGGCTGTTTGCACAGTATTCAACCAAGTATCGCGGCAAGGATGCTGGCTCGCGGTTCCTGCAGGACATGATTGACGCGGATGCCTCACCGGATCAGGTCATGCGCTGGATGTTCGGTGCGTCTAAACTGGGAAGCGGCAAGATGAATGCGCCGTTGGCGGCAAAGCTTAAGCACACATTGGGAAAGAGCTCGGATGAGTGGAATCTTGTCCGACAGGCGGCATTCCGTCAGTTAACCCAGAAACCCGGTACAGAAACACCAGCCGCAACCGGTCCGATCCCATGGGGTCCGCAAAAGGTGTCAGAGAACATCCGCGCATTCTTCAATAGCCCTCAGACAAAGCCTCTGGCTAACGTTCTATTCACTCCGAAAGAACGCGGCCAGATGATCCGGTTATCAACCGCCTTGAACCGCATGGTCCCGCCTAAGGGTGCTGTGAATCACTCAGGCACGGGGTACGAGAACGCCCGAGTGGCAAGGAAGATGTGGGAAGGCGCGCTAATTCTTATTGGTTACAAGGCCGGTGGTCCTGCTGGTGCTGTTGCTGGCCGTGCCGCAGCCAAGGGTACTGAGAAAGGCGCAGGGTGGCTTCAGGCAGGCAAGATTGGTCAGAAAGTCAGAGGGCAGAAACCAATCGGACCTGTTGCAACTGGTGCGATACCGGGGGCTTCGGCTGGTATGTTCGTAGAAGACATTACTATGGGATTACTATTCCCAGGCCACCAAGAATGAGCGTCCCTCCAATCAGCACAGTAGCAGCGCCGATGAGAACGGCCATGTTTCCCTCCTCTCGCTGCCAATGTGCAACGGCACTCTTGGCACAGAACACCACGCAGTAGGCAATCAATATGCCTGCTGCCACTTCCAGAGCTAAAGGGGGATCGGATGGGTTCATGGCAACAATCTAATTACCCCGACACACAACGTCCAGACAGGAGGCACGGCAATGGCAGGTTTGAGTTTTCGGACGCCATAAAAAAGGGTGAGCTGGGCCGAGGGGAGTTAAACCGGAAAGCCCAGCAATATCAAAGACAGTTCCCGGATAAGGTACACACATGACCGACCGCGATAATTCAACAATCTGGATCGAAGAACTGAACCCGCCACATGTGCGGCTCAGCTTCACCCACTTCCCGTGGCAAAACGCACACCGGATCACACAACGCGCCCAAAAGCTGGCGCAGAACTATTCCAAGGGCTGGCACTGCGCCTACTGTGGCAACCTCATGCCGGAATGGAAACGGGTGGACGCCAAGTACTGCAAGGAAGGCTGTCGCAAGATGGCAGCAAGAAAGCGGCGTAACGTGAATTAAGCTTAAGCATAAGATTTTTTAGGGCTATTTCTCTATTTCGAGTATGCCCGAGCCACATTTTTGTACCGATTCAAGAGGTAGATCACTAGCATCATGATTCAACTATAGAGAGACTGCACCCGTGAAAAGACTGGCACTGATTATGTTTGGCGCGTTAGCCGCTTGTGCAAGCAACAGCACTGAACCTCCTGCTACAAAATTTGAAGGAAACCCTGTGGAGTTCCCAGTCAGTTTTATAGGTTTCGCGGATGGATTCTCGCCTACCTGTAGCTATGAGATGGGTTCCCAGAAGGGGGCGTTTAGTGTTCCGGCGAAAATAAACTTCAAGTTCACCGATAAGAAGCAGACACTGAACTTGAAGTGCACAGTCGATGAAACAAAGCAAATTCCCCGCAACGTAAGAAAAATAAAAGCTTTTCACTGGGAGGGAACTTGGAGTTGGTCGGCAGATACGACTTTCAAGCGCCATACTTCCTTCTACGCCACCGGGAAGATAGGTGACCGACGTCGTGTGAGAGTCCCAGCATCACAAGGTGAGCATGAACTTCGAGCCTCACTGATTGAAAGCAAAGGAGTTCAAATATTGCCGAACCTAATTGTGGTCACTCCCGAGGCGGGCAGTCTGGAGATGACGCCGATATATTGACCTCGTCAAGGGTGGTCGCTTTCTTGTCGCCGCCCTTTCCTCAATGCGGGAAACAGGATGCTGTTGCGAGCACAGTTTCAAAATTTATTTGGCGCTAAGTGCTGATGAGATAGTCTCAACCTTAGAGTATTATTGGTTATTCTAAGGCGAAGAGATTATGCAAAAGAGATACCAGGTCTTTGTCAGCAGTACATTTGACGATTTGCAGGAAGAGAGGGCTGAAGTAATGCAGGCCTTACTCGAACTAGATTGCATTCCCGCTGGAATGGAACTCTTTCCCGCCGCAAACGAAGAGCAATGGGATTGGATCAAGAAAGTGATCGATGACTCTGACTATTATCTGGTCATAGTCGCCGGGCGATACGGTCAAACCCATCCAGATACGAACCTGAGCTATACTGAAATGGAGTATCGATATGCCATTGATACGGGCAAGCCGGTGGTCGCATTTATCCATGATGATACTGGCAAAATTCCAATGGCAAAATCGGAGCAAAGCAAAAAGAACCAAAAAAAACTGAATGAGTTCATGGACCTTTGTAAAACTAGGCTTTGCAAGTTCTGGGCCAATTCGTCAGACCTTGGTGCGAAGGTTAGCCGTTCTGTCACCCAGTTGATTAGACACAATCCAGCGCCAGGATGGGTAAGGGCATCTGATATAGATGAAGCAGGGTTGCGCGACTTAGAAAGACTAAGGCTGGAAAACCAAGCTCTTCAACAGCAAGTGTCGATACTCAAGAGCTCTAGCGCCCTGTCCGGTGGCATCGAAACACTGAAGGATGGATCCGTTGAACTTGTCTGGGAATTGACAAAGAAACAAAGCGGTATGGGCAAGGGCGGTCGAAGAACTTGGAGGAAACTCCCTGTCTCGCGGTTCCATCAAACCGTGCTCTGGAAAGATATCGTTCGAGCCGTTTTCCCTCATTTGATTAGCGAAAATTTCGACATGTCTAACATTAGATTCAGTCTCTCGCAGATTGGAGACAGATACGCCCATGAATTCATCGGCGAAGATGAAAAAATCGATGTTTGCTTCGCGTTTGATGAAACCATCTCTCCTGTGAGGAACAAGTTCTTAGCCCTTGGATTGATCGAAATCACGGGGGCCGGTAATCATGGTGAATCTTGGAAATTGGTGGAAGGCGCGAAGGAGATGTTGCTCGAATTTCTTTCCGATTGAAAACTAGTGTGAAAAATTCCTGGACACTGCGCACTGCATCGCGCCGAAAGAACTGTACATCGGATCTAAAACCTTTCTCCAGATAGAGATACCACCGGCCTTTTCACTCAGACGAGTGACATGGCGTTTGCAGCAATTCCTAAAAAGGCAGCAACCGTTGTGATTGACTGTTTTGACACACTCAATAGCTCGTTCTTTCTTAGCCAGTTTCCAGCCCTCACATTCACAAATTCGCGGTACTTAAATGGATCATCAGGGCCTTCCTCTGCGGCTTCCAGAGCTACATCGCCCAAACGGCCAATTTCAGACAGGAATGCAGCCTTACTTTTAGATCCCAGCTTTAAGTAGAATTGATGGTCTCCTTTCGCTCGGAACATTAGGCAAGGCAAGTCTTCATGCCTTATGCCAAGCTCGCGTATGAACTCGTTAGAATGATCCACGTCGTATTCGTTGACGGCCAAGAATTCGCTCGATTGATAACACTCTTTCTTCTTCAATATCAGTAACTCGAAGCAGTTCCCCACATGGGCATCAAAACCAGCTTTTGCATCAAGTAACCACTGTAACTTTTCATGGTCGTAGCAATGGTCCAAATAAACACCCACCAATGCACGCTTGTTCTCAAATCTTTCTATGTCATCAGTATGGAATACAGTGCGCAATTCACTTCCTCTCCAAAATCCCCTGGCGACCCATGCTCGTTAATCGTTATCCGATATGTAGGTGGTTTATCAAACCTATGAGGGCTATCCCTGCATCTCTGGTTCGGGGGCATTCTGCTGGTCATACCGCTCTAGGGCTGCCAGATATTTTACGAGCTGCTTGCCTTCCTCGGTATCCGGTTCAGATCCCCACAGATACTCAATCTCTCGCAGGGCGGCACGGTATTCGGTCGGGGTGCGTAAAGTCGTCATGGCAACACCTCAAAGCTTAAAACAATACGACGTGCATACCTGAAAACGCGCGACTCTGATAGGTGACAATCTCGCACCGGAAAGGTTCGGCGTGATGCTGCGCAAGGCCTGCGGTAAGGAACAATTCTGTCCGGTTTCGTAAATTCGGAGATAATACCAAATTTAGGCATTCCCTGCATATCTGCACGGGCATGCGCCAAGTTGGAGCATATTCCATGTAGCAAGTTTAGCAGACGTAGCAGGGCGTCAGATTGGCCAATCCTGCGCAGAAAAAGAGATTCAACTACATTGCCGTGACGTGCCAGTGCTCATTTGGTTGGCCAGGGAACTCCAGCTTCGGCAACAGGCTATTTTGCGCACAAATTCTCTGAAAAATCAGCTTCTGCTCCGCGTTTTGGTCATTACTTCTTAGATCCACACGGTCTCCACGATTGTGCGTGTAATGGGGACCTTTCCAATCTTTATTTAGGTCGAAGACTCCACCAAACTGCAGCGCAGCATCGGTGCAGGTAGTGAAAAGACCGGTGTCCACATAGAACTGCTTTGCAACGCCCTCAATACGGGGTTTCATATAGTCTTTCACCCAATATGGCGAAAGATGATCCGATGTCGGGGACTTCAATTTTAGCGTCTGGTTTTGAACAAGGGGTACCAAGCCAGTAACATGATGAACAGTTGCTATACCGCCCGCAAGCGCTCCATTAGAAAAACGAGCAATAACCACTACCTCACCCGAGGTGGGGGGTAGGTCCCAACGCACACGGTGTTTCTGCGGGTAAACGGGACCTAACCGAAAGCGTGTGGGGGACAATCGACCAACCGCTCCGGGGTGCCTAGAACGACCACCGTGGTGGTGACCGCCGCTGCGAGGTTGGCGGTAATGCACCATTTCAACATACGCGTTTGGCGGACCGCTTACCTCGAACTCTTCTGCAGCCTTCGGTATCACGTCAGAAAGCGCAGATTGTTTGCTTAAGTCGAAATGCATCAAGCAAATCTTTTGTATCGGGTCCCCCTCTGATACCGGTTGATTGGAAAGAAACGCGGCATTCTGAGTTGCTGTTGTAGTTTCATCGGAAGTCTTAGGATGCTCATTTTCGACTTGAGAAAAAAGGGAGCATTCGAGTTCTTCCAGGTCCGTTTCTGAATAGTCTTCCATACAATTACACTTTCAAAATCCGTGTTAGTCATCTACGCAAGTTTAGAGGCAGGCTAGGCAATCAATTACTTAATTTCAATATCTTAGAGCTACGCTAAGACTATTCCCCGTGCGCCGAATAGCTCGGCGCTTGCAGCATATCCGAATACCCTCAGTCAGGTTAAACCTATTCCTGCCTGGTTTAAGTGGTTCCAGTTGAGCCACTTTCTTGACGCACGGGATAAATGACCTCTGCCCGGCCCACGGTTCCACCCTGCACCGGTTGCGCCCGGTGTGGGGCTTTCTATTGGGCTTTCCAAATCTAGATACTACCTGAAAGATTTGTTGGAGGTCACGACGCGGGCACATTCACTCAGGAGACGTTCTTGAGTCAGAACTATCAATTACGTCTGTCCGACCATCGCCGCGAACAGGTAATTCTCGTTCCATTTCCGCAAATGCGCTTTGAAATAGCGATTGAACGTCGGACTGATTCAATACGGGCTTACCCACTTCATCGTCAGCAATTGAACAGGCACTCTGAGCGTTCAGGTTTTCGTTCAAACTCTCAACATTCCAAGTTCGCCGAATGACAGACAGTATAGGTAGTTTCAATTTCTCCCCTCCCAGCAATAATTCAATCATTGTCGCCGCAGGTCTGACCCGAACCCTGCTGGTGAGACCGGCTCAAGGATCAAGTTCCGTGAGCAGCAACCCGCAGCGACAAGGTGCATCTAGTGGTTTCGATTTGAGACGTTAGGGGGAAGAAAACCGGGGTTTGCATCAATTTTTTACCGTTCAGTCAAATTACCATTTAGTTGCTGACCTTTACGTCAACTTCTAAGAAAGCCCGATACCTGCTGCGACGTGGCGTCAAAACGAGATTTGCCCAAACACCTTGTCACTACAGTTTAAAAAAATGGGCGCACCCACCACAAGCACGCCCACCAACAGGGAGAAAAATAAACTCGCGCTCTCAACACAACATGAGCGCCAACTCGTTAACTGCACTCAGATTGCATCATTCTAAGCAGGTGGTCAGTGAAGTGGGTTACACAGGTTGTGCAAAAAGAACCCGACCCAATGCCGACCGGGCAAGTCTCCGAGGTAATTGTCTAACTGGTCTGTTTTAGAAAAAGCTTATCCAGCAACTTGAGAACTGGGCGCACCCGTTCGTCGCAGATATTGTAGTACATGTAATGACCTTCGCGCCTCGCAACTATCATGCCCTCAAGCCGCAAGCGAGCGATACTTTGGGAAACTGTTGCCTGACGCATCGACCAAGCATCAATCAATTCACCAACAGATTTCTCACCATCGGCAAGTGAGTAAAGGATGTGCAATCGGCCATCGTGAGCGAAGGCTTTCAGGTAATCTGATGCCTCGCTTATGCTCTCTGGGGAGCGTTGTTTCATTTCTTCGCCGTAGAAAGAGGTGCTCGCGGCTCAAGCTTCTCAGCCCAGATGTCGGCATGTTCCTGCAAAAGCACCGAGCGTCTATCGTAGAGCGCCATGAGTTGACTACCCGCCCACATTGCCATGCTCTTTTCCAGGTCGTTGGCAGCCAGCTCGTACGCGTGGACAATTGCTGATTGGGCGGTTGCGGGGATAAACTTCATCTGGAACACACCTTGTTACTCATTCACTGCACTAAAACACCGTAACTGCCCGGAGTAAGTGAAATTGGGCACTCAAGAGACGTTATAGCGGCAAAACTATAAATTACGCCTGCGCCGGTTAGCTGGTTTAGCGGTTATTGTGAGGTCAGGTCCAAATCTGAGTTTTTTATTGGCTTTTACCTAGGGCACGTTCCAAAGCAGCCTCAGTACCGTAACAGAGCTTTATCTTTTCTCCATAAGGTTGCATTCTTCTAATTGAGCTATTGATTGGGTTGTATATCGAGGGATAGCGCTTTGGCTTTCATTACGATTCTTGAAATTGACAATGATCCGTTAAGCTTCACAGACGTTACCGTGCTTAACTCTTATCAGGTAGAGATTATTGATAATGATGATGCGCTTGAAGATCCTGATGCAGATGGAAGCCAGCAGCTCGACGTTTCGGGGGTACCTAGTTTCTTAGGTGACTCTACCAACTTTCAAACGTTTGAAACCTATAGCGGTGACATAGGTGGGCAGCCCGTAACATTCACACTGGTTCAGTTTTCCAACCCCCAGTACATCATTGTTACATCTGGCGATGTGGATGTCGGTGACACGATAGAAAACACAAACAACAGCATCGTTACTGCACCTCCTTCAGATTACGACACTTTGCCATCCTTCGTATGCTTCACACTGGGGTCGATGGTTTTGACACCTCTGGGCTCACAACCAATTGAGACCTTGCAACCCGGCGACCTAGTGACAGTTTTCGATGGGACAGCAAAGCCTGTTCGCTGGATCGGCAAACGACGCCTCACCGTTGGCGATTTACAGCAAAGTCCGCATCTCTGTCCGGTTCGCTTTCGTGCAGGTAGCTTCTCAAGCAAATGCCCGACACGGGATCTGACGGTTTCGCCACAACATCGGATTGCTGTTACCTCGCCAGACATGCAGCTGTGTTTCGGCGAAAGCTTGATGCTAGCGCCTGCCAAGGGCTTACTGGATGGTGAAATGGTTTTCCAACTCCCACCCGACCAAGAAGTTCATTACATTCACGTTCTCTTCGACCAACATGAGCTAATTTGTGTTGAAGGCGTGTGGTCCGAGTCCTTTTTCCCTGGCGATACTTCTCTAGACGCGATGGATCGCGCAACGCTGCGTGAGGTTTTCGAACTATTTCCCGAGCTGCGTCAGAGAAGAGAACGATTTGCCGAAACCGTCCTGCCCACACTGAAACCATATGAGGCAGTCTTACTGCGCGAAGGTCTCTATTCGCCCGATGAGATGGCCTACTCTGTCAGACCCGAGCACAGGGGCCAGCAGTTTCATCTATGAATACCAGCAAAAAAATGTTTCTGAACAGCGTGTGCTAGTTGGAATCCTGGTCGTTCAGTACTTGCTTTGAAATTGGTTTATCCAACCAAGCCAGGAAGTCGTCAAAGAACTCCAAGTGTTCTTTTCATCAGTCACCTTTATTGACCAAAACCACTCCGACCCCGTTAGCCGTATCACCTGCATCCAGGAATTGGATGCCTTGGGATTCATACCATGCTTTAAGCACAGCAATTGTCGCGGTATTTGGTCCACGCACGCTTTGAGGCGTCTGTGCTTCGGTTCGTGAAACCGTATTCGGTGTCACCCCAGTTTGGGTTGCCACTTCCCTAACACCTACCTTTAGAATTGCCCTTGCTGCCCTTGCCTGTGCTGGCGTCATTATCGATACCCTGTATCTTTTTGGTTGCCTTGTATTGACAAATACCCTGTCCGTTAATAGATACAGTGTATCGTTTTTAGGGGCAACATCGGCCCACCTATTTCGTCAGGAGGAAACACAATGACTGAACAACGCGCCAGCGCGAACGGTGGAACTGTGCCTAAGGCCAGAGACGAAATCGTAACCGACGCCTTGACCCTGAAAGGCCTAGCGAAAGCACTGGACGCACTGACATGGGAAGGCGTCCCGAAGGACTGGGGACCAACCGCAGCCCTGATCCGTACCATCAACCAGCAGGCGACAGAGCATTTCGAAGACATTGCCCGCCAGCCAGAGACACCCTGAAAGGAGCCGATATGATTGACCGTCGAACCCTCATTCAATCCGCCCCTGTTGCCGCCCTGTCCATCGGCGCAACCGCCGCAGCCTCGGACGCCACAGACCCGCATATTGCATGGGTCGCAGAACATAAGGTGGGGTTCCAGAATGTGTTCGCACCAGATGCGCCCGACCTTGAACCCAACAACTCTGTCTGGGTTCAGTGCAAGGAACTCGAAAAGAAGATATGCCGGACACCGGCCAGCACCCCAGAGGGTGCGGCGGCGCAGCTAGAGTTTGCCCTGAGCGATGAGGCCAACTTTGATTTGGTTGGCGGTGTGGCTGGTGACTTGGACGGCCAAGTGCTGGAAAACGTTCTGGGCACACTTCAATCCTTGTCGGGGAAAGTAAGCCGCCCTACCGCGCTGGGCGCAATCGCGGAGGCCACACCCATTGAGCGGATGTTCTCACGCTGGGAAACGGCACACGCTGAATATGAGCGACTGGCCGAAGAAGGCGATACAAACGGGAAAGGCCGGGACTATGAACGCGAAGTCGTTGATCCGGCCTATCTCGCGATGGTGGAAATTGAATCCGAGATAATGGAACAGCCCATCGAAGGTCCGCGCGACCTGGCCGTGAAAGTCGTTATCGCCCTGCGCGTAGAGGGTGCCCACGACGACGAGCAATACCGCACCTTGAACGCGGATGCGCTGCGCCTTCTGAGCGCTTGAGATATGAAAGGGAATAGCATGCCAGACTTTCCAGCAAACCTAACCGAGATGAACGAGAAGCCCATCACTGACAACTTGGTTTATGAAATCATAGAACGGATGAGCGAGCTTGATGTTGAAGATTTCGCGCTAATGGCGTTGAAAATCCATGCGCTGCGTAGAGATGATGAAAAGCTTAGCGCAGGCCTAGACAACTATGCGCTCACGCCTCGGCAAGACATAGAAGATGCGTCATGCGAAATCGACCATGGCTTACTTGCACGTTTGAAGTCGATATGCGGCGAGAATGAAGTATTGAACTGGGGCCGCGTGATTTGTCATAGCGCTATGCGCGGCGATGAACGTCGTGTCGAAGCAATTCAGGGTTTGATGCGTTGCCGAGTTGCAAACTGAGGCTGCGCAGCACTGGGCGCGGCTTTCCCTGCGCCCGTTTTGCTTTCTGAGATTTGACATGAAACATTACAGCATCAACCGGCATTGGTCCGACCAGTTCCTGCCCGAGATAAAGAGCATCATCGGCAACCACATCCTACAGGCCGCGCCAGATCCGCTGGACCACTTCCAAGCCACGGACCTGCTCATGTTGGACGCCAAGGACATGCGGATTGCCGCCAGGGTGCGCCGTCACGGCTACGCCAGCAGATACCCCCACCAATTCACCATCAGAGCCAAGCTGCCGACCGGGGCTGAAACCGAACTATCCAAGATAGTGAACGGTCACGGAGATTGGATGTTCTACGGCCATGCGGGGCCAGATGGAGCGACTATTCTGAATTGGTGGCTGATAGACCTGCGGGCGTTCAGGGCGGCGCTGATAAGGCACAGGACAGCAGGTTCATTCCTTCACATGGGCGACAAGCGCAACGCAGATGGGACGTGTTTCAAGTGGTTCGATATCCGGTCGTTTCCAAAGGAGCCGCCGTTGGTGGTGGCGCGGGGTTGATGCTCCCCGGCACTTTAGGGCATCAGCCTAGGATAGCTCGCATCGCAGTGCACCACCAGTATGCTACCTGAACCAATACCTAGGTACTCTTAGCTTGATTTTAGCACATATTTGCTTACATATAATCACAAAGGTTCCCCTCCGATGATAAGAACCCAAGGGGTTCTCCTTCAGGTAGTCGGAGGGGTCAAATCATCAGTAGTAGCGTCGAGTGCCGGTTCTAAAAATGTTGAACTCGCTTCGTATTTGATGAGATATTGTCTTGTGTGAGCTAGCATCGCCATGCTCCCATTTTCGGTATATCGCCCAGTTGAAGTAGTCAGCGACTTGCAAGCCATAGTGCGCGCGGGAGGAATGATGCATCACCCTGTAAGGTGCGCCAGAAGGAAGCATGCTTGCCAGTGTGGTCTTCACCGCCTTTTCGATTGCTCTACGCTTTCTTGCCACAGGTAGACTGTCTGTAATAACTACAACTTCACCTGCTCCATAAGTAGCCTTTCCAACTGCATATCGAAGAAGGTACCCTAGCATTTTAGGATAGAATTTTTCAGGTGGCTGTAACGCCGGACCAGTTTTTCGCTTTTCAACAATTACTGAATCTACGGCATCGTTTGGCACCGATGCCGCAAGCATCGAGAACACTTTGTTTCGAACGTATCTGTTATCGTCGGCGCAATGAAAATATTCCATCTCGATACGTGGAACTATCCGATGTTCGATGAGGTCATACTTGTATGTATCCAGGTCGGTATGAAGCTTAAACGGGCGATACATACTGACACAAGTGAGGGTAAAGTACTGCGAGCCTGCTGGAGAAAAGTCAAAATTCCCACCTTCATCGAGAAAAATGTACAGGGTGGGTAGTGTGGCTAAAGGTAACTCTTCCGTCATAAAAAATTCAATGTCCGTATCGCTAATTCTCGCATCCAGTTACTAGTCAATAGTGCATATTAAGGGAAGGGAGCATACGGGTGGCTTACAGTAAGCGCTCTACGTTACCATCTGCTTTGACCTGCGCAACAATCGCAAAGAGGTGAAAACTAAGATTCTTGCCGCTTGGCTCGACGTTCTATGTCTATGAAATTTTGCATCGCTTGAATCATCTGAAGTGCGAACCCTCTGTGATAGAAAAGTTCCTTGTGCTCATGTGAATATCGGAATTGCTCAAAACCGCTACTTATCACGTCAATCTGCGACTTGTAGGTGTCCAGGGTCTCGCCATAAGAACCTTGTGTGTGGAGTTCGAATAGTTCGAGTTGGGTGCTTTCCGGCAATTTTTCAAATAGGACACGGATATTATGCCCCCTTTTGGATTCACCGAGCACTTCAAATACGGCCTTCAGGTAAAGCTCCACTGAAAACGCAAGGCAAACAAAGTCCACCCCCATGACATGCCGTTCGAACTCACTGCAAATGCTATCAACTTTACTACCGGGATATACTGCATAGTCGGCAAGTGCCCGCCGCCGTTGCTTCTCTTGAGTTTCTCGCTCATGTTCATCGAGAACGTAGTAGGCATTCAAAAACCGCTTTGCGTTTGATTCGATACCCATTGCAGATCCGTATCTCTTTTTTCAAATGCGCCCGCTAGCGGCCAATTCCACTGAAAAATCGCCCAACTTGTCCCCCATATGTCCCCCAGAAATCAGCCCAGAGGGCGCCGGACAAACCAACATTCATGTAAGTGATTGATTTTAGTGGTAGCGGAGGAGGGACTTGAACCCCCGACACGCGGATTATGATTCCGCTGCTCTAACCAACTGAGCTACTCCGCCACGAGTGAGAGGCGATTTAAGCGAGGGGCCGGGGAGGGTCAAGAGGGAAAAGCGTGCCTGCCGAGATTCTTTATTGCGTTATTCAATGCGCGTCCTGCTCTGCCAGCCGGGTGCGGGAATTCTCGGCGATCTGGCGGATGAAACGCGCGCAGACTTCGGGTTCTGTGATGAGTATCATGTGACCCCGGTGTTCCATGACCTCAAAGATCAGGCCGAATTTCGTCATTGTAGCACCGTGTAGCTCGGCGGACAGGATCGGGTCCTCTGTGCCGAACAGGATGCCTCCGGGCACGCGCAGATCGTTATAGCGTGAAGTCAGGGCACCCATGCTGGCCTCTACCCCAACAACATCCTGTGAGGCGGTGATAAAGGCCGAGGGGCGAAGACCAAGGGCACCCCCAGCACGGTTCAGGAAGTCTGAGGGCGCGGACTCGGGTGCGAAGACGTCTTTCAGCACGAGGGGCGCGGTTTTTCGGGCCATCGGGACGGCGATTGTATTGCCAATAAGGTTGCGCAGCCACTCGGTACGGATTTCAAGTGGTTTAAAAACGGCGGGCGGTTCCGGCATTTGTTGCGTCAAGGGGGCCAGAAGCGCCAATGCCGCCGTGTTGTCGGGATAATCCAGTGCCATCGCAAGAGACACGGCGCCACCTAGAGAATGACCGACCAGTGTGGCTTGATCGACGTTCTTTATTTCCAGAAACTCGTGGATCATGCGGGCTTGTTCGGGCAATTCCGCCAACTGGGCAGCATCGCGCGTGGAATAGCCACAGCCCGGACGGTCAACCGCGAGAACGTGATAATCCTGAGCAAGATCATCCACCAATGCATACGTAAAATGCTGCAATTGGCCTGATAGGCCATGGATCATGACAATTGTCGGGTTGGAAGGGTCGCCTTTTTCGACATAGTGAATGCTGCCACCGTGAACGGGCACGATCCGCCCCAGTTGCGGCACCATTTCGCTGCCCTGCCGCGTTAGGCGACGAGTCCAGATGTGCATCCCCAGCAAAAGGGACATCAGCAACAAGACAATCGTTAGCAAAATCGACATCACGGATCTCCGGTAGGTTTGCTCAGGCGATGGTATTGCCCGGGGCCCGATTGCACCATGCGTTTTCTGAACGGCTGAATTGGCAGGCAGATAACCGCAACCTAATTAATGGTGTGTAAATTGGTATGACTTGGTCAGAAAAGCTCCCAGCACCCGGTATGTGCGCCGCACTGATAATATGGTTGAACAGACCGCTCAGCGTTCAACCACTTCCGCTCAACACATCAGCTGACGGTCGTGGCAGCAAATCAAGCAGCCCGAACACGCTATCGCGACAAGCAGGGCCAGCCCAATCAACAGGATAAAAAGCCAAAGGTAAGTCCGGCTGGCGTAGCACGACGCGCCGCCACCGATGCACCAGTAGAGTGCGCAGTGTTGCGCTCTGCAAGGGTGTAGGCGCCCAGCCTTCGGGACGGGACTTCGCGGCGCGTTCGACCGCGCCCAGAAGAGCCTTGCAAGAGGCGCGCAATTCGGGTGGACACAACCGATCCTGCACCCATTTGGGGGCTGCGTGCGGAGAGATGTCCAAGGCCAGCAAACCGTCCGACTGATCTGGTACGGGACCCGCACCCATCGCTACGTTGCGCCCAATAGGGATATAGTCATCGCTGAGCATCACGTCTTCAAGCACTTGTGTGCCCGATCCATCCTCGGCGATTAGAAGATGCCAATTTTCAATGGGCGAAGGACCGCGCGCATATATGCGCGGCGTGACGGCGGCGGATTGCGTCCGGCCGAATTCCGAGAGGACATGGCGCGAGACGCGTCCAATCCGGTCACTTTCAATCCAGCCGTCCTTGCGCAGCCGGTGCAGAGCGACGCGGATCGCTTCGGGTTTGATGCCCATCGGCTCAATGATCCGGGTCAGAACACCGCCCGAGATCTGCGCGCCGGGCTCTTGTGCCATGTCACCAAACAGCGAGACGATAATCGACCAGACCCGCTGGTCTTGCGGGTCCGCCAGTTCGGCCACAGCCGTTTCGAACCACGAGCTCTTTTCGGTCATGGACCCAGTTTAACCCATTAGGCCCAATAAGAAAAACAGGTAGTACAGCGGCTCAGCGGGCGTTCATGGTCAAAAGCTCGTATTCTGCGACCGGCTCATTATCCTGATTGGTCAGGGAAACGTGCCAGCGGACCTCGCCATAATCTTCATTGCGTGGGGTTTTCTGCTTTACCGTCAGGCGCACCTTGATGCTGTCGCCAGCAACAACGGGCTTCATGAACCGCAGCCCGTCCAGCCCGGTATTGGCCAGCACCGGCCCCTCGTTCGGCTCGACAAACAGGCCCGCCGCAAAGCTGAGCAACAAATAACCATGCGCCACACGACCGGGGAAGAACGGGTTCCGCGCCGCCGCGTCCTCGTCCATATGCGCATAAAAGGTATCGCCGGTGAAATTGGCGAAGTGTTCGATATCCTCCAGCGTGATGGTTCGCGAGGCTGTGTGCAGCGTCTCGCCGACCTGCAACTCACCAAATTTACGGGTGAACGGATGTGCCGGACCTTGGATTTCGGGCGCTCCTGGTACCCATTTGGTGCTGATACCACTAAGCATGCGCGGGGAGCCCTGAATGGCCGTGCGCTGCATATAGTGTTTCACTCCGCGTACGCCGCCCATTTCCTCACCACCGCCCGCACGGCCCGGCCCACCATGCACCATATGGGGCAGCGGAGATCCGTGGCCGGTCGATTCAGCCATCGAGTCGCGGTCGTTGATGTAAATCCGCCCGTTATAGGCTGCGGTCCCCATCACTACGTTGTGCGCGACGTTTGTGTCGTGAGTGATCAGCGACGTGACCAGAGATCCCTGCCCGCGATTGGCAAGTGCCACCGCATGATCCAGATCGCGGTAGCCCATGAGGGTCGAAACTGGGCCGAAGGCCTCGGTATCGTGCACGCGCTGCGCTTTGTCGGGGTCAGCACAGTAAAACAGCATCGGGGGAACGAATGCGCCGGTTTCAGGGCCGTGCAGGTCGAACGCGTCGGGGTTGCCATAAACCCGTTCAGCCTCTTGCCCGATCAGAGCTGCCTTTTCCAGAACGTCGGCTTTCTGCCCGTTCGACACCAGCGCGCCCATGTGAGTGGTGTCGGAACGGGGGTCGCCGATGGTGATATTTGCCAATCGGTCAGACAGCGCGGCAATTATGGCGTCGACCTGCAGCTGGGGCGCGATGATGCGTCGGATGGCAGTGCATTTCTGGCCCGCCTTTGTGGTCATCTCGCGCGAGACTTCCTTGACGAACAGGTCAAATTCGGGCGTGCCGGGCGTGGCATCGGGCCCGAGGATGGAAGCGTTCAAGCTGTCCTGCTCGGCCACAAACCGGACCGAGTTCTGCAAGATCGCAGGCGTCTGCCGCAGCTTCAACGCGGTGTTCGCCGAGCCTGTGAAGCTGACCACATCCTGACAATCCAAGTGATCGAGCATGTCGCCCAACCCGCCCGAGACCAGCTGTAGCGCACCGGCAGGCAGGATGCCGCTATCCAGCATGATCCGCACTGCCAGTTCGGTGACGTAGCAACTGTTGGTAGCCGGCTTGACGATTGCAGGCACGCCAGCCAGCAGCGTCGGGGCCAGCTTTTCCAGCATCCCCCAGACCGGGAAGTTGAAGGCGTTGATATGAACCGCGACCCCTTGCAGGGGCGTGCAGATATGCTGCCCCAAAAAGGTGCCATTGCGTGACAACTGCTCGATTTCGCCGTCCAGATAAACCTGCGCATCCGGCATCTCGCGCCGGCCTTTTGAGGCAAAGACAAACATCGTGCCGATGCCACCATCGATATCGATCAGGTGGTCCTTCTGCGTAGCTCCGGTTTCGAAACTCAGGCCGTAAAGGGCTTGTTTATGCGCCGAAAGCTCTTGCGCCAGCGCCTTGAGCATCCGAGCACGGTCGTGGAACGTTAACTTGCGCAGCGCGGGGCCACCGGTATTGCGCGCATAGTCAAGCATCGCCTGCACGTCGAGCGCGGCATTGCCAGCGCTGGCAAACGGTGCGCCGGTGATGGCGGATGCGATGGTGCGTGCGCCTTCTCCAGGCGCGACCCAAGTACCAGCGGCGAAGCTGGAAATCTGATGCAGGGACATGGTGTTCTCCTGTTTGATGCGGTGGGACTAGTGTCCCAAAGCGCCCATTTGCTGCGGCAGATACAGCACCACGATGGGCACCAGCACGATCAGCGCGAGGCGGAAGATATCGGCGATCCAGAACGGAGTGACGCCACGAAATATGGTGCCGGTCGAGACGTCACCCACCACGCCTTTCAGGATGAAGACGTTCAGGCCAACGGGTGGCGTGATCAGCGAGATTTCGGTGACAACCACGACGACGATGCCAAACCAGATTGGGTCATAGCCCAGAGACGTGACCAACGGGAAGAAGATCGGAACCGTCAGCAACAGCATCGAGAGGGATTCGAAGACGCAACCCAGAATGATGTAGATACCAAGGATCATCAGGATCACGACAAACGGAGCCACATCATAGGCGGTCACCATCGCGATCAGGGCTTCGGGCAAACCGGCCAGATTGATGAAATTTGAGAATATCTGCGCACCAATCAACACCGCAAACAGGGCAGACGCGGTAAAGCAGGTCTCTTTCAGCACCTCGAATGTCGAGCCAACCGTGAGGCCCCCACGAAAGAGTGCAATCAGAAAGGCCCCAGCGGCCCCCATACCTGCGGCCTCGGTGGGTGAGAATGTCAGGTTTAGGGGCTCAAAATCGAAGGCTCCATAAAGCCCGCCAATCACTAGGAAGAACAACAACAGCACAGCCCAAACCGAACCCAGCGCGCGGATGCGTTCGGACCAGGTGGCGCGCTCGCCTGCGGGCCCGGCCTCGGGGTTGCGCCAGACGGTCCAGCGCACGGCGAAGAGGTAGAACAGAATGCCGAGGATGCCGGGGATGATGCCCGCCATGAACAGTTTCCCGATCGAGGTCTCGGTCAGCAACCCGTAGATGACCAGAATGACCGATGGTGGGATTAGAATGCCCAATGTACCACCGGCGGCAATCGAGGCGGTCGAGAGTTCGTCGGAATAGCCGTAACGCCGCATCTGCGGCATCGCGACCTTTGACATCGTGGCGGCGGTTGCCAGCGACGATCCGCAGATAGCCGAAAATCCGCCACAGGCCGCAACCGTTGCCATGGCAATACCACCGCGCATGTGGCCAAGAAAGGCGTTGGACACCGCATAAAGCTCGCGCGCCATGCCGCCCTTGTTCACGAACAGGCCCATCAGGATGAACAGCGGCACAACCGACAGACCATAGTCCTGCGCAGTGTCGGTGATCTGTCGGCCCACCATGGACATGGCAGCCTTCATCCCGCGCTCATCAAAGATCGAGCCGCCACGCTCATAGGCAAATCCCAATGTGCCCACCAGACCCATGGCAAAGACGATAGGAAGGCGCACCAGCACCAAGATCAATACAATCGCAAATCCGATTAGCGCTGCGGTCATTACATAGGCTCCGACAGTGTATTTGGGGCGAAGGCCTTTAGCAGCCCAGTGGCGATCATCACCAGTGCAGTGATGGCAACAGACAGGGTAATGAACCAGCCGATCAGGTAGGTGGGGATTGAAAGATATTCGGTTACATCCCCATAATCCCGCGCACGCTCGGCCAGGACCCAAACGCGTTGGACCGGCCAGAACAGCATGATGCCGCTGACCACATAGATCACAACGTCCCGCGCACGCGACAGATGCAGACGGTGGAAGAACCCGTCTGTCAGATCGACCGCGATATGGCCATTGGTGGTGGAGACGATCGGGAGGACAGAAAACACCAGAATTGCCATCAGAATGCGCGTCAGCTCGGTGGCGGCCTCAATGGGCGCATTGAAGACCGAACGCAGGATCACGTCGCAAAAGGTCATTACCATCAGGATAAACAGTGCAATGCAGGCCACGATCACTGGAAGGGCGCTGGCACGGCGCACAAGCTGAATAATAGGGGTCATGGGAAACTCGCGCAGGGTAAGTCAGGGCGGCGCAAGAGCCGCCCTTCAGTCGGATCAGTTCGAGGACATTTCCGATTTGATCATGTCATATGCGGCCTGTGCGTCGACTCCTGTTGCGTCAACCTCGGCGATGACCTTGCCGCGGATGTCTTCGGCGATGGCCGAGAACTTCTCCATATCCGCGTCAGTGGCAGCGTTGATGGCATTGCCCTCCGCCGCCTCGGTTGCCTCACGTCCAGTGGCGTCGATCTCATCCCAGATTTTGCCGATCTCACGGCTCAGCGGTTCACCGAATACGTTTTCTTCCAGCGCCGTCTGCAGCTCGGGTGGCAGATCTGCGAAGGTGTCTTCGTTCATGATGAATGCAAACGAACCACGATAGAGGCCACCGGGCATCTCATAGACGTTCTGCGCAACCTCGGTCAGCTTGAAACCCTTGCGCGATTCCAGTGGCATGACCACGCCGTCAGCGGCTTTCGATGCCAGTGTTTCATAGACTTTCGGAGCGGGCACCTGAATGCCGGTCGCGCCAAGCGCCGCACCAACGTCTCCGCCAACGCCACCCGGGATACGTACTTTTAGGCCCGAAACCTCATCCAGAGTGGTTACTGGCGCGCTGGAATGCAGCTGCGCGGGTCCATGCGTGTGCAAGGCGATGACTTTGACACCACGATGCTCGTCAGCAGCTTTCAAGTACTTGTCGTAGGCGCGCCAGTAAGCAACCGAAGCGTCCTCGGCCGAGCCTTCGTAACCAGGCAGTTCGATCAGCTTGGTGGTGACGAAGCGTCCCGGTTGATAGCCGTGAAAGATAATCGAGGCATCGGCCGCGCCATCCATAATCAGGTCCATCTGCGCAGGCGGTGGAGCGATACCTAGCTTAAGCTCTGCGGTGACCTGCCCGTCAGTGGCCTCCTCTACCATTTCGACGAATTTGGGCCACATCTTTGCGTTGATGCCGTGGGTGGGTGGGGCCCAGCTGGAAATTGTCAGGGTGTAGTCAGCCGCAAAAGCAATGGTGCCGGACACCGCCAAGGTTGCAGACGCCAACAATGTGGTGAGCTTGGTGAATTTCATGACCGGGTCTCCTCCTCAAAATCGCAAGTCGTGAATGTGTTAATGGTACGTTTTGTAACTATCAACGACGAGAAATGCTGTTCCGCCCGCTGGCCAAAGTGCATTTCCGATCGCCGAGTCACAAACGGCTATAGAATTTATTGACCAACCGTTCGGTTTATGCAAGAAGTTTGTTGTAACTTATGAAAAGCGAACCGGGCATGTCCGACACGATTATTTCGCAGAATATGGGTCAATGGGTTGAAATTACACTCAATCGCCCTGATCGCCTGAACAGTTTCACGGATGAGATGCACTATGCCCTGCGCGCTGCACTTGAGGCCGCGCGTGACGGTGGTGCCCGAGCGGTGCTGTTAACCGGCGCGGGGCGCGGGTTCTGCGCAGGGCAGGATTTGGGCGATCGAAACCCTGCCACGATGGAGGGTCCGCCGGATTTGGGCTATACGGTTCGCACGTTCTACGCACCTTTGGTCCGCCTGATCAGGTCTTTGGAATTACCTGTTGTCTGCGCCGTCAATGGCGTTGCCGCCGGGGCGGGTGCGAATCTAGCCCTGGCTTGTGATGTGGTACTTGCCGCTGACTCTGCCAAGTTTATCCAATCATTTTCCAAAGTGGGCCTGATACCTGATACCGGCGGCAGTTGGCATCTGCCACGTTTGCTGGGTGAAGCCCGAGCCAAAGGGCTGGCCCTAACTGGGCAACCCCTGCCAGCAAAGCAGGCTGCGGATTGGGGGCTGATCTGGAAAGCAATTCCAGACGCTGAACTATTGACCGAGGCGCGCGCACTAACGGAACAGTTCGCCAATGGTCCGACGCTGGGACTTGGCCTGACGAAACAGACGATACAGGCGGCTGCCACGAATACCCTGACCGATCATCTCGAGATTGAGGCGGACGCAATGAAAACCTGCGGCGAAAGCGTCGACTATGCCGAGGGCGTTACTGCGTTTCTGGAAAAGCGCGCGCCAGTATTTCGGGGAGAATGAGATGACGCCGAAGGAACGCGCACAGAAAGCCGCTGCTGCCATGTGGGGGCGGGACAATGCCTCGAAATGGGCAGGCATGGAACTGGTGGAGATGGATGAAGGCGCTGCGACGCTGGCGTTGCAGGTGGCTGACCATCACTGCAACGGGCACGGGATCTGCCATGGCGGCGTGACATTCATGTTGGCCGACAGCGCCTTTGCCTTTGCCTGCAATAGTCGCAACCAGTCCACAGTCGCCCAGCACAATGTGATCAGCTACGTCGCGCCCGCGCGATCCGGTGATCTGCTGACGGCCCGCGCAACGGAACTGAGCCTGACAGGGCGCAGCGGCATCTATGACGTATCCATAACCAACCAAGCCGGACAAAAGATCGCAGAATTTCGGGGCTTTTCCCGCGCGGTCAAAGGCCCGGTGTTTGACGAGACCTGAGATGAGGGGGATGGCATGAAGGATCTTACTCCGAACAAGGCGGATCTTGATCCGATCGAGATCGCCTCGATTGATGAAATCCGCAACCTACAGTTGGATCGGCTGAAATGGTCGCTGCGCCATGCTTATGACAACGTGCCTATGTACCGGCAGCGGTTTGATGAGGCCGGTGTGCATCCTGACGACCTTCAGTCCCTCAGTGATCTGGCACGGTTTCCGTTTACCTACAAAAACGATCTGAGGGAAAACTATCCCTTTGGTCTGTTTGCAGTCCCGCGTGAGCAGATCATTCGTGTTCATGCCTCGTCGGGAACCACGGGTAAGCCAACCGTCGTGGGGTATACGCAAGGCGACATAGACAACTGGGCGGATCTGGTGGCGCGGTCATTGCGTGCCAGCGGTTTGCGCCGGGGCGACATGGTGCACAACGCCTATGGCTATGGCCTGTTCACCGGCGGTCTGGGCGCGCATTATGGAATCGAACGTCTGGGGGCCACGGTCGTCCCGATGAGCGGTGGGCAGACCGGCAAGCAGGTCGACCTGATCACTGACTTCAAACCAGACGGGATTATGGTAACACCATCATATATGCTGAACATTCTTGAGCAGTATCACAAGATTGGACTCGATCCGCGCGAAAGTTCCTTGGCTGTCGGCGTCTTTGGCGCTGAACCTTGGACGGATTCGATGCGCTCCGAGGTTGAACAAGCATTCGATATGCATGCCGTCGATATCTACGGCCTGTCCGAGATCATGGGACCGGGCGTCGCCAATGAGTGCGTCGAAACCAAAGACGGGCCCGTGATCTGGGAAGACCACTTCTACCCCGAAATCATCGACCCGCAGACCGGCGAGGTCATGCCTGATGGTGAGATTGGTGAACTGGTGTTCACCACGCTGACCAAAGAAGGTCTTCCGATGATCCGCTATCGCACCCGTGACCTGACGCGGCTTTTGCCCGGTACGGCTCGGTCGATGCGTCGGATGGAAAAGATCACGGGCCGCTCGGATGACATGATCATTCTGCGGGGTGTCAACGTCTTCCCCAGTCAGATCGAGGAGCAGGTTCTAGCAACCGGCGGTCTGGCGCCCTACTACCAGATCGAACTTTACAAAGCTGGCCGGATGGACGCGATGCGCGTGCATGTCGAAGCAACGCCGGATGCAGCCGATGAGCTGAGCAAAACCGCCGCTGCTCGGATGCTATCTCGCCGGATTAAAGAGGTGGTTGGCATCTCGACCGAGATCGATATAGGCGAGCCGGGCGAGGTTGAACGCTCACAGGGCAAGGCCCGGCGTGTGATTGACAATCGGGACAGCTAAGCGACAGACGGAGGGTCAGGATTTGGCGCGCACGATAGCAAAAGACCACGACCATAAACGAACACGCATCCTGAAATGCGCCGCCCGCGTCTTCGCGCAGGAAGGATTTGATCGGGCGTCAATGTCTCAGCTGGCGCGGGAGTGCGGGATATCCAAGGCCAATATCTATCACTACTACGACAGCAAGGACGCCATTCTGTTTGATATTCTCGACAGTTACCTGCTGCAATTGCGTGACCAGGTTTGCGGCTTGGACCTTGACGGGATGGAACCCGCGGATCGCTTGAAACGGGTGGTGCGGGAAATCCTACTGGCCTATCAAGGCGTGGATGATGAGCATCGCGTGCAAACCAGCGGCATGTCCGCATTGCCCGAAGAGCAGCAGAATCTGCTGCGTGGCTATCAGCGGGATCTGGTGGTGTTCGTCAGCGACATCATCGCCAGCATCTCGCCTGCAACTTTCAAGGATGATGCGGCCAAGCTTCGGGCCACGACCATGTCCGTTTTCGGAATGTTGAACTGGTTCTACATGTGGAATGCCGGGGCGGATGCCAACGCGCGCAGCGATTACGCCACGTTGGTAAGCAATCTGACATTATCAGGTGTTGATGGCCTTTGAACCCTTGTTGGCACAGAGTTGATTTGGCTTTTCGGTCAGGATGAGGTTCAATAAGGGCGGAGGTTACCCATGCAACGCCCTGATCGTTTCGATAAATTCTATTTCGCCAAAGTAGGTCTGGGCGAAGCCTGTGGCTGCGCCGAGCGGGTGATTGACGTTTTTGAGTTCAATCGGAAATGTGGTGCTAAAGCCCAGCAGTCATTGAAGAAAGATCGGCGAAAGCGTCGCACGCTTCGCGGATTGGCCGTGAAGTATGGGTTGCTGAGCCGTAAACGCCAACTTTGAAAGCTAGGGTACTTTAAGTCCCAGCTTTTCGATCTGTTCGGTCGCTTTTACTGTCCACTGATCTTTCATCTCAATCCCGGTTAATTGCCGCAGCCCCAGCTTGCGGAGCGTTTCGGTTTTCTCGGCTGTGCCTGCCCCAAAACTTGCCGCGACCCGGGGCCACCAATAGTCGACCGACGCTTGCATTTCTGCAGCCTTTCCCTGTTCGATCAGCTTGCCCGCACCCTCAAGCGCAAGCTCCCCATGGCGCGCCTCGATCGGGGAAATCTCGCGGAAGGCCTCGGCCAGAGGCTGATAGGATATCTGCGAAAACTGAGCCAGTTGGACGTCAACCGCCAGGCTCATCAGCAGGTTCATAACCACGGCATCTTCCCATCCTTCGATCGGATAGTTGAATACAGCAAGGCGCATGTCGTGTTCGGACCGCGTAGCCCCGATATCCGCATCACGATCCAGACGTGTGGTCCAGGGATGGTGATTTGCATAGCGGTCAGTGTTGGCTCCGAACTCGCCCATGATTTTCAGGACACGATCTGCGTTGTCGGTCTTTTCCAGCACAATCTTGGCCGCCGCGATGCGTTCCTTGATGCCCGGGCCCAGATTTATGATGTCGGCAAAGCCCGCTGCGCCGGCCAGTTCGCTGTCCACGAAGGTCGCCATCAGTTTCATGAGCTCTGCACGATAGCGCGGAGGCACGTTGGTTGGATTACTCAGGACACCACCCGCTGCCAAATAGCTCTCGATTGTCATGTCTTCAGCCATCATTCCCTCCGTCTACTGATCGTAGTCTACGACTACAGTGTCGGTCAGCGGATAGGCCTGACAGCTCAGGACGTATCCTTTCTCGACTTCGTAGTCTTCCAATGCGTGATTGGCGACCATCTCGACCTCGCCTTCAAGCACTCGGCAGCGGCAGGTTGAACAGACCCCGGCCTTACAGGCGTAAGGCGCGTCCATCGCATTCTCCAACGCGGCATCGAGAATCGATTGATCCTTCGGCATGGTGATCGTTTGCGTTGCCCCGTCCATGGTGATTGATGTTTTGGTCTGGTTGTCCTGAGATGCCGTGTCCGCCCCGCTCACTTTGCGCTTGACCCGACCGGGTTGAGCGCTGGCGAAGAGTTCAAACTTGACCTGCCCGTCGTTCAGCCCATGCGCCCGCAGGGCTGAGGCAATGCCCAGCATCATCGGCTCGGGGCCGCAGATAAAAGCCGTGTCGACGTTCTGAATATCGATCCAGTGTTCAAAAAGTTCGGCACATTTGTCTTGCGTGACCAGACCTGTAAAAAGCTCGATTTCCTGCGCGTCTGTTTCCAGAATATGGATCACGTTCAGACGCCCCATATAGAGATTCTTGAGGTCCTCAAGCTCCTCTCGGAACATGATCGTGTTCACGCCCTTGTTGGCATAAACCAATGTGAACCGCGAATGTGGTTCTCGGGCGAGCGTCGTCTTCAGGATCGAGAGAACCGGCGTGATGCCCGACCCACCCGCAAAGCCCAGATAATGTTTTTCGGCGGAGGGATCGATTGCGGTGTAAAAGCTGCCCATCGGCGGCATCGCCTGCACCGTATCGCCCACCTTTAGATCGGAGTTGGCCCAGGTCGAGAATGCGCCGCCATCCACACGCTTGATCCCCACCTGCAGAATGCCCTCATCCTTGCCCGCGCAGATCGAATAGGACCGGCGCAGTTCTTCCCCGTCGAAATCGCGGCGGAAGGTCAGGTACTGGCCTTGGGTAAAGTCGAATTCATCGGCTGAACCGTTTACAGGTTTCAACGTCACGACCACCGCATCGCGGATGGTTTTGTGAACATCGGTAACTTCCAGATCATGAAAGCGTGCCATCCGGTGATCCTCCCTCAGATGCACTTGAAATAGTCAAAAGGTTCCAGGCAGTCGGTGCAGCGCCAATGGGCCTTGCAAGGGGTCGAGCCAAACTGGCTGACCTTTTCAACCGCCTTGCTACCGCAATGTGGGCAGCGTTCAGGTCCACCTGCAGGCTGCGGCGGGGCGATGCCGTAATCCTCGAGCCGAGCACGGCCCTTGTCGCTGAGCCAATCGGTGGTCCAAGCCGGTGCGATACTTGTCTCGATCCGCAGATCGTCGATTCCATGATCACGCAGCGCAGTTTCGATATCCATGCTGATGACCGAGGTCGCCGGGCAGCCTGAATAGGTCGGCGTGACGGTAACCGTCAGAGTGTTTTCATCCCATCGCACATCGCGTACAATGCCCAGATCGACGACCGAGATCACCGGAATCTCAGGGTCTGGTACAGCGTCCAGCCATTCCCAAACCTGATCCGTTGAAGCCCGCATTGATCCTTACCACTTCGCGCCGGGATAGGCGCGCTGCAGCCACTGCATCTGTGTCAGAAGATGGCCCAGATGCTCGGTATGCATGCGACCGTCGCGCCCGCCCTTATGGGCAAAGCGGCTTTCGGGAATGGTTAGTGTCGCCTCGGACAGCACACGCTCGATCAGAGCGTCATATTCTGCGCGCAGATCTGCCGGGTTCGGGGCAATCCTCGCCGCAACCATTTCTGCATCAACATCGTCACTGGCAAACATCTCGCCGACATATGGCCAGAGATAGTCCAGCGCCTCTTGCATGCGGGCATGACTTTCCTCGGTCCCGTCGCCGAGGCCCACAACCGTGTCGCCCGAGCGTTCGAGGTGGTAGGTAACCTCTTTGCTGGCCTTGGCGGCAATCGCCGCGACCCGGTCGTCAGAGGATGTCATCAGACGCCCCAGCATGATCGAATGCCAAGCATCAAACAGGAACTGACGCATCAGCGTGCGGCCGAAGTCGCCGTTCGGCACTTCGACCAGCAGCACATTGCGGAAATCCCAGGCGTCGCGCAGAAAGGCCAGATCATCGGCGGATTTGCCGCCGTCGATCTCACCCGCAAGACCCAGCCACATCTGAGTCTGACCGATCAGGTCCAGCGCGGTATTGGCCAGCGCGATGTCTTCCTCCAGCACAGGCGCATGGCCGCACCATTCGCTGACGCGATGGCCGAGGATCAGGGTATTGTCCCCCATCCGAAGCAGAAACTGCAGCAAAGCGTCATTGGAAACCGGAACACTCATTACATCGCCCCCACTTCTTCGGGAATATCGAAGAAGGTTGGATGGCGGTACACTTTGCTTTCGCTGGGCTCGTACAGCGGACCTTTGTCGCTGGGCGATGAGGCCGAGATGTTGTTGGCCTCAACCACCCAGATCGAAACGCCTTCGTTGCGGCGCGTGTAGACATCGCGCGCGTTCTTGATCGCCATTTCCGCGTCCGGGGCGTGTAACGACCCAACATGGCGGTGGCTCATGCCATGTTGTCCGCGGATGAAGATTTCCCACAGGGGCCATTCGTTGTTCATTTGGTATCCTCCTCAGGGCAGTCTTATTCTGCAGCCAGATTTGCGGCGCGTTTCTTGCGGGCATGAGCCAGCAGCCCGTCGCGAACCCATTTACCGTCGTCCCACGCCTTGTTACGCGCGGCCAGCCGGTCGACATTGCAAGGGCCGTTGCCCTTGATCACATCGAAAAACTCGGACCAGTCCGGGTCGGTGTAATCATAATGGCCCCGTTCTTCGTTCCATTTCAGGTCCGGGTCAGGGATACTCAGACCCAGATATTCGGCCTGAGGCACGGTCTGATCCACGAATTTCTGGCGCAGCTCGTCATTGGTGTTGATCTTGATCTTCCACGCCATGGATTGCGCCGAATGCACGCTTTCCTTGTCCGACGGCCCGAACATCATCAGCGACGGGTACCACAGTCGATTTATTGCATCCTGCGCCATCTTACGCTGCTCTGGCGTACCCTCTGCCATCTTGCGGATCGCATCATAGCCCTGGCGCTGGTGAAAGCTCTCTTCTTTGCAGATGCGGATCATTGCGCGCGAGTATGGTCCGAAGGACGTCCGCTGCAGCGGAACCTGGTTCATGATCGCGGCACCATCGACCAACCATCCGACCGCGCCGATATCAGCCCAGTTCAGGGTCGGATAGTTAAAGATCGACGAGTATTTCATGCGCCCGTCCAGCAGCATCTCGGTGATCTCATCCCGGCTGACACCCAGCGTTTCTGCCGCGCAATAGAGATACAGCCCATGCCCGGCCTCATCCTGCACCTTGGCCAGCAGGATCGCCTTGCGCTCCAGCGTTGGCGCTCGGGTGATCCAGTTTCCTTCGGGCAGCTGGCCTACGATTTCAGAATGTGCGTGCTGGCCAATTTGACGGATCAGTGTCGCGCGATAGTCGTCGGGCATCCAATCCTTGGGCTCGATCTTGATATCGGCGTCGATCTTGTCCTGAAACGCGCGTTCCTGCTCGGTCATCTCCTCGCGGGATTTCACGCCGGATCCGGCTGTTTTGATCATCTGAGCGTACATGTGAGGTCTCCTCCCTTACACACGTTCAAGAATAAGTGCGGCACCCTGCCCAACCCCGACACACATGGTACAGAGCGCGTAGCGGCCTCCGGTGCGGCGCAGTTGATAGGCAGCAGTCATCACTAGCCGCGCACCGCTCATTCCAAGCGGGTGGCCAATGGCGATTGCCCCGCCATTTGGGTTCACATGCGGCGCATCATCGGGCACCCCGAGTTCGCGCAGCGTGGCTAGGCCCTGCGAGGCAAACGCCTCGTTTAATTCTATCACATCCATCTGATCGATGCTGAGCCCAGCCCGTGCAAGCACCTTACGGCTGGCTGGAACCGGGCCGATGCCCATCACGCGCGGCTCCACCCCAGCAACGGACATGCCAACCATACGGGCAATCGGGGTCAGATCGTTCTTTGCCGCAGCAGATTCATTCGCCATCAGGATCGCTGCCGCGCCGTCGTTAACACCCGAGGCGTTTCCAGCGGTCACAGTCTTGTCCACCCCATTGATGCCCTTTAGGCCAGACAGTTTCTCTGCTGTAGTCCCCGGTCGCGGATGCTCGTCCGTGTCGACCACCACCGGGTCACCTTTGCGCTGTGGGATTGTGACCGGGGTGATCTCCTCCTGAAACACCCCGGTCTGGTGCGCCGCGGCCCAGCGGGCCTGGCTGCGTTCGGCAAACGCGTCCTGATCGGAGCGACTGATACCATAAGCTTCCGCTACGTTATCCGCTGTTTCGGGCATCGAGTCGATACCAAATTCCTTTTTCATTTTCGGGTTCACAAAGCGCCAGCCGATCGTGGTGTCGTAAACGGCATTGGCACGAGTAAAGGCGGATGTTGCCTTGGGCATCACAAATGGCGCACGCGACATGCTTTCGACCCCACCCGCGATCGCCATGTCATAATCCCCAGCCTTGATGGCGCGCGCAGCCATGCCCACCGCATCCATGCCAGACGCGCAGAGCCGATTGATTGTCGTTCCCGGTACATCCACCGGCAGCCCTGCCAGCAACGCCGCCATCCGCGCCACATTGCGGTTGCTTTCACCGGCTTGGTTCGCATCGCCATAAATCACGTCGTCCAGACTGGACCAATCCACCTGTGGGTTACGCGCGACAAGCGAAGCGATTGGCAGGGCGGCAAGATCATCTGTGCGCACCTGGCTTAGTCCACCACCATATCGTCCGATCGGGGTGCGCTGGGCGTCGCAGATAAAGGCGTCCATAGGTCGATTACTCCGAATTTGAATTCACATCATTAAGTGACCGATAGGTCGGTTAATAAGCCTCTCATCGATTCGCAGCAAGCTTTATGTTACTTCAACTACGTTTTCTTGATTTTTCCGTAACGCATTGACTCGCTGCGAGTAACTTGGTCGTGTGAAGTGTAGTCTCTGCCGGCTTACCACCTGCGCCAATACCGTCTCAGACCTTTGATAAGGGTTCCTTCAACACAAAATTTGACAAATCGAAAGCGTACTTAGACCGCTTCGAATAGGCAGTTTGAAAGGTTGCCATTCTCAGATTGGAGTTCCAGTAAACGTCAGTATCTGCAGCAGACATCGCACCGGATTGGCTGGTTTTGACCTATAGCGTTTAATGAATGACACTTAACCGCTTTCGTCCCAACAGCTGCCTCCAGTCATCGCCAATCATCAAGTTAACTTTGAAAAGAAGCGTTGAATGATCTATACACAAAAGCCGAGGTGATGACGATCATCCGCTGCCTTCTGTTGGAGACCCAGTAGGTCCCCGAAGAACGGAAGTATGCGATTAAACTTGTTGGGGAACTTGCGGATTTGCTTACTTTGGGGGCGTCCCAGAATGAACAAAACCGCCCTAGGGCGGCGCGTAAACATCTGACGTTGCACGGTATTTTGTTTTCAGCATTAGGAATTGAACCTACGGCCTTCATGTTATGAGCCTGACGAGGTTTGATCGTTAATCGAACAGTCCGGTGGACTGTTTGTAGTCTGCACGGGCTGCTCTGGGATTTTCTAAAGTTGGTTGCGGGAGCAGGATTTGAACCTGCGACCTTCAGGTTATGAGCCTGACGAGCTACCGGGCTG
>NZ_JBQGAC010000011.1:0-53430 GCF_056542625.1 Ruegeria sp. AB7 | reverse complement strand
CCGATCGCGATGGAAGACGGCCTGCGCTTTGCCATCCGCGAAGGCGGCCGCACCGTCGGCGCCGGCGTCGTCTCGAAAATCATCGAGTAATTCGCGTAAGCGAATATACAAAGAAAGGGCGTCCCTCGGGGCGCCCTTTTTCGTTTTTGCCTAAGCCAACAGTAATGCTAACTTCTTTCGTATTGAGACATTGCAATTAGAAAGAGGTCATAAGATGCACTTTTCAGCGCGTTCAGTTTGTCTTGTTGCAGCGGTTGCTTTCTCATCTACCTCAGCGTCCTCACAACAGATTGCGGATCGGATCTATTTTGGCGGGCCAATTGTAACGATGGACGATACGGCTCCGTCCGCCAAAGCTGTCGCAGTCAAAGACGGGCGCATTCTTGCGGTTGGGTCGCTATCTGACTTGTCGGTGCATCAGGGTGAGGAAACCGAGACCTATGATCTGGAAGGGCGCGCGATGCTTCCGGGTTTCGTTGATAGCCACGGACATGTCGTCATGGGCGGCCTGCAAGCCCTGTCCGCTAACCTTCTTGCGCCACCGGACGGGGATGTCATTGATATCGCCAGTCTGCAATCCACGCTGACTGACTGGGCCGAGGAGAATGCGCAAGCCGTTGAGCAGGTCAAAATGATCATCGGCTTTGGTTACGACAATGCTCAATTAAGGGAACTCCGTCACCCAACACGACAAGAGCTGGACATTGTGTCTGAGGACTTGCCGGTCGTCATTATTCATCAGTCTGGGCATATAGGTGTCGCAAACTCGAAAGCTTTGGAATTGGCTGGTATAACGGCGGCTTCCGAAGCACCTCCGGGCGGGGTGATCCAACGCGATGAGGCCGGAGAGCCAAACGGTGTTCTGGAGGAGTACGCGTTCTTTTCGGTTCTCGTGCCGATGCTGGGGAATTTGGGTGAGGAAGGTCTGGCAGCATTTGCCCGAGCTGGGACCGAACTCTGGGCAAAGTTTGGATATACGACCGGACAAGAAGGTCGATCTTCAGGTGAAATCGTCGAAGTTCTTAAGAAAGTTGCCGCAGAAGAAGGGCTTCCTATCGACGTTGTAGCGTTTCCGGATGTTCTCGAGTCGAGGGAGTATATCGGAGCAAACACCTCGGCGGATTATGACAACCGGGTTCGGGTAGGGGGCTGCAAGCTGACAATTGACGGTTCGCCGCAGGGCTTCACGGCTTTGCGGGATCGACCCTACTATGATCCGGTTGGAAACTATGCCGCGGGGTACGCAGGTTATGCCGCCATAACCATGGAACAACTCCAGGACGCTGTGAACTGGTGTTACGAGAATGATTTCCAGATCCTTGTGCATTCCAACGGCGAAGGAGCATCTGACATGCTGATTGCTGCGCTCGAAGAGGCGCAGATCAAGTATGGCGACCCTGGCAACCGGCCCGTTCTGGTGCACGGTCAGTTTCTAAGAGAGGATCAGGTTGCCAGTTTTAAGCGCCTTGGTGTGTTTCCGTCGTTATTCCCGATGCATACGTTTTATTGGGGCGATTGGCACCGAGATCATACTGTTGGGCCGGTCAATGCAGACAATATCTCTCCTACAGGATGGCTACGCGAACGTGACATGATGTTCGGCACGCATCACGATGCGCCGGTGGCCTTTCCAGATAGCATGCGTGTTCTTGCGGCTACGGTCACGCGTCGCACGCGGTCAGGTGACATTCTGGGGCCGTATCAGAGGGTCGATGTCATGACGGCATTGAAGGCAATGACGATCTGGCCTGCATGGCAGCATTTTGAGGAAGATGAGAAGGGCTCGATTGAGGTCGGCAAAGTGGCGGATTTTGTGATCCTGTCGGATGATCCCACGGCAGTCGATCCGGAGACTCTGGCTGAACTTGAGGTGCTGGTGACTGTCAAAGGGGATGAGGTTGTCTATGAAGCTGAGGAGGGCGTCAGAGAGGGCAATTTGCAATTCTCGCCATTTTCAAATGACCCTGTGATTGCTCATCTTTTCCTGCACGCGGTTTATCAAGGCATGAAGGTAGAAGATCCTTGGTTAGTGAGGAATTAGGTTAAGTTTTGATTGAAACAGACCGAAAATGGAGCCGAGGTGGACATGCGTATCGTTCGGCGTTGAGCTAATGGCACCGATCGCGATGGAAAACGGTCTGCGCTTCGCGATCCGCGAAGGCGGCGGCACCGTCGGCGCCGGTGTAGTATCGAAAATCATCGAGAAAGGCGCGCTTGTCGCATCTGGTTGCGGCAGGCGATTTTCCATGGAAAAATCTGCCGAGAGCAACTCAGTGAGGAAATCAAGAAGGCCGTCCCTCGGGGAGGCCTTTTTCTTGTAATCAGCTTCTGAAGTTGAAATAGACTTTTGTATGGCGAGTAGAGATCAGCTTTATGCAAAGTTCGGAATTACTGCGGAAGCGGCACAGCTATTCGAGACTGCGCTCGGAACTGTTGTGTTGGCGAGCAAGGGACATAACAACAATTGGTACAGCGAACAGGACCCAAATGCGGCCGCAAGGGCTCTAGAAGTTATTGAATGCAGCACGTTGGGCAGAGTCCTGGAAATTCTAAAACAAGAATTGCGGTTTGAAGACGATCTAATCATCAAACAGTTCAAACGAGGCTTGGTCGCAAGAAACAAACTTTTTCACGGGTTTTTTGAGCGTCATAACTATAAGATTCAGTCCGAAGTGGGGCGGGATGATATGGTCGCTGACTTAGAAGAGTTGCATGAAGAGCTTTTTCAGTGCTGGAGGGTGGCTGATAGTCTCGCGAGTGCGCTTGCGGAAGAACTCATCACTGAAGAGCAGATTAAGAAGCACACTTCAGGTGAAAGTCCAATCAAATAGGCCTTGCCAAATCCCACCAACCCCACTAATACGCGCGAGTTCTCATCAAGAACATCAAGGCGGGATGATTCCCGCCTTTTGGGTTCGAAGAGGGTTGGCGATGCGCGTCTGTCCTCCTCTCAACCTCAACGCCTGGTAAAAGGCTGTATCTATGCAAAGCCAAAACATCCGTATTCGGCTGAAGGCATTTGACTATCGCGTTCTGGATGCCAGCACGCAAGAGATCGTCAACACTGCCAAGCGGACCGGCGCGAACGTGCGCGGCCCGATCCCGCTGCCGAACAAGATCGAAAAGTTCACGGTTCTCCGTGGCCCTCACGTTGACAAGAAATCCCGCGACCAGTTCGAGATCCGCACGCACAAGCGTCTCTTGGACATCGTTGATCCGACCCCCCAGACCGTTGACGCGCTGATGAAGCTCGACCTCGCTGCTGGTGTGGATGTCGAGATCAAGCTGCAGTCGTAAGATCGGAGGGTATAGATTATGCGCTCTGGTATTATCGCAAAAAAAGTTGGCATGACCCGCCTGTTCATGGAAGACGGCAAGCAGATCCCTGTGACCGTTCTTCACCTGGACAACCTGCAGGTTGTTGCACAGCGCACCGCTGACAAAGACGGCTACACTGCCGTTCAGCTGGGCGCCGGTGCTGCCAAAGCAAAACGCACCTCGAAGGCCATGCGCGGTCACTACGCCGCTGCAAAGGTCGAGCCCAAGCGTAAGCTGGCCGAGTTCCGCGTCTCCGAAGATGGCCTGATTGATGTGGGCGCCGAGATTTCGGCAGAACACTTCCTGGAAGGTCAGAAAGTTGACGTTTCGGGCACCTCGATCGGCAAAGGCTTTGCCGGTGCGATGAAGCGTTGGAACTTCGGTGGTCTGCGCGCCTCGCACGGTGTTTCGATCAGCCACCGTTCGCACGGTTCGACCGGTCAGTGTCAGGATCCGGGCAAGGTGTTCAAAGGCAAGAAGATGGCCGGTCACATGGGTGCTGCCCGTGTCACCACCCAGAACCTGGAAGTCGTCAAAACCGACGCCGACCGGAACCTGGTCTTCATCAAAGGCGCCGTTCCCGGACCGAAATCGGGCTGGGTCACCGTCAAGGACGCCGTCAAGAAGAAAGCACCGGAAGACCTGCCTTTCCCGGCTGCTGTGAAATCGGCTGCAACCGAAGCACCTGCGGAAGAAGCTCCCGCGGAAGGTGGTGAAGCATGAAACTTGATGTAATCAAACTGGACGGCGGCAAGGCCGGCAACATCGAGCTGGATGCAGACCTGTTCGGCCTCGAGCCGCGCGCGGACATCCTGCACCGTGTGGTCCGTTGGCAGCGTAACAACGCGCAGGCCGGCACCCACAAGGTGAAGACCCGCTCGGAAACCAGCTACTCGACCAAGAAGATCTATCGCCAGAAGGGCACCGGTGGCGCGCGTCACGGTGACCGTAACGCGCCGATCTTCCGTGGTGGTGGTATCTACAAAGGCCCCGTCGTGCGTTCGCATGGTCATGACCTGCCGAAGAAGTTCCGCAAGCTTGGCCTGCGCCACGCTCTGTCGGCGAAAGCCAAGGCCGGTGAACTGGTTGTGATCGAAAACGCCGAAGCCGAAGGCAAGACCGCCGCTCTGGCCAAACAGGTTGCAAACCTGGGTTGGAAACGCGCTCTGGTCATCGACGGCGCGACCGTGAACGAAGGGTTCCTGAAAGCGTCCAAGAACATCGAAGGTCTGGATATCCTGCCGTCGATGGGCGCAAACGTCTATGACATCCTCAAGCGTGACACCCTGGTGCTCACCAAAGCGGCTGTCGAAGCACTGGAGGCTCGTCTGAAATGAGCGCGAAGGCAGAACACTACGACGTGATCCGCAAGCCGGTCATCACCGAAAAGTCGACCATGGCGTCTGAAAACGGCGCGGTTGTCTTTGAAGTGGCGATCGACAGTAACAAGCCGCAAATCAAAGAGGCCGTTGAGGCTCTGTTTGGTGTGAAGGTCAAAGCGGTGAACACCACTGTGACCAAAGGCAAGGTCAAGCGGTTCCGCGGCCAGCTGGGCCGTCGGAAAGACGTCAAAAAAGCATATGTGACCCTGGAAGAGGGTAACACAATCGACGTGAGCACCGGCCTTTGATCCGACGCTTACTGCGACTATTCACGGCCCCGGCGGTTCAACCCGCCGGGGCCGATTTCGTTTCGGACCCTGAAACTGCGCGTGCGCAGTTGTTGGAGAAGATGCGGGCTTTCAGCGCCGAGCCCTATTTTCAGATCGCCGATGAAAAGCTGGGGCTTTTGTCGGTTTTCGACGATCTGAAATACGACCGGGCGGATGTGGACATGATCTCTCCGGCGATGCGCAATCATGTGGTCGGTAAGCTTGGTCCGCTGGGGTTTCGCCAGACCTCGGGTACGGTGTTGGAACACGTCGAGGCCGAGATGCGTGTGCACATCCCCAAGTTCCACGCCCTCGGTGCGTCGCCCTTCGACATCACGCGCTATACTGAGAAACGCCCGCAGGATTACTGTCTCCTTACGCCCACACAGGTGGCCTGCCAGTACGTGGATCACTACGTGCTGGACGAAGCGGTGCAGCGGATCGAGACGTTAATTATGAAGCACCCGATCAACCTGCTCAAACTGGCGGATTATCTGGAAGGCAAACCCAAGCACCGCGCATTTCGCGAGGTTTTGGGTCATATCAAACTCAAGCAACGTATCGCGGTAGAGTCTGAGCCGCTCTGCAGAAGGCGGTCGTTGGGGTAAGAGTTGTGTTGACTCATCAGAAACGCTTCAGAAGCACGTGCAACCCTGGAAGAGAGACCACACATCGATATATCCGGCGGTCCGTGATTGGACGCGTCTTTGGGGAGAGGTAAGTGGCGTGCTCATGGGGGTTGTTCTTACGCGGCGACACAAAAATTTGAGCGCTAAACTCTCATAATTTGCACAATTCGCTTGCTATGTCGCGCGGGTAGTCTATCCGGCTTCCAACAAACAAAAGACATGGCAGGCGCATGACCGAAGCCTCTCTCTCGACCCGGGAAAACCCGGATAGAACTGCCGCGCGGGATTGGGTTTCGACGCTTGCCAAATACCGCGAACCTAATCAATGGCGCAGTTCCTTTGAGCTGGGTGTCAGCATTATCCCATTCTTTGTGCTTTGGGCGCTGTCCTGGATGGCATTATCCATCAGCTACTGGCTGGCATTTGCCATTGCGGTCCTGAATGCGGCCTTCCTGCTGCGCCTGTTTGCGATCCAACACGATTGCGGGCACGGGGCGTTCTTCAAGAACCGGACAGTCAGCGACTGGGTTGGACGGGTGATCGGGGTGCTGACCCTTACACCTTATGATGTCTGGCGCCGCACTCATTCTTACCATCACAACAGTTCGGGTAACTTGGATAAGCGGGGAATGGGGGATATCCACACGCTGACAGTGGCTGAGTACCAATCCAAGTCTCCCATGAACCGGTTCTGGTATCGCGTTTACCGCAATCCGGTCACACTGTTCGTACTTGGTCCCGGCTATTTGTTCCTGCTCCAAAACCGTCTGCCCTTGGGTTTAACTGGTAACGCTCGGTTCTGGGTCAGCGCGATGGGCACCAATATAGCTATTCTGACCGCACTTTTTGCTGTCTACTACTATGGCGGCTTGATGCCGGTCCTACTGATTTTTCTGCCCTCAACCCTGATTGCGGCAACTGCAGGAGTATGGCTGTTTTATGTTCAGCACCAATTCGAAGAAACGCATTGGGAATCGGACAAGGATTGGCAGTTGCACGAGGCGGCCCTGCACGGAAGCTCGCATTATGTTCTGCCGCCGGTGCTACAGTGGTTCAGTGCCAATATCGGCATCCACCACGTGCACCATCTGTACAGCCGCATTCCGTTCTACCGCCTGACCGAAGTGCTGCGCGATCACGACGAGTTGGCAAACAGCAACAGGATGACCATTCGTGAGAGCATTGCCAACGCGCGGTTGCACCTGTGGGACGAAAAACACCGCCGCCTGTTGTCCTTCGCCGAGGTTCGCGCATTGTATCAGTGAGTGGCAAGTTACCTGAGTTCTTCCGGCCGGATAAGCAATACCCACTGATCGCGCGACTTGCGAAATTGGAACCTGGGGCAAATGTTGCGGTGCCTTTTTCTTTGGTCTCCATAAGAATCTTGGGCCGCACCCTATAGACACCCATCCTCAACACTGCTACACGCTCCCAATCTTGCGGCCTCGGATTCGTTCCGGGGCCTCTGATATTTGTAACCGGGGACCTTCGGGGCCCTATACCCTTGGCACCTACGGGGGCCTATCACATAGCGGGGAAATCCCTGCACTTGCTAAACGGAAGACAGAAAGCATGGCACTCAAGTCGTACAAGCCGACGACGCCGGGCCAGCGCGGGCTGGTGCTGATCGACCGTTCGGAGCTTTGGAAAGGACGTCCGGTCAAGTCTCTCACAGAGGGTTTGACCAAATCGGGCGGCCGGAACAACACCGGACGGATCACTTCACGCCGCCGCGGCGGTGGCGCAAAGCGTCTCTACCGGATCGTTGACTTCAAACGGAACAAATTTGATGTCGCGGCAACCGTCGAGCGGATCGAATATGACCCGAACCGGACCGCATTCATCGCACTGGTAAAATACGAAGACGGCGAGCAGGCATATATCCTGGCTCCGCAGCGTCTGGCTGTTGGTGACAAAGTCGTGGCATCCGCCAAGGCCGACATCAAGCCGGGCAACGCAATGCCCTTCTCGGGCATGCCCATTGGTACCATCGTCCACAACATCGAGATGAAGCCTGGTAAAGGCGGTCAGATCGCACGTGCGGCCGGTACTTACGCTCAGTTCGTTGGTCGCGATGGCGGCTACGCTCAGATCCGTCTGAGCTCGGGCGAGCTGCGCATGGTCCGTCAGGAATGCATGGCCACCGTTGGTGCCGTGTCCAACCCCGACAACAGCAACCAAAACCTCGGTAAAGCCGGTCGTATGCGCCACAAGGGCGTTCGTCCGTCGGTTCGTGGTGTTGCAATGAACCCGATCGACCACCCGCACGGTGGTGGTGAAGGTCGTACCTCGGGTGGCCGTACGCCGGTTACTCCGTGGGGTAAGGACACCAAGGGTAAGCGTACCCGCAACAAGAACAAAGCGTCCCAGAAGCTGATCATCCGCTCGCGGCACGCCAAGAAGAAGGGACGTTAATCTATGTCTCGCTCTGTTTGGAAGGGTCCTTTCGTCGATGCTTACGTGCTGAAAAAAGCCGAAGCAGCGCGCGAGTCGGGCCGCAACGAAGTCATCAAGATTTGGTCGCGTCGTTCCACCATTCTGCCCCAGTTCGTGGGTCTGACCTTTGGTGTGTACAACGGCCATAAGCATATCCCCGTCAACGTCTCGGAAGACATGATCGGTCAGAAGTTCGGTGAATACTCGCCGACTCGTACCTATTACGGTCACGCCGCTGACAAAAAAGCGAAGCGGAAGTAAGTCATGGGCAAGGAAAAGAACCCCCGCCGCGTGGCTGAAAACGAAGCAATGGCGAAAACGCGCATGCTCCGTACTAGCCCGCAGAAACTGAACCTGGTTGCGCAGATGATCCGCGGCAAGAAAGTTGAGAAGGCTCTGACCGACCTGACTTTCTCGAACAAGCGTGTCGCGCAGGACGTCAAGAAGTGCCTGCAGTCTGCAATCGCCAACGCCGAGAACAACCACAACCTGGATGTCGACGAACTGATCGTCGCCGAAGCCTGGGTTGGCAAGAACCTGGTCATGAAGCGCGGTCGTCCGCGTGCCCGTGGCCGTTTCGGCAAGATCATGAAGCCGTTCTCGGAGATCACCATCAAGGTGCGTCAAGTTGAGGAGCAAGCCTAATGGGACATAAAGTCAATCCGATCGGCATGCGCCTTCAGGTCAACCGCACCTGGGACAGCCGCTGGTACGCCGACACCAAAGACTACGGTGATCTTCTGCTGGAAGACCTCAAAATCCGTGAGTTCATCAACAAAGAGTGCAAGCAGGCCGGTGTTGCCCGTGTGATCATCGAACGTCCGCACAAGAAGTGCCGCGTTACGATCCACACTGCACGTCCCGGTGTCATCATCGGCAAGAAAGGTGCAGACATTGAAGTTCTGCGCAAAAAGCTTGCTCGTATGACCGACAGCGAACTGCACCTGAACATCGTCGAAGTGCGCAAGCCCGAGCTTGACGCGCAGCTGGTTGCCGAGTCCATCGCTCAGCAGCTGGAACGTCGTGTTTCGTTCCGTCGCGCCATGAAGCGCTCGGTTCAGAACGCCATGCGCATGGGCGCCCTGGGTATCCGGGTGAACGTCGCTGGTCGTCTGGGCGGCGCCGAAATCGCACGGACCGAGTGGTACCGCGAAGGCCGCGTGCCTCTGCACACCCTGCGTGCCGACATCGATTACGCACATGCCGAAGCGATGACTCCTTACGGGATCATCGGGATCAAGGTCTGGATCTTCAAAGGTGAGATCATGGAGCACGATCCGCAGGCACGTGACCGTAAAGCACAGGAACTCCAGGACGGCCCTGCACCTCGTGGTGCTGGTGGCGGTCGTCGCTAAGGAGGGAAAGATATGCTTCAACCAAAGCGTACTAAATTCCGCAAGATGCACAAAGGCCGGATCAAGGGGCTCGCCAAAGGCGGTTCCGATCTGAACTTTGGCACCTACGGTCTGAAAGCACTGCAGCCCGAGCGCGTCACCGCGCGTCAGATCGAAGCTGCACGTCGTGCCATGACCCGTCACATGAAACGTCAGGGCCGCGTCTGGATCCGGATCTTCCCGGATACTCCCGTGACCTCGAAGCCAACCGAAGTCCGTATGGGTAAAGGTAAAGGCTCCGTTGACTTCTGGGCAGCGAAAGTAAAGCCCGGTCGTGTGATGTTCGAGATCGACGGCGTCAATGACGACATCGCCCGCGAGGCCCTGCGCTTGGCCGCGATGAAGCTGCCGATCAAGACGCGCGTTGTGGTCCGCGAAGACTGGTAAGCGATTGGGGCTTTGACCCCACTCGTTACAAGAATGACCCTCGTCGGGAAACCGGCGGGGGTTTTCTTTTGGCTCGGCAGCCCGTGATTTCGTGGGCCCTGAAAAACGTCGACCTCCGTCCGCCGCACCCCTAGGTTGGCTTGCAGGTATGGGAGGGACCTATGGTTCAGCTACGCAAAAAATTGTTCATTAAAGAAGTCATATCCACCGACCAGTTGGGCCAACCTTGTGATCCGATCAATCGGGTCGCAGCGCTGGCAGTGATGCAGAACCCTCTGGCCGGGCGCTTCTCGGACGATCTTTCAGAGTTGTTCGAGATCGGCGCCATTCTGGGCCCGGAACTCGCTGCCGAGGTGATTTCTCAGCTGGACGGAGCGCCGGTCTCATACGGTAAAGCCGCGATTGTCGGCATGAATGGCGATCTTGAGCAGGGCGGGGCGGTGATTCACCCCAAACTCGGTGCGCCCATGCGCGCTGCGGTGGGCGGAGGTGAGGCGGTGATACCGTCCAACGCCAAGCTGGGCGCGCCGGGTTGCGCGATTGATCTTCCGCTGGGGCACAAGGACAATCCGTGGTCGTTCGATCATTTCGACACGATGACGCTGAACATCCCAGATGCGCCGAAACCGGATGAGATCGTGCTGTGCCTCGCCTATGCCGACGGAGGTCGCCCGATACCACGCTGTGGCAAAGGGCCCATCAAGACCTAAGCGGCTGGTCTTGCCGAGAGGGCTGGGGTATGCCCGGCCCATGGCACAGATTGAATCACTCTTCGTCACCCGTCTCTATCGCGCAAACCTGTCCGAATTCGATCCCAGGATCGACGCGGAGGAATTGGAAAGTTCATGCGTTGTTATTGCTGAAGATGATGAGGCCGGGCAGGACTGGTGTGAAGCGAATGCGTATCCAGGCTACACCAGCTATGCTTCGCTGACCGATTTGCCTTGGCGGTTTCCTATATTTGCCGATCTTGTCAAAGTGCTGGATCAGCACGTCGCTGCTTTTGCCAAGGATTTGGAGTTTGATCTGGACGACCGCGCACTGAAGCTTGAGGATCTATGGATCAATATCCTTCCTGAAGGCGGGATGCATGCCAGCCACCTGCATCCGCACAGCGTCATCTCAGGCACGACTTATGTGTCCATGCCCGAAGGGGCCAGTGCGTTGAAACTGGAAGACCCGCGGTCGGGCCGCATGATGGCCGCACCGACGCGGCTGAAGGGCGGGCGCCGGGAATTGCAGCCTTTCATCTATATGAAGCCGCAGGTAGGTGACGTCCTGCTGTGGGAAAGCTGGCTGCGCCACGAAGTGCCGATGAACATGGCCGAGGACGAGCGGATTTCTGTCAGCTTCAACTATAAATGGGAGTGAAGCGTCTTGAAGCGCCAAGGTGAAAGCGCTCAGGTTGCTTCGTCGGAGGATACTATGACCAAAACAGCTCTCGTCACAGGCGCATCATCCGGAATTGGCCGGGAATTGGCACGTTATCATGCGTCACAAGGCGGCAATCTGATCATCAGTGCGCGACGCGGAGACGCGTTAGATGCCCTCAGATCAGAGCTTGAGGCCGCCCACGATGTTACTGTCACTGCGATTCCGCTTGATCTGGGTGCTGTTGGAGGCGCGGAAAAACTTTATGAGGCCGTCAAGTGCAAAAACCTGACGGTCGACTACCTGATCAACAATGCTGGATTCGGAGGGCATGGGGCTTTTTTGGATCGCCGCCTTTCGGACGATCTGGATATGATCCGGCTGAACGTCGAAGCCCTTGTCTCTCTGTGTCATCTGTTCGGCACGGATATGATCAGTGGCGGTGGCGGAAAGATACTGAATGTCAGTTCGACGGCGGCGCATATGCCGGGTCCATTGCAGGCGACCTATTTTGCCACCAAGGCCTATGTTTCGAGTTTCAGTCAGGCGCTCGCGGAGGAGCTGAAAGGTAAGGGCGTCACTGTGACGGCGCTGGAGCCGGGCTATGTCGTGACCGAATTTGCTGCTGCGGCAAATCTTGAGGGCACGAAGCTTGTTGCCCAAAAAGGGGCGACCGCTGAGGCCGTGGCCAAAGTCGGCTATGACGCCATGATCGATGGGAAGCTCACGGTGATCAACGATAAGTCGCTCGCGTTTGTGCTGGGTTGGGTCATGCCGTTGCTGCCGCGACGCGCGCGCCTGAAAATGGTTCGGAAAATGCAGGAGAAAGGTGCCTGAGCACTTGGCCGCGTTTGTCGGGATCCAGAAAGGTCGCAGTAGTGATCTGCTGCCCGGTTTCAGAGGGCGGCGGTAATTTGGAAACAGGTAGTTTCATCTGCCCGAACACGGTTTGAAACTTTCCCTTGCCACCCACCCCCCAAACCCTTATACGGCGGCATCCTGCGATCTCCCGGCGTTGTCGGGCGATTCGTATGTCTATCATTCATCCACCAGGTCAAAGGTGACCCTGTAAGGGGGCCTTCTGGTGTTTTGAGCAAAGGAAAAGGCGATGAACGCCCAAGAACTGCGTGACAAGACCCCGGACCAGCTCCGCGAGGAACTGGCCAACCTGAAGAAAGAAAGCTTTAACCTGCGCTTTCAACAGGCAACCGGTCAGCTGGAAAACACAGCCGGCATCAAAGCGGCCCGCCGCAATGCTGCCCGTGTCAAAACCATTCTGAACGAAAAGGCCGCTGCTGCGGCATCCGAGGAGTAATCAGATGCCCAAGCGTATCCTGCAAGGCACCGTGACCAGCGACGCCAACGAACAGACCGTAACCGTATCCGTCGAGCGCCGCTTTACGCATCCGGTTCTGAAGAAAACCATCCGTAAGTCCAAGAAATACCGGGCTCACGATGAAAAGAACGCCTTCAAGGTCGGTGACACCGTACGCATCATCGAATGCGCGCCGAAATCGAAGACGAAACGTTGGGAGGTTCTGGAGGCGTAAGCCCCCAGGACTTTTCATTTGTCGAAACCCTGGGGGATTTAACGAGACCAGCCCCCACAGGTCGGGAGAAACCACATGATCCAGATGCAGACCAATCTGGATGTCGCTGACAACTCCGGCGCACGCCGAGTTCAGTGCATCAAGGTCCTGGGTGGTTCCAAGCGTAAATACGCCTCCGTGGGCGACATCATTGTCGTCTCGGTGAAGGAAGCCATCCCGCGCGGCCGCGTGAAGAAAGGTGACGTCCGCAAGGCCGTCGTCGTACGCACCGCCAAGGAAGTCCGTCGTGAAGACGGCACCGCGATCCGTTTCGATCGCAACGCCGCCGTCATCCTGAACAACAACAACGAGCCCGTAGGTACCCGTATCTTTGGCCCCGTTGTTCGTGAACTGCGCGGCAAGAACTTCATGAAAATCATCTCGCTGGCTCCGGAGGTGCTGTAATCATGGCTGCTAAACTCCGCAAAGGCGACAAGGTCGTCGTGCTGGCCGGCAAGGACAAGGGCAAAGAGGGAACTATCACCTCGGTTGACCCGAAAGCCGGTAAAGCTGTTGTCGATGGCATCAACATCGCCATCCGCCACACCCGTCAGTCGCAAACCTCGCAAGGTGGTCGCCTGCCTCAGGCAAGCCCGATCGAGCTGTCGAACCTGGCACTGCTGGACAAAAACGGCAAAGCAACCCGCGTTGGCTTCCGCATGGAAGGCGACAAGAAGGTGCGCTTCGCCAAGACCACAGGGGACGTGATCGATGCTTGATAACGCAACCTACACCCCGCGTCTGAAAGCTCAGTACGCCGAAACCATCCGTGCCGCTCTGAAAGAAGAGTTCGGCTACAAGAACGACATGCAGCTGCCCAAGCTGGAAAAAATCGTTCTGAACATCGGTTGTGGTGCTGAGGCCGTCAAAGACTCGAAAAAAGCGAAAGCTGCTGTCGAAGATCTGACTGCGATTGCTGGCCAGAAGGCCGTTGCAACCAAGGCGAAGAAGTCGATCGCGGGTTTCCGCGTCCGTGAAGACATGCCGCTGGGTGCGAAAGTGACCCTGCGCGGCGACCGGATGTACGAATTCCTGGATCGTCTGATCACCATCGCGATGCCTCGCGTTCGTGACTTCCGCGGTGTGAAGCCGTCTTTCGATGGTCGTGGCAACTTTGCCATGGGCATGAAAGAGCACATCGTGTTCCCGGAAATCGACTTCGACAAGGTCGACGAGGTCTGGGGCCTGGATATCGTAATTGCCACCACAGCGAAAACCGACGCTGAAGCAAAGGCATTGTTGAAAGCATTCAACATGCCGTTCAACGCGTAAGCGCCGGGAGGATTGAGACATGGCTAAAAAAGCAATGATCGAACGCGAGAAGAAGCGCGAACGCCTGGTGGCCAAATATGCCGCAAAGCGTGCCGAGCTGAAAGAAATCGCGAATGACGAGAGCAAGCCGATGGAAGAGCGTTTCAAAGCGCGTCTGAAACTGGCGAAACTGCCGCGCAACAGCTCGGCTACCCGTCTGCACAACCGTTGTCAGCTGACCGGTCGTCCCCACGCTTACTACCGTAAGCTGAAGGTCAGCCGTATCGCGCTGCGCGAGCTGGGTTCTGCTGGTCAGATCCCCGGCATGGTGAAATCGAGCTGGTAAGGGAGACATAGATATGAATGATCCTATCGGCGATATGCTCACCCGTATCCGCAACGCGCAAATGCGCGGCAAGTCCACCGTTTCCACCCCGGCTTCCAAGCTGCGCGGTTGGGTTCTGGACGTGCTGGCGGACGAAGGTTACATCCGTGGCTACGAAGCGACGACCGGTGAAAACGGTCATCCGGCCATCGAAATCAGCCTGAAATACTACGAAGGCACCCCTGTTATTCGCGAACTGAAGCGGGTCTCGAAGCCCGGTCGTCGCGTATACATGGGCGTCAATGACATCCCGCAGGTCCGTCAGGGTCTGGGTGTGTCGATTGTCAGCACTCCGAAAGGTGTGATGTCGGATGCAAACGCTCGCTCCAACAATGTTGGCGGCGAAGTGCTCTGCACCGTCTTCTAAGGAGGTCTGCAATGTCTCGTATTGGTAAAAAACCGGTCGAGCTGCCCAGCGGCGTTACCGCCTCTGTGTCGGGTCAGACCATCGAAGTGAAAGGTCCGAAAGGCACCCGTAGCTTCACCGCCACCGACGACGTTACGTTGTCGGTTGAAGACAACGTGGTCAAGATCGATCCCCGTGGCATGTCCAAGCGTGCGCGTCAGCAGTGGGGCATGAGCCGCACCATGGTCGCCAATCTTGTTGAAGGCGTAACAAACGGCTTCAAAAAAGAGCTGGAGATCCAGGGTGTTGGTTACCGGGCTCAGATGCAGGGCAATACCCTGAAGCTGAACCTAGGCTACAGCCACGATGTTGATTTCACTGCTCCGGAAGGTGTCACCATCACCGCACCGAAGCAGACCGAGATCGTTGTGGAAGGTATCGACCAGCAGCAGGTGGGCGAAGTCGCGGCCAAAATCCGCGAATGGCGCCGTCCCGAGCCGTACAAAGGCAAGGGCATCCGCTATAAGGGCGAGTTCATCTTCCGCAAGGAAGGCAAGAAGAAGTAAGGACGCAGACAATGGCAAACAGCAAAAGAACCCTGTTTCTGAAGCGCCGCCTGCGCGTTCGGAACAAACTTCGCAAGGTCAACGCGGGTCGTCCCCGTCTGTCCGTACACCGTTCGAACAAGAACATCTCTGTTCAGCTGATCGACGACGTACGTGGCGTGACCCTGGCCGCAGCCTCGACCCTGGAAAAGGATCTGGGCGTTGTGGGCAAGAACAACGTCGAAGCGGCCACCAAAGTGGGCGCGGCCATCGCCGAGCGCGCCAAAAAGGCAGGCGTCGAAGAGGCCTATTTCGATCGTGGCGGCTTCCTGTTCCACGGCAAGGTGAAGGCTCTGGCCGACGCCGCGCGTGAAGGTGGTCTGAAGATCTAAGACTTGCGGGCAGCTTTGCGGCTGCCCCGATGATCCGGGGGCCTCGGCGACAGTCGGGGCTCACTTGGATTGAACTAAACGGCGCCGCATGCGCCACATGAGAAAAGGGATGCCAAATGGCAGAACGTGAAAACCGTCGGGGCCGTGGCCGCGATCGTGAAGAAGCGCCGGAATTTGCAGATCGTCTGGTCGCAATCAACCGCGTGTCGAAAACCGTAAAAGGTGGTAAGCGCTTTGGCTTCGCCGCTCTGGTGGTTGTCGGTGATCAGAAAGGCCGCGTCGGCTTTGGCAAAGGCAAAGCGAAAGAAGTACCTGAGGCCATCCGCAAGGCGACTGAACAGGCCAAGCGTCAGATGATCCGCGTGCAACTGCGCGAAGGTCGGACCCTGCACCACGACATCGAAGGCCGTCACGGCGCCGGTAAAGTGGTTATGCGCACCGCACCTGAAGGTACTGGTATCATCGCCGGTGGTCCGATGCGTGCCGTGTTCGAAATGCTGGGCGTGAAGGACGTTGTGTCCAAATCGCTGGGCTCGCAGAACCCGTACAACATGATCCGCGCCACCATCAACGGCCTGCAGAAAGAGCAAAGCCCGCGTTCGGTTGCCGCACGTCGTGGCAAAAAGGTTGCTGACATCCTGCCCAAGCGGGACGAAGCACCGGCTGCTGCTGAAGCAGAAGCATAAGGAGAGCGACCCATGGCAAAAACCATCGTCGTCAAGCAGATCGGCTCCCCGATCCGCCGCCCCGCCGAACAGCGCGCAACCCTGATCGGCCTGGGCCTGAACAAGATGAACCGCACCCGCGAGCTGGAGGACACTCCTTCGGTCCGCGGCATGGTCAACAAGATCCCGCATCTGGTTGAGATCATCGAAGAGCGCGGTTAAACGCGAGTTCTTTGAAGTAATTGAAGCGCCTCCGGCAGTGCCGGGGGCGTTTTTTGTTGTGAGGTATAGCTGCCGGATTAGCGCGTGAAGCCAAACATCGCTGCCCAATTCTCCATTGTCATCCCCGCGCGGTAGTCGCTCTGCATGTCTTTATCGAGCGCTTCGATCAAGACCCGGTTTTCCAACTAGATTTCAACACATTCAAACGGGCCGCGATTACACACTCGGGTAGTCCAGCCTTTTTGGTGAGTCTTGTTGAGCAGGTCTTGTTGCGACAGGACTGAACCAAGCGCGATATGAGCGAATGTTGACGAGGGGTCCATATCGCCGACCTTGCAGGTTACCTGATCTGGGCCAGCGATCAGGGTATGGGTCAATGGATATACTTCAATTGCTGTCCCGTTGTCTTTCTCGGCAAACGCAATCCACGAGTCCGGGAATGAGGGAAATGGCAACGCTTCGCCGCCCATAATATCTGCCAGAAACTTCGCGACGTCCTCGGGGTCTGCGGCGGTGATGGACAAGTGCAATATCGACATGAGTAACCTCATCGAGAAATGAGGCTAGTCTGGCTCAGGCTTCCGGCTTTGTCAGGGCACTATTTTCATGGGTCATTTGCCATTCACCAAACGCATACCGGCTAGACCAAAACGCGCGTTGTTAGCGGTATCTAATGCTCCTATCTGAGCCTTGTCCACAAAGGAACAAATGGAAACGCCCAGGGAATACGCCCTGGAACAGAAAGGAAATTAGATATGGCACATACAGCTACACTGACACATGGCGGCTTCAACCTGAACGCTCGGATTGCGAGCTTTGTTGAGCGCGTAAAAGAAAACCGCGCACGGGCTGCGGAATACAGCCGCACCTATCGCGAATTGCAAAGTCTGACCAATCGCGAGCTTGATGATATCGGCGTGCGCCGCTGTGATATCGCAGATATTGCACGCGACCACGCATATTGCGCGTAACACCTGAACCACTCACCGTTGAAGAGGCGCCAATCTGGCGCCTCTTTTGGTTTTGGCAATTGTGATGGATCAAACCTTGCAACGCAGGGCACAACGCTGTAGAGCGCTCCGGTGGATTTCCGTCCACAAGAATCAAAATCAAGAAATGCCGTGTTTGGCCCATCACGCTTCGGGGGTCACATCCGGCTTAGGAGAAGCGAAATGAAACTGAACGAATTGCGCGACAATCCTGGCGCCGCACCTAAACGCACCCGCGTTGGCCGTGGTCCCGGTTCTGGCAAAGGTAAAATGGGTGGCCGTGGTATCAAAGGCCAGAAATCCCGTTCGGGTGTGGCCATCAATGGCTACGAAGGCGGCCAGATGCCGCTGTACCAGCGCCTGCCCAAGCGTGGCTTCAACAAGCCGAACCGCAAGGCATTCGCCGTTATCAATCTGGGTCTGATCCAGAAATTTGTCGACGCCGGCAAGCTGGACGCCAAAGCTGCGATCACCGAGGACGCACTGGTTGCGTCGGGTCTGGTCCGCCGCAAGCTGGACGGTGTCCGCGTTCTGGCCAAAGGTGAAATCACCGCCAAAGTGAACCTGGAAGTCACAGGTGCTTCGAAATCTGCTGTTGAGGCAGTTGAGAAAGCGGGCGGTTCACTGACGGTCACAAAAGCTGCTGCGGCAGAGTAAGCGCTTGTGAGCGGGCGCAGACCCGCTTACATAGACCTCAGAGTTTTCCAAGACGCCGCCCGAGCCGGAAAACGGTTCCGGGCGGTGTTTTCATAAGAGAGACCGATTTATGGTATCAGCAGCAGAACAAATGGCAGCCAACACAAGCTGGGCTGCTTTGGGCAAAGCCACCGATCTGCGCAACCGCATCCTGTTCACGCTGGGTTTGTTGATCGTCTATCGTCTGGGCACCTTCATTCCGGTCCCAGGTATCGACGGGCAAGCACTGCGCGAGTTCATGGAGCAAGCGGGGCAAGGCATCGGCGGCATGGTTTCGATGTTCACCGGCGGGGCGCTGGGGCGGATGGGTATCTTTGCCCTCGGCATCATGCCCTATATCTCAGCCTCGATCATCGTGCAGCTGCTGACATCGATGGTTCCCGCGCTCGAACAGCTCAAGAAAGAGGGCGAGCAAGGGCGCAAGAAGATCAACCAATACACCCGTTTCGGTACCGTGGCTCTGGCCACCGTTCAGGCTTATGGTCTGGCGGTTTCGTTGGAATCGGGCGATCTTGCGACTGATCCGGGCCTGTTCTTCCGCATGTCGACCATGATCACTCTGGTCGGTGGTACCATGTTCCTGATGTGGCTGGGCGAGCAGATCACTGCACGCGGCATCGGCAACGGTATCTCTCTGATCATCTTCGTCGGCATCATTGCCGAGGTTCCGGCCGCGTTGGCGCAGTTCTTTGCCAGTGGACGCAGCGGTGCGATCAGCCCTGCCGTGATCGTTGGTGTGATCATCATGGTCATCGCCGTGATCACCTTTGTGGTGTTCATGGAGCGGGCCCTGCGCAAGATCCATATCCAATACCCGCGCCGTCAGGCTGGTATGAAAGTCTACGAAGGCGGCTCCAGCCACCTGCCGGTCAAAGTGAACCCGGCGGGTGTGATCCCTGCGATCTTTGCAAGCTCCTTGCTGCTGTTGCCGGTGACAATCTCGACTTTCTCGTCGGGTGCCACAAATGGCCCGGTCATGTCATGGCTGCTGGCCAACTTCGGCCCCGGACAGCCGCTTTATCTGCTGTTCTTCGCTTCGATGATCGTGTTCTTCGCCTATTTCTACACGTTCAACGTGTCGTTCAAGCCGGACGATGTGGCGGACAACCTGAAAAAGCAGAACGGTTTTGTACCGGGTATCCGTCCGGGCAAGAAAACCGCCGAGTATCTGGAATACGTGGTCAATCGCGTGCTGGTTCTGGGTTCGGCCTATCTGGCGGCCGTTTGTCTGCTGCCTGAAATCCTGCGGGGCCAGTTTGCTATCCCGTTCTATTTCGGCGGCACCTCGGTTCTGATTATTGTCTCTGTGACCATGGACACTATCCAACAGGTCCAGAGCCACCTGCTGGCGCATCAATACGAAGGGCTGATTGAAAAGTCCCAGCTGCGCGGCAAAGGCAAGAAACGCGGCAGAAAGGGAGCTGCTCGTCGATGAACATCATTCTTCTCGGCCCCCCGGGGGCAGGCAAAGGAACGCAGGCGCGTCACCTGGTTGAAACCCGCGGTATGGTGCAGCTGAGCACCGGAGACATGTTGCGTGAGGCCAAAACCTCGGGCACGGAAATGGGCCAGAAGGTTGCTGCGATCATGGACGCGGGCAAGCTGGTCACCGATGAGATCGTGATCGGCCTGATAGAAGAAAAGCTGACCACCGAAAAAGGTGCCGGTTTCATCTTTGACGGCTTCCCTCGGACGCTGGCACAGGCCGACGCGCTGTCGGCTCTGCTGACCAAGCTGGGCCAGTCGCTGCATACGGTGATCGAGATGCGTGTGGACGATGAGGCGCTGGTGGACCGGATCACGGCGCGGTCAACCTGCGGCGGATGTGGTGAGGTCTATAACGACAACACAAAGCCGATTCCTGCGGATGGCAAATGCACCAATTGTGGCAAGGAAAATGACTTCGTCCGTCGCGCCGACGATAACGAAGACAGCCTTCGTACGCGCCTGATGGAATACTACAAGAAGACCTCGCCGCTGATTGGCTATTACTACGCCAAAGGCGATCTGCGTCCGGTGAACGGGCTGGCGGATATCAAGGAAGTCACCGCGTCGATCGAGGCGGTTCTAGGCTGATATCAATATGGGCTTGACGGCACCGCCAAAAGCCCATATCGACCCCCATCCCTATAGGGAATCAAGATCGCATGCGGGATTCGTCCCAATTGCCCCGACCACCTCGAATAATACTGGACCCTCTGGCGTCACTGCCACGGTCAAGTGTTGTGAAAAAAGGTTCCGGAGTTACGGAACCGCAACAAAAAGGAAAGTGACACGTGGCACGTATTGCCGGCGTAAACATCCCGACTGCAAAGCGGGTACCAATCGCCCTCACATATATCACCGGTATCGGAAACACCTCGGCCAAAGCGATCTGCGAAGCCGTAGGCATTGAAGCGCACCGTCGCGTCAACGAACTGTCCGACGCCGAAGTTCTGGCCATCCGCGAGCACATCGATGCAAACTTCACCGTTGAAGGTGACCTGCGTCGTGAAGTTCAGATGAACGTCAAGCGCCTGATGGACCTGGGCTGCTATCGCGGACTGCGTCACCGCCGCAACCTGCCGGTTCGCGGTCAGCGTACCCACACCAATGCTCGTACCCGCAAAGGCCCCGCAAAGGCCATTGCCGGTAAGAAGAAATAAGGGAGGGTCTGACCGATGGCACGTGACAAGACTCGCGTTAAGCGCAAAGAGCGTAAGAACATCGCATCGGGCGTTGCCCATGTGAACTCGACCTTCAACAACACCAAGATCCTGATCTCGGACGTACAGGGCAACGCCATCTCGTGGTCGTCTGCCGGTACCATGGGCTTCAAGGGATCGCGGAAATCGACCCCCTACGCCGCTCAGATGGCTGCAGAAGATGCAGGCAAAAAGGCGCAGGAACATGGCGTCAAGACGCTGGAAGTCGAAGTTCAGGGCCCCGGTTCGGGTCGTGAATCGGCTCTGCGTGCGCTGGCTGCAGTGGGCTTCAACATCACGTCGATCCGCGACGTGACCCCGATCGCTCATAACGGCTGCCGTCCGCCGAAGCGTCGTCGCGTCTAAGCGATTTTGAATTAAGCTGGGGCTGTGTTTTTGCACGGCCCCAGCACGTCATTTTGAACCTCGGGCGTCTGCACCTTGTTGGTCATGGGGCGCGGACAGGAATGGAGGGATTACATGATCCATAAGAATTGGGCAGAATTGATCAAGCCGACCCAGCTTGACGGCAAGCCGGGCAACGACCCTGCACGTCAGGCAACCCTGGTTGCCGAGCCGCTGGAGCGTGGCTTTGGTCTGACCCTGGGTAACGCGCTGCGCCGCGTTCTGATGAGCTCGCTGCAAGGCGCGGCCATCACCAGCGTTCAGATCGATAATGTACTGCACGAGTTCTCCTCGGTCGCGGGCGTACGTGAAGACGTCACCGACATCATCCTGAATCTCAAAGGCGTTTCGCTGCGCATGGAAGTCGAAGGCCCCAAGCGCCTGTCGATTAATGCCAAAGGCCCCGCAGTTGTCACCGCTGGCGACATCAGCGAAAGCGCTGGCATCGAGGTTCTGAACCGCGATCACGTCATCTGCCACCTGGACGATGGCGCGGACCTGTTCATGGAACTGACCGTCAACACCGGCAAAGGTTACGTCTCGGCTGAGAAGAACAAGCCCGAAGACGCACCCATTGGCCTGATCCCGATCGACGCGATCTATTCGCCGGTCAAAAAGGTTGCCTATGACGTTCAGCCGACCCGTGAAGGTCAGGTTCTGGACTATGACAAGCTGACCCTGAAAATCGACACCGACGGTTCGATCACGCCCGAGGATGCGCTGGCCTTTGCTGCTCGCATCTTGCAGGATCAGCTGTCGATCTTCGTCAACTTCGATGAGCCGGAATCGGCTGGCCGCCAGGACGAAGACGATGGTCTGGAGTTCAACCCGCTGCTGCTGAAGAAAGTGGACGAGCTGGAACTGTCGGTCCGTTCGGCAAACTGCCTGAAGAACGACAACATCGTTTACATCGGCGATCTGATTCAGAAGACCGAAGCCGAGATGCTGCGCACTCCGAACTTCGGCCGCAAGTCGCTGAACGAGATCAAGGAAGTGCTGTCCGGTATGGGTCTGCACCTCGGCATGGATGTCGAGGACTGGCCGCCCGACAACATCGAAGATCTGGCCAAGAAATTCGAAGACGCGTTCTAAGCGCGTCTTCACAAATGCCCGGGCTGCCGGGGACCATATGGGCACTTCCGCCCCAAGGAGAGCCGGTGACACGCATCGCCGGCCAGACAAAGCAAAACGCGAAATAAGGAATTGAAAAATGCGTCACGCACGTGGTTACCGCCGCCTGAACCGTACTCATGAGCACCGCAAGGCTCTGTTTGCAAACATGGCTGGTTCGCTCATCGAGCATGAGCAAATCAAAACAACTCTGCCGAAGGCAAAAGAACTACGCCCGATCATCGAAAAACTGATCACTCTGGGCAAGCGCGGCGACCTGCACGCCCGTCGTCAGGCGGCAGCACAGCTGAAAGAAGACAAAGACGTCGCAAAGCTGTTCGAGGTTCTGGGCCCCCGCTATGCAGAGCGTCAGGGTGGATACGTCCGCATCCTGAAAGCTGGCTTCCGCTATGGCGACATGGCACCGATGGCGATCATCGAATTCGTTGATCGTGACGTCGACGCCAAAGGCGCGGCCGACAAAGCCCGCGTTGCCGCCGAAGAGGCCGCAGCCGACGAATAAGCCTCGTCTATATCTGAGTTTCAGCCCCCGCGTCACAGTCGCGGGGGTTTTCTTTTGTACCTTTCGGACGTCCAAATTGGGCGCAACCTAATTGCTTTCGGCTTTCAGAATGCCATCTGCCGACGCTCCTGCGGATAGATTGGCGTCAGAGAAATCCTCTGTCTCTGGCAGTTCCAGATGCAATGAAGAGGTGTGATCAATTTCGATCTTTCCCCGGGTCAATGTGTAATCAAGAACGTGCCCACCGGTAGTCCGGTCGTCAGAGATGAAATGCAAGTGGTAACCCGGAACGCCGATCCCGACCGCGTAGTCAGGGCAGCGGAACCCAAGAATGGTTCCATCAACATCATCCAATTCGAATTCGGCCTGCGTTTTGACCACTTCCAGCAAAGGTTTGTATGGCCGTTCCTGTTTCAACACGTTTCGATACCTAATGTGTTTGATCAATCCGGTGAAACAAACCGCGTAAAACAGGTTCTTTGCATCGGCCATGTCATCCAAACCCTCCTCGAAATCGGATTTGTTAACCGGAGAATCCAACGCAAGCGAAATCGTCGGTTCAAAGTCAATGACGGCTGCGTATGGTGTCAGCGCGCCGTTATCCGCAATTGTCGCTTTGCCTTCCCCATCCAGGCGATAAGCGACACCATCCAGCACCACCATTTCTCCGTCCAGGGCGTTGAAGGTACCGAGACCGAAATCTCCGTGTTCCAGCAGCTGACCGATGGAAACAGTCCCGTCATAGACTCCCTGCATGACGGCACTCAGTAGTGAGGCCTGGTAATACTCGTGGGCGTGCTCTTCCCGCACAAAGCTCTTATTTCGATGATGAGAGGCAAGGGCCGTTGCAAAGGTCAATTCCCGGTCTTTGTGCATGGTCGTTCCCTCTGATTGGATTCAGCGCCAAGTCCAACACATAGCACAACTCCCTGTGAAACTTTTGCAACGCTTTGCGAAGCCATAATGCTCAAGCAGGATATTTGTGCGAATAGCTCAAAAGAAAGCGGTAGGTCCTCTGCATTGTCGAAGGCAGCGGGTTATGTCGCTTGCAATCTTTGCATCGGCCCCGCATATCCGGTTGGCGATATTGCCGGAGGGCCGATGATGCTAAGACTATTGTGTTCCCTAGTATTGCTGATGGGCGCAATACCGGCAGCCGCAGAGACGCAGGTACCAAAAAGCCAGACCGAAATCAGCCTCGGGTTCGCCCCTGTCGTAAAGCAGGCTGCCCCGGCGGTTGTGAACATCTACGCCAAGATTGTTCGCGAAGGGCGGGCAAATCCGCTATTTTCTGACCCGTTCTTTCAGGACTTCTTTGGCCGTGGATTTGGGACGCCACGCCCCCGTGTGCAGAATTCGCTCGGCTCCGGCGTGATCCTCACTGGTGATGGGTATGTGGTGTCAAACTACCACGTTGTGGGGATGGCATCGGAAATTCAGGTCGTGACTACCGACCGTCGTGAATTCACTGCCGAAGTCGTTCTGGGTGACAAAGAAAGCGACATTGCAATCTTGCGGTTGGAAGAGGCAAACGATCTGCCGTTCCTGCAGATGCGCGATTCCGATCAGGTTGAAGTAGGAGAGCTGACGCTGGCGATTGGCAACCCCTTCGGCGTTGGCCAAACTGTTTCGTCAGGTATTATTTCAGGGCTGGCGCGCACAGGAACCGCAACCGGAAACGCACGAGGGTACTTCATTCAAACCGATGCGGCGATCAACCCGGGCAATTCCGGTGGCGCGCTGATCGATGTGAATGGTGATCTGATTGGTATCAATACTTCAATCCTGACCCGCTCGGGCGGGTCGAACGGTATCGGCTTTGCCATTCCGGCCAATTTGGTAGCCGAATTCCTTCGGCAGGCGCAGTCTGGCAACGAAAGCTTCGTAAGTCCTTGGGCAGGAATGGCCGGTCAACACATGAGCGCGGACATAGCCGAGTCTCTGGGTATGGCCATCCCTCTAGGTGTGGTGATTTCTGACTTGCATGAACTGAGTCCGCTGGCAGAAGCGGGTCTGCGGGTCGGTGACGTTGTCACTCATGTCGACGGAGACGAGGTGAATTCTCCGGCCGAGATGAAATTTCGCATGGCTGTTGCCGGGGTAGGTGGAAAGTCGGTCCTGACTCGGCTGCGGGGCGAAGACCGCTCGGATATTGAAGTGGCGCTGATCAAACCGCCTGAAACGCCTGCGGCGGATGAGACTACGCTGGACGAGGATACGGTCATGCCAGGTCTGATCGTTTCGGGCGTAAATCCGGCGGTGATCGTAAAGCTTGGCTTGTCGCTGTCTCAGACCGGCGTCGTGGTGGTTGATCCGAGCCGCTATGGCGGCCGCGCAGGATTGCGTGTGGGCGATGTCGTTAAAGGTATCAACGGAACCAGAACCGAGACACCGGAGGATATCGTTCAGGCCCTGACCGATCCAGGTCGCCGGGTACAGATGGAGGTTGAGCGGGGAAGCCGGTTAATCTCATTGCGGTTTCGGTTGTGATCCGTGAGTGATTTGTTCGATACCGGTTCTGCGGAACCAACCGCTTCGCCGCACAGGCCGCTTGCGGATCGCTTGCGCCCACAATCCCTGTCTGAGGTGATCGGGCAAGAGCAGGTTTTGGGACCAGATGCGCCATTGGGGGTGATGCTCGCGTCAGGTAGTCTGTCCAGCCTGATCTTCTGGGGCCCGCCGGGTGTGGGAAAGACAACCATCGCCCGGTTGCTGGCGCAGGAGACCGATCTGCATTTCGTGCAGATCAGCGCGATTTTTACCGGTGTGCCGGATCTGAAGAAGGTATTTGAGGCTGCTAAAATCCGTCGTCAAAACGGGCAGGGCACCTTGTTATTTGTTGACGAAATCCATCGTTTCAATAAAGCGCAACAGGACGGGTTTCTGCCGCATATGGAGGACGGCACGATCCTCTTGGTTGGCGCGACGACCGAAAACCCTTCCTTCGAGTTGAACGCGGCGGTACTCAGCCGGTCTCAGGTGCTGGTTCTGGAACGCCTTAGCCTTGCTGATCTTGAGCGTTTGACACAACGCGCCGAGAAAGAGCTTGACCGCGCCTTGCCGCTAACGTCTGCCGCCCGCGAGGCGCTGCAGGAGATGGCGGATGGCGACGGTCGCGCACTACTGAACCTGATCGAACAGGTTGCTGCTTGGAAAGTGGACGCCGATCTGGACCCGGATGCATTGTCGACGCGCCTGATGCGGCGGGCCGCAAAATACGACAAATCGGGGGATGAGCATTATAATCTGATCTCAGCCCTGCACAAATCGGTGCGTGGATCGGACCCTGACGCGGCGCTGTATTGGTTTGCGCGGATGCTGACCGGCGGCGAAGACCCGCGCTATCTGGCGCGGAGGATCACGCGGATGGCGGTTGAAGATATCGGTTTGGCCGATCCTCAGGCGCAATCGATCTGCCTGCACAGTTGGGAAACCTATGAACGGCTGGGCTCGCCCGAGGGCGAGTTGGCACTGGCGCAGGCGTTGGTGTATCTGGCTCTCGCTCCGAAATCGAACGGGGCCTATGTGGGGTATAAGGCGGCGATGCGGCTGGCCAAGCAATCGGGCAGTGAACCGCCACCCAAACATATCCTGAACGCTCCGACATCGCTGATGAAGGATCAGGGATATGGTGCAGGGTATGCCTATGACCACGATGCCGAAGATGGGTTCTCGGGTCAGAACTATTTCCCGGATGATATGAAGCGCCCGGTTCTCTATCAGCCGGTAGAGCGTGGTTTTGAGCGCGAGCTGAAAAAACGGCTGGAATACTTCGCCAAGCTGAGAACGCAACGCAATCAGGGCTAGACTTGACTCTGCACCCGATGCGCGCGACAGACGCGCATGATTTCTAAGGCACTGAAACAAGCACAATCCGGGCGGATCAGCCGTGCGGAACAAGGGGCAATGGCATGAGCGGCGTACAGGTGATCACCGTAGCAGAGGGCGATGGCGACCAGAGGCTGGATCGTTGGCTGCGCCGCCTGTTTCCTCATGTCAGCCAGGGCCGGATCGAGAAGATGTGCCGCAAGGGTGAACTGCGCGTAGATGGCAGTCGGGTCAAAGCTTCGACGCGGCTAGAGGCCGGGCAGTCTGTGCGCGTGCCGCCGCTGCCAGACGCCGACCATAAGCCCGCTGTCGTAAAGCATCGTGTTTCGGACGCTGACGCAAAGATGATCCAGTCTTGCGTGATTTATAAAGACGATCACGTGCTGGCGCTGAACAAGCCGCATGGCTTGCCAGTTCAGGGTGGCAGCGGTCAAACCCGCCATGTGGACAGCCTGTCCGAAGCGTTGCGTTTTGGGTGTGACGAGAACCCGCGCCTTGTGCATCGTTTGGATAAGGACACCTCGGGCGTACTGCTGTTGGCCCGCACGCGCGAGGCTGCCAAGGGGCTGACCGCTGCGTTCCGGCATCGTAACACCCAAAAGATCTATTGGGCGCTGGTAGCTGGTGTTCCAACTCCGTACCTGGGCGAAATCAAGACCGGGCTGGTCAAGGCACCGGGGCATGGTAAGCATGGCGAAGGCGAGAAGATGATCGCTGTTCATCCGAGCGAGGTGAACGATACGCCCGGCGCGAAACGCGCGCATACGCTCTATGCAACGCTCTATCGCGTTGCAGGGCGGGCAGCCTGGGTCGCGATGGTGCCGGTGACGGGGCGGACCCATCAGCTGCGCGCGCACATGGCGGCGATCGGCCACCCGATCATTGGCGATGGGAAATATGGCGGCTCGGGGCAGGAAAACCTCGGCGATGGCTGGGGCGCGCAGTTGGGAGGTATCATCAGCAAAAAGCTGCACCTCCACGCCCGCAGCCTGTCCTTTGAACACCCGATGACCCGCAAACCCATCTCGCTTACGGCGCCTTTACCGGATCATATGAAACACAGCTGGGATACGCTGGGCTGGACCGAAGACCTCGCTGCAGATGATCCGTTTGAGGAGTTGCGATGAACGCTCCATTGCGGCTGGTCCTGTTTGATGTGGATGGCACTCTGGTCGATAGTCAGGGTGCCATTGTTTCGGCAATGACCGCCTGTTTTCAGGCGCAGTCACTGCCGGTCCCGGATCGTGACGCCATCCTGTCCATCGTCGGTTTATCTCTGCCCCATGCAATGGCGCGTCTGGCAGCAGATCAGTCCGAACGGATACAAAGCGCATTGGTTGACGGATATAAGCATGCCTATCACGCGCAAAGGTTGGAGCAGGGCGCCGCAAGCTCGCCGCTTTATCCCGGTGCGCGCCAAGTGATTGACGCTCTTCACGCTCAGCCCGAGGTACTTTTGGGAGTGGCCACAGGCAAGTCTCAGCGCGGGCTTGATGCGCTGCTTGAAGGGCATGGGTTGCAGCAGCATTTTATTACTCGTCAGGTTGCAGATCACCACCCGTCCAAGCCGCACCCGTCGATGATAGAAACAGCTTTGGCTGAAACGGGCGTGCCGGCTGCGCAAGCCGTCATGGTGGGCGACACCAGCTTTGACATGGATATGGCCGCAGCCGCGCAGGTTGCCGGGATCGGTGTCAGCTGGGGTTATCACGATCGTCGGGTACTGACGGCTGCGACACATGTGATCGAAACATTCGAAGAATTGCCAGGCGCACTGGCCAAGATCTGGGGCTAAAGAGATGAGCGACTGGAAACCCAAACGCTTCTGGACGACAAGCACGGTCGTTGAGACCGACGTGGGCTATACGGTTGAACTGGATGGTCGGCGGGTCAAAACGCCCGCCAAGGCTGCGCTAGACCTGCCCACGCGTGCCATGGCCGAGGCCGTTGCACGGGAATGGGATGCACAGGAAAAGGAAATTGATCCGACCACGATGCCGTTCACCCGTTCGGCCAATGCGGCGATTGACAAGGTGCGGCACCAGCATGGTGAGGTTGCCGATATGCTGGCCGATTACGGCGACTCGGATCTGTTGTGTTATCGGGCGACCCATCCCGAAACGTTGCAGCAGCGGCAGTCCGAGGCCTGGGATCCTGCATTGGATTGGGCTGCGGACGTGCTGGGCGCGCGGTTGATCCCGCGTGCAGGGGTGGTGCATCAACCGCAAGCTGCCGAGGTGCTGCAAGGCCTGCGTGACCGGGTGCATGGACTGAATGCGTTCCAGCTGGCGGCGTTTCATGACCTCGTCAGCCTGTCGGGGTCATTGATTCTTGGTTTTGCCGCTGCGCAGAATTGGCGCAAACCGGACGAGATATGGCGCATTTCTCGACTGGACGAGCTTTGGCAGATCGAACAATGGGGCCACGACGATGAGGCGCACGCTGCCGCCGAAGTGAAACGGGTCGCCTTTCTGCACGCAAAGCAGTTCTTTGACCTCTCGTTCTGAGACGGATTCTCGTCAAATCGTGAATTTGTGTCCGATTCTGGCAGAAAAGACCTATCGTTTTCCCTGATCCAGCCCTTGACGTTTGTTGATGAATACGCCCAAACTCGGGCCACTAAAGGGGAGACACCTTTTGGGTAACCTTTCTGGCGCCTATGCGCCGGATCGAACCGTTCCATTCAGGGATGGAAAATCAGGAAGAGGTAAAAATGAAAAAATCCGTAATTTTGGGCGTGGCAACCATTGCCGGCCTGGCTGCTGGCGCAGCTGCAGCGGGTACCGTTGACGACGTGAAAGCCCGCGGCAAGCTGAACTGCGGCGTTGCAACCGGCGTACCCGGCTTTGCTAGCCCCGATGCCAATGGTGAGTGGCAGGGTTTTGACGTGGCCGTATGCCGCGCGGTAGCCGCTGCTGTTCTGGACGACCCAAGCGCTGTTGAGTTCATCCCGACAACCGGTAAAACACGTTTCACCGCGCTGGCTTCGGGCGAGATTGACATGCTGGCCCGTAACACCACGTGGACCTTCAGCCGCGACGTCGACCTGAAGTTCGAATTCGTCGGCATCAACTACTACGATGGTCAGGGCTTCATGGTTCCCAAGGCACTGGGCGTCAGCTCGGCCAAGGAACTGGACGGTGCAACCGTTTGCATCCAGACCGGCACCACCACCGAGCTTAACCTGGCGGATTTCTTCCGCATCAACAACATGAGCTACGAGCCGGTTCCGATCGAAACCAACGCCGAAGCGCAGCAGCAGTATCTGGCTGGTGCCTGTGACGTTTACACCACCGACGCATCGGGTCTGGCTGCTACGCGCGCCACCTTTGAAAACGCAGGCGACCACGTGATCCTGCCCGAAATCATCTCGAAAGAGCCGCTGGGCCCGCTGGTCCGTCATGGCGATCACGAGTGGGGCGATGTGGTCCGCTGGACCCTGAACGCACTGATCGCAGCGGAAGAACTGGGTGTAACCTCGGCGAACATCGACGAGATGTCCAGCGGTGCCACCGACAACCCAGAGGTAAACCGCCTGTTGGGTACCGAAGGTACGCTGGGTGAGATGCTGGGTCTGGACGCGAACTGGGCACAGCGTGCGATCAAAGTCGGCGGTAACTACGGCGAAGTGTTTGCCAAGAACATCGGTGAGGAAACCCCGATCGGTCTGGCACGCGGCCTGAACGCACAGTGGACCGATGGTGGCTTGCTGTACGCACCGCCTTTCCGCTAAGATCCACGGAAAAGGGCGCGGGGGAACCCGCGCCCTTTTTCCTTCCATAAGAAACACGCCCGGAACGATCTGAGCAGAGGCAAACTCTGCCAACATCCGGGATGCACGGGGATATACATAGGTCATGACGACACTCACTGACCCGCCGAAGGAGCACTTCCGGCTGTCCATGCTCCTTTATGATACGCGGTACCGATCTGCGACCATTCAGGTCATAGCGATGATCGGTTTCATGCTTCTGGCAGCCTGGATTATCAACAACACCATTCAGAACCTTGAAACGCTGGGCAGAACAGTCGGGTTCGACTTTTTTGCCGAACCGGCCAGCTATGACATCAACCAACGCCTGCTGGAATACGACTCGCGCGATACCCATCTGCGCGCAGCGTTTATAGGCCTGCTAAACACTCTGGTTGTTGCAGTTCTGGGCTGTATCACAGCAACGATCATCGGTGTCATGGTCGGTGTTTTGCGCCTGTCGAATAACTGGCTGATCGCGCGGATCATGACAGTCTATGTCGAGATGTTCCGTAACGTTCCAGTGCTGCTTTGGATCGTGTTCGCCATGGCGATCCTGATTGAAAGCCTGCCATCACCGCGCGCCTTCCGAGGTGAAAACCCAGAAGCCACGATGGATCTTTTTGGCACGGTCGCGGTCACAAATCGCGGGGTCTATATCCCCGAGTTTCTGTTCTCGCGCGGATTGGGCGATATCCACCTTTTCGGTACCTCAAGCCTGCGCTTTGATGTTTCGCTTGACCTGATCGCCTTCCTGATCGTGTTTGGCGGCAGCATCTTTGCGATGCGCAAGGTTTCGGCCTGGGCCAATTCAACGCAAGAAAAGACCGGCGATCGCCCGACCATCTGGCACATCCAACTGGGCCTTTTGTTCGTGCCGTCAGCTATCCTGCTGGGCGTTCTGGGTTTTCACCTGGGCTACCCTGAGCTGAAAGGCTTCAACTTCAGCGGCGGTACCCACCTTCGTAACTCGCTGATTGCCTTGTGGCTGGCCCTATCGCTGTACACTGCGGCATTCATCGCCGAGATCGTGCGCGCCGGTATTCTGGCCATTTCCAAGGGTCAGACCGAGGCCGCATCCGCACTGGGCCTGCGCCCGGGCCGGACCATGCGTCTGGTGATCTTGCCGCAGGCGTTGCGGGTGATCATCCCGCCAATGATCTCGAACTATCTGAACCTGACCAAGAACTCGTCGCTGGCGATCGCGGTCGGATATATGGACATCACGGGTACGCTGGGTGGCATCACCATGAACCAGACCGGTCGCGAGCTGGAATGCGTTCTGCTGCTGATGCTGGTCTACCTGTCCATCTCGCTGAGCATTTCGGCGGTGATGAACTGGTACAACAACCGTGTCAAACTGGTGGAGCGGTAATATGAGTGATGTTTCATTTGTCCGCACGGAAATGTTGCCGGAACAGGCACCACCCGCCTCCGAGGTCGGTGTACTGGGCTGGATCAAGCATAACCTGTTTTCAAGCTGGCTGAACGCCATCCTGACGATCGTCTCGCTGGTGTTCATCTACTATGTGCTCTCCAACATCCTGTCCTGGACGTTCGAATCCGTTTGGAACGCCAATTCGCTGTCGGAATGTCGAGAGATCATGATGGCGACCTGGGGCGATACGCATGGTCATGCCTGCTGGGGTGTGATCAAGGACCGGTGGCTACAGCTGCTCTATGGGTTCTATCCGCCGTATCCGGCCCATCCGGACGCGACGTGGTCTAACCCGCCCGAAACTGGCGGCTGGCCGGCCTATTTCCGACCGAACCTGACCTTCATCCTGTTGTTGGTTGCTATTGCGCCGGTGTTGTTCACCAAGGTGCCGCGTAAGCTGTTGATTGTAACGGCGGCTTATCCGTTCCTGCTGCCTTGGCTGATGTGGGGTGGGTCGATCTGGGGGCCGCTCATGGTCGCCGCCGGATTTGCCATCGGGTATTTCGCGTACAAGTTTGCGCTTCCGGTTGCCGGGTCTCTTGCCGCGATTATCCTTGCGATTGCGCTGCCCATACTATGGTGGCTGTTTGCTGCCGGTTCCGTGGCTGACGCAATCAATGCAATCATTCCGATCGGTATCGCGCCGGTGGAAAGCCGCGACTTTGGTGGCTTTATGCTAGCGATCCTGTTGGGTGTCGTGGCCATTGGTGTTTCGCTGCCTATCGGTATCGTGCTGGCGCTGGGTCGTCAGTCCGATCTGATGATCGTCAAATACCTGTGCGTGGGCTTTATCGAGTTCATTCGGGGCGTGCCGCTGATTACCCTGCTGTTTGTGGCATCGCTTTTGCTGAACCTGTTCCTGCCGCCGGGCACTAATTTTGACATCATCCTGCGGGTGATGATCATGATGACCCTGTTCTCGGCCGCCTATATGGCCGAGGTGATCCGGGGTGGTCTGGCTGCCCTGCCGCGTGGTCAGTACGAAGGCGCAGACAGTCTGGGCCTGAACTACTGGCAGGCGCAGCGGCTGATCATCATGCCACAGGCGCTGAAAATCTCGATCCCGGGCATCGTGAGCACGTTCATCGGTATTTTCAAGGATACGACTTTGGTCTCGATCATCGGTCTGTTCGACGTGATTGGCCTGACCAACGGCATCCGCGCCGATACCGCCTGGAACGGCGTCTACTGGGAACTGTTTGCCTTTATCGGCGTTCTGTTCTTCGTGGTTTGCTTCTCCATGTCCCGTTATTCCATGTACCTGGAGCGCAAGCTTCAGACTGGCCACCGTTAAGGAGTTCAACACATGTCTGAACTTGCAATTGAACGCGAAATCGACCGCTCCAAAATGCAGGTGAGCGACGAAATCGCCATCGAAATCACCAATATGAACAAGTGGTACGGGGCCTTCCACGTGCTGCGCGATATCAATCTGACCGTCAATCAGGGCGAGCGGATCGTGATCGCGGGGCCGTCGGGGTCGGGCAAGTCTACCCTGATCCGCTGCCTGAACGCGCTGGAGGAACACCAGCAGGGCACGATCATTGTGGATGGGACCGAGCTGTCGAATGACCTGAAAAACATCGACAAGATCCGGTCCGAGGTTGGCATGGTGTTCCAGCACTTCAACCTGTTCCCGCACCTGACCATTCTGGAAAACTGCACGCTGGCCCCGATCTGGGTGCGCAAAACGCCCAAGAAAGAGGCCGAAGAGCGCGCGATGCACTTCCTGGAAAAGGTGAAGATCCCTGAGCAGGCCGACAAGTATCCCGGTCAGCTTTCGGGTGGCCAGCAGCAGCGTGTGGCGATTGCCCGCTCGCTGTGCATGATGCCACGGATCATGCTGTTCGATGAACCGACATCGGCGCTGGACCCCGAGATGATCAAAGAGGTGCTCGACACCATGATCGAACTGGCCGAGGAAGGCATGACGATGCTGTGTGTGACCCACGAGATGGGCTTTGCCCGCCAGGTCGCCAACCGCGTGATCTTTATGGATGCCGGTCAGATTGTGGAGCAGAACGAACCGGAAGAGTTCTTCAACAACCCGCAGAGCGAACGGACCAAGTTGTTCCTCAGCCAGATTCTGGGACACTAAATTCGGATCAGAAAACCAAGAAGGCGGGGTGTCGACCTCGCCTTTTTCTATTCCAGCAGCTCGCGTGGGATCGTGAAGCCCAGAACCTCACCCTGATGCCATTCGAGCGCATTCCAGTCGGGGATATCGAACCGGACTACAGTCGTTGCACAAGTCGGATAGTCGTAGAATCTCGAATGATCGGGCTGGTTGCGTACCAGCCGATTTGCAAATGCAGCGATGCCGGGATTATGCCCCAGCATGAGTACGGTATTGCCGGTGGCTGTGGCCAATTCGGCGAACATCTCATCGGGGCCTGTCAGATACAAGGCGGGGGTAAAGCGGAATTCCGGGGTGCTCAGCCCCAATCTGTCCCACGTTTCCCGGGTGCGTTTGGCGCTTGAGCAGATAACGTCATCCGGCAGCCAGCCATTGCTTTGCAGCCACGCCCCAATCGCGGGGGCCGATTTGCGTCCTCGATTGTTCAACGGGCGGTCGTGATCTTCGGCAAAGGGATCGCCCCAACTGGACTTGGCATGGCGCATTAGGATCAGTGTGCGGGTCATGATCGGTGAAATGCTTTCATGTGATGCGCAGATTGCTCTGGCTGGCGCTCTGCGCCGGCGCTGAGAGGGCAGGCGAGCCGGGCGAGGCAGCCTTTGTTCATGCAGCTGTGTCCCGCCTTGGTATCGAGATGATCATGACAGGCTGCCACGTCATAGAAGCTGTGGGTGTTCAATGCCCCAACCGGACAGGTTGTTGCACAAGGCGCGGGGCATTCTGTGCAGGGTGACGATTGAGACACGGATGGAATTGAGAACTCATCCGCAAAATGCAACGCACCACGGAATGATATCATCATCCCTACCGTATCGTGCACCAGGGCCCCGACTGGACTGCTGAAGGTGCGACCGGACTTAAGTGCCCAGTCAATGAAGGGTGCGTATGGTGGGCCGCCGAACGGATAGTAGGCGGTGCCCCTCATGTCCTGCGCAAGCTGGCCGATCACCCGTCTGGACCAGCGATCAACCGGGTCGGGTTGGCCATCCTGCCACTCAGCCGAGGCCTTCAGAGCAGGCCAGAATGCCCCCGCAGCCCCCAGAAGGATTAGGGTTCCGTCATTAAGTTGCTTTGCTTCACTGGGCCTTGGATGAAGTGCACCCATAACTATCAGCCCAACCTGAGTGGCTGCTCGTTCGACATTGGCGTAGGTCATCAACGGCGGAAGGGCAGAGCCAGGCTCCAGCCCAGTTTTGTTGGTCGATCGTCCTGCCATTCCAATCCCACGCTCATTTGTTCGTGCCCGTCCCGAGGTTGTGCAATGTAAGTCCCCAGCATTCGGTCCCAGATAGACAGTGCAAAGCCATAATTGCTGTCATGCTCTGTTCGGAATACCGAATGATGTACGCGATGCATATCGGGTGTCACAAGAATCCTACGTACCACAGCGTCAACGGCAAGGGGGAGCTTCAAGTTTGAATGATTGAACAACGCTGTGCCATTAAGAAGGATCTCGAACAGGATCACAGCCAGGGCGCTGGCGCCGAGCAGATAGATTAGCCCGATTTTCAGGATCATGGACAACGCGATTTCAACAGGGTGAAAGCGGACTGCAGTAGTGACGTCCATGTCTCGGTCGGCGTGATGCACACGATGTAGCCGCCAAAGGATTGGTACCTTGTGGGTAATCAGATGCTGTAGCCAGATTGCAAAGTCCAGAATCAGCACACATAGAATAAGCTCAACCCACCCTGGCCAGGCGAGCCAATTAAAAACGCCCAATCCATTTTTCCCGGCATCAATGGCAGCGCCAACTGCCAATAAGGGCAACCCAATCGCCATAGTCCTGAGCATCAGTGTGTTCAAAACAGTGATTGATAGATTGGTTAGCCACCGATTTTTTCGCGGACAGGTTCGTAAGCGTTTTGGCGCAATTGTCTCTGCCGCCGCAAACACAACAAACAGGATCAAAAACACGCTTAGGCGAAATAGGGGCTCGTTCTCCATACATTCACAATCGAGCATGTTAATGCCCGGTGCAAGATGTTGAAGATCACTATGGCGTTAATCAGGACGGATCAAGGATCCGGCACCGTGTTCCGTAAACAGTTCGAGCAACACCGCATTTGGCGCGCGCCCGTCCAGAATAACGACCGCCCGAACGCCATTATGCAGCGCGTCCAGCGCAGTTTCGGTTTTTGGAATCATCCCACCCGCAATAGTGCCTTCACGCGTCATCTCACGAATCTGGCCGGCTTTGAGCTCGGTCACGACATCGCCCGCTGCGTTCTTGACGCCCGCTACATCGGTCAGCAGCAGCAGGCGGTCTGCCTTAAGAGCTGAGGCGATCGCCCCGGCTGCAGTGTCGCCATTCACATTGAAGGTTTCGCCATTCCGACCTGCGCCCAGCGGCGCGATCACAGGGATAACATCATGCGCAAACAGGTCATGCAGGATTTTGGGGTTCATCTCGGACGGTGTGCCGACAAACCCGAGCGAGGCGTCGGTCTGTTCGCACATCATCAAATGGGCATCCTTGCCCGACAGACCCACAGCCATGCCACCCTGCGCATTGATCGCCTGCACGATCCGCTTGTTCACAAGGCCCGACAGGACCATTTCGACCACTTCGACTGTGGCTTTGTCCGTCACGCGTTTACCACCCACAAACTCGGACTGGATGTCCAGTTTGTCGAGCATCGCATTGATCATTGGGCCACCGCCGTGCACGACGACCGGGTTTACGCCAACCTGACGCATAAGCACCACATCGCGCGCAAAGCTTTCCATGGCTTCGTCGCTGCCCATGGCGTGGCCACCTAGCTTGATGACGACAATCGCACCGTCGTATCGCTGCAGATAGGGCAGGGCGCTGTTCAATGTGGCGGCGGTGGCGATCCAATCCCGGTTCATATCTCGTGTCTTCATGGCTGAGTGTCCCTCTGGGACCCTGTGTTAGGGTGTTTGGAGGATGGTGCCAAGACCGGATCGCGGAAACAGCCAATCTGTGCGGGCCGTACCCGATGGGCGCAGCCCGGCTTCCTTAGCTCATGACTTGTATATTGCTGAACAGCGTCACTCCAGATGCGCAATGATCGAACGCAGGGTCGGAATGCCGTCGCCCTTCTCGGATGAGGTCAACACGATCTCGGGGAAGGCCGCAGGATGTTTCGAAAGCGCGGCGCGTACCTGGTCCAGCACTTTTTCCCGGTCTTTTGCTTTGACCTTGTCGGCCTTTGTCAGAACGCACTGAAAGGTCACTGCGCTGGTATCCAGCAGCTTCATGATCTCGGCGTCCACAGGTTTCACCCCGTGGCGCGAGTCGATCAGGACGAAGGCACGGCGCAGGGTCTGACGTCCACTCAGATACTGTTTCAGCAGACGTTGCCATTTTTCCACGACCTTCACCGGCGCGTTCGCATACCCGTACCCAGGCAGGTCGACCAAATAGAGTTCAGGCCCTTGCGTGAAAAAGTTGATTTCTTGAGTGCGCCCCGGCGTGTTCGAGGCACGTGCTAACCCCTTGGTGCCCGTTAGCGCGTTGATCAAGCTGGATTTACCGACATTCGAACGCCCGGCGAAACATACCTCCAACCGATCGGGGGCAGGCAGGCCATCCATCGCAACGACGCCTTTGACGAATTCGGATGGCCCGGCAAACAGCTTTCGACCGGTTTCCGTTGCGAATTCATCTGGAGTTTCAGCTAGTGGAAAGGGAAGTGTGGTCATAGAACCTGAACCTCGTCACCGGTGTGAATGGTGCCGCCTTCCAGAACTTCGGCATAAACGCCAAAATCCTGATGATCCCAGCTGCTCAGCGCACCCAGTGTGTCGGCATCCCGCTCACCCGTTTCAGGGTTGGCGGTTGTCGCCAAACACCGCGTGATGCGTTCGCGCACATGAAAAACGGCCTTGCCGATCCGGATGTCGCGGCCAATCCAGTCGAGCTCATTCCACAGCGGCAGGCCATCGAACCAGATATTTCCACGCCAGCGAGCGATAGAAAGATCCCTGCCTAGCTTCTGCTCGACCGCCCGATGCGACGACATGTTGCACAAACTGATCGAAGGAAAATCGCTGTCCGTCATGCCGCGATTAGCGGCGCGGACAATGCGGGCAGACGCAGCGCGATCTGCAGGCATCAGTGGTTTGACCCAGTCCAGAAAGGTGTCCTGATGCGCGTCGGGCTCAAAGCTTAGATCGGGGCGATTGGGATGGCTCAGCGTGACCGAGTCGCCTTGCAGCTGCGCCGAGATTGCCATCAACTGAGGGGCCTTCGCGCCTCGGCTGAAATTGGCGCAGGGTGCCCATTCCGATCCATCCGCTTTCGACGCCTCATGTGCAACCGCCCAAACACGATCCCCGGGCATGGTATGCCCGGGGATCATGGTAACGTGATCAAGGCGTTCACGCCCGTGACTTTTGATCGGGTGCCGCCAAATGCTGGTGACCGAACCGCTCATTTGTCGTCCGTCTTTGGCGTTCGTTTGAAGCCTGATTTGATGTTGCCGAATACATCGGGCGTATAGCCCTGGCTCCGCATGATCAGGTATTGCTGGGTAAATGTGATCGTGTTGTTCGCGATCCAGTAGACCACCAAACCGCTGGCAAATCCGCCCAGCATGAACATGAAAACCCATGGCATCCAGGCAAAGATCATCGCCTGTGTTGCATCGGTCGGTGCCGGGTTCAGTTTCTGCTGCAGCCACATCGAGATACCCAGCAGCAGTGGCAGGATACCGATAAAGATCAGCGCCATGAAGCTTTCAGGCTGCGGTGCCGCCCAAGGCAGCCAACCAAAGAAGTTGAAGATTGAGGTCGGATCCGGAGCGCTGAGGTCCTGGAACGGGCCAAACCATGGGGCTTGACGCAGTTCGATGGTGACAAAAATCACCTTGTACAGCGAGAAGAAGATGGGGATCTGCATCAGGATCGGCAAACAGCCTGCGGCCGGGTTAACCTTTTCCTTCTTGTACAGCTCCATCATGCCTTGCTGCATCTTCTGGCGGTCATCCCCTGCGGCCTCTTTCAAGGCCTCCATCTGGGGCTGCAATTCCTTCATCTTGGCCATCGAAACGTAGGATTTGAACGCCAGCGGGAACAGGATCGCCTTGATGATCAGGGTCAGGCCGATGATGGACCAGCCCATGTTGCCGATCAGCAGGTTGATGTTGTGCAGCAGCCAGAAGATCGGCTTGGTCAGGAAGAAGAACCAGCCCCAGTCGATGCTGTCGATGAACTTCTGCACACCTTCGGCCTGGTATTCCCGAATGGCTTCCCATTCCTTGGCACCAGCGAACAGGCGTGTGGTCACTTTAGCAGTCTCACCCGGCGCTACGGTCAGCGTCGGCAGCACCGTTTCGGTTTGATAGATTTTGCGGCGCGAGTCATATTTTGCGGCTGCTTTGAAGGTCGAGCCCGGCTCTGGGATCAGCGTGGTCATCCAGTAGTGATCCGTGAAGCCGATCCAGCCATCTTCCTTGACCTGATAGACCTCGGCCTGCGCCCGTTCGTTCGGGTCGATGTCAAAATCGCGGACATCACCATAGTCAACTTCTGACAGCGTGCCGTCCGCCATGCCGATCACACCCTCATGCAGGATGAAGAAGTTTTTCAGGCCCGGAAGGTCGCCATCTTCACCAATACCGTGGCGTGCAAGAATGCCATAGGGGGCCATGCCCACCTCGGATTGGGTCGCGTTTTCAACCGATTGGGTAACTGTGAACATGTAGTCCTGGTCGACCGCGATGGTGCGGCGGAAAGTCAGGCCATTGCCATTGTCCCAGGCCAGCGTGATGGGGTTGTCTACGCCAAGCGTCTCACCCTCTTCCAATGTCCAGAGCGTGTTGGGGCCCGGGACATCCGCACCTGCAACTCCTGTACCCGGTGCCCAGCCGTAAAGGGCATAATAAGCCGATTCCGAACCAACCGGAGACAGCAGCTCAACAATAGGCGCGCCTTCTTCGATCGAGACTTTATAATCTTTCAGAAACAGCTCATCGATCCGCCCGCCGGACAGGGACAGGCTGCCTTTCAGACGGGGGGTGTCGATGTTGACGCGAGGGGCTTGTTCCTCTGGCAGTGTTTCCTCGGCGGTCGCTGTGGCTTCACCCACGGTGCTGGTTGCGCTGGGTGTTTGCACCTCGTCGCCTTCCAGATCTGCAATTTCTGCAGCGTCCTGCGTCGTGGTTGATTCCGGCGGTGGGAACAGCACGAACCAGACAAGGATCACCAGAAAGCTGAGCGCGGTTGCAAGGATGAGATTTTTGTTCTGATCGTCCATCGGGGACAGCCACCTTGAGCAGTGAAACACACCCGGTGGGTTCAACAGAGTGCAGCCCCAAAGGTCAAGCGGAATCGCCCATCAAATCGCTCCGGCGCTGGATTTGGCGCACCGTAATTGCAGATTTCATCCCATTTTGCGACCGATCTTGGATGCACCCCTGATCTTGGCACGATGCGCCGCGATCCAATCCAGGGTCTGCTCAAATGGCATTGGCTTTGCAATTCCGAACCCCTGAACGTGGTTACTGCCCAATTGCGCCATCAACGCGTGTTCGCCGGGCGTTTCCACACCTTCAGCGAGCGTTTCGAGATTCAGGCGTTCAGCCATGGTCAGAATGGCGCTGACCAGTTGCTGCTGGCTGGGATCCTGATCGGATTTGGTGACAAACGTCCGATCAATCTTGATCCGCGAGACGTCAAACCGCTTGATAGAGGCGATCGAGGCATGTCCGGTGCCAAAGTCATCCAGGTCGATACAACATCCAAGCGCAGCCATGCCAGTTACATTCCGCGTGATCACGTCATCCGGCCTGCGCGAGAACACGGTTTCCAGAATCTCAACCGCCAGCCGATCCGGTGTCAGATCAAACTGATCCAACTCCCATTTCAGGCGGTCGATCAGACCCGGATTGCGCAACTCATCGGATGAGAAATTGATACCGATCCGGGGCACAACGCATGCTGCACGATCCCAAGCTTGCATCGCTTCAAAAGCATGGTGACGCATGATTTGGCCTAGCCGCTCCATCAGTTCGGCTTGCTCGGCGAAGGGCAGGAATACCTGCGGACTGAGAACACCTTTTATTGGATGCTCCCACCTTGCCAAAGCCTCGAAACCTGTGATGTTCCCATTATCCGTTGAAACCTGAGGCTGAAACCAGGGCCGAATCTCTCCATTGTCTAATGCCGCCTCGAACTCTTTTCTCAAATTGGCTCGGACCAGGGATCGCCGACGGGTCGCGGTTGAATAGGCGCGTATGGTCGAGGGACCGCTTCTTTGCGCCTCGGACAGTGCAGCGGTGGCGGCGCCAATCCACTCATCAGCCTCGACCTGTCGCAGGTCTGAATGCAGGCAGAACCCGATCGAGCAGGATTGGTAAACTCCTGTGCCATTCAACAAAAGCGGCTCTTCGACTGCGCTTTGGATGCGGCCAGACATTTGAATGCAGGCTTCCAGATCAAGATGTGGGGAGGGATGCAGGCCAATGAGAAACCGGTTCTGATCGATCTGCGAAAAGATGTCCTGGTTTCGGATGATCGACAGGATACGATCACTGAATTGCTGCTTTACATGAGTGGCGGCAGCCTGACCGTGCAGATCCTGAAGCTCGGCATAGCCGTCCAAAGCAATTGCGATACAGGCGGCATTCTCACCTGATTTGCTGACCGATTCACTCAACGCCTCCAACTCTGATTGGAATACGTCATATGGAACCAGGCCGCTGGGGCGCATACCTGAACTGCGGGCTGTATAAGAACGGCTTCCCCAATTTCCGATGACGGCAAAAGCAAGGGGCAAACCCAACGCCGTGGTAACAAGCGCACGTTCACCGCCCAACCAGAAGGCGGCTAAACACGCCGCGGGAATAAATGCCAGAACCTGCGGTCCGGTGAGAAATATCCGCAGCGTTTCGGAACAACGGTCGACAAAGAGGAATTTCCGCATAGGTTTTACGGCCTTCAGCTTGGGCTAGGATCGCGCAAGCCAACCGTAGGAAATCAATCTGAGTCAGGCGTTAACGTAACTGGGGAATATCGTCTGAATTTTCGTCTTTTTGAATCGGATCGATCGAAAGATTTGCGAAATCAAACAGTTTTGGGTCCAGAAGATGCGAAGGCCGCGCATTGGTCAATGCCCGAAACATCACTTGTCGCCGGCCGGGGCTGTTCTTTTCCCACAGATCGAGGATCTGCTTGACCTGTTGGCGCTGCAGCCCGTCCTGACTGCCGCACAGATCGCAGGGTATGATGGGATAGTTCATCGCCTTGGCGAATTTCTCGCAATCCGCCTCGGCCACATGGGCCAGCGGGCGATAGACGAACAGATCACCTTCTTCATTCACCAGTTTTGGTGGCATGGTTGCAAGACGACCGCCATGGAACAGGTTCATGAAAAAGGTTTCAAGGATGTCATCGCGGTGATGGCCAAGCACAACTGCGGAACAACCTTCCTCGCGCGCGATACGATAGAGGTTGCCCCGACGCAGGCGTGAACACAGCGCACAATAGGTGCGGCCCTGCGGAACTTTGTCCATCACAACGGAATAGGTGTCCTGATACTCAATCCGATGTGGCACCCCCATACGGTCTAGGAATTCTGGCAGGACTGTTGCCGGGAACCCCGGTTGCCCCTGATCCAGATTGCAGGCCAGAAGATCCACGGGCAGCAGACCGCGCCATTTCAGTTCGTAGAGCACCGCCAGAAGGGTATAGCTGTCCTTGCCGCCCGACAGGCAGACCAACCAGCGGGGTGTTTTACTTTCGGCGGTGCGGTCCACCATGCCGTACTGCTCAATGGCCTCGCGCGTCTGGCGCACGATGCGCTTGCGCAGCTTCTTGAACTCGGTGGTTGAAGGCGCACCGGCAAAAAGCGGATGGATATCGTCGGCTTCATCAAACATGGGCTGGGCCTATCGCAGTTGGGTGAACCGGGCAAGGGTCAGGGTCGTTCGTCGTCGGGCACAGGGTCATAGCCATCGCCACCCCACGGATGGCAGCGCCCGATCCGGCGCGCCGCCAGCCATGCGCCCTTGATGGCGCCGTGTTTATCAAGCGCTTCCAGTGCATAGGCGGAACAAGTCGGCTGATAGCGGCAGTTAAATCCAACCCAGGGGCTGAAGATCAACCGGTAGACCCGGACGGGCAGGGCGAGGAGATGGGCAAAGAGGGTCATTTGCCACCCCCGTGTATTTTGCGCAGCGCATAGCGCAAATCGTCTTTAAGCGCATCAAAGGGCCGTGCAGCGGTAACCTCGGCGCGGCCGATCAACACGTAGTCCCAGCCCGCATGCCCATGAATAGGTAATACGGCTCGCGCGGCTTCACGCAGGCGGCGTTTGGCGCGGTTGCGGGCGACGGCATTGCCGACCTTCTTTGAGCAGGTGAACCCGATGCGAATGCCCGCAGCCTCATCAGCGCCACGTTTACGCGCCTGCACCATCATCGATGCAGTGCCTTGCCGTTTGGCCCGCGCGGCTTTCAGAAAGTCCGAGCGATTCTGCAGTACGGTCAATGATTCAGATGCGCAAACGGACGCCGCCGGGGGCATCACCCTCGGCTGGTTGTTACCATCCTCAGGGGCCTCCGGCGGCGTCATGTTCATAACCTGAAAGGTCGAGCGGCTTATGCGCTCAGCGACTTGCGGCCGCGTGCGCGACGTGCGTTCAGGATTTTGCGGCCGGCTTTGGTAGCCATGCGCGCGCGGAAACCGTGGCGGCGTTTGCGAACCAGGTTCGAAGGCTGATAGGTGCGTTTCATCGCTCCGTCTCCAATCTATAGCGGTGGGTGCGGCGCGGATTCGCCTAGCCCTAGTGTTCGAAGCCCGTCCTCTACTGGGTAGCGGGGGGTAAGTCAAACCCCTAGGTGGGGGTTTTGGTGCGTTTTGCAACAAATCTGTAATCTGCCCGGGCAAAAGATTTCAAAAACCGGGTTCAGAGCGCGTATCCCTCACATTAAGTGCCATAAACATCAAGGCCCCGTGAGGCCTCTGTTGCAGCGCGCGCGGGCGGCGCATGTTGTGGGCAAGATGAATGAACAAGAACCTGCTACCCAGATGAACGAAACCACCAAGATCCCGCGCAACGGGCTGGCACGTCATATCCCTTTGGCGGTGATTCTCGCCGTTGCCGCCGTGGGGTTCTTTGCGCTGGGCGACTATCTGACCTTTGAAACCCTGCGCGACAATCGCGAGGCTTTGCTGGCCTGGCGCGATTCAAACTACTGGGCGATGGCTGCGGCTTTCGTGGGGATTTACATCATTATTGTTGCCTTCTCGCTGCCTGGCGCTGCGGTTGCTTCGATGACCGGTGGGTTCCTGTTCGGGTTGCTTGCAGGAACGGCTTTTAATGTTTTTGCCGCAACCATAGGCGCTTCGACGATCTTTCTAGCCGCACGCTGGGGTTTGGGTGAATCTCTGACCGCCAAGCTTGAAGCCTCGGAAGGGACGGTCAAGAAACTGAAGGACGGGCTGCGTGAGAATGAAATCTCGGTTTTGTTCCTGCTGCGTCTTGTACCTGTGGTGCCCTTCTTCGTTGCCAATCTGGTGCCCGCATTGGTTGGGGTAAAGTTCCGAAACTTCCTGATTACGACGGCGCTGGGCATCATCCCTGGTGGGATTGTCTATACCTGGATCGGTGTTGGGCTGGGTGGTGTCTTTGATCGCGGCGAAACCCCGGATGTCTCGCTGTTATGGGAACCCTTCGTGATCGGGCCAATTATTGGCTTGTGCGCGCTGGCAGCGCTGCCGATTGTCATCAAATCCCTCCGTGGTCGAAAGGGTTCCTGATCCATGCAAGAGTTGAAAACCGATATCCTGGTGATCGGGGCCGGGTCAGGCGGGTTGTCTGTAGCCGCAGGGGCCAGCCAGATGGGTGCGGATGTCATCCTGCTGGAAGGCCACAAGATGGGTGGGGATTGCCTGAACTTCGGCTGTGTCCCATCCAAAGCTCTGATTGCCAGCGGCAAGGCTGCATATGCTCAGGCCCACGCGTCGGCTTTTGGCGTCGCGGATGCGATGCCACAAGTGGATTACGCAGCTGCCAAGGATCATGTGCAGAGTGTTATCGCCCAGATCGAACCCATGGACAGTCAGGAGCGTTTTGAAGGCTTTGGCGTCAAGGTAATCCGGGAGTACGGCCGATTCATCTCACCCACGCAGGTACAGGCCGGAGATCACCTGATCACCGCCCGACGCGTCGTGGTGGCCACAGGTTCATCGCCCTTGGTGCCGCCGCTGCCCGGGCTGGATCAAGTGCCGTATTACACCAACGAGACCATATTTGACCTGCGCGATAAGCCCGAGCACCTGCTGATCATCGGCGGAGGTCCCATCGGCATGGAAATGGCGCAGGCGCATATCCGGCTGGGCTGCAAAGTGACCGTGATCGAGGGCCTTAGTGCGCTGGGCAAAGACGACCCTGAAGCTGCAGCCGTCGTGCTGGATAGTCTTCGGACTGAAGGTGTCGAAATCCATGAAAACGCCATGGTGTCCCAGATCCGAGAAAATGCAGGCACCATTGAGGTGGTCACTGAGAATGATGAGGTCTACGCGGGCTCTCATCTGTTGCTGGCCGTCGGACGCAAGGCCAATATCGACCGTCTGAACCTCGGCGCTGCCGGGATCGACAGCACGCGGGCAGGCATCAAGGTGGACGACTCTTTACGCACGAGCAATCGCAAGGTCTATGCCATTGGTGATGTTGCAGGTGGGCTGCAATTTACCCATGTCGCCGGATATCATGCGGGGATCATCATCCGCTCTGCCTTATTTGGGCTTCCGTCGAAAGCGAAGACCGCTCATATCCCATGGGCCACCTATACAGATCCCGAACTGGCACAGGTCGGCCTGACCGAGGCACAAGCCCGTGAACAGCATGGCGACGCGGTGGAGGTTGCCCGGTTCGACTATCACCACAATGACCGCGCAGTTTCCGAGCGCAAGACCAAGGGGTTCATCAAGGTGATGGTCGTAAAGGGCCGACCTGTGGGCGCGACAATCGTCGGATATCAGGCCGGAGAATTGATCAACTTGTGGTCGCTGGCGCTGGTCAATAATCTCAAGATGGGTCAGATCGCAACGATGGTTTCGCCTTACCCAACGGTCGGAGAGCTTAACAAACGTGTGGCAGGAGCCTATTTCTCTCCAAGGCTGTTTGAGAATCAAATGGTTAAACGAGTGGTCAGGTTCGTCCAGCGCTGGATTCCCTGACCCAAGGAGGAGCGCAAAGTGAACTCGCTGTCGGGCCGATTTCTGATCCTGACGACGGTCTTCGTCATGTTGGCCGAAGTACTGATCTTTGTGCCCTCGATCGCGCGTTTCCGTGAAGATTTTCTGCTGAACCGGCTGGAACGCGCCCAGATCGCCTCGCTTGCTTTGTTGGCCGACGATATGCTGGCTGATGAGCTTGAAGCGGAATTGCTGTCAAATGCGGGGGTCTATAACGTCGTATTGCGCCGCGACGAGGTGCGTCAGCTCATGCTGTCTTCACCGATCCCGACCCAGATCACCAAGACCTTTGATTTGCGTAATGCCAGCGCTTGGGTGCTGATCCGTGATGCGGTCTCGCGGCTGTTCATCCCCGAAAACGAAGTTATCCGTGTGATCGGCGCACCGGTCAAAGACGCAGGACTGTTGATCGAAGTGACAATGGACAGTGAGCCCTTGCGCATGGCCATGACGGATTATGGGCTCCGCATCCTTGGGCTGTCCTTTGTGATCTCAATCATAACGGCCTCGTTCCTGTTTCTGGCTGTGCGCGTGGTACTGGTGCGTCCGATCAAAAGCGTTGTTGGCTACATGCAGCGCTATGCCAGCGCACCTGAGGATGCGCGCGGCATCATCTCCCCCAATTCCAAGGTGACCGAACTGCGCGAGGCCGAAGAGGCCCTGCAGATGCTTCAAACCGATCTGACCCAGGCCCTGAAACAACGTGAACGTCTGGCCCAGTTGGGCGGGGCGGTGGCTAAGGTCAGCCACGATCTGCGCAACATTCTGACCTCTGCTCAGCTGTTTACCGATCGAATTGAAGCAAGCAATGACCCCCTGGTGGCGCGAATGGCACCCAAACTTGTCAATTCGATCACGCGGGCGGTTTCTTTGTGCGAAAGCACCTTGGCGTTCGGACGCGCCGAAGAACCAGCCCCAACCCTGACCATGGTTCGCTTGCGGGACGTTACCGCAGATGTTGTCGCCAGCGAGCAACTCGCCATTGCCGATGCCTGCGTTGAGATTGTGAACGACGTACCCGAAGATCTTGTTATCCGTGCCGACCCGGAACAGATTTTCAGGGTTGTCATGAATCTTGTGCGCAATGCCCGGCAAGCACTTCTGGTCTCGGGTAAGGCGGGGCGCGTAACGGTGTCTGCATCTGAGCTTGAAGCCGACTGGTGCATCGAAATCAGCGATACGGGTCCAGGCCTGCCTCCTAAGGCCCGAGAGAATCTGTTTACACCATTTCAGGGTGGTGTTCGCAAAGGCGGCTCGGGACTTGGGCTTGCGATTTCGCAAGAATTGGTGCGGGGTCACGGCGGAGACCTGTTTCTGAAAGACACAGGGCCTGATGGAACCACCTTTGAAATAAGGCTTCCACGCGGTGATATGACTTTTTGAAGTTTTTTTGAAGAATCGACTTGCGCGCCCTCGGCCTCAGGTCTAAATAGCGCCTCACCAACGCGGACCGATAGCTCAGCTGGATAGAGTACTTGACTACGAATCAAGGGGTCGGGGGTTCGAATCCTCCTCGGTCCGCCACCAACCCCCACCACCCGTCTCTGGCGTCAGGCTGACTGACAACCCCCCGAAATAGGCCGGCTTTTTGGCCTCAATCCGTTGTTCCCTGTTAACAACTCCCCCTAAACTCGGAGACACGCCCGCCATTTTAACGGCCTGTCTCCGCTCGTTTGATGCAAGGTCCGGTTTGGGCATTATCAGGGAATTTTTTGCCAATTCAGGCAAATAACAGGTGGATTCCGCGGCGATCGACCCTTGAAGTTTCGAATTTTTTATAAAATTCAGCTGGTTAGAAGCCACTCACCCGCAGGTCCTGATAACTCTAATAACAGGTAGGTTTGAGCCTGTTTACAGGGCGTTTGGCGCGTGTTTTGGAGCGATCGAGGCCCTGAAAAGGGGTTTTTGGCCATTTTTACGGGTTGCGCATGCGCGGCCTTATTCGATCAAGTATTGCGCCAGCAGCTGCTTTTGGTCTGCCCAGCTCAAGGGCATCTCGAAACTCAGTAGACGCGCCAGCGTGAGCTTTGCAATGTGCCGTCCTTCGAAGATCGCCTTTTGCAGCTCCGGTGCCAGAAAGGCAAGGCGGATCAGCTTTCGTCGGTAGCGGTCTTTGGGGGCATCTTCACACCAGGGCATGCCTTTACTGTCGCGCTCCAACATTGCATGCGCATCCCGAAGGGCTTTGACGAGAACCGGATCCGGGCGGCTGACAGGCGTGTCGCCGGGGCTGATCTGCGGCGCACCACCTTTGCTACCCACGCAGATGGGTAATGCCTCGTGACACGCTGAACACTGTTCGCGAGGCAGAACCTTTGATGTGGTCTCGTAGGGTTCGGGATGATGACCGAAGTTGAAATATCCCAGATGGCCCGTTTCCGCAGGAAACCGTTGAACGTCTTTCACCAACATGGCCAACCCGTTGTAGTGGCTCTCTGTCAACACTTCGCCAGCGTCGGCTGGCTTCGTAGCCGTGAACTCTTTTACGATCTGCGTGCCATTGGGCCAGGTTCCGGTGGCCATGTATATGGCAAATGCCATGGGTTCGACATAGGTGTCGATGTATTCGCTGGTTGGTATCGGAAGGTCGTCAATAATGTTGATTTCGCCCTGCGGTATCAAGGTCGTACCAACATTTACCCATTGTCTGTGATCCAAAGGCCGGTTTACGGTTCCATCAGCATTAAAGGATACTGGTAATTGGATCGACTCTTCGGCCATTGATACAACACCAATGCAGGTCAGAGCGGCTGCGCCAGCAACAAGCTTTTTCATAACAATTCTCCGGCTTAGGTGGCTAACCCGGCCACGATGGTCAGTGGCCGGGAGCGTCGATGTGCGAGGTTGGAGTTAGTTTGTGGACAGGATGTATGGGAACTCAGCCGTGTAGCGGTGGCTGTCATCGGCGTTGTCATCGACCGGCACACCCATCATAAGCTGCAACACAGTGTTCATCGCATCATCTTGCAGCGCGCGGCCGTTCAGATCGTCGACGGCGTAACTAGCCTCTGATCCCGGGCGATAGGTGATCACGTCCGGCATGACCATATCCGCGACTTTCTCCGCGTAGTCCACACCGTTGCCAACATCTGCTTTGGATGCAGAAACCGCCCAAAACACGTTGTTTACGATTGCTTGGCGGCGTTCTTCCACGTCAAGATCCGGTCGGTGTTGCTCATGATCTTCCTGAACCGCTGGTGTGTCAGACAGGAATACGTACGGGAACAGCACGTTGGCATGTCGATCAACCTGGCTCCATTCGCCCTTGTGCGGAACTGCCGTTGTCGTGAAAACCTTGATCTCATCGCTCAGCATTGAGTTCGGGATATCAATGACAATAAAGCTGGAAGTTGCACCCAGGAACAAATCTCCGTCTTCTTGAAAGATTTTCGGCGAAAACGTTCCGCCCTGCTTAGCGGCATTGAACTTGGCCAAACCGACGCCATTGCCAAAGAACGGTTCTTCACCGCGCCCGGCCCAGACCCGAATGTCACCAGGCAGCGTTAGTAAATCGCCGACGTTCCCTTCGCCGAAAGTCTCCCCCTTTTCGCCAATCTCTGCATTAGGGGAGCCGATCTTGTGAGCTTCGATACTGTCGCCGTCGAAGGTAAATGCAAATGTCATGCCGGTTTCAAAGCTGTCATCCTGCGCAATATGGATATTGTAGATGCCCTCATTGCCGAACGTGACTCCGGCAGGAGAGTCCGTTGAACCCGGCGTGCTTGGGTTTGCGGAGGAAATGATGGTGGTGTAGCCATCGTTACTGGATTGAAAGACATAGGTGTCGTTCAGGTCGTATTCCGGGTATTGCCCTTGCAACCCTGAGATAAAGTGCCCTGATGCCAGCGCCATTCCGGTAACGCTTGCCACCGCCAGAGATGCTGTTGAAAAAGTCAGATAAGCAGACCTGGATACATGTTTCATTTTGGTTCTCCCGTGTGATTTTGAAGACTTTGATGCCTGGCATGCCTCAATGCCGCACATGGATTTCTGGGCGCGACGTTATGACTGGGGCAGCTCGTCAATTGGCACGAAGCGAATGGCCGAAGACTTTATGCAGTAGATCAGCCCGGTGGGTTCCGGCCCGTCCAGGAGCAGATACCCGATGTGCCGGTTTGTTGCCTTGGAACGCAGCAAGATGCGTATCGCACCATGTTCGCGTTCGTTGATTTCCACGATTTTTTCTTCCGCTATCGGTCGTAAGAAGCTTGGCCATCCGTTTCCGGCATCATATTTGTCGTATGACGCGAACAAAGGTTCCCGGCTGGTGGCTTCAACATAGATGCCGACCTCCCAGTGATCCCAAAACTCGTTTTCGAACGCGGCTTCTGTTTCCTCAACCGGCAACGGACTCCCTCCTGCACTTGAGGCTCTAGGCGTGCCTCAAACCCGCGAACACGTCGCCGTTTTGGATCGCAAGATGAGAAATAGGCTAAAACCTGAAACCTGACCGAAGCGTCTCGCTACAAGTCAATGAAGGTTGCATTTACTGCAAGTTCCGCGTCGGTTTCGGCTACCCATTAGCAGATGTGTATTACGATCCTCCTTGAGCCTTACACAGACGCAAGCGTCTGTTGTTGGGCGGATCGTATGTCGCGGTTAATTTGAACGGAAATATCGAGTTGATCGAAGACGATAGGCAACGCTTATGGTCATAGGCGGCGATGTGGGGTGATCTGTCGATAGGCTTGGGCACTCGATTGGCCGTAAGGAGGTCAATCGGCTGGCTGGTACTCCGGCCATTCATGCGCTTCTGCCAGTTTTGCAAGCGCCTTCAGAGCAGGCGTTGGTGTCGATTGTCCCACAGTGGCAAAGGAGACCTTTCTTGACAGCGTCGGTTCGACAATTGGTCGATGCTCCAATTCGGGACGCAAAAGCGAATATCGGGGGATGCAGCAGACCCCCACACCATCCCTGACCAGACCCTGTATCCAATCCTCTCGTTGACTTCTGAAAGCAACTTCAAGCTCAAGGTCAAGTTCCCGGTAATATTCCAGAACTTCTTCGCGGAACTCGCAGTGAAGCCGCTCGACATATTGCTGCTTGGCAATGTCACGCAAAGGCACTGTGTCCAGTTTGGAAAACGGATGATCAGACGGAAACGCAATGACCATCGGCTCCTCGAACAGCTCAACATAGTCCAATTGCGGATGGGGAGGGCCATGTCGGGCGCAGAAGGCCCCATCCAGAGCGCCGGACAACAACAAATCGGGGATGGATGCAGGTGCTACGTCATGCAGCAAAATGGAGACCATCGGATATGTGACGCGAAACTCATCCAACATCGGGGCGAGTACACCAGGACCGACCGTACACATCAATCCAATATTAAGCTCAGCGATTTCCCCAGCATTCACTGCCTTGGCAGTTGCTCGAACCATATGCCGGGTTCGGTCAATCTGTTCAAAATGCGCCCGTAATGATCTGCCAAGCTCGGTCAGTTCATTCTCGCGACCATCTCGGTGGATCAACTCCCCACCTAGCTCGGTTTCCAAACGTTTGATGGCCTGCGTCAACGCCGGTTGTGACACAAAGCATTGCTCGGCCGCTCGCGTAAAGTTCAGCGTATCAGCGAGTGCCAAAAAGTATCGTATTTGATTGAAATCCATGATGTCCGAACTCCCCCGTTTGGCCGTCAAATGTCACGCAGAAGCCATTCGATGGCAAGACACCGCTATGATGTGGCGGGCCCATCTCCTTTGCGTCAAGTCTCCCGATACTCGCTTACAGGCAAAATTCAGAGCTCCCGTTGAGAAATTTATTCGCGCCCGATAAGCGGAGCCTATCGTCTTCAATCAAATCGTTATTTCAAAACGGGTTGCCAAAAAACTAATCTTCCTCGGAAACAAGTAGGCGTGTTGTAGTGGGCATCGGCGGGTCTGCCAGATGCTCAATACAAACAGTTGAAAGTAAGCCAAAAGAACGAACAGGAGTAAAAAAATGATGGTACGGCACTCTATGGCGTTCTTAATGGGTGTGATCTTCATGCTTTCGTCATCACAGCACGCAAATGCGGAAGAAGCCAATTGGGGCTACGTCGGTGACACTGGCCCTGAACATTGGGGAGAATTAAGCCCGGCGCTGAGTATTTGCTCTGAGGGTCACGAACAATCGCCAATCGATATCAAGACATCAATGACCGTCAAGGCTGAGCCGCCAGTATTGGTACTGCACTGGCAGGCGTTCGCTCCTGCTATCATGAATAGCGGGCATTCTCTGGAAGTCAGCACTCAAGGCCAAGCTGGTAGCGTGGCCATTGAAAATCGGAAGTACCAATTTGTCCAATTCCATTTCCACCACGGCTCTGAACACCTTATTAACGGTAAGCAGGCAGATGCGGAGATCCATTTCGTACACCAATCCGACGAAGGCGATTTGCTCGTGGTTGCCGTGCTGATGGAAACCGGCGCCTCGAATGCTCAAATGGATAACCTGCTAAACTATATTCCGGCCAAGGGGCAATTCGTGAGGCCAGAAACAATGATTTCTCCGGAAAATCTATTGCCAAGCCGCCACGCTGGTTACAGATACAAAGGCTCTCTGACCACGCCGGGATGCTTTGAAATTATCACATGGCACGTTGTAAACGACATGGTTACGTTGTCAGCAGAGCAACTCCAAGCGTTGCGCTCAACATTTCCTTCCAACGTGCGTCCCGTTCAGGAGATAGGACGCAGATATATTCTGGCCACTGACTAAGCCGTTGGCAGATAAAGCGTCCATTCGTCCCAACGCAATGAATGGTAGCATTGTCCGCGAGGCAGCCTTTTGTACTCGTTCCACTGAATGGCCACTACTCAACCAGAGATCGCTTCACATAAAACCGCTTCAGCGATGTTCGCGGTTTGTTATGGTTAGCACTTTCAAGTTTTGGTTGTTCTAAGCGACCAGTAGGCCGACATTGTGTTGGATGTATCTTGATATCCTCTTGGCGCAACAATGCACCAATTCGTCGCCTTCGCTCGAATGTCGGCAATTTCGCTAGCACTTGGATTCGAATCGAGCTTTCAGCGTAGGCGCTTAATTTTGCCGGTCATTCGCAAGCCGTCGCGAATGTTCAGTCCCATCATAGTGAGGTTGGTAGCCCCGGCGATCAACTCAATTACCTGAACCGTGTAAA
>NZ_JBQGAC010000010.1:0-93906 GCF_056542625.1 Ruegeria sp. AB7 | reverse complement strand
CGCCAGAGGCGCGCTGCCGGGCCCAAAACCCAAGAAGGGTCGGCGAAGCCGGGCCGCCGCGGGTGCGGGAGCCATTCGCCTTACCCTTCAATCAGGTCAGGTCTTTGTAGCTGATCTCGCGTGTATCTGCCCCCGGACCAGCCTTTTCACGACGCATGATCAGGCGGTTCAGCGCGTGGATATAGGCTTTGGCTGACGCAACCACCGTATCTGTATTTGCAGACTGACCGGTGGCGATCATACCATCCTCCTCCAGACGGACCGAAACCGTGGCTTGCGCGTCCGTACCTTCGGTTACCGCATGCACCTGATACAGTTGCAGCCGCGCAGTGTTGGGATAGATCGCCCGGATCGCCCGGAAGGTTGCGTCGACTGGGCCGTCACCGTTTTCCGTGGCGATCCTGTCTGCACCCTCTACCTCCAGCTCGACCGTCGCTTCGGCCTGACCTCCGGTACCGCAGGTCACTTTCATCGACACCAGTTGAAGATGATCGTCCGCTTCGTCGTCGACGCTCATCAACGCAATGAGGTCATCGTCAAAGACTTCTTTCTTGCGGTCGGCCAGATCCTTGAAGCGCACAAAAATGTCTTTGAGCTGGTTGTCACCAACCTCATACCCTAGCGTTTCGAGCTTATCGCGCAGCGCAGCGCGGCCCGAATGCTTGCCCAGCGGCAAAGAGGTGCCAGAGAGCCCAATGTCTTCAGGGCGCATGATCTCGAAGTTTTCGCGGTTCTTCAGCATGCCATCCTGATGGATGCCGCTTTCATGGGCAAATGCGTTCTTTCCAACGATGGCCTTGTTGAACTGCACCGGAAATCCGGCCACGGTCGCGACCCGGCGTGAAATATGCATGATCTTGGTGGTGTCGATGCCAGTATGCCACGGCATGATGTCGTTGCGTGTGCGCAACGCCATCACAACTTCTTCCAGCGCGGTGTTGCCTGCGCGTTCACCCAACCCGTTTATGGTGCATTCGATCTGACGCGCACCACCTGCGACCGCTGCCAGAGAGTTCGCTGTCGCCATGCCAAGGTCGTTGTGGCAGTGGGTGGCAAAGATTACCTCATCCGCGCCGGGAACCGTCTCGATCAGGCGCTTGATCAGATCTGCAGACTCGACCGGGGCAGTATAACCGACAGTATCGGGGATATTGATCGTGGTGGCGCCAGCCTTGATTGCAATCTCGATCACACGGCACAGATAATCCCATTCGGTCCGGGTCGCATCCATCGGCGACCACTGCACGTTTTCGCAAAGGTTGCGCGCGTGGCTGACCGTTTCGTGGATCTTGTCGGCCATCTCGTCTTGCGTCAGATTTGGTATCGCCCGGTGCAGCGGAGAGGTGCCTATGAAGGTGTGAATACGGTTCTTCTCGGCGTTTTTCACGGCCTCCCAACATCGGTCGATATCGGCGAAATTGGCGCGGGCCAGACCACAGATGCGGCTGTTCTTCGAGCGCTCGGCGATCTCGGACACCGCTTTGAAGTCGCCTTCCGATGCAATGGGGAATCCGGCTTCGATGATGTCGACGCCCATCTCATCCAGAAGCTCGGCAATTTCGAGCTTTTCGTTGTGGGTCATGGTCGCGCCGGGGCTCTGCTCGCCGTCGCGCAAGGTGGTGTCGAAGATCACGACGCGGTCTTGGTCGGTCACGTTTGTCATGGGGTTCTCTTTCTTCTTCTGTCCTAAAGCCTCTTGGCGCGCGGGCGTCCTCCTCTGAGCGGGCGCGCCGGATGGCACGCTCAGAGGCGGATTAGGATCAGTAGACCACGCAGCAACGCGCCGCTGGGTGCGGCGTCTGCAAAAGCGATATCTGCGCGGTTGATCATGGGGATCAGCTTATACAGGGCGCGCGGCGAATGAAAAGCGGGAAATTTACGCGGGAACAAAATTGACGGTGGAGTTGAAGCGATGAAGCTTTCGGCTAACTTCTCGTGCATGAAAACTGCATTAATCATCGGAGCTTCTGGCGGTATCGGGCGCGCTTTGAATGATCACCTGACAACGGATGGTGTCAAAGTCACCCGACTGGCCAGATCAACGGATGGGTTTGACCTGACCGACCCGGATGGCGCAGAGCGTATGCTGGCGTCCCTTTCTGATCCGTTTGATCTGATCATGGTGGCCTCAGGGGCGCTTGAGATTAACGGTATGGGTCCGGAAAAATCTATGCGCGCCTTGTCCGCGCAGGCGATGATGGACCAGTTCGCACTGAACGCAGTTGGCCCGGCCTTGGTGTTGAAGCACGTGCACCGCCTGCTGCCACGCGACCGCAGATCGGTGATCGCCGTGCTGTCGGCCCGAGTTGGTTCAATCGGGGACAACCGGCTGGGTGGGTGGGTCAGTTATCGTGCAGCCAAGGCGGCTGTGAATCAGATAGTACATACGGCTGCCATCGAATTGGCGCGCACTCACAAACAAGCCGTTTGTGTCGCTTTGCACCCCGGAACAGTCAAAACGGCCTTTACCGAAAAGTACCTTGCCCGCCACCCGGCTGTTGAACCCAATGAGGCCGCAGCCAATCTGCTGTCCGTCATCAATGGACTTACCCCCGCTGACTCGGGCAGTTTTTACGATTGGGCTGGCAAGCGCGTGCCGTGGTAAGGCTGATTTAGCCGTCGTTTGTATCCGGGTCCGTCGCGTCAGGGGCGGGCGCGTCGGGGGTAGAGTCGGGCTCAGGGGTTTCGGCGCTCGAAGCGGGTGTTTCGGGCGCAATCTCTGTCTCGGTCGCAATCTCTGTCTCGGTCGCCAGCGTGTCATTTTCCCAGACGCCGGTCTCAACCTCGCCGCCTGCGAAACGCATCGTGCCGTCACCATGGCGTTTGTTTTCCAGGAAATTGCCCTCATAGACATCCCCGGTCTCATAGGTGGCGGTTCCAAAGCCAGTGATCTTGCCGTCGGCCCAGTCGCCTGTGTAGCTGTATCCGCCCGGTCGGGTCAGTGTTCCCTTGCCGTGACGCTTGCCATTCAGAAAATCGCCTTCGTAAATGATCCCGTCCGGAAACGTAGCCTTGCCCTTCCCCTGTCGGACGCCGTCTACCCAATCGCCATCATAGCGATAGCCATTTGCAAAGGTCAGAATACCTTTGCCGTCGAAGCGGGCGTTTTTGAACTGGCCCGTATAAGCCGTTCCGTTGGGATAGGTTGCCGTGCCGGTGCCCTCAAAAATCCCGGCGATCCAGTTGCCGTCGTAAACTGATCCGTCGGGGTATGTCGTTTGCCCCTTGCCATGAGGCAGGTCATCTAGAAAGTCGCCGATATAGACCGAACCATCGGGATAGAGCATCTCACCCAGGCCCTCAATCTGGCCCTTTTGCCAGGCACCTGTGTACGCAAACCCGTCGCTGCCCTTGTAGGTGCCCTGACCATGGCGCTGGTCGTCAGCATAGTCGCCTTCATAGGTCGCACCGTTGGCGTATATGGACTTGCCTTTGCCCTGTCGGCGATTTTCGACCATTTCGCCTTCGTAGACATCTCCGTTGGGTTGAACCAAACGGCCTGTTCCGGCCATCTGGTCGTTGGCCCAGGACCCAGCATAAGTCATGCCGTCGACCCAGACTTGACTACCCTGACCATGCCGTTGCCCGCCATTCAAGCCGCCCTCATAGGTACTTCCATCGGCGTAGGTGATCTTGGCGCTGCCGGTTTTCTGGCCGTTTACCCAGTCGCCCTCATAAACCGAGCCATCCGGGCCGGTCAGCACGCCGTGACCGTGATATCTGGCGTCCTTGAAGCCGCCCTCGTATCGCGAGCCGTTGGAATATGTCGCGATACCGGTACCGTTTATCGTGCCTTTGGCCCACTCGCCCTCATAGGACTGGCCATCAGAATAGACGATTTTGCCGCGCCCTTCTGGTTGGCCCTTGGTGAATGTCCCTTCATAGACAGAGCCATTGGCGTAGCGCGCGGTGCCTTGTCCTTGAATCTCGCCCTCGACCCATTGACCGGAATATTCAAAACCGTTCGGCAGGCGGTAAGTGCCGGTGCCATGGCGCAGCCCGTTTTCGAACGTGCCCTCGTAGACACCTCCGACATCATCATCAGCGATGACAATCTGACCGTCCTGTTGGGCGATCGCAAAAGACGCCAGCATTGTAAGCGTTGCAGCGGTAAGGGATGTGCGGATCGCTTTCATTTTTTGTACCTGCCTGCGGTGTTTGTGTTGGCGCAAAACTAAGATACCGCCGAGGGCAGAGCAACGGCTTTTGGCGCATTTGCCTTTCACTCGCGGTGTGATCTGCTAAATCCCTGAAAGACATGAGGGCAAGAGGGCAAAAATGGCCGATCGTTTCCGCATCACTCTGGCGCAATTGAACCCAACGGTTGGGGATATCGACGGTAATGCCGCCAAGGCTGCTGCAGCCTGGCAGCAAGGGCGCGCGGCGCAGGCTGATCTTGTGGCGCTGCCCGAGATGTTCATAACCGGCTACAATACCCAGGATCTGGTGATGAAGCCCGCGTTTCATCGGGCCGCGATGAATGCGGTGCAGGCGTTGGCTGAAGACTGTGCCGACGGCCCGGCGTTGGCCATCGGCGGTCCTTGGGTTGAAGATGGGAAGCTTTATAACGCCTACCTGATCCTCAAAGGAGGGCGGATTGTCAGCAAAGTTCTTAAACATCATTTGCCCAATGAGACCGTCTTTGATGAAGTACGCCTTTATGATGCGGGTCCTATGGGCGGCCCTTATGCGGTTGGAAATGTCCGTATTGGTAGCCCGATTTGCGAGGATGGCTGGCACGAGGATGTCGCCGAGACACTGGAAGAAACCGGGGCCGAGTTTCTGCTGATCCCCAACGGCTCGCCCTATTTTCGAAACAAATACGATATCCGGTTGAACCACATGGTGGCTCGCACGGTCGAAACGGGTCTGCCGGTAATCTACCTGAACATGGTCGGCGGGCAGGATGATCAGGTTTTCGACGGTGCTACGTTTGGATTGAACCCGGGTGGAGAGCTTGCGTTCCGCATGCCCGTCTTCGATGAGGCCGTCAGCCATATCGATCTGTCGCGCCAAGATGACGGATGGCGTATTGTGGCTGGTGAAGTCGTGCCGCAACCCGACGAATGGGAGCAGGATTATCGCGCGATGGTGCAATCTCTGCGCGATTACATGGGTAAGACGGGGTTTGGCAAAGCTGTGCTGGGGTTGTCGGGTGGTGTCGACTCGGCGCTGGTGGCCGCAATAGCCGTGGATGCCATCGGGGCGGAAAATGTACGCTGCGTAATGCTGCCTTCGGAATATACAAGCCAAAGTTCTTTGGATGATGCCGAAGCCGTCGCCAAGGCGCTGGGCGTGCACTACGACTTTGTGCCGATCTCTGAGGGACGCGCAGCGGTAACCAACACTTTGGCTCCGCTTTTTGCGGGGCTGAATGAGGACCTGACCGAAGAAAATGTCCAGTCTCGCCTGCGCGGTCTTCTGCTAATGGCGATTTCGAACAAGTTTGGCGAGATGCTGCTGACCACCGGCAACAAGTCCGAGGTCGCAGTTGGCTACGCCACTATCTATGGTGACATGAACGGTGGCTATAACCCGATCAAAGATCTGTACAAAACTCGCGTGTTCGAGACCTGCCGCTGGCGCAACGCCAATCATCGCGATTGGATGATGGGTCCCGAGGGTGAGGTCATACGCCCTTCGGTGATCGACAAGCCGCCAAGTGCTGAATTGCGTGAAGATCAGAAAGACAGCGACAGCCTGCCGGACTACCCCGTTCTCGATGCGATTCTTGATATCTTGGTAGATCAGGATGGCTCAATCGCCGACTGCGTTGCAGCCGGATTTGACGAGGCCGAGGCCCGGCGGGTCGAACATCTGATTTACATTAGTGAATACAAGCGCTTCCAGTCCGCGCCTGGCACACGGTTGTCGCCGCGGGCCTTCTGGCTGGATCGCCGCTATCCGATTGTAAATCGCTGGCGGGATAGAACGTAAGCACCGCTCTGATTGAAGAATTTACCATTGTTTCGAAAGTGCATGGTAATGCGGATTTCTAGGGCAGTTTGTTTATCCATTTCAGCCAGTTGTGCGATGAAAAGACTATGTTTCGCTTGTACGCGCGTCCTTTTTTTGCCACATTTACGACAGGGGTTCGCCTCATATGGGGCGGATGTGACGCAATCCGGTAGGTTGGCCTGCCATTTTCAGAGCCGATGACCGGGATTGTGGAACTGGGAAAAGGCATCCGTGTTTGGGATGTCAGTAAAGGTATTGGTGGTCAAATGACGAATGGATACGATAAGCCGCTTCATTCTCCGTTGCAGTTGAAGCCTATGGAATCAGCGCCGCGCAAGTTGGATGAACAGGCGCTGGATGCTGCGATTGCAGACATTATGAGCCAGGAAGAGCCGACGCCCGGCGCGGTGGCAGGCCCGGTTCCGTTGCGATCGGAATTTCCGGTGTTGCAGCCACAGGAATCGCTTGCATCAAAGTCCGATCCCAAGCTCAGCACGGTACTGCGCCAGAAATGGGCGCAACTTTCCGGCGCGGCGTAATCTGAACGCATCTGCGCGGCGTAATTCGCCGCGCATTGGCCAATTGGCCACAGGTTCCGGCAATTGCCCGGGACCAATCGTTTTCTACGTTGCCAGTGAAATCGCCTTCAGGCTGGATGTCGCTCCGATGAACGAGCACCGAGCGGTTAATGCCAGGCCCCACACCGACACCCGTCGAATCTGATCTCACACTTCCCAAACACGTAGATGTTGTCGTCATAGGTGGTGGAATCATCGGGGCTTCGGCTGCCTTCGAGCTTGCTGAGCGAGGTGTTTCCGTTCTGTTGTGCGAGAAGGGCCGGATTGCGGGCGAGCAAAGCTCGCGCAATTGGGGCTGGGTGCGCCTTGGGACACGTGATCCGCGCGAGATCCCCCTGATGCAAGAGGCGCTTAGAATCTGGCAAGGGCTGGATGCGCGATTGGGACGCGCCACAGGCTATGTTCAATCAGGAATCGTGTTTGGCGCATCTGGCGCACGAGACGATGAAAACCTGACGCGATGGCTGGACCATGTTGAAGGGCTGCAAACAGGTGCTAGCATGGTATCCGGCGCTGAACTGGACTGGTTGCTGTCGGACAACAGTATGAAACTGCGCTCAGCGCTTTACATGCCGCAGGACGGGCGGGCCGAGCCGCAATGGGCGGCCCCCGCAATCGCCGAGGCGGCGCGCGACCGTGGGGCCGCGATCATGACGCAATGCGCGGTGCGAAGTGTCGATGTTGCTGCGGGCCGGATCGCAGGTGTTTTCACCGAACGCGGCCGCGTAAGGTGTAGTCAAGTCGTACTTGCAGGCGGAGCCTGGTCTCGGCTGTTTGCGGGGAACGCGGGAATCGCTCTGCCACAGCTCAAAGTGCTCAATACGGTCATGCGGACCTCTCCGGTTGCAGCAGGGCCAGAGGTGTCGCTTTGGAGTGATGATTTTGCCATTCGAAAGCGCTCGGACGGGGGATACACCATAGCTTCGGGTCACGAGAATACAGTGGATATCGTTCCTGACAGTTTCCGACTCGGGTTGCAGTTTCTGCCCGCATTCCGGCAAGAGTGGCGGTCCTTAAGGTTTCGCCTTTCGAGACGCTGGATAGTCGAGGCGAATGAGGATCGAAGCTGGCTGCCGACCGATGTGACACCGTTTGAACATTGCCGAGTACTCGACCCGGAACCTTCCCAGAAAGTGTTGCGAAGGGCGTGGGCCAACGCCCGCAAGGCGTTGCCTGCGCTTGATAGTGCGGAGATCGTGCAAAGCTGGGCCGGCCTGATCGATGTGACCCCGGATGCGATCCCGGTCATCTCGAAAGTGGACGCGGTGCAGGGCCTGCATATTGCGACCGGTTTCTCCGGCCACGGTTTTGGCATCGGTCCTGCCGCAGGTCGATTAGTGGCGGACCTTGTTACGGAAAGCACGCCTTGCGTTGATCCGACCGCCTTTCGCCTGTCCCGTTTCACGGATGGGTCAAAAGTGCGGCCGGATGCTGGTTTTTAGCCTCTAACCCATCATTTGATAGCTGACCGGCACGAACCGGAACCCGTCGCCACGGGATTCGACATACCCAGCGGCCGGGAAAGGCATGTGATAGCCGATCATAGGCACTTTGTCCGCAGCCAGCATGCCCAGCACATTCCTGCGCGATTCCGTTGCAGCGGCTTTGTCCATGTCGAATCGCACTTCCCATTCAGGATGTGCAAAGGACCAGACATAGTGATTTGCAAGATCCGCCGTCAGGACCAGACGCTGACCGTTGCTTTCTAGGTGATAGACCATATGGCCCGGAGTATGCCCAAACGCTGCCATACCGGTGACGCCAGATGCGACTTCACCGCCATCCCCGATAAAGGTCATCTTCTCTGCCATCGGGGTGACTTTGGCTGCAACCATATCACCCACTCGGTTGCCCGCGTCTTGCGCTGACCAAAAGTCGTATTCGGGTGCTGCTGTTACATAACGCGCATTGGCAAAAGTTGCGGCATCATTGGTTGTCATACCACCGATATGATCGGGGTGCATGTGGGTAATGACCACCACATCGATCTGATCTGGCGTTACGCCGGCGTCGGCCAGCGCGGCCTGAATTCCACCTTGGCCAAGCCCAGTATCAAACAGGATCATCTCGGACCCCGTATTAACCAGCGTTGGTGTGAAGAAGAACTGCGCAACATCTGGCGAGATGAAGTTGTCAGCCGATACACGGGCGAAATCTTCATCCGAGGCGCCGCCGCCGAAAATGTCTTGCGCACCATCACGAGGCAGGCTGCCATCCAACAAGGTGGTGACGGTGAAATCGCCCAGTTGAAACGATTTTGCTATTGTAGAGTTGGCTTTGGTCTCGGTACCTGCGGCCAGAACAGGCGAAGTAGCTGCCGCAAGCGGCAGAGCCGCAACCGTTCCAAGCGCCGCCCGGCGAGTCAATCTGATGGTCATGGTCGTTCTCCCTGTCAGAGCATGTTTGACTGAATTAGGTCAGTCTGGGCCTGTGGCCATACTATGGCACTGTTATATGGGCTGCGTGGTTGAACATTACGTGTTAATTTTTGTTCATGCCGCGATCTGCGAATAAAACTGTACCCACAGGGCAAAACGTTGCTGATTTTCTGGCGAGTATTCAGCCGACCCGCAAGGCGGATGAGGCGCACGTGCTGGACAGGCTGTTTCGTGAAACCACAGGTTATGCGCCAGTAATGTGGGGCCCGTCGATCATTGGCTATGGTCGATATCATTATCGCTATGCGTCAGGGCGCGAGGGCGACTTTCTCGCAACTGGGTTCTCTCCGCGCAAGGCGGCGCATTCCATCTACATCATGCCCGGGTATGCTGACTTCGGAGATATCTTATCGAGACTGGGCAAGCACAAGCTGGGTAAATCCTGCCTCTATGTGAATAAACTACCGGATATTGATCTCGACGTGCTTCGTGAACTCATCAAAGCCGGGCTCGAACGCTTAGATGGCATTTGGCCGGTTGAACCGACCTGAAAGCCCCTGCTGGACAAAATCGCGCCCATGTGAGATGAGCCGCGCCAACAGGAGACTTCCATGACCACGACCCGTTTTGCCCCGTCGCCCACCGGTTACATCCATGTGGGCAACCTGCGCACCGCCCTGATGAACTATCTGATCGCCCGCAAGGCTGGCGGTACGTTCATTCTGCGCATTGATGACACCGATCCCGAGCGGTCTAAGGAAGAATATGTCGACGCGATCAAGCAGGATCTGGAGTGGTTGGGCCTGCATTGGGACCGGGTTGAGCGACAGTCGGAGCGTCTGGACCGCTACGCCGAGGCCGCCGACAAGCTGCGCGAGATGGGCCGGTTCTACGAGGCGTTCGAGACGCCCACCGAGCTCGACCTCAAGCGCAAGAAGCAACTGAACATGGGCAAGCCGCCGGTCTATGACCGTGCAGCGCTGAACCTCAGCGATGCCGAGAAAGAAGCCCTGCGCGTTGAGCGTGGCAATGGCGTCTGGCGGTTCAAACTGAACCACGAGCGTATCGAATGGAACGATGGCATTTTGGGCGACATCTCGATCGATGCAGCTTCAGTATCCGACCCGGTGCTGATCCGGGGCGATGGTCAGGTTCTCTATACGATTGCCTCTGTGGTCGATGACACCGAGATGGGCGTAACCGATGTCGTGCGCGGCTCGGACCATGTCACCAACACCGCAACGCAGATTCAGATCATCGAGGCCTTGGGCGGGACCTGTCCGCGTTTTGCGCACCACTCGTTGCTGACTGGCCCGCAGGGAGAGGCGTTGTCGAAACGCTTGGGCACTCTGGCCTTGCGCGATCTGCGAGAGCAGGGTGTGCAGTCAATGGCCTTACTGAGCCTGATGGCGCGTCTGGGGTCGTCAGATCCGGTTGAGTTGCGCTCGGATATGTCAGAGTTGATCGACGGCTTTGATGTTACACGCTTCGGTGCGGCCCCAACCAAGTTCGACGTGCAGGACCTGTTCCCGCTGACCGCGAAGCACCTGCAATCGCTACCGCTGGCCGATGTGGCCGATGCCGTTGCTAAAGCAGGTGTACCTGCTGAACTGGCCGAGCCTTTCTGGACCATGGCGCGCGAAAACATCACGACGCTGAGCGATCTCGAGGGATGGTGGGAATTGTGTCGTGATGGGGCCGAACCCCTGATCGCTGACGAGGACCGTGAGTTCATCGCTCAGGCTGTCTCATTGCTGCCCGAAGGCCCATTCGATGGGGAAACTTGGGGCACATGGACCAAGGCCGTGAAAGAGGCCACAGGCCGCAAGGGCAAAGGCCTGTTCATGCCGCTGCGCAAAGCGCTAACGGGGATGGAGCGCGGGCCCGAAATGGCGACCTTGCTGCCGCTGTTGCAGGTGATCCGCGCTCGCGGCTGACTTCAGGGTCAGTGCTTAGAATACGAAGGAGGCAGGTAAATCACCTGCCTTTCTTTGTTCTCCGGGTCGCAAAACTTGCGCCGAAACGCGTTGCAGGCGGTCATCCACGAATTCGGTCTCGGCCTGCTTCAATTGTTGGTGACGGGGATAACGGGGCTCGGCGCGGTCGTTCAAAATCGGAGCATCCCAACCATCGGTTGTTGCAAAGAAGCGATCGGCGCCCTCTGGTCCAAAAGCCCGCAGATACCCTTGCACGACAACATCAATATAGCTGAGCAATAGGGGATGGTGATTGCTGGGCGCGGTGTGTCGATCATGCGGGACTGCGTAGACAGCGATTTCCACCTCTTGCGTCAGAGTGTGCGTGACCGACCGTGTGGCTGGAACGCGGTCATAGGCCCATTCTCTTTCATCCAACGCGGCCCAGTCGTTTTTAGGAACATGGGCGATCATACCATCGATCTCGGAATCAGCATCCGGCACAGCGGTCAAAAACGCCACCGGGCGCAGATCCGTGTGCCGCCATGCGCGTCGCCAACCTTTCAGTCGCGCTGGGCGCGGGTCGGGGAAATCATGCGTCGACAGGTTCACGAGGCTGCCATAGCCGAAGAAATAAGGGTCTGCCATGCGGGTCGCGTCCTTCTTTGACGATTGATGTATGTCAAACAGTCTTTTTACGAGACATGCAATAAAGCTTCACCTTGAGATTCGGGAGGCCCTAATGCGGATTACCAAACGGACGAATATCGCGGTGCGTGTTTTGATGTATTGCGCCGCACATCAGGAACGGCTGGTCACGAAGGCCGAGATCGCCGATGTCTGTAATATTTCAGAAAACCATCTGGCGCAGGTGATCAACCAACTGAGCCAGCTAGACTATCTCAGCACACAACGCGGCCGCAATGGCGGCATGACCCTGGCGCGCCCGGCGGATCAGATCCGGGTCGGGTCCGTGTTTCGCCATGTCGAAGGCGGGTTGCCGATTGCCGAGTGTTTTGCGGATGCTGACAACACCTGCCCACTGACCGATGCCTGCCGCCTCCGGTTGGCGCTGCAGGATGCGGCTGAGGTGTTTTATGCGTCGCTGGACGAAATCACGCTCGATGCGTTGGTGTGCGACAATGACCAATTGCTGAAAATATTGCAGCCTGTCGCTTGTATGCGCTGAACTCAGTCGCTGGCGCGCAGTATACGCGCAGGGCGTACTGAAAGCGGGCGCAGGGCAAAGACCATCCCCGCGCCTAAGGTAACGCCAACACCGGCGATGACGATCCCAAGCGCGGATGGCCAGATGACCGCGAACTCTGTGTCGAATAAATAAGTAGCCACGGCCCAACCGCCCAGAATTCCGGTCAGCAAAGCAACGCAACCTGCGGCTGCTCCCAAAAGGATTGCCCGCAGGGCAAAGCTGCGCAATATGCGCCCACGGTTGGCACCCAGAGTCTTGAGGATCGCTGCCTCGTACCTACGTGCCGGTTCGCCCGCTGCCGCCGCACCGATCAACACTAAAAACCCGGTCAACAGAGAAACCCCTGCGCCATATGACGTGGCTGCTGCAAGCCCTGCCAGCAGGCCTGATACCCGGTCGATGGCGTCTCTGACCCGGACTGCCGTGATGTTGGGGAATTGACTGGCCAAATCACGCAGAATGGCGGCCTCGGCCTGTTCTTCGGCATAGACGGTAGCGATGAAGCTATGCGGGGCACCAGCCAAGGCAGAGGGGTTCATCGACATGACAAAACCCATTCCTGCAGTGGAGAAATCAACTTCGCGCAGCGATGTGAGTTCAGCTGTGATATCGCGGCCCAGGATATTAACGGTCAACTCATCGCCCAGTTTCAGGCCCATCTCGTCAGCCTCTTCTGCGGCAAAGCTGACTTGCGCTGGGCCGCTGTAGTCCTCTGGCCACCAAACCCCGTCAGTCACGCGGGCATTCCGTGGGGGGCGGGCAGAGTAGGTTACGCCTCGGTCGCCGTCCAGAACCCAGTGATCGCCTGCAATCTCGCGCGCGGGTCGGCCATTGATTTTGGTAATGATCCCACGCAGCATCGGAGCGCTTTCTACCCGACTGACGGCAGGGTCGGTGTCGAGACGTTCGCTGAACCCGGGCATCTGATCCTTCTGGATATCGACGAAGAAATACGAGGGTGCGACCTCGGGCAAGTTGCCCGAAATCGCATTGCGTAGCGTGCCGTCGATCTGCCCCACCGCCGCAAGGACCGAAAGGCCGAGCCCAAGGGACAGGACCACCGATGCTGCGCCTTCGCGTGGGTCAGAGATTGCGGACAACGCCCACCGCAGGGCTGGACGCCCTCTGGCCCAAGGAGCGCCCGCGCGGGCCAATTTGCGAATGGCAATGGCAGAAAGGGTCAGCAAAGTGAGCGCCCCCGCCAGACCTGCGCTTGTCCAGAGGGTCAACCGGGTTGAACCGCTGAACCAAGCGGCGGCTCCGATCAGTACGGCCAGGCCAATTGCAGTCGCAATTACATAGATCAAGCGCGGGAAGCTGCTTGCCGAAGTCAGCGCATCCCGGAACAATGTTGCCGCACGCACCTCCTCGGTTCTGGCCAGAGGCCAAAGCGTAAACAGGAACGCGGTTAGCACACCATAAAGTGCGGCCTCGAACAGGGGCTGCGGATATAGCGAGAATACAGCAGGGATCGGCAGTTGGGTTTCGATAACCGGTGCCAGCAACATTGGAAGCGCCGCGCCCAGGGTCAAACCCATGACGATACCAACGCCTGAAAGAACGGCGATCTGGATCATGTATGTCTGAAAGATTGTGGCCCGATCAGCGCCCAAAGTCCGCAATGTCGCAATGGTTTCCGTTTTCTGGGACAGGTAAGCGCGCACGGCAGCCGATACGCCGATCCCCCCAACCGCCAATCCGGATAGACCAACCAGCACCAGAAACGCGCTGAGGCGCCCTACAAACTCGGATATCCCCGGCGCACCATTGCGGGCATCAGTCCAGCGCATGCCGGTTCCCTCGAAGGCCTGCCTGGCCTGCTGCGACAGCGCCTCCAACTCGGCGGTTTGCGGCAAGTTCATCCTGTATTTGGTGGAAAACAAAGTACCCGGAGCCAGCAGGCCCGATGATTGCAAATCCTCGGTTCGAACCAACGTGCGCGGTCCCAGCGAGAACCCATCTGCCGCACCATCCGGTTCGTGTTCCAGCGAGGCCATCAAAACGAACCTCTGCGTGCCGAGATCAAATTGGTCCCCAATCGCAAGGTTCAGGCGGTCAATCAGGGACGGAGCCATCACGGCGCCGGGCAGACCATTGGCGCCCGCCAAGGCCTCGGGCAAAGAAACTGCGGGTTCCAGAGCCACCGATCCCAACAGCGGATAGGCCCCGTCCACGGCCTTCACCTGAGTTAACGCCCGTTGCGCGCCTGCGCCATCACCCGTGACGGCCATGGACCTGAAATCGACGACCTCCGACACTGCTTGCGCGGTGTCCGCCATCCAGTCACGTTCCTCATCGTTTGCAAAGCGATAGGTGAACTCCAGCTGGGCATCGCCGCCTAAGAGCGACGCGCCCTCTTGTTGCAATCCGGTCTGAATGGCTTGGCGCACCATGCCAACCGCAGCAATTGCTGCAACACCCAAAGCCAGGCAGGCCAGAAACACCCGAAACCCGCGCAACCCACCGTGCAGTTCGCGCCGGGCCAGGCGACCGGCCAGACGCAGGCTCATTCGGCGGCCTCACGCTGGGATTCCTCGGCGATACGCCCATCGCGCAAGCGCACAACGCGGTCGCATTTCTGAGCCAGCGTATGGCTGTGCGTGACCAGTACCAGAGTTGCCCCGTGACGGTCCCGCAGTCCGAATAACAGATCAATGATTGCTGAACCGTTGGTTTCATCCAGATTTCCCGTTGGTTCATCTGCCAGTAATATATGCGGGCGCGGGGCCGAAGCGCGGGCCAGCGCCACACGCTGTTGCTCGCCGCCTGACAACTGCGCCGGGTAGTGATCGATACGATGTGAAAGGCCCACGGCCTCCAACTCGGCCGCGGCGCGCTGGAATGCATCTTTGTGTCCCGCGAGTTCTAACGGGGTCGCCACGTTCTCAAGCGCGGTCATCGTCGGAATCAAGTGGAAATTCTGAAACACTACGCCCATGGCATCTCTTCTGAACCGTGCCAGCGCATCCTCGCTCATTTTCGTCAAATCTTGGCCCAATGCGGTAACGCGTCCACCAGTTGCCTGTTCTAAGCCGCCCATCAGCATCAGTAGCGAAGACTTTCCGGAACCAGAGGGACCGATAAGCCCCAGAGTTTCACCCTTGCTCACAGTCAAAGTGATGTCGTGCAGGATATCCACTCTTCCGGCATTGCCATCCAGCGATAATGCGGCATCTTGGAGGGTGAGAACGGGTGTCGTCATCGATCAGGCCATCAAGAGGGGTACAGTCCATTGGGATATGGCGCGATACAGAAGCTGCGCAAGGGTTTGATGTCAGGCGTGTTCATCTGTTGCGGATTTGCCGCGACGGCTGAGCCGGTGGTGATTGCGGCGCTCGGAGATTCCCTGACACAAGGATATGGACTTCCGCAACAAGACGGGTTTGTGCCCCAACTGCAACGCTGGTTGCAGGAGGAAGGGGCGGATATTCAGCTTATCAACGCTGGTGTTTCCGGGGATACGACCGCAGGAGGAGCCTCCCGCGTTGATTGGACTCTGACGCCAGAGGTCGATGGCATGATTGTAGCCCTCGGCGGCAATGATCTGTTACGCGGTATCGATCCGGATGTGTCGCGCGCCAATCTTGAGGCAATCCTGAACACCGCTGAAGCTGCGAATGTCGAAGTTCTGCTGATCGGCATGCAAGCCCCCGGGAACTATGGGACGGATTACAAGCAAAGTTTCGATGCCATGTATCCGGAACTGGCGCAGCAGTATGGCGCGATCTATGCGGAAAGCTTCTTTGACGGGCTCACGACCGAGGGCGATCCTGCAGTCGCGCGCCAGTTCATGCAATCTGATGGCATCCATCCAAATGCCCAAGGCGTTGCGCTGATCGTTGACGCGCTAGGACCTTTTGTACTGGCTTTAGCGGAGCGCGCTGCCGATTAGGAGGGTCCTATGCCAGGCCGGTTTTTTCTCACACGACCAATTGGCGAGATTGCTAAGTTCCTGAACGTGAAAGATAACGTAGGGCCTCAACCCCCGCGCAGGAACATTCAACCGGGTCAGGAGGTGACGGTATTGACCGGTGAAGGCTTGAAGATGATGCGTTGGGGGATGATCCCGGTCGGCAGGGTCAATGCGCGCGGACGTCCGGTGATGGAGACCATTATCAACGCTCGCTCTGAAACGGTTTTTGACAAAAGCGCATTCGAAGGTGTTGGGCGCGCAGTTATACCAGTTGATGGCTGGTACGAGTGGACCGGAGAGAAACGGCGCAAAACTGCATGGCGTATCGCAGCGAAGGATGGCATTCCGCTATTATTTGCTGCAATTACGGATTGTTGGGAGGCCCCTGGTGGGCAGCGTGTGGATCAGGTCGCCGCAGTCACCTGCGAGCCAAATGCCGATGTAAAGCCGATCCACCACCGTATGGGTGTGTTGCTGGGGTCGCAGGATGTGGATTGCTGGTTACATGGATCCGAAGAAGAGGCGCAGAAGCTGATGCGCCCATGGCCAGAAGGTCGCCTGAGGATTGAACAAGCCGACGATGTGGATTGGTCGGCGGCTTAGACCACGGTCACCACGGTTCCAATCGGCACCCGGTTGTACAGATCGATTACATGCTCATTCAGCATCCGTATGCAGCCGTTCGAGGCCGCGCGACCGATGGTTTGCGGTTGTGTGGTGCCATGGATGCGGAAATAGGTGTCGACTCCGTTTTGGAACAGATACAAAGCGCGCGCGCCCAGTGGATTATCGCTCCCTCCCGGTTGGACATAGTCGTTGTCCTTAAACCGACCATAGGCCACCGGGTCGCGTTCGATCATCTCATCGGTCGGTCGCCAGGTGGGCCATTCCTTCTTGACGTCGATAGTTGCGGTTCCTGTGAACTCCAGTCCGGCCTTGCCGACGCCGCAGCCATAACGGATCGCTTTGCGGGGTTCGGTTATATAGTAAAGGTAGAAGGAACGGGGAACGACCAGCAGCTGACCGGGTAGGAATTGCTTTTTGACCCGCACGAATTGTGGCGTGGGATCATATTCGACCGCTTTCTTGGCGCTGACAACGCCCGGAAGCAGGCTGACGGCAGTACCGGCCAGAAATACGCGGCGTGTGAACATGGTGACATCCCTCAAATGACCAAAGAAATCATAACGCTAGTTTCGAAATGATAGCGGATTTGGTCAATCACCGGGGAGGAATAACCCGATTGTGATGTATTCCCTATGCCACACACGGGGCGCGGGCATAGCGGAGAGGGCGGGAAAAATCCCGCCCTTTGAATGGCTTAGGCCAGTTCGATATTGTCGGCGCTTTCGCGGCCGTCACGACCAGCGCGCAGCTCGTACGTGACCTTCTGGTTGTCGGCCAGACCGGTGAGGCCCGAACGCTCGACAGCCGAGATGTGTACGAAGATGTCTTTGCCGCCATCTTCAGGTGCGATAAAGCCGTAGCCTTTGGTGGTGTTGAACCATTTTACGGTGCCTGCGGGCATATCCGTTGTCTCCTGTTTAGTGCTGCCCACGTGGATGCGGCAGCCCGGCGTCGTTGTCTGTATCGATAGACTGAGCGCCGTAGAAGGAGACAGTAGGTCGAAATAGAAAAACGTAAGCCTCTTGGATATGGCATCGGTCAGGCGGTGTGGCAAGGGCGGATTGTACGGTTTGTACAGGGGTTTGAGGGGCAATCGTCCGACTTGTACAAGAATCCGCCGATGGTTTTGGTTATTGGTTGGCAGAGCTCTGATAAGGTCCGGTTATTTATCTGGCGCGTCGGAGTGGCATTCAGAATCCGTTAACCCTCGTCATGATCAAGTTACAGCATGAGCGATTATCGACGCGTCCGCATTCCCGGAGCCAAGTATTTTTTCACCGTGTCTTTGGCCGACCGGTCGTCGGATTTATTAGTGCGAGAGGTGGCGCATTTGCGGGCCGCCTTTGCAGTGACCCAGAGGGAGCGTCCGTTCTGGTGCGATGCGTTTGTTGTGTTGCCGGATCATTTGCACGCGGTTTGGACCTTGCCGCCGGGGGATGCGGATTATTCGACGCGGTGGCGGTTAATCAAAAGCCGATTTGTGCGTGCCGTCGGAGAATTCGGTCCGCGAAGCGAGTCCAAGGTTGTCAAACAGGAACGCGGGATTTGGCAACGCAGGTTTTGGGAGCATTGTATCCGCGACGAACGAGATTACCGCAATCATACGGCATATTGTTGGGGCAATCCGGTCAAACATGGGTTGGTGGAGCATCCAACGGATTGGCCGTATTCGTCGATCCATCGTGATATACGCACAGGTCAGGTTGATCCGGAATGGAGTGGTGGCGTCATCGAAGGGACGTTTGGGGAGCCGTAGGATGGGTGATTTCACCCATCAATTTATGTGGTGGGATATTGGAGAATTGAGGAGTGATGGGTGCGAGCACCCATCCTACGCTTGCTGAAGCCCGGCCTACGGGCCGACAGACGCGAAGCGCCTGTTTGGCAGCGCCGTTTTTGGGAGCACACCATTCGGGACGAACAGGATTACCGCAATCATATGGCGTATTGTTGGCGGAATCCGGTGAAGCACGGGTTGGTCGATCGCCCGACCGATTGGCCGTATTCGTCAATCCATCGCGATATTCGTGCGGGTCGGGTTGATCCGGAGTGGTGCGGTGTGGTCACCGAGGGACCGTTCGGAGAGCCGTAGGATGGGGTTTCACCCCATCATTTGAGAGGTTGGAGTTTGCAAGTGGTTTTGTGCGCGGGAACAGATCGTGCGGGTGTTCGGGTAGGGTCGTTGAGTGAGTGATGGGGTGAAACCCCACCCTACGCTTGCTTGCTACGTTTTCGCTTGTTGTGTTTTCTTCAATGCAGCTTTTTCCCCTGCAATTTTTTTAACGCGAGCAAAGCGCTCTTCGCGTTTGTGGCGTTCCACATACCATTCTTCGAACAGTGTTTCGAGCAACTCAATGAGAACTTGCGCTTCTTCAGGGTCAACATCGACGATTACACTGATGTCTCTTTCCATATGAGCGCCGATGTTCCCAATTTGTCTAATATGATCAATTGCTTCAATGCTGTCGATTGATACACCTTTTGGCGCGTTGTGGTTGTCCGCTAGGTCCTTTAGAGCCACAATTTCTTTAAACAATGTTGGCTGAGAAATGCCGCAGAAGTCACGAATCATACCTTGCAGGCATCGTCGCGCTAGAGTTGCCGCAGATTTGGGGCTTAAATCTCGTACCCTGCAAGCCTCCAAGTAATCTTCCCTCAATGCCAGCGGAATGTAGTCAGGAAGGGTCTTCGCAAAGCTCTCAGGAAGAAGTCTGAATTTACGGATTGTTTCGGGCTGATGAACATAGAAATTTCCGGTGTTATCGTTGTAACGCCCAGTAATCAACGACACATCTAGCTGATATCCTAGGCATTCACTGTTCGCACAGCAAATTACCGTTGCACGAAGTGCAATTACGTCATCGCGAGTCTCGCGAATTTGGATCGGAAACTCACTACTGTAAAATTTGCTGTGAGTAATTGTTTGGTCCCGGCCACAGTATGGGCAATTCCAGTTCATAGCCTCACCGCGCAAACTTCTTATGCTTCAACCGTTTGGGCTCCAGCGCATCCGGTCCCAGACGGCGCTTTTTGTCTTCTTCGTAATCCTCGAAGTTGCCCTCAAACCACTCCACATGCGCGTCGCCCTCAAAGGCCAGAATATGCGTGCAGATCCGGTCGAGGAAGAAGCGGTCGTGGGAGATGACGACGGCGCAGCCGGCGAAATCGACCAGCGCGTCTTCCAGCGCGCGCAGGGTTTCGACGTCCAGATCGTTGGTGGGTTCGTCGAGCAGCAGGACGTTGCCGCCCTCTTTCAGCAGGCGGGCCATGTGGACGCGGTTGCGCTCACCACCCGATAGCAGCGAGACCTTCTTCTGCTGGTCGCCGCCCTTGAAGTTGAAGGACGAGCAATAGGCACGGGAATTGACCTGCGCGTCACCCAGTTGGATGATCTCGGCACCGCCGGTGATCGCCTCCCACACGGTGTCGTTGTCTTTCAGGTCGTCGCGGGACTGGTCGACATAGGACAGCTCGACCGTGTCGCCCAGCGTGATGGTGCCGCTGTCGGGCTGTTCCTGACCGGTGAGCATCTTGAACAGGGTCGATTTACCTGCACCGTTGGGGCCGATGACGCCAACGATGCCGCCGGGGGGCAGGGCAAAGTCCAGCCCTTCGATCAGTTGCTTGTCGCCCATATGTTTCGACAGGCCCTCGACCTCGATCACCTTGCCGCCAAGGCGCTGGCCGTTGGGAATGACGATCTGGGCGCGGGTCAGCTTTTCGCGTTCGGACTGCTCGGCCAGTTCGTTATAGGCGTTGATCCGGGCCTTGGATTTGGCCTGACGGGCCTTTTGGCCCTGACGCATCCATTCCAGCTCGCGCTGCAGGGTCTTCTGCTTGGACTTGTCCTCACGGGCTTCCTGCTCCAGCCGTTTGGCTTTTTGTTCGAGCCATGCGGAGTAGTTGCCCTCGTAAGGAATGCCGCGGCCACGGTCGAGTTCCAGAATCCAGCCGGTGATGTCATCCAGAAAATAGCGGTCGTGGGTGACGATCAGGATAGTGCCCTTGTAGTCGATCAGGTGCTGTTGCAGCCAGGCGATGGTCTCGGCGTCCAGGTGGTTGGTCGGTTCATCGAGCAACAGCATGTCGGGCGCTTCCAGCAGAAGCTTGCACAGCGCCACGCGGCGTTTCTCACCGCCCGAGAGGTTGGCAATGTTGGCATCGTCCGGCGGGCAGCGCAGCGCCTCCATCGAGACATCGATCTGACTGTCGAGGTCCCACAGGTTTTCCGCGTCGATCGCGTCCTGCAGGGTAGTCATTTCCTCCATCAACTCGTCCGAGTAGTTCTCGGCGATCTCCATGGCAATCTCGTTGAACCGGTCGACCTTGGCCTTTTTCGCGGCCACGCCCAGCATGACGTTCTCGCGGACGGTCAGCGATTCATCCAGCTGAGGTTCCTGCGGCAGATAGCCGACCTTGGCGCCTTCGGCCGCCCATGCCTCACCGGTGAAATCGGTGTCGAGGCCCGCCATGATCTTCATCAGCGTCGATTTACCCGCGCCGTTGACGCCGACGACACCGATTTTCACGCCGGGCAGGAAGCTCAGGTGGATGTTTTCAAAGCACTTTTTGCCACCGGGATAGGTCTTGGAGACACCCTGCATGTGGTAGACATATTGATAGGCGGCCATGTCGCGTCCTCTGGGTCGGGGAAATCAAGTTGGAACGCTGGATATCCGAGGCGAGCGGGCGGGGCAAGCTGGTGGTATTGTGAATTTTCTGTGGTCGTTTGATCCGGTAGAACCAACACGACAAGGAGTGGTGGGTTTTTGGCAGAACTTGCGGAACTGATTGCCGGTTGGGCGCAACCGGGCCGGGTGACATGGATCGGTTTACGTCCCGGCCGCAGAGCGGAATTGGATGGGCGCAACGAGGTTTGGGTCTCAGCCGATGGGCTCGACGGCGACCGCAGCCGGGCGGGCAAGCGGGCGGTGACTTTGATCCAGCAGGAACATCTGGCGGCGATTGGCTCTTATCTGGGGCAAGGATCGGTTATGCCTGAGATCCTGCGGCGCAATCTGGTGGTTTCGGGGATCAATCTGGCGGCGCTAAAGGGGCGGGAGGTGCAGGTGGGGGAGGCCATTTTACGCTTTACCGTGATCTGCGCTCCATGCAGTCGGATGGAGGAGGCGTTGGGCAAAGGCGGCTATTCTGCTGTGCGGGGGCATGGGGGTTGGTGTGCCGAAGTAGTGCAGTCGGGGCAAGTCAGGCTTGGCGATGTGGTGCAGCCGATTGATTGACAACACCTCTCAGTTCTGAACATCAGCAGAGGATGGAACGCAGTACCATTCCATATGCGGGGGCCGGGCAGGTCGTGGGGTTGTTCGGAGGGTCATTTGATCCTCCGCATCAAGGTCATGTGCATGTGACGCGCGAAGCGATGAAGGCGTTCGGGCTGGATCGGGTGTGGTGGCTGGTGTCTCCGGGGAACCCTCTTAAGGAGCGGGCGCCTGCGCCTCTGGCGCGGCGGGTTGAGGCGGCGCGGGACGTGATGCAGCATCCGCGCGTTGAGGTCACGGATATCGAGGCGCTGACGGGCACGCGGGCGACGGCGGATACGCTGTCGGCGTTGCGGCGGCTTTATCCTCAGGTTCGGTTCGTTTGGCTGATGGGCGCGGACAATCTGGCGCAGTTTCACCGCTGGAAGGACTGGCGGCAGATCATGGACAGCGTGCCTGTGGGCGTTGTGGCGCGGCCGGGGGATCGGATCTCGGCGCGGATGTCTCCGGCGGCTCGGCTTTATGCCAAGTACCGTATCGACGGGCAGGCGCGGCATTTGCTGGGGCGGGCGGATGCTCCGGCGTGGTGTTTTGTGAACGTGCCGATGGTTGACGTCAGTTCGACCGAGTTGCGCAATCGCGGGAATTGGAGCGATGGGGTGTTGCCCGAATGACTCCACTTGGCGCATAATCTTAATCAAGTGATTGTCTGCATTTGAGCTCTGGGATTCTAATAGACCCATGGTCGATCGAATTTCGCGTCGTTTGTTTCTGGGTGGATTAGGGGCGTCTCTGGTTCCGGGCGCAGGTCTGGCCGAGGCGCCTTCGGTGTCTCTGCGCCCTGTGCTGCGTGGCCCGCAGCCCAGCGGGGCCGAGCGACTGGTTCAGGCAGCGGGGCTGAAGGGCGAGGTTGTTTTCGCCGTGGCCGACGTGGAAACCGGAACGCCGCTGGAGGTGTTCGGCGAGGGCCAAAGCCTACCACCAGCCAGCGTCGCCAAGGCGCTGACCGCGCTTTATGCGCTGGATGTGCTGGGTCCGGAGTATCGGTTCGAAACGCGCTTGATCGCGGATGGACCGGTGGAAAATGGTATTCTGAAAGGCGACCTGATCCTTGCGGGTGGCGGTGATCCGCTGCTGGATACAGACGCGCTGGCCACAATGGCAGCCAATCTGCGCAAGGCCGGGATCACCGAGGTAAAGGGCGCGTTCAAAGTCTTTGATGGTGCGCTGCCCTACGTCTTCAGCATTGATCCGGGGCAGCCGGATCATCTGGGCTATAGCCCGTCGATCAGCGGGATTTCCCTGAATTTCAACCGTGTGCATTTCGAGTGGAAACGCGAGGGCACCGGCTATGGAGTAACCATGGATGCGCGCAGCGCGAATTATACGCCTTCGGTAGATATGGCATCAATGCGGGTCGAGAACCGCAGCCTGCCGATCTACACCTATCAGCCAAGCGCGCGGCAGGATCGCTGGACCGTGGCCAAAGGCGCGCTAGGCAATGGCGGGGCACGCTGGCTGCCGGTACGCAAGCCTGCGCTTTATGCCGGAGATGTGTTCCGCACGCTGGCACGCGTGAACGGGATTGTACTGGGCCGGGTACAGCTGACGCGGCAAGCACCGCAAGGGACCGAACTGGTGGTGCATCAGAGCGATCCGTTGGAAAGCATCCTGAAGGGGATGCTGAGATATTCGACCAATATAACCGCCGAAATGGTGGGTTTGGCGGCCACCAAGGCGCGCGGGGTTGCGCCGCAGAGCCTTGAGGAGTCAGCTGCAGAAATGAACCTATGGGCGGCAGAGCGTTTTGGCGCAGATGGGATCGCGATGGTCGATCATTCCGGACTTAGCGGTTCCTCACGTATGGCCCCCTTCGGTCTGGTCAATACGCTGGTGGCGGCGGGGCAATCAGAGGAGCTGCGGCCTTTGCTTCGGTCCTTTACGCTGGCCGACAAAAATGGGCAGCCGGTCAAGGATCATCCGATCAAGGTCGACGCAAAGACGGGTACTTTGAACTTCGTCTCGGGTCTTGGCGGTTACATGACAACGGCAGATGGGGTGGATCTGGCCTTTGCGATCTTCACCGCCGATACCGCGCACCGTGCCACGATCCCGCGCGCGTCGCGCGAGCGCCCGGACGGCGCGCGGGCTTGGAACCGGCGGTCTCGCAAATTGCAACGCAATCTGATTGAGCGTTGGGGTGCGCTCTACGGTAGCTAGGTTGTATGCCGCGCCCGTGCCCCGCGTTCGATAGCGGCAGCGTGCAGGCGGTCGATGCTGAGCTCGTACCGGATTTCTTCCAGCAGACGCAGTTCGGTTTCGGCCAGAGTGCCGTCAGCGGCGGCGACATCACAGGCCAGCGCGTAGGCGGTTTCGTTCAGGCGTTCGGGCAGGTTGTCACGGATCAGTCCGAACAGGGCATCCAGCCCGTCAACCTGCTCAAACAAATCAAACACGATCTGCGAGACGCGGCGGGTTCGGTCGATGTCGTAGCCTGCAAACACCGGCAGCATGTTGACCGCGCCTTCAATCTTGACCAGCTCTGCAGTTCGGATGTTCTCGTCCGAGGCGGAAATCGCCACCATGATCGCCACAAGGCAATCCTGCGGGGACATCGGATGTGGTGTTTGCTCGGTCATGGTGTCGTCCTGAATGAAACGTTTGTTGCCGCACGATAGGAGCGGGTGCAAGGAGGTTCAACTGGTAGTTTTGGGGTGCAATGAATACGATCGATGAGGGTGGGTGATTTCGGCTGTGATGTAAACGCCCGTTGAGAGCTTATACCTGCCGTCGACCAGGCTTCTATTCTTTGCATGTGCTGCGCGTCGCGAACCAAGCATTTCGGATTTTCACCGCCAGCATTCTAAAGCAGAACTTCGCCAAGTTAATTGGCCATACGGAAACGACCAGGCACTAGCTAAGATGCGTTTCAGTTGGGCGTCTTTCTATGCCTTGCAACGCCGGTCATGCCCGAAATTTAGCAAGCTCACTCCAGAATAATTCTACAGCATCCGAAGTGTTCTGTGACTTACGCGCTGCGCAGATGTTCCACGTAAGGTTCTGTGCCATAGACACGGGTTTCACCGTCTTTGCATGGATCAGATCCGCAAATGTGTCCGCCATCCCTCCCACGATGTAGTCCGGTTCTGCCAACAATCCGGTCAGGAGGTTGTAGTCGTCGCATTCGATATGCGGCTGTGCATTCACCTTTTCGACGGCTTCAGCACCGCCACCAAGTGCTTTTGTCAAAGCGGCTTTCCAGTGTTTGTGGAGATGCGGAGATGCGAAGGGAAAATCGAATATGCCTGCCATCGTTTGCGGGCCACGCTGATGAATCTTATGGTCGCGATGTGCCACAAACTGGATTTGTTGTTTCTCCATCACCATAATCTCGACGTTGTCAGCTTCGGGTGTGTAGGTCAGGTCACCGAGGAACATGTCGAACTTTCCCGTCTGCAACAAATCAAGCGGTCGTGCGTAGGCGCTTACCAGAATTCGGAAGCGAAGATCAGGCATCACTTGCCGCACTGATCGCAGGGCGGGCAGGATCAGGGTTCTCGTGGTCAGAGGCCCGCAACCGATCAGCAAAGTGCCCGGCCCGGTTTCGCGCAAAGCGGCCACGCGCGTTGCATACTGGTTCAGGTCTTCGCGCAGCGCCTGGGCGATTGGCAAGAACTCCTGCCCTGCGCGTGTCAGAGTGCTGTTGTTTCGGCTTCGATGAAACAAAACAAGCCCCGTATAGTCCTCGGCCTGCCCGACATAGCGGGACAATGATGCGTTGGACACACCCATCGCACGGGCAGCATTTTGGAAACTGCCGATTTCAGCCAATGTAAGAAAAGCGGTCAAAGAGTTTTCGTTCATCATGCCGTCAAACACATTTCAGGTTTTGCTCTTTAGATTTCACAATATGAAATTCCGGTAAAGCTCTGTTGCGACGCGAAAGTTTCGACCGCTATCCCTGATCGGACTTTCGATATTCCCTTCACCGGTATCGTCTTCTACGTTCGCAGAGGTAAAAATGTTCATTTTTCGATCTATTGTGGTTTCCGCCACGCTGGCTACAGCTTCGGTCTGTGCCCTGCCAGTTTTGGCCGAAACCGACCAGCCCAATATCCTTGTCATCATGGCCGACGATGTCGGCTGGGCCAGTCTGGGCAGCTATCATCAGGGTGTGAAAAGTATCAAAACCCCCAACCTTGACCAGCTTGCTGCGGATGGTATGCGCCTTACGGACTACTATGCACAGCCAAGCTGCACCGCAGGGCGATCTGCCTTTATCACCGGACAATTGCCAGTTCGGACGGGGATGCACACAGTCGGGCTGCCCGGAGATCCGGAAAAAGGTCTGAATGAAAAAGACCCTACTCTGGCCAACATCCTTAAATCTCTAGGCTACACCACCGGGCAATTCGGCAAAAATCACTTGGGCGATATGAACAAGTTTCTGCCAACTGTGAAAGGTTTCGATGAATATTGGGGCTGGCTCTACCACCTGAATGCGATGGAATACACCTCTGACCCCGATTGGCCCAAAGATCAGAAATTCAACGACACATTTGGCCCACGGAACATCATCCACGCCTATGCCACTGATACAATTGATGAAACCGTAGATCCACGCTGGGGGCTGGTTGGAAAGCAGCGTATAATAGACGATGGCCCAGCTCCGCCCGAACGGCAAAAAACGCTCGACGATGAGGTGACGGCCCATACTCTGGACTTCATCAACCGCGCGGTCGATAGCGACACGCCCTTCTTTGTCTGGATGGCCCCGGCCCGAGCGCATGTCTGGACACATCTGAGCCCCGAATACGAGGCAATGCTGGGCGACGGGCGCGGTTTGCAGGATGTAGTAATGAAAGAGCTTGACGACAACGTGGGCAAGGTCATGGCCCGTCTGGACGAACTTGGCATCTCGGACAACACTATTGTAGTCTTCACCTCGGATAACGGCCCCGAAACCATGACTTGGCCTGATGGTGGAACAACACCGTTCCGAGGCGAAAAAGGTACGACATGGGAAGGCGGCTTCCGCGTTCCTGCTATCATTCGCTGGCCCGGAAGAGTTTCCGCCGGGACCGTAAGCAACGGTATTTTTGCCGGTCTTGATTGGATGCCTACCCTCGTCGCCGCCGCCGGAGGACCTGACGATCTGCCTGGATCACTACTGAAGGGCTATGAGGGCTATCAGGTGCATCTGGATGGTTACAACCAACTGCCTTTCCTGACTGGCGAGGGTGAGAGCAACCGGGACGAGATTATCTACTACGAAGGTCCGGACCTGCAAGCTGTACGCCATGGTGATTGGAAAGCACATTTCACGATACAAACCGAAGGATGGGCAGGTCCAAAAGAGGAACTGAACGCGCCCCTGCTGTTCAACCTGCGCCGCGATCCCTATGAAAAGGCAGCTGAGGAATCGGGGATGTATACCCGTTGGATGGGCAACAAAATGTGGGCCTTTGGCCCTGCTGCCAAAATCGTCCAAAACCACCTGTCTACCTTCAAGGACTATCCTCCGCGGGGGTCGGACATAACCAACCAGGGCCATGTCGAAGAGCAGATATCGACCGAAGGTGGGATGTCGCAGTAGAAATCAAACCTCGGGGGGCATCACCTGTTGCCTCCCGATCTGTGTCAAGGATTTCATCGAGGGCCGCGAAAATCACGCTTCACCGCCTCTTTGCTATCGCACTGCCCTGTTCATCCCGCCGTCGGACAGTATACTCTGACCGTTGATATACCGGGCTGCATCGCTGGCGAGAAACACGCAAGCCTGCCCAATTTCTTCGAACGTTGCGGGCCGCTGAGCGGGGATTTCCCGGCGAGCTTGTTCGGACAGGTTCACGTTCTCGCAGAACCCCGGCAGCAGGTTGTTCATGCGAATATTGTGCCGTGCATATCGGTCCCCGTAAAGCTTTGAGAAACTATGCAATGCTCCACGCAGCATGCTCATGGGATAGGGCGCACGTGGCTCGATTGTGTTCATGGATGAGATATTAACGAATGCACCACCGCCTTGTTCGATCAGAATGGGCGTGACGATACGGGCGATCTTGACGACATTTAGCACATACATGTCCAGACTTTCGTGCCATAACTCGTCGCTGAGTTCCAAAAGCGGTCCGTCAAAGTCAGGATCGAAACCGACGGTTTTGATGGCTTCAGGCACCGTTCCACCGTGACCCATATTACTGACGATTGCATCAATCCGTCCATATTTGCTCATGGTGTCGTCGACCATCGCTTGCAAATCATCGACATCTAATACAGAGCCGCGACGGCCAATGCCCTCAAGTTCCTCCGCCAATTCAACCGAGCGGTTGGAAGGAGACATAAGCGAAACCTTATAGCCGGCTTTCGCCATTTCAATGGCGCAACCCCGGCCAATTCCCTGTCCTGTACCTGTCATCAAAGCAACTTTGGTATCGGGCATGGTGTGTCCTTTCTTTGGGCGCACAGTGTGTGAGGTTTATTGATCTGTGGTCAGTGTAACTGCCGGGAACAAAGCAGACCTATCGAGTTTTTGGGACAATGCTGTTAGGTTTTCTCACATGCCGGAGAACCTTAGACATCTACGTGCCCTTCAGGCCTTTGATGAAACCGCAACCCACTCCAGCCTGTCCAAGGCAGCAGATGTTCTGAACGTCACCCACGGGGCGATCAGTCGGCAAATTAAGCTGCTGGAACTGCATCTTGGCGTAACGCTTTTTCATCGCCGCCCAAATGGGGTTGAACTGACCAGTGCCGGGGAGCTTCTGCATCAATCGACGCGCGGGGCATTTTCGGCGTTGCAACTGGGCGTGATGGAGGTGAAGCGGCTGCATCACCGCCAGTCGATTACGGTGTCGTTGTCAACATCGCTGGCGCTTAAATGGCTTGTCCCGTTGCTCAGTTCATTTCAGCAAGAACATCCGGGTATCGCGTTGCTGCTGGACACAAATGATCGATTTGCGGATTTTGATGCGTCTGAGGTCGATGTCGCCCTGCGGTTCGGGGAACCCGGTTGGGACGGGCTCTATCATGAGCAGATAAGACAAGAGGACCTGATTGTTGTAGCAGCGCCATCCCTTGTTGGTAAAGCCCGACTGCCGATGCCCGCCGAGAATGTGGCTGATCTTCCACTCTTGCATGATGCCTACAACGTCGGGTGGGAAAGCTGGGCTGCGCAGGTCGGGCTGGGCGCTGACCGGATCAATTCGCAGAGCATCAAGTACGTGGACAGCGCGGTTCTGTTGGAGGCTGCGATTGACGGGCAAGGTGTAGCGTTGGCAAGACATCTCTTGGCGGAGAGGGATTTGGAACTTGGTCGCTTGATCCGCCTCGATGAAAGCCGGGTTCCATTGGATCGGGGGCTCTACTTCGTCTGCCGCCCCGGCGATCAGGAACGGGTCACCGTGAGAATTTTCAGGAAATGGCTTATGTCGATTTAATCTTTTTGCCTTGCCTGCAAATCCGCGAGAGCGATCAACAGACTACGTTTTTCAGAATGCCGCAATGCCCCGTGCTGCGGACACTTGTAACCAAGACCAGATATGGATTGCACGCCGTTCATGCGCATAGAGGCATGAAAATCACCACCCTTTATTGACTCATACTGCACCTGCACAATAACAGGGGCCGGTCCGGGCGCATGGGGTGTCTGGCACGTTTCCCGATGGAGTATCCAAATGTCTGACCTGCGTGAAACCGCGATGACGTCCAAGGCGTGGCCGTTTGAAGAGGCGCGGCGGTTGCTCAAACGGTATAAGCAGGGCGCTCCGGAGAAGGGATATGTGCTGTTTGAGACGGGTTATGGCCCCTCGGGTCTGCCGCATATCGGGACCTTTGGTGAGGTGGCGCGGACCACGATGGTCAAGCGCGCGTTTGAGGCGCTGTCGGATATCCCGACCAAGCTGATCTGTTTCTCGGACGATCTGGATGGGATGCGGAAAGTGCCCAGCAATGTGCCGAACCCCGAGGCGCTGCAGGATTATCTGCAATGTCCGCTGACCTCGGTGCCGGACCCGTTTGGTGAATATGACAGCTTTGGTGAGCATAACAATGCGATGCTGCGCCGGTTCCTCGATACTTTCGGGTTCGAGTATGAGTTCTATTCGGCGCGCGAGTTTTACCGCTCGGGCCAGTTCGACGAGATCCTGAAGCGCGCCGTTGACAAGTATGACGACGTGATGGCCATCATGCTGAAAAGCCTGCGGGAAGAACGTCAGCAGACCTACTCGATCTTCCTGCCGATCCATCCCGAGACCGGGCGGGTTCTGTATGTGCCGATGAAGAAGGTTTGCGCCGAGACCTACACTGTCACTTTCGACGATGAGGATGGCAAGGAATGGACGCTGCCCGTGACCGGTGGAAACGTCAAGCTGCAGTGGAAGCCAGATTTCGGCGCGCGCTGGGCCGCGTTAGGCGTTGATTTCGAGATGTATGGCAAGGAACATGCCACCAACGAAAAGATCTATGACGCGATCTGCCGGGCCTTGGGTGGTCGTGCGCCTGAGCATTTCTCGTACGAGCTGTTCCTCGATGAGAACGGGCAGAAGATCTCGAAATCTTCGGGCAATGGTGTCTCGATTGATGAATGGCTGACCTATGCGCCGACCGAGTCGCTGGCCTATTTCATGTACCAGAAGCCCAAAACGGCAAAGCGGATGCATTTCGATGTGATCCCGAAGGCGTATGATGAGTATCATCAGCAGTTGCGGGCCTATCCGGGGCAGGACCTGAAGGCGCAGCTGAACAATCCGGTGTGGCATATCCACGGTGGGAATGTACCTGAATCCACGCTGATGGTGCCCTTTGCGATGCTTCTTAACCTAGCGTCGGTTTCGGGAGCCGAAGATAAAGAGGCGCTGTGGGGCTTCATTCGCCGGTATGCGCCTGAGGCGACCGCCGAGACCCATCCCGATCTGGATGAGGCGGCGGGCTTTGCGGTGCGTTACTTCAACGATTTCGTCAAACCGACGCGCAAACACCGCGCGCCGACGGATCAGGAACGCGAGGCGCTGGAAGCATTGAAGGCGGCGTTGGAAGCCTATGATGGGCCGATAGAAGATGAAGCGCTGCAATCGGTGGTGTATTCCATAGGGCGCGAGCGGTTTGATCCGATGCGCGGCTGGTTCACGGCACTTTACGAAGTGCTGTTGGGGGCGTCGCAAGGGCCTCGGTTTGGTGGGTTCATCGCGCTTTATGGCGTGCCAGAGACGATTGCTCTGATCGACAAGGCGCTGGCCGGGGAATTGGTCTGATTTGACCTGATCCAGTGTGGGGCTACCCTTGCATCAGGAGGTGGCCCCATGCGTCAACTATTGCTTGCTGTATCCCTGATTGCCGGACTGGCATCCGGAGCTTTTGCTCAGAGTGACGAGATTGAGGCCAATATCTCGGCGCAGATTCAGGCCTTCAAGGCGGATGACTTTGCCACCGCCTTCACCTTTGCCAGCCCCAATATCCAGCGGCTGTTCGGCGATCCGGAGAATTTCGGGATCATGGTGCGCCGTGGCTATCCTATGGTCTGGCGGCCTGCGGATGTGAGGTTTCTGGAGTTGCGCGAGATTAGCGGAGCCCTGTGGCAGAAGGTCATGATCACTGATGGTGACGGACGGGTGCATCTGCTGGACTACCAGATGATCCGGCAGGAAAACGGCTGGAAGATCAACGGTGTACAGTTGCTGGGCAATTCTGACCCGGCGGCCTGAGGCAACACCACCGTCACGGTGGTAAGAGCCGCGATTAATTCCTTTTCGATACTCAGACCCATGCGCTTGGGCTCAGGGCTCGGGCGGTATCGGGTTTTGGCGCGCGTGCTTGGCGCGATTGGGAAAGGGATTTTACATGAACAAGGCAATCACCGACGGCATCGTGTTCATGCCGCCCGCCTATGCGGCTGGTCTTGGGGTCTGGTCCAGTGGCGACGGCACGCCGGGCTCTCCGACCTATGAGGGGTCGGGCACGGGGGTGTTCGTTCCGGCGGATGCGGATTTCGCAGGCTGTCTGGAGATTTACAAAACGGCAGAGCCTCAGCGGCTGCGGTATATGGGGCAGACGCCTTTGTTGCCGGGCTGCTATCTGCAGATCAAGGCGCGGGTGAAGGCGATCAGTGGGCCATTGCCCGAGGTGCGGATCGCGGGCTGGGCCGGTGGAGCCGGAGATGCGCACGTGGACGGATTGGCCGAGCAGGGTCCGGCGGTGCAGCTGACCGGCTATGGCACTGTGCATGAGGTGACGGCCATCGTGGGCACAGGCCTGCGGCCCGGCGTGGACATGCCCTGGGGCAATGCGGTGCTTTATGGCCATTTTGGATTGGATATCGAAGGCACCAACGGTGCGGTGGTGCGGGTGGATGATATCGAGATCACTGATGTGACCTCGGTCTTCCTGCGCGATTTGATTGGTCTGGTCGACGTGCGCGATTTCGGCGCTGTGGGTGACGGGGTCACCGATGACTCGGCAGCGTTTGAGGCGGCGGATCAGGCAGCGAACGGGCGCAAGGTTTATATTCCGCAAGGTGAGTTCCGGCTGGAAGAGAACACTAACATGGCGTCCGAGGTCGCATTTGACGGCACCGTCACGATGCCGGTCGACAAGATGTTGCTGCTGACCAAGAATTTCGATCTGCCCACCTATATCACCGCCTTTGGTGATGAAATGCTGGCGTTTAAAAAAGCGTTTCAGGCGTTGCTGAACAGCTCGGACCATGAATCGCTGGATCTGGGCGGGCGCAAGATTGCGGTGACCGAACCCATCGATATGGCGGCGGCAGTGCCGAACCGGACAGGCTATGCCACCCGTCGCGTGGTGCGCAACGGGCAGTTTGACGTCAAAAGCAGCTCGACCTGGGATACCGAGACCTTCACCTCGATCGCGACCTACAGCCCGTCTGATCCTGATACGCTGACCAACGTGGCCAATGTGGCGAATATACCGGTGGGTTCGCTGGTCACCGGCAGCGGGGTCGGGCGTGAGGTTTATGTGCGGTCGAAAAACGAAAGCACCGGTGAAATCACGCTGAGTGCGCCGACTTATGATGCCGCAGGGACGCAGACCTTCACCTTCACATCGTTCAAGTACCTGCTAGATTTCAGCGGTTTCAGTGCGCTGCAGAAGTTCAACATGGAAGGGATCGAGTTCCAGTGTAACGGTCGGTGCAGCGCGATCCGGTTGTCTCCGGGCGGGAACACTTTTGTACTGAAAGACTGTTTCATCAGTCGCCCGAAGGACCGGGGTATCACATCAATCGGGCGCGGATGTCAGGGGATGCTGATCGATGGCTGTCAGTTCCTATCGACCGAGGAAAGTCTGGACGTGCCGGACCGAAGCTCAATCGCGCTGAACGCCAATGCCAACGACGTCAAGCTGCGCCACAACCGGGCCACGCGGTTCCATCATTTCGCGGTGCTAAGTGGGGACAACAATCTGGTGCTGGGCAACCACTTCTTCCAGGGCGACAACGTCGCGAACGGGGTGCGCAACGCTGGGTTGGTGATCATCGGCGGCTATAACAGTTCGTCCATCGCCGAGAACTATGTCGATAACTGTTTTATCGAATGGACCAACGAGCACGATGCCAACCCGGATTATTTCACCAGCTTCTCGTTCAGCGCGCTGAGCATCACGGATAACATCTTTTATGCCAGCGATGTTGCCCCCTGGTTCAGCTATCTGGTGATCCGCCCCCATGGCACGGGGCATTTCTTGAACGGGCTGACCGTCACCGGCAACAAGTTCCGCGTCAACAACGTGCGGATCGACCGAGTGGACCGGGTCGATACCAGTTTTGCCGATCTCGACCCGGAAAGGCACAAGAGGGTGTGTTTCGAGAACAATACGTTTCACGGCATCGATAGGCCTTGCGCCAATCCATTGCGGCTGCAGCACACGCAAAGCTCACCGTCATCAGCCTGGACCGTCAGTTCGCAGGGCCAATTGCCGTTCGGGGGCAGGGCGCGCGGGTGTGATGCGGTTGTTGCCCTGGGAAGCCTCAGGACATCGTTGAATGCGGTGCGCTATACCGCGCCATATGTCGAGTTGCGACAGGGATCGGGCCAGAGCGATATCCGCCTGCGCTGGTCCGAAGGCTTGCGTGGTGCGGTTTCGACCATTCTGCGGATTGATACCTGATTGATGCGGTGGGCCGCCTGAATGTAGGCGGCCCATCTTTAATAGCTGCGCCACAATCCAAATTTGATCCCGATGTTATCATCAGCCGAATTGCGCTCGGCACCCAGAATCCAGGTGAGTCTGCCCGTCTTTGGGCGATACATCAGCGAAGGTCGCACCCTCCAGTACCATGGTCGGTCCGAAACATAAGAAGTTTCGATCTGCAGGAGCGGGTCAAACCGTCGACCCGAGGACAGACCGGCCGTGAAATCCAATTTGCGGATCACTGCCTCATGGGTGCGGTTTTCGAGCGCTGCGTCGACATTGATCCATCCACCTCCCAATCCGGTTTGAATGCTTTTGCCGTATGAAAGTGTTGCTTTGTACATTGCCCAACTACTGTACTGGCGATGGTGCGCGCCAACGCCGAACTCGGCCGCCAGACGCCCTGCTGACCCCATGTCTGCAACCGGCACGCGTGCAAAGACCAGCGCGTGCCCATACAAATCCTGATGCTCCTCGGCATCCAGTCCGATCGTGAGTTTCGGCCGCAATCCCCACTCGGTATAAAGCGAGGTTTTGTACTTGTAGACGTCTTCCTCTTTGAAAGCGGTCACAGATAACGCGGTGAAGCTTGACCCCTTCTCGCGGAGCCACGCACCGGACCATGCCGGAGTGCACACCATAAAAAGCAGCGGAATGACGAGAACCAGACGAGCCATGGGGGCAGCATCGGCAGACATGGTTAACGGATGGTTAGTTTCTTGTTCATCTTCGAGAAAGATTTTTTGATCCAAAAACATTGTCTATGTGCAGGAAAAGGGTGGCGTTTTCAAAAGCTGTGCTAGGCTCGGGTCAGCTATAAAGGAGGAGCCTTATGCCGCAGATTTCCAAAACCAACAGCTATCAGACTGTCATCACCACCTTCGAGATGACCCCCGGAACCTGCCAGGACCTTCTTGAGGCGCTGACCGATGCTTATGCCGAGTTCATTTCGAAACAGCCGGGTTTCATTTCAGCTGGATTGCATGTGAATGATGCCCAGACGCGGATTGCCAACTATTCACAATGGGAGCGCCGCGAGGATTTCCTGGCGATGTTGCGCACACCGGAAATGCGAGAGCGGAATCGCAGGGTTAACGAGCTGTGCAAGAGCTTTGAACCCGTGATGTACGACGTCGCCGAGACATTCGGTGAGACCTGATCTGAGTCAATGCACGGCCACCACCGGTCGCGCAGAATAGCGGCACAACTACGGAGGCGCGAGCCATGTATCATAACATTCTTGTTCCCATTTCCTTTGATGCCGAACGGGACAGCTCGGCAGCGTTGAAGCTGGCAGAACTACTGTCGACGCCCGAGGCTGCGGTTACGCTGCTGCATGTGGTAGAGCACATTCCGGATTATGCGATCTCGTACATGCCTGCCGAGTATCTGTCCGAAGCCCGCAAGGCCATTCAGACCGAGCTTGATGCTCTGGCGGCGCGCGTCCCGAATGCGAAGGGGCTGGTGGTTGAAGGCCATTCCGGGCGAACGATTCTGGACTGGGCTGAAGTGAATAAGCCTGACCTGATCATCCTGGCTTCGCACCGCCCGGGGATGCAGGACCTGTTGTTGGGTTCAACCGCGACCCATGTGGTGCGCCACGCCAAATGTGCCGTGCATGTGGTGCGATAAAGTCGAGCTTTTTCCAAGCCGACCCCGATTGCGGCCATGGCTTTGCCACATACCGCGTGTAAGACCTATGGCATGACAACCGGGAAACAAACGAAAGACACCGATCCGAACCCTCGTCTTACACGGCGGCAACGGCGGGCAGACGCGTTGCGCAGGCAGGCTCTGTCTCCGGTGCGTATTCTACTGATGGTGCTGGCCTTGCCCTTAACCACAGGAATGATCGCAATCGGTGTCTACCTGCGCGTTTCAGACTACGAACGTCATGAAGCGGTGATCCATCTGGTGGCGCTGGCTGGGTGTGATGCGGTGGAGATGCTGGGTTTCGGGCCTTTTCGCGAAGGAAGGCCCGGATATCATAAGCGCAATGACCCCGATGGTGATGGTGTCGCCTGTGGCTCGTTTGCCTTGCAGAAACCACGCAATGTCGCGATGCCGGGAGATATCCAAGCCAATCCCCGGAATCTTCAGACCCCGAAACAGCGCACTGTCGGAACGGCAAAGTTTTTGAAGCCTTGAATCGGTGGGGGGCGAAATCTTGAAAAGATTTCGGGGCGCTTTCTTTTCAAGAAAGCGTTGCGTGGCTCAGGTGAGCCAACGCACGGGTGCGCGGTTGCAGAAGATTACGATCTGGCCCGAGTTTTCCGCCACTTGATAACCGCGACGATTGATTTCGGCCATAAAACGCTCCATCCCGGCAAATCGCTCTATATCGCGCGCCTTGCGACGGATTACGCCACCTTGCTGCACTGCCTTGGAGGCGAATAGATCACTGAGCCAAACCTCAGGCGAGAGGGGAGAATTGCAGTTATACATCACCTATGATTTGGCGCAGCTAGGTTAATGCCGGGTAAAGAAAGTTGCACCCGCAAAGCGGGTCTTGCCTTGTCCTGACCAGAGCGCCACAGTCGCCGCGATGACTCGTGATGAATTCAATGCCTTTTGCTCGGACCTCAAAGCCACCAGCCATGTCGTGCAGTGGGGCAACGCAGATGTCTGGAAAGTAGGCGGCAAAGTCTTTGCCATCTGTGGTTGGAACGACGGAAAGGATGCGTTTACCTTCAAGGCCACCGATCTTGCCTTTGAGGTCCTCGGAGATGAGCCAGGTATCCGCCCAGCGCCCTATCTGGCATCGCGAGGTATGAAATGGCTGCAGGTTTACGATGAACGTGGCATGAGCGACGCGTCGCTGCGAGATCATATTGTAATCTCATACGATCTGGTCGTTGCTAAGCTGACCAGAAAGGCGCGGGCAGAGCTGGGCCTTTAAGGCGGTCAGTCTTTCATGGCGTGCAGCAGCTCAAGCAGTTTTTTCCGGTCATCATCGTCGGCATAGTCTCCGCTGGCCAGCCGTTCGGCGATGCTGAGGCGCAGACGGTCATGTTGTGTGCGAACCTCTTCGCCCGCCGTTTCAGCGAGGGTCTTCATGATCACTGCCACCGCCTGCTGCCGTTTGGTGGTGGGATTGGCGATGTAGTCCACAAGGCTTTGCTGTCCGGAATCAAGGATGTTTTCGGCCAGATCACGCAGTTGATCCCCATTTGGAAGCAACGGCGTAGGGGCATTTTGCGGTGGCAGAATCTCAGGCGGGCTGCGCGGGGTTTCCGCTAGCGCATTGGTGCCGTCAACAAAGGCTTCGGTGATCATCCGCGTGATCCTGATCGCGCGCGGATCTTTAAACAAAGTCGAGGCAATAGCTACGCCGTAGTCGGTATAGACCCACGGATTGACCCGTCGGCCACCGCGGCCTTCGGGTTTTGAGATCACATTCTGTGATTGCAAATCCGCGACCTCTGCGTCGGAAAGCTGAAAGCGGTAGCCTTCGAACAGATCCTTATTGCGCGAGACGGCCTGATTGAAGGCGCTGACGGATTTCCCGTAAAACTGCGCCAGATCTTCTGCCAGAACCACGCGTACACCGCGCACCCGATGAATGGCGTTTTGGACCTCTTGAGGGCTGGGCAGGTTTTCCGGGTTCGTCATCATATCCGTTTGGAATCACAATTTGTGATTTCAAACGTGACGCAGGGCGCGCTGGGCTGCAAGTTTGAACTGCAGGTAGGTTCGATGTCTCTTGCCGAGAGGTCTGTCAGATTCGGCCAATACCCTGATGGAAATAACCTTTTTGAAAGAACAAGCTTGCCCTCTATCAAGTTGACAATCCTAATGGATTGACTGATACAAACGGAACAAGACCGGGCCGTTAGCTCAGCTGGATTAGAGCAGGGAACTTCTAATTCTCAGGTCGGGGGTTCGAGTCCTCCACGGCTCGCCATTTTTTCAGATGTTTTTCGAAACGGGGCAAGGGTACGGCCCTTATATCTGAATTCAAAGCGGTCGGTCAGACTGCACCAAGCGGGTGCATTCAGCTTTTCCCTCAGCGTTTTGGGCTGGACGTAAGGTCCAACCGCATAAACGCGCTGTTTGGATCGGCGTCATAGCCGTAGATCGGACCGCAATAGGAATATCCCAATGTTTCATATAGCTTGCGTGCTGCGTCATATTCCGAGAGATGATTTGCGCCAGTTTCCAGGACAAGTGCGGAAACGCCCTCGGCTCGGGCCAGATCGGCAAGATGGTTCATGATCACACGCGCCAATCCTCGGCCGCGCGCAGCAGCAACCACGTGCACCGATTTAACTTCGGCAGTGCCATCCGGCAGCGCCTTAAGCGCACCACAACCCAAGGGCTTACCCGCCTCATAAATAGCCCAAAAGCGAATGCCCGGCTCGCGCAGGGCATCAATGTCCAGCGTATGATTTGAGGTTTGCGGTGTCGCGTCCCAGCTATGGGCGAGATGCGCTTGAATGATCGGGCGCAGATCCTTGGCGCCGGGGTCTGCTTGGCGGATGTCGATCATTCACTGGGCCTTGTCAGTGGGTCCAGGGAGCGCGCCGGTCAGTGGCGAAATTCTCACCATAGCCGCGCGCCCGCAGGTTCGGCTTGCGCTTGTGCGGCTCGCTTACCTGCGCGTCGATACCGTTGTCTTTGGCATAGTCCAGCGCCTCTTCCTTGGTATCGAACTTCAGACGCACCTGCGTTTGGGTGTCATTGGACGAGGTCCAGCCCATCAGCGGATCGACCTCACGCGCAGAAGCCGGGGCGTATTCCAGAACCCATTTGCGGGTTTTGGCCATCCCCGAGGTCATCGCGTTTCGCGAAGGCTGGTAAATCCGTGCGCGCATGTCGCCTCTCCGTACTCACTTGGCTGAAGCTGTTTATGCGTCAGAGCGCGCGCCGGGACAAGATGACAATTGTCGCGGGTCGCATGGACTGCCTAATGACAGATATTGTCATTAGTTCGGGGTCGAAAGCGCGCAGACATAAAAGGACAGCAGGATGCTTCACCAAGAACGCCACCTCGACATCAACGCCTGACCCAATGAGATTTGGGCCATCCTCCGCCGCTTTATGCATATCGATGAGTTTGCCCCGCAGGTGACATCGGTTGATGCTTTGACTGCCGGATCGGATGGTGTTGGGTCACAGCGCCGGTGTCACTTCGCGAACGGCACATCATTGGTCGAAGAGGTGACGGATTGGCAGGTTGACCGCGGCTACACCGTACGGTTGTCGCAGATGGCGATGCCTCTGCGCGAAGCACAGGCGGCGATTGCCATCACACCGCTGTCCGACACGCGCAGCCGTGTTATCTGGAGTATGGATTTTCGTATGAAATATGGACCGTTGGGCTGGTTAATGGGACAAACCCTGTTGAAGATGATGATGGGTTGCGTACTGGCCGAGAACCTGTCGGCCTTGGCGGCGAAGGTTCAAACGCACCCCGACGCCCAATCCCGTACCGCTTAGCTGAAAATGAATCCAGATCAGCCCTTGCAGATGGACAAAATAAGAACAAATGTAGGGGCCTGACCCGGAGCCCGCCCATGCCTTATGCCCATTCCGACAAGACCCAACTGACCGCAGACGACGTGCGCGCGCGTCTAAAACTGGAGGGCGGCAAGCAGTTCGTCATGCACACCGAGTTCGCACCGGCTGGCGACCAGCCGACGGCGATTAAAGAGCTGGCAGGTGGTGTGAATGATGGTGAGCGAGATCAGGTCCTGCTGGGTGCGACCGGGACGGGCAAGACCTTCACCATGGCCAAGGTGATTGAAGAAACGCAGCGGCCTGCGATCATCCTGGCGCCAAATAAGACGCTGGCAGCGCAGCTGTACGGGGAATTCAAGGGCTTCTTCCCAGAGAACTCGGTCGAGTATTTCGTTTCCTATTACGACTATTACCAGCCAGAAGCCTATGTGCCGCGGTCGGACACGTACATCGAGAAAGAGTCGCAGATCAACGAACAGATCGACCGGATGCGTCACTCGGCCACGCGGGCGCTGCTGGAACGCGATGACGTGATCATCGTCGCCTCGGTCTCGTGCATCTACGGTATCGGTTCGGTCGAGACCTATGGAGCGATGACACAGGATCTGAAGGTTGGTCATGAGTATGACCAGAGGCAGGTGATGGCTGATCTGGTTGCCCAACAGTACCGCCGCAACGATCAGGCTTTCCAGCGCGGGTCCTTCCGGGTGCGTGGCGATTCCCTGGAAATCTGGCCGGCCCACCTTGAGGACCGTGCTTGGAAATTCTCGTTCTTCGGCGAGGAACTGGAAACCATCACCGAGTTCGACCCGCTGACCGGCGAACGCGCGGCAACGATGGAGCAGGTGCGGGTCTATGCGAATTCGCACTACGTCACGCCGAAGCCAACGATGAATCAAGCGATCATTGGGATCAAAAAGGAACTCCGCATCCGGTTGGATCAGCTGGTCGGCGAGGGCAAGCTGCTAGAAGCTCAAAGGCTGGAACAGCGTACGAACTTCGATCTGGAAATGCTCGAGGCCACCGGCGTCTGCAACGGGATCGAGAACTACTCGCGCTACCTCACGGGCCGTGCGCCGGGCGAACCGCCCCCGACCCTGTTCGAATTCATCCCCGACAACGCCATTGTCTTCGCCGATGAATCCCATGTCAGTGTCCCGCAGATCGGCGGCATGTACCGTGGCGATTATCGGCGCAAGTTCACGCTGGCCGAACACGGGTTCCGCCTGCCGTCCTGCATGGACAATCGACCTTTGAAGTTCGAGGAATGGGACGCCATGCGCCCGCAATCCGTCTTTGTCTCGGCCACCCCGGCGAAGTGGGAGATCGAACAGACCGGCGGTGTCTTCACCGAACAAGTGATCCGCCCCACGGGTCTACTGGACCCAGAGGTTGAAATCCGCCCGGTGTCGATGCAGGTGGACGACCTTCTGGACGAGGTGCGCAAGGTGGCCGCCAACGGATTCCGCACGCTGGTGACAACGCTGACCAAACGCATGGCCGAGGACCTGACCGAATACCTGCACGAACAGGGCATCAAAGTGCGCTACATGCACTCGGACATCGACACGCTGGAACGCATCGAAATCCTGCGCGACTTGCGGCTGGGGGCGTTCGATGTGCTGGTCGGCATCAACCTGCTCCGCGAAGGGCTCGACATCCCAGAATGCGGGCTGGTCGCCATTCTGGACGCGGATAAAGAGGGTTTCCTGCGCTCGGAAACCTCGCTGATCCAGACCATCGGCCGCGCCGCGCGCAACGCCGATGGGCGGGTGATCATGTATGCCGACAAGATCACCGGCTCGATGGAGCGCGCCTTGGGCGAGACCAACCGCCGCCGCGCCAAGCAGCTGGCCTATAATCAGGAACATGGCATCACCCCGGAAACGGTGAAAAAGAATGTCGAGGACGTTCTGGCCGGTCTCTACGAAGGCGATGTCGACATGAACCGCGTCACCGCCACCATCGACAAACCGATGCACGGCGCGAATCTCGAGGCGCATCTGGACGGTCTGCGCGAGAAGATGCGCAAAGCCGCCGAGAACCTGGAATTCGAAGAGGCCGCCAATATCCGGGATGAGATCAAACGTCTGGAAGCGGTCGATCTGGCCGTCGCCGACGACCCCATGGCGCGCCAATGGGCGGTCGAGAAAGCCTCGGAAGACGCGGTGAAATCGCGCGGGCGGTCAACGGCTGGCAGGCCGGGGCAGCGGGGTGGGAATGTGAAGAGACGGAAGCGGTGAAGAATTTGCTCCACTAATATTTAGGAAAAGGTATGAAGTTAGATATACTTAACGAGATCAACCTCAAGAACGAGAAATGTGTTAGCGAAAAACAGATCGCAGAACTGATAAAGAAGTCACCGGGGTGTCTCGGGCTAGGTGAATTGGATTTGGTCGGCGTAGAAGTACCGCAGGTTGGTGGCGGCTTTCTAGATCTTCTTCTTCAGGATGGTGAACCGACTCGTTACTGCGTGGAAGTTCAACTTGGCAAAACTGATCCTTCTCACATTATTCGAGCAATAGAGTATTGGGATTTGCAGCGTTCGCGTTACAAAGGGATCGATCACGTTTGCGTGTTGATTGCAGAAGAAATCACTGGACGCTTCTTCAACGTTATCACACTGCTAGGAAACTCAGTGCCGATAGTTGCAATTAAGCTTTCGGCCACAAAAAACGATCTCGGATTGAGTATCATGTTCTCTAAAATCTTGGATACCCGGCAAGAGTATTATGGAGGCGATAAGGAACTCGACGAGTACGTTGAGGTAGATCGCTCATATTGGGTTGAGCGCGCATCCTCAGCGTCGATTGGTGTTGTCGAACGGATTTTCACTTTAATGAAAGATCAGATATCTAACTCTGAGCTAAATTTTGCCAAACATTATATTGGACCTAAAATCGAAGGTCGTTCGAGAAATTTTTGTGTCTTTCATCCTAGAAAATCGACGATGGTTCTTGAGGTTAAATTACCTCTGGAAGCAGAGATTTTGGCGTCAATCGAAGAATCTAAGTGTGATTATCTTGGCTACAACCAAAGGTATGGGACCTATAAATTCAGTTTGAAGTCCGATGATGAAGGGCTGAATGATCAGTTTCTCGTAGGGCTGATCTGCAAAGCTCACGATCAAATGATGAACTGATTTTTGTAGCAAGCGTAGGATGGGTGCTCGCACCCATCTCACCCGTGACTATACAACAACCGATAAAACCCTCTCAGATCACGGTGCCAACGTCTTAGAAGTCAAACAGCTCATCCAGAAAGCCGCCGCGTTTCTTCTTTTTCCGGTATCCGTGATCAGATCGGTCATCATAACCCCGCTGCGGCGGTGGCGGCGGCGTATGGTCGGCAGAGCGATCGATGATTTTGTCCAGTTCTCCACGGTCCAGCCACACGCCACGACATTGCGGACAATAATCAATCTCGACCCCGCTCCGCTCGGTGATTACCAGCTGAGTTCCATCAATCGGACATTGCATCAGACGCTCTCCTTTTTCTGTCCTGAACAGATGGGAGCGCGCGCAGGGATTTTCACCCCACTGCGACCGCACGTCCCGCTATGGGCAAAGCTATAGGGCAGAGTTGGCCCGGTCCCGCGCTGCCCCCTTCAGCATTGGAATTCACAAATTGAGGTTCCAAATGGTTGCCATGACGAACCCTAAGAAATTTCTCAGCAGCTGATGGGCGCATAGACCCATTGTCTCTGTCTTCGAGCCCTCAATGCTGGGTTGGATACTCCCCAAAACGCGATGGAAATGTGCTTAGGGCTCACCTCAAAACGCAGGCGAAACCCAAACGTGAATTGGTCTAACGAGATGCGTGCAACGAGACCGCAGAACGACCCGAGTTTGGACAAAATTCCGCCCAAAATCGTCAATAGCCGCCGCAGTGCAACAGATCGAATACAGATTGGAAATCAATGAAAAAGGCAGCTCTTCTTCTTGCCCTATTGCCCGCAGCCGCAGTCGCTGAGGAGCGGGTGTTTGAATGTGAGGCACCGGATGCGGAACACCCGGAAATGGCCGCTCGGCTTGTGAAGTATGATGGCCAGCAGAAGGGCCACATCACGATTGGGGATATCGACAAGGATGTGGATGTGTTTCCCGGTCTCGACACCCTGACCTATCTGTATGTCGGTGAGGATTACACGCTGAATTATAACGTTCACCCTGAGAAGGGCACGTTTGATTACTCTGCCTCGGGCAGCAAGTCAGGATGGGGCAAGGGAACGTGCGTAGAGACCACAGGCCAATAATGGCGTTCGAATAGAATGGTTTAAGGCGCGGTCGGGACGGCAGTCTGGTCGCGCCTTTGCTTTTGTTCCGAGATCAAGTTCGCACAGCTGATCCAAGCATTTGCAACATAATTACGAGCCAAGTCGGAACTTAGTCGGTGTCATTCCGGTCTGGCCCCTGAAAAAGCGTGTGAAATGGGATTTGTCGGAGTAGCCGAGCATTAGACCGATCTCAGCTATTGTCATTTTGTCTTCTCCGAGGTGTTCCTTGGCGACATCGACACGCAGCCGTTTGATTTCGCGGGGCAGCGTTGTGCCTTGTTGCTGAAGCGCCTTAAGAAACCGTTCCGGCTGTATTCCCAACAATCCGGCCACAACCTCTGGTCCCAAATCGGTTTCATCCAGCTTATCGCGTAAAACAGATCGCAAAGCAGCTACTACGGTTACTTCTTCATCTTGTCGCGTTGAGGCGATGGGCTTGGCAGAGCCCTCAGAGACATGGTGCAAAAACAACCATTCTACAGGGAAGCTAATCTGCATTCCGGGATCGGTCCCAAGGCCGACCTCGATCCCTTTGTAATCGATAGGTAGTCCGTTGATGTATCTGCTTTCCCATCGCACACGCGAAGAATCCCAGGCATCTCCGACGACGGTCTGCAATAGGCGTACATAGATTGCGGCACCAAAACCGGTCACCTGAATCGGCGGCAAAGTAGGCTCTTGTTGCCTTTCGATTCGATAAGTCGCTTTGTCTGCTTCAACGACAAGGCTATGTCGCACAGAATTGGATTCCTGCGGTACAAGCCCCACGAAACGGGTAAAGAACTCGAACAGCGTCTTTGTCGATTGCAGTGCCTGAGCGAACGGAGGCCACTGTTGCAGGTCAAACGTCTCCCCTACTTTCAGTCCAAGGTATCGATCTCCTGACACTTCTGAGAAGGCATTTACCAAACCGTAGACCAACTCTGAGTGCACGAACACGGCTGGGTCAGACAACAGTTCGGCTTTCAGGCCAACCTGATCCAATGCTGGTTGCGGATTGATCTTACGTTCGGTGAGATATTGCAGGAACGGAGCAGCTAAGGAGAGGCGAATAAAGCCCTCGCTATGCTCTTGAGAGGTGGAGTTGAAAGGCAAGCTCGTCACCCTTGTCTGGATTAGTTTTAAGAAGTGGCCATTTTTTCAATCACATTCGAACATCCTAATTCGAAAGTGGCAACCGAGCCAAGATTTTCCGGACTACAGTTTGCAAAACACGAATATGAAGGGAGTACTTATGTCCGGCCTACGATTGTCCCTTTGCTCGACGGTAATTGTCGCTGCAGCTCTTTCTTTTTCAACGTCCGCGCATGCTCAGGATCAAGAAGAACCTCAAACGTTGTTTACCAACGTGCATGTCTTCGATGGCGTCAATGAACAGCGTATCGAGAATGCCAGCGTATTGGTCGAGGGTAATCTGATTAAGGCCGTATCAACCGAAGCGATCGATGCCCCCAATGCTACGGTCATTGACGGAGAGGGACGGACACTGACCCCCGGGTTTATTGAACTGCACGCGCACCTCATGCTGATGGGGCCGACGTTACCTGCGATGGAGGCCAACACAACGTGGGAGGACTTTGCCATACACGGTGCACGGATGGCCGAGATGTATTTGATGCAGGGCTTCACCACAGTCAGGGATGCGGGTGGCGCCAATGGCGGGTTACGTCGTGCAATTGACGCAGGCCAAATTGACGGCCCGCGTTACTTTCCATCTGGTGCATTTATCGGAACGCGGGGTGGTCACGCTGACTTTGCGAATTTCACTGCACCGCCCGGATCTGAAACAAACATGAGCAGGCTGAACTTGGCGCAGGAAATTAGCGGTGTTGATGACGTTTACAAGTTCGCACGCAACAATTTCCGCATGGGCGCGACGCAGTTGAAGTTCATGCAATCTGGTGGCGTCGTATCGGCCTTCGATCCGTGGCAGTTGCTGGCTGGATCGCCTGAGGAAATCAAAGCTGCGGTACAGGTGGCAAACGAGTATGGCAGCTATGTCATGGCGCATTCCTATCGGAAGGAAGCAATCCTGAGCGCGCTAGATGCGGGTGTGATGTCGATCGAACATGGCTTCTCGTTTGACTGTGAAATTGCCCAAGTCATGAACGAAAAAGGGGCATACATTACCACCAACCTGACGGCCTTCGATCCCGGATTGCTAGATATTCCGGCAGTGGCAAATGTCCCGTCGAGTCTTGCTAAGGCAAAGTCCGCCTCGGCCACATTTGCGGGCTACATCGACAATATGAAGGAATGCCCGGTGAAGCGAGGGTTCCAGACCGACTGTGTTGGTTCGGTCGAGGCATGCAATATCCAGATTGCCTACGAGAAGCACCTGAACAATGAGTTTTTTGGACCCTACACGTCGATGGTGACGTTGACATCGACGGGTGGTGAGGTGGTCGCTTTGTCAGGTGACTTTATGAACCCGTATACCGCCGGAAAACTGGGCGTTATCGAGGAAGGAGCTTATGCGGATATCCTGCTCATCGATGGTAACCCACTTGAAGACTTCTCGGTTGTTGGCACGGGAGATCAATGGTTCGGTGCCGACCCGAGGCCTGAAAGCCCAGATACGATCCGCCTGATCATGAAGGACGGCGTCATCTACAAAAACACGCTGGATTGACCTGTCTGAACAGCCGGAGAGTATTTATGCGACATTGCTTCCGCTCCATAGTATTCGCAGGGTTGGTTTGGTGTGCTCATCCTGTCATGGCGACGCCAGGAACCGCGTTAGACTGGTCTGACCTGCCTGACCCGTCCGCGCAGGTCTTTGAAGACCCCTATCGCGAACTTAGCGCTGAACAATTCGACGATGTCCTTTACGTCGTACGACTGCGCGGCAGATTGCAGCGGGAATCTGGTAGCGATGAAGAAAGGCAGAAATGGCAAGAGCTTCTGACCGAGACTGAGGATGCCTTGGTGGCAGATGGTATTGATGTCGACTGGCTACTCGATCAGCGAGAGGTCGTAACAGAACGTCGAAGAAAGGCTGGTACAAACGGAAATCCGCAATTCGACGGTCAAACAATCACACTCGCGGGCTTTGCCATTCCCGCTCCGAGTGATCCGGACGGGCGACCTGTCGCGTATCTGGTGCCGGAACGCGGGATGTGCAGTCACATGCCTCCACCTCCGCCCAACCAAATGATCCGTGTACGGCTGAACGGCGACTGGACGCCCAGCTATTTCCACGAACCCGTTCGGCTGACGGGCACTTTGACCATCAATCCTTCTGTTCAGAACATGATGGTTGTGGACGGCCTTATGCCTATGAATGCGACGTTCCAGTTGGAGACGGAACGTGTCGAAACTCTGGAGACTGAAGCAGACAGGCTTGAATGGAGGCAGCGCACCGCCGATCGCATCCGGGCGGCGGGAGCTCGCAAGACCAGCGGGGCAAAGACGTCTGAATGATAAGACTTCTGTTTGCCGCATTGAGTATTGCCTTTGCTGGCGCAGCGTCGGCCCAAGGACTATCCGGACCATCTTCAGTTGAAGCTGATCTAGAGCCCGGCGATGGGCTAACCGATCCGCAATACCGTACCGATTTTCCACGCAATATCGCACCAGGTTGGTTTCAGTGGAAAGACCGGCTGGCTGAGGGTGGGTTTCGGTTCAACATTGATTACTTGGCATTGGGCCAATCCACGAATGCTGATCTGGGAACCGGCGAAGCGGCAAGCGGAATTGCGCGTTTTTACGGCAGTTGGCAGGCAACTGAACGCGGCTCTCTGACATTCAAGATCGAAGACCGGCACAGTTACACCGATGTTGCCCCGCAATTCCTTGGGCTGGATGGCGGAGCACTTTCGATCACTGGGACAGCCTTCAACGATAATGGTTTGCTGCTGACCAATCTATTCTGGACGCAAAGGGCCGAGAACGGCGCGTGGACGCTGCAAGTCGGGCAGATTGATGTAACGGACTTTGTGGACATTTATGGGTTGGTCAGCCCATACAGCGGTTTCCAGAACCTGTCTTTCAATACCAATCCGACTATTAACACACCCAATCAAGGCCTTGGCATTGCCGGTGGAGTAAAGCTGAGCGAAAACTTCTACGCTGTTGCGAGCATCTCAGACGCAAACGCCGACCCGTCTGATCCAAACTTTGATGTGTTTAGCGATGGTAATCTCTTCAAGTCACTCGAGCTTGGTTACACCTCCGGCTTTGATCGCATCTACTTTGACAATATCCACCTGACCCTTTGGCACGCGGATGCAGCCGACGATGGCAGCCGTCCAGAAGACTACGGGGCCGCGTTTTCAGCGGCGTGGTTTGTTGGCAATAAATGGATGCCATTCTTCAGGGCAGGGGCCTCAAAAGGGACAGCGGCGCTTTATGATCGGTCCGTTTCTGCAGGTCTGGGATATTACGGTCGCAATACCGATCTGGCCGGGCTGGGACTGAACTGGGCCGAGGCAAGGGGCATAGACGGTGATCAGTTCACGCTCGAAGCATTCTATCGTTTTTCAATATCACCCGGGCTGCAGATCACGCCATCACTGCAGTTCATTTCTGACCCGCTGCTGAACCCCACGCAGGATAGCATTATGCTGTTCGGTCTAAGAACCCGGATCGTTTTCTGAGGTGGTTCGAGAGTGGCAACCAAAAAGCAAAGTAGATTGGGAGGTTCGGACATGAAGACCTTGTTAGCCCTAGGTGCCATAGCGATTGCTATTGGGGGCGCATTGAACGCCAGCGAGGAAAGCAAGACTTGGGAAGCGTCAGATGAGGCGAAGCAATTTGTGCAGGACGCAATTGTCCTTGGCATGTTGGCCAGCCCCCACGGCACCGGCTGGACCGAAGACGAGCAGCTTCACACATACTTTGAGCGTGCTCGCGAGAACGGTATCACAGGGCACGAAATGACGCTGGCTGCTGCAGATATGTCTTTCGAAACCTTTCTGGATCAGCATTACCACTTCCGTGCGGCCATGGCGCAGCAACCGGAAAACTACCTGATTGTGAATGAAACCCGCGATATCGAAGCTGCCCATTTACAAGGCAAAACGGCGGTCATCTGGAACAGCCAAACGGCCACGATCCTTGACGGCGACCTTAAGAAGATGGCGGTGCTCAAGGATATGGGGATCAAGAGTATGATCCTGGCCTACAATGACATCTTCCGCACAGGTTCAGGACAATTGGCGGCCTACAACGGGCGCGATATTGGTCTGACCCCTTGGGGGAAGTCGGTCATCGATGAAATGGTGAGGTTCGGTATCCTGCTGGACCTGAGCCATACTGGCTCAAAAACGGCCAATGACGCAATGGACTACATGGATGAGACCTATCCCGGTGTGCCTTATGTTTACACGCACTCTGTCCCTGCTGGTCTTTACGCGAATGAACCGAATGCGACGCTGCGCGGGTGTTATCGTGCCATTCCCGACGACGAGGCGCTGCGCGCGGCCAAATCGGGCGGCTACATTTCTCCGACCTTCACTGAATGGATGATGGACGGCGTCTGGCCTGAAGATATCTCACCCAAGCAGGCCGCTGACATGATCGACTATTACGTCCGACTTGTAGGAGTTGACCATGTCGGAATCGCAACGGATGACATGTTCTCACTTGAACTCGTCGTGCAGTGGGCGACTGACAATGCGAGTATGTACGATGATGGCGGCTACATGATCGACGCGTTCAACAAAGGGGCTACCGGCAACGGCGAACTCGCCAAAATCCTTGCGGCGATAACCGATGACCTTTGGGCGCGGGGCTATTCAAACGAGGACCTTGCAAAGATCTATGGCGGCAACAAGATGCGGGTTTATGCGCAAGTTTGGGAAGGCAAACCACCCGAGCAATTCATGAAAGAATACCCTGAGCGTTTGCGCCTGAGGCAAGAACTTCGTGATGGATTCTATTCACGGTAACCGTCTGGAGCTTGCCTCTACCCTCCCAAAAAATGTGCCGTAAATTCTCGTCCGGTCCCAAAGCGGACGTTTTTACGATCGGTTGCGAATGACCGAGTTTAGCTCTTAGCGGACGGTCGCATGAACGGATTAGCCTAATGTTGCGGCGACCTGAACTGCCGGGCTTTTACAGCAACGACGTAGGTATTTGGTATATTTCACCCCCCGGGAGTATACCAAATTGGCGAAGTGTAAGCGCGTTCCTGTGTTGAGGTCGGCACTTCAGCAGGCAATTCGTCTCCGAACCGAACGGCATCGTAAATTGTCCACCTCGGTGTGGGAATTTCCAGGACGCGGGCGTAGTAGAAAGCCCGCACAGAAGGATCGAATTCAGGGTCCGTCCAAACAGTGATCAGCTCCGGGGATCCTATCGAATTGGTAAACGTACCCGTTGCAACATCCACAGTATTCCCCACCGCCGGTAGGTTGCCGTCCGCATCAGGTTCGCGGTCTCCCGACCATGCCACGTCATAAACCCGCTCTTCAGTGTCGCCGTTGGCATTTAACCAGCCTTTCACAATCTGAATACGGTCGAGATTGCCGGAAAACGGGTCTTTCAGGGCAGCGACCAGGAATGTCGGGGCGTCCGCGCCTTCTGTAGCGGTTGCGAGGTCCCCACCCATCGGAACGCCTTTTTCATATCCGACGTCGGCGGGCAAACGAGATTTTGCATCAGCTTCAGTAAAGTCCCAGCCACCAAAGAAGCGAACCGCGATGCGACTACCAGTCGTCCCATATACTTCTTTCCTCTCCATGGCATCGAATATCGCTTCGCGCGTGTTATCTTCTGCCCAGACTGCAGCGTAACCTGAGGCTGCCATTTCCCACCCAAGAATCCTTGTCGTATCGAACTCGCCAACGACATGCTGCCAACGGCCAGGTTCCGGTTCGACACCGGAGTGTTTGCCAAAGAAATTGTCTTCTTCCGCCGTTGCCAAAGCCGTATGGCTGTCGGTCGAGCCCACTACTCCGAACTTGTATGGATTGGTGCCGAGTTGAGCCTCTAGTTTAAGACCATTCTTCAAAGCCTCACGCGCGTATTCGTACTGAAGCATCCAGTCTTCTTTGGGTGTCGGACCCAGATTTGACTTATCCCAGGTTTCATAGTCCGCGAACTCATCATTCGGGCTGAGAAACGGGTGGGTTTCTCCATCGCCCTTGATCTGGGTGATCTCATACATCGGCTCCCACTTGGCGCGCCGCTCTGCGTAATCTTCTGTCAATGGTTCACCCGTTTCAGGGTTGGTCTCGACAGGAAACATCAGGCCATTGGAGACGTTACCGTTGTGGGCAAGGGCCAGCACACGGCCGCCGGTCTCTAGTTCATAAGTTTCCATCCAGTCCCACAAACGTTCGGGATTAAAAGTTTCTGCGGTTGTGAATGGCAGCATCTGCCGTGCGCGAATGGCATCATCTCGGTAGATCACGTTGCGGTGGAGGTTGTTGCCTCCTTCTGTGGACGTCCATTCGTACCCGATGAACGCAGTGAATGTGCCGGGGGCGTTGTGATGATCTGCAGTTTGCGTGAACTCGTCCCATACGGATTGTACGAACCTGCGATCTGAAACAGCCTCGGGAAGAGCGTCTCCGGTGATGCCCGCAAAGGTTTCAATAACTTCCATTGTTGCACCAAGCGCAACGTCCCCACCAGCGTTGAGGCGCTCGTTCCAGTCTCGAAGCGTTGGGTCTCGCATCAGAGTGGAGTTCCCTGCTACGATTTCATTCATGGCGCCCATGGCATCAGAGTGATCGGATACGACAAGCCAGTCGAGGGGACGCGATAACTGCACCCGAAGGCCGTGCGACGTAGTGACTTCCTCACCGCGTGCAAATCTATAAGCATCGTCTGGGCTGAGGATGACGCCAAACCCCCGCGCGTCGAGCGAATTTGATGTGTGCAGGTGAGTGTCACCCCACAGAGGTCGTGTAGGAAAGTTTCGATCTGCATAAGGTGAGAAATCAGCAGGCGCGGGTTCACGCATATCATCAACTGATATGGTCATCTCTCCAACTTGCCCACCTTGAGCGGCCTCTTGAGCATGTGAAGAGCTTGTTATGAATGCTGCGGAAACTATTGCTGTTGATGTCGTCAGAAAAAACTTCATTTGAACCTCCCAGCCGAGCTGAATGCCAGCCCATGGCAACATCTGAGCCGGCTGTTCGTCAAGGAAAACAACAGTTTTTCTTAGTTTTGCACAAGGACCCCGGGGGAAGATCGACCAAAATCGGACCGCAGCTTCGCCCAATTCTTTAACGCTCAGCCGTTGTGAGAAAATACCGCAACGAGTGGGTGTTCTTGACGACTTGTGGCCTGGATCGTCAGACTTGAACCTGTGATCTTGATTGGAGGCGTTGTTATGAAATGGTTGTCGCGAACATTCCTACTGGCCTTATCCCTTCAATTTGCCACGGGAGCTTCAGCTCAAGATAAACCAAACATCGTATTCATATTTCTAGATAATTTTGGTTGGGGTGAACCCGGGTTCAATGGAGGTGGCATAATCCGAGGTACAGCGACCCCCGAGATGGATGCCCTCGCTGCGGAGGGACTGCGACTCACGAACTTCAACGTGGAAAGCCAGTGCACGCCGTCCCGCGCAGCGACCATGACGGGACGATATGGCATCCGGAGCGGCAACCACACGGTCCCACTAGGCGGCGGTGTCTACGGCCTAACTCAGTGGGAACTCACGATGGCCGAGATGCTAAAGGATGTGGGATACAACACGGCCATGTACGGCAAGTGGCACCTTGGCTGGACCGAAGGACGATATCCAACGAATCAAGGATTTGACGAATTTTTCGGAGTTGAGACCACTGACGTTACAGTCTGGCGCACGCTTCCGGGATTTGCTGAAGCCAACTTGGAAGAGCCTGTTGTGATGCAGGGTGTTGCAGGTGAGCCAGCAACCATCGCGCGGGACTACGATCTCGACTATCGCGGCGAGATAGACGGCGACCTGACGAAAAAGGCTATCGAGTTTATCAAAGCGAAGAGTGCCGAAGAAGCGCCGTTTTTTATCTATCTTGCCTATACTCAGACTCACTATCCAAATATCGCGTCCGAGGAATTTGATGGCGCCACCGGTAATGGTGTTTGGGCCGATATTCTGCTTCAAACGGATACCTATGTCGGGCGCATCGTTGATGCGATCGAGGCGGCAGGTGTTTCCGACGACACTGTGGTGATATTTACTGCTGACAATGGCCCCGAAGCTCTTCCGGTTGGAAACGCAAATGTCTCGCCCGTGCCAGCGGTACATGGCACCGCCGGGCCCTGGCGTGGCACTCTGTTCACCAGCCTCGAAGGAAGCATGCGGGTGCCTTTTGCGATCAAGTGGCCGGGTAAGATTCCCGCGGGTTCAGCAAGCAACGATGTTGTCCATTCGATGGACCTCTATCCGACACTTGCGGCATTTGCAGGCGGCAAGGTGCCTGATGACAGGGCCTTTGATGGTATCGACCAGTCGAAGTTCTTTCTTGGTGTCCAGCCAAATTCAAACCGAGAAGGCGTGATCGTTTACATGGGCGAGCAAATATTCGGCGTAAAATGGAAGGATTGGAAAGTTCTTTTCAAAGAGAATACGACGGCTTTTGGTGCAACGGAGTCTTTCGACACACCAAGGGTCTACAACCTGTTGAACGATCCACACGAGCGCGAAAGTGTACTTTTCCCTTACACGTGGGCGGTCGAAAAGGCGCTTCCGCAGCTGCAAGAGCACATCGCTACCTTCGAGGAATACCCTCCGATTCCACCGGGAACGCCCGATCCCTACGAACCACCCAAAAACTGAACGGCGTCTTTGTCTGCACACTCGCCTTTAGTCGTCATTAGGTCTAACGACCTTTTTTGCAGTTCGCGACTTGCTGCAAGAGCGAAACCCTAAACGGCGATCAAGGTCCGCTCAGGGCTCTCACCACCAGTCCAAGCGCACCACAGTGAATGGCCGCAGCGAGTCCATACTTTCGACTGCCGCAATCCAACCGAATGGCCGCAAACAGTGCTTCAAGGTGGTGAGCGATACCAGCTCTCAATTCAGAATGTCGGCGATTGCCCCTATCAGGTTCAGCACTTCATGTGTTTCACGGTTTACTTCGTAAACATAATCTCCGGCACGCACGTAATATCCGTTGCGCCGTAGTCCCCAACGGCTGGGATCATCAATGCGGACATACCCATCATAGATGTAATCGCCACGTCGATATTTCTTTGCCTGTCCAGGCGGTACGCACGGGATTGCCTTTTTTGCCAAGCCCGGCGGACAATGTCCGGATTTGGATTTCACATGGATCGGCGAGGTAGCGCCGGTTCCGCTAACGTGCCCCGTGCTAAGGCTCCACAAGCTGACACTGGCGTTCGCAAATGACGCGCCTTGCACGGTCAGTGCCACCGCCAGAATCCCAACAATCTTTTTCATTCCCAGCGCCTTTTTCAGCTTCTTAGCTTAGATATGATCTTGAATGGGCCTTGGCGAGTTCATAAGCGAAGAGTCGCTTTCCGATGCAGCAGTTTGATCACGAGCTGAAATCATCGGCTGCGATTGTCATCGCAAATTCAACTAAAGCATCAAAACGGGATGTTCTTCCTCCATCTGGTCGCCCGCCTATTCGTTTGTCTTTATTTCGCGAACAACATTAACTGAACGTGAACAATGTATTCTCAGAGTGTTCAAACAGTCTCAGGCATAGTGACGGTGTTAGATCGTACGGGACGTTGTTCCGTTTGATCGCTGACAAGGGGAAACGCATGATCAAGTCTGCCTTTGTGACTGAAGAGTCCAGCACAACAGCTGTGATGCAAACCTCCGGCAAAGTCGCCGGAGAACGTTTGTCAACCACCACCAAATCGAGCAGTGGTCGCTTCCCTCCTATCGAAAATGCATTAACACAGATCGTCAAAAACAAGCGGCTTTCCGAGGCACATAACAACGTCTGAAGGCAGTTCAGCAGACCCCCAAACAATTCCCGGTATTCGTCCTAGATATTGGAATTGAAAACTAAATCCCGCTCCAGTTTTGGGGCGGGGTTTCTTTATTAAGCCTTAGGGAAAAAGGGCGTAGCCTTTGATATGCAAAAGTATCCGGCCAGCCGCTACCCATCCTGTGAAGCCTTTGGCTGACCCGGGTTTCAGTACTTCCGTGAGTGGTCAGTACTGAGGGTTGATTGACGCAGAGAGCTGTTGTCTTTCGTTACAGACCCAACAGCGCCTTTACCTCATGTTCAACGGCGTCGGTCACGGGCTTGTTTGCGGCCGCTTCCAGGGCTTCTCGCTCGGTCAATTCCTGTTCCTCGACCTGGTCAGCCAGTTCTTGCACCTGTTCAGTCGCTTCTTCGTATTCGACGGCAGCCTGACGTTCATCGTTCAGCTCCTGCGCTGCTTCGATCGAAGAGTCCAAATCAGCGCGGGCTTCATCCAATTGCTCCTCAATCTCTGGGTCCGTTCCGCCTGCGTCTTCCAGCGCTTGTTCGAGATCCTCGACGCGTTCCTGGTTTTCCTGGACTTCACCCAACGCGGCTTCCAGGTCTTCTTCAATCTCAGGAACAGTCCGCTCCGGCGGCTCCAAGCCAGCGAGCTCTTCCAATTGTTCCTCAAGCTCTTCGCGCAAGGGTTCTCCGGCCAACACAGTATCTCGATAATTGGCAATTCGGCCTACGCGGGAATTGGGCGCTGCATTTTCTAATGCAGTTGCGCTGGCGTTGGCGGCATTGAGCGCCCCTAACTCAGACGGGTGGGCACCAAGAAGTGCCGCCATCTTGTTCCCCTTTTCCCTGACCGCTGGGCGAATGGACTCTTCGACAATTACTGTTTTCGAAGGCTTCTTGTACGTCCTGGGCTTTTGTTTGCTACCGCTGGTGGTCGAGCGTTTTCCAGATGTGGCAACCGTTCTCGACTTGCCTTTGCCGCTAAAGATATCCTTCAAGGAAAAACGACCGCCCTTGCCCAAAGCAGAGCGCGAAGATTTTGTCTTGGATTTCCCGGTGTTTCGGCCACCAAAACTTTTGTCGGCACCTTTCTTTCCGCCTTTGTTACCGGCGAAACTGTGGTCACCACGATCTCCGCTGGCGGAGTTCCCTTTGCCACCGCTATTGCCTTTTCCGCCGCCGTTGCCTCCACCGTTTCCTTTATCGCCGCCTTTGCCGTTGCCTCCACCGTTACCCTTTCCACCGCTATTGCCTTTGCCCTCCTTTGCAAATGCAATATCCGGCACCGCAACGGTGGCTACGATGGCTGTAGATCCCAACAACGCGATTGCCAGGGTCGATGCTTTTAGCAGTCTCAAACTGGTGATTTTCATATCGACCTCCTCGGTGGAAATCAGCGGGTATCAGTTTTCTGAAACAACTCGCTATGTTCAATAGTCTCGATTCAAGCACGAATCCCCAATGCTCCTTGCCATTTAACTTGAGGGTGCTTGAACGCAGGGCTAACTGCTTGTTCATCATCGGTTCATGTCGAAAGACGTAGTCTCTAGCCGCGAAATACGAGGACTTTCATGCGCGCGAAGGTGATCTTGGTGGTTGCAAGCCTGCTTGTTGCTTTGCCTTTTGGGGAAGCGGCTGCCCAGACACGCGAGCTCAAGCAAGGTGAACTGCGCAAAGCGACCCTGACCGGGGACACCATTCGTTTGAAACGGGTTATCAAAGGTGTCGAAAAAGCCTATGGCGGGACTCCAGTCGATGCGCGCGCGTTTCAGGCTGATCAAATTTACTATCGTATTCTAGTCAAAAAGCCCGATGGAAAAATTGTCAGTGTCATTGTGAATGCACAGACCGGTACAGTCGTTTCCAATCGATCCAGCGTTGGGCGTCAAATATCAAAAGCAGCCCGTTCGAACCCCGCCAACGCCAACACCAGCCGCGACACCAACAGCAATCGTGGAGCTTCTGCGAGCCGTGGAAACAACGGCAAAAGCAGTGGCAATAGCAATGCTGGTGGAAACGGCGGTGGCAATGGCAACGGCGGCGGCAACGGCGGCGGCAATGGCAACGGCGGCGGCAATGGAGGTGGAAATGGTGGTGGAAACGGAGGAGGTAATAGCGGTGGTAACGGCAGCGGCAATGGTGGCGGAAACAGCGGTGGGAACGGCGGCGGGAACTCTGGCGGGAACGGCAAGGGCAACGGTAAAAAATAGGGCTTAAACCAAAGCAGTTGTGACTGTAGTTTTTGAATATGAGAGTACTTCTGGCCGAAGATGAACCGCAGCTATGCGAGCAGATTAAGAAACTTCTTAGCGCAGAAGGCCGCGTGGTAGATGTGGCCAAGAATGGTACTGACGCCCTGCACCTAGGTGCGACCGAACCTTACGACATGATCATCCTCGACATCGGGTTGCCGGAACGCGACGGTATTTCTGTCCTGCGCGAATGGCGCAGCGTGGGCGTCAAGACACCCGTGTTGATCCTCACCGCCCGCGATGGGTGGAGCGAGCGGGTGGATGGTCTTGATGCAGGTGCTGATGACTATATGACCAAGCCATTTCACATGCCCGAGCTTGCCGCTCGTGTACGGGCCATCTTGCGCCGACAAAGCGGTCAGTTGAACCCGGTTATCGAAATGGGGGACGTTATGCTCGATACGCGAAACGGTCGCGTCAGCGTGGGCGGCATTCCTGTCGATCTGACGGCGCAAGAGATCGCAGTTCTGACATACCTTGCCCACAACATCGGACGCATGGTGTCACGTACCGAGTTGTCAGAGCATATCTATGAATATGACGGTGACAGGGATTCGAACACCATTGCCGTCTTCATAACCCGGCTGCGAAAGAAACTGGGCTCTGACCTTATTACAACGGTCAGAGGACGCGGCTATATGATCGATACGGCCTGATGTTATCGCTGCGCCAACGCGCTTTGCTTGGCGGCCTTGCGACAGGCGCGCTTTCTGTCGGCGTCGGAACGTTGATTGTGTTTTCGTACATCAACACACGTGTTCTGGAACAATTCGACCAGACGCTACGTGACCGGCACACCCAACTCGTTGTCGGTTTGAGCGCAACGACGCATAACCCTGAGGCATTGCGCGAACTGATATTCGATCCAGCCTATGGAACGCCGTATTCAGGCAGATACTGGCAGGTTACCGATGGAAACGGGGCTACATTCACATCAGCCTCGCTCTTTGACGAGACAATTTCCGAACCTGTACGTGTGAGCGAAGAGGCAATCGTTTGGAACACCACAGGTCCGGACAGCGAAGCCGTTCGTAGCGCATATCAGAGAATCACATTCGAAGACGGAACCGAGTGGGGCGTAACGGTCGCCGAAAGCAGGCGAGAGCTGATAAGCGAACGCAGAGCCGCGCAAAACAACTTGCTACCGGTTTTTGGATTGGTTGGTTTGATTGGAGTTGCCGGTTCGTTGTTTTTGATGTCAGCAATTATTGGCCCACTCAAAAAACTGCGCGCAGATGTGGTGCATCGCTGGGACAAAGGAGATGACTTGATTCCGGAAGACTACCCAGAAGAGGTTTCGCCGCTTGTTGAGGACCTAAATAAATTGCTTCACAGGAATCGTGAAATTGTGTCTGGTTCTCGGCGACAAGCTGCGGATCTGGCACATGCGCTCAAAACACCGACGGCAATTCTCAGAAATGAACTGGCGATTTTGTCGGACGCGGGTGCAGATATCGAACCTGCAGATGACGCGTTAAATCGAATTGATGCTCAGCTAAAGCGCTCACTTGCGCGTATGCGTGCGTCGAACACCGCAGAACTTACGCATTCACGAACTGACCTTACCAATTCCGTCAACAGGTTATCCAGACTGTTTTCGGTCATGGCGGAACGCGAAGGAAAATCTCTGACGACAGATTGCGAGGATGGGATTCAGGTTCGAATGGATACTCAGGACATCGAAGAGGTGATTGGAAACCTTCTCGACAACGCGCTCAAGTGGTGTCGGACAACAATTCACATCGCCGCAAAGCGTGTAGACGGCGGCATTGAGATTTGCATTGAGGATGACGGACAAGGAATTCCGGAGGATGCACTTGACGGAGTAGTTCGATCTGGAGGTCGGTTGGATACCTCTGTCAGCGGCACAGGATTGGGTTTGGCAATCTGTGTTGATCTGATGAACGCTTATGGTGGCAAACTGAAACTGGAGAAATCAGCGGACCTTGGCGGCTTGGCCTGCCGAGTACTTATATCAAGCTAAAGGTGGCCGCATCTGGTTAGAAATAGTCGTTGATCGCAAGTAATCAAAAGGCGGCTTTGTCCGTAGAGCAGACATTGAGTTGAATTCAAACAACGACTGCTTCGTGCCCAATCTCCCAAATGCTGCGCCTCACCCCAAACGCACCGATGCGCCCAGAGCTGACATTGAGCCATAAACGAACGACCCAAACTTGCTTTCCAGTTACCTTTAGATACCCGGCTACGTAGCTCCTAAGAATGGAAATTCGGTGCAAACGCGAAATCGGAGCAGTATCGAACCGAAAAATTTGTGGACATTCGAGTTCTTGTTTGAGTGCGGTTTGCCAGAGATCATTGTGCTCAAGTCTGACACTGGTAGGGGACTTGTCGGACGGCGGATCCAACGTAAGAGCTTTCACGTATTCTATCAAAAAGGAGATTACGTGCAGGTTGTATGGTTCAAACGCGATCTCCGGGTCGATGATCATGAGGCGCTGGCGCAGGCGTCTCGTATCGGTCCGGTTTTGCTGCTTTATGTGGTTGAGCCCGAGCTTTGGCAGCAACCCGATGCCGCGGCGCGACATTGGGACTTTGTTGCCGAAACACTTGCTGAATTGCGTGGAGATTTAGCGGACTTGGGCCAACTGCTCATCGTACGTATGGGTCGGGTGACACAGGTGCTGTCTGATTTGGCGACCTGCCGACTAATCGAAGCCCTTTGGTCACATGATGAAAAGGGAAATGATTGGACCTATCGGCGGGATCGTGAAGTTAGCGCGTGGTGCAGGCAGAGAGGTATTCCTTGGACCCAGGTTCAGAACCATGGTGTGTTTCGCCCGCTTAAATCCCGCGATGGCTGGGCGGCCCGTTGGACAGAGTTTATGGAGCGGCCCGTGTCTTCGTCAACGCAACTTACCCCTTTAGACATAGAGCTCGGCCCCACGCCGATCCGGTGTGACCTTAACCTGGCGGATGATCCATGCGCCCACCGCCAATTTGCTGGCCGCCGTGCGGGACTTGATTCCTTGGATAGTTATCTGATCAGCCGCGGCAAACGATATCGGCGCGAAGTGTCGAACCCTATTGAGGGCCCAGTCGCGTACTCGCGCATTTCGCCTTATCTTGCATGGGGTGCGTTTTCGATGCGTGAAGTGAAGCAAGCGACGGATCGACAGCGTCGTTCATTGCCTGCGAATGCCAGAAATTGGCGCAAATCTCTCCGATCATATTCCAGCCGGCTCCATTGGCATTGCCACTTTATTCAAAAGCTTGAGGACGAACCGCGGATGGAGTCGGAGAATTTAAATCCGCTCTACGATGGTCTTCGTCCTCGGGAGCCCCACGCGGATTTACTTTCCGCATGGTCAAGGGGTGAAACGGGGTATCCGTATTTTGATGCTTGCATGCAGTCAATTTCAGCGACTGGGTGGCTGAATTTTCGGATGCGGGCAATGGTGATGGCCACGGCTAGCTATCACCTCTGGCTTGATTGGTGGGCTCCGGGGTTGCATTTGACGCGGATGTTTTCGGATTACGAGCCGGGTATTCATTGTAGCCAAGTGCAGATGCAATCGGGAACCACGGGCATCAATACGGTGCGCATCTACAATCCAGTGAAACAGGGGTGTGATCAGGACCCGCATGAGCAGTTCATTCGAAAATGGGTGCCCGAATTGGCACCGATCTCTGACCCGTACATCCATGAACCTTGGACGGCACCGAACGCAGGGCAGATCATAGGCTTTGCCTATCCTGCACGCGTCTTTGATCATATGGCGGCCGTCAAAGCCGCGCGCGAAAGGGTCTGGAGGGTCCGCAGAGGCGATGAATTCCGCGATGGATCCAAAAAGATCATGTCAAAACACACCAGCAGAAAATCCGGTAAAAGAACACTTAAACGCACAGGATCGACAGAGGATCTAGCACAGCTCAGTCTACCACGCGGAGACGCCGAATGAAGATGCGAAAAAAAGCGAATCTACCACAGAAAATCTGCTCAGTCTGTCAGCGTCCGTTTGTTTGGCGCAAGAAATGGGAAAAGGTCTGGGATGAGGTTAAGTACTGCTCAAAAAAATGCAGATCCGCCGCATGACTGAACTGTTCCCGGAACTTATTACTTTACCCGAGACCGTCGATTTCAGCCCGACGCGCGCGGGTGGCCTTAAACGGCTAGAGAAATTCGTGACGCGTGCTGGACAGGACTATGCTCGCACGCGGAACTACGATTTTGGGACCGAGCGGCGCAACAATGTATCAGTCTTGTCACCATGGCTCCGCCATCGCTTGTTGACCGAAGAGGAGGTGCTTACACGGGTATTGGCGTCGCACAGTCCCGACACTGCTGAGAAGTTTGTACAAGAAGTTTTTTGGCGGGCTTACTTCAAAGGTTGGCTGGAACAAAGACCAAGCGTCTGGTCACACTATCAACGCGACCTGATGGGCGCGCTTAACTCACTTGATAACGACACGTCATTGGCAAGCCGCCATACTGATGCAGTGTCAGGCAATACCGGCATAGACTGCTTTGATCATTGGGCAAAAGAACTCGTGGGCACCGGTTATCTGCATAACCATGCGCGGATTTGGTTTGCCTCAATCTGGATATTCACCTTGCGTCTGCCTTGGCAGTTGGGCGCTGACTTGTTTTTGCGACATCTGATTGATGGTGATCCGGCGTCGAACACATTGAGCTGGCGATGGGTCGCGGGCTTGCACACGAAAGGCAAGACCTACCTCGCCCGACCTGACAACATCGCCAAATATACCGAAGGCCGATTTCGCCCCACTGGGTTGGCCAAGTTCGCAGAACCGCTGACCGAACCGGTAGAACACCCACGTGTTTCTTTTCCAATTCTTCAAATGCAGCCGAAAGAGCCATTTCTATTGCTAGTAAGCGAGGATGACATGACCGGTGCATCCATCATGCCCGTACCGCCCGTTGCAGTGGTAGGACTTTTGGCAACCCACGGTCGCTCCCCTAATCCGGTTGGATTTATCCCGGTGAATTTTGCAAAAGAAGCAATGAACAGCGTTTTGTCAGACCATGAAGTGCGTGCGCAATCTGCCGATGATTGGAGTCTGCCAATAATTGAAGCTGCGCAAAGTGCAGGAGTAAGAAGAATTGCGACTGCTTATGCGCCAATAGGTCCGGTACGGTCCAGGTTAGATCGTGCTGAGCCTATTTTGCGAGAAGCAGGCCTGACGCTGGAACGGTTAATTCGCCCTTACGACGCTGTCTCATGGCCCCACGCGAAGGCGGGATTTTTCGGACTAAAGAAAAAGATACCGAACGTTCTGAGCCAGTTGAATTTTATCGCTGTAACGAAGTGAGATCTCAGTTTGTCAACCGCTGCCCTGCTGCTCCCTAACCAACTGTTTGCTCAACATCCCAGTCTGACTCCCCAGCCGGACAAAGTGGTGCTCTTTGAAGACCCTCTATTCTTTGGCGACCCGATCTATCCCGCCAACATGCACAAGCAAAAGCTTTGGCTGCACCGGTCATCGATGGCCCGATATCGCGACGATCTGATTAGGCAGGGTTTCGACGCGACGATCTGGCCCTATGAACGGGAGGCGGGTTCGTGTTTGCGGTTATTTCAGAACCTGCAAGAACTCGGCGTTGATCAAGTGAACATGGTCGATCCTGTCGATTTTATCGCCGAAAAACGCCTAAGTGCGGCGGCGGGTATTACAAACATCATAATCAACTTAAAGCCGTCCCCAGGCTTCTTGAACACACAAGACTATAACCTGGCTTGGTCGACCGGCAGAAAGCGCTGGTTCATGGCGGAGTTCTACAAAAGCCAACGCCGCCGTTTGAACGTGCTGATGAATGGCGATCAACCGGTGGGCGGGCAGTGGAGCTATGACGAAGACAATCGAAAGAAAGTCCCCAAAGCGCTGCTCAAGAGCCTGCCTTGGATTGATTGGCCGACCCATGATGCAATTGATCAAACGGCAAAAGACAGCGTTCTTGCCGAGTTTCCGGACGCTCTGGGGACACTGGATCGTCTTTATTACCCAACATTCCACAAAGAAGCTGCCGACTGGCTAAATCAGTTTTTGGAACGGCGCTTTGATCGGTTTGGCGATTATGAGGATGCCATTGTCGAAGGCGAAAGCTGGCTTTGGCACGCTGTCCTGACGCCCGCATTGAACATTGGACTTTTGACGCCGAAACAAGTCTTGAATACAACGCTCGCCCATGCCTATCGCAGAAATGTTCCGCTGAATTCGGTGGAAGGGTTCATCCGCCAGATCATCGGATGGCGTGAATTTATGCGGGCGACCTATGATGACCTAGGCGTAAAGATGCGGACCACAAATCACTGGAACCATCGCCGCACTATGCCAGTCGCATTCTACGACGCCAGCACAGGGATCGATCCGCTGGACGACACGATCCGCAGGGTGCTTAAAACCGGGTATTGCCACCACATCGAGCGGCTTATGGTTCTGGGTGGCTTCATGTTCCTTTGCGAGATCGATCCTGACGATGTTTACCGCTGGTTCATGGAGATGTTCGTGGACAGCTATGATTGGGTCATGGTTCCCAACGCCTATGCCATGAGCCAGCATGCTGACGGCGGGCTGATCACAACGAAGCCCTATTTTTCCGGCTCAAACTACATCCGCAAAATGAGCCATTGGGGCAAAGGGCCGTGGGCCGACATATGGGATGGTCTGTATTGGCGCTTCATCCTGAAACACGCGGGCACGCTTGCCAGCAATCCAAGATGGGCAATGATGTGCCGCACGGCTGAGCGCATGTCCTCGGATGTCAAAGACAAGCACGTCACGACCGCCGAAGCCTTTCTGCAGCGGATAACCTGAACATGATCTACCTGGGGCACCATGGACGAGATCGTGATCACATCCAAAGATCAGCTTTGGCACTGGTTGGCAAAGAACAATGCCCAAAACGAAAGCGCCCGATTGATCACCTGGAAAGCAGCACATCCCGATAAATATATCAGCTGCGAAGAGGTATCGGGTGCGCTGGTTGTACATGGGCGGATCGATGGCCGAAGGCTCAAAGTCGACGAAAAAAGGAGGGCACAACTCATCAGCCCGCGCTGGCAGCAAGCTTGGTCCAAAAGCTACAAAGATCGTGCCGCGCGTCTCAGTCATTAAGGCATCATGCACCTATCAGGTGAACCACTGTCATCGGCTGTTCGGATATGCTTGGGCCTTACTTATGGCGGGAACGGCGTTTACCGCAGTTTTCATGCACGAGACACGGTTATGGGGGAGCTACTCTCCCATCCACCTGTTGATTCCGGTTACACTTGTTAGCCTTTTTCTGGCGAGCAAGGCGGCACGTCAGGGAGACATCAACCGTCACAAGGTGCTTATGATATCCCTATTTGTTTTGGCGCTTGTGGTAACGGGCTTGTTCACGCTGTTACCTGGCCGCGTCATGAACACTACACTTTTTGGTGCTGTTCATATCTGAATCGCCGCATCGCCTAGCGCCTGATCTAGACTCGTTATGACTTGATCCACATCCTCCATAGACAGGCAAAGCGGGGGCACCATGCGTAGGCATTGCTGGAACGGACCGGATTTCGATAAGATAATTCCTTGTGCGCGGCAAGCTTCGAAGACCTCGGACGTCATCGTCTTGTCAGGTGTTTTGCTGTCGCGGTCGATCACGAATTCCAGTGCCAGCATCAGACCGTGGCCTCGAACATCTCCGATGGCCTTATGCTTGGCTTTCAGATCGTTCAGGCGCTCCAACAGCTTTGCACCAACGGTCTTTGCGTTCTCTTGCAAACCCTCATCGCGCATTACCGCAAGGACGGCACGCGCGGCGGCAGCAGAGGTCGGGTTCGCTCCATAGGTGTGGAACATGAACTTCTCGGCCATTGGCTCTGCGATATGTTTCTTGGCCACAACGGCGCCGATAGGAAAGCCATTGCCCAAACCTTTAGCCATAACAATTATATCGGGAACCACGCCGTCCGCCTCAAACCCCCAGAAGTGATCGCCAGTGCGGCCGAAACCGGATTGAACCTCATCCGCGATATAGAGCCCACCTGCTGTGCGTACTCGTTCTGCCGCCCCCGACATGTATCCCGGCGGCATCTGGTGGATACCGCCATAACCTTGCACACTCTCAACCAAAATCCCGGCCACCTGGCCGGATGTAGCGGCATTGATCGTGTGTGTGATCTCATCAAGATAAGGCGCAGTGCCGGGGCCAAAAATGCCGCGATACTGGTTCGGATCAGCGACAAAGGCCACGTTGCCGGGCATGCCCGGGTGCCGCCACCCAGAAATACCCGTGACTGATTGCGCTGCAGCGGTCGGTCCATGATAGGCGGTCCTCAAAGCGAGCAAATCAAGATTGCCGGTGAAGGTCCGCGCCATTGTCATGGCCAGGTCGATGGCCTCAGACCCCGAATTGGTAAGATGCACCACCCAGTCATGACCTTTTGGCATTGTGGCGGCGAGTTCCTCTGCCAAATGCGCAGGCGTCGGGTGATAGAACATGGTCGTACAATGGGTGAGTTCTTGCGCCTGTTCCATCGCTGCGGCGACGACCCGGGGATGCGAATGGCCGACAGAGATGCAGACGTTCATTCCCAGAAGGTCCGTGTATTTCCGCCCGTCCGTATCCCACAAATACTGACCTTGCCCCTTCTGAAATACGATTGGTTCCTGGAACGGTGTGAAACGGGTCAGTGAGGCTGCATAGAACCGATCACGCCGCGCTGCGGTGCTGTCAAAGTTCCAATCGGTATGCAGGGGATGTTCGATCATTTGGCGGCTCCAGCTTTCAAACGGGTATTGTCAGGGTCATATGGAGGACGCGGCAGAATGGTTGCCCGCCTGTGCTGCCCTAGGATGGAAACGGTCAAGTTTTCGCGTGCGGTTGGGTCGCGCAGGTACGCCAGTGCGAGCACCTTGCCGGTGCGATGGCCATAAGCACCGGAGGTGATGATCCCAACCGGGTGCTCCCGATGCCAAAGCGTGTGGGCATAGAACGGATCGACTTCGCCTGCCTCAATCTCCAGCAGAACCATGTCCCATTCTTGACGCAGGGTGTTGCGCAAGTCTTTGCGGACAAAGGGTGTAAGTCCGGCTTCTAGCGGGCTGCGTTCCGTTGTCAGGTCGCTTCCCCAAGCGCGATAGCCCTTTTCCAGCCGCATCGAGTTGGCGGCATAGGCGCCATAAAAGCCAAGGCCATGGGGTTGGGCGGTCTCTTCCAGTTTGGTGAAAAGCGCAACGGCCTGATCGCGCGTAACATGCAGCTCCCACCCGCATTCCCCAAGGTAGGACACGCGCAGGGCTCGCACGGGGATACCAGCGATCTCGGTTGCCTGCGCGGTGAGCCACGGCATGCCGGTGAGTTCGGGCAACACATCGGGTGATTTCGGGCCCATGACACCGATCACGGCCAGATCTTCGCAGCGGTTGGTAACGGTGACCTCGAAGGCCGCCGCTGCCTTGATCAACTGATCCAAGTCGATTTCCTCGGCCGCAGCCGCGCAGGTCAGGTAGGCATGATCCTCGGCCAACCTTGTGACGGTGAGCTCCGACAATACCCCACCTGCTGGTGTTAGCACATGGGTCAGGCCGATGCGCCCCGGTTCTGGCGCGCGGTTGGATCCGAGCGCCTCAAGGAACGCCGCCACATCCGGCCCGGTGACATCGAATTTCGAGAACACCGAAAGATCGGCCATCGCAACGCGGTTGGTGGCGGCATCGACCTCGGCGGCCACTGCATCGAACCAATTGGCGCGGCGGAAGGTTTCAATCGCCTCTGCGCCGGGTGTATCGGTGAACCAGTTTGGCCGTTCCCAGCCATGGGCCGCTCCCATGACCGCGCCCCGTTCGACCATCAGCTCATGCAATTGAGACAGACGCAGGCCACGACCTGCGGGTCGTTCCTCGTGGGGATAGTGGACACCAAATTGTAAGCCGAAACACTCAATGGCTTTGGCCACGCGATAGTCGCGATCTGCCCAGGACCCGAAGCGGCGACTATCCACTGCCAGCGCATCCATAGGCGGCGCGCCATGGGTCATCCAATGCGCGAGGAACCAGCCTGCGCCGCCGCCCTCCATCACACCCATGGACGAGCCGGTCAGCAACCACGCGTTTTGCAACCCATGCGCCGGACCAATCAGCGGGTTGGCGTCGGGGGTAAAGGTGATGGGGCCGTTGATGACCGATTTGATGCCCCCAGTTTCCAGCGCTGGAATGCGTGCCATGGCCGCCTCGATGATATCTTCGACCCGGTCTAGGTCAGGCGGCATCAAGTCCGCACCAAATTCGGGGGGGACGCCATCCACGGACCAGACCTGTGCCTCTTTTTCGTAAGGTCCAAGGATCAGCCCATCGCGTTCTTGCCGGACATACCAGCTTTCTTCGGGGTCGCGGATGATCGGCAGTTCAGGCAGCCCCTGAGTAATCCGGTCTTCCACGACCTGTACAGTATCGGTTACCAGATATTGGTGTAGCACCGGGACAGAGGGGATGTTCAGCCCCATCATTTGGCCGATTTCCCATCCCCAAGTGCCAGCCGCGTTGACTACATGTACCGCCTCAACCGTGCCTTTGGGCGTGTCGAGCAAACAATGGTCGCCATCGCGCCGGATCGCGGTTACTGGGCAGTTGCGCCAGATCTGCGCGCCGCCCTGGCGCGCCACCTCGGCCATGGCGTTGGTGGCAAGCGTGGGATCGACGTGGCCGTCATCGGGTTCATAGATTCCGCCCAACAGACCGTCGAGTCTTGCCAGCGGATGCAACTCGGCGATGCGTTCGGGTGTCAGGACTTCCAGCGGATAGCCCGTGAAATCCGACAGGCCTGCGACATGGCGAAACTCATCCATCCGGTCCGGGTTGCGCGTGATCCGCATTGCGCCAGTGGTGTGAAACCCGCAGTCACGGCCCGTCTCCTGTGGCAGAATATCCCGATAGAGTCGCACGGACGTGGCACGCAGTTCCTGAATCGTCGGATTGTGCGCGAAATGGGTACACAGGCCCGCTGCATGCCAGGTTGAGCCATGGGTGAGGTCGTTCTTCTCCACCAGCAGCACATCCGTCCAACCCACTTTGACCAGATGATACATCAGCGAGACGCCCATCGCGCCGCCGCCGATGATGACAACCTGTGCCTTGGTCACGGTGCTCATTGTCCACGCATCCTTTCATTTTTCGGGTCAAAGGGCGGGCGCTGCAACGGGGTGGCAGCATAGTCTTTGCCAGCGACCTTTACCGTGAAACTACGTGCGCAAGTTTGAGCTTTCGCCTCACTTGGGTCGGTGGACACAAGAGCAAAGCAAAGGTTCAGCCCGGTGCGAGGTCCACGCGCGCCGGAGGTTGTGAACCCGACATGTCGACCCTCTTCAAAGATGGGTTCATCGTGCAGCATCAACGCCGAACCTTCGATTTGCATCAGGACAAGACGTTTGCGGGTGCCCTGTTCCTTTTGTTCCTGCAAAGCTGCCTTGCCGGTGAAGTCCTTATTCCAGTCGATGGTAAAGCCAAGCCCCGCTTCCAAAGGTGTGACGGTCGGATCAATGTCATGGCCCCAGTGTTTGAAGCCCTTTTCGATCCGGCAGCCATCAAGCGCATAGTGCCCAAGCGGCGCAGCGCCTGCAGCGATGAGCGCGTCGAAAACGCGCACTGCGACAGCATTGGGAAGGGTTAATTCCCAGCCGTATTCACCGACAAAGCTTACGCGGGTGGCGCGCGCACTTTGGCCTTCGACCTTAAATTCGCACACCTGACCCATTGGCGCATTTGCCCATGCGACCCCGGCATCCAGTTTCTGCAGCACCGGGCCACTGCCTGCGCCCATGACACCAAGTGTGCAAAACTCCTCGGTCACATCCGTCAGCGTCACGCCATCGGCCAGATTGCGTCGCAGGAACGCAAAGTCACGAGCACGGGTCGCGGCACCCGATGTGATATGGAAACGGCTGTCGGCGAGACGAGAGACGGTGATATCCATCTCGATCCCGCCACGGTCGTTCAGGATTTGGGTGTAAACTGCTTTGCCGATAGCGACGTCCATCTGCGCGGTACAAAGCTGGTTCAGCGCGTCAAGAACACGCGGCCCCGTGACGTCTATCTTGGTAAAGGGGCTGAGGTCGATCAGGGCCGTGCCCTTGGCCATAGACGCAGCTTCGTTTTGGGTAATCGGCCACCATCCTTGAGCGCCAATAGAATACGCCTGCGCCTCGCCATACCAAAGCCCTCGCTCCCACCCGGCGGTTTGTCCAAACTGCGCCCCAAGGGCAGCCCATCGATCATGCAGTGCGGACCTAAGCATCCCGCGCCCGGCCTTGGGCTGTTTGTAAGGCCAATGCAGGTTGAAGAGGTCCGCGACGGCCTCTTCCATCCGTGCTTCCAAATGCGCGGGCGTTGCCGTAAGTGGGTCGACCCGGGCGACATCCACCTCCCACATGTTCATTGGCGGTTGGCCATCGACCATCCAATCGGCCAAGGCGCGTCCGATCCCGGCCGAGGACATAACGCCCACCGAGTTCATGCCTGCGCCAACAAACAGACGATCAACGTCAGTTTCCCCGACTAGTGGGCGTGTGTCGGCGGTAAAGCTCTCGGGGCCGTTCATGAAATGCTGCACGCCTAAGTGCTCCAACGCGGGACAAAGCTCCAAAGCCGCCTCCATAAAGGGGGCAAACTGATCCCAGTCTTCTGCCATCTCAAGGAAAGGTCGGTTGCCTTCTGGCCCGTATGGGTTCCAGCATTTGGCATTGGGTTCAAATCCGCCAATCACCAATTTTCCGGCATCGCCCTTGATATAGATGCCTCGATCCAGATCGCGGATCACTGGGAAAGGGTCGGGCAGATCGGGGAAGGGTTCGGTCACAACGTACATATGCTCAACCGCCTGGAGCGGTAGCGCGACCCCGGCAGTCGCAGCCAGCTCTCGCGACCAGGCTCCTGTCGCGATGACCACCTGGTCCGCTTCCATAGTGGTGCCGTCAGCAAGTGCCACGCCCTTTGCTTTCCTGTTTTCGGTGATCAGTCTTTCGACCTCGACGCCTTCACGGATCGTTACACCGAGGGTCTTGGCGGCACGAGCATAGGCCATACATAGGTCGACCGGGTTCACATTGGCGTCTTCCGGCACATGCAATGCGCCGACATGTTTTGAAAGATCGAGCGCGGGCAGCGGAACATCGCGCGCAGCGATCACCGCTGGCGTTAACCCTTGCGTCGCGCCGAGGTCAGCAATCCGGTGAAATTCGTCCATGCGCGCCGGTTCGCGCGCCAGCCAATAACCCCCGGTGCGTCGATATCCGGTGGACATGCCTGTCTCTTGCTCCAGCGCCGGAAAGACCTCAAGCGCGGCAGAGGCAAGTACCGTCATATTGGGCGTCGCGCGCAAAGGGCCAACAATCCCCGCCGCATGCCAGGAGGTGCCCGACGTCAACTGGTTGCGCTCTAGCAACGTGACATCATCTGCGCCGCGTTTCCCAAGATGATAGGCTACGCTAAGGCCAATTGCGCCGCCGCCAATGATCAAAATGCGGCTCATGCAAACCCCTGTTGACGCAAGCTTTTCAGCACCACTAGGCTAACCACATGACTATACATGCTTTGTGGTGCCACCCACGCTCGGTTTCGACGGCGTTTGAACGGATCATGCGCGAGCGTGGTGATCTGTCGGTCCTGCACGAACCGTTCATGTACCACCACTACCTTACGACCAAGGATCGGCTTTTTCCGGGTTTCACTCCGGAACCGGGACATCCGGTGACCTACGATGAAATCCGCGCCATGATCCGCAAGACCGCGCAGGGTGGTCTGGTTTTCTTCAAGGACATGGCGTACTACGTCGCCGACAGACTGCCCCGCGATGCAGGGTTTGCGGGCGAAATGACCCACGCCTTTTTGGTGCGCAATCCCATCGAAGCCGCGCTTTCCTACGCAAAGCGCGATCCTGAGTTTACGCAGTTGGAGTTGGGGCATGAGGCGCAATGCAGGCTTTACAGCGCGTTGACCGAGCTGGGCCATAGCCCGTTGGTGATTACTGCAGATCAGTTGCGCAATGATCCGCAGACCACGTTGCGCCGCTACTGGGCACATGTGGGGCTTACGTTTCTGGACCATGCGTTCACGTGGAACGATGCTGTGCCGGATGGATGGGGTTCGGTTCAAAGCTGGCATACCGAAGTGCTGCAAAGCGGGGCGATCAAGGCGCCTGAAGCGGTCGACTTCCAAGCAGAGCTTTACCAGCTCGGAGAACCCTATACCGACATAGCTGCGTATCACGTACCGTTCTACGAGCGGATGTGTGAGATTGCAGAAAGCCAGGCCCATCAGAAGTATTCCTGATCTGGTTTTTCGGCTTTGCGGGCGGCGATGTAGTCCTTGAGAGCTGCATCAATGTCTCGGTCGAGGCCAGGGTCCTCATACCCTGCTAGTCGTTCCTTCCAAATGACGTTGGCCCGCACGGCCGCATCCTGTTCACCTGCCGCGTGCCATTGCTCGAACGAGTTATCGTCGGGTGTCCACGGGCGAAAGAGCGCAGTCATGAAGTTGGCTTGCGTATGTTCAGACCCAAGGAAATGTTGCCCCGGCCCTGTTGTGGCAATAGCCTCCATCGCCTGGGCATTTTCGCTCATATCGATCCCGTCAAAAAAGCGTCCGATCTTGCCGCACAGATCATGATCAATCACGGTTTTTTCGAACGAGGTCACCAACCCCCCTTCGAGCCAGCCGGTCGCATGGTTGATCAAGTTGGCACCGGCAAACATCGACATCATCAGACCCCACGCGGCCTCTTGCTGGCTTTGTGCATCGGACAGTTTGGACGAACTTAGTGTGCCAACAGTGTGCAGGGGCACCCCGAGCCTGCGCGCAAGTTGCCCCGCGGCGAGAACCATCAACCCGGCCTCAGGTGTGCCAAAAGTTGGCGCGCCGGATTTCATCGACATGGTCGAGGCGAAGCTGCCCATCAGACAAGGCGCGCCGGGGTTCACCAGTTGGGTTAACGTCATTGTCGCCATGGATTCGGCCAGCACTTGCGCAAGCGTGCCGGCCACGGTTGCGGGTGACATCGCCCCAGTCAGCACCCAGGGCGTGCAGGCGACGGGCTGGCCCGCGCGGGCATAGGTTTTCAGCGCGCCAGACATATGGCTGTCCATCACCAAAGGCGCATTGGTGTTAGACACGCAGTATAACGCGGGCTTCTCTGAGATGTCGCCAAAAACAATGCGCGCCATGTCAATTGCATGACCTGCCCGTTCAGCGCCGATAAAGGCCCCCATAAACGCGCGGTCAGAGTGGCGGATATGAGCGTAGAGCATATCCAGATGGCGCTTGTTGGCGGGCAGATCAACAGGTTCACAAACCACACCGCCCGAATGATGCAGCCATGGCAGCGTGTGGTGTAGCTTTACCAGATTGTTGAAGTCTTCATGGCTCGCATAACGCCGGCCGCGATCCAGATCATGCACAAAAGGCGGACCCCAGGACGGGCACAAAACCGTCGCATCGCCGCCAAGCTGGACAGTGTTTTTGGGGTTGCGGGCATGCTGTATGAACTGGCTTGGCGCGGTTGCCATGATGGTCCGGCGGCAAAAGCCGGGCGCGAACCGTACCCGTGTGCCGTCTACATCGCACCCTGCATCCGCAAAAATCAGGAGGATCTCAGGATCGTCTTGAAATTCCATACCCGTCTCAGAAAGGATGGTGTCGGCATTTGCCTCAATCTGCTCAAGCCCGGCATCGCTGAGGACACCGAAGGTTGAAAGCTTGCGCAAAATGAATGGCGCACGCGCGTCGTTCGGTGAGCGTTGCTTTGCCGTTTTTTTGCGGCGAGAGGTGCGTATGCGAGACATGTGATAACGATGCCGCAGCGATTGACCAAACCCAAGAAAATCTAAATAGTATTAGAAATTCTTATACTAAGGATGAGCCGTGCTTGATCGCTATAAAATGTCACCCAGTCTTATGCGCTCGCTTGAGGTGTTCCTTGCGGTAGCAGAAACAGGTCAAATGCGGGCTGGAGCGAGCCTGCTGAGTCTGTCACAACCCGCCGCATCTCAGCACATTTCCGCGTTGGAAAAGGCGTTCGGCACGACGCTACTGGACCGCAGCACGCGACCCGCAAAACTGACATACGCTGGTGCACGACTGCACGGCAAAGCGCAAAAGATACTTGATGCTTTGTCGGATATGGAAACCGAGTTGCGCCATGTCGGTGGCCAGTCCCTGACGCTGCTAAGGGTGGGCATTCAAGCCTCCGTTGCAACAACCCTTACACCGCCATTGATCGATCTTGCGCAAAAGATGTTCAACGTCGAAGATATCACATTGCACGCCGGGCAAAGCGGTAACCATGAGCATCTCTTGCGCACCAAGCAGGCGGACCTGGCAATTACATCAAACCCTTTTTTGGACATGGACGGGCTAGAACGGCATCACATTTTGACCGAAAAATACCTCTTGGTTCTTCCTGAAGCATACAACGGGCCAACTGAAAGCCTGGAAGCAATCCAGACAAGGCTGCCTCTTGTACGTTTCGGGGATACGACCAATGCAGGACGCCAGATTGCCCAGCACCTGCGACGACTGCGCTTCGAGCCTGACAAAGTCATACAGGCAGATCGCTCCAGCATGGTGACTTCCTGCGTTTCGACAGGACAGGGTTTTAGCCTTTTGACCCCGACGCTGTTGATCGATGGTCTCGTTGAAAACATGGCTTTGCGATTGCAAGAATTGCCTGTTTCGGGTTTGTCGCGCACGTTGACGGTCGTTGCGAGGAAAGAGGAGTTGCAAGGCTTGCCAGCGGCCGTAGCGGAGTTGTGCAAACAAAGGCTAGCAGAGCGAATAACTCTCCACATGGGTAATATCGGAGTTAACAGTGTGGAGCTCGAGCGGTCTAGTAGCTCAGTCTATAGTTGAATGGCGGTTGGCTAAATCGCCTGACTTCAAGACAAAATAACAGAAGCAGACATTCCGTCCGCAAAGTTGGAGATCGGGTTTGTCCGAATTGCGGTCGTTTTCGGCGACTTGCTTGTACGTCCACTTTGCGGACATTGCTTCCGTTCGCTGTTTTGGACCCAGCAGGAGCGAAGGCCCAAACCGGACCAGGGTGCGCGTGAACGGCGTAAGCCGACCTACACAGGGCTCATTAGGGGCCGCCTGATGTTTCTGCGTATTCGTTAAGCACGTCCCAGACAATTTCTTGCATCCATGCCGCCTGCACCTTGTCCGGCCCGCCCTGCGTCAGCATCGTTGGCGGCAAGCCACGTGGATCGCCGTCGTAGATCACCGCGAAATGTGCCAGTGCGATGAGATAGTTACCCATCTTGTTGGGGTGAATGCTATCTGAAAAAAGGTCGTGAATATCATTGAGCCCCGGGGCTGTGCCTGATGCAATTTCGTCATAAGCGCGAGCCATAATCAGAGGGCCAGGGATCATGTCCATTTCAGGCATCCCATCGGGCCGGTTTGCGTTGACGTGATCAAGAATGCTTTGCCACCGCACCATCTCCAACGGCAGTCGTTCGCGAAATGTCAAATGAGCTTCAGGGTCGTTGTGGCGATTTTCAAAACCCGGACCGCTTTCGATATCGACCCAGCTTGCATAGAGCACGGACCGAGCGCCATCACCATTCGCGCCATGCTCCCACGCATGGCTCGCCCAATGCAAAGCCCAGTGTTTGCTGTCATGATGGTCCATTGTGTTTGTCAGTGCGACACGTTCGGTGATTGCTAGAACGTCGTAACGGGCCATCACCTCAGGCTGACGGATATCCGGGTTACTCGCATTTTCCCATCGCCACTCCATCGGACTGCCCGGAATTGTAGCCTTGTCCAGTTTGCCGCCACGCATACTGGTTACACGCACCATGATCTCAAGCGGACCGATGACGCCATCGGTGAGGCTATGACCTGATTGTACGACGCGTAGCGCCGGTAGCCGCTCAGAGGCCGCAGCGCCAATCCCGAACGCCATACTTGCAAAGCTTGCCAGCACTAGTGCCTTGACCCGGTTGCTTCGATGTAAATTCATGTCAATCCTGAAAGGTTATTCCTAAGAGTGTACAAAATATATGGCTGTGTGCACAAACGCGTTAGGCTCTGAGCGCATCACAAGTGAGAGTCTTGAGGGTTTTCGGATCAAAATCATGCGGCCTGTCTGCTTGAGTGCGCGGGCTCAAATTGGCCATTTCTGACAACTTTCGAAATGTGTAAAGTTGGCCTAGTTTTTGCTGTCCCTGCTTAGGTGCATCTAGCTAACCAAGGTTGGCTTGAAGAGTATAGCAGCTGCCAAAACACTGCGACTAGCCGACGTAGGCTCATTTCGCTGCGAAAGACCGCTTTTCTGCCTTTAACAGCCAATGCTGCGTCTTAGCCTGATGTCTGCTTTGAGCCCTAAGCGACCATTGCTGAACCTCAGGTCAACTTCCGCTTGTCGGCAAGGAGGCAGAGACCACTGTATGACCTCTGCCTCATCACTTCATCTATTGAAGAACTCAGCCACAGCGTCCGTCGTCGCCTTTACCGCCTCGGGCTTGTAGTAGAAGTCCACATGGGAGAACTCATCAAACGCCAATTCCTCATGCTCATTGGTTAGCTTCTCGACAAACTGTGTTGAGCAAGGGGCCGTGAAAGCTGAGCTGCTATAGATGGTCAGGGACGGCTGCACGATTTTGTCGGCGTAGGCTTCACCGACAGAAATCAGAGACTGCATGCCCTGATCGCCTATATGCATGTTGGTATAGGTCGGAACAGCGACCGGGCCTTTGACACCATCGCGCCCGTAATAGTCATAGGATTCACCCGCCATCGGATTGACGCCCGATCCAACAAACTCTTCTCGGCTTTGTTCATCATTCAATCCGAATGGTGCGACATAATCCGGCTCGCCCGTTTCATACATCTTCTGCATCGATGCGTTCGAGGCTGCGATTTGCTGGTTGACCATATCGCGATCGGTCCATTGGAAGCCATCGGCTGCCATCATACCGGAGACCATGGCGATCTTCTTGATCCGATGATCGGTCACGGCAGCGGATGCGATGATCGAGCCGCCTTGGCAAACGCCCAAGCCGTAAATCTCGTCAACGAACAGCAGAGTGCCGAGGTAAGACACGGCGTCCCATGTGTTTTCGATCAGTCGGAACATATAACGCGACTGCTTGTGTTCCCCTGGCAGCGCAGGTGAAGAACCCATACCTAGGTAATCGAAACCGAGGTAGATGAAGCCACGTGCTGCCATTTCCGGTCCGTAGGTAGCCGGGATCTGATCTTTGACCTGCGGGAAGGGGCTGGCCCCAACGATGGCCTTGTAGGTCTTGGTCTCATCAAAGCCTTCGGGCAGGTAGAGATCGCCCGCCAGATTCACGCCAAAGGATTTGAAGGTGACTTCATTTTTGCCTGCGGTCAGATGTTGAGTCGTCATGGTCTTGGTCCTTTCGGGGTCAGGCAGCTTTGCGCCTTGCTAAAGTAAATTGTTGTGTTTACTTATGGTGGAGAGATGGCGTTTGTAAACACATCATTTTACTTTTTGAGGCAGAAATCGTGAAACGCACGGAAAAGAAACGAAAAGATATCATTGATGCGGCCATCGATGAGTTCAAAGAGCAGGGGTTTCTGGGGGCAAAGACCACTTCAATCGCCAAAAAAGCCAACGTATCGAGTCGCACGCTCTACAATCATTTCGAGAGCAAGGAGGCCCTTTTCGAGGCGATCTCACAGATCATGCTGGAGCAGAACCGGAGCATGGAGCCAGTGCCCTATGATCCTGATCGCGACTTCGTCGAGCAATTGAAGGAAGCCTTGTGGCGCTACATTGGGGTGATCACAGATGAGACCGCCATCGGATTAAACCGGATGGTCATCTCAGAATTGATCCGTGACCTTGACCGGTCCCGACAATTCTTCAGTGAAACCGCGACACATGACTACCCGATAACGAGGCTGATCAGCGAAGCCATGGACGCAGGTGTAATCCGAAAAGCTGATCCGGTTTTTGCGACCAACCAGCTTCTGGCACTCGTCAAAAACTTCTTCTTCTGGCCAGAGTTCTTCCTTGGTGAGAACCCAACGCCGAAAGACGTACTGGACGATTGTGTCGCGATGTTCCTAAAGCACTACAAAGCGGACGTATAAACGGCCATCACGAAGAGCAGGAAAGTCCGCAGGACTGACGTTCGGCATAAGCTAAGGGAATGTCGGCTTTGCCTTCTTCCTTGAATACTCGATATCGGTGCGGGTTGAGCAAATTCGCAACCAGCCTTGTGCAAAGAAGACAGATTCTAGCCCGCACGCGCGAGCCTTACGCCCCGCCCTTTGCTAGGGTGTCCCGCTTCCAAAGAGGTTGCAGGTTGCTGTAACCGCAAAGTTCGATGAGGTGCTCCAAAGACCGAGCAGCCGAAAGAGGGGTAATGTGGTCGACCTCGCATTGACCATACCGATCCCATGTCATGCCATCCAAAAACTGGAAGTCTATGTGCCGTGTTAATGTGTCCTTGGAGCAGCCAACCGAATTGGTCGGTTTCGCTCAACCCTTTGGAACTTGTCCCGACCGCTATAGCGCCGACCTAAACATTCGGTACGACGGAACGGTTGCCCGACACCTCCGATCCCGCTCTACTGTTTTTTCGGCATTAAACTGCACGCATTGGCGATTGCTGACGTACCGTTCGAGCTAGCGCATCTGGAGACTGCGACCACCCTACATTGTATCAAGGCGATCTAAGCAAGTTCTACGGCGGCCAGCTTTGCCATGATGTCATCGGTCTGTAGGTGGGTATAACGCATCAACATCCGCAAATCCCGATGCCCGCTGATCATTTGGACCTGCGCCAGCGACGATCCACTTTCCACAAAGCGTGACACCGCCTCGTGCCGAAGATCATGAAATGTCAGGTCAACCACACCTGCCCGTTGCCTGAGACGTTCAAAGACTAATCGCACAGAGTTACCAGACAGGGGCAAACACCGGTCGTCTTTGCTTGGCAGGTCCATCAATACGGCTACGGCATTTGGGCTGAGGCTGTTTTAAGATTTTTGCCATGGCCCATATCTCCTGTGTTGGAGACATCTTTTCCGTTTAAGTGCGGCGGACACAGTTTCCCGAGCAGCACAGCAGCAAGTGTTTTTCGCGTAAGACCTTGATCCATTGTGGGGAAAGGATGGTGGGTGATGAGAGACTCGAACTCCCGACATCTTCGGTGTAAACGAAGCGCTCTACCAACTGAGCTAATCACCCGTGAGGGCTCATGTAGCTAAGCCCGTGCGTGGGTGCAAGAGGGTATGGCACAATTTCTTTTGCAAAATTGCGCAAGGTTTCAGATCAGCGTTTAGGCAACTGGGCGCGGTTGCCAATCGAGCAAACTCATGTGTCATATCGTGGTTGAATAGCGAAATGCGGATATCGCTGTTCAGGCGAGGCGGATCAGACACGTTGTTTAGCGATTGAGCGCTCTACCTCGGGAGTTTCCGGTTTTAGAGAAGCGCGACAGCATATTGATCTTGGGTTGGGCGATTCTCGTTTTCCATCGAATTCTGAGTTCAATATGGGCCGTAGCTTTGGTTGTAAGGCCAAAGGGCCTTGCCTGCCATGTGTTGCCTCCGATATGCCCAGAGGGATTGCAACCCTCTGATCTGGAGGCAAAGAATGACGGGCGCCTGTCGCAGTCTGATCGCAGCTTTGGCCTTCTGCGCGATACTCGCTGCCCCGGTTCGGGCCGAGGGCGTGCTGGTATTTGCCGCCGCCAGCCTCAAGACCGCACTGGACGGGATTGCCAGAAGTTATGAGGCTGAGACCGGGCAAGAGGTGACGGTGTCGTACGCGGCCTCCTCTGTGCTGGCACGGCAGATACAAGCGGGGGCGCCCGCCGACCTGTTCATTTCGGCCAACGAGGATTGGATGGACGTGTTGCAGGATAAGGGCCTGATCGATACCGCTTCACGTATTGAGTTGCTGGGTAACGGGCTGGTTTTGATTGGTGCGCCGGGGGCTGACACGGCCGAGATTGAGGCGGGGTTTGACCTGAGCACCCGTCTAGGCAAAGGGTATCTGGCCATGGCTTTGGTCGATGCGGTGCCCGCGGGCATCTATGGCAAGGCCGCGTTACAGGGTCTGGGACTCTGGGGCGATGTTCAGGACCAGATCGCCCAGACGGACAATGTACGCGCCGCGCTGGCGCTGGTTGCGACGGGGGCGGCGCCTTTGGGGATCGTCTATCGCTCGGACGCTGTGGCTGATGAGCGGGTCGGGGTCATCGGTGTCATCCCTGCGGATGTCCATCCGGAAATTGTGTATCCGGCAGCCCTGACTTCTACTGCAGAACCTTCGGCGCAAGCGCTTTTGACCTATTTGCAAGGCAATTCCGCACGGGCCGAATTTGTGAGGCAGGGGTTCTCCCTGCCCGAAGGTTAGTACGATGGGATGGTTGGGCCCGGCAGAGATGGAGGCATTGCGCCTGTCGCTGCGCGTATCGTTCTGGGCAACGCTGATAACGTTGCCATTTGGGATTTTCATTGCCTATGCGCTTGCGCGCTGGCGGTTTCCGGGGCGCCAGTTGCTGAATGGTCTGGTTCACCTGCCACTGATCCTGCCGCCGGTGGTAACCGGCTATCTGCTGCTGCTGACCTTTGGGATTCAGGGGCCGTTGGGCGCGCCTTTGGCCGAGCTTGGGATCGTTTTTGCTTTCCGATGGACTGGCGCTGCGCTGGCTGCCGGGATCATGGCTTTTCCGCTGATGGTGCGCGCGATCCGGCTGTCGATCGAGGCAGTAGACCCAAAACTGGAACAGGCAGGCGCCACTTTGGGGGCGTCGCGTCTGCTGGTCTTTGGAACGGTGACGCTGCCAATGATCCTGCCTGGGGTCATTGCGGGCGCGATCCTGGCGTTTGCCAAGGCGATGGGAGAGTTCGGGGCCACGATCACCTTTGTTTCGAACATACCCGGTCAGACGCAGACGTTGCCCTCGGCAGTCTATGCGTTCTTGCAGGTTCCAGGGGGTGAGGCGGCGGCGACACGGTTGGTGATCATCTCGATCATCGTCGCCATGGGCGCGCTTTTGCTGTCGGAATATGTGGGCCGTCGTGTGGCCAAACGCGTGGCCGGATCATGAGCCTGTCCGTCCGCCTGCAACACCAGTTGCCCGGGATGAAGCTGGACCTCGATTTCGACGCACCTTCCGGTGTAACGGTTCTGTTTGGGCGTTCTGGTTCGGGAAAGACGACGGTGGTGAATGCAGTCGCGGGGCTACTGAGACCCGAGGCCGGGCGGGTCGCGGTTGGCGATTGGGTGTTGTTCGACACGGATCGCGGTGCGTGGCTGCCGCCACATAGACGGCGCTTGGGCTATATCTTTCAGGAAGGCCGTCTGTTCCCGCATCTGACCGTACGCCAGAACCTGAATTATGGTCGCTGGTTTGCACCGCGCGGGGCACGACGCGAAAACCCGGATCGGGTGATCGAGATGTTGGGTGTTGGCCATCTGCTGGACCGCCGCCCAGCCATGCTATCGGGGGGTGAGAAACAGCGCGTCGCCATTGGCCGCGCCCTGCTGGCCAGCCCGCGCCTGATCCTTGCGGATGAGCCTCTGGCCGCGCTCGACGACGCGCGCAAGGCCGAAATCCTGCCCTATTTCGAACGGTTGCGGGACGAGGTATCAGTACCGATACTCTATGTGACCCATTCGGCGGCCGAGGTTGCCCGGCTTGCAACGTCCGTGGTTGCGCTGCAGGACGGGCGTGTCGTGCGGCATGGTCCCGCGTCCGATGTTCTGTCGGACCCATCCGTGGCCCCTGCAGGCGTGCGCGCGGTGGGGGCCGTTCTGCGGGTCCGTGTTACGGCGCATCACGACGATGGCCTGTCCGAACTTGATGCCGGTGGCGCTCGTCTTTACCTGCCTCGGATTGCCCATCAAATCGGCGAAGAGCTGCGTATTCGTATTCCGGCGCAAGAGGTGATCCTGTCCAATAGACCACCCGAGGGTCTTTCAGCCTTGAATGTGTTGTCGGGGCAGGTCGAGGCAATCCGGGCAGGTGAGGGGCCCGGTGCAATCGTGTCGGTCAAAACAACTGCGGGTGTTGTGCTGGCGCGCGTGACCCGACGCTCGGTCGCGGCGCTGGGTTTGCAGCAGGGCAGTACATGCTATGCGGTGATCAAGACCGTCGCGCTGGCTCCGCAGGATGTCGGGGGGCGGGTTGTCTAGGACCTAGGCAAGCGCACGCGCCTCATGTTCGCGCAGGATCAGCCGCGCAGCAAGGCCGAAGCCGATATGTTCGTCCGAGGCGCGCTCGGGGAATATCTCGGCGAGTTCCTGCAGCGCGTCAGAAGACAGCGTGTGGAGGGTTTCTTCACCCAGAAACAGGCTTTCGGCCTGAGCCCCTTCGGCAAACAAAATCTCGTGCCTGTCCAGCAGGATATGCAGGTATTCGACCGGCTCATCACCGGTATCAATATCTATTCCCGGCCACGAGCACAGATGTTTGGCGGCGACCAACACTTCGGGCGCGCCAAACAGAATCTCGACCTTGGGGCCGTGGATCAGGAGGCGATGCTGTTGAGACACCAGCAAATCGCGGGATGGAACACCGGGTCCCAGACTGCCTGCGGTCAAACGCACCGGGCGCATCGCAGGATTTGCGCGCAACCGCTCGGGCGACATGGTGCTGCTTTCGATCCAGCGGATCGGCTGTATTCCGTGATCGGCAGTCAACACGTCGTCATCCACGCTCAGGGTCTCAATGGCGCGCTGGCCTTCCGCCGTTTCAATCAGAGTACCTGCGGTAAAGCAAACGCCTTCGATCGTGATATCAATGATCTGGGTCTGGGTTCCACTGAAGGTGAAGAAACCATTGGCGAAATTGGCGGTGACCGTCACCTCGAACGAGTCTAACTGGATCACTCCGTCATCAAGGCTATCGAAGAAGGCCGGGTCGACGGTATAGGTCCATGTGCCGTTCGCATCTATTGAGGCGGTGCCGAAATCCGGTTGATCGGAGATTGCCCAGGTGGCCCCGGTGAAGGTCCCGAAATCCGATGTTGCGGTGACATCGAGGTCACCCGAGGCGACATTCGGAGGAAAGCCGGTCACGTCGCCCGTGATATCGCCCGATATGGTTACAACCGAAGTCATCCGTTTTCCTGCTCGAGCGTTCTGGCAAATTCGGCATCGCGGTAAAGGCGCATATGCACCTGTTGCTGGTCATCGCGTGTCCATTCGACGATACGTTTTGTGGATAGGTCGCTGCTGAGACGATTGGTGCGCACGCGTGGGTGCGGGATGTCCCGTTTCAGCATGTCGACGATCTGACGAGTTTGGCCGAAGGGTGCCACCATATCGATGATCCAGAAGGATGAGCCACTGGCGAAATCGACATCTCTCAGCGGCTCTTCCTTCACTGCATAGCGATATTCGGCTTCCGGGCTGAGACCGGCAAATGTCACGAATCCGCGCGGAAAGCCGTTTTGGCGGAAGATGTGATACTGGCCCAATCTCAGCGGCGTTTCGAACGCATAGAGAACCTGTGCCAAACTGCGGTTACGATGCGTTTTGGTCAGGGCAGCCAGATAAAATAACGCACCGAAGTCGGCGTATTTTTCACCGGAAAGATCGAACCAGTCTTTGGGAAATGACTTTTCCACGGGCCACTCTGGAAACTGCTGATGCAGAGATCATAGCGCACCACATATTCAAAGAAAGAATTTTCACTCAAGCTGATGTGTTACGGGTTGAGTTAGACCTGAGGCCCGGTTTGACTATATTGATTCGTATAGGCTGGTTGGTCCTGCGTCGTCTCAGCCGTGATCGCGTTTTTCATAGGGTGTTTTATATGCGTTTTCTTACATGCCTCTCTTTGACAGCCATCATACTGGCCCCCACCATTGCGCAGTCTCAGGGCGTTGGTTTTGGCTATAAACTAAGACCGCAGTTCAGAACCCAGATCACGCCGCTAAAGGATGGAACCTACGAAGTGAAGCCTGTCGGTGGATCCTCGGCCGCGGTCACCTATTGGTGTGGAATTGGGGATTATGCAGTTCGCACATTGGGAGTTTCAAACTCGCAGCGGATTTATGTTTCCAAAGCTTACGAGAAAGGTGTTCGCACAGTGCAGTTTTCGCTAACTCCACCGCCCGGCGCGGATACCAATCCGGGGTATTCTTTGACCGTCAACAGGGTGGGTGAGAACCTGTCCGCCGCTTCGGCGCAAAACTACTGCTTTGATAATTCCATCGATATGGGGTTTTAGCGGTCAGACCCATTTGGCCAAGGGCGGCAGACTCATCAGAACAGCATCGGGGTCGTGCCCGGTTTCCAGACCAAACTTGGTGCCCCGGTCATAGACCAGATTGTATTCGGCATAGAGCCCACGATGCACCAGCTGGGTGTTTTTGTCCGCGTCGTCAAAGCTTTGCACCCGGCGTTTTTCGACCAGAGGCAGAAAGGCGGGCAGGAAGGCGCGACCGATGTCCTGCGTCAGCGCAAAATCCGCCTGCCAGTCGCCGGTGCAATAGTCATCCATGAAGATCCCGCCGACACCCCGAGCGCGCTTTCGGTGGGGGATATAAAAATACTCGTCAGCCCAATCTTTGAGGCGCGGGTAGTGGCCGAGTCCGTGCGGGTCGAGATGCGCTTTTTGGGTGGCGTGGAAATGGGCAGTGTCGTCGTCATATTCGATGCAGGGATTCAGGTCGGAGCCGCCGCCGAACCACCAGGCATGTGGAGTCCAGAACATCCGGGTGTTCATATGGACCGCAGGCACATGCGGGTTCTGCATATGGGCCACAAGGCTGATGCCCGAAGCCCAGAACCGGGGGTCGTCCTTCATCCCCGGAATACCCTTGCGCGCGGCCATCGCGTTTTGCGCGCGCTCACCCAGCGTACCAAAGACGGTTGAGACATTAACGCCCACCTTCTCGAACACGCGGCCCCCGCGCATCACCGACATCAGCCCGCCGCCCGCGTCGGAGCCATCGTCAGACTGCCGTTTAGTTTCTTTGACTTCGAACCTTCCCGGCTGAGAATCCGAGAAGGGGCCTGAGGTGTGGCTGTCTTCCAACGCTTCGAAGGCGGTTACGATGTCATCTCGCAACTGGCGGAACCAGGCAGCGGCGGTGGCTTTTTCGTTATCGAACATTGGGATCAGTGGGCCGGGGCTGCGACAGGGTCCAGCAGGGTGCGGCCTCCGTCAATGGTTAGAATTTGGCCTGTCATGAAGCCCGCAGCGTCCGACGCGAGAAATTGCGCGGTTTCGACCAGTTCGTTCGGAGCGGCAATCCGGGAAAGCGGAGTATGTTTTTCGATGTCGTCCCGGAAATCTCGGTTTTCTTTCAGCGTTGACTGCAATGAAGCGCTCATGACTGATCCCAGCGCGATGGAGTTTACGCGAATGCGGCTGGGCGCAAGTGCAACCGCCAACGAACGGGTCATCTGATCCAGCGCAGCGGTCGAAACGGAATAGGCCATCAGATCGGGATGGGTGCGGCGTGCGGCAATCGAGGACAGGTTGATGATTGACCCGGCAGGGTTCTCATCGTCTCCATCAGCCTGTTTGATAAATCGCTTAGCCACTAGTTGGCTAAGTCGCAGCGCGGGCATCAGGTTCTGGTTCAGCAATGTGCGCACGGAATCGTCATCGGTGTCCAGCGGGTCCGACGGGATCACCTGCCGCGCACCATTGATCAGGATATCAACCTGATCAAACGCATCCAGCGTGGCCGAAAGCAGATTGGCGATGGTCAACTTTTCACGCAGGTCACCGGCGAAATAACGGATGTTGCTGTCATCCGCCTGTTCGCCCAGCTCATCGGACAGGCGCTTTTCATCCATATCGGCGAACATGACATTGGCGCCTGCATCGGCAAAGTGCCGTCCGATGGCCAGTCCGATGCCGTTGGCACCCCCGGTGACGATTGCGGTCTTGCCCGCGATGGAAAAGGACATGCGAATCCTCCTGAGTTCTGGCGAAGGTTAGCGGGCCTCAGCCCCGAGGGCGAGAGGCATGGAAAACCTTGAAGCGGTTGTCTCCTGCCACTTCGTCAACACGGGCGAAAGCCTCGGCCAGCGTGGCCTCGTAAGGCAGGTGGCGATTTGCAACCATCCAGAGTTGACCGTTGCGGGTGAGGTTGCATGCAGCACTGGTGATAAAGCCCTGGCCCAATGTCGGGTCGGCGCTGCGCGAGGTGTGAAAGGGCGGATTCATGATCACCATGTCCAGCGGCTCGGGCGCGCTCCATTTGGTGGCGTCGGCCCAGTGGAACTGCGCACGGGTGTCGGTGACATTGGCGCGGGCACAAGTAAGGGCGGTGTGGTCGGCCTCCACCAGATGCAGGCTGCGCAAGGTGTCGTCGATCAGCATGGCGGACAGAAAGCCCCAACCTGCACCCAGATCAGCGATACGCGTGCCGCGCTTGGTTGGCAGAGACTTCAGCAGCAGGGCCGAGGCAGGATCGATACCATCGGCGGAAAACACACCGGGCGCGGTATGGAAGCCGTCAACCATTTGGTTTTCAGGCGCAGCCCAGTCGGCAAAGGCGTCCGCATCAGACTGAAACCAGAAAATCTTGCCATGTGCCTTCGAGATTGGACCCTCGATCGCGACCCGCTTGCGGATGTCTTTCAGCAAACTGTCGACGCCATCGGTTTTGGCCCCGTCCACCACGATGACCCCGCTGGCGCGGCTGCAGGCCTGATGGATCAGCGCCCGGGCCAGCGCCTTGGCGCGCGGTAGAAACACGACCGCATCCTGGCAAGGCGCGTCACTATTGGGCGTTGCGACAAAGCCCTGCGTGGCAAAGTGATCGTGGAATGGTTTGAACGGTTGCACCATCTGCGCCTCGCGCGGAAGGTCCGACAAATCGTGGTCCAGGGTGGGCGCCAAGACAGTCAGCGGTTGCGACAGGCTGAGCCCGCTGTTCAGGGCTAGATCAAGGCGAGAGGACATGGCCGTGCGTTATTCTTCGCGTTCCATGGTGCATTGCAGCGGGTGCTGATGCCTGCGCGCGAAATCCATGACTTGCCCGACCTTGGTCTCGGCAATCTCATGGCTGAACACGCCAACCACGGCGACACCTTTCTTGTGGACGGTCAGCATGATTTCAAACGCTTGCGCATGGGTCATGCCGAAGAACCGTTCCAGCACATGCACCACGAACTCCATCGGCGTGTAATCGTCATTCAGCAACAACACCTTATACAGCGGCGGCCGCTTGGTCTTGGGGCGCGTTTGCACCAGGACCGACGTGTCGTCGTCTTCGTCGTCCTTTTCAGACATGATCCACTGGTGTTTGCGCATTGCTGTAAGAGAATCTCGATTAACACTACGAATTGTTTCCCGGCTTATATAACGTCACGGTGGCCAGAGAAAAGAGCAACCGGACGGAAATGCGATGCGGGACAAGCTGACAACAATCGGGTTCGATGCAGACGATACCCTTTGGCATAACGAGCGTTTCTTCCAGCTGACTCAGGCATATTTTGCCGAATTGCTCGCCGATCACGCCGATCACGATCACCTGATGGAACGTCTACTTGCCGCCGAAAAGCGCAACATCCAGCACTATGGGTATGGCATCAAGGGCTTTACACTGTCGATGATCGAGACAGCGATTGAGGTGACGGAAGATCGCGTACCGGCGCGCGTCATCCGCCAACTTGTTGAAGCGGGGCAGGAGATGCTGGCACATCCCATCGAACTGCTCCCCCATGCGCGCGAGGCCATCGAGGCGGTGGCCGAGACGCATAAGGTTCTGCTGATCACCAAGGGCGACCTGATCGATCAGGAGCGTAAGCTGGCGCAATCCGGATTGGGTGAGCTGTTCGATGGCGTCGAGATCGTGAGCGAAAAAACGGCGGCGACCTATGCGGAGATTTTTGACCAGTACGGTGATGGACCCGACGCTTCGATGATGATCGGAAACTCGATGCGTTCTGACGTGGTGGCCCCAATCGAAGCCGGGTGCTGGGGCGTGCATGTCCCGCACGGGTTGGTATGGGAGGTCGAGCAGGCCGAGGTCCCAACTTCCAACCCACGGTTCCGCGAGTTGAAGGATTTGGGTGATCTTTCAGCTTTGATTGATCAGATTTCCTGACCTGTTGCCGTTTGACATCAGTCACAAAAAATTCGATGACACGGCTTGCCTGAAATTCGGCACAATCGCCGGTATGGTGTTCGGGCGCGCATGAAACACCATATGTAGCGTGAATCTGATTGTGTATATGATCCACTCAAACGCAGCTTTCAGTTTCTTTAAACCCGTCCCTGTGTTAGCCTGAAGAATATCAAAATAAAAATTGCTGACCGGGAAAACCCGGCGGCGCGAGGCAGACAGAGGCAAAGATCGTGCAGATTCGGCGGACAGTTCCGGCCCGAATGGGCTTATTACTTATAGCATTTCTGTGGCTGCTTTCATTTGCACCACTTCAGGGCATGGCGGCCCCTTACGCGGCCATGGTGATCGACGCACGCACCGGAGAAGTGCTGCATTCCCGCAATGCCGACACGCGGTTGCATCCGGCATCTCTGACCAAGATGATGACGCTGTATATTGCGTTTGAGGCCGTGCGGAATGGTGAGATCACGTTGGACACTCAGGTGCGCATCACCAAGGCGGCAGCGGCTGAGCCGCCCTCGAAGCTGGGTTTGCGCACTGGGCAGCGAATCGCGTTTCGCTATCTGATCCGGGCGGCGGCGGTGAAATCCGCCAATGACGCGGCAACCGCGATCGGCATCGCCCTCAGCGGGTCCGAGGCGGCGTTTGCTCGTCGCATGACCCGCACCGCCAAAGCGATGGGGATGAGCCGGACCACCTTCAAGAATGCCCATGGTCTGACCGAGTCGGGGCATTTGTCGACCGCGCGGGATATGACCACGCTGGGCCGTCACCTGCTGTATGATTACCCGCAGTACTACAACTTGTTCTCGCGCCAATCGACGAATGCCGGGATCAAGACTGTACCGAACACCAACCGCCGCCTTTTGGCAGCCTATCGGGGCGCCGATGGGATCAAGACCGGCTATACCCGCGCTGCAGGGTTTAATCTGGTTGCTTCGGCCAAGCGCAAGGATGAACGTATTATCGCGACCGTCTTCGGTGGCAAATCAGGTGCATCGCGCAACGCCCGGGTGGCCGAGCTTTTGGATATGGGTTTCCGCCGTGCCCCCTCGCGTGCGCCAATCCGTAAGCCCGCCCGCCCGGCCTATGCAGGGAATGCAGGTCTGGGTAGCGCACAAGTGGTCGCCCAAGCGGGCCCGCCGAAAAAGAGCCTGCGCCCGGTGTTGCGCCCGGTGGCGAGCGAAACGGTTCAGGTCGCGGGGTCGGTCGCCGCAACGGCTGAAAAAGACAACACCCGGATTCAGGACGGTATCGCTGCTGCGATTGCAGCAGCAGATATAGCACCGTCGGATGGCGCCAAGCCTTCCGAAAACGTGGTGCTGGCCTCGGTCGAACCGGCCAAACAGCCCGAGCCTGAACCCGAAGTTGTGACCCGCTTGTCCACATCCGGCGGTCACCTTTGGGGCGTCAATGTTGGCCGCTACACCACACGGTATGAGGCCGAGAAGGTTCTGTTGAAAACTGCGCTGTCGGAAATGACCACTTTGGAAGGCACTTTGCGTAAGGTGAACCAAAGCTCGCGTGGGTTTGACGCGACATTTCAGGGCATGACCCGCGAGCAGGCTGATCTGGCCTGTCGTCGGTTACAGGCGCGCAATGTCACGTGTTTCATGATCGGGCCGTCATAAGACCCGGCATTCTCTCCTGGATGGGCCTGGGCTGCGATGACCTCGCAGCCCATTTTTTATGGCAAATCAATCGAAGACGTGGCCGTGCTTGTACTGTTCATCTTGCCCGGCCGCCGCAGTTAAGGCTGCAACGTTATCCTTGGTGAAGAAACCGTCGTAGTGATGACAACGTTCGATGTATTCGGTGATCAGCAGCGTGTGTTTCGAGTGCTTTGAGAAGATCTGTTTCAGGTTCGGATCATCTTTGCATTCCCCGACCACATGGGCCAGGAACGGAACGCCCTTGTCTTTAAGAGTGTTGACCACGAAATCGACATTTTTCTCACCCGCGCCATGGTCGCCGTCCTGAATTTCAACCGCCATGTGGTGCAAGCGTCGTCCGAAATTACGCACGAAATCCTCGGTTGGCATCGGCAATTGCTCGAAAGAGTTCACGAACGACGGCGTGTTGTTAGCAGTAAAGACCTTGGCAGGGGATTTCTTGTCGTCATCCACATTGGCATTGCGATTCACATTGGTCGACGAGTTCATGTCGAAGATGTTGTACGCCCCCCAGAAGTAATAAGGCACCATGGTCAGAAATTCGAGGATCGCGTCCTCACGTTCCCCGGCCAGAATGCGTGTCGCCAGATGATCGATCCCCAGCATCAGGGGTGCGATTTTGCTATCCGTTCCAAACGCAGCGGCCTGATCCAGCTTGGCTTGTTCCACATCGCTCAGCAAAACACGGTCGCCTAACCCCAGACTGTCTGTGTCGTTGAAATCCAGCGTGGAATAGCCGACGCGATTGCACGTGAAATCCGATGGCGTCGTAAAGCGGTATCCTTCCAGCGTGTAGAACGGATTTTCGGTGTCCCCAGAATATTCGAACCGAATATTCTGATCCTCCAGCGTTCCGGTCAGCGCCTTCAGGTCGGTGGCACCGTAAATCTCACCTACATATCGCGTCTGCGGCTTACCGCGCGCCAGCGGGTACATACGATTGATACGCGGGATGAAATCCTCGAATGCCGGGCTGAGCGGAGCCATCAGGATCAGCGCCGGATAATCGGCATGCGAATGCATCACCGAGAACTTGTGTGTCTGTCCCAAATAGCTGGCGGTGTGGCGATAGGGGGTCATCACATAAAGCTCGACCAGCGTGTCAAACAGCGCATCTGTCTCGACCTGAATGACAATGGCCCGCATCGCACCGACTTGATCCGCAATGCCCGAGCTGATGCGGCGCTCGTAAATCCTGGGAAGATATTCGGTGAAGAAGTCCGAGTTCTTCTTGTCGCCCCTTGGCTGGTAGGACATCAGATCAAAAGACATAGGCTCACCTCCTTGCGGCGCGTTGCTTGGATTTGTGGTAGTCAGATCATGCACTTGCCGCGATGCTAGGCGCAAAGCTTTGCTTGGGCAACTGCCTGTTCAGAGAAGCATCAGATGGAATGCTTGGTTTACACGTGCGAATGTGAACTTCGGGTCGGGCACGCCTAATCGGCAGTAATCCCGTACTTGAAGGCTAAGTCGCCAAGAACTGTGCCTTTCTGTGGTCCGTTTGCGTGAAAGAAACGTCTCACATTGGCCTGATAGAAATGCGTCACACAGGTTTTGGGAGTCGATACGTCGCCTATCGATATCCCTTCAGAGAAAAGCATGTAGCCTTTGGTGTTCCCAATCGGATTGAAAACCTCGTGGCTGAAGGCTTTATCGATATTATCGGATTTCTGGAAAACATGATTAAGAAGATCGGGCCCGAATGTAGTCTGTCTGCTGGTCACAATTTCGCGGCGTTCGCGGCCAGAGAATTGTCTTGCCTTTTTGGCGCGGCGCGGTGGAACCCAATCGGGAATAGCCTCGGGGTCCAGAGCAATCTCAAGCAGTTCTGACAATTCCTGAGACTCCGAGGGGACTCGCAGAACATTGTTGTTCAATAGCTTCGATTCCGCGTCCGCCCTGGCAAGAATGATATCCGTATCCGGCAGGGGCTGAAGCGCCACGCAATCGCAATCTGCCCAGATATAATTAGTGTCCCGCATTAGAATGAGCCTGAATATGTCGGATGCCACTCGAGGAGTCGTGCCAAGCTTGGTCAGAATCTGCGAATCCAAAACCTCCCGATAGTCTCGGAGCGGAAGGTCGCTCTCGGTTTCGCGCAGCGACTCCTCGCAGAACAGTTCTACGGGATGCCCGATATCCTGAAATGTTTTGATCGCGACTTTGTTGAACCATGGCAGTTCATTGCCAAGCCACAGAAATCCAACTGTTTTCACCGCCACCTCGATCGAAGATTTAATGCATCCGGGACATTCAGGGAATGTTGGTCAACATTAGTAGCCATGTTCGCGGGGGCAAGTAAGAACGCACGTTCTGAATGAAATAGCATGCTTGTGCATCTAAACACGGCCATTGAAGCTGGGATATATCCGAGCAGGCGAATGACCGATCAAGGATAAGCGCAGTTTCAGGTAATTAACATGACGCTCTAACGGATGAATTTTGTGACCTCGACTCCGCCCGCGATCAGGTTCTCGCGCACCGAGTGCGCGATCTGAACTGCCGTCGGGCCATCACCATGCAGGCAGATCGTATCGATTGAGGTCTCAAGGCGTTTGCCGGATTTGGTGATGATGGCGCCTTCCTTCACCATTTCCAGAATACGTGGTCCGGCCAGCGCCGGATCATGGATCACGGCTCCCGGCAGTGACCGATCCACCAAAGTGCCATCGTCATTATAGGCACGATCGGCAAAAATCTCGCCCACCCATTTGCAGCCCAGCTCGCGCACCGCTTCTTCTTGTTTGGTGACCGCCAGCACCATGATGATGATGTCCGGGTCCACGTCCAATGCACCCTGATAACAGGCCCGCGCCATATCGATATCGACCGAACACATGTTGGCCAGCGCCCCGTGCAATTTCAGGTGCCGTACTTCAGTGCCCACCGCCTTGGCCATGCCGATTGCCGATCCCAGTTGATAGCGTACCAGATTGCGCAAACTGTCATGGGGCACTTTCATGTTTCGACGCCCAAATCCCTGCAGATCAGGAAAACCGGGATGCGCACCGATGCCCACACCGTTCTGGGCTGCCAGAGCCATGGTCTTGGCCATCACATCAGGGTCACCCGCATGAAAGCCACAGGCAATATTGGCCGAGGTGATGATCTTCAGAAGGCTTTCATCATCACCCATCTTCCACGGGCCAAAGCTTTCGCCCATATCGGCATTCAGATCGACGCTCGGCATCGCAATAACTCCTTATTCGGTGGCAGAGATCATTCCGCTGATCAGTTGGTAGGACAGGAGGTCCGGGATGTCATGTGGATCGCGGACCAAGGGTTCAACACGGGCGGGCAGGCGGGCAAGGTCGGCCTTAAATGCGGCTTGCAGCGCGATGGCTTGTTCCAGTGTTACGAATTCGAAGCGCACCTCGCCTCCCGCCGGGGTCTGTGCAGCGCGGGGCAGATCACAGGGCAGAACGGTTGCGATGCGCGGGTAACCTCCGGTGGTCTGGCACTCGGGCAGTAGGATGAAGGGCGCACCGGTGCCGGTCATCTGTATATCGCCGGGGGTTATGACTTCGGACAGTATGTTCAACTGACCCTTGGCGGCGAAGCCGTCACCTTCACTATCCAGCTGCATGCCCATCCGGTTGGCTCGGGCGCCGCGGCGGAATGTCGTTTGCGTAAACCGTGCCAGCGTCTCGTCATCGAACAGTGCAGTTTGAAAGCTGGCCACAACCCGCAACGTCCCACCCGAAAACCGATCCTCCGAACGCAGCTTCAGGCCGGTCTTGCCGGTTTCCGTCGAAGGCAGGTGATCACCCGCTTGAACGGCGCGCCCGATCCTTGCGGTCAGATGGGCCGCGCGTGAGCCGAGCGTCATGTCGGTCCCGATCCCGCCACCCAGATTCAGATACCCGTAACTGCCCTGCAGCACCGACCCGACTACCAGCCGCTGCCCAGCCTCCATCTGATGCGAGGCATTCCACAAGACGGGGCTGCCATCGATACTGGCCTGCATCGGTGCGCCGGTCAGCGCGATGGCGGTTGGTGCGGTTGCCTCAAACTCACCACCCATCCCCGCCATTTCGAGGGCGGCGCTCGTTGGGGTGTTACCAAGCAACGCGGCCCCTTCATAAAGCGCCGCTATATCTGCGGCACCCGAACGCGACAGGCCTTGATCCAGATACCCGGTGCGCCCTTGATCCTGAACCGTGCAAGCTGGGCCGATGCGATGGACGATCAGCGTCATGTCGTGATCTCCTCGCAACTCGCACCACCAGAGCCATCAGTGCAGGTTGTACGGATGTCCTCAAGCTCTTCGCGCGAGACTGAGATGAACTGCATCTCATCACCGGGGTTGAGGGCAAAACTTCGCCCCATGTCCGGACGAAAGCAACGAAACGCGGTTTGTCCAACATGACGCCATCCGGTTGGGGTTGGCCCCGAGAACAGGACAAATTGCGAAATTGCCAAAACCAACGCCCCTTCAGGTACCATCGGCGTCAGCTCTTTCAGGCGTGGAATGTTGAATTCGGGTCCGAGTGGCCCGAGATAAGGTTGGCCCGGCGCAAATCCGATGGTTAAAACCCGTACACGCGATTGGCTGAGACGATCAATGGCGTCCGCTGGTGACAACCCTGCTGCCAATGCCGCATCTTCTAGCTGTGGCGCAAGATCGGAACCGTAGACCGTCGGCACTTTCCAGAATCGTCGCCCCGCAGGCAAAGGTGCAGCGTACCAATCGCGACTGACCAGCATAGCCCGCAGCAACTCTTCGATGTCATGATGCGACAGGTTTAATGGATCAAACCTTATGAATGCAGATGCCAGCGAGGCCGAAGTCTCAAGCACGCCGTCAATCTGCTGCGCCTCGACTGCGCCCCGAAACGCCAGGGCTGCGCGGTTCGACGGCTCGGACATGGTTTGCGCAAAGGTCACCAAGAGACCGTCAAATCCAACGGTTCGCAGCAAGGGAAACTTAATGTCATTCGTCATATCAAGGTCACAGGCGTATCGGGTTTGCTTTGAAAAGACCTGAGCCTATCCATAGACAATGCGCAAGGCCCTGTAAGACCAACTTGCATTGCGCCTGGCGGCGCCGATATCGGGTGCGATTCCGGGATTGGAAATGAATCGCTGATTGCCGTCGAGTCGGTATAGTCTTGTGGGTGACTGCAATGCTCTCACTATATGTTGGGTTTGAACCAACAAGCACTGAAACCTAGGCGGTATATCTGATGTGCTTGAAGGATGATTTTCGCCGATTTCCATGAGGTGAGTTCCATTCAACCATTTGAAATTATTGTATAAAAAATGAATTTGAAGTTTTTTGCGATATTCTTGAATTTTCCACTTGCGCGTTGAATGCGTAAGGCATAGAACGCCCTTCACCGGCGCTGCTGAGGTGCTGGGACGCGGTGGAAGCTGCGGAGACGCTCGGGAGAGACTGGGGGCATCTGAGGTTTTT
>NZ_JBQGAC010000009.1:0-145715 GCF_056542625.1 Ruegeria sp. AB7 | reverse complement strand
CCCAATCAAAAACCTCAGATGCCCCCAGTCTCTCCCGAGCGTCTCCGCAGCTTCCACCGCGTCCCAGCACCTCAGCAGCGCCGGTGAAGGGGTATTTACGGATTAGGTCTGGGACCTGCAACCCCCAATTTGAAAAAACTTCACATTTCCGACCACCTTCTTCTTCACCTTAATAAAAACAACAGGTTAGCTTAACAAATCCTCCCGAGAACTCACAAAAAGGAGGTTTACAGAAAGAGAAAGAACAGTCTCTCGGCGGAATCGTACCCAATGCTTGGTGCGCGCCCTGAGTCAGGCGCATGAAAACGCCGCCCGACTCTCCTCGGGCGGCGCAATTTACTGCGATGGTTATAGGGTTACTTCAGATCAAAACGATCCGCGTTCATCACCTTGTTCCAGGCCGAGATGAAATCGCAGACAAATTTGCCACCTGCGTCGTCCTGACCATAGACCTCAGCCAGTGCCCGCAGCTGCGAGTTCGACCCAAAGACCAAATCCACGCGGGTACCTGTCCACTTCACGTCACCACTTGCGCGGTCGCGGCCTTCATAGACGCCGTCACCGGATGGTTTCCATTCGGTGCCCATATCCAGCAGATTCACGAAGAAATCGGTGCTGAGCGTGCCGACCCGTTCGGTCAGCACACCATGAGAAGTTCCGTCAAAGTTTGTGCCCAGCACACGCATCCCACCTACAAGCGCAGTCATCTCCGGTGCCGACAGCGTCAACAGTTGCGCTTTGTCCACTAGCAGGGCCTCGGCCGGAACCGAGTATTCCTTGTGCAGGTAGTTGCGGAAACCGTCCGCTATCGGTTCCATCACCGCGAAAGACTCGACATCCGTCTGCTCTTGCGAAGCATCGGTGCGGCCGGGGCTAAAGGGAACATCAACGTCATGACCTGCGGCCTTGGCTGCCTTTTCGATGGCAGCACCACCACCCAAGACAATGAGATCGGCCAATGAGACCTTCTTGCCACCAGACTGTGCGTCATTGAACGCTTTCTGAACGCCTTCCAGCGCATCCAGCGACTTGGACAGTTTCAGCGGTTCGTTGACCTCCCAATCCTTCTGCGGGGCCAGACGAACGCGCGCACCGTTGGCACCGCCACGCATATCCGATCCCCGGAAGGTCGAGGCCGAAGCCCATGCGGTCGACACCAGATCTGAGATAGACAATCCCGTCGCGAGTATCTTGGCTTTCAGATCGGCTACATCAGCGTCGTCAATAAGCGCGTGATCGACGGCCGGGACGTTGTCTTGCCAAATAAGCTCTTCGCTGGGAGCCTCGGCTCCAAGATAACGCGCACGCGGACCCATGTCGCGGTGGGTTAGTTTGAACCACGCGCGAGCAAAGGCATCGGCAAATTCGTCCGGGTTTTCGTGGAAGCGCTTCGAGATCGGGCCATAGATCGGGTCCATGCGCATCGCCATGTCGGCGGTGGTCATCATAGTCTTGACCTTTTTCGATGGATCACCCGCTGCCGGGGCCATGTCCTCTTCCTTGACCCCAACAGGTTCCCAGATCCATGCGCCCGCTGGGCTCTTGGTCAGGTTCCAGTCGTAGCCAAACAGCAGGTCGAAGTAGCCGTTGTCCCACTTGGTCGGGTTTGCGGTCCAGGCACCCTCGATGCCGCTGGTGGTGGTATCATCACCCTTGCCGCTGCCAAAGTCGTTGATCCAGCCAAAGCCCATCGCCTCCATCGGGGCGGCCTCGGGTTCGGGACCGACAAGACCGGGATCACCGGCGCCGTGGGCCTTACCAAAGGTGTGGCCACCCGCAACCAAAGCAACGGTTTCTTCGTCATTCATCGCCATTCGGCCAAAGGTGTCGCGAATATCGCGACCTGAAGCCAAGGCATCTGGCTGACCATCTGGACCTTCGGGATTCACATAGATCAGACCCATCTGAACAGCGGCCAACGGGTTTTCCAGATCACGTTCGCCCGAATAGCGGCTGTGCGGGTTCTCAGTTGGGGCCAGCCATTCGGTCTCGGCACCCCAATAAATGTCTTCTTCGGGTGCCCAGATGTCTTCACGACCACCGGAGAATCCAAATGTTGTACCGCCCATGGATTCGATCGCGCAGTTGCCCGCCAATATGTAAAGGTCAGCCCACGAGATCTGGTTGCCGTACTTCTGCTTGATCGGCCAAAGCAGACGGCGCGCCTTGTCCAGGTTGCCATTGTCCGGCCAGCTGTTCAGCGGAGCGAACCGCTGATTGCCGGTCGATGCGCCACCGCGGCCATCTGCCGTGCGGTAGGTGCCCGCTGCGTGCCAGGCCATACGAATGAACAAACCGCCATAGTGACCATAATCTGCGGGCCACCAATCTTGCGAATCTGTCATCAGCGCATACAGGTCTTCCTTCAGTGCCTTCAGGTCGAGCTTCTTGAACTCTTCGGCATAGTCGAATGTCTCGCCCATCGGGTTCGATGCAGGGCTATGCTGATGCAGAATCGACAGGTTCAGTTGGTTCGGCCACCAATCCCGGTTGGACCGGGCCTCGGCGCCATGCATTACCGGGCATTTGCCCATGTTGGGGGTATCACTTCCGTCCATATCGATCTCCAGTCCTGGCTAGATGTGTGCGTCGCGCGGTTAACTTTGAAACGAGAAACAGGGGTCTTGAGTGTTTTTGCGCTCGTCCTTGGAATGGGCATTACGCGGGATCGCGCAGATCGGCCCTGCCTTCATTGTAGGAAATAGCATTAACGACTCGTTCTTTCTGTTTGGATGTAGATTTAGCAAATCCAAGCCATTCATATAAGTTTTGTTTTTTGATGATATTGATAATCCAGGGCTATCACTTGAACATCTGCGCGCAGCCTGACCCTGAAGCGCGTGATTGCGATTGCACCGCCAAGCTTAACCATGCCTCGCAAGTCGGGCACGAGAGAGAGTAGACGCAAATAAGCTTACGATGATGGCCGCGCATGAAACGACTGAACTGAGTCTAACGCAAAACGGATTGACCGGCCCAGATTCAGTGGCCACTGACCTTCTTATAAAGGGCCGATTTATAGCCGAAGGGAATTCCCAATACCCCGACAAGCCACCCAACCGTTCGGGCGATCTGGATCAATCGCCGATCTGGTTGGAACGGAAACAGAAGGATTGCCCCTAACAGCGCCAACAAGCGAAAGGGGGTGCTCAAAAACCCCAAGATCGCCTTTGTTGGCTTCTGATCAAGCTTACGGCGCATATGGGTGTTGGACTGGTCCCTTCCCCGGGCGGTCTGATACCAGAATGACAACCTTTCGGGAGGAATGGTCTCGTACACAAAAGCGTCGGGCACCCAGCCGACCGGTAAGCCTGCAGCAACGGTCTCGGCATAAAACTTTGCATCCGTCCCGCCGGTCATCCGCATGGTTTCATCGAACCAAAGGCCGGTTTCGCTGAACAGACGTGTCTCGCCCAGCCAGTTATTTGTCACGATGGTCACGCCACCGGTACTGTTCAACGTGGCTTTCTTTGCAGCCGCGTTTTCCTTGTCGAGGTAACGATTGCTGATATTGCGCAACATCAGCCGCTGAATCGCGGTCTCCTGCCCCGATGGCCCCGCCGCACGAAGCGGAGCGCCCATTAGCACGGCAGAGCTGTTGCGATACCCGGCGACCAACCGTTCAAGCCAATCGACCGCCACCACTTCGTCATCATCGACAAAACAGAGCAGATCCGAGCCATTCTCCAACGCTTCGCGTGCGGCTCGGTTGCGTCCGAACGGGATGCCGAGTTCGGTCTCAAGGACATAGTTCAGACTTGCTCCATTAGGCAGCTTCTCCCCTACTGCCTGCACGGTACCTTCGCTGAGCGCGGCGCTGTCGTTTTCCACCACCAAACATCGCACCGAGCAGTCGGGCGGCAGCTTCATCTCTCCCCAGCTTCGAATCAAAGCGGCCAGCATCTCGGGCCGCTGCCGGGTCAGGGTCGAAACGGTAATGTTCAGCGGGGCAGAGCGGTCTTTCATCGAAATCCCATACAATCCGTGCCGGTTTCTTGGCAAGGCGCGGTGATCAAGTGGCATCCTTCTGATGCTGCATCAGTGCTTCCAACCCTACACGGTAGTTCGGATAGAGCAATGAGACGCCCAGTTCATCCTTGATCCGATCATTCCGAACGCGCTTGTTCTCATTATAGAAACTGCGCGCCATCGGAGTCAGATCAGCCTCATCAAACGGAACGGCAGGCGGCATCGGCAGACCTTGCAGCTCGGCTGCAAAGCCGATCACGTCTTGCGGCGGCACCGGTTCGTCGTCACAGACATTATAGATCGCACCCGGATTGGGTTTGGCCATCGACGCGATCAAAACCTGTGCAATGTCGTCAACATGAATGCGCGAAAACACCTGGCCCGGCTTGATGATCCGCCGCAACCCACCGCGTTTCAGCTTTGAAAACGGCCCGCGACCCGGCCCGTAAATCCCTGCCAGTCGGAAGATATGCAAGGGCAGGCCCGGAATGCCGCCCCATTGCTCCTCGGCACGCACGCGCCAACGGCCACGTTCAGCCGTCGGTGTGGCGGGCGTCGTCTCATCCACCCAGCCTCCCTGGTGATCCCCGTAAACGGCTGTGGTCGACAGGTAGCCGACCCATTTGAACTGTCCGATCCGCGCGGCGATCTCATCCTTCAATTCCGCCAGCACCGGATCACCATCGGCTGTGGGTGCTGTAGAGACAAGCAGATGCGTCACCCCGTCCAGATCAGGCCGATCCCCTGGCCAGACACGAGGCTCGGCACCCGAATCGCGAATTGTCTCAAGTTGTTGGGAATCACGCGTGGTTCCGATGACCCGCCATGTGGTTGGATCCAGTTGCCTCGATATCGCTCGGGCAGAATAGCCGTGGCCGAAGGAGAATAGAGTCTGTGTCATGGTCCCTTTGATGATCTGCCCAGCACGTGGATGCAAGCGCCGGATGGACGCACTTGATTCGAATCTTCTGATGCGCATTCATTGAGAAATGACCAAAAAGACACCTGACTTGCACGCAGCCTACTCCCTGAAATCGCCCGAGGAGAACAAGCGCCTTTATGCGGAATGGGCAGGGGAATATGACGACAGTTTCGCAGCGCTTGAGGATTATCAACTCCACAACCACACGGCGCGCGCCTTTGTGGGTGCAGGCGGACAAGGCCCGGTATTGGATGTAGGCGCGGGCACGGGGTTATGCGGAGCTATTCTGGCCGGGTTAGGCGTGGGTCCGATCGACGCCACCGATATCAGCGCCGAAATGCTGGACGAGGCGATGCGCAAGGATATCTATCGCGACGCGATCGAAGCCGATCTCAATCAGGGCCTGCCGGTTCCGCGCGGCAGCTATGCCGGTGTCGTCTCGTCCGGAACGTTCACCCATGGCCATCTTGGGCCAGAAGTTTTGCCAGCGCTCTTGCGTGTCGCACGCCACGGTGCGCAGTTCGCCCTGTCGATCAACGCAAAACACTTTGAGGCGCTCGGGTTTGCCGATACCTTCCGCCGGCTCGAGGCGGATCAGATCAGAGACTTATCTTTAACGCAGGTCCGGATTTACGGCGATCTTGCTGCCGGCCCCAACAAAGATGACGTCGCTTTGATCGCGTTGTTTGAGAAAACCTGACCAAAGCTCTGCGTAGGTCATATACGGACCTATGCAAAACTCGGCGGGACAGAACGCCCTCGTGATCTAAGTATACATCTGCTTCTTGAAAGCCCGTGTCCGCGTTGTCGCCTCGGCTGAACCATCGTGATAAGTGCCGAACCACTTGTCGAACGGAATCTCGGATGTGCCGTAGTTACACTCGAAATACCGGTGATGAAGCTGGTGGAAGAAATCCCCGGCCCGCGCGGCATCCGTTTCACCAGCCTTCAGTTTTTCGAAACCCGAGTGAGACAGTACCGGGCTGATCTGCTGGAAGTAGGCGTGAAACTGCAGATGCAGCGGATGCGAGGGTACAATCAGATGGATGAAGTAGGTGGTGAAATAAAGAAGGTTTTCATACCAGTGGTTCGATATTCCTGACCATGGTCCGATATTGACGTTGCGATGGTGCACAGCATGAACGTGCTTGTAGAGTTTCGGGTGATGTTCCAATCGGTGCACCCAGTAGAAATGAAGCCCTGACCACATCGGGATGAAAAGCATCCAGATCACGAACCAAACGGGGGCCGCGGCCCAGGTTATCACTGGCACATAGCCATTAGCCATGGCCCAGTAGATCAGCCACTGATAGACCGTCGCCACAGTCATCGCACTTCCCAGCGTCCACCAGATGTTATCCAAAACCTGATTTCGAAAGGTAAACGACCCATTGTCACGTGTCAGATCACGCCGGTCGAATTTCTTGTACATGCCCTGCCCTTTGCGCATGTAAAGCCACCAATGCAGACCTCCTGCTATCATGATCTGAGGCACCATGTTCAGCAGCCAGATACGGAACATCCAGCCGGGTGCGAAACTCTGCATGGTCTCTAATGGAGGCAAAAACACGAAATAGGCGGCAAAAGCCATCACCATGCAAAGCGTCAGCGACGTCAGGGGAAGCCAAGCCCCTTTGTACCAGTTCAGGATAGCCGCAGGACGCGGCGGCCAGTTGAACAAAGGGTTCAAACCGACGGGCCCTTCGGGGCGGTAATTCCATCGAGCGGCTTCTGCATCATGCATATCGGTCATGGCTGAAACTCCTAACAGTGCGCTTCAGGTTGCGTAATCCGAGCCTTCGGCATCCAGAACAGATTTAATTTCGCGTAGATGTGCTTCGGCCTGACCGGGATATTCATCAAGCTCTTGTGCGGTTTTCTCAGCAATCTCATCGGACAGAACGCGCAAAGGTTGCCCGGTTTGAAGAGCGCGAATGTACGTTTCTGCGGCGCGTTCAAAATAATAGAGTCTGTTAAAGGCATCTGCCGGACTGTCGCCGATCACCAAAACCCCGTGGTTGCCCATGATCATGACTTTCTTTTTCGGGTCCGACAGCATCGCGGCACAGCGCTCACCTTCGCTTTCAAAAGCCAGACCTCCGAACTCTTCATCGATTACGTAGCGATTGAAGAAAGTCGCCGTGTTCTGATCGATCGGCGGTAAGGTGCTGTCTGCCAGCGAGGCAAGAACGGTCGCAAAAATCGAATGCACGTGCATCACGCAGCGCGCGTGCGGGCACTGGCGGTGGATTGATCCATGCAGCCCCCAGGCCGTCGGATCCGGTGCGCCGGGCTGGTCCATGACATCTTTGTCATTGGCATCAAGCAGCAGCAGATTTGACGCCTTGATACGCGCAAAATGCATCTGATTGGCATTCATCAGGAACTGCGTGCCGTCTTCGTTCACTGCAAGGCTGAAATGGTTCGCCACCCCTTCATGCATGTTCAACCGTTCGGTCCAGCGGAAAGCGGCGGCCATGTCCACGCGTTCGGACCAATGATCGATATTGGGACGCAGGTTTGTAACGCTCATGCCGGGCTCCTTCGCGGGGTATTTGATTTCTGGGAGATCGTGCCTTCGCCGCAAACGTTTGACCAACGAAAAAAACAAGCCTAGTTCATTAGTAAAACTACTGGCAGAGTTATGAGCATGCAGAAATCACTTCCACCGCTCGGCTGGCTGCGCACATTTGAAGCTGCAGCCCGTCATTTGTCATTCACGGGGGCGGCGCGGGATTTGAACATGACGCAAAGCGCAGTCAGCCAGCAAATCAAATCACTAGAGGGCTATCTGGGTCAGCCATTATTCCTACGTCGCCCGCGTGCATTGGAGCTGACCGAAGCTGGTATCACCTATCTGCCGGTCGTGCGTGAAGCCTTTCGAACGCTGGTAAGGGGGACCCAAGCCGTCACGGGCGCACAACAAAACGCGGTTCAGGTCCAGAGCAATATCACATTTGCCGTCAACTGGCTGGCTCCGCGCCTACCCCGGTTTCGGGCACTGCATCCGGATGTACATCTGAACATCTTCACCGAACTATGGGAGCCTCGCGAAATGGCCGAAGGCGCGGCGGTGGAAATCCGCTATTCGCTGCGCCCGGCCGATACGGTGCGCACGGAATTGCTGCGAACAGATCACTATTATCCTGTCTGTGCCCCCGATTTCCCGGTGACGCTGGAAACCCTGCAGGAACAGCCCCTGTTCGACTGTTCAAATTTGTTGTCGAATTGGGAGAGTTGGATCTCAGATCAGAGTCTAACTTGGCAAAAACCCAAGGTAACCTATTCGACGACCTATCTGGTCAGCCTGTCAGTTGCGATGGCCGGAGGAGGCTTGTGTTTAGCCCACGACATGATCGCAAAACGGTTGATTGAAGAAGGCCGCCTGATCGCGCCGTTCATCCATCGCGCCGCAATGCCTGAGGCCTATTATCTATTGCTATCGCCCCAAGCCGAGGAAACGCCGGGCGCGTTGGCGTTTGTCGACTGGCTGCGCGCAGAGATTGAAGCCGATCGCCACAACTAATCGCGGGTCGCTCCCGCCCATCTTTGATGCCCTTTGGGCATCTCCTCTGGTTGGGCGTGGCAGCGCTGGCGCGCTGCGGATGGCAGGTTTTGTGATGATTCCATGATACCTTAATAGTGGGGGTTGCACCTTGCGCCGCATTCGGGAAAGTTGGGCCATGGAATACACTCCCTTCCCAAGTTGGCCCGATACCGCCCCTCGTCTCATTGCTGTTGCTGCTGGCCGCGAGGCTGCCGATTTGGTGATCCGTGGCGGCGTCTGGGTCAATGTGCATAGCCGCGAAACCCTGCCTGACCATGACGTGGCGATCGCTGCGGGGCGCGTTGCTTTTGTGGGGCCGGACGCCGCGCATTGTATCGGTCCTGAGACTCAGATCATCGAGGCGCACGGTCGCTATTTGGTGCCGGGGTTATGCGATGCGCATATGCATATCGAATCGGGCATGTTGACCCCGGCAGAATTTGCCCGCGCAGTCATTCCGCATGGCACAACTTCGATGTTCACCGACCCGCATGAGATCGCAAACGTGATGGGGTTGGAAGGCGTGCGCCTGATGCATGACGAAGCACTAATGCAGCCGGTGAACATCTTCACCCAGATGCCGTCCTGTGCACCCTCAGCACCGGGGCTTGAGACCACAGGGTATGAGATCACCGCCGAGGATGTGGCCGAGGCGATGTCTTGGCCCGGTATCATCGGACTGGGCGAGATGATGAACTTTCCCGGTGTCATTCATGGCGATCCGAAGATGTTGGCAGAGATCGCGGCCACACAGCGCGCAGGTAAAATAGTTGGCGGGCACTATGCTTCGCCTGATTTAGGGCCTGAATTTGCCGCTTACGTCGCTGGTGGCCCTGCCGATGATCATGAAGGCACCTGCGAGGCCGACGCCATCGCACGTGTCCGTCAGGGAATGCGGTCAATGATGCGGTTGGGGTCGGCCTGGTATGATGTGGAAAGCCAGATTACTGCGGTGACTGAAAAAGGGCTGGACCCGCGCAACTTCATCTTGTGCACCGACGACTGCCATTCGGGAACGCTGGTAAATGACGGACACATGAACCGCGTAGTGCGACATGCGATTGCCTGTGGTTGCGATCCTCTGGTTGCGCTGCAAATGGCGACGATCAACACGGCGACCCATTTTGGGTTGGAACGCGAGATCGGCTCGATCACACCCGGGCGGCGCGCTGACATTATCCTGAGTTCTGATCTGGTAGCGCTTCCGATCGAAACCGTGATCGCGCGCGGTCAGATTGTGGCTGAAAACGGGACGGTAACGGTCGAATGCCCGCATCTGAACTGGCCCGCTAAGGCGCGAAATACCGTACACCTAGGGCACGCGCTGACCTCGACAGACTTTGAGATCGCAGCCCCTGCCGGAGCGAACCGTGTCACGGCCAACGTGATCGGGGTGGTTGAAAATCAGGCCCCGACGCAGGCACTGAAATCGGAGCTGCCCATTTTCGAAGGGCTGGTTGAGGGCGAAGGCGACGTGTGCCAGATCGCATTGGTCGAGCGGCACCGCGCTACCGGAGGTGTGACCAACGCCTTTGTCTCGGGCTTTGGATATCAGGGCAAAATGGCCATGGCCTCGACCGTTGCGCATGACAGCCACCATATGATTGTTGTCGGCACCGACCGTGAACAGATGGCACTGGCCGCGAACAGGCTGGCCGAAGTGGGCGGAGGCATCACAATCTTTCGCGATGGCGAGGAACTGGCCTTGGTGGAACTGCCGATCGCAGGCCTGATGTCCGACAACCCAGCGACTGAGGTTGCCGCCAAAGCTGAACAAATGGTCGAGGCGATGAAGACCTGCGGCTGTCAGCTTAACAACGCATATATGCAGCATTCTCTGCTGGCCCTGGTTGTGATTCCTGAACTGCGGATCTCGGACCTTGGGCTGGTGGACGTACGTACATTCGAAAAGATCGACCTTCTGGAACCCCTTGCATGACTACTATCCGAACACCTGACGTTCCCAACCCCGAGAAATTTAGCGATCCGCTTGCAGCTGTCGCACGTTTAGAAGAGCTCTATGAACAGGCGACAAAATTCCTGTGCGATAGGTTTGCAAATGCACTTAAGAACGGCGCTCCTACTGAGAGGTTTCGGGCGTTCTACCCCGAAATCCGGATCAGGACCTCGTCTTACGCGCAGGTCGACAGCCGGCTGAGCTTCGGTCACGTGTCCGAGCCGGGCACGCACGCCACGACAGTGACGCGCCCCGATCTGTTCCGGTCCTACCTGACCCAGCAGATCGCGCTTTTGATCAAGAACCACGATCAACCGGTCACAATCGGAGCTTCGGAAACGCCGATCCCGGTCCATTTCGCTGTCGCCAATAACCCAGATCTGGTTGTCCCGCATCAGGGTGCAGCTGGGTTCACTCTGCGCGATGCGTTCGATGTACCGGACCTGAATACAACAAACGACGATATCGTGAATGGCGTGCACGAGCTGGAAAACGAAGCCGGGCCCCTTGCGCTGTTCACGGCCCAGCGGGTGGACTATTCGTTGGCAAGGCTTTCGCATTACACCGCGACTGACCCCGGTCATTTCCAAAACCACGTGCTGTTCACCAACTATCAGTTCTATGTCTCGGAATTTGAGAGCTACGCACGGGCGCAACTCGCTGATCCCGACAGCGGCTATACCAGCTTTGTCTCGACCGGGAATGTTGAGATCACGGTCGCCGAAGCCGTACTGGAACAGCCCCTTAAACTGCCGCAAATGCCAACCTACCACCTGAAACGCGCGGATGGGTCTGGGATCACGCTGGTCAATATCGGCGTCGGGCCATCGAACGCCAAAACGGCCACCGACCACATTGCGGTTCTGCGCCCGCACGCCTGGTTGATGGTCGGCCACTGCGCCGGTCTGCGCAACACGCAGGCGCTTGGGGATTTCGTACTGGCACATGCCTACCTGCGCGAGGACAAAGTGCTAGACGACGACCTGCCCGTCTGGGTGCCGATCCCACCGCTGGCCGAAGTCCAGGTCGCGCTGGAACAGGCTGTGGCCGAGGTAACCGAGTTGGAAGGCTACGAGCTGAAACGTATCATGCGAACAGGTACAGTCGCCTCGGTCGATAACCGCAATTGGGAGCTTCGCGATCAGTCCGGCCCGGTGCAACGGCTCAGCCAGTCCCGTGCGATTGCGCTGGATATGGAAAGTGCAACAATCGCAGCCAACGGTTATCGGTTCCGGGTTCCTTACGGCACCTTGCTGTGCGTCTCGGATAAGCCCTTGCATGGTGAATTAAAGCTTCCCGGCATGGCTTCGGCGTTCTATACCACTCAGGTCAGTCGTCATTTGGCGATCGGAATCCGGGCGATGGAGCACTTGCGCGGCATGCCGCTGGAACGGTTACACAGCCGGAAATTGCGTTCGTTTGACGAAACGGCCTTTCTCTGAAGCAAAAAAGCAACGAATTTCCCCTATTTTTGGGGTTTTTAGTGCTACTATTCGTTGTGTTCAGCCACAATATCCCGTTACAGTTACGCGGTGAGGCCCTATAGATCGGGCACGTTAAGGAGACCAAGAAATGGCAAAGCCTATGACAAAGACTCAGCTGGTGGCTGCTCTCGCTGAGGAAATGGGAACTGACAAGAAATCCGCAAATGCCGCGCTGGAGGCCATGACCGGCCTGATCACTCGCGAAGTTTCGGCCGGTGGTGCCGTCACCCTGCCCGGCGTTGGCAAAATCTACTGCCGCGAGCGCCCCGAGCGCATGGTGCGCAACCCCGCCACCGGCGAGCAGTTCAAGAAAGAAGCCGACAAAGTGGTCAAAATGACCATCGCGAAAGCTCTGAAAGACAGCGTCAACGGCTAATTCGCTGAAGACAGATCGCAAGATCGAAGGGGTCGCCACCGGGCGGCCCTTTTTTTGCCTGAATAAGTTATGTAAACATATGATTAATATCGAGTTTTTGCAGCTATCGCCATAGTTGTGTCTTATTCCTCATCCACTCGCTTAATGGGAAGTATTATTGAGGAATCTCGATTTATGGCACGATATCAAACCACTGAATTCGATACAGAAAGTCAATTCGACTGGGCAAGCATCCAATACACGATTGAAGACGATGTTGTCGTTGCAACGCGGACGACTTTTGATGCCGGATACGAGGTCTTCGGGACTTACGAAGACGGCGTTTTGCGTCAGGAATTTTATGTCGGAACAGAAGAGGCATTGGGCTTTGATAATCGGTTCATTGACTATGACGCCAATGGCATAATGACCGAACGCGGAACGGTTTATCCAGACAGTATCCGCGTGACCGAGACCTTTCAAAATGGTGTTCCGAATGAGTTTCTCATCCAAGATGGGTTTTTCGGAGACGGTGCAAAACCCTGGGACCAGATCGTTCTACGCTATGATGCGTCGGGCAATATCATAGGCCGCACGATAACAAACGATAATGGTGCCCAGACGGTTGAAGCCTTCGCGCCCGGTCATTTCAGTACTGTTCAGGACTTTCTACAAACCAAATCCTGGGATCGGATCGACACGTTCTTCGATGTCAACGGAGAGACAACCGGACGGACGACCACCTATGACAATGGAATTGTCAAACAGGAAACGTGGACAGACGGACAGCGTAGCAACGTAACGCAGACAGACGGAAGCGACATAAAGTCGTGGGAAACCATCAGCACCTCATTTGATGGCAGTGGAAAGAAATCTGAAAAGACAACGACATATGACAACGGTGTCGTGAAGCACGAGGTCTGGTCAAATGGCCAGCGCGTCAGCATCAGCCAGACTGATGAGCTGGATGCGAAATCCTGGGATCCGATCACGACCGCCTATCAGGACGGACAAATCTCGGAACGTCGGCTGGAGAAAGATAATGGGGACGTAACCGTTACACTTTATGCGGATGGAAAACGTTCTGACGTGCTGCAACTGGACGGGGACGACAGTGCTTCTTGGGCATTGAAAGTCACCAGCTATCCAGACGCAGGCGGGAAAGAGATTTCTTTGTATGAAAAGGTCGAGGACATCCCTGAATCCTTGTTCCAATACTTCCCGGAACTGACCCCGCCTAACCCGCTTGTAGAGTTCGTGCTGGATTTCAATGACGGAACCCGCATCAATGACAGTGATCAGGTGCTGAATGGTGCATTTATTGCAAGTGTTAGCAAAGGGCAGAGCAACACTGATGGTATTCTAACCCCATACGAATACGGTGGCTCAAACCCCGACCCCGACCTGGAGGCGTTCAATTCCTGGGGGGCAACTGTCGGCTTCTCCAAAAGCGATGGCGAAGAATTCAACTTCAACAGCGTTTCCTTGGCCAATGCTTCCAGATCGGACACCACGTATATTCCTGAATCGAACTGGGCAAACCAAGTCACAATCAATGCCTATAATGGCGATGAGCTGGTGCACTCCGCAGAGGTCGATCTGACATTCGATCACGTCACACACGAGTTTGACTGGCGCGATATTGATCACGTCGAGTTCGTTGCATCGGGAGGTGAAATTACCAATGACCATGTCGAGAACGCGGGTTGGTTCTCGATGGACGATCTTAGCTTTTTCGCCTGAATCAAGCGACAAGCTGAATCATAATGATGAGCAGCGCTTTTCTACAAAAGCTCTGCTCATTCTCATTGCGCGCAAGCTCATTGATGCCAACTATCGGGCGACCCCGCTATTCGACGCAATGGGTCCTTGCAGCTCATGTTAAAATCAGGAACAGTCGCCCGAATTTCATCAGGAGGCCGTAATGGACCTGCGCGCCATCGCCATGGGGCTTGTTTTCGCCCTCATCTGGTCTTCGGCCTTCAGCTCGGCGCGGATCATCGTTGCCGATGCCTCGCCTTTGTTCTCGTTGGCGCTGCGATTTCTGATTTCGGGTCTAATGGGCGTGGCGATCGCACGCGCCATGGGGCAAAGCTGGCGCCTGACTCGCAACCAATGGCGCGCCACTATTCTGTTCGGAATCTGCCAAAATGCCCTTTATTTGGGTCTAAACTTCTATGCGATGCAGACAGTCGAGGCTTCGGTCGCGGCGATTATCGCCTCGACTATGCCCCTGCTGGTAGCCCTAGCCGGCTGGCTGCTATTGGGTGAGCGGATACGCCCGCTGGGCATCGTCGGCTTGCTGGCAGGTTTTGTCGGTGTCGCGCTAATCATGGGTAGCCGGATTAACGCTGGTGTCGATCTGTTCGGGGTTCTGCTCTGCGGAATCGGGGCGCTGGCGCTGACCTTTGCCACCTTGGCTGTTCGGGGGGCGACTTCGGGCGGTAACTTCATGATGGTGGTTGGGCTGCAGATGCTTATCGGATCGGCGGTGCTGTTTCTCGCCGCCCCGGTGTTCGAGTCTATTCATATCCACGCCACACTGCCTTTTATGCTGGCTTTTACCTACACCACGCTATTCCCGGGCCTTCTGGCAACTTTCATCTGGTTCCTGCTACTGGATCGCATCGGCCCGATCCGTGCAGCAACGTTCCATTTCCTCAACCCGGTATTCGGCGTGACCATCGCCGCCATTTTACTGGGTGAGAAGTTGGGCCCATTGGATGCGGTGGGGGTTCTGATCACAACGCTGGGAATTCTTGCCGTACAGCTGTCGCGCGAACCCGGTCAGCGCAGTAACGCCTCGACCTGATCTATCAATTTAGGCGCATTTGGCTTGGTGCTTGACCCATAGGTGGCAACGACCTCACCCTCGGGGCCAATAAGCACTTTGTTAAAGTTCCATTTCGGGACAAAGCCAGTCTGCGCAGCAACAGCTCGGTAAAACGGATGGGCATCCGAACCTTTCACTGGAGTGATATCCGTCATCGGAAGCGTAAGGTCATAATTTAGTTCGCAAAAATTCTTGACCTCTTTCGACGACGCCAGCTCTTGTTTGAACGAATTCGACGGGACCGCCAGTACCACCAGCCCGCGTTTTTCATATGTTTCGTGCAGCTCCTGCAACGCTGCGTATTGTCCGGTAAAGCCGCAAAGCGACGCCGTGTTGACCACAAGCACGGGCTGTCCGCGCCAGTCTTCCAGTGATATTGTCCCGCCATCGATTGATGAAAATTCGCCCGTCAGTGGTGCCGCCTGAAGGGCTTTGCCCAACAAGATCAGAGCAGTCAACAGAGCCATACGGAACATCACTTCACCTCCTGTTATAAATCATACGCGCTGTGCATTCGTTTGGATCAACTGCACAGACCCGCGAGCGCGCTGTAATATGGTTTTGATTCCTGCGCATCTATGCCCAAATAGGACATCATCATTCAAACACCGGAGGATCCATGTCCCGTTATACCAAAGACCCCGAGGTCATTGCGGCCCTCTCACCTGAGGAATTTCACGTCACCCAGCGCAGCGGCACCGAACGCCCGGGCACTGGCAAGCTGTTGAACAACAAGGAACCGGGCATCTACGTGGATATCGTCTCGGGCGAGCCGTTGTTCGCCTCGACCCACAAATACGAATCCGGCTGCGGCTGGCCCAGTTTCACCAAGCCAATCATACATGAACATGTCGAAGAGTTTCGCGACACCACTCATGGCATGATCCGGACCGAGGTCCGCTCGAAACACGGCGACAGCCACCTGGGCCACGTGTTTCCCGATGGCCCCCGCGAACATGGCGGGCTACGCTATTGCATCAATTCCGCCTCGCTGCGGTTCATTCATCGCGACGAGATGGAGGCCGAAGGGTATGGCGAATTTCTGATCCATGTGGAGGATATCTGATGACCGATGAACGCGCCGTTCTGGCCGGAGGCTGCTTTTGGGGCATGCAGGACCTGATCCGCAAATTGCCCGGCGTCTCGCGCACCCGCGTCGGGTACACCGGTGGCGATGTGCCAAACGCAACTTATCGCAACCACGGCACCCATGCTGAAGGGATCGAAATCTGGTTCGACCCGACCCAGATCACCTATCGCGATCTGCTAGAGTTCTTTTTCCAGATCCACGACCCGACCACCCTGAATCGTCAGGGCAATGACCGCGGAATGAGTTATCGCTCGGCGATCTACTATGTGGACGATGCCCAGAAACAGGTGGCCGAAGATACAATTGCCGATGTCAACGCCAGCGGCATTTGGCCCGGCAATGTGGTGACCGAAGTCGAACCCGTCGGCGATTTCTGGGAAGCCGAGCCCGAGCATCAAGATTACCTAGAGCGCATCCCCAACGGATACACCTGCCATTTCCCGCGCCCGGACTGGGTGCTGCCAAAACGCTCCAGTGCGGCAGAATGATATGCGCGGTATAGCCCCTTGCGGGGCTATCCGACCGCCACCCGAGGTCGTCCGCTCGCCTCAACCGTGATCAACGCTTCGACGAATACTTCTTGCGCCTCAATCTTGGCGGTGCGGATATCGCGGTCGACTGTCACGCGTATATCCTCGGCACCTGCTTGGCGCACCGCGCCCTCAGCCTCGTTGCGCAGCACATCTTCAAGCAACTGTAGAGCGGAATTCGAGTCCGAGAAATCCTGCGGCCCCTCTTCCAGATGTACCCGATAGCGGCCTTCGGCCGGGGACGTAACTGAACCGGCCCGCCGAAGGGTCAGCCGCCCGACAACCGCACCGATGGCATTTGCAACACCGGCATGCTCTGGCAGGACCATCTTGCAATGCAACCGCTCTCCGACTGCCGGGTAATAGCTGGGGGCCGAAGCCCCAAGGCCCACGACATCCACATTCAGCGCGGCATCCAATGCCAACAACCCACGGTGTTTCGCCAGCCCGCGCTGCGTCAGAACATGCCGGGCCAGATCTCTTGCAGGCTGGTCAAACCCATGGCTTTCCTCGGCAAAAGCAGTCTCTAATAAGGTCAATGAGGTTTGTTCCGTCAACTGATCGACAATGAGCTGAGCCAGCGCTTCAGGCGATGCTGCCAGCTTGTCCCCTGATCCAACCCGCTTACGCGCCATCAGTTCCAGCGCCTTAAGCGCTGCCGAGCAGTCCCAATCCGCAAGCCGCCCCAGAGCATGGCTGGCATCCGAAGGGGTGACACCCGAGACCTGTACGATCCCGCGATCCACCAAACGGCCCAGTGCCCCATGCTCCATCCGGGTTTGCAACAGACTGCTGAGCGGCACAACACGATCCTCCAACCGGTCCAGTAATACTGTTTCACGCGGCCCGACCCCATCGGCGGGGATACCCGACACACGACGGGCAAACCTCGTGTCATGTTCACCTACGGTCGTCGCCCGCAATTGCTCATCCAATGCCGCATGTACCACATCCGGGGCCTCAGCTGCGATCAGCGACACCGGCAGCACCCGACGCGGGCCAAGGAAGACACCACCGCCTAGGCCTTCGGTCACCACATGCACCTGACTGTCACCGCCCAAACCATGAGTCCGCATCGCAACCGCTTCGACCATGGTCCGGAAACCGCCAACCTGCGCGCCTGCAGGGTCGATGGCGGGTTTGCCATCCCGGATCAGCGCGACGTCGGTCGTAGTCCCGCCGATATCGGACACCAGCGCGTTCTCAGCTTCGGTCAACCAGCGCGCGCCAACGATAGAGGCCGCAGGGCCACTTAGGATCGTTTCAATCGGACGCTCCCGCGCCTGCTCGGCGCTCATCAAAGCGCCATCCCCGCGCACAACCATCATTGGGGCGGTGATGCCCTGCGCGCGCAACTGATCCTGCGCGCGCCCGATCAAGCGGTCGATCATCCCGATCAATCGTGCATTCAACACGGCGGTCACCGCACGCTTTGGCCCATTCAGCTTGGCCGACAGGTGATGAGAGCACGTGACCGGCACTCCCGTACGCTCGGAAATCACGCGCGCCACTTCCAGTTCATGCGCCGGATTCCTGGTCGCGAACTGTGCCGCAACCGCATAACCGGAAATGCCTGAATGTGAGTCTAAAAAGGCCTCAAGCCCTGCAACATCCAATTCGGCGACCTGACCCCCGGCATGGTTGTGCCCACCGGCCAGAACCAAAGCCGGATCGCCCTTCAACGCCTCTCTTAGACCGTGTTTCTCAAGGTCGCTTTCCCGAAACCCGACATAGATCAACGCCACGCGCCCGCCCTGGCCTTCGACCAACGCATTGGTGGCCAGCGTTGTCGACAACGATGCCATCCCAATCTGATCCGGAGACACATCAGCCGTCTCTAGCACAGCAGAAACCGCGCTGCCCACACCAATCGCCAGATCCGCTCGTGTGGTCAGCGATTTGGCCGACGCGATCACCTCGCGCTCATCCCGGATCAGCACCGCATCCGTATAGGTTCCGCCCGTATCCACCCCCAAAGCCAACGCCATCGGGTCCTCCATCTGTTCGCCAGAACCGGGTGTAGCGTTTTCCTGCGGCGCGTCCAGCCTGTTTACGACAACCGGGATGCCGCCCAGCGCGCGGCATCAGCCACGGTCGGATCCGGATCATCGGTCAGCGCCTGTGTAACCTGCAGTAACGCCGGCACCGCTGAGTTCCCAATCGCATAAAGCACGTTCCGCACGAACCGATTCCGGCCGATTCGCTTTATCGGCGAGCCCGAGAACATCGCGCGGAATGCTGTATCATCCAGCTGCGCCAGTTCCGCCAACGGAGGCGCCTTTAGCTCCTCCCGCGCCGCATAGCGAAGGTCACTGGCCGCGACCGCAAACTTGTTCCACGGGCAGGCCGCAAGACAATCATCGCAGCCATAGATTCGGTTGCCCAACAGCGCGCGCAACTCTTCCTCCACCGGCCCCTTATGCTCGATGGTCAGATATGAAATACAACGCCGCGCATCCAACTGATACGGTGCCGGAAACGCGTCGGTTGGGCAGGCCGTCAAACAGGCGCGGCATGAGCCACAATGATCAACCTCAGCACCATCCACGGGCAAATCCAATGTCGTGAAAACAGATCCTAAAAAGGCCCAATTTCCCCAATCCTGACTGACAAGATTGGTATGCTTGCCCTGCCACCCCAGCCCAGCGGCCTGCCCCAGCGCCTTCTCTGGCACCGGAGCAGTATCGACAAACACCTTCACTTCACCCCCACCCTCGGCAATCAGCCAGCGCGCCAATCGTTTGAGGCGCTTCTTAACCAGATCGTGATAATCCTTGTTCTGCGCATAAACCGAAATGGCGCCCAAGTTGGAATGCGCCAGCACCGCAGTCGGGTCATGCTCGGGCGTATAGCTCTCCGCAAGCATGATCACCGACCGCGCGTCAGGCCACAGCACAGACGGATCACCGCGCCAATGAGCCCGCTCAGCCATCCAGCCCATCTGGCCATGATATCCGGCTTGTAGAAAGGCATCCAACCGTTCGGGAACAAGGGGCACATCCCAAGGACGACAAACCCGACAGGCGACAAACCCCTCAGACAAGGCTTGCTCCACCAACCGCTGTTTCAACTCCGATCCGCTCTTCATCTGGCCAAAAATACCTTCGGGGGTGAATTGGCCCAATGGCCAAGAGGGGGCGGACAGCCCCCTACCCCTCAATCTATCAGAAATCCAGATCCGCGTAATGTGGCGGTGGCCGGAATCCCGGAACCTGATCCGCCAGAATCGAGCGGAACGCCGGGCGGGATTTGATCTTGGCGTACCAGTCCTTCACCGCAGAGCTTCGGTTCCAATCTACGTCCGAAATGTAATCCAGCGCCGACAGATGCGCCGCCGCGGCGAAATCGGCCAATGTCATCTGATCTCCGGCCAGCCAGCGACGGTGATCCAGCAACCAGGCCATATAATCCAGATGATACTTGATCGCGCGCGCGCCTTCCTTGACGTTCTTGCTGTCCGGATAGCCTTGCCCCGTTACTTTCTTGTTCACCCGCTCATACAGTAGCTTTGAGGTCACCTCGTGGTGAAACTTGTCATCAAACCAGCCTACCAAACGCCGCACCTCATAACGTGCTTCGGCTTTTTTAGGCATCAAGGGTGGCTCGGGTCGGGTCTCTTCGATATATTCGCAGATCGCGGCGCTCTCGGCCATGATCTGACCATCCAGTCGTAGCACAGGAACCTTACCCGCCGGGTTGCGGCGCAAAAAATCCGGGTCCTGTTCCCAGTATCGTTCTTCGACCAGCTCAACCTCGATCTTCTTTTCGGCCAGAGACAGGCGAACCTTGCGGCAATAGGGCGAGAGGGGGACGTGAAACAGACGCGCCATGAACTTCCATTCGAACCAGTAGAGTACCCTTCAAGCTTTAGCCGCTGAGGGGTCTGGGTTTCAATCCTCGAAACACGCGGCGCGTCCATCTGCGCGGATGGTGGCCGCTCCATCCAGAATTGACGCGGCACGCCTGCGGGTCCGCACCGATGGATCCGTCACCGACCGGTTGCGCGGGGATGGCAGAATCGCCGCCACACGCGCCGCTTGTGTCGGAGACATTTTTGCCGCACTCACCCCATAATACTTCTGCGCCGCGGCCTCGACGCCAAAGATCCCGTGTCCGGTTTCCGCGACGTTCAGATACACTTCGAGAATGCGCTGCTTGCTCCAGACGATTTCAACAATCGGAGTCATCGAGGTTTCAAGCGCCTTGCGGACCCAGCTGCGCCCCTGCCAGAGAAATACATTCTTGACCACCTGCTGCGTGATGGTCGATGCACCCCGGCTGCCGCCATCTTCCAGCGCATCGCGGATCGCTTCGACATCAAAGCCCCAATGCAGGCAGAAGTTGGCATCCTCGGCTGCTACGACCGACCGCGCCATGATCGGGGCAATCTCTTCGATCGGCACCCACTCGCGATCAACCTTCCCAAGCCGCCGCCACTCGGACCAGATCGTATGCGTGACCGGCGGGTTCACGACTGAATAGATCAGAACCAAAGATACAAAAGCCACGACCATCGCCAGAACAACACGAAGGGTCCAGCGCCGTATCCGAGCGATAAGGCCTGTTGTTTTGTTTGATCTGGACGCCTTCTTTTTCTTACCGCGCGGTTTGCGGACTGCTTTTTTTGCCATGCCTTGCTATACGCCGCGAAGGGCGTATTTGAAACGGATTATTTCGACAACATCTGTCCGTCGCGCGGTCGCACAACCGGGCGTGCAGTTCTGACTGAGGCTGCTCCGCGCGCCGCCAACTCCGGGAACAAGGCCAATACTTCTGCTTGCGTCCGACGCTCGGCCTGGGTCAGTGCATGTCCCGGGTAGTAGCTTTCACTTTTTGCGCCATTGGCGAACACGATCTCATGTCGCCGGAACAGAATGTGGATATAATCCACCTCGCCCCCTTCGACACGCGTGACTGTTGTTCCGTTCACAAGACAATGGGCAGCGATCAGAACTTCTTCATGGCCAAACAGGTAGGGTGCACGCCAATCATCGATCAGCATCCTGTGCTGCGGCGAAACAAGCAGAGGGCGCGTGATCCCGAACATCCCTGTCTCGAACCGAATGGGGGCCAGTTTACCCTCGGCTGCTACCTTGGTCCGACCAATCCAGAGCACAGGTTTAGCGCCGCTATCCGCGGTCGTAACCAGATCTCCAAGTTTCAGGTCCTCGACCGGCCGGGGCCCATCGGGGGTATCAATCAATGTGCCGGGCGTAAAGCAAGGCGGACCGAGATCACCGTTGGCGATATCGACCGAACCAAACGAAGCCCCATCATCGCTAAAATCGGTGACTGAAGAAGAAACAAACGTGCCTTGCTGCAGAACCGAGCCGTCTGTTGGGGTAAAAACCTCGCGCCCGTCAGCAAGGTAGAAGGTAACGCCGGTATATGTAACCTGCGCACCACCCGGCAACTCGATCGTCACCATATCATCGAAGTAAGACGCAGTGATGTCAGATCCGTCAACCGAGTCTCCATTCAGCCGGTTGACCAGATCATCGTCATTCTGATCGATGATATCAAAGAACTCGACGTTCAGCGTGGATCCAACAACGGTTCCGTTCGCACCCGGATTGGCCGGGTCGAGCACAAAAAACTGGTCTGTATACGTCGTGGGCACACCGATATTCCACTTCACTCACATCATTGGGATAGCAGCATGCCTGCATTTCCCGAATAAACTATGACTAAAGCTAGGCGTTATGCACGGCATTACACAAGAATTGGAAACAATATGGCCAGACAAAAGAATACCCGACGTGTTGGGAACGACACGCCGGGCCAAAGATTTAGATATCTCAAGACCTATTCTGCAGGAACCGCCGCCACTTCGGTGGTCAGAGGATGACTGAGCTTGTTCAACATCTCTTTTGGGCAAACCTGCAGGAAGTTGGTCTTTTCCACATCCCAATGCTGTAAGATATCAATGGCTTTGCGGCTATTGGTTTCCGCAACATGGCGCTCGATCATTGCTTTCAGCTGATCTTCCCAATGGTCCACTGTCACCGGACAGGTGACAAGCGTCTCCATGTTCATCAGCGCTTCGGCCTTGCCTTCGGGGTCGTACAGATAAGCCATACCACCCGTCATCCCCGCACCAAAGTTGGCACCAATATCGCCGAGAATAACCGCAACGCCGCCGGTCATGTATTCACATCCGTTCGAGCCGCAGCCTTCGATCACCACTCTGGCACCTGAATTTCGCACCGCGAACCGCTCACCTGCGCGGCCTGCTGCAAATAGGTGGCCATCGGTGGCACCGTATAGGACGGTGTTGCCAATGATGGTGTTATATTCCGCCTTGAGGGGGCTCACCTGCGGGGGCCGCACAACGATCATGCCGCCCGAAAGCCCCTTGCCGACATAGTCGTTGGCATCACCCGAGACCTCCAGCTTGAGACCTGGAGCGGCAAAAGCCCCCAGTGACTGGCCCGCCGAACCCTGCAGCTTCACATGCAAGTGATCGTCCTGGAACGTGTTCCGCATGCCGAAATTCTGGACGATGTGGCTTGAGACACGTGTACCCACGGTCCGATGCGTGTTCTGCACCGCGTAAGATAGTTGCATCTTCTCACCGTCTTTCAGGAAGCGCGCCGCATCGCGCACAATCTCGGCATCCAGCGTATCCGGCACTGCATTACGATCCTTGTCGCGGTTGTAGACGATATCATGTGCGCCATCGACGGTGATTAACAGCGGGTTGAGGTCCAGATCATCCAGATGCGCCGATCCGCGGCTGACCTGTGCTAGCAGATCAGCACGACCGATGATTTCGTCAATCGAGCGTGCGCCGAGGCTAGCCAGCAGTTCTCGCACTTCCTGTGCGTAGAAGGTGATCAGGTTCACCACCTTGTCCGCGTTGCCAGTAAACTTGGCACGCAACGATTCGTCCTGCGTACACACGCCCACCGGACAGGTGTTCGACTGGCACTGACGCACCATAATACAGCCCATTGCGATCAGGGCGGCGGTACCGATGCCGTATTCCTCAGCGCCCATCATCGCGGCCATGACGATGTCACGACCGGTGCGCAGGCCACCATCCGTCCGCAGAGTCACACGGTCGCGCAGGTTGTTCATCGCCAGAACCTGATGGGCTTCGGTCAGGCCCATTTCCCATGGCAGGCCGGCATATTTGATGCTGGTCGCAGGTGAGGCCCCAGTGCCGCCATTGTGACCCGAAATAAGGATAATATCCGCTTTCGCCTTGGCCACACCGGCAGCAATCGTGCCAACGCCCGAGGACGCCACCAGCTTAACCGTCACTTTGCAGCGCGGGTTGATCTGTTTCAGGTCATAGATCAGCTGCGCCAAATCCTCGATCGAGTAGATGTCGTGGTGCGGCGGCGGCGAGATCAGGGTCACGCCCTTGGTAGAATGCCGCAGACGCGCGATCAGGTCTGTGACTTTCATTCCCGGCAGCTGACCGCCCTCACCAGGCTTCGCGCCTTGGGCGACCTTGATCTCAAGCTCTTCGCACTGGTTCAGGTATTCGGCGGTCACGCCGAACCGGCCCGAGGCCACCTGTTTGATCTTGGCCGACGGGTTGTCGCCGTTGGGTTCAGGCACAAAATGCGCCGGGTCTTCACCACCTTCGCCGGAATCCGACTTCGCGCCAATCCGGTTCATCGCCACGTTCAGTGTCTTGTGCGCCTCGGGGCTGAGGGCGCCCAGCGACATGCCTGGAGTGACAAAGCGTTTGCGGATTGAAGTGATCGATTCGACCTCTTCGATCGGCACCGGCTTGCCCAGCGGCTTGAAATCCATCAGATCGCGCAAGTGAATCGGAGGATTGGACTGCATCTTGGCCGAATACTGTTTCCACAGCTCATATGAGGCGCGGTTACAGGCCATTTGCATCATGTGCATTGAGGTTGCTTCCCACGCGTGGGTCTCACCCGATTTACGCGCTTTGTAGAAACCTCCGATGGGCAGAACATCCAGACCGCTGTCCCACGCTTTGGCATGAATTTCTTCGACTTTGGTCTGAATGCCGGTGACACCGATGCCGGAGATACGACTGGTCATACCCGGGAAATACTCGGCCACCATCGCGCGGCTGAGACCCACGGCTTCGAAATTCAGACCACCGCGATAGGACGAGATCACCGAAATACCCATCTTGGCCATGATCTTCAGCAGACCCTGGTCGATGGCTTCGCGATAGCGCGCAACGTTTTCGGTCAGGGTGCCGTCCAGCAGACCACGGTCAATGCGATCAGCCAGTGAGTCTTCGGCCAGATAGGCGTTCACAACAGTCGCGCCACAGCCGATCAGAACCGCAAAGTAATGAGGATCAACACATTCAGCAGACCGCACGTTCAGCGAACAAAAGGTCCGCAAACCCTGACGGGTCAAATGCGAATGCACAGCACTGGTGGCCAGGATCATCGGCATCGCCACACGACCTTGCCCTGAATTCATGTCAGACAGCACCAAGTGACCCGCGCCCGAGCGCACGGCTTCTTCTGCTTCGGCTCTAACACGCGCCAAAGCAGCGCTCAGAGCGCCTCGGCCGGGTTCAAAGCTACAATCGATCTCCGCAAGGGGTGAACCCAGTTGATTGACCAGGGTGTCCCATTGTGCATTGCCGACAAAGGGGCTTTCCAGAACGATGATCTCGGTCTGGCTGCTGTCTTCGTCCAGCACGTTCTTAAGGTTGCCGAACCGCGTCTTCAGCGACATCACACGGTATTCACGCAAACTGTCGATCGGAGGGTTCGTCACCTGGCTGAAGTTCTGCCGGAAAAAGTGGCTGAGCGGGCGGTATTGCTTGGACAGAACAGCCGAGGGCGTATCATCCCCCATCGAAGCCAGCGCCTCTTTGCCGTCCTCTGCCATCGGGGCAAGAATCTGTTCTAGGTCTTCTACAGAATACCCGGCCGCGATCTGACGCTTGCGCAGTTCTTCTCCGGTGAATTTCGGGTGTTCCGTCACGCCCGCAAGTGACTCGTCCAGATCGTTGATCTTGCCGACCCAGTCGCCAAACGGCAGTGCTCGGGCCAGTTTGTCCTTGATCTGCTTGTCGCGGAACAGCTTGCCCTTTTTCATATCGACAGCCAGCATCTGGCCCGGTCCCAGCGCGCCTTTTTCGGTCACGGTGGCCTCATCAATCGGCACCATACCCGCCTCGGACCCCGCGATGACCAGACCATCGCCGGTTACCACATAGCGCATCGGGCGCAGACCATTCCGATCCAAACCGGCACACACCCAGCGGCCATCCGTCATTGCCAGCGCAGCAGGGCCATCCCAAGGTTCCATCACTGAATTGCAGTAGGAATACATGTCGCGCCAGCTTTGCGGCAGCTCGATAGCTTGCTTGGACCAGCTTTCCGGAACCAGCATGGTTTTCGCCATCGGCGCCGAGCGCCCCGCACGCACCAAGACCTCGAATACCGAGTCTAATGCGGCGGAATCCGACGATCCGCCCGCTATGATCGGTTTGATATCCTCGGCATAGACGCCAAAGCTATCCGAGGTCATGCGGATCTCGTGGCTTTTCATCCAGTTGATGTTGCCTTTCAGCGTGTTGATCTCACCGTTGTGGGCCAACATACGGAAGGGCTGGGCCAGCCACCATTGCGGGAACGTGTTGGTTGAATAGCGCTGGTGGTAAATGGCAAAAGCGGACTCGAACCGCTCATCCATCAGGTCGGGGTAGAAAACAGCGACCTGCTCGGCCAGCATCATGCCTTTGTAGATGATCGACCGGCAAGAGAGCGACGCCAGATACAGCCCCGAGATTCCTGCGGCCAGCGCCGCTTTTTCAATACGGCGACGAATGACATAGAGCTCACGCTCGAATGTCTCTTCATCCACGCCTTTGGAGTTCGAGATCAGAATTTGCTCGATCTCGGGCCGGGTCGCGTTGGCCTTTTCGCCCAGACAGGTCACATCAACCGGCACATGTCGCCAGCCATAAATATAATAACCCATGCGTAGAACTTCGGTTTCCACGATAGTCCGGCACTGTTCCTGCGCGCCGAAATCCGTGCGGGGCAGGAAAACCTGACCGACAGCAACCAGTTCATCCAAGTTTGGTTCATGACCCGTGCGCCGAATCTGATCATAGAAGAATGGGACCGGGATCTGAACATGGATACCTGCGCCGTCCCCGGTTTTACCGTCCGCATCCACCGCGCCGCGATGCCAGATTGCCTTTAGCGCATCGATCCCCGCATCCACCACCTTGCGTGACGGCTTACCATCGACGGACACAACAAGGCCCACACCGCACGAGGAATGCTCTTCTTCCTCTGAATAGAGACCGTTTTCTGCCATCCATTTGCGCTTGGCTTCCTCGGCCCGCACCCAATCGGCATCATATTTGGTCATTGGCTGTCTCCTTCTTCCCAAGGGGGCACACAGGCTTTTGTTCATCTGTCGGCGTTCGCTTTCGAACGCATACCCGCTGGGATTTTTCGAATTGCTTTTGCGTTTTGTTTCACTCGGCTGCGATGGCGGATTTGGCGTTAAAACGCTCAATTATGGCATCTGCGCAATCGCGCCCGTCACGGATCGCCCAGACCACCAGCGAAGCACCGCGCACGATGTCGCCGATGGCATAAACGCCCTCCATCTCGGTTGCACCGGTCTGGAACGCAGCTTTGATTGTACCCCAGCGGGTCACGGGTAGATCGGGTTGACCAAACAGCGTGGGCAGGTCTTCGGGTTCGAATCCAAGCGCCTTGATCACCAGATCGGCCTCTTCGAAATAGTCTGCGCCCTCAATCACTTCGGGAGCCTGACGGCCCGAGGCATCGGGCTGGCCCAGACGCATCTTCTGCACCATGACACCGTTTACTTGCTCATTGCCGGTAAAGCCTTTGGGTGCGCTAAGCCATTCGAAGATCACGCCTTCTTCCTCGGCATTCTGGGTCTCGCGCTGCGAGCCCGGCATATTGGCGCGGTCGCGGCGATAGAGGCATTTGACCGACGTCGCACCCTGACGAATCGACGTGCGCACGCAATCCATCGCGGTATCACCCCCGCCGATGACGACCACTTTCTTACCTTCCGCGTTCAAGCGGCCATTGTCGAAGTCATCAACCGCATCGCCAAAACTTTTGCGATTCGAGGCTGTCAGAAAATCGATCGCCTTTTCAATCCCACCCAGACCGCTGCCGGGCATGGACAGATCACGGGATTTGTAGACGCCCGTTGCAATAATTACCGCATCATGTTTCGCGTGGATTTCCGCGAATTTCGCGGCGTCCACATCGCAGTTCAGCTCAAATGCAACACCACCATCTGCTAGCAGGTCATTTCGGCGTTGGACGATATCCTTTTCCAGCTTGAATCCGGGAATGCCGTACATCAGCAGCCCCCCCGCACGGTCATATCGATCATAGACCGTGACCTGAATACCCGCCCGGCGCAGCATATCCGCCGCAGCCAATCCACCGGGTCCACCGCCAATGATACCCACGCTTTCGTCGCGCTCGGCACGGGGCTGAACGGGTTTGACCCAGCCTTTATCCCAGGCTGTATCGGTAATGTATTTCTCGATCGAGCCGATGGTGACCGTACCGTGGCCTGATTGCTCGATCACGCAATTGCCTTCGCACAGACGGTCCTGTGGGCAAATGCGACCGCAGATTTCAGGGAAAGTGTTGGTAGCCTGGCTTGTTTGAAACGCCTCTTCCAACCGCCCGGTTGCCGTCAGGTTCAGCCAATCAGGGATATTGTTGTGCAGCGGACAATGGGACTGGCAATAGGGCACTCCGCACTGGCTGCATCGGCTGGCCTGTTCGGCCGCCTTCTCCGCGGCGTACTCGGCATAGATTTCATCGAAGTCCTCTTTGCGGTCACTGGCGGCACGCTTTTCAGGCATGACACGATCGATCTGCACAAATTTCAGCATCGGTTGCTTGGCCACGGGTCAGACTCCATGAATTGGCTTGGTCAGGGTTCTTTAAGTGATGTCATTCTGGATGAAAAGTCAACAGTACTGACCTATATTGAGAAAACTGCATCGCTCGATGTTTTTTTCAGAGAAATTTGTCGTGTTTTTAGTTCCGATTCGGACCTATCTGAGCACTTCACTTTCCCGTTGCCCGCTTATACCCATTGTTCTCAACAAAACGAGCACGGTACCGGCAGAGCAGATGAGCCTTTTTCACTTGATTCTTGTGGCGATCATTCAGGGCGTCACCGAATTCTTGCCTGTATCTTCATCCGGGCACCTGATCCTGTTGCCCCGCCTGACTGGCGCGGTTGATCAAGGCCTGGCAATCGATGTCGCCGTCCATGTAGGAACACTTGGCGCGGTTATTCTTTATTTCTGGTCAGATGTGAAACAAGCCCTAGCCGGGATACCCCAAATTATCCGAGGACGAATTGAGACGCCTCAGGCGCGGTTGGCACTGGGCTTGGTCATCGCCACGATTCCGACAGTCATTGCGGGCGGGATCGTGTACCTGACGGGGCTTGAGCAGACTCTACGTTCAGTCGCCGTCATCGGATGGGCGATGCTTGGCTTCGGGTTAGTGCTGTATTGGATGGATCAAAAGGGGGTACAAACCAAACGTAGTTCGGACTGGGGCTTAAAGGACGCAATGATCATGGGGTTGTGGCAGATGTTGGCCTTGATCCCGGGGACTTCACGCTCGGGGATTACGATCACAGGCGCTCGCCAGCTTGGCTATACACGCGAAGATGGTGCGCGGATTGCCATGCTGATGTCGATACCAACGATTGTCGCTTCGGGCGTCCTGCTTTCGGTCGACGTCGTCCGTGAGGCGGACACACAGCTGGCCAAGGACGGCGCGATTGCCGCAGCCTTCGCCTTTGTTTCGGCTCTGATCGCGCTTAACCTGATGATGCGGCTTCTGCGCAGCGTCAGTTTCACACCCTATGTGATCTACCGGATCATCCTCGGAGCAATCCTGCTGGTGATTGCCTATAGCTGATCAGATGCGCAGGTTCTTGGCCGAGTTCTGAATATCGTCATACTGACCCGCGGGGCGGAATTTCCACAGATATTCTGGCAGCACCGACTCCAACGTTGCGGGCTCGATCCCGAGGTCCGAAAAACCTTTAGCGTCATCCGCCACCACATTATCGCGCCGCAGATTCTTAAGTTGGTCACGAGTCAGGATATTGTTCGGAAACAACTGAAAACTGACGAACTTCGCGATATCCAACACACCCGCCATGATTTTCGCCGCCCAGAAAGGCATCCCGATGATGATCCGGCGGCGATGAATTACGTCGAGCATCTGCTGCATCAAGGCGCGGAAACTCTTTACCTCTGGCCCGCCCAGTTCATAAACACCGGCAGACGCTTTGCCCAGAACGCCTTGAACTGCCGCTTGCGCAACATCATCGACATAGACAGGTTGAAATTTCGTTTCCGCCCCAACAAGCGGCAGGAACGGGCTCATCCGTGTCATTCCTGCGAAGCGGTTGAAAAACTGGTCTTCGGTGCCGAAAATGACTGATGGGCGCAGAATGACGGCACCCGGCATGTGTTGCAAAACGCCCGCCTCGCCCTGCGCTTTGGTGCGCGCATATTCGCTGTCGGATTCGGGATCCGCACCAATGGCCGAGATATGGACCATGCGGTCAATACCCTGAGCGGCCGCCAGCCGGGCGATCCGTTCGGCACCTTCGGCCTGCACTGCGTCGAACGCATTCTTGCCCAGCTCATTCAATACGCCGACGCAATTCACCACGGCGTCCACACCATGCATCGCTGCAGCGACCGAGGCGTCATCACGGATATTGCACAAGATAGGCTCGACCTGACCAACCGCGCCATAGGGTCTGACGAACATCGCTTCATTGGGCCGCCGCACAGCGACGCGGACACGCCAGCCTTCGGCAGCCATACGCCGCGCGATATATCGGCCGACAAAGCCCGATCCACCGTAAATCGTGACGAGTTTCGACATGATGGCGCTCCTGCTGTCTTGGTCTGAATTGATCTAGCGCCCACGAGCCCGTCGAACAAGGCGCAATAACGCCGCGCTTCTCTGAAAATCCGTCGCGTTAACCAGAAGTTGGGGCACGCATCAAAAAACTTTCAAAAACACCCCCGAATCTGGTTGACGCCCACTGCCAGTCAGCTTAAACGCCCCTCCACGACACCTGCCCAGGTGGCGGAATTGGTAGACGCGCTAGCTTCAGGTGCTAGTGTCCGTATGGACGTGGAGGTTCGAGTCCTCTCCTGGGCACCAAAATCTCCATAAAATTTGAACCCCTGGCACTTCCGGTCACTTGACCGATGTACAATCAGGCTGGTTTGGCCTGTCTGAGTCAATTTCTTTGTTTGACCCCGAGAATCGACCCGTAGCTACCGGAATTAACAATCTCTGTTGCACTACCTTTTGCCAGTCGAAGAAGGACATGGTGCAAGGCTATGGCAATTTCCTGCAAATCAAACTCATCTTTTTTGAAGATACCTTCCCGTCGCGCTTGTTAGTTACAAAGTCAACTATTACCACACCCATTAAATTCGATCGTATCTGTCCGGAAGGAACGTGCAAAATGAATGAGCTGACCAAGAATGAACGCATGACAGTTGCCCCATCCTTGAAAGGGCCGCACGAAGGGTACATGCCGGGCTTTGGCAACGATTACGAAACCGAAGCGCTTCCTGATGCTCTGCCCCAGGGTATGAACAGCCCGCAGAAATGCAATTACGGCCTCTATGGAGAGCAGCTTTCAGGCACTGCGTTTACGGCACCCTCGCACCAGAACGAGCGCACCTGGTGCTATCGTATTCGCCCGTCAGTAAAGCATTCACATCGCTATGAAAAAATCGATGTTCCCTATTGGAAATCAGCGCCCAATGTCGATCCTGACGTTGTCAGCTTGGGACAGTACCGCTGGGACCCGGTGCCCCATACCGGTGAACAGACAACCTGGGTCACGGGCATGCACACCATGACCACTGCCGGGGATGTGAACACTCAGGTCGGGATGGCCAGCCATATCTATATGGTGAATACTTCGATGCAGGATGATTACTTCTTCTCGGCTGACTCCGAGCTGCTGGTGGTGCCGCAAGAGGGCGTTCTGAGATTCTACACCGAATTAGGGATCATCGACCTTGAACCCAAGGAAATCGCTATCATTCCACGCGGCCTTGTCTACCGGGTCGAAGTTGTGGAAGGCCCTGCGCGCGGGTTCGTGTGCGAAAACTACGGCCAGAAATTCGAACTGCCTGGCCGCGGCCCGATCGGCGCCAACTGCATGGCCAACCCGCGTGATTTCAAAGCACCGGTCGCGGCGTTTGAGGACCGCGAAGTGCCCTCAACCGTGACCGTCAAATGGTGCGGTCAGTTTCACCAGACCAAAATCGGGCACAGCCCGCTGGACGTGGTGGCGTGGCACGGCAACTATGCACCCGTCAAATACGACCTGCGTACATATTGCCCGGTCGGAGCCATCCTGTTCGATCATCCGGATCCGTCGATTTTCACCGTTCTAACCGCACCTTCAGGCCAGCCCGGCACCGCAAATATCGACTTTGTTCTGTTCCGCGAGCGCTGGATGGTCATGGAAGATACCTTCCGTCCGCCCTGGTACCACAAGAACATCATGTCCGAACTGATGGGCAATATTTACGGCCAATATGATGCGAAACCGCAGGGCTTTATTCCCGGCGGTATGAGCCTGCACAATATGATGCTGCCCCACGGCCCGGATCGCGAAGCCTTTGAAAAAGCATCGAATTCAAACCTGGGGCCAGACAAGCTGGAGAACACCATGTCCTTCATGTTCGAAACCCGCTTTCCGCAGCATCTCACAGCGTTCGCCGCCAATGAGGCACCACTGCAGGACGATTACATCGACTGTTGGAGCGACATCGAAAAGAAATTCGACGGCACACCCGGCAAGAAGTGACGAGGGTATAATTCCTTCGTCTCCCAAAGGGCAGAGATTTAGAACGCTTGATCTGTAACGCATTTAAGCGGGTACGTTCAGAAAAGCTTGGCGACCCCGGCAGGATTCGAACCTGCAACCTGCCCCTTAGGAGGGGGCTGCTCTATCCAGTTGAGCCACGGGGCCGCGCGTCGTTTTCTCTAGCGGGGTTTTTTCAGATTGTCATGGGCTTTGCACAACAGTTGAACAATTCGCCCTGTTCACGCTACCATCGGCCAAACAAACAATGCAGGTATCTCGGTGACAACAGAAACAAAACGCCCGCTTACCCTTCGTGATGTCTCGGAAGCGTCCGGAGTATCCGAAATGACCGTTAGCCGGGTGCTACGTAATCGCGGGGATGTGTCGGATGCCACCCGTACCCGTGTTTTGGCCGCCGCAAAAGAGCTGGGATATGTGCCCAACAAGATCGCGGGAGCATTGGCGTCAAGCCGGGTGAATCTGGTCGCTGTGATCATCCCGTCATTGTCAAATATGGTCTTCCCCGAAGTTCTAACCGGTATCAATCAGGTGCTGGAAGATACTGAACTGCAGCCGGTGGTTGGCGTCACGGACTATCTGCCAGAAAAAGAAGAAAAAGTGCTGTACGAGATGCTATCGTGGCGGCCCTCAGGCGTGATCATTGCCGGACTGGAGCATACCGAAGCCGCGCGCGCTATGCTGGATTCAGCTGGCATACCGGTGGTCGAGATCATGGATACTGATGGCAAACCGGTGGATGCGATGGTGGGAATCTCTCACCGCCGCGCCGGGCGCGAAATGGCGCAGGCAATCCTGAAGGCGGGCTATGAGCATATCGGGTTTATGGGCACCAAGATGCCGTTAGACCACCGTGCCCGTAAACGGTTCGAAGGCTTCACCGAAGTATTGGGCAAGCACGGGATCGAGATTGAGGACCGTGAATTTTATTCGGGTGGCTCAGCGCTGGCCAAGGGGCGCGAGATGACACAAGCGATGCTGGAACGCTCGCCCGAGTTGGATTTTCTGTATTATTCCAACGATATGATCGGCGCGGGTGGGCTGCTGTATTTGCTGGACCAAGGGATCGATGTGCCCGGTCAGATCGGATTGGCCGGATTCAACAACGTAGAGCTGCTGCAGGGACTACCACGCAAGCTGGCCACCATGGATGCCTGCCGGACCGAGATTGGGCGCACCGCGGCCGAGATCATTGCGGCGAAGCTGGCCGATCCGGATTCCGAGGTTGAAACCCGCGTTACCCTAACCCCCAAGATCAGCTACGGCGACACGCTGAAACGGCGATAACGCCAGATGGCGCAGCAACGTCTGGACAACCGCGCGGCGCGGGCGCTGTTCATGGATCGGCACGCGCTTTTGGAACAGCCTACTGGAAGTTCCAAAGGCGATGACTTGTTACAGCTGATCCATCGTTTAGGGTTTGTCCAGCTCGACAGTATCAACACCGTCGCCCGCGCGCATGACATGATCCTATATGCGCGTAAGCCCAGCTATCGTTCGCGCTACCTCAAGCAGCTCTACGAACGCGACCGCGCGCTGTTTGAGCATTGGACGCACGATGCGGCGGTGATCCCAATGGAATTCTATCGCCATTGGCATCTGCGGTTCCTGCGCGATGCCGACATGTTGAAAGCCCGCTGGAAGAACTGGCGGCGTGACGGGTTTGAGCAAAAGTTCGAAACCGTCCTACAACATATCCGCGACCATGGTCCGGTTGGCTCGTCCGATGTCGGAAAAGACGAGAAAAAGGGATCTGGCGGTTGGTGGGACTGGCATCCATCCAAGACCGCGCTGGAATATCTCTGGCGATCCGGCGCGCTGACCGTGGTTGGACGCGATGGGTTTCAGAAACGCTATGACCTGACAGAGCGGGTTATAGAAACTCAACTTTGCCCCGGCAATTTGCATTGCGACGCAAATGAAACTGTGGATTGGTTGTGTAACGCCGCACTCGACCGGCTGGGGTTCGCCACATCGGGAGAGCTTGCCGCGTTCTGGGATACGGTAAGCGCTGCCGAGGCAAAATCCTGGTGCCAACAGGCTCTAACACAGGGTGAAATCGAAGAGATCTGCGTCGAATGCGCAGACGGGCGGGAACGAAAAGTGTTCGCCCGCACCGGTCTATGTGAACACGCTACAGAGCTGCCCGATGCGCCGGGCCGGATCAGAGTTCTCAGCCCTTTTGACCCTATGTTGCGTGACCGGAACCGGGCCGAGCGGTTGTTCGGATTCCACTATCGGATCGAGGTGTTCGTACCCGAACCCAAGCGTACCTACGGCTATTATGTCTTTCCGTTGCTTGAAGGGCACCGGTTGATCGGACGCATCGACATGAAGGCCCAGCGAGACCGTGGACTGTTGCAAGTCCGATCCGTATGGCCAGAACGGTCGGTGCGTTGGTCTGACGCAAGAACCCGCCGCCTGCAGGCCGAATTGGACCGGGTACGGCGATTTGCGGAACTGGAAGGGGTGGAATTTGAAAAGGATTGGCTGAAAGATCCTAAATAGAACCCAATTTTTCGATCAGGAAACCTTGTTCCTCAATCAGTAGGCGCAGCTCGTTCAGCGAAACATGGGGCGCCCTGCCCGATGTATCCAGCTGCGCATTTGCCCGCCCATACAAAGCCTCGCGACTGGCCAATATGTTCTTGAGCTGCTCCATCGCCTTGGGATTTCCAGCCATCGGGCGTTCGTCGCCTTGGGCGCGCACGCGGTCCATATGCTCGGTCGGTGACGCGCGCAGCCAGATGGTGTGAAACCGGCCAAGCAGGGTCGCATAGGTCGAAGGCTCTGATACGATCCCGCCCGCGACTGCCAGCACGACCCGATCATGCTCTGCAATCACCCGATCCAGCGCCTGCGCTTCCAGATTGCGATACCCTTCTTGCCCGTAGAACGCCATCACTTCAGACATGGGCATGCCGGCCATCTCTTCAATCATGGCTGTGAGTTCAACAAACGGCAGTCTTTGTGCGGCAGCCAGCATAGCGCCAAGAGTTGACTTACCCGCTCCGCGTAATCCAATCAGACAAACCCGATGCGCACGTGCATCCTCATCTGGGTGTGGTTGCAATGCACGCCTGACACTATCTTTGACATCGTCGCTGGCTTGTCGGAAAAGCTCAACTATCTGCAAAGCATCCGAATCCCACGGATCATCTTCACCAATCAACCATTCGGCTTTGTAATCCAGTGCCTGTGCGACACGGTGCAACACGCCGATCGAGATGTTGCCCTCACCCGCCTCAAGCTGCGCCAAATAGCGTGGGGAAACGCCCGAGTTCTCAGACAGGATCCGGCGCGGGATGCCTCGCATTTGACGCGCCCGGCGTACACGCGCGCCCACTCGCTCGCTCAAATCCTGCTTTGCAATATGTGCAGGCGGTGCCGGTTCTGGCGGTTTGGGCCCATCCATCTGCATTGAACCGTTTGTTAAAGGTAAGGATGAGGCTACGACGCGAACCATCTACGGGCAACGAATATTACCTTCTCCGCCCACAATGCTTATCGTTTGGGGCCCTGAACGAGGTCTGAACGACGACAAGCAGTTTGGTTAGAGCCTGTTCTGAGCATTGCGCTCAGCCTTCCAGCTGGTGAAGCTCTACCAGAAGGTCCAGCAACTTCTCGTGCTGCTCTGCCCCGAGCAAAGAGCGGGTGTATTCCGCCAGCTCCAACATTTCCGCCAGATTTGCGTCGATAATTTGCAACCCATTCTCGCTGATTTCGACAATCTGTCGGCGGCGGTCTTTGGTATCCGGCCGCCTCATGATCAGCTTGCTGTCTTCGAGCTTTTTCAGAATGCGCGTCAGGCTGGGCAACAAGAGGCAGGCGCGCTCGGCGATCTGAGTAGGCTCCTGAGGTCCTTCTTCCTGCAAAACGCGCAGAACGCGCCATTGTTGCTCGGTGACGCCAGCATCCGTTAGCACACCACGAATAGGCCCCATCACCTTTTCCCGAGCGCGCAACAACGCTATCGGCAATGATCGGGACGTCTGTGGTAAGTTCTTTGACATATGGAATTTTCGCGCAATTCCAAATATTTCGCAATAGAATGTTGGTTGTGTTTGAGTTTCGTTTACTGGACTTTACTTAACTTGTTTAGCATATGATACTGACAAAAAGGCTACCGAGGCGGATAAGATGAAATGGAATGAATTCTCCGATTGGGGCAAGAAGGTTGCCGAGTGGACGCAAGACTATCACCTGACGGTGGGCGACAAGCCCGTGCGCGCCCGGACCGAGCCGGGCGATATCCTGAACGCTCTGCCCGCGCATCCCCCTGAGCAGGGCGAGCCGATCGAGGACATCTTTCATGATTTCGAACAAATCGTGATGCCCGGCATTACCCATTGGCAACACCCTCGGTTCTTCGCCTACTTCAATTCGAACGCCTCGGCCCCGTCTGTTCTGGCCGAGTTCCTGGCCAGCGCCATCGCGCCGCAATGTATGCTGTGGCAGACCTCGCCCGCCGCAACCGAGATGGAAACACGAATGATGGACTGGCTGCGCGAAGCGCTGGACCTGCCCAAAGGTTTTGCCGGGGTCATTCAGGATTCGGCGTCATCTGCGACATTGGCGGCTGTGCTGACCATGCGCGAGAAGGCGATGAACTGGCAGGGCAACACGCTGGGGCTGTTCGGTCAAAAGCCACTGCGCATTTATTGCTCTTCCGAGGTTCATACCTCAATCGACCGCGCCATCTGGGTTGCGGGGATTGGACAGGACAATCTGGTGCGCATCCCCGTGCAAGGTGATTGGCGTGGAATGAACCCCGATGCGCTTGAAGCAGCGATTCAATTAGATTTAGAGTCTGGTTTCCACCCGGCGGGCGTGATCCTTTGTGTTGGAGGGACCGGAACCGGGGCAACTGATCCAGTGGATCACTGCCTGGCGATCGCACAGAAATACGGCCTTTATACCCATGTCGATGCAGCCTGGGCGGGGTCGGCGATGATCTGCCCCGAATATCGTCACTACTGGCCGGGGATCGATCAGGCCGACAGCATTGTATTCAATCCCCATAAGTGGCTGGGCGTGCAATTCGATTGCTGTGCGCATTTCCTGAAAAACCCCGATGATCTGGTCCGCACGCTTGCGATCAGCCCGGAATATCTGAAAACCCACGGCAAGGACGGGATCATCAATTACTCGGAATGGTCGGTGCCATTGGGACGTCGGTTCCGCGCGCTGAAACTGTGGTTCGTCATCCGCACCTATGGGCTGGAGGGGTTGCGCGAACGGCTGCGGAATCACGTCAATTGGTCGCGCGCACTGCATGATCGTCTAGAAACAGAACCGGATTTTCGGATCGTGACGCCTCCAATGTGGTCTCTTTGGACCTTCCGATACGAGCCGGATGGGGCCGACGATCTGGATGATCTGAACCTGCGGCTGGTGAATGCAATCAATGATGATGGGCGGATCTACCTGACACAGACCCGCGTGGATGGCGATCTGGTCATCCGCTTTCAGGCCGGTCAGTTTGAAACCACAGAACAGGACGTGATGATGGCCTATGACGTGATCACTGAAATCGCTCGAGGGCTTTAGGCCCTCATTGACGCTGCAGCCTGCGCGTATCCCCCCGAGGCCCCGTCAACAAAATGCACATGGTCGTCGCGCATGGCCGAGGGAACAAAGCAGGTCATCATCGCCTCTTGCTGGGCGTGCATTCCATATCTGATTTTGCCTTTTTTTTGCGCGTCGTCCAGCATCTGAGTGAGCTGTTCCAACGTGCTCGAGTCACAATCCAGCGTCATTTTCAGACCGTCATCAAACTTTCGGAAATCAGCGTTGCGACTGACCATCTCTTTGTAATGCTTGGGTTCGAATTGACCCAGGCGCATCCCGGTTTTGAACAACAAGCCGATCAACATATTCCCGATCATCAAGCGTGTTTTCTGCATCAGAAGATTCCGACCTGCGCGTGAGACATGGGCGTCGATATCGACGCCGGGCGGAGGGAAACTCATCGGAGGTCCTTTGGCCGGAACCGGGTGACCGGCGCGTTCTAGCCCTTCGGCGACGGACAGGATGGATTGGGTCAGGGCGGCGAATTCAGCCTCATTAGACTCTGATGTAGGCTGAATAACCAGTGAAACGATCTGACCAACCCTCGCTGGACTGTTGGACCAACGACAAGATAGGCCGGTCAGATCGGGCTGCGCGTCAGGTCCGGCTGGTTGCACAACACGTTGCCCGGATTTCATCTGAGCCTCGGCCCAGGCCAGTCCCCCGCCGGTAAACATCGCATAGTCAACGCCGGTGGAAGGCGCAAAGCGAGCAACACGCAGATCACGTCGAGCGGCGCGGATGTCGGCCACCGAAACCAGCGCCGCGCGCAGAGTGATGGCGAATTCCGTTTCGGCCCAGCTTTGCAATGTTGCCAGCGTATCCCGCGCGATCTCGGCATCCTCACCCGATACGGCGAATCCAGCACCATCACCACCGAAGACATACGGAAATATGCGCCCACCCAGCGCATTGATCATGCCTGAAATCACGGCCGCCCCCACCATGTTGACGGTCTTGTACCGGCCCCGCGCGATTTCACCGGTCGAATTTACGATATCGGCGACGCCCAGAACCCATGTCTCTGGCAAAGGTGTGAACTGCGCGGGGTCACTGAGGCTGAGGAAATTGTCCGAAATGGGGACGGAGTCATAAAATACAGAGTCTGAGAGGGTCATAACACACTCGGGAAATCCAAAATCTGCCGTGATGATAGCTCAATTGTGAAGAATGTCCGCCCCAATCGATTCAATCATGGCACTTGTGCCGATCAACGCGGCGTGCAAAGCATCGGGGCGGGGCAGCCAGACAATAGGTCAAGAAATGCAGGCAGGTTTGGTGATCTTGTGTCTGGCCTATGTACTCAGCCAGTTTTTCCGCGCTTTTCTGGCAGTTTTGACTACCGATCTGGGACGCGATATCGGCGCAACACCCGAAGACCTCGCCTTTGCTTCAGGTCTTTGGTTTCTAATCTTTGCGGCGATGCAGATTCCGGTGGGCTGGGCACTGGACCGCGTCGGTCCTCGGCGCAGTTCTGCGGTGCTGCTACTAATCGGCGGGGCTGGCGGGGCTGGCCTGTTCGCGGTCGCAACGACCCCGTTCCATGTGGCGCTCGCCATGGCGCTGATCGGGGTAGGATGCTCGCCGGTTCTGATGGCATCCTACTACATCTTCGCACGAGAGTTTCCGCCCGCCAAATTCGCCACGCTCGCCGCCGTGATGCTGGGCGTAGGGTCTGTCGGCAATCTGGTCGCCTCATACCCCACGGCGCTGGCGGTCGAGCTGATGGGCTGGCGCGCTACGCTGGCCGGTCTGGCGATCATCTCTGCCGCAGTGGCTGCGGGGATCTGGCTGACGGTACGTGACCCTAGAAAGGTCGAAACCGAGCAAAAAGGATCACTTCTGGACCTGCTGAAAGAACCTGCGCTGTGGACCATTCTGCCGCTCATGCTTGTGTCTTATGCGCCATCGGGTGCGATCCGAGGGCTTTGGGCCGGGCCGTATTTGAATGACGTGTTCGGGCTCAGCACCGCTCAGATCGGGACGGCAACGTTGATCATGGGGGCCGCGATGATCGCGGGAACCTTCGCCTATGGGCCGCTGGACCGTATGCTGGGCACCCGGAAATGGGTGATCCTGGGCGGTAACGTGTTAGGGGCCACGACGCTCGGCCTTTTGTGCCTGTGGGTCGACAGCGGCGTTTGGGTCTCGGTGCTGCTGTTGGCAGTGATCGGCTTTCTGGGCGCCAGTTTTCCGGTGATCATGGCCCATGGCCGGGCCTTCGTGCCGCCGCATCTGGTCGGGCGGGGCGTGACCCTGCTGAACCTTTTTGGCGTCGGCGGCGTCGGCCTGGCGCAATTTGCCACCGGGCGCATCCATGCGGCCAGCGCTGGGATCAGCCCCTCAGCACCTTATACGGCGATCTTCGGCTTTTTCGCGGTCACCCTTGCCATTGGCTGCGTGATCTATCTATTCAGTCGGGACAGCGTGGACTGAAACCGGAGACCGCCCGTGCAGGACATTGAGGTGATTGCACCCAATCTGAAGCATTCCCTGTCGGGCGTGACAACGACGGTGATCCGACTGCTGCCAATCCAGCAGAAAATGATCGGCATCCGTGCCACCGGCCCGGGTCTACCTGATGATTTGCCGCATATCAGACTCTGGAAACTTTTGTTTCTGTCCAATCGAAAACGCGTCTGGCATGCACGCCGGAATACCGAGATGTTGATGGGTCTGGTCTTGCGTTCGGTGCTTCGACGCAACTACAAACTCCTATTCACCTCAGCCGCGCAACGTGATCATTCCGGGTTCACCAAGCGGCTGATTTCGAAAATGGACGCGTTGATCGCGACGACGCCTCAGGCCGCTTCCTTTCTGGAGCATCCCGCTACTGTCATCATGCATGGCGTCAACACCAAGCTGTTTCACCCAGCCGAGGACAAAAGCGCCCTGCGCCAAAAACTTGGCCTGCCAGACGGGCTGCTGATTGGGTGTTTTGGCCGTATCCGCCCTCAGAAAGGGGTCGACTTGCTGGTCGAAGCCGCCCTGAACGTGCTGCCCAACCACCCCGATGCGCATGTGATCTTCACCGGGCGTACCACCAACGAATTTGAGGCTTTTCAGGCTGAGCAGGAGCAAAAGCTGCAGGATGCCGGGCTGGGCGACCGCGTTCATTTTCTGGGTGAGCGTCCTTGGGATGAGATTGTCGAGACCTATCGCGCGCTCGATCTGTTCGTTGCGCCCGCACGGCACGAAGGTTTCGGCCTTACACCGCTTGAAGCGATGGCCTCGGGCGTTCCAGCCATAGCCAGTCACGGGGTCGGCGCGTTCAGTGCGCAAATCAAGGATGGTGAGACCGGAAGACTGGTCGAGAAAGACAATGCCCCTGCACTGGCCGACGCGCTGGAGGATATGGTGCAGGACCGCGCCGCGCTGGCCGCTGCGGGACTAGCCGCGCGCGCCCATGTCGAGCAGAATTTTCGAATCGAAGGCGAAGCGAGGGCGATTGTCGAGGTTTATCGATCCTTGCTGAAACAACCCTGAACGGTACTGAACTGTGTCAAATCGGTGTGACGGGGTGAAATAAGCCGAAACCCCTCTTTTTTCTTTGCCGCAACGCGGCTATGAACGCGCGTCCTTAACTTTGGAGACATGAAATGGGCTATCGCGTCGTAGTCGTCGGCGCCACGGGCAACGTGGGCCGCGAAATGCTGAACATCCTGGCGGAACGCCAGTTCCCTGTCGATGAACTTGCTGCTCTGGCAAGCCGTCGTTCGCTGGGTACTGAGGTGACATTTGGCGACAAGACGCTCACTACCAAAGATCTGGACACATTCGATTTCACTGGTTGGGACATGGCGCTGTTTGCCGTGGGTTCCGAGGCCACAAAGGTTTACGCCCCCAAGGCGGCAGCGGCTGGCTGCGTGGTGATCGATAACAGCTCGCTCTATCGCTATGACCCGGACATTCCGCTGATCGTGCCGGAATGTAACCCCGAGGCGATCCACGACTACAAGAACAAGAACATCATCGCCAACCCCAACTGCTCGACCGCGCAGATGGTGGTCGCGCTGAAGCCGCTGCATGACCGTGCACGCATTAAGCGCGTGGTTGTCTCGACCTATCAATCGGTATCGGGTGCCGGTAAAGAAGGCATGGACGAGCTTTGGGATCAGACCAAGGCCATCTATAATCCCACGACCGAGGTCGAGCCGAAGAAATTCCAGAAGCAGATCGCTTTCAACGTGATTCCGCAGATCGACGTCTTCATGGAAGACGGCTCGACCAAAGAAGAGTGGAAGATGGTTGTTGAGACCAAAAAGATCGTCGACCCGTCGATCAAGGTCACCGCAACCTGCGTCCGCGTTCCGGTCTTCGTCGGCCACTCCGAGGCCGTGAATATCGAGTTCGAGGAATTCCTGGACGAAGACGAAGCCCGCGACATCCTGCGCGAAGCACCGGGCATCATGGTGATCGACAAGCGCGAAGCGGGCGGCTACGTCTCGCCCATCGAATGCGCGGGTGACTTCGCCACCTTCATCAGCCGCATCCGTCAGGATTCGACGGTTGAGAATGGCATCAACCTGTGGTGCGTATCGGACAACCTGCGCAAAGGCGCGGCATTGAACGCTGTTCAAATTGCAGAATTGCTGGGCCGTGAAGTTCTGAAGAAGGCGTAACCTTCGCCAGTTGGTTATGACTCTATTAAACCCCGCTGCACCGCCAGTGGGGTTTATTATTTTGTGGACGGGCAGAGATGGCAAAATTGCGGGACAAAGCCGCCCTGTGCATGCGTTGCCATTGCCTATCCAGCACCAGTTGGTCAGCCACCGATCTGGGACATTGTCGCTTTTACCGCATGGTATCTTTGAGAGTTTGGGGGATGCGTCCCTAGAAAGCGATCACCAGGATCAGGAACTCGTGCGAAGTACAGCGCACCTTTGAGTGGATCATAACCCGCTTTGTAGGCTATTACCGTGCCTAGTCGATCAGCCTCCAATTCAAAGTTTTTTGAATAGCTGCGCCCACCAACAAAGGCTCCAATGTCTTGTGCTGCGGCAATGTCATTCGGCCCTGACCCCGCAATTGTTGCTAGACCGGCCAAAAGCACCGCACCAGCCGCCGCATTTTGGGCCTGTCGCGCCAAATGCCCTTGAATGTGGTGAGCGGCCTCATGCGCCATAACAAATGCAAGTTCGTCAGTGTTGTTTACATTCCGTATCAGCGCTTGAGTCATTGTGATAACGGGGCGCCCCGACTTGCTTAAACTCTGATACGCGTTTGAGGGTGCTTTTTTGTCTGGATCAATGCGGATCAAAAAATCACAATTCACATTCGTAGTGCGGCGGCGGCATTCGCGTTCTGCCACAGGTTCTATTCGTGAGGCGACCTGACGGAACCTTATTTGTGCCTGTTGTGAACTGACGGGCGCGCTCGCGCGACCGGGGTTTGGAATAGGTGCTGATGGAGGAGTGGTGGTTGAAGCGCATCCCGCTAATGCCAAAACAGATAACATCAATACCGTTCGCCTCATAAACACACCTTTCCAAATGTTCAGAACATCAAAATCGAATCTGTGGCTTTCGAGAAACCAACTTGCACATTCGAACCTACGGTCTTCACGATTTGATATTCAATAACAGACGGGTTGTCGGTGGTCGCCCCGATTAAGCTGTCGTCAAAATGGTAGGCACTACAAATGGCATTGAAGCGAAGGACCAAACGATCCACGCCCCGTTCTGTATGGGCTTGAACCGAGTTGAACACCGCATCAGCGGAGGTTATTTGCGCTGCACGATGGCTTGATCCCAGCCTCCTGCGCGGCAAAGGGACTGCTATGGGCGCACGTACATTTCAACAATCGTTTCTGGTATGGCCTCAAAGCAGTCATCAGAGAGATGCCTCCTGCCTGATCCTTCACCCCTGTCCCTCAACCAGCGTCTTCAAATTCTCCAACCCGCGCTCGTAATCTCCGCCGACCCAATTGTCCATCATTAGGCCCATCCAGCGGGACATGGGGTTCATACCAAGGTCGGATACGAATCCCCAGGTAACCTGTGTGCCTGATCCTTCTGGCCGCAAATGGAACGAGGCGGTGGCTGTCCCCATCGGGCCAAAATCCAGTGCAGTTTGCACAGACTGATCCGTGGTGCTCTCGGTGATTTCCTGCGAGCCGATTCCCACCTGCGGGTTGTCCGAGGCCCAGTTCAGCGTGTTTCCGACGCCCGCTTCCGGGCCACTATAGCTCAGCTTGGTTTCGGGGTCTCGGGACAGCCAGGGGGACCATTTCTCGGTCTCCTGCATCGAATTCACATAGGGAAAGATCGCCGAGGCTGGTGCGTCGATTGTGATGCTGCGGGACACTTCGGCTTTTCCGGGGAGCAGATAAGACACTCCGACAAGCGCCAGAATGATCACCAGTAGGGTGACGAGAATACGTTTGATCAATTTCATGAGTTCGATCCGATTCTGAAAACATCATCGGAAACATATCAAAAAATCGACGTAATTTCAGAGGCCCGATCGTATGACCCGCAGGATCAGGCCGGTGGCTGGTAAGGCAGCGACGAATGGTGCAGCACGATGCGAAGCACTCCGTCAGCGTCTTTTTTGTAGCCGAAGCTTTTGTCGACTTGCGTGATGTTACCTTGGCTATCCGTCAGAATGACCTTGCCCATCCACATGGCGACATCGCCTTCGACGAAGCTGGCCGATGTCTCACTTGCCATTTCGCGCCAACCCTTGATTCCGAAACCGCCATCAAGTGGAAATTCGGCATCGTGACCGACAAAATAGGCCAGTGCACCGTGGCGAGTCGGGCGAAAGGTTTGATCTCCGGATGCCATAGTTGGTTTGAACAGGACCGGACCCAGATTATAGCCGTATGCCGCATCCAGAACACCCTCGGCAACGGAACGGGCCGCATCGATCCCACCGTCTTCAAAAGCTTTGGAGATCGCAATCAACCCATCGCCCCAGGCGGTACGGGCAGCGGCCAGCTCGTCAGTGGTAATCGGCATGATCCTGTCCTTCTCTGTCCGGTTTCTATGGTACTGGCAGCAAGTGAGCGTCAACGCAAGAGGTGTGACCGGACTCTCGCCCGGTTTTGCCCACAGAACAGCGTGGAAGCCTGAATTCTCAGAAAATTCGACCCATTCTTTTGAACCGGTGCAAGGTTTTGCAAAGTATTTTGCCGCCAATCTCTGACTGTGCCGTGGGGGCATTTCAATTGGGGTGAATGTGGTGGACAAGATTATCACACTGGAACAGAAGGAACCCGTGCGTCTGGACCCGGACCGCCTGAGCAGCCTGTACAATCAGCTCGGCGACACCAACGCCATGGACGTGCTGTGCCGCACGGTTGAAGAACTGGCGTTGCGGCTGTCGAATTGTGAACGGTTTTGGCGGCAACGCGATTGGGCCGGGCTGCGCAAATGCGCAAAATCTCTCGTAGCCATATCCGAGCAAATCGGCATGACAGCACTGGCACGTGTGGCAGGCGATGTAGCCTGTACTGTCGACGCTGGCGATGCGGTCGCGACAGGGGCGACTCTGAGCCGCCTGATCCGTGTGGGTGAGCGATCGCTGACTGCCGTCTGGGACCAGCAAGATCTATCTGTCTGAGAAGGGGTTGCGAGTGCGCCGCAGACAGATAGTCTGGGCGAAAATCCAACCAGCCGAGACACGCATGACCCTGTCCTTCGCCCCTGCCTCCGACCCATCGCTGCCACTACATGTGTTAGAGCAATCAGATTTTGAAAGCTGGCTGGCCGATCAGCCGGATCATATCCGAGCTTGGGTTGCGGCCGATGGGTTTTCCGGAGCTCTGGGTCAAACACTTCTGGTGCCCGGCACAGATGGTAATCCGCAGTTTGCCATGGCGGGATATGGCAGCGCGGCAAAACGGGTACGCAAGCGATTTCCGCTAGCCGCTGCCGCAGAATCGCTGCCCAAGGGCACCTATCATATCGCCTCGGGCGTTCCCGCAGATGTGCTTGAGGCTGAATGCCTGGGCTGGCTGATGACGGGATATGCCTTTGATCGCTATGCAGCGCAAAGCCCGGCTAACGCCACGCTGATCGCGCCCGAGGGCGTAGATGCCCGGCGGATCGAAATCATGGCCAATGCCGAGGCATTGACACGGGATCTGGTCAACACACCCGCTTCGGACATGGGCCCGGTGCAATTACAACACGCGGTTGAGGCACTGGCACGGGAACACGGCGCAGACATCTCGGTCATCACAGGCGATGCGTTGCTGGAACAGAATTTTCCGATGATCCACGCGGTGGGGCGTGCTGCCGAACAGGCCCCGCGTCTGATCGAGATGAACTGGGGCGATCAAGGGCCAAAACTAACATTAGTTGGGAAAGGGGTCTGTTTCGATACCGGCGGCCTGAATCTGAAACCCGGTGCTTCGATGGGGTTGATGAAAAAAGATATGGGTGGAGCGGCCAATGTGCTGAGTCTGGCCCGTATGATAATGGCGCTGGATCTGAAAGTGCAATTACGGGTCCTGATCCCGGCGGTCGAAAACGCAGTAGCGGGCAATGCTTTCCGCCCCGGCGACATCCTGACGGCGCGTAATGGGCTAACTGTTGAGATCAACAACACTGATGCCGAGGGTCGGTTGGTGCTGGCCGATGCCCTTACTCTGGCGCATGAAGGGGCACCAAACCTGCTCATCTCGATGGCCACTTTGACTGGCGCGGCCCGGGTTGCATTGGGCGCTGATCTGGCCCCGTTTTATACCGATGACGACAAAGCCGCCGACGTGCTGGCGCGTGCTGGCTGGACTGCCGCTGATCCGGTCTGGCGTATGCCTTTTCATGACCCCTATGAAGCGATGATCGAACCCGGCATCGCTAACCTCGACAATGCGCCTTCTGGTGGATTTGCAGGCTCTATCACCGCGGCGCTGTTCCTGCGCCGGTTCGCTGCCGAAAGTCGCTATATGCATTTTGACATCTATTCGTGGCAACGCAGTAAGGAACCCGGTCGTAGCAAGGGTGGTTTGGGCCAAGGCCCGCGTGCCCTTCTGGGTGCTTTGCCAGAGATCCTTGGCCTATGACTCAGGCGCGCATCATTCAACCGGTCATAGACCTGCTGCGCCACCCTGACGGTCCGCGCGACCGGCAATTGTTGTTCGGCGACACGGTCACTGTTTTGGACGACCAAAACGGCTGGAGCAAGATCTCGGCCAGCAAGGACGGCTATACCGGATGGGTGGCGACGGACCATCTGGGACCAATTGAGCCACAGACTCACTGGATCGTCGCCGCTTCGACCCATGCCTATGAGAAGCCCGATATTAAAAGCCGCGATCTGACCTCGCTGAGCTTTGGAAGCAAAATCAGGGCTCTGTCTGAGGAGAGCGGGTTTCTGGAAACGCCAATCGGGTTCATTCCGGGGGTGCATGCCGTGCCCGCCTATTCCCTGCTGACCGATCCCGTTACCGCGGCCGAACTTTTTCTCGGCACCCCTTATCTTTGGGGTGGTAACAGTCGATTCGGGCTGGATTGCTCGGGCCTCGTGCAGCTCGCACTGCTCGCCTGCGGCGTTCCTTGTCCCGGAGACAGCGGCGATCAGGAACGCGAAGTTGGTGGATCGGTGCCCGAGGGCGATCCCGCACGGCGCGGAGACTTGCTGTTCTGGAAAGGCCATGTTGCCTGGGTTGCCGCCGAAAACCTTCTACTTCACGCCAACGCCTATCACATGGCCGTTGCGCTCGAACCGATGGATCAGGCGATTGCCCGGATCGCCGCCCAGGGCGACGGGCCGGTTACAGCGCATAAAAGGCTCTAATCCAGGTCAACCGCACGGATAAGCTTGCGTTCCAGAACCCTCAGAACCGCGCGCAGATCGTGCCCGCGCTTCAAAATACGCCCATCCATGCCGACCACGGAATACATGCCCTGACGTAGCCGCAGGCGCGGGTGCTTCTCGACCCTGTAGATGGGATGTTCCGCCGTGCGCCGAAAAATCGAAAATACCGCCATATCCCGCAGGTTCGAGATTCCGTAGTCGCGCCATTCACCGGCAGCAACCATTCGGCCATAAACAGACAGGATTTGAGACATCTCGCGCCGGTCAAACGCGACCGGCATCTGGGCAGAGCCGGACCCGAACCGGCTGGGAGGCTGCATGTTCATATGACAAGCCTTGCCGGAAATCGCCGTCGAATCAAGCCCACTGGCATCAAGGTGTTGTATTTTTGGATCGCCCGCCCGCTATCTGCGCCCAACCTGACGGCAAATCAGGATCACCGGCAGCAACCCGACAGCCAGAATAACCAGCGACGGAACCGCTGCACCTTCAAGCCTCTCATCCGAGGCCAGACGATAGGCCTGCACTGCTAGCGTGTCGAAGTTAAAAGGCCGCATGATCAGGGTCGCGGGCAGCTCTTTCATCACATCCACAAAGACAATCAACAGTGCCGTTAGCAGCGAAGGCGTAAGGATCGGCAGATGCACCCGGCGCAGCGTTCCTAACGGGGTTTGACCCAGCGACCGCGCGGCGGCATCCATATTGGCGTGAACCGTACTCTGCCCACCCTCATAGGCGCTGAGCGCGGCGGCCAGAAAGCGCACCATATAGGCCGCGATCAGCAACCAGATGGATCCCGTGACCAGCAATCCGGTCGAGATATCAAAGGTCTGGCGCATCCACGCATCCAGTGCGTTGTCGAATCCCGCAAAGGGGACGATCAGCCCCACGGCTATCACGCCACCCGGCACCGCATAACCCAACCGCGCCACATAAGCCGCCATTGCGGCCCCGCGTCCGGGGCGCAGGCGTTGGAAGAATCCTATCGAAATCGCCGCGCTGACGGTGATAACCGCCGCAGTCCCCGCCAGTGTCAGCGAGTTCTGTATGAACCCGATATATCGGCGCGACAGCAGGTTCTGCTCGGATTCCAACCCCATCTGCACCAGGATAACCACAGGCAGAAGGAATCCGAACAGGACGGGAATTGCGCATAGCAGAAATGCCGCAAGTGATTGCCATCCCTTGAGTTGCGCCGCTGGCAGACCTGCGTGGCGCTTGCCTGCCTGATAGTATTTGGCTTTGCCGCGCTGTGTCCGCTCGGCCACGGCCATGACAAGCGCAAAACCCAACAGACAAAGGGCGAGTTGCGCCGCAGCAGCGCGATCAGCCATGGAAAACCAGCTTGTGTAGATGCCAGTGGCAAAAGTCTGCACTCCGAAATAGGCGACTGTGCCGAAATCGGCGATGGTTTCCATAACCGCCAGCAAGACGCCCCCCGCAATCGCCGGGCGTGCCATCGGCAGGGATACGCGCCAAAAGGCATGCCAAGGGCCGTTGCCCAGCGCCCGGGCCGCCAGAAAGGCCGTGGCGCTTTGCTGCAGAAACGCCGCGCGCGCCAGCAAATAGACATAGGGATACAACACCAGGATCAACATCACCGCCGCACCCTCGGTCGAGCGAATCTCGGGGAACCAATAGTCGCGCGGGCCCCAGCCGGTCACATCCCGCAGCGTGGTCTGAACGATTCCGGGGTGATCCAGAATGAAGGTATAGGCATAGGCCAGCACATAAGCCGGAAAGGCCAGCGGCAGGACCAGAGCGATTTCCAGCCACCGCACTCCGGGAAAGCGGGTCATCGTGACCAGCCACGCAGCGCCGACGCCAATCGAAAACGTCCCTGCTGCGACCAGCACCACCAGGATCACCGTGGTCAGCGCATAGCCAGGCAAAACAGTCTCTAACAAATGGGAAATTGTGTCGGTGCCACCGGTCACCGCCGCCAGAACAACCGCCACCATTGGCAACAGACAGGCGGCTGCCACGACATAGGCAATGCCGCCCACAAAGCGTGTGCCTAGTGCGCCGCGATTATGTGTTCCGTGTTCTGAATATTCGACTTCGGCCATGGCGTCTGACTGAGAATCCCGTAGGGTCTGCCTTTAATCGACTAAAACTCTAAGAAACACCAGTGGGCGGACTAACAAAAACTGCGGCAATGTTCGCCGCAGATCCCTATTCATAAACGCGCTGATCCTCGATCACCAAGCCATCTTTTGGTAATGAGCCCGGCGCCACAACTTCAATCGCGCCTTTCAGTTTCAGGACTTCGACCACCGATTTTGCATAGGCACCATCGTTCTCGCAGGGGCTTTCGATCTGAACGGTCATGGTATCCATCTCGCCCTGTCGCGCCGCAATGACACGCGCCTTGACGATTTCATCATGCTTGTCGACCAGCGCGGCCACCTGTTCGGGGCGGACGAACATGCCCTTGATCTTGGTGGTCTGATCGGCGCGACCCATCCAGCCTTTGATACGCATATTTGTGCGCCCGCACGGAGACTCTCCGGGCATGATCGCCGACAGATCACCGGTGGCAAATCGGATCAACGGGTAATCGGGGTTCAGCGTGGTCACAATCACCTCACCTACTTCACCAGGTGCAACCGGGGTTCCTGTGCCGGGGGTGACGATCTCAACGATCACGTGTTCGTCGATGATCATACCCTCCATCGCAGGGCTTTCATAAGCTATGTTGCCCAGATCAGCGGTCGCGTAGCATTGCAGGCAGACGATGCCCCGATCGGCGTAATCTTGTCGTAGGCTTGGAAACAGCGCCCCGCCACCCACAACGGCCTTGGAAAATTTCAGCGCGACGCCCATGGCTTCGGCTTTATCCAGAATGACTTTCAGATAGTCAGGCGTTCCTGCATATGCGGTGCAACCCACATCGCGCGCAGCTGTCACCTGCAACTCGGTCTGACCTGTACCTGCAGGCAGGACCGACGCGCCAACAGCCTGCGCGCCGCTTTCAAAGATCATGCCCGCAGGGGTGAGGTGATAGCCAAAACAGTTCTGAACGATATCGCCCGGACCAACCCCGGCTGCATTCAGGAACCGGCCCATGCGCCACCAGTCGTGATCAGTGCTGCCGGGTTCATAGATTGGCCCCGGAGATTGAAAGACATGCTGGAAATTCCGCGCCGGTTTGACGGTGAACCCTCCAAACGGAGGCCGGGTGCCCTGCGCCTTTGTCAGATCGGATTTTCGCAGAACCGGCAGTTGTGCCAGCGCCTGCATGTCTGTCACTGTGCCGGCGTCCACGTTGGACAGGATGCCGGCATATCCGGGCGCTTTTTGCGCGCGGGCAATCTGTTCTGGCAAGGCGCGCGCGTGATCAGCGGTGCGCTCGTCAGCGGATCGGGTTTCAAGCTTATCAAAATAGGTCATTGAAATATCCTCCACCCGCTTACAGCCATCTCTTGCGGCGGCGGTATGAGCGCACGTCTCGAAAGCTCTTGCGGCCTTCGTCAGACATGCCGAGATAAAATTCCTTTACGTCCGGGTTTTCGCGCAATTCAGCGGCGGGGCCGTCCATCACCACGCGGCCAGATTCCAGAATATAACCGTAATGAGCAAACCTTAGAGCCACATTTGTGTTCTGCTCAGCCAGCAGGAAGGACACGCCTTCCTTCTCATTCAGGTCCCTTACGATGCCAAAAATCTCTTCGACAAGTTGCGGGGCTAGACCCATTGAGGGTTCATCAAGAAGGATGGTCTCGGGGCGCGACATCAGAGCCCTGCCCATCGCAACCATCTGCTGCTCACCGCCCGAAGTATAACCGGCCTGACTACGACGGCGTTCCTTCAAGCGTGGGAAGTAATTGTAAACCAGTTCAAGGTCCTGCTGGATCGCGGCAGACCCGTCCTTCCGGGTATAGGCACCGGTCAGCAGATTTTCCTCGACTGTGAGGTGTTCGAAACAGTGGCGGCCTTCCATGACTTGAATGACGCCCTTCTCAACCAAGGCAGCCGGGTCGCTTTCATGCACGCCCTCGCCGCGATATTTAATCGAGCCTTTGGTGACCTCGCCCCGTTCCGAATGCAGCAAGTTCGACACGGCCTTCAATGTGGTTGTCTTGCCCGCACCATTGCCACCCAGGAGGGCTGTGATGCCGCCCTTGGGCACAGTCAGGCTGACGCCTTTCAGAACAAGGATCACATGGTTGTAGATCACCTCGATATTGTTGACCTCAAGCAGGGTTTCCGCCTGCACGTCAGTGGTTTGTGCCGCATCCAACATCAGCGCGTGTCCTTGTGCGAGTGTGGGGTTCGGGGCGGCAGCGATCCGCCGCCCCGTTTGGTTCAGAGCACCTTATTCGCAGCGCTGAGAAATATTGTTCTCAGCAGCATATGCGCCCGAGTCTTCGTCGATCAGTGCGTTGATGACCTCAGCGTCAGTCGGTTCGAAGCCCTGAATCGAGTTCCAGGTACCCGCCGCTGCATCCCACTGAACAACGCCGACAAGGCCTGGGCCGCCGTGGTTTTCGCATGAGACCGCGAATTCAGGTCCGAAACCGGCCATACCCAGCGCTTCCATCTTGGCGTTGGTGATCTCCAGCGCCTCCATGCCATCGCGCATCATCGCTGCGTCGATCTCGGCAGTGCCGTGCATCTCTTGCGCGGTTTTCACTGCTTCTGCGGCCAGCATCGCAGCATAGAGGCCGCGGTTGTACTGCACCGTACCCAGTTGATCACCGGCGCCTGCAGCTTTGCCCGCATCGACGACATATTTCTTCAGGTCGTCATAGACAGGATAGTCGTCGCCCAGACCGGTGAAGGTCAGCGCTTTGTAACCGGTGGCCTTATCACCCGCAGGCTCAACATCAAACTCGGCCCCGGACCACCAGACACCGATGAAGTTCTCCATCGGGAAGCGGATATTGGCGGCTTCTTGCACGGCGACCTGGTTCATCACGCCCCAGCCCCACATGATCACATAGTCGGGCTTTTCCCGGCGGATTTGCAGCCACTGCGACTTCTGCTCCTGACCGGGGTGGTCGACCGGCAACAGGGTCAGGTCATAGCCATGTTTTTCAGCCAGTGTTTCCAGCGTACGGATCGGTTCCTTGCCATAGGCCGAGTTGTGATAGACCAGCGCGATCTTCTTGCCGCTCAAGTCGCCACCGTTTTCGTCCAGCAGATAGTTGATCGCGCCCGACGCCCCGTTCCAGTAGTTGGCAGGATAGTTGAACACGTTGCTGAACACCTTACCGTTCGCCGCCGAGGTGCGGCCATAACCCATTGTGTGCAGCGGAATGCCGTCTGCGGTCACTTTAGGGATCAACTGATAGGTGATGCCGGTGGACAGGGGCTGATAGACCAAAGCACCTTCGCCCTTGGTCGATTCATAACATTCCACGCCTTTTTCCGTGTTATATCCGGTCTCGCATTCGATCACGTTGGCCGCAACACCGCCGATACCGCCATCGCGTTCGTTCAGCAGTGTGAAGTAGTCGGCATATCCGTCCGCAAATGGGATACCGCCGGCCGCATAAGGCCCGGTCCGGTAACTGAGCGACGGGAATACGAGGTCGGCCATGACCGGACCTGCGGCCATCACGGCGCCCAGCGCCAGGGTTGCCAGTTTCTTTTTCATCGGGTGTCTCCTCCCTTGGTTGATCCGATGTTGGGTTTCGGGTTTCACACCCGTCTTTTCGTTGGGCCGGTCCTTAGTGCGGGAACGGCCAGAGCCTGAGTTTCTCTTTCGCCACACGCCACAGCTGCGCCAGACCGTGCGGTTCGAGGATCAGGAACATGATGATCAGAGCACCGACGATGACGAGGTTCAGGTGCGCCACGATATCTGTGGGCCAGCCCAGCAGATCGACGCCAAGCAGTTTCAAAACGACTGGCAGCAGCACGAGGAAGGCGGCACCGGCAAAGGACCCAAAAATAGACCCTAATCCGCCGATAATCACCATGAACAGCACCAGGAACGATTTTTGAATGCCGAACACTTCTCCAACCTCGACCGCGCCCAGATAGACCGCAAAGAACAGCGCGCCGGCCACGCCCACGAAGAACGAACTGACAGCAAAGGCGGTCAGCTTGGCCTTGAGCGGGTTCACCCCGATGATCTCGGCCGCGATGTCCATGTCGCGGATTGCCATCCAGGTACGACCAGTGGTGCCGCGGGTCAGGTTACGCGCGATGATCGCGCAGACGGTCAGGAAGATCAGGCAGAACAGATAAGTCGCCCATGCCGGAGCATTCGGGCCGGTGATGATGATCCCAAATACATCCCGTTCCGGTGCATTGATCTGACCCGAAGCCGAATAGTTGTAGAACCACGGCACCCGGTTAAACAGCCACACAAGAAAGAACTGCGCCGCCAGCGTAGCGACTGCTAGATAGAATCCCTTGATCCGCAGAGATGGCAGACCAAACAAAACACCAACAATCGCAGTGATCCCTCCAGCAAGGATCACATGGATGAACATGCTGACATCGGGAAAGGCCGTCATCAGCTTGTAGCAGGCATAGGCCCCCACTGCCATGAACCCGCCGGTGCCCAGCGAGACCTGCCCGCAATAGCCCACCAAAATGTTCAGCCCGATCGCAGCGATGGCATAGATCAGGAATGGCAGAAGCAGCGCATTGGCCCAATAATCGTTGATGATGAACGGAATTATTCCAAACGCCACCGCCAGAACGACATAGTACCGATACCGGTCAAACTTGATCGGGAAAGTCTGGCTGTCGGCGATATATGAGGTTTTGAAATCCCCGGCCTCACGATAGAACATGTCTTACTTTCCCCATTCTTCCTGCGCCCGATTGCGGTCAGCGGCGTCCAGTTGATTGGACCCTTTGGCATATCCGGTGGCCTCGGAAGCGCGCACCAGTTTCATGTAAGCCAGGATGCCCATGACCAGCCCGGCAAAGGCCAGAATTACAGCGATCACAAGTTGGCCCTCGGTCAGATCGCTCGATGTCAGGGCGATGTAGCCGAAGGCCCAAAACCCCGCCCATGCGATCACGTTGATGATGGCAATCAGCTTGGTCACGCCCTACACCCTCTCGATGATCTTCTCGCCGAACAGGCCCTGAGGTCGGAACACGAGGAATATCAGCGCCAATACATAGGCAAACCAGTTCTCAGTCGCACCGCCAACCATTGGGCCGATGGCGAACTCGAACAGTTTCTCACCCACACCGATGATCAGGCCACCGACGATGGCTCCGGGGATCGAGGTGAACCCGCCTAGCATCAGCACCGGCAGCGCCTTCAGCGCGATCAGCGACAGCGAGAACTGAACGCCCGATTTGGTGCCCCACATGATGCCCGCGACCAGCGCCACAAACCCGGCGACCGACCAGACCATGATCCAGATGAAGTTCAGCGAAATCCCGACCGATAGCGCCGCCTGATGGTCATCCGCAACCGCACGCATCGCCCGACCCTGCTTGGTGTACTGGCTGAACGCGACCAGAGCCGCCACCAGAAGTGCTGCGATGATCGTGGCCACGATGTCCAGATTGTCGATGAAGAAACCGTAGTCGAAGATGTTAAAAGTCGTCTCGTCAATCCACAGGTTGATACCCTGCGGCAGACCCACATCCAGCGTCTTGATCTCGGACCCCCACATCAGGTCGGCGACGCCCTCAAGGAAATAGGCCAGACCGATGGTCGCCATGAACAGGATGATCGGTTCCTGTCCGACCAGATGGCGCATCACGAACCGCTGCACGCACCAGGCCAGCAACACCATCACGGCCATGGTTAGAATAATCGCAAGCAACGCGGGCACATTCCAACCAAAATTATAGACGTGCGTGCCGAAAGTCGCGTTGATCAGGTGCGCAAAAGGCACCTGCCCGTTCATGATTCCGACCAGCGTCATCGCCGCAAACAGGGCCATAACCCCTTGGGCATAATTGAAAATCCCCGACGCCTTGTAGATCAACACAAAGCCCAGCGCGACCAGCGCATACAGCACCCCAGCCATCAGACCGTTGAGGATGACCTCCATCGCGAAGATTAATTGTTCAGGCATGCCAGCCCCTCCCCAATTCTGCCCGGACCTCAGTCATGGCTGACCCCCAAATAGGCATCAATGACTTCTTGGTTGTTGCGCACCTCATCCGGGGTGCCGTCACCAATCTTTTTGCCGTAATCCATCACAACCACACGGTCGCTCAGATCCATTACCACGCCCATATCGTGCTCGATCAGCGCAATCGTGGTGCCAAACTCGTCATTCACGTCGAGGATAAAGCGGCTCATGTCCTCTTTCTCTTCGACGTTCATCCCGGCCATCGGCTCATCCAGCAGCAGCAGTTTCGGTTCCGCCGCCAGCGCGCGCGCCAGTTCGACGCGTTTCTTCAACCCGTAAGGCAGGCGGGACACCGGCGTTTTGCGGATGTGCTGAATCTCAAGGAAATCAATGATCTTCTCGACCGCCTCGCGATTCTCGGTCTCTTCTGCCTCGGCCTTGCCCTTCCACAGCGCTTGCTGAAGAATATTGGTCTTCATAAAACCCAAACGCCCGGTCATGACGTTGTCCAGAACGCTCATCCCTTCAAACAAGGCAATGTTCTGGAACGTCCGCGCGATCCCTTGCTGGGCCACTTCAAAGGGCCGCATCGGCGGGCGTTTGGCACCGTGAAACCAGACCTCACCTTCTTGCGGGACATAGAACCCCGAGATCACATTCAACATCGAGGATTTGCCCGCCCCGTTTGGCCCGATGATCGCACGGATCTCACCCTCACGGATGTCGAACGAGATATCCTTGATGGCCACCACGCCGCCAAAGCGCAGGGTGATGTTCTTCATCTCCATCACCACACCGCCGATCTTGCGGCCGTCTTCGGTGACATATCCTTCGGAGTTATCCAGCATCAGAACCTCCCTGACACAAAAACGGGACGGCGGGCGGGGCGATGACCGCAGGTCGAGCGGCGCGCGTCAGCCCACTCATTCCGCCGCCACCTTGTGCTGCGCGACCGGAACCACTGGCGCATCGACAATTTCCAACGTCGCAGAAATCGATCCCTTACGACCATCTTCATAGGTCACTTCAGTCGTGGTCGAAACGCTCGACGACCCGTCATACAACGCCGCAATAATGTCGCTGAATTTGTCCTCGACAAACCCACGCCGCACCTTGCGGGTCCGAGTCATCTCGCCATCATCGGCATCCAGTTCCTTGTGCAGAACCACAAAGCGATGCACCTGACAGCCCGATAGCATTTCATCCGCCGCGACCGACTTGTTTACCTCTTCAACGTGGCTCCGAATCGTCTCTAACACACGAGGATGTCCCGCAAGTTCCTGATAGGACGCGTAGGCCACGTTGTTGCGTTCCGCCCAGTTTCCGACCGCCGTCAGGTCGATATTGATGAAAGCCACGCATCGATCCTTGCCATTCCCGAACAGCACGACTTCAAGAATATCGGGATAGAACTTCAGCTTGTTCTCGACATATTTCGGCGCGAACATCGAACCATCAGCCATCTTGCCCACGTCTTTGGCACGGTCAATGATCCGCAGATGGCCGGAGTTCTCCTCGATGAACCCGGCATCCCCCGTCGCCACCCAACCTTCGGCATCCTTAGTCGAGGCCGTCGAATCCGGGTTGTTGTAATACTCGACGAACACGCCGGGTGAGCGGTAATGAATCTCGCCCTTATCATCGATCTTCAGCTCGACATCCGGCGCCGGAACACCAACCGTATCCGCCCGTACCTCGCCATCCGGCTGCACGGTGATGAACACGGTCGCTTCGGTCTGACCGTAAAGCTGCTTCAGGTTGATGCCCAAAGAGCGGTAGAAATCAAAGATTTCCGGCCCGATCGCTTCACCCGCCGTATAGCCCACACGGAACCGGCCATAGCCAAGCGTATCTTTCAGCGGGCCATAGACCAGCAAATTGCCCAGCGTGTATTTCAGCTTGTCGCCAAAGCCCACCGGCTTGCCGTCCAGCAACAGGCCACCCACCTTCTTGGCATGGGCCATGAAATAATGGAACATGCGCTGCTTCAGCTTGCCCGCATCCTCCATCCGGATCATCACGTTGGTCAGCTGGGTTTCGAACACCCGCGGCGGAGCAAAGAAATAGGTCGGCCCGATCTCGCGCAGGTCGGTCATCATCGTGTCGGCGCTTTCGGGGCAGTTCACGCAGAAGCCGCACCAATAAGCCTGACCAATCGAGAATATGAAATCGCCAACCCAAGCCATCGGCAGGTAAGACAGGATGTCTTCGTTCCGGGTCAGATGATCGAATTCCGCCGAGTTCTTAGCGCTTTCGATAACATTGCGGTTCGACAGCACCACGCCCTTGGGCTTGCCCGTGGTGCCCGAGGTATAAAGCATCACGCAGGTATCATCGTAAGTGATCGCCGCAATGCGCTTGTCCAGTTCCGCATCAAACCGCGCGTGCCCCGCACTGCCCTCGGCCATGATGTCCTCAAGCGCGTTCATCTGCGAGTGGTCATACTTCCGCATCCCGCGCTTGTCGGTATAGAGTATGTGTTTGACTTGATGCAGGTTTTCCTGAATCTCGATGACTTTGTCGACCTGCTCCTGGTCACCGCAGACGACATATTTCGCGCCGCAATGCTCCAGCACATAGGCCATCTCTTCGGCGACCGAATCCTGATACAGAGGCACCGGCACCGCGCCTACCATCTGAGCGGCAACCATCGACCAGTAATGGGCGGGACGGTTCCGACCAATCACAGCAATATGGTCACCCTTTTCAACGCCAAGTTCTAGAAACCCAAGTGCGATGGCACGGATTTCTTTGGCGGCTTCCGCCCAGGTCCAGCATTGCCAGATCCCGAATTCCTTTTCCCGATAGGCCGGGGCATCCCCGAACTGGGTCACATTGCGGTGTAATAGCGCCGGAAGAGAGTCCATCCCTTCAGCGCCCGACTGCGTCTGAGCCAATCTTTCTCTCCTCCCCATCCGACCCCTCCCCGGGCCGAAAATGGCGGGTTCGGGATGGTGCCCGAACGCCAATGCCCCGATAAGGGACGTCGTAACGATCAGCGTCAAGTTTTGCCTGATGTTTTCTCAATTCTTACGAATTGTAACAGGGGCTGAGGAATGAAGTTCCGAGTTGTACAAGATGTAAAAATCGTTGAACTGGATAAACCAGCGCTGCCAAAAGCGAATACAACCGCCGCATTTTTTTGGGCAACGCGTGAGTTCGTGATAGAATTGATAATGCATAGAGCTCAGCAGATCATATTTGTGGCCATCGCGGTTTTTGTGATCGTTGGTAGCGGGAGTGGACCGATTTCAGCCGATGAGCTAAAGGATTGCCCCGGCCATATTGGTGAACTTGACTTACCCATTGAGTGCATGTGCACAAAAGAGGCGCAACGGATACGGCCGTTCAATGTACAGGGATGCGAAGTGTACGCTTGGTGGAGCAACATTTGTATGGCCGCGGTGCATGCGGGAATTGCTACGCGTGAGGGCGGGCCAGTCCGGATCGAACAAAGGGAACCTCAAGCAGAATACGTCGGTTGCCTTCGTAACGATATGTTCAGCAATGACATGCACCACAGTGATTTGCCAAGCTTTGTCGTTTTGCCAGTTGAGTCAGATTAGAGTCTTTTTTAAGGGCTTATAGCCAATCCCTCAGAACCGGGATCAACGGCACATCTGCCGCAGGCATCGGGTAGTTCCTCAGATCATTCGCACGCACCCATTTCAGCGCCTGACCTTCTTTCGATTGCGGTATGCCCTCCCATTTGCGGCAGGCAAACAGCGGCATCAGCAGGTGGAAATCGTCATAGCTGTGGCTGGCAAAGGTCAGCGGCGCGAGGCACGAGGCCCAGGTGTCGATGCCCAGTTCCTCGTGCAATTCGCGGATCAGGGCGGCCTCGGGGGTTTCTCCGGGTTCGATCTTGCCGCCGGGGAATTCCCACAGACCGGCCATGGATTTGCCCTCGGGGCGTTGGGCCAGCAGGACGCGGCCCTCGATGTCGATCAGAGCGACAGCAGACACCAATACTGTCTTCACGAGCGATAATCCGCGTTGATTTCGATATAGCCGTGGGTCAGATCGCAGGTCCAGACGGTGGAAGCGCCCTGACCCAGTCCCAGATCGACTGCGATCACCAAATCCTGACCTTTCATATAGGCCGCAGCGTCTTCCTCGCGGTAGTCGGGGCTGACCCAGCCTTTTTCAGCCACAAGGATGTCTCCGAACGATATGCTCAAAAGGTCGCGGTCTGCAGCAGCACCGGATTTGCCGATGGCCATGACGATGCGGCCCCAATTCGGGTCCTCGCCCGCGATGGCGGTTTTGACCAGCGGGGAGTTGGCGATAGCCAGCCCGTGAGTTTTGGCATCAGCATCCGTGGCGGCGCCGGTCACACGAATTTCGACGAATTTCGTGGCCCCTTCGCCGTCGCGGACCACTTGCTGCGCAAGGTCCAACATCACTGTTTCCAGTGCTTGCGCGAAGGCGGCATTGCCGGTGGCATCGACGCCCGATGCCCCGGTGGCGCAGAGCAAGAGGCTGTCGGATGTCGAGGTATCGCTATCCACGGTGATGCAGTTGAAGGTCCGGTCAGTCTGCGCGCTCAGCATCGCCTGCAGCGCTGATTGCTCGATCTGAGCATCGGTGAAGATATAGACCAGCATCGTCGCCATATCGGGCGCGATCATGCCGGAACCCTTCGCAATCCCCGCAATAGAGACTGTTTGGCCGCCAATATCGACCTGCGCCGACGACCCCTTCGGGAAGGTGTCGGTGGTCATGATCGCGCGCGCCGCGTCCTCAATCGCGTGACGGCTGAGGCCCGCCTTCAACGCCTCAAGCTGTGCAACGATGCGGTCATGGGGCAGCGGCTCGCCGATGACGCCGGTCGACGAGGTAAAAACCCGATCTACCGCGACTCCGGTAGCTTTGGAAACAGCTTGCGTCACCTCGGCCACTGAGGTCTGCCCGTAATGGCCGGTAAACGCATTGGCGTTGCCCGAATTCACAAGGATCGCTGCAGGCCCGTCGCCGGGCCCGCCGATCTTGTCCTGACAATCCAGAACGGGGGCCGCACGGGTGGCCGAGCGGGTGAACACCCCGGCCACCGAGGTGCCCGGATCAAGAACGGCCAGCATCACATCGGTGCGACCTTGATATCGGACACCAGCCTCGACAGTGGCGAAGCGCACACCATCGATCGCGGGCAATTCGGGGAAGGCCGCCGGGGCCAGCGGTGAAACCTTGGTTATCGTGGCCACGGGGTTACTCCTGCAGCAGCTCCAGCTGGCGCATGACCTCGGGGCCGGCGCCCTCGAGCGCGGGACGCTCGATCTGCGCTTGCTGCGTCAACTCGTCAATCTTGGCCTGAATTGCTTCTTGCCGAATGGTCTGAGCCAATTCATCGCGCACGACCGCCAATTCGGGGGCCTCGGTCTTGCGCTTGTCGTTCAGCGTGACCACGTGCCAACCGAACTGGGTTTGCACCGGATCCGAGACCTGACCCTTTTCAAGGCCAAGCACGGCACCTTCAAACTCGGGCACCATCTGGCCTTTGCCGAACCAGCCCAGCGCACCGCCATTGGGGCCAGAGGGTCCTGTGGATTTTTCTTTCGCTAGCTCAGCGAAATCTGCGCCTTCTTCAAGTTGGGCTTTGACAGCTTTGGCTTCGTCCTCGGATTCGACCAGAATGTGGCTGGCATTGAACTCGTCTTCGCCCTGAAACTCGGCGAATTGCGTGTCATAGGCGGCCTGTATGGCCTCATCAGTGACACTGGCGGCTGTCAGCGCTTCGACGGTTTGTACGGCGCGCAGGGACCGGGTTTCGTTTTCCAGTCGAAGGGCGTTTAGTGTATTCAGCTCTTCCTGTTCAAGGCTCAGCAGGTGCTGCTGGACCAGTTGCTCGAGGATGAAATCATATAGCACCTCATCTTCAAGCTGCTGATACTGCGCCGGCAGCGCCGAGGCGGTGGCGATGACGTGACCCAATGTGATCTCGTCGCCGTTCACGCGGGCAACCACGGTGTTGGCATCCGGTGCGTCCTGGGCGGCCAGCGGCAACGCCATCACGGCAACAAGTGCAAGCGATGGCAGAAAAGTGAGGCCTTTGGGCATGGAATTATCCTATTTCTTTGCCGCGACAGGGCGCAGCGTTGACACTGTGGAACCTGCCCCTTACATCGCTTTGAAGCCTTGGACAGGGCCGCCTTTCACCCCCCGTATCTAGGGGCTGCGCGCAAGGTGGGCAAGCCTGTCGCAACCAAGAAAAAAACAGATCCGCTGGAGTGAACATGCTGGGACTCGGAACGCTCGCCAAAAAGGTGTTCGGAACACCGAACGACCGCAAGATCAAGGCGGCCCGCCCGCTGGTCGAAAAGATCAATGCGCTGGAGCCGGAGTTCGAGATCCTGACCGACGATGGCCTGATCGAGAAAACCGCTGAGCTGCGCAAACGAGCGCTGGATGGTGAAAAGCTGGATGACTTGCTGCCGGAAGCATTTGCCAATGTCCGCGAAGGGGCCAAGCGCGCCCTGGGTCTTCGGGCCTTTGATGTGCAGTTGTTGGGTGGTTTGTTCCTGCACCAGGGCAACATCTCGGAAATGAAAACGGGTGAGGGCAAAACCCTGGTCGCCACCTTCCCCGCCTATCTGAATGCACTGACCGGCAAGGGCGTGCATGTGGTCACGGTGAACGAATACCTGGCCAAGCGCGACTCGGAATGGATGGGCAAGGTGTTTGCGTCCGTTGGCATGACGACCGGTGTGATCTGGTCGGGCCAACCGGATGCCGAGAAGATGGCGGCGTACAAGTGTGACATCACCTATGCCACAAATAATGAGTTGGGCTTCGACTATCTGCGCGACAACATGAAGGCCGATCTGGAACAGGTCTATCAGAAGCACCACAATTTCGCGATCGTCGACGAAGTCGACTCGATCCTGATTGATGAGGCGCGGACGCCGCTGATCATCTCGGGGCCGGCACAAGACCGATCGGACCTTTATACTGCCATCGATACCGTGATCCCGACGCTGCAGGACGATCATTACTCGCTCGATGAAAAGAGCCGCAGCGTGACGTTCACCGATGAAGGCAACGAGTTTTTGGAGCAGCAACTGCTTTCAGCGGGTCTGCTGCCCGAGGGGCATTCGCTGTACGACCCCGAAAGCACCACTGTAGTGCATCACGTCAATCAGGGCCTGCGCGCGCATAAACTGTTCCAACGTGACAAGGACTATATCGTTCGGGATGGCAATGTGGTGCTAATCGACGAATTCACCGGTCGGATGATGCCGGGCCGCCGCTTGTCGGAGGGTCTGCACCAAGCCATCGAAGCCAAGGAAGGCGTACAGATTCAGCCCGAGAATGTGACGCTGGCCAGCGTGACATTCCAGAACTATTTCCGCCTCTATGACAAGCTGTCCGGCATGACCGGCACTGCGCTGACCGAGGCGGAAGAATTTCAGGAAATCTATGGTCTGGGTGTGGTTGAGGTTCCGACCAACAAGCCAATCGCGCGTGAAGACAAAGACGACCAGGTCTATCGCACGACAGCCGAAAAATACGGTGCCATTATTGAACAGGTCAAAAAGGCCGGTGAAAAAGGTCAGCCGGTTCTTGTCGGTACCACGTCGATCGAAAAGTCCGAAGTGATCAGCCAGATGCTGGACAAAGAGGGAATCGAGCACAACGTTCTGAACGCCCGCCAGCATGAACAGGAAGCGCAGATAGTGGCCGATGCAGGCCGTCTTGGCGCGGTGACCATCGCCACCAACATGGCGGGCCGCGGCACCGATATTCAGCTGGGCGGCAATGTCGAGATGAAGGTGCTGCAGGCGCTGGCCGAAAACCCCGAGGCTGACCCGGCCGAGTTGCGTGCGGCAGAAGAAGCCAAGCACGCGGAAGAAAAGGAAAAGGTGCTGCAGGCCGGTGGTCTTTACGTAATGGCGTCCGAACGTCATGAAAGCCGCCGGATCGACAACCAGCTGCGCGGGCGTTCGGGACGCCAAGGTGACCCGGGCCGCACCGTGTTCTACCTGAGCCTGGAAGATGACCTGATGCGCATTTTCGGTTCGGAACGTCTGGACAAGGTCCTGACCACGCTGGGTATGAAAGAGGGCGAGGCAATCATTCACCCCTGGGTGAACAAATCGCTGGAACGGGCGCAATCCAAAGTCGAAGGTCGCAACTTTGACATGCGCAAAAACGTTCTGAAATTCGACGACGTGATGAACGATCAGCGGAAAGTCGTGTTCAGCCAGCGGCGTGAAATCATGTCAGCGGATGATCTGTCGGATGTCGTGTCCGATATGCGTGAGCAGGTGATCGACGATATGATCGACGAATTCATGCCGCCAAAATCATATGCAGATCAATGGGATACAGAAGGTCTGCACGAAGCGGTCAAAGACAAGCTGACCATCGATGCGCCGGTTCAGGACTGGGCCGCCGAGGAAGGCGTAGATGACGAGCAAATCCGCGAACGTCTGATCAAGGCCGCCGATGAAATGATGGCGCAGAAGGCCGTGGCCTTTGGCCCGGAAAACATGCGCAACATCGAAAAGCAAGTTCTGCTGCAGACTATCGATGGCAAATGGCGCGAACATCTTTTGACGCTGGAACATCTGCGCTCGGTCGTGGGTTTCCGTGGCTATGCACAGCGCGATCCGCTGAACGAGTACAAGAACGAAAGCTTCCAGCTGTTCGAAGGGATGCTTGATTCCTTGCGCGAAACCGTCACTCAGCAATTGTCGCGCGTGCGCCCGCTGAGCGAAGAAGAACAGAAGGAAATGCTCGCGCAGATGGCAGCGCAACAGGCACAGGCGCAGAAAGCTGTGGATCAAGCTGCCGGGAATGCCGAGGCGATCGCCGAAGCCGAAGCGTCTGGTGACAGTCGTCCGGGTTTTGTCGAGGATGATGCTTCGACTTGGGGTAACCCGTCACGCAATGATCCTTGCCCTTGTGGCTCGGGGAAAAAATTCAAACATTGCCACGGCAGGTTGACTTAACGTCACCTGTTTTCCACCACAATGAGTCCGCCTCACGGCCACATATTGGCCTTGATTGGGAAGCAAATTGCGACTCGCTCCTTCAACTGGGGAGGGTGTCTTGTTTGTCATTAAGAACTACGTGACCACGGGCGGAACCGTTGCCTGCGCTCTGGCCATTGGATATTTGATGCAAAGCGGATCGGCGCAGCAACCCAATGCTGAGCCGAGCGGTGAACGCGTCGCTTCGATCTCGGAGCAGGACTCGGACCTGACCGGACTGGAAAGCGTTGTCCTGACCTCTTCTTCCCCGACAGAAGCGCGTCCCAAGGATCTATCTCAATCCACGCGCCCGGCGCAAGAAACCAGCCGTTTGCCTTCGAATTGCGATATGAGCGCGCGCGCCATGGCTGTGCCCGGCGCCAACGTACGGCTGCGGGTCAAGGCCCCCTGCCACGCCAATGAGATCATTGAGGTTCATCACAACGGGCTGGTTTTCAGCACCGAGACCGATGCGCTTGGCGGCTTGAACCTGACCATCCCGGCGCTGTCGGAATATGCTATTTTCCTGATCTCGCTGCCGGATGAGAAAGGCACCGTTGCGACGACGCATGTGCCCGAGATCAACAGCTTCAACCGGGTTGCCTTGCAGTGGCAGGGCGAAACCGATCTGCAGCTTCATGCGCTGGAATTCGGCGCAGGTTACGGGGAAGAAGGCCACGTTTGGTCCGGGTCCCAGACCGGCGGCGCGGGCTCGGTGATCCATCTGGGTCAGGGCGGTTCGGACGTCGCGCGCAATATCGAGGTTTATTCGTACCCCATTGAGACCGCAACCGAAGCCGGAAGTATCACACTGTCGGTTGAAACTGAGGTCACTGAAGCAAATTGCGGCAAGCCCCTAAGCGTGCAATCATTGGAATGGCGCGCGGAACGGCTACGCTCACGCGACCTGTCGCTGGATATGCCCGGTTGTGAGGCAGCTGGCGATTTTCTGGTGTTGAATAATCTGTTCTCAGACCTGACAATCGCTGCCAAATAAGCAGCAGGCAGATCTACGGTTTCCAATGAGCATTCTTCGTGCGGCGTTCGCCGCGCTCTTTGCCTTATCCTTGGCACAAAGCGTATTCGCGCAGGACATCACTTTGACCTCGCATGACGGCAAGGTAGAAGTGGTCGGCACCCTTCTTGGTTACGACGGTGAATTCTACCGTGTCGATACGCAGTTCGGAGAGCTGACGGTCGATGGATCAGGGGTCACCTGCGACGGCCCAGCTTGCCCCAACCTGATGGATTTTGTGGCCGAAGTTCGGTTCTCTGGCTCATCAGTGATCGCCGAGACACTGCTACCCGCGCTTGCACAGGGCTTTGCCATCGAGGAAGGGTTAACCCTGTCACAGCCCGAGGGAACCGGAGACCTGCGGGTCTACGCTCTGAATCACCCTGATCGGCAGGCGCCTTTGGCGAGGTTCATATTTCGTGCAACGGATACGGCTGACGGCTTTATCGATCTGGTTGAGAACACCGCAGATGTCGTGTTGGCGCAGCGGGAAATTCGATCAGACGAACTGGAGTTGACCAAAGCCGCTGGGCTCGGAGATCTGACGCAAACCCGCCGGTCGCGCGTCTTGGCTCTGGATGCAATCGTGCCAATCGTGTCGGCCGACAATCCCGTGCGCCAGATATCGCTTGCTGATCTGGTGAAGGTTTTCACCGCCGAGGTCGCAAATTGGGGCGATCTCGGTGGGCCTGATGCGCCGATCTCTCTGCATCTGCCACAGGTCGGTTCCGGGCTGGATCAGGCGGTCGAGGATTTGCTGTTAGCACCTGCCAACGCACATATGACCGCTCAGATCACGCGCCACGATCGAAACAGCGATCTGGTGCGCACGGTCTCGAACGACCCGTTCGCGCTCGGCGTCGCCAGTCTTGCCGAGGCCGGGACTGTACGCGCCCTGCCTCTGACCGGTGGGTGCGGACATGCCCTGTCGGCAACACGGCAATCGGTCAAGACCGAAGATTATCCGCTGACCACACCCATGTTTTTCTATTTGCCACAAAGACGATTGCCCAAAGTCGCGCGACAGTTTTTGGCCTATACCCAAAGCAGCGCCGCACAGATGGTCATCCGGCAAGCCGGATTTGTCGATCAATCCCTTGAAACAATCCAGGTTGGGCTGCAAGGCGATCGGCTGGCCAATGCGATCAGCACCGGTGGAGCTGAGGTCGGGTTGCAAGAGTTGCAGCGCATGATCGAAACCCTCCGTCCACTTTCGCGGCTATCTTTGTCCTTTCGGTTCGAACCGGGGTCTTCGCGACCCGATGCTCAGTCCCGGTCAAACATCTTGAACCTTGCGCAAGCTTTGGAAAGCGGAACGTTGGAGGCGCGTCAATTGATCTTTGTTGGGTTTAGTGACGGCGAGGGCGCGGCGGTCGCCAATTCACGTATTGCCCTGCAGCGAGCCAAAACCGTCCGAAACGCAGTGCTGGCATCGGTCGAAACCAGCCTCCCCGACAGCATCGAAATCAGTGTCGAGGGCTTTGGCGAGGCCATGCCGATGGCCTGCGACGACACCGAATGGGGCCGCAAGGTGAATCGTCGGGTCGAAGTTTGGATCCGATAACCCTTACAAATAGCCTTGCGAGCGGAAACTCAGTTCAGCCGATTTCCCGATGATCAGGTGATCATGCAAAGTCAGCCCAAGGGCGGAACACGCATCCTGAATCCGGTTGGTCATATCGATGTCCGACTGCGACGGCGTCGGATCACCGGATGGATGATTGTGGACCAGGATCAGAGCCGAGGCATTGAGTTCCAACGCCCGCTTCGCGACCTCTCGCGGATAGACCGGCACATGATCCACCGTGCCTTTGGCCTGCTCTTCATCCGCAATCAGCACATTCTTGCGATCTAGATAAAACACACGAAACTGCTCGATCTCGCGGTGCGCCATCGTGGTGTGACAATAGTCCAGAAGCGCATCCCATCCCGAGATCACATGCCGTTGCATCACCCGGGCACGCGCCATGCGATGGGCACAGGCCTCAAGGATTTTCAGATCGGTAATCACCGTGTCCCCAACGCCTTTGATCTGACGCAGCCGTTCCTCGGGTGCAGTCAACACACGATTGAAATCACCAAACGCATCCATCAGCGCGCGCGCCAGCGGTTTCACATCCTGACGCGGGATGGATCGGAACAGAGCAAGTTCCAGCAGTTCATAATCCGGCATCGCTGCTGATCCGCCAGACATGAACCTTTCGCGCAGCCGCTTGCGATGGTCTTTGATGTAGGAGGGTAACCGACCAACGGGCAGCGGCTGCGCCGGTGCTTCATCCGTATCGAACAGCATGGGGGCTTCGGCAAAGGCGTCTTGGGTCATAACACCACTCTGACGCAGAATCGGTTTCCGAAAAGTTAACGCGCTCTATCCCTGCCCGCCGGATCGGCAACACACGGATCCCCTGCTTCATCTGGCCATAAATATCTCGGGGGGGGGCGCCCAAAGGGCGATGGGGGCAGAGCCCCCGTGCTTAACCGTTTAACCCTTCATGCCATCCCAGAAGGACTTTACAGAAGAGAAGAAGCTTTTAGATTCCGGGTGGTTATCTTCACCCAAATCGTCAAACTCACGCAGAAGTTCTTTCTGACGACTGGTCAGATTGACCGGAGTTTCCACGGCAAGTTCGATGAACATATCCCCGATGCCTCCGCCGCGCAGGGCGGGCATGCCTTTGCTACGCAGGCGCATCTGGCGACCCGACTGGCTGCCGGCAGGAATCTGTACACGACCGCGACCACCGTCGATGGTCGGCACCTCGATCGAACCACCAAGTGCTGCCTTGGCCATGCTGACTGGCACACGGCAATAGAGGTTCACGCTGTCACGTTCGAACAGCTTGTGCTCGGAAACTTCGACAAAAATATAGAGGTCACCCGGAGGACCACCACGCATTCCGGCCTCACCCTCACCGGCCAGACGAATCCGGGTTCCGGTCTCGACACCGGCAGGGATGTTCACGGACAATGCGCGATCTTTTTCAACGCGCCCCGCACCTTGGCACGATTTACAAGGGTTCTTAATGATCTGACCCAAACCAGAGCAGGTCGGGCAGGTGCGCTCAACCGTGAAAAAGCCCTGTTGCGCGCGAACCTTGCCCATGCCGGAACAAGTCGGACATGCAGTGGGTTCAACACCACCTTCGGCACCAGTTCCCTCGCAAGAGGAACAGGCCACAGCCGTAGGAACGTTTATGGTTTTCTGCAGGCCTGCATAAGCCTCTTCCAGCGTGACCCGCAGGTTATAGCGCAGGTCTGAACCGCGTGCGGCGCGACGGCCCCCGCCTGCCCCACGCTGGCCACCCATGAAGTCGCCGAACAAGTCGTCGAACACGTCAGAGAACGCGCTGGAGAAATCGCCCTGACCGAAGCCGCCACCGGGACGGCCGCCGCCACCGCCCATGCCGTTTTCAAACGCGGCGTGACCAAAGCGATCATAAGCGGCTTTCTTTTCAGCATCACGCAGAACATCATAGGCCTCGTTGGCCTCTTTGAACTGCGCTTCGGCATCGGGGTTGTCCTTGTTGCGATCGGGATGCAGCTGTTTGGCTTTCGAGCGAAAGCCTTTTTTGATCTCATCCGCAGAAGCGCCCTTGGACACGCCGAGCACTTCGTAATAGTCGCGTTTGGACATCAGTATTTCCTTCTGCCTCAACGTAATCGGGCCGGCCCGGCAACCGGACCGGCCCAAATTGGCCCGGTTACCCGTTAGTTACGCTTGTCGTCGTCCAGATCTTCGAACTCGGCGTCGACAATGTCATCGTCACCCGGCGCGGCATCTGCGGCTGCGGGCTCATCTTCGCCCTCTTCCGCCTGTGCCTTATAGATCGCCTCACCCAGTTTCATGGCCGCTTCGGTCACGTTCTGGATGCCCGACTTGATCTTGTCGGCATTGTCCGTTTCCAGCTCATCCTTGAGCGCAGCAACGGCCAGCTCGATCGCTTCGACGGTCGACGGGTCGACCTTGTCGCCATGTTCCTCGATCGATTTCTCGGTCGCGTGGACAAGGCTTTCGGCCTGGTTCTTGGCTTCGACCAGCTCTTTGCGGGCCTTGTCTGCCTCGGCGTTTTCCTCGGCATCCTTGACCATCTTGTCGATATCTTCGTCCGACAGACCGCCCGAGGCCTGAATGGTGATCTTCTGCTCTTTGCCAGTGCCTTTGTCCTTGGCCGAAACCGAGACAATGCCGTTGGCGTCGATGTCAAAAGTCACCTCGATCTGAGGCATGCCGCGCGGTGCGGGCGGGATCTCTTCCAGATTGAACTGACCGAGGATCTTGTTGTCCGCAGCCATTTCGCGCTCACCCTGGAAACAGCGGATGGTCACGGCGTTCTGGTTGTCCTCGGCGGTCGAGAAGACCTGAGACTTCTTGGTCGGGATCGTGGTGTTGCGGTCGATCAGGCGGGTGAACACGCCACCCAACGTTTCGATGCCCAGCGACAGCGGGGTCACGTCCAGCAGAACCACGTCTTTGACGTCGCCCTGCAGAACACCGGCCTGAATGGCGGCACCCATAGCAACAACTTCGTCCGGGTTCACACCCTTGTGCGGCTCCTTACCGAAGAACTTGGTGACCTCTTCGATCACTTTCGGCATCCGGGTCATACCACCGACCAGAACAACCTCATCCACGTCGCCAGCCGACAGGCCTGCGTCTTTCAGGGCAGCCTGGCAAGGCTTCATCGACTTCTTGATCAGGTCGCCAACCAGCGATTCCAGCTTGGCGCGGGTCAGTTTCATGACCATGTGCAGCGGCTGACCGTTCGAACCCATCGAGATGAACGGCTGGTTGATTTCGGTCTGCGAGGTCGAGGACAGTTCGATCTTGGCTTTTTCAGCGGCTTCTTTCAGACGCTGCAGGGCCATCTTGTCGGCAGACAGGTCGACACCGTGTTCCTTTTTGAACTCATCCGCCAGGTAGTTGACGATGCGCATGTCAAAGTCTTCACCACCCAGGAAGGTGTCACCGTTGGTCGATTTGACTTCGAACAGACCGTCGTCGATTTCCAAAATGGTCACGTCGAAGGTACCACCACCAAGGTCATAAACCGCGATGGTTTGGGTTTCTTCCTTGTCCAGACCATAGGCCAGCGCAGCAGCTGTCGGCTCGTTGATGATCCGCAGCACTTCCAGACCGGCGATTTTACCAGCGTCTTTGGTAGCCTGACGCTGTGCGTCGTTGAAGTATGCCGGAACGGTGATAACCGCTTGCGTGACTTCCTCACCCAGATAGCTCTCGGCGGTTTCCTTCATCTTACCCAGAGTGAAGGCCGATATCTGGCTTGGGGAGTATTTCTCACCGCGGGCTTCAACCCACGCGTCGCCATTGCCGCCATCGACGATGGCGTACGGCACCATTTTCTTATCTTTTTCGACTTCTGCATCATCCACACGACGACCGATCAGACGCTTGACGCCAAAGATGGTGTTGTCGGGGTTGGTGACCGCCTGACGTTTTGCAGGCTGACCGACCAGTCGCTCATCTTCGGTGAAGGCGACGATCGAGGGCGTGGTCCGCGCCCCTTCTGCGTTTTCGATGACCTTCGGCTGAGAGCCGTCCATGATGGCCACACACGAGTTGGTGGTACCGAGGTCAATCCCGATTACTTTTCCCATATTTTCAATCCCTTTCCATTCAAGGCGATGTCCCGAGGGTTGGACCCGTTGCGGCATCCTGCCCCCGATTGATGTGCGCGACAGCACTACACCATCGCGCGTCGAGGCGTATATAAGGGCGAGAACAGGGGCCTGCAAGCGTTCAGAAACGCAGGTTTTCGGGAATCTGTGGCCTTTTTTGGCAAGGTTTTGGCAAGGTTTGGGGATTCTGGAATGGCGCGGCTGTTATTGCGCGGATTTGATATTCGGAAAGGCTATTTGGATGCGGCGGCGCAGTCGCATCTAGTTGACCTGCTTAGGCCGATTCTGAAAGTGGCACCGCTTTATCGGCCCGTGACACCTTCGGGCAAGGAAATGTCAGTGCGCATGACCTCGGCCGGGGCGCTGGGATGGGTCACTGACCGGGCGGGCTATCGGTATCAGGACACGCACCCAAAGGGCATGACATGGCCCGCGATTCCAGATGAGATTTTGACCATCTGGCAGGACCTGACCGGCACGGATCGCCGGCCCGATTGCTGTCTGATCAACTATTACGGTGAAGGCACCAAGATGGGCCTGCATCAGGACAAGGATGAGGCCGATTTTTCGTGGCCCGTGCTGTCGATTTCATTGGGCGATGACGCGCTGTTCCGTATCGGTAACACCACGCGGGGCGGCAAGACCGAGTCGATCTGGCTGAGCTCGGGCGATGTGGTGATCATGGGCGGCCCGGCACGCTTGACCTATCACGGGGTGGATCGCATCCGGTTCGGGTCATCCAAACTTTTGCCAAAAGGCGGACGCATCAACCTTACATTGAGGGTCGCAACGTGAAGTGCGATCCAATATCCGGGAACAGGTTTTCAGAATACAGCTCGCACAGCAAACATCAGCGTCGCGCATCCCAGCTTTTCGAGACCTGCCTGCGGGTATAGAACTCACCCAGCAGGCCAATCATTGTTAAAACTATTCCGACCCAAAGCGCGTACTCCCAACTGGTGTTCCGGGGAAAATAATTTCGGAACACAAAACCACGACATTGATCGATGATGTGAAACAGTGGGTTCCAGGCAAACAAGGTCAGCATGAACCCACCTAGCGCGTTGCCAACGAACATCTTGCCCGAAAATATCATGTTCAATCGACGGTACACATTTTTCAGGATGCTTACCGTATTGGGAAACCAGGGTTTCAGCGCCAACAACACTAAACCGACCGAGCATCCCGTGAACCAGGCCAGCAAAAGCATCCCAAATGCACCGCCGGGCTCTTGGATCACAAGAGGCGAGACGGCTACGCTGTAGACGAACAGGATGACAAGGATCGAGATAAGCTGCGTATAAAGTATACCGAAGGCAGATGCTGACAACATCACCATCATTGTCATTGGCGAGTGCAGAGTCATCGGATTGTTGCCGGATCCAGCCCCGGCGATTGCAGTGACAGACTTGATATGCGTCAGGAACAAAAAAACACCGGAGAGCAGGAACAAAACCATCTCGCCCCGGATTTTGGCCATGCCAGTCATTCGACCAATTAGCGTCATAAGTATATAAAACGCCGTCACCAGAAGGACGACCTGAACAATGTTGATCAGGATTGCCATCACCGCGTTGGAGTGCTGCGACCGGATATTGCGAACTACTGCATGGAATATTAGCTCGGCGGTGGTGAAAGCCCCGCCCAGCAATGACTGATTTCTCTTGAAGTGAAACACTCGACTACTCTTTCCTGCTGTGTCAGCCGCAAATTGGCACGAAATTCTTGCTGTTCCGTATCCATCGCATCATAAGTCCGTGAGATGCCCTGATCAATAAACCACAGGAACGGAGCTTTTTTGTGACTTATGACGCGCTTATTCCCGTCATCCGGCGGCTGGCCTTGCAGGCAGGCGACAAGATCATGCAGATCTATGAAGCGGATGATTTCGACGTCAAGGTCAAGTCAGACTCAAGCCCGGTAACCGAGGCGGACGAGGCGGCGGATGCTTTGATCTCGGCCGGATTGCGCGAGGCTTTTCCAGATATCCTGCTGGTGACCGAGGAACAGGCAGCTTCGCATTCCGAAAAGGGCGAGACCTTTCTGATTGTTGATCCACTGGACGGCACCAAGGAATTCATAAATCGGCGCGGCGATTTTACCGTAAATATCGCTTTGGTCGAAAACGGCGTACCGACGCGTGGCGTGGTCTACGCCCCTGCACGGGGCCGGATGTTCTATACGCGAGCTGACGGGCAATCGGTTGAAGAAATCGGGGATCTGGACAAAGATCAGCCGGGCGCGTTGACGACAATATCAGTCTCTAAACCAAACAATTCTGCGCTGATGATCGTTGCATCCAAGTCGCATCGGGATCAGGCAACCGAGGATTACATCAACAAATATCAGGTGCGCGACAGCAAAAGCGCTGGGTCGTCGCTGAAGTTCTGTCTGGTGGCGACGGGAGAGGCCGACCTCTACCCCCGTGTTGGCCGCACCATGGAGTGGGACACCGCTGCGGGCCACGCGGTTTTGGCCGGTGCGGGCGGACATGTGGTGCGCTTTGACGACCATTCGCCGCTGACCTATGGCAAAGACGGGTATGCCAATCCATTTTTTATCGCCTATGCTCCAGGCGTTGAGCTGAAGGAAGCCTGATGTCAGTATTGATAGCCATTCCCGCGCGCTACGCTTCGACCCGCTATCCAGGCAAACCTCTGGTTCCGCTGACCGGGGCAAACGGAACCAGCATGACTCTGATCGAACGATCCTGGCGCGCTGCGATTTCCGTGTCAGGCGTAGATCGCGTGGTTGTAGCAACCGACGATGACCGTATCCGCGAAGTCTCAGAGGGGTTCGGTGCCGAGGTGGTGATGACTTCAGAAACCTGCCGCAACGGTACCGAACGCTGCGCCGAGGCGCACTCGGCGCTGGGTGGCGGTTATGACATCGTCGTCAACCTACAAGGGGATGCGCCGTTGACCCCGCATTGGTTTGTTGAAGACCTGATCTCGGGTCTGCGCAACGCGCCGGATGCGGGTGTGGCCACCCCCGTGCTGCGCTGTGACGGGGACGCCCTGAACGGATTACTGAACGATCGCAAGCAAGGCCGGGTCGGGGGCACTACAGCGGTGTTCGGCAATGACCACAGCGCGCTTTACTTCTCGAAAGAAGTGATCCCTTTCACAGCCGAGACCTATGCCAGCAGTGGCCCGACACCGGTATTCCACCACGTCGGAGTTTATGCCTATCGGCCTGACGCTCTGACTGCTTATCCGGGCTGGACTAGCGGTCCGCTGGAGACACTGGAAGGGTTGGAACAGCTGCGCTTCATGGAAAACGGCCGCAAGGTTCTGTGTGTCGAAGTCGAAGCCAAAGGTCGTCAGTTCTGGGAACTGAATAACCCGCAGGACGTGGCCAAGATCGAAGAAATGATGGCCGCTATGGGGCTTGAATGACAAATATTCTGGTTACAGGTGGCGCAGGTTATGTCGGCTCTCATGCCTGCAAGGCACTGACAAGGGCAGGGTATACGCCCGTAACCTATGACAATCTTGTCACCGGATGGCAGGACGCGGTGAAATTCGGCCCTTTCGAGCAGGGCGACCTGCTGGACCGCGCCCGGCTGGACGAAGTGTTCGCCAAATACCAACCCGCCGCCGTGATACATTTCGCCGCCCTCAGTCAGGTCGGCGAGGCGATGGTTGAGCCCGGAAAATATTGGTCGAACAATGTCACCGGTTCGCTGACACTGATACAGGCGGCTGTGGATGCGGGATGTTTGAACTTTGTGTTCTCGTCGACCTGCGCCACCTATGGCGAACATGACAACGTTGTGCTGGACGAGAGCACTCAGCAGCAGCCATTGAATGCCTATGGTGCCTCGAAACGAGCGATCGAGGACATCTTACGTGATTTCCAAGCCGCATATGGCCTGAAGCACGTGATCTTCCGCTATTTCAACGTGGCCGGGGCCGACCCGGATGCCGAAGTTGGAGAGTTTCACCAACCAGAAACCCATCTGGTGCCGCTGATGCTGGACGCCATCGATGGCAAGCGGAGTGGCTTGACTGTATTCGGCACCGATTACGACACACCCGACGGCACCTGCATCCGCGATTATGTACACGTCTGTGATCTGGTCGATGCACATGTACTGGGGCTAAAGTGGCTAGAACAGGGCAAAGAAAGCCGCATGTTCAATCTGGGCACCGGGTCGGGGTTTTCGGTGATGGAAGTCATCGAGCATTCCAAAGCCGTCACCAACCGTGCGGTGCCGTATAGCATCGGCCCGCGCCGGGCCGGGGATTGTACGCGTCTAGTTTCAGGCTCGGTCCGAGCCAAGGAAGAGCTGGGCTGGACACCAAAAAGATCAACGTTAGAGACGATGATCACGGATGCCTGGCGTTGGCATCAGAATGGCGGCTACACCAAGTGAGGCTTGAAGATCAGCCGCTAAGCTGGGTGCAGCGCTACAAGCTGCGCCTGAAACGCAAGCGGCTGTTGTGGCGATCCTTTCGCAGCCGCCATCAACTGAAGTCGTTGACTGACAACACGCAAAAGATCACACCCGGCGCCATTCTGGCCTTTACCACGCTGCGGAATGAGATCACCCGTCTGCCGTGGTTCTTTCACCATTATCGCACGCTGGGCATTGATCATTTTCTGATGGTGGATAATGGCAGCGATGACGGCTCGGTCCCGTATTTGCTCGAACAGCCGGATGTGTCGCTGTGGCGGACTACGGCAAGCTATCGCGCGTCCCGGTTCGGGTTGGATTGGCTGACTTGGCTGCAGTGGAAACTTGGGTACGACCACTGGACGTTGATGGTCGACGCCGATGAGTTACTGATCTACGCCCATCACAACACCCATACGATGCGCGATTTAACTGCATGGCTGGACGCGCGCGGTCAAACCACGTTTGGGGCGATGATGCTGGATCTCTATCCCAAAGGTCGGCTGGGCAAGCAGAGTTATGATCCGCATTCCGATCCAACCGATTGCCTGAACTGGTTTGACCCCGGCCCCTATCGTGCCCAGCGCCAAAGGCCGATGGGCAACCTTTGGGTTCAGGGAGGCGTACGCGAGCGGGCGTTTTTTGCAGATCAGCCCCAAAAATCACCGACCCTAAACAAGATCCCTCTAACCCGGTGGTCACGACATATGGCCTATGTGAATTCGTGCCATTCCGCGCTGCCCCGGTTCTTGAATTTTGAATATGACGGTCCGGGTGGGCAGACCGCCTCGGGCGTGTTGCTCCACACGAAATTCCTGCCTGAGGTTGTCGACAAATCGCGGATCGAAAAACAGAGGCGGCAACATTTTCACGACCCCGATCGGTTCGGCGCCTATTATGACGGGATCATCAGCGGGCCTGATCTTTGGACTTCTGACTCGGTCAAACTAGGTGATTGGCAACAGTTACAAGACCTTGGGCTCATGAACGCGGGCGGATTTCCTGCCACAGGGGGGAAGTAAACCGGATTTAAACCCGTTGCCTCACAAGGTGCAGAGATGTCATAAAACGTTAATGTCCGGCACCACTCAGGCCTCAGGCGGCCCCGGGCAGACGCGCGTATCAAAAAAGGTTGGGCAGCCGCGTGAGCCTTTTGGATTCCTATCGCATGAGATTGCGGCGCAAGCGCCGCCTGCTGCGTTGCCTACGTCGGCGTCGGGATCTGAAAGCGGTGCAAGATAACACCAACAAGATCAAAGAAAACGACATCTTGTTGATGAGTGTGATGCGGAACGAAAAGATCCGCCTTCCCTATTTCTTAGACTACTATCGAAAGCTTGGCATCAATCACTTCCTGTGCGTGGACAACAACAGCGATGACGGCACCCACGAATACCTGAGCAGCCAGCCGGACGTTTCGCTGTGGTGGACGGATGTAGGTTACAAGAATGCGACCTTTGGTCTGGATTGGTCCAACTACCTGCTGCGCCGCTATGCGCATAAGCACTGGGTTCTGACGGTCGATCCGGATGAATTCTTTATCTATCCTTTTTGCGATACCCGCCCGATCCGCGCCCTGACCGACTGGCTGGACGATACTGGTGTGCGCAGTTTCGGCACCATGCTGATCGACATGTATCCCGAAACCGGAATCATGGATGCGCCCTATCATGAGGGCCAGAACCCCTTTGAAGTCGCGCCTTGGTTCGATTCAGGCAACTTCATGATTACCCGCAACCCGACCTATGGGAATCTGTGGATTCAAGGCGGTGCACGCGCACGGGTTTTCTTTCAGGACAATCCCCTGAAGGCTCCGGCCCTGAACAAGATACCTCTTGTGAAATGGCACCGGCGCTACGCCTATGTCAGCTCAACCCACGCCTTGCTGCCGCGCGGGCTCAATCAGGTCTATGAAGAGCAGGGCGGTGAAAAAACCAGCGGAGCGCTGCTGCATGCAAAGCTGATCAATACGCTTGGGGAAAAAGCTAAAGAAGAGTTGCTGCGCGGACAGCACTATGCTGCGTCGGGCGAGTACAAGGCTTATGCCAAGCAGTTAGAGGATAATCCGGTTTTCTGGAACAAATGGTCCGAGAAATACATCAACTGGCGACAGATTGAGATCCTCGGCCTGATGTCCAAGGGGAACTGGGCATGAGCAGCTTGGGCATCGTAATGCTGGTGCACACCGCGCTGGATCGGGTTGAGCAGGTGGCACGCCATTGGGCCGCCTCGGGCTGTCCTGTGGTCATTCATGTAGATCAGAAAGTCGGCGATCCGGCTTATTCCGATTTTGTCGCCGCTTGTTCGGATGAACCGCTTATTCTGTTTTCCGAACGCCATGTCTGTGAATGGGGCGGCTGGGGTATTGTCGCCGCATCACAATCCGCCGCATCGCTGATGTTGGAGAAGTTTCCGAACGTCCGGCATGTATATCTGTCTTCGGGCGCGTGCCTGCCACTGCGTCCGGTCGCTGATCTGATCGACTATCTGGCCGACCGGCCCCGTGTCGATTTCATCGAAAGCGCAACCACGCGCGACGTCAGCTGGACGATCGGCGGCCTGGATCTGGAACGTTTCACCCTGAGTTTCCCCTTCTCATGGCGCAGGCAACGAAAACTGTTTGACAATTACGTGCGGTTGCAACGCGCCCTCGGTCTGCGCCGCAGAATTCCAGACGGTCTGGTGCCCCATATGGGCAGCCAGTGGTGGTGTCTGACCCGCCAAACCTTGTCGGCCATTCTTCAGGATCCCAAACGCGCCGAATATGATCGCTATTTTCGCCAGGTCTGGATTCCCGATGAAAGCTATTTTCAGACACTGGCACGGCTCTATTCCACCCATATCGAAAGCCGATCGCTGACCCTGTCGAAGTTCGACTATCAAGGTCGGCCGCACATGTTCTACGACGATCACCTGCAATTGCTGCGCCGGTCCGACTGTTTCGTGGCGCGCAAAGTCTGGCACAGCGCTAGCCGGTTGTATCAGACCTTCCTGACCGACCAGGACAGCGCACTGACCCCGGCCGAGCCCAACCCCGGCAAGATCGACCGGGTGTTTTCCAAAGCGGTCGAGCGGCGCGTTCGCGGACGGGATGGTCTTTATATGCAAAGCCGCTTCCCCCGCGCGGCTACGGAACGCAGCCTGACAGCCTTTCCCTATTCGGTGTTTCAAGGCTTTACCGAGTTGTTCGAGGATTTCGAACCTTGGCTGACAAACGCCATCGGCGGGCGGGTGCATGGGCATCTGTTCGGTCCCGAACGGGCGCAATTTGCCGAAGATGAGACGATCATCAACGGTGCGCTCAGCGATTGCGCAACGCTACGCGATTATAACCCCTCGGCCTTTCTGTCGAACCTCATCTGGAACACACGAGGCGAGCGTCAGTGCTTTCAATTCGGGCCAACGGATATTCAGAAAATCAATGAATTCCTGACGCAAGACCAGAATGCACATATTGCGGTCATCTCGGGGGCGTGGGCGGTTCCATTGTTCCGTTCGAACCTGAATTTTGCCGATATCCGGTGCGAAGCTGCCCGCCTACAACAGATCGAAAGCAAACAGCTCAAGCTGCTGGATGCCGCCCGCGCAAAGACGCGCATTCGAATATGGACGATGGCAGAGTTTGTGGAATCCCCTATGGAGCAACTGCAGACCGTTCTGGAAGACATGGGCGCGCCCAAACCCACGCATCTGACCGAGGCACCGACGATGGTGGATCTGACCGGGTTCGGAAAGTTCCTGCAAAACCTCAAGAACCAGGGGATGCATCCCTATCTGATGGGGGATTTCCCTGTGAATGACGTGTTTGGCGCACAGTCCAAATCGTTCAAGAAGCCTTATTTGGTGCAGTAACACAAAATGACCCGCCGCTTCGATTATTTCATCGTTCTGGCCGATATGCGCACAGGTTCGAACCTGCTTGAATTACAGCTGAACACGCTGGATGGCGTCACGTGTCACGGAGAAGCGTTTAACCCCTATTTCGTCGGCCTGCCAAAACTGGACAGCGTTCTGGGCTTTACCCTGGAAGATCGTGAACGCGACCCGATGGCGCTGATCGACGCTATCCGAAAGGCGCCGGGCGAGATGAACGGCTTTCGTTTTTTCAGCGACCACGATGCGCGGGCGCTGCCACCGGCGCTGGATGATCCGCGCTGCGCCAAAATCATTCTGATGCGCAACCCTCTGGATAGCTACATATCGTGGAAAATCGCCTTGGAAACAAAGCAGTGGCGGTTAGTGAACATCAAGCAACGGCGGGAGGCTCAGATCACCTTCAATGCCGAAGAATTCGCCGAACAGCTCGACCAGCGGCAAGCATTTCAACAAACAGTGCTCAAACATCTGCAGACCACCGGGCAAACACCGTTTTACATCGACTATAACGATCTAACAGATTTGGACGTTCTGAACGGCCTTGCCGCGTGGCTTGGCGTCAGCGCACGTCTTAAGGAGCTGAACCAGCATCTCAAACGTCAAAACCCGGCGCCTGCCCTGTCGAAAGTGACCAATCCGGATGATATGGAGCTGGCCCTGTCGCAACGTGACCGCTTCAAGCTACACCATATCCCAAGTTACGAGCCGCACCGCGGGCCGGCTGTTTCGCGCTATGTGGGTGCTGCGCAAACTTCGCTGATGTACCTTCCGGTGCGCGGCGGCCCCGAGGCTGAAGTGGTGCGGTGGATTGCCGATCTGGACGGGGTGTCTCAAGCCGACCTGATCACCGGCCGCAATCAAAAACAGACCCGTCAATGGATGCAGGATCATCCCGGTCACCGCAAATTCACGGTGCTACGCCATCCGCTGGCGCGCGCGCACGCTGTGTTCTGCGACCGTATTCTGCACACAGGCCCCGGCGCGTATGTGAGCATTCGCAATATGCTGAGCCGACGGTACAAGGTGCCTCTGCCTGCCAAGGGTGATCTAAGCAATTATACCCGGGATCAGCATTCCGAGGCGTTCGCGGCCTTTCTGGGCATGCTGCGCAGTATTTTGGCGGGTCAAACCCCGATCCGTGTGGATGGGGAATGGTGCGGACAGGCGCAGACGCTGGAAGGCATGGCCGGTTTCACCATGCCCGACCTGATCCTGCGCGAGAATGAGATGGAAACCGCCTTGCCCGACCTTGCCTACAAAGTTGGGCATACAGCCCCGCCAACGCCAAACAGGGCCAAGCCGGACGCGCCGTTTGCACTTGATCAGATTTACGACGCACAGCTTGAAGCGCTAGCGAAGGAAGCGTACCAGCGCGACTATACAATATTTGGATTTGGTGACTGGAAACCGCTTTGAACCTTGCTTAGGGGCGCAGGGTAATCACGGTTCCTTCATTCACCATGGCGTAGATCTCTTCGATCTCATCATTCTTGACCGCAATACAACCTGCCGTCCAATCCGGGGTCTTCTTCGCCCGCTTGAACTCGGATCGCAGATTGGGTTGTCCGTGAATGAAGATGTCGCCGCCCGGATCAACACCTGCGGCCTTGGCTTTAGCCAAGTCTTCCGAATTGGGATACGATATACCCAACGATAGATGATACCTGCTGCGCGGATTGCGGCGGTCGATCAGATAGGTACCCTCGGGCGTACGACCATCGCCTTTTTTGTTTTTCGTGCCGGTGGGTGCAAATCCTAGATCGATATCATACTCCCGCAAAATCTGCTCGTTATGGAGCAAATACAGCTTGCGTGCACCTTTGTTGATGACCATCGAGGTCACCTCGGGCCCGCGATAAGAAAGAAATCTGGGTTTGGCTGAGGCACATGCTGAAAGGCTCAGCGTTGCCATTGCGCCCATTCCGAATGCTCGACGATCCATTATTTTCACTGCCTGATGCTCTTTTTTGTCAATTATTATGCCAGATTTTCGCGAAACTTAAATCACTTTTTGCTGTTCGACTGTTCCGTCAGGCGGCGTTCGATCGATTCCAGCCTTTCAAGAACCTCGTCACGATAAGCGTCGGTCTTGACCTCATCCTCGGCATGGTGGGCATCCTGCATCGAGTTCACGATGAGACCGACCAGCAAGTTCACCACCGCAAAGGTGGTCACCATGATGAAGGGAACAAAGAAAAGCCAAGCGTAGGGATACACCTCCATCACAGGGCGGACAATGCCCATGGACCAGCTTTCCAGCGTCATGATCTGGAACAGCGTATAGGCCGACAGACCCAGATCACCGAACCAATCGGGGAACGTGCCCGAGAAAAGTTTGGTTGAGATCACAGCGCCGATGTAAAACAGGATCGCCATCAACAGGAACACGCTGGCCATGCCCGGCAGGGCTGAGATGAAGCCTTCGACCACTCGGCGCAGGCGCGGCGCGACCGAGATGACGCGCAGGACCCGGAGGATACGCAGTGCCCGCAGAACTGAAAGCGCCCCTGCACTGGGAACTAGGGCCACGCCCACGATCACGAAATCAAACACATTCCAGCCGCTGGTGAAGAACCGGCGCCCTGTGGCGATCAGTTTCATGACGATTTCGATGACGAATATGGTAAGGCACAGCTTGTCCAACGTCACGATCAGTGGACCCGCTGCGTCCATCAGCGTAGGCGATGTCTCCATCCCCAGCAGTACCGCGTTGAATAGGATCACACCGGTGATGAATTTCCCGAAAGCCGGTGCTTCGATGATGGGCAGCAGTCGTTGGGCGATCACCATGCGGGTGGTCCTTATCTCAGGATTATTTGTTCAAAATGAACCGAGCAGCAAGTTCGGTGTGTGACGACCATCGAAATTGGTCAACCACCTGTACCCATTCAAGGGCATATCCGGCGTTAACCAGCATTTTTGCGTCACGAGCAAAGGTGATCGGGTTGCACGAGACATAAACAACCACCGGGCGCATGGCCTGCGCCAGCTCGGCCACCTGCGCCTCGGCCCCAGCGCGCGGCGGGTCAAGCACAACGGCGTCGAATTTCTTGAGTTCATCGGGCATGAGCGGGCGGCGGAACAGGTCTCGGGCCTCGGCTGTGACGTGTTTCAAGCCTTGCGCCTTGCGCCAGCCCTGATCCAAGGCCTTCGTCATCTCGGCCTCACCTTCAACCGCATGCACCTCGGCCGTCTGCGCCAGCGGCAGCGAGAAGGTTCCGCAGCCCGCGAATAGATCGACAATCCGCTTGGCCCCCTGCGTCGCATCGGAAACGGCCTGTAATAGAGCCTGTTCTCCGTCTTTTGTGGCTTGCAAAAACGCTCCGGGCGGTGGGGTGACGCCAGCGGTTCCAAAGCGTTGGATCGGAGGTACACGCATGGCGATAACCTCATCATCCCAACTAAGCCGGGCAAGGCCGTGATGCTCGGTCGCTTGCGCGAGCGCCAGCTCCAACGGTCCATCCAGCGGTTTGCCGCCCTTGACCGCAACATCCAAACCGCCTTCGGACAGGGTCAGCGTTACGGCCAACACACCTTTCCGACTGCCACCCAACAACGCCAAGGCTTCGGCCACCGGGATGGCCGCAATCAAGGTTGGGTGCAGCAAATGGCAATCCGGGATTTCGGTAATCGTGTCAGAAGCGCGACCATGAAACCCGGCCAACGTACCCTTCTTGGTGCGCCGTACGGCGATGGTGGCCCGACGGCGGGATCGTTCAGGCGAAGTGTGAATGGGCCGCATCAGGGCATTGAGCCCCTGCGCGGCCAACGCGTTGCGCACCACCTCAATTTTCCACTCGGCGACAAAATTATCGGTCGCATGTTGCAACTGGCAGCCGCCGCAGGCCTTGTAATGACGGCAGGGTGCCTTGACCCGCTGATCCGAGGGTGTTTTGACCCGAATATCGTTCAGAAACTGACCCAGCAACGTACCGCTGACCACTTCACCCGGCAGAGTGCGTGGCGCATAGATCGGACCATCGGCGATTCCGTCGCCCTGATGTCCAAGGCGGTTTATTGTGTATTGCTGCGTCATGGAGGCCTGATAACTGGGGTTTGAGCGCAACAAAACCCTTTATTCTGCAGCCTCGGCCTGAATGAAGCCGCCCGATTGGCGATGCCAGAACCGGGCGTACAACCCGCCACGCTCCAGCAGAGCCTCGTGCGTCCCGCTTTCAACGATGTGACCGTGGTCCAGAACAATAATCCGATCCATCTCGCTAAGCGTGGACAGGCGGTGGGCAATAGCCAGCACGGTCTTGCCTTGCATCACCCGGTGCAGTGCCGTCTGAATCGCTGCCTCGACCTCGGAATCCAACGCCGACGTCGCCTCGTCCAGAACCAATATCGGTGCGTCTTTCAGGATAGCGCGAGCCAGAGCGATCCGCTGTCGTTGCCCGCCGCTCAGCTTCACGCCGCGTTCGCCCAGATGCGCGTCATAGCCCTTGCGTCCTTGCGCATCTTCTAGACCGAGAATGAATTCATGCGCCTCGGCTTTGGTCGCTGCCTCTATCAGCTCATCGTCGGTCGCGTCAGGACGACCATAGAGGATGTTCTCGCGCGCTGAACGATTGAACATCGCGGTTTCCTGCGTGACCATCCCAATCTGTTGACGCAGGCTGTCCTGAGTCACGTGAGAGACATTCTGCCCGTCGATGGCAATAACGCCATGTTCCCCGTCATAGAGCCTTAGCAAAAGTGAAACCAAAGTGGATTTCCCCGCACCTGAGGCCCCGACTATGCCCAGCTTTTCACCCGGTGCGGCAGTGAAATTAAGATTAGCAACACCACCGATATCGCGGCCATAGGCAAAGCTGACGCTGTCAAAGGCAATCTCGCCCTCTGAGACCACAAGTGTCGATGCGTTCGGAGCATCCTCGACCCGAACGCGCTTGGTCAGTGTGTGCATTCCGTTTTCAATCTCACCGACATTTGCGTAAAGACCCATCAGTGTGAAACTGACCCAGCCGGTCATTTGCGAGATGCGTATCGCCACGGCCCCGGCCGCCACGATGTCCCCGGCCGTCGCGATGCCCGCCTGCCACAACCACAGTGTCGCGCCGATCAACAGGACCGGCAGCACCCCCGCCAGAGTCATTAGGATGAACCGGAAACTGGCCGATAGCTTGCCGAATTCCAGCGACCGTTCACGCAGGTCGACCATGGAATTTCGGGCGGTATGATCTTCGAACTCGGAATGGGCAAACAGCTTGACGGTCTTGATGTTGGTGATCGTATCGACCACCTGCCCCGACACCATCGCCCGCGCCCCCGCCCGCGCGGCGGAGCGTACGCGTATGCGTGGAAGATACCAGCGCACCAGCAGGAAATAGACAACAAGCCAGGCAACAAATGGCAGCATCACAAGCGGGTGAATAGACCCTAATAAAAGCAATGAGCCTGCAAGTGAGGCAATAGCAAAGACAATAGCGCTGATTGTTTCGGACACCACTTGCGTCATGGCGTTCGATGTCTGCATCTGTTTTTGGGCGATACGTCCGGCGAAATCGTCATCGAAATAGGTCACAGACTGGCCCAGCGTCCAGCGGTTCAGTTTTGCCAAAACCAACGGCGTGATGTTGGGCATGACGATGTAGTTATTTGCCACCGACGACAGGCCGAACAGTGCGGGGCGTAGAAGCATGAAGAATGCGACAGCACCCAAAATGATCGCGAGATTGCCGCCGGTCAGAAGCGTCTCGGGACTGCTGTTGGTGGTCAGATCAATGACGCGGCCCAGGACCCAGGCGGTGCCAGCCTCCATCGCACCCGCGATCGCCGAGAAGGCGGCTGCGACGAACAGCATCGGCCAGGCGCCGGACAAGCTCCAACGGATGAACGCCCCCAGCGTTTGCGGCGGGGGCGTTTCTGTGTCTTTGAACGGTTGGATGAGGTCGGCAATCCTCATTCAGCGGCCTCCGGGTTCAGGAAGCCTCCAGATTGCCGCGCCCAGAACTGGGCGTAAAGCCCTCCTTGCGCCAATAGATCGGAATGGCCGCCTTGTTCAACGATCCGGCCGCCATCCATCACCAGGATGCGATCCATCTGTGCAATCGTGCTAAGCCGGTGCGCGATGGCGATCACGGTCTTGCCTTGCATCATGCCGTAGAGTGTTTCCTGTATCGACGCTTCGACTTCGGAATCTAGGGCGGATGTGGCCTCATCCAACAGCAAAATCGGAGCATCTTTGAGGATCACCCGCGCAAGCGTCACCCGCTGTCGCTGACCACCCGAGAGTTTCACGCCCCGCTCGCCCACATGCGCATCGTAGCCGGTGCGGCCCTCCGGGTCCTGCAGGTCAAGGATGAAATCATGCGCCTCGGCCTGTTTCGCAGCGGCGACCATCTGTTCCTCGGTCGCATCAGGACGACCATAGAGGATGTTAGCCCGCACCGATCGATGCAGAAGAGCGCTGTCTTGTTGGACCATCCCGATATGGCTGCGCAAACTGTCCTGCGTGACCTTCGAGATATCCTGGCCATCGATCAGGATCGCACCCTTCTCGACGTCGTAAAACCGCAAAAGCAGCTTTACTAGGGTCGATTTTCCGGCACCTGAGCGACCGATCAGGCCGATCTTTTCGCCTGGCCGGATGGTCAAGTTGACGTGATCCAAACCACCGGTTTCTCGTCCATAGTGATGAGACAGATCGCGTATTTCGATCTGGCCATTACCAAGCCGCAAAGGTTTCGCATCAGGTTCGTCCAACAGATCGATGGGCTGCGCGATGGTCTGCATACCCTCGGCAACGATACCCAATTCGCGAAAGAAGCTGGTCAGCGCCCACATGATCCACCCGGTCATGGCATTCAACCGTAGTGTTAGTGCCGTGGCGGCGGCCACCACTCCCACCGTTGCGCTACCTTGCGCCCAAAGCAGGATTGCCCAACCGACGACTCCCACGATCAGCACACCGTTCAGCGCAACAAGCGCGGCATCCATAATGGTGAAAATCCGCATCTCGATCTGGAAAGTGCGGCGGGTTTCCGCAATCGCCTCGCGCGCATAGTCCTGTTCCTGAGTGTCATGGGCAAACATCTTGATGGAGTGGATGTTGGTATAGCTATCCACCACCCGGCCCGTCACGGTAGATCTTGCATCCGACGCCGCCTGCGACGCGGGGCCGACCCGCTTGACGGTCCACCGCACCAAGGCCCCATAGAACACCAGCCAAATCAGCAACGGCAGCAACAGGCGCGGATCAGCTGCCATCAGCAAAATGGCCGCGCCGATCATGTAGGCGATCGAGAATGAAATCGCGTCAAAGACCTGAAACACCACCTCGCCCGCGGCGGGCGGGGTCTGAACAACCCGGTTTGCGATGCGCCCGGCAAAGTCATTCTCGAACCAGCCAACCGATTGACGCAGAACATGTTTATGCGCCCGCCAACGGATCAGAGTGCCAAAGTTCGGCAGGATTGTGTTGTTGAGCAGCAAGACGTCAACAAGCTGAAGGATGGGACGAATAAACAGGATCAAGGCGGCAACCACGACCAATTCAGTCCCGTGCGCCTGCCAGAATTCAGCAGGAGAACTGCCCAACAGGTCCACAACGCGACCCATATAAAAGATCAGCCCGACCTCAACAGCAGCAACGACCACGGACATCAGCGCGGCCAATACAAAAACGCGTTTGAAAGGCTGCGAGTATCCCAGCATGAAAGGCCACAGCCGCGTCGGTGGCTTGTCCACCTGTTCATAGGCAACAAACGGGTCAATGAGGTTTTCGAAGTAGCGAAACATGGAGAGTGCTCCGATTGAGCAGAAAATAGGTCATGCGAAGAAAGATGGCGCCAGAACACCACCCCTACGGGTCAAAGTGTTCCGGGCTTTAGCCGAACCAGATCCCGTAATACATTCGCATTCCTCCCTCCATATGAGTCAGGCGCACCCTGCCAAATCAAATCGGGTTTGTCATCCCTTTTTGAGACTTCAAATCAGTCGGCAAGCAATTCTTCGCGGCTAAGCGCGAAATCTGACGCGATCCAACGCGCCTCAAGCTCGGCCAGTTTTGCGCCCAGCGCGGGGCCCGAGAAGGCGGGGATCAAATCCGCCGCCTTGATCGGGAAACTGGCCGCGGACCCTTTTTGCAAAGCTCGGTTCAGGTCTTCGGACCAAGGCTGTTCAAGAAATGCATGACGCAAAAGTGTCTCGTGCAATCCGCCTTCCGACCCATAGCGATAACCCAATTCTGCGACACTGGTCGTCGCCATCGCTTCATCGCGCATCCGAGCCAGACGCTGCAGTTGCGCGCGGCTAAGACGCAGAGTTTTGGCCACCTCGGGCGACGCAATCGCTGCCAAACGACGAATCGCTTCGGGCGCTGCATGGGCGTCTTGTTCCAGCTGAATCAGGATCGGCAGTGCCCGGTCATCAGCCCCGGGTAAGAGCTGCGCCAAAACGCCAGTGACGCGCATGGCGGCAACCGACGGCGCGGGGTCAGGCGCAGCGAGCAGTTTAAGCATCTCGGCCCCGACCCGTTCGCGCGAAAGCGTCTCTAACCCGTCCAAATTTGCAGCTATTGCATCCAGTGCAGCGGGGTCAAAGCCACCGTCCACATCCCCGTACCAAGCATGAAACCTGAAATATCTGAGCGATCTCAGGTAGTCTTCTTGGATGCGATCACTGGCCTCCCCGATGAACCGTACGCGACGAGCCTGTAGATCCGGCAAACCGTTCAGCGGATCAAGGATTGTGCCGTCAGGTTTGGCATAAAGCGCGTTCATGGTGAAATCACGACGCGCGGCGTCTTCTTCGACCTTGTCGGAAAAGGCGACGACAGCACGCCGACCATCCGTTTCGACGTCACGGCGAAACGTCGTGACCTCGTGCGGGATGCCTTTGCTGACAATCGTCACGGTGCCATGGTCTATCCCTGTTGGTATCGGCTTCAGCCCAGCTTTCTGCGCCAGTTCCACGACGTGTTCAGGCCTAGCGTCTGTGGCGATATCAATGTCAGAAACCGGCGCCTTCAGCAGAGCATTGCGCACACAACCACCAACGAATAGTGCCTGCGCCCCGCCGTTGGTCAGGGCGGTGCATACATCCTGCGTGGCTTGGTCGGTTAACCAATCTTCTGTGATCCGCTTCATTCACTCATCCGCGCTGCCAATCCCCGCAGCATCCGTGCCGTCGCACCCCAGATATAATAGGGGCCATAGGGCACAGCATAGTAATACCGTCTTTGGCCACGCCAACGGCGCGACTCGACGACATAATTCTCTGGGTTCAGGACATGCGCAAGCGGAACGAAGAAGATCTCATCCACCTCGCCCGGTTCGGCGACTGGTTCAAAACTGGCTTCAAGGATCGCAACAACCGGCGTGACCGAAAAGGACGTCACGGTTTCATGAGTCGGCAGATGACCCAGAATACTGGGTAGTTCTGGCGGAAGACCAATTTCTTCCTGTGCTTCGCGCAAAGCTGTCGCAGTAACGTCGATGTCGCCCTCATCCTGTTTTCCACCCGGAAAGGCGATCTGGCCCGGATGGTGTTTCAACGCCGAAGAGCGTTTGGTCAGGATCAATCGCGGTGCGTCTCCGGTCACAGAAACAGGCACTAACACGCCCGCAGGGCGCAGTTTGCGCCCCGCCGGCAGCACCGTTTCCGGGTTCAGATCAAAGTCACTGGACCCGGACCCATCACGGCTCAGCGCCTCGGTCAGGTCTGTGATCAGATCACGCGCCATCCGGGCCTTCGGCCTCGAACCCGACGGTCGCAGGGTCCAGCACATAGTGCGCACCGCAGAATTGGCAGTCTGCTGTGACGGTGCCTTCGTCCGTGGTCATTGTCGCAATATCCTGCGCCGAATAGATCGACAGGCTTTGGCGCACGCGATCTTCGGAACAAGTGCAACCGAATTTTACCTGCTGTGCATCATAGACGCGAGGCTGTTCCTCGTGAAACAGACGCACCAGAAGGTCGGTTGGCGCAACGGATGGCCCGATCATCTCCAGATCATCCACGGTGTCGAGCAGGATGTTGACGCGATCCCAGTTCTCGCCCTCTTCACCATCCACCAGATCCGAGGCAGACAGGATCTCTCCGCTGCCCTCCCCGGAAGCGGCAAAGGGCGAGGCTTTGGGCATGTGCTGCAGCATGATCCCGCCAGCGCGCCAGTGTTCACCGACACCGGGCTCAGTCGATTTGCCGAAGCTCAACGAAAACCGGGTCGGCAGCTGTTCGGACTGCGCGAAATAGGCTTCCGCACACGCGCTCAGTGATCCCCCGGCCAGTGGGGTGATGCCCTGATAAGGCTGTGTACCTTCACCTTGGTCAATCATGATGGCGAAGTACCCGTCACCCACCTGATCGAAAGGGGCTGCATCGGTCAGCCGGTCGCGGTCAAAGCTCGCATATGCGCGGATCTGCGCGGGTTCGCCCTCGACCTGTGGCGCATAATAATCGGTTGCGATCATCCGCACCGCGCCCTTGGATTGCACCTGCAGAGACAGCTTCCAGCGCAGCGATACCGTTTGCCCTATCAATGCAGTCAGCAGGGCCATCTCGGCCACCAGCGCCTCGACCACCTCCGGGTAGTCGTGCTGTTTCAAGATGCCGCCCAACACGCCGTCCAGCCGGGCCACGCGGCCTCGCATGTCGGGTATATCGAGTTGAAAGGGCAGGACGGTATCGTCCCACGCGATTTTGGTTCCAATAGACATGGGGTTTCCTTAAGCGCCACAGGTTGGCATACCGCCACCATATAGGTTGAACAGTTTGGGTTGAAAGGGGCCTTACATGATCAGACGGTTCGGTGAAAGCCCCGAGGCAGAGCGAAAATACACCCGGCGGGTCGGCGTTTATGCCCTATTGCCACAAGGCAACCGATTGCTGCTGACCTGTCAGCTGGAACCCGGACCCGATCTGCAGCTGCCGGGCGGCGGCATCGATCCGGGGGAATCACCCATTACAGCGCTTCACCGTGAGGTTTACGAAGAAACCGGCTGGCTGATCGCCGCGCCCCGGAGAGTGGGTGCGTTTCGTCGATATACGTATATGCCGGAATACGATCTGTGGGCCGAGAAGGTCTGCCTGATTTACCGCGCCCACCCGGTCAGACGCCTAGGCCCTCCGACCGAAGACATTCATGAGGCCATTTGGATGGAGACCGCAGATGCCGTTCATCTGTTGGGCAACGAGGGCGACGCCCATTTCGCCCAGCGCCACCTGCATGGGCTTTAAGGTCCGTTATATTCAAAAAACACTGCAGAGACATCATCCGCAATTCCGCTGTCCGGTGACATAACCTGTGTGAGACGCCAGAACATGTCATCCAGGAATTCCGGTCCACCGTGATCGGCGGCGCATTCAACAGCCATCGCCTTCAACCCGTCATCATCCAGCAAACTGCCGTCGGCGAGCTGGCATTCGGTGAACCCGTCCGAATGCAAGAGCAGCTTGTCGCCCGGTTGCATATAGGTTTCCGTCTGCTGAAACTGCGCCTCAGGCAGCAGGCCAATGGGCAACCCGCCTTCGCCCAGAAACTCGCTTTTACCATCACGGCGCAACAACAGCGGATGCGGGTGTCCGGCCTGCACCATTTTCAGATGTCCGTTGCGCAGATCGATGATGGCATAGACCATGGTGAAATACTCTTCGATCCCGGCATCGGCGATCAGACGCGAGTTGAGCAACGACGCGACCTCTTCGGGTGGCAGAAGGGCGTAGAATTTATTAAAACGACGCTCCATCGCGATGTTCTGATCGAAATGCGTGCTGGACAGATACCCGCCCAGCCGTGCCGTCATCATCGCAGAGGTGATCCCGTGGCCCGAGACATCGATGCTGTAAAACCCGAGCCGATTGACACCGGGCGAAAACACCCCCACCAGGTCACCACCGATATGACCACAGGGTTTCAGAAGCAGGCTGACCTGTGAGTTGCCAAAGGTCCCCTTCAATTCAGGCACCAGCGAATCCTGAATTTTGCGCGCCTGCATCAGGTCTTTATCGATCGCATCATGGGCAAGCTTCAGTTCGTTCAGCGCTGTTTCGATCAATTGGTTTTTTCGGGACAATTCGCGTTGCATGTCAAGAATACGCGCCCCGGCCGATATGCGCGCACGCAGCTCATCAGCCTCAAGCGGCTTGATCAGAAAATCGTCTGCCCCAGCATCCAGACCGCGCGCGACCTCCTGCTTTTCGCTTTTTGAGGTCAGAAGAATGAAATAGCTATATTGCTCACTATCCAGCTCTCGGAAGGCGCGACAGAACTCAAGCCCGCCCATGCCTGGCATGACCCAGTCGCTTAGAACAAGATCAGGCGGGTCCGAGGTGCAAAGCTCTATCGCGGCTTCACCACTGTCGGCTTCAAGAACCTCGAATCCCCACTTTTTTAGCGAGGCCACCAGAATGCGCCGCTGCAGACGGCTGTCGTCCACAACAAGAACCTTGCGGATCGCGCCAAAATCCAGCTCGACCCGGGCCTCTACTTGACTGGCATCCGGCACCATGAAGTCCCTGTACTTGCTCAACTCTCCAGTTGTCGCAACGCTATGCCTCTCAGCTTAACATCCTATGAAAAACCAAATGGCCGCGATTTAACCCCATCTTTACCCGCGACGGTCTAACAACATGCAACCGCAAGAGGATGGCATGATTCAGTGGTCCAGAGTCAGACAATTACGTGATGAAGTCGGCGCAGACGAGTTCACCGAGGTTGTCGAAATCTTTTTGGACGAGGTTCAGGAAGTTATCACTAAGCTACGCGATGACACTACCCGGTCCGAGATCGAACAGAACTTGCATTTCCTGAAGGGCAGCGCGCTGAGTCTTGGCTTTGATAGTTTCTCGAAACTGTGCCAGGACGGTGAGCGACGCGCAGCCGCAGGTGAAAGCGCCGCCGTTGATTTATCGGCGATTATCGCGGCCTACGACGAGTCGAAAAAACTGTTTCAGGCCGGTCTGGCCGAAAACCTGCGCTAGATCACAAACTGTGCCAGCGTCTCGTCTTCGGTGATATCCGTATAAGTAAACCCGGCTTCATCCAGATGCGCAAACAGGCGCATGAAATTCTCGGGCTTGCGGGTTTCGATCCCGATTAGCACCGAACCAAAATTGCGCGCCGATTTCTTCATGTATTCGAACCGTGCGATATCGTCTTCGGGCCCCAGAATACCCAGAAATTCTTTCAAAGCGCCAGGACGCTGCGGCAGGCGTAAGATGAAGTATTTCTTGACCCCGGAATAACGCTGCGCGCGCTCTTTGACCTCAGGCAAGCGTTCGAAATCGAAGTTGCCACCCGATGTCACACAGACCACCGTCTTGCCACGCACAAAGCTTTGCACGTCACCCACAGCCTCAACCGCCAATGCACCGGCAGGTTCCAGAACGATGCCCTCGACATTCAGTATTTCGATCATGGTGGTGCAGATGCGGTCTTCGGACAAAGTCAGCACATCCGACAGATGCCGCGATTTCAGCAATTCAAACGGTTTCTCACCAATCCGGCCTACTGCTGCGCCATCGACAAAGGTATCCACATGATCCAGAGCCACCGGGTGCCCCGCTGCAAGCGCCGCGCGCAAACACGCCCCGCCGGCCGGTTCCACGAACAGGCAATGCGCCCGGTCCCCGAACCAGGTCGCCACCCCCGAAGACATACCGCCGCCGCCAACCGGCAGAATTACATGATCAGGCACTCGGCCCAATTGCTCTTCGATCTCAACCGCCAATGAGGCCTGCCCCTCAATCACATCCGCATCATCGAACGGAGACAGGAAATATCCGCCCTGTTCTGCGCACCAGCTTTGCGCCGCAGCCAGCGTGTCATCGAAATAGTCACCGATCAGGTGAACCTCGATATTGTCGCCGCCGAAAATGCGCGTCTTCTGGATCTTCTGCTGCGGCGTGGTCACCGGCATGAAGATCACACCCCGCACACCCAGATGCTTACACATATAGGCCACGCCCTGCGCATGGTTGCCAGCGCTGGCGCAAACGAAAAGGCCCTGCCCCTGCTGCTTGCGCATCGCATTGAACGCACCACGGATTTTATACGACCGCACCGGGCTGAGGTCTTCGCGCTTGAGCCAGATATCCGCGCCGTAACGGTCGGACAGATGGGCGTTCCGCTGCAACGGAGTTGCCGGAAACACTGAGCGCATTGCCTTTTCGGCAGCGCGGGCGCGGGTCGTGAAATCAATCATGTTGGATTCCCTGCCCCATCATCGTCGAAAGGGCAAGGAATACATATGTGTACGGGCTTAGGCCAGCTCGCGTTTTTCGATGAACACACCATAGATCGTCGTCAGGATACTGACATTGATCAGTGGGACGATCAGCATGCTCGCAAACAAGACAATCAAGACACCGATGATCGGGACGAAAAGCAGCAAAGACGCCAGTAGCTGAAGCAATATTTGGAAGAGGATGGATAAGACGACCAGAAGTGCGATGGCTCCGCTTGCGCCCGAGGTTGCTTGCCACGCTTCAGACAGCTTTATTGGTTTTCCGATCGCTGCGCCGGGTAAAATCGGGGAGGCCCGATAGAATCCGATCGTGAGAATGATGATCAAACCCAGCCAAACCAGAATTCCCAGCGCCACAGAGGATTGCGCCATCATGCCCATGATCAGCGCTCCCGGTATCATGATGATAAGAGCGATTAGGCCGAGCATCAGAAGACGTCCGAAATAGGCGAGCACACGGTCGAACCTGAAAGGCGGAACCAAACCGCTTGGATATTCCTCAAGTAGAACAAAACGGTGCCACGACACGACAATCCACAGCATGACCCCAAAGACAACGGCCATAAGGCAGAGCAGAAAACCGGTGAAGGACGCGGCCGTTACGCCTTCAGGGAAGCCATTGGTTTCACTGTTGAATTCTTCGAAAGGGATGCCAAACAGGAAGAACAGGCCGATGGCTAAAAAGCCGCCAATGAGCGCCGGTACGACTGAAATCTGTAGCGCCTGCGTCAGGTTCCTAAGAACCATCCTCACCGAATGCACGAAAATCTCTAATCCCAGCATAAATACCGCCCTCTCAACCAATCCTTGTTCTCTATCCGCCCGTTTCACCCCAATTCCCGGGCTGCGTCAATCCACACAGCTTGCCCCCACGCCCAAAACCCGTTAGGGGCCAGTCGTTCTACGCATAAAGGGAAGTCAGATGTCCGCGCCCAAGAAAGTTGTTCTGGCCTATTCCGGTGGCCTTGATACCTCGATCATTCTGAAATGGCTGCAGACCGAGTATGGTTGTGAGGTCGTGACCTTCACCGCCGATCTGGGTCAGGGCGAGGAGCTGGAGCCCGCCCGCAAGAAAGCCGAGCTGCTGGGGATCAAACCCGAGAACATCTATATCGAAGATATCCGCGAGGAATTCGTTCGCGACTTTGTCTTCCCGATGTTCCGCGCCAACGCACAGTACGAAGGGCTGTACCTGCTGGGCACCTCGATCGCACGGCCTCTGATCTCGAAACGTCTGGTCGAGATCGCCGAAGCGACCGGTGCTGACGCTGTGGCCCACGGCGCGACTGGCAAGGGCAACGATCAGGTTCGTTTTGAACTGGCTGCTTACGCACTGAATCCCGAAATCAAGGTGATCGCGCCGTGGCGTGAGTGGGACCTGACCAGCCGTACCAAGCTGTTGGAATTTGCCGAGGCGAACCAGATCCCGATCGCCAAGGACAAGCGTGGTGAGGCCCCGTTCTCGGTCGATGCCAACCTGCTGCACACCTCGTCCGAGGGAAAAGTTCTGGAAGACCCCGCCGATATGGCACCCGACTATGTCTATCAGCGCACCGTCCACCCCGAGGATGCGCCGAACGAGCCGGAATTTATCGAGATCGGTTTTGAAAAAGGCGATGCGGTCAGCATCAATGGCGAGGCGATGAGCCCCGCGACCATCCTGACCAAGCTGAACGAATATGGCGGCAAGCACGGCATTGGCCGTCTCGATCTGGTCGAAGGCCGCTTCGTTGGAATGAAATCGCGCGGTATTTACGAAACCCCCGGCGGCACCATCCTGCTGGAAGCGCATCGTGGCATCGAGTCCATCACCATGGACCGGGGCGCGATGCATCTGAAAGACCAGCTGATGCCGCAATATGCCGAGCTGATCTATAACGGCTTCTGGTACAGCCCCGAGCGTGAGATGCTGCAGGCGGCCATCGACAAGTCGCAAGAGCATGTCACCGGCACCGTTCGCGTGAAACTGTACAAAGGTCTTGCCTCAACCGTGGGCCGCTGGTCGGATCATTCGCTGTACTCCGAGGCGCACGTGACCTTTGAGGAAGACGCCGGTGCATATGACCAGAAAGATGCGGCAGGCTTCATCCAGTTGAACGCACTGCGCCTGAAGCTTCTGGCCGCGCGTGACAAACGGCTGAGCAAGTAAGCGTTTAGAATTTTAGATCTGGCCCCGGTGTCTGATCAGGCACCGGGGTTTTTCTTTGCCGGGTTTCCGTCGGGTCGGGCTTGCCCGGATCAGGCGATTGTCTTTACGCATACGTCAATCAGGGAAGGACGAATAATGCTGCAAGACATCGCCGACGGAATTCAAAAGGGTTTGAACGGCAAAAACTTTGACGGATCGCTTAAGTTCGATTGTGGCGACGAGGGCGTGATCGTTCTGGCGGAGAATACTGCCTCAACCCAGGATCGGGACACAGACTGCACCATCCGCATCTCGCGCGAGAACCTCTCTAAGTTGCTGACCGGTAAGCTGAACCCAATGACCGGGGTTGCGCTGGGCAAGCTGAAAATCTCGGGCAACATGGGTGTTGCGATGAAGCTGGGGCAACTGCTGGGCTGATAAACTCGTCTCACCAGCGCGTGACAAATCATGTCAGCGCATTGCAAGCACAAAAATCTGCGGGCAGCTTGGTTTCGGAAGGAGACCTGCCATGACCCGGATCACTTACCTTGATTGCCTGAAACCTTCACTTCTGTTTGTGCTGATCTTGTTGGCAGCAATGCTGCGCGCCTTACCTGCTCCGGCCGCTGGCACTGAAACGCTAACAGTCGCCGGTGGCTGTTTCTGGTGTGTGGAATCCGATTTCGAGTCCGTGCCCGGCGTGATCGGCGCGGTCTCGGGCTATACCGGTGGCAAGACGGATAGCCCCACCTATGATCAGGTCTCGAAAGGCGGAACAGGGCATTACGAGGCGGTCCAGATCACCTTCGATCCCGCCCGCGTTTCCCGTGCAACCTTGCTGAACATGTTCTTCCGCTCAGTCGATCCCACGGATGCGGGCGGCCAGTTCTGCGATCGCGGCGACAGCTATCGCACAGCAATTTTCGTCTCTAACAAAGGGGAAAAGGCGCAGGCACAGCAAGCCAAGACCAGCGCACAAAACGCGCTGGGGCAGACTGTGGTCACGCCGATCCTGCAAGCTGGAACGTTTTATCCAGCCGAAGCGTATCACCAGGATTATTACAAGGGTAGCAAGCTGGTACTGACCCGCTTTGGCCCCAAGCGCCAAAAGAACGCCTATAAGGCCTACCGCGAAGCCTGCGGTCGCGATGCGCGGGTCAAACAATTGTGGGGCAACGAAGCGCCCTTTGCAGGGTCCTAGTCAAACTGCGCTTCGCGCACCTCTTTCAGATCAGGAATGACATCTGCAGTGCCGTGCCGCGTGACCATCAGGGCCGCGGCACGGTTTGCTTGGGCAATCGCCTGCGCCATCGGCATACCCCGGTCCATTCCAGCCAACACATAGCCGGTGAATGTGTCACCTGCCCCGGTGGTATCCACAGCGTTGACCTTATGCGCCTGAAACGCTTGGAGTTGATGATCTTGCTGATAGTAGCGCGCACCTTTTGAGCCAAAGGTGACGATCACATGTTCGACCGGCAGGTCTGAAGGGGCGAGACCCGTTGCATCCTGCAATTGCTCGGCCTCGACTTCGTTGAGGATCAGAAAATCCAGATACGGTAGAACCGCTTGAACTGCGTCTGCCTGAAATGGGGCGGCGGCGTAGCAGACAGTCAGCCCCATTTCGCAACCTAGTTTAGCGGCCTCAATCTGCGCATTGGTTTCGTTCTGCATCACCAGCAGATCACCTGAAACAGCCGAGGACAACGCCTGCCCAAGTTGGTCGTTCGAGATGGCATGGTTGGCGCCTTGATACAGAACGATCAGGTTTTCACCCTGCGCATCTACTGCGATGATGGCGTGACCTGTCGGCACATCCACCTCGGCAATATGCCGCGTGTCCACGCCATATTCGGTCAGCCGATCCCGCGCCCAAAGGCCATCCGAGCCCACCGCGCCGATATGGGATACCCGCGATCCGGCTCGTGCAGACGCCACAGACATGTTGGCGCCCTTGCCACCCAGAAACCTCTGTAGCCCACTGGCCGCCAGTGTCTCACCCGCTTCGGGCAAATGCGGCAGGGCATAGACCATATCCGCGTTGATTGAGCCAAGGTTCCAGATTGTCATGATTTACCCGATATCGCAGGAGGCCAGGATGGCCATGTTCAGAATGTCATTTGCGGTCGAGACCGTCGAACAGATCTGGATCGGCTTGTCGACGCCGGACAGGATCGGGCCGATCACGGTGGCGCCGCCCATTTCCTGCATCAGTTTGGTCGAAATCGAGGCCGAGTGTCGTGCAGGAACAATCAGGATATTGGCTGGTCCGGTCAGTCGTTGGAACGGATAGGCTTCCTGCTGATCAACATTCAGGGCGACATCAACCGTCATCTCGCCCTCGTACTCGAAATCGACGCCGCGCTCGTCCAGCACTGCCGGGGCACGGTGCATCTTCTCAGCACGTTCAGACACCGGGTAACCGAAGGTCGAGAAACTGACAAAGGCCGCCCGGGGCTCTAGCCCCATGTGGCGCGCCACGGCTGCGGCGCGCTCAGCGATATTGGCCAAATCGTTCTCATCCGGCCATTCATGCACCAAAGTGTCGCCAATCAGAACAATCCGTCCCTTGTGCAGCAACGCGGTAACCCCAGCCGCGCCATGGGCGGCATCGGCGTCAAACACATGGTTGATACGGTCCAGCACGTGCGCCGACTTGCGTGTGGCCCCGGTCACCAGACCATCCGCATGACCATGCGCCAGCATCAGAGACGAAAACACATGTCGATCCCGTGCAGCGAGTCGGTGAATATCTTTGTGATCAAAGCCCTTACGCTGCAGGCGCTGATACAGAAAATCCTTATAGGCCTCGAGATGCGCGGTGTTGGCGGCGTTCACCACATCAATTTCACGCACCGCGTCCCCAAGACCAGCGGCTTCGAGCTTTTCCTTTACGTCGTCTGACCGGCCCACAACCAGAGCCTTACCAAAGCCCGAGCGTTGGTACATAACGGCCGCGCGCAATACGCGCGGATCGTCACCCTCGGCAAAGATCATCCGGCTTTGCGCCTGACGCGCCCGCGCGTTCAAGCCGCGCAGGATGCTGGCCGTCGGGTCCATGCGGGATTTCAGGCTCAGCTCATAAGCGTCCATATCGATGATCGGACGTCGCGCCGCGCCGGTATCCATACCAGCCTTGGCAACCGCAGGCGGGATACGGTGGATCAGGCGCGGATCAAAAGGCGTTGGAATGATGTAGTCGCGCCCAAAAGTCAGCGACTTGCCATAGGCCATGGCAACCTCATCCGGAACATCTTCACGTGCCAATCGCGCCAGAGCATGAGCGCAGGCGATTTTCATCTCGTCATTGATCGCACGGGCATGAATATCCAGCGCACCGCGGAACAGGTAAGGAAAACCCAGAACGTTATTCACCTGATTCGGATAATCGCTACGGCCCGTCGCGACGATCGCATCAACGCGCACCTCGTGCGCCTCCTCCGGGGTGATTTCCGGGTCAGGGTTCGCCATGGCGAAAATCACCGGATTGTCAGCCATGCTGGCGACCATGTCTTGTGTCACCGCCCCTTTGACCGACACGCCCAGAAATACATCCGCATCCTTCATGGCCTCTTCCAAAGAGCGAAGATCAGTCGTGATGGCATGGGCCGACTTCCACTGGTTCATACCCTCGGTCCGGCCCTGATAAATCACGCCTTTGGTGTCGCAGACGATGCAATTCTCATGCCGTGCACCCATGGCCTTGAGCAGTTCGATACAGGCAATTCCTGCAGCGCCTGCCCCGTTCAGGACGATTTTTACATCTTCGATCTTCTTGCCCGAGATATGCAACGCGTTAAGCAGGCCAGCCGCACAAATCACTGCTGTGCCATGCTGATCATCGTGGAAGACCGGGATATCCATCTCTTCCTTCAAGCGTTGTTCGATGATGAAACATTCGGGTGCTTTGATATCTTCCAGATTAATACCGCCAAAGGTCGGACCCATCAGGCGCACAGCGCGACAGAACTCGTCCGGGTCTTCGGTATCCAGCTCGATATCGATCGAGTTCACATCAGCGAACCGCTTGAACAGGACCGATTTGCCTTCCATCACCGGTTTTGAGCCCAGCGCACCCAGATTTCCAAGGCCCAGAACGGCGGTACCGTTCGAGATCACGGCAACCAGATTGCCTTTGTTTGTATAGTCATACGCCGTCTCTGGTGCTTCAGCGATGGCTTCACAGGGAACCGCAACGCCAGGGCTGTAAGCTAGCGAAAGATCGCGCTGCGTGGTCATGGGTACGGTGGCCTGCACCTCCCACTTGCCGGGGGTCGGGTCTAGGTGAAAGGCCAGCGCCTCTTCTTTGGTGATCTTCGCTTTGGGCATCTTACAGGTCGTTTCCATGACTTTGGGGCTTTTGCCTCATAACGCAGGCGGGGCCGCGCCTCAACGAGAATGAGTTTTCACCTTTTACTGAAGATGCGGGATTTGTAAGGTCGCGCCCGGAACACGCCAGAAGGGGGCCGAATTTGTCCACAGTCACGCCGATGATGGCGCAGTACCTTGAGATCAAAGAGGCTCATGTAGATGCCCTGCTGTTTTACCGCATGGGCGACTTCTACGAGATGTTCTTCGAGGATGCGGTGAACGCGGCTGAGGCGTTGGATATCGCGCTGACCAAGCGCGGCAAACACAATGGCGACGATATCCCGATGTGCGGCGTGCCGGTGCATTCTGCCGAGGGCTACTTGCTGACCTTGATCCGCAAAGGATTCCGCGTCGCGGTCTGCGAGCAGATGGAAAGCCCGGCGGAAGCCAAGAAAAGAGGCTCTAAATCGGTGGTAAAGCGCGGTGTTGTGCGTCTGGTGACGCCCGGCACACTGACCGAAGATGCCCTGCTAGAGGCGCGGCGGCACAACTTTCTGGCCGCCTATGCCGAGGTTCGGGACGAAGCCGCGCTGGCCTGGGCCGATATCTCAACCGGTGCGTTTCACGTGATGCCGCTGACGTCAATCCGGTTGAGCCCTGAACTCGCTCGGCTGGCCCCATCTGAGCTGATCGTGGCCGATGGGTCCGAGGAAAAGCTGCATGAAACAGTCATGGACCTTGGCATATCGCTTACGCCTGTCGGACGCGCCAGTTTTGACAGCGCTGCAGCCGAGAAACGCATCTGCGGGTTGTTTCACGTGGGCGCTCTGGATGCATTTGGGAACTTCGGGCGCGCCGAGGTTTCGGCCATAGGCGCGCTGATCGATTATCTGGAGATCACGCAAAAGGGCAAACTGCCCCTGCTGCAAACGCCCTTAAAGGAATCCGAGGATCGCGTGGTTCAGATCGACGCCGCAACGCGACGCAATCTGGAACTGACCCGGTCGCTGTCTGGTGGGCGCGCCGGGTCGCTGCTGTCCGTGGTCGACCGAACAGTAACGCCAGGTGGCGCAAGACTTCTGGAACAGCGACTGTCCAGCCCCTCGCGTAATCTGGATGTGATCCACGCCCGGCTGGACGCGGTATCTTTCGCAGTCGAAGACAGCCTGATCGCCTCGGACCTGCGCGAAGCTTTACGCAAAACACCTGATCTGGATCGTGCCCTGTCCCGGCTTTCGCTGGACCGGGGCGGCCCGCGTGATCTGGCCGCTATCCGCAATGGATTGGAACAAGCCGCAACAATCGCCGAAACCTGTGCCTCACAGGATCTGCCTGTTCTGCTGGCCACTGCCGTCCAGAACCTTGTCGGATTTGACGATCTGTTGGCTTTGCTGGACGAAGCATTGGTTGCTGATCCACCCTTGCTGGCCCGCGATGGCGGCTTTATCGCCCCCGGGTTTGATACCGAATTGGACGAAGCGCGCACCTTGCGTGACGAAGGCCGTTCGGTCATCGCAGGTTTCCAACAGAAATACGCGGAGCATACCGGCATCACGTCACTGAAGATCAAACACAACAATGTGCTTGGCTACTTCATCGAGACCACGGCAACCCATGCCGAGAAAATGTTGAACACGCCATTTAGCGAGACTTTTATCCACCGCCAAACCACCGCCAATCAGGTGCGCTTCACCACGGTGGAGCTGTCCGAGATCGAAACAAAGATTCTGAATGCCGGAAATCTCGCGCTAGAGATCGAAAAACGGCTCTATCAAAGGCTTTCTGGGGCTATTCTGGATATTGCCGCACGGCTAAATCAGGCCGCGCGCGGACTGGCTGAGTTGGATTTGACCACTGCACTCGCCGATCTGGCTCGCGGCGAAAGCTGGTGCCGTCCAAAGGTCGACGGGTCACGCGCATTCGACATCAAAGGAGGCCGTCACCCGGTGGTCGAGCATGCCCTGAGGCAGCAAAGCGGCGATGCTTTCATCGCCAACGACTGCGATCTGAGCGCCGATGCAGGCGCTGCAATTTGGTTGCTCACCGGTCCCAACATGGCCGGTAAATCAACCTTCCTGCGCCAGAATGCGCTGATCGCCCTACTGGCGCAGATGGGCAGCTATGTTCCGGCGGAACAGGCGCAAATCGGATTAGTCAGTCAATTGTTCAGCCGCGTCGGAGCGTCAGACGATCTGGCGCGGGGCCGCTCGACCTTTATGGTCGAAATGGTCGAAACCGCAGCTATTCTGAATCAGGCCGACGACCGCGCGCTCGTCATCCTGGACGAGATCGGCCGAGGCACCGCGACCTACGACGGCCTTTCCATTGCCTGGGCCACACTGGAACACCTACACGCGGCAAACCAATGCCGCGCATTGTTCGCCACCCACTACCACGAATTAACTGCACTCGCTGGAAGTCTGAACGGTGTAGAAAACGCGACCGTTGCAGTCAAAGAATGGGAGGGTGAAGTCATCTTTCTGCATGAGGTACATAAAGGCGCTGCCGATCGGTCTTACGGCGTCCAGGTTGCACAATTGGCTGGCTTGCCCACCTCGGTCGTGGACCGCGCCCGTATCGTGTTGGATCAATTAGAAAAAACCGAACGTGAAGGCGGTAAGCAGAAAGCACTGATCGACGATCTGCCCCTGTTTTCAGCTGCGCCGCCGCCTCCCCCTGCGCCAAAAACCTCGCCCGTTGCTGATATGCTGGAAACCATCCTTCCAGATGAACTCAGCCCCCGCGAAGCCTTGGACTTGATCTACAAACTGAAAGAGGCGGCCAGATCCTGACCGCCTCGAACCCGGTTGACCCAGGAACTGTTCAGCTTGCGGGCGTTGACGACACCCCAACCTGCGCCGGACGCAACAACCTGTCGTGCAGCATGAAGCCTTCTGCCGACACCTGAATGATGTCGCCGGCTTTGGTTCCGGGCACCGGGGCCTCGAACATCGCCTCATGTACATTCGGGTCGAACCTGTCCCCGACCTGTGGCGTAATCACCTCGATCCCATGCTTCTGGAACACATCCTTCAGCGCGCGCATGGTCAACTCGACACCTTCCAGCAAGCCGGCGGCAACCTCTTTCTGCTCATCCGTCGCGGCCTCAAGCGCGCGTTTCATATTGTCGTAAACCGGAAGCATGTCGCGGGCCAGTTTTGACCCGCCATATTGTTCCGCATCCCGACGCGCCTTGTCGCCACGCTTGCGCGCATTTTCGGCATCGGCCAGCGCACGCATGAACTTGTCTTTGTAATCATCGCGCTCAGCACGCAGTTGATCGACCTCAAGCGCCTCATCGCTGATCTCAGCAAAATCTTCGGCAAACTCTTCCGCCTCGGCGGACATGATGTCGTCCAGAAAATCTTCGTTCTTGGGCTCTGCCATCTCTTACCCTCTAGCTCCGGTCGGAAATCAGCTTGCCGACCAGTTGCGCCGTATAATCCACGATTGGTACGATTCGCCCGTAATTCAGACGTGTGGGTCCAATGACCCCAACCGCACCGATTATCTTACGATCAGCGTTCATATATGGAGACACCACCAAAGAGGAACCCGAAAGTGAGAAAAGTTTGTTCTCAGAGCCAATAAAAATGCGCACACCTTCGCCTTCTTCGGTCAATTCAAGGAATTCGGCGATATCGCGTTTGCGTTCAAGGTCGTCAAACAGGGTGCGGATTCGATCAAGCTCTTCTGCCTGACCCGGCTCATTTAACAGATTCGCACGCCCGCGCACGATCAGCCGGGCCGAGTCGCCGCCGTCCCCGTCCCAAGCGGCAATGCCGCTCTCGACCATCTCACGCGCCAGAACATCGATTTCCTGTTTCCGCGCGTCGATCTGTGACAGCATCTGACGGCGCACTTCGCCAAGCGTACGTCCTTCGATCAGCGCATTCAGGAAATTGGCTGCCTCGCGCATCGAACTGGGTGTTTGGCCAGGCGGAGGTGTAAACAGCCGGTTTTCTACCTGCCCGTCCGAAAACACCAAAACCACCAAGGCCCGGTCATGACCAAGCGAGACGAACTCGATATGCTTGATCTCGGCCTCATGCTTTGGCGTCAGAACCAGCGAAGCCCCTTGTGTCACGTGTGATAGCGCCGCGCCGACGCGATCGAGCATACCACCCACATCGCCTGCGTTAGAGCCTAGTGTTTCGTCCAGCTTCTGCCGATCATCCGCACCCAGATCGCCCATTTCTAGCAATCCGTCCACGAACATGCGCAGCCCCTGCTGTGTTGGAATTCGACCAGCGCTGACATGCGGACTGTCGAGCAAACCCAGAAATTCAAGATCCTGCATCACATTGCGTACGGTCGCAGCACTGACTTTCTCGGACAATGTGCGCGTCAGAGTCCGGCTGCCCACGGGTTCACCGCTTTCCAGATAGCTTTCGACAATCAACCGGAACACCTCACGCGACCGGTCATTCATCTCGTCCAGAATTTTGCTTGCTTCGCTCATCGGCGGCCCTCTGCTGGATCGTCATTAAATCGCAGGCAAATGAAAGGTCAATCGGGCTTGCATCGTAACGCCGCAGGACGGTATCCCCAACCCAGCAGATAAAGGATTTCTCATGCGACCCTCAGGACGTGATCTAAACGAAATGCGCGCCGTTTCAATTGAAACGGGGTTCACCAAACATGCCGAAGGCTCTTGCCTGATCAAGATGGGCGACACCCATGTGCTATGCACCGCCACAATCGAGGATCGCGTGCCACCGTTCATCAAAGGCTCGGGCCTGGGTTGGGTCACCGCTGAATATGGCATGCTGCCCCGTGCGACCAATACGCGGATGCGGCGCGAGGCTGCCAGCGGCAAGCAAGGCGGACGCACCGTGGAAATCCAGCGCCTTATCGGCCGCGCCTTGCGCGCCGGTGTAGACCGGGTTGCCTTGGGAGAACGGCAGATCACTGTTGACTGCGATGTCATTCAAGCCGACGGCGGCACCCGCTGTGCCTCGATCACTGGCGGTTGGGTGGCGCTGCGTCTGGCCGTGAACAAGCTGATGAAAACAGGCGATGTGATCTCTGACCCTTTATTAGACCCTGTTGCCGCCGTTTCATGCGGAATTTATGCCGGTCAGCCCGTGCTAGATCTGGACTATCCCGAAGATAGCGAAGCTGGCGTTGACGGCAATTTCATCATGACCGGCTCGGGTAAGCTGATCGAAGTGCAGATGAGCGCCGAAGGATCCGTTTTCAGCCGCGCGCAAATGGATCAACTGATGGACCTTGCCGAGAAAGGCGTGGGTGAACTTGCTGCTGCCCAGAAAGCTGCAACCGCATGACTCGCAGGTTCGAAGGTGATCGACTGCTGGTCGCCACCCACAACAAAGGCAAGCTCGAGGAGATGGCGCATCTGCTTGAGCCCTTTGGCGTAACGGTTGTCGGCGCGGGCGAAATGAACCTGCCAGAACCGGAAGAGACCGAGGACACTTTCGTCGGTAACGCCCGGATCAAGGCCCACGCAGCTGCAAAGGCGACCGGCCTACCTGCCCTGTCGGACGATTCCGGGATCACCATCGATGCATTGGATGGCGCACCCGGTGTTTACACCGCCGATTGGGCCGAAACCGGCAGTGGCCGCGATTTCCTGATGGCGATGACTCGCGCCCATAATGAGCTAGAGGCGAAAAACGCCCCCCACCCGCGTATGGCCCAGTTTCGCTGCACTCTGGTTCTGGCCTGGCCCGACGGGCATGACGAAGTGTTCGAGGGCGTCGCGCCCGGTCACCTGACTTGGCCGATCCGTGGCAAGGACGGGTTCGGCTATGACCCGATGTTTGTCCCTGAGGGGCACGACATTACCTTTGCCGAAATGGATCGCTGGGAAAAGAACAAGATCAGCCATCGCGGGCGCGCGGTGGAGATGTTCGTGAAAGGCTGCTTTGGCGGATGATTGGCGAAACGGGGGCTTTGGCCTTTATGTGCATTGGCCCTTTTGCGAGGCCAAGTGCCCCTATTGCGATTTCAACAGCCACGTTTCCAAGAATATTAATCAAAAACAATGGCTTGAGCGTTATCTCAGTGAACTGAGCCGCTCGGCCATCGAAACTCCTGACCGGGTTTTGAACACAATCTTCTTTGGCGGCGGAACTCCATCACTGATGGCGCCTGAGACCGTCGCCACCATCATCGACAAGGCCGGCGCCCTTTGGCGATCGGCCAACGATATGGAAATCACGCTTGAGGCCAATCCAGGCTCGGTCGAGGCCGGGCGGTTCGCGGCCTATTATGATGCGGGCGTGAACCGCATCTCGATGGGTGTTCAGGCCTTGAACGACGATGACCTACGTCGTCTGGGGCGCATTCACACGGTTGCCGAGGCTCGCGCGGCCTTCGATATCGCGCGCTCTTGCTTTGACCGTGTGAGCTTTGATCTGATCTATGCCCGCCAGCATCAAACTCTGGACGCCTGGCGTGCTGAGCTGACCGAGGCGCTATCGATGGCAGTTGATCACCTGTCGCTATACCAACTGACCATTGAGGAAGGCACAGCGTTTGGTGATCGCTATGCCCTGGGCAAGCTGCGCGGTCTGCCCGAGGACGACAACGCTGCGGATATGTATCTGGCGACGCAGGAAATCTGCGAAGCGCATGGGCTGCCTGCCTATGAGATCTCAAACCACGCCCGGCCCGGAGCGGAATCACGGCATAACCTCATCTATTGGCGCTATGGTGACTACATCGGTATTGGACCCGGCGCACACGGTCGGATCACCCTGGATCGCCGGAAATTCGCGACGGAAACTCATCTTTCACCAAACAAATGGCTGACGGCTGCCTCCAATGGGCGCGGCGAAAGCAATCGGTTCGAGCTTAGCCAACGTGAACAAGCCTCAGAATACCTTATGATGTGTCTACGTTTGGTCGAGGGCCTAAATATAGACAGATACACTCTGCTTGCAGGTGAAGAACTTTCGCATGACAAACTTGATTCGCTGATCGATCTGGGCATGCTAACCCTTGATCGCAATCAATTGCGCGCCACTTCAAACGGGCGCGCCGTGCTCAACGCGGTAATCCGAGAGCTGTTGGAGTAACAGATGCAATTTCTCTGGGCCGGATTGGGGTTATTATGCGTTGCGCTTGCCATGATCGGAGTCGCTCTGCCGCTGCTGCCGACGGTGCCATTTCTTCTGTTGGCCGCGTTCTTTTTTGCTCGCTCATCGTCACGGCTGCATAACTGGTTGCTGAGCCATCGAACCTTTGGCCCTATGATCATCGATTGGCAAAGCTCTGGCGCGATCAGACCCGGTGCAAAAAAGGCGGCCACCCTTTCGGTTGCCGCCGTATTTGGCTTATCGGTTCTGCTGTCGGTTCCTTCTCACGTCCTGATCATTCAGGCCATTGTGCTCAGCGCTGTGATGCTGTTTATCTGGACCCGACCTAACGGCTGAGCTTCGCGCACAGATCATCCAACTGATCCAGGTTCTCATAAGCCAACACAACCTGCCCGGATTCAGATCCGGCCTTATGGTTGATCGTCACCTTCATCGCCAGAATCGCAGACAAATCCTTTTCAAGCGCTCGGGTGTCTGCGTCCTTCCCAGCATTCAGGTTTCTGGATTTCGGAGCCGGCTTATCCGCTCCACCTTGCTGCTTTTTCACTAATGCCTCGGTCGCACGCACCGAAAGGCCCTCACGAACCACCTGTTTCGCCAGCTCCGATGGGTTTTCTGCCGTGATCAATGCCCTTGCATGACCGGCGGATAATTTTCCTTCTATTACAAGGGATTGTACATCCAATGGCAGTGACAAAAGACGCAGCAGATTAGCGATATGGCTTCTGCTTTTACCAAGCGCTTCGGCCAGCTTTTCTTGCGTGTGACCAAAGCGATCCATCAATTGCTTAAAGCCTGCCGCCTCTTCCACCGCGTTCAGATCTGCGCGCTGAATGTTCTCGATAATCGCGACCTCAAGCACTTCGGTGTCATCAAATTCGCGAACAATAACTGGGATATCATGCAGTTGCGCCATCTGCGCAGCACGCCAGCGCCGTTCACCCGCAACGATTTCGTATTGGCCGCCATCGATGCTGCGGACAATCAGCGGCTGGATAATACCCTTTTCCTTGACTGAGGCCGCAAGCTCATCCAATTGCTCTTGCGCGAAACGGCGGCGCGGCTGATCTGGGTTCGCCTGCAGTTTTTCGATCGGTACCGTGAGATCCGGACGGCGGGGTTCAGATACAATCCGACCGTCAGCTTCTGGTGCGACATCAGCCATCAACGCAGATAGCCCGCGACCTAATCCTCGGGGTTTTCCTTTCCTGGCATTCATGTTGCCCTCCTCACGGCCACTTAAATGGCTACCTTGTTGTTCTTATGCATAACCTCTCGGGCGAGATACCGGTACGCCATCGCCCCGAGCGAACCCGAATCATATTGCAGCACAGGAAGCGCGTAAGATGGTGCCTCGCTGACCCGCACATTTCTGGGTATCTTGGTTTTAAATACCATCTCACCCAGATTGTCACGCGCATCCTTTTCGACCTGACGGGACAAGTTGTTGCGGTTGTCATACATCGTCAGCACAACACCTTCGATTCTGAGGTCAGGATTAGCGGTCTGACGAACCTCGCGAATGGTCAACATCAATTGTGACAGGCCTTCCAGCGCAAAGAACTCACTTTGCAATGGTACAAGGACGGAATGCGCTGCTACCATTGCGTTTACGGTGAGCAGGTTCAAGGACGGCGGACAATCAATCAGCACAAAATCCAGATCGAAGGCATCAATTGCAGTCTGTCGAAGCGCGTCATGCAGCAAATAACTGCGCTTTTCATTCGAGATCAGCTCAATATCTGCCGAGCTGAGATCTACGGTCGCCGGAACCACAAAAAGATTACCGATCTCGGTCTCCTGCACCACAGCTTCCAATGGTGCATCGTCGAGAAGAAGATCATATGTCGTCCAGTCGCGATCTTCGACCCCTAGACCCGTAGAGGCATTTCCCTGAGGATCGAGATCGACCACAAGAACCTTGCATCCGGCCTCGGCCAATCCGGCTGCGAGATTGATCGCTGTAGTGGTTTTCCCGACCCCGCCCTTTTGATTGGCAACCGCGATAATCCGAGGCCCAGCAGGACGAGACAGATCAACCACGTGCAACTCCTTTGATTTTCAGGATAACGGCTTGGGGTTCTGTCGAACTCTTAATGGGTTCAGCCTCGAATTTCCATTCTTTGCGCGCATCTTCCAGCTCTTTTTTCCAGGTTGCGCCTTTTGGCAACAACGCTGTACCGTTTTTACTTAAATGCCTGTCACAAAATGACATTAGAGTGGTCAGATCAGCCAGAGCCCGAGCTGAAAGCACGTCCGCATGCAAGGGATCAATGGCTTCAATTCGACGAGAGATCACGGAACAATTGGCGCCACTCTCTCTGGTCACACTTCGAAGAAATGCGGATTTACGTTGGTCGCTTTCGACTAATGTGAAACGCGTTTCAGGCGCAAATTCAATTGCCATGATGGCGCAGACCATGCCAGGAAAGCCGCCTCCGCTGCCTAAATCCACCCAATGATCTACCCGATCTGCGTTCTGAAAAACTTGAATGGAGTCTTTGATATGGCGAATCCAAATCTCTTCGAGACTATTTCTTGAAACCAGATTGATTTTTGGATTCCATTTTTCAAGCAGAGATACATAGATCACCAGGCGTTCGAATGTTTCACGTGAAACATCCAGGGCCTCCGCAGAAGCGACGTTCTGATAAATCATGCTTTTCTAGCTTTCACATCACGCCTGAGCTTCGCCAGGACGAGAGTTAAAGCCGCAGGCGTGACACCTTCAACCCGACTCGCCTGCGCAATATTCGCAGGCTTCGCCTGCGATAGCTTTTGCTTCATTTCATTCGACAGACCATCAAGCGCAAAATAATTGAAATCCCGAGGAATTTCATGCGCCTCATCGCGCTTCATTGCTTCGACATCCCGTTGTTGGCGCGCAATATAGTTTGCATACAACGCATCGCGCTCGACCTGACGGCGAATTTCATCGTCTGTATTCTGTAGATCGGGTTCGAGTAAAACCATGTCTTCAAACGATACTTCTGGAAAAGCAAGAACCGCCATTCCATCGCGCCGGTTTCCGTCCTGATTTATGCTGATACCAGCTTCGCGAATTTGCTTTGGCGTATATGTGGTCTCTGTCAGTTTGTTCTTTGCCTTTACAAGTTTTTCTGATTTCTCAGCAAAAACCTTGCGGCGGAGTTCACCCACACAGCCCAACTGCTCACCAATCGGGGTCAGTCTTTGATCTGCGTTGTCAGCGCGAAGTGATAGGCGAAACTCTGCACGGGATGTGAACATCCGATAAGGCTCGGCAACGCCTCGTGTTGTCAAATCGTCAATCATCACGCCAATATAGCTGTCTGAGCGTGTAAAATGTATTGGCGCACGCCCCTGTGTTTCCAGAGCTGCATTCAAACCTGCAACGAGGCCTTGCGCGGCCGCTTCCTCATATCCTGTGGTCCCATTGATCTGTCCTGCAAGATATAGACCAGGAACATCGGGCACAGACAAAGACGCAGATAGAACGCGCGGGTCAACGTAGTCGTATTCAATCGCGTATCCGGGTTGTAAGATTACCGCGTTTTCCAATCCTATGATGGATTGGACATATTCGACTTGTACATCTTCGGGCAAAGACGTTGAAATCCCGTTTGGGTACACCGTATGATCCCGCACGCCTTCCGGTTCCAGAAATATCTGGTGTGACTCCTTTTCCGCAAATCTGACGATTTTGTCTTCGATTGAAGGGCAATATCTGGGACCAACACCATCAATATGACCTCCATACATTGCTGATCGCGATAGATTTTTCTCGATTATTCCGTGCGTCTGAGCATTGGTATGAGTTATTCCACAGGCAATTTGCGGCGCTGTCACCGCTTGGGACATGAATGAAAACAGTATTGGCTCTGCATCGCCATCCTGTCGTTCAAGTATATCCCAATTTATGGTTCGTCCGTCCAACCTCGGTGGCGTACCTGTTTTTAGTCGTGCCGTAGGCAAATCAAAGGCATCAAGGCGTTCAGCCAGCCTGATCGATGGGCGATCCCCCATGCGGCCACCTGGTTTTGAAACGTCCCCTATGTGGATCACGCCGCGCAGAAATGTACCTGACGTCAGGATAACTGTCTGTGCGGGGACCTCGGATTCATCTGCCAGTTTAACACCGGTGACGCGGTCGCCATCCATTAGGAAATCAACCACTTCCCCGGTAATCAACGACAGATTGTCTTGTTTTTGCGTTTCCCCCGCCATTGCTGCCCGATAAAGGGCTCGATCCGCCTGCGCCCTCGGCCCTTGAACGGCCGGTCCTTTACGCCGATTCAATAGACGAAACTGAATACCGGCACGGTCCGCCACGCGCCCCATTACGCCATCTAGTGCATCGATCTCGCGGACTAGATGCCCTTTGCCCAACCCACCTATTGCTGGATTGCAAGACATGACACCGATGTCCCGTTCGGAAAGAGTGACTAGTGCTGTGTTCGCACCCATCCGTGCTGCAGCATGTGCGGCTTCTGCACCTGCATGTCCGGCACCGATGACGACAACATCAAATTTCGAATGTTTCACGTGAAACACTCCCTATTTTCCCAGACAGAAACTTGCGAAGATTTCATCCAAAAGGGTCTCGACATCAATCCTGCCAACCAGAGACTCAAGCGACCGAATGGCCGTCCTTAGTTCTTCAGCAGCTATATCATACATATCTGGGCCCGATTCCAGAACAGCTTGCGCAGCGGCAAGAGAGTCAGCTGCTTTTGTCATCGCAACGCGATGGCGTTCCCGCGTTGCAATACCATGACTAGCAGTTTGGGCTATCAATACACGCGATATGTTGTCTATCAGCTGGTCAATCCCCTGCCCGGTTTTCCCTGATATGCCGCCGGCAGAAGGCCCACGTAGGTCAGATTTTGGCAGAACATGAATGTCTTCCGCCTGCCTCGGTACACCTAAGTGATCAGGGTCATCCGTCAGAAACACCCGCAAATCAGCGGCCTCTGCCCGCTTGCGCGCCAGTTCAATTCCAAGGTTTTCAACGTGATCTTCGGTCTGTCTCAAACCAGCCGTATCCAACAGCGTGACAGGCAGTCCGTCCAAATCCATGCGAACTTCGATTACATCGCGGGTTGTCCCGGCATATTCTGAGGTGATTGCGGCTTCCCGCCCTGCCAACGCATTCAGCAAGGTCGATTTTCCTGCGTTCGGAAGACCAACTATGGCGACCTCAAAGCCGGTGCGAATGCGCTCGGCGATCCGAACACCTTTGGCTTCTTGGGTCAATTCGGCCATCACACCAGAGATCAACCTCCGAACCTCAGGTGATACATCTGTCGGCACCTCTTCATCAGCAAAATCAATCACGGCTTCCAACAAAGACGCCGCACGGATCAGATCACGCCGCCAACCTTCAGCCAGTGTGCCCAAGGCACCAGCCAAAATCGTCTGTGCTTGTTTCCGTTGTGCTTCGGTTTCTGCATCAATCAGATCAGCAAGACCTTCGACTTGCGCCAGATCCATCTTGCCGTTTTCCAGTGCACGACGCGTGAACTCACCAGGTTCGGCCAGCCGAAGACCGTCCATATCCGAAAGAGAGGTCAGCACAGCGTTGACTGACGCCATACTTCCGTGAATCTGAAGCTCGGCCACGTCTTCGCCGGTAAAGCTGGACGGGGCCTGAAACGTCAGAACCAAGCCCTCATCCAACCGCGATCCATCCGACGCGCTGAGTGTTCGTACTGTCATTCCACGCCTTGGCAGGCCCCCGCCAGACAACTCATTGGCGGAGGCATATGCCTGCGGACCAGAAAGCCTGATCACAGCCACGCCTGCTTTGCCCTGGGCGCTGGCCAGGGCGAATATCGTATCCATTGATAGCCCCCGCGTCAGTGCCAGAACCTTGTCAGGTGTTCATTGAATCGAAGAATTCGCCGTTCGTCTTGGTTTGTTTCAACTTCGACAACAGGAACTCGATTGCATCTGTTGTGCCCATCGGATTGAGGATGCGGCGCAGAACGAATGTCTTGGCCAGATCACCCTTGTCGACCAGCAGATCCTCTTTCCGGGTGCCGGATTTGAGGATGTCGATTGCCGGGAACACGCGTTTGTCTGCAATCTTACGATCCAGAACGATTTCCGAGTTACCAGTGCCCTTGAATTCTTCGAAGATCACTTCGTCCATGCGGCTGCCGGTATCGATCAGGGCGGTGGCGATGATGGTCAGCGAACCACCTTCTTCAATGTTCCGCGCAGCACCAAAGAAGCGCTTGGGCCGTTGCAGGGCATTTGCATCTACACCACCGGTCAGAACTTTACCCGAAGATGGCACCACAGTGTTGAATGCCCTACCAAGTCTTGTGATCGAATCGAGTAGAATAACAACATCTCGTTTATGCTCGACCAGGCGCTTGGCCTTTTCGATGACCATTTCCGACACGGCCACGTGGCGAGTCGCGGGTTCATCAAAGGTCGAAGACACAACCTCACCCTTCACCGAGCGTTGCATGTCAGTCACCTCTTCCGGGCGTTCGTCGATCAGCAGAACGATCAGATAACACTCCGGGTGGTTCTGTTCGATGGAATGCGCGATGTTCTGCAGGATCACCGTCTTACCAGTCCGCGGTGGCGCCACGATCAGTGATCGCTGACCTTTACCAATCGGCGAAACCAAATCGATCACGCGAGCAGACTTGTCCTTGATGGTCGGATCTTCGATTTCCATCTTCAGACGCTCATCCGGATATAGAGGCGTCAGGTTGTCGAACAGAATCTTGTGTTTGGCCTTGTCCGGATTTTCAAAGTTGATCTTGGTGACATTTGTCAGCGCAAAGTAACGCTCGTTTTCATCGGGCGCTTTGATCTCACCTTCAACCGTATCTCCGGTGCGCAGCGAATGCTTGCGGATCATGTCAGGCGAAACATAGATGTCGTCCGGTCCGGGTAGATAGTTCGCCTCGGGCGAGCGCAGAAACCCGAACCCGTCTTGCAAAACCTCCAGCACGCCGTCGCCACCGATGGTCCAGCCCTCATCTGCACGTTCGCGCAGAATCTGAAACATCATCTCTCCCTTGCGCATGGTTGAGGCGTTTTCGACCTCAAGCTCCTCGGCCATAGCCAGAAGGTCTTTGGGGCTTTTGGCCTTCAGATCGGCCAGATTCAGGGATTCAGTTGTCATGATGATACGAACCTCGGCCGCTTGGATCGCGGCACCAGAGTGGAATTTCAGAACGGAAGATACCTCGCCCGGACGGGCGCGTTACGCGTTTGATAAGCGCTTACCTCAAAAGAGTCAAACAGGCCCTCAGAACTTCACAACGACCGCTAGAACGATAACAACCATTAGAACGGTCGGAACCTCATTCATCATGCGGTACTGCCGCCCAGTCAGCTTATTTCGCCCCTCAGCAAAGTCCTTGCGCCGAGCCATAAGCCAATGGTGAAACCATGTCATGCCGATCACTGCTGCGCCTTTGACCCAGGGCCAGCTCCAGCCCCATCCGACGATACCAGGCGTGAACACCATGATCAGCCCGCAGACCCAGGCCACGACCATTGCGGGGCGCATGATCACACGCAGCAGCTTTTCTTCCATTTCAAAGAAAATCTGTTGCGCACCCTCTACGGCTTGCGCCTTTTCAACGTGATACACGAACAATCTGGGCAGATAGAATAAACCAGCCATCCATGAAATCACGGCCATGATGTGCAGCGATTTCACCCAAGGGTATATTGCGAAAAGAATATCGGTCATTGGGTATTCCGGGCTTACCTGAAACCCTCCTAATAAAAAAAATAAGAAAGAAAAAGGATGATGGTTTTGTAGGGAGATCAAATTCGGTGGATTACTTTTTTGTCCTGCCTTTTTCCCCAGGTGGAAAAAGTGAAGCACATCGGCGCAGAATCTGTTGAGTAAGAAAAAAAATGATTAATAACAATAAATTATGAGATAAAAGCTCGGGCTGAATTGTGGATAACCATTGGAACAATCCGGGATCGGATGCTTATCCGAGTATTCCAACTTATCCTTGTCCCGTCTGGACAGGATCCGGGCGACTCGGGGAAGTCTTGCGCCAAATTCCCGGGGTTGCGTGTCAACCGGAAAGCCATACAAACCATTCGAGACTACTCATTGATTTGCACACGGGGTTTTCCACATGACTGTCCCCATAGTCCTTGCCTCAGGGTCCGTGATCCGCGCGCAGCTGCTCAGAAACGCAGGCGTCCCGTTTTCGGTTCAGATTGCGCGGGTGGATGAAGACACAGCCAAACGCGCCCTGATGGCTGAGGGAGCTCCGCCCCGTGATGTTGCCGATGCGCTTGCCGAAATGAAAGCACGTAAGATCAGTGACAAAGTGCCCGGCGCTATGGTTCTGGGTTGCGATCAGGTTCTGGATTTCGAAGGTCAGATGCTGTCGAAGCCGGAAACACCCGAAAAAGCACTGGCGCAGCTTAAAGCAATGCGCGGCAAGCGACATATGTTGCTGTCGGCGGCGGTGATCTATCAGGATGGTGAGCCCATCTGGCGGCATATAGGTCAGGTGCGTTTGCGGATGCGGGCCAGCTCGGATGCTTATTTACGTGATTACGTGGCGCGGAACTGGGACAGTATTCGGCACGCAGTGGGGGCTTATAAACTGGAAGAAGAAGGCGTGCGCCTGTTTGCCACCATTGACGGCGACTACTTTAACGTCTTGGGTATGCCCCTGTTAGAGCTGCTCAATTTTCTGGCCTTGAAGGGAGTGATCGATCAATGACTGAGCATCGCGTTCCTCTGGCCGGTGTGATTGGGCAACCCATCGCACATTCCCGCTCGCCAAAACTGCACGGGCATTGGCTGAAAACCTATGGATTGGTGGGGCACTACATCCCGATGGATGTCGCCCCGGCCGATCTGGAAACCGTTCTGCGGACACTACCCAAGGCTGGGTTCGTTGGGGCCAACGTGACCGTACCGCATAAAGAGGCTGCTTTGCGGTTGGCGGATCATGTCTCGGACCGTGCCTCAGTCATCGGGGCGGCAAATACGCTTGTATTCCGCGAGGATGGTTCAATTCACGCGGATAATACGGATGGCTACGGGTTCATGGCCAATCTTCGCAGCGGTGCGCCTGATTGGAACCCGCAAGATGGGCCTGCGGTAGTATTTGGTGCGGGCGGTGCTGCGCGGGCGGTGCTTCAAGCGCTTGCAGAAGCCGGAGTGCCTGAAATCCTGCTGACCAATCGCACCCGCACCCGTGCGGATCATTTGAAAGAAGAGTTCGGCCAACGGATTACGGTCGTCGACTGGGTGCAGGCGGGCAACGTGATCGAAGATGCAGAACTGGTCGTGAATACTACGTCTTTGGGTATGCAAGGGCAGCCAGAGTTACGCGTTCCACTGGATGGATTGCAACCCGGCGCTGTTGTCACCGATCTGGTATACGCGCCGCTTCAAACGCATCTGTTAAAACAGGCGGAAGAGGTTGGATGTACAACGGTCGACGGGCTGGGAATGTTGCTGCATCAAGCTGTTCCCGGGTTTGAACGCTGGTTCGGTGTTCGCCCCGAAGTGGACGCTGAAACCCGCGCGGCGGCCTTGGCATGAGTTTTGCGCTGGGGCTCACCGGATCAATCGGAATGGGAAAAAGCACGACCGCTCAGATGTTTGCAGATGAAGGCTGTGCGCTTTGGGATGCGGATGCTGCGGTGCATCGGCTCTATGCAAAGGGCGGTGCGGCGGTTGAGCCCATGCGGATTACGTTTCCCACCGCCATTGCCGAGGATGCGGTCAGCCGGGATGCATTGAAGCAAATCATTGCGGATAATCCTAACGCGCTAAAAACAATAGAAAAAATCGTACACCCTCTGGTAGCGGCGGATCGCGCCTCATTTCGTTCTTCGTCGTCCGCCGAAATCTTGGTATTCGACATTCCGCTGTTGTTTGAAACCGGTGGTGATGCGGCGATGGATGCTGTTGCTTGTGTTTCAATCTCTGCTGAAGAACAAAAAAGACGGGTCATGGCGCGCGGCAAGATGAATGAGGCGCAGTTTGAGCAGATTCGCTCCAAGCAAATGCCAAACGAAGAGAAATGCGCGCGATCGGATTTCGTGATTGTCACGGATACTCTGGACCATGCTCGCGCGCAGGTGCAGGATATCGTCAGGCAGATACGGGCAGGGTTGGCAGATGCGTGAGATTGTACTCGATACCGAGACCACAGGGTTTGATCCCGAAAGCGGCGACCGGATCGTCGAGATCGGCGCGGTTGAGCTGTGGAACCACGTTGCCACAGGAGAAACTTATCACGTCTACATCAACCCCGAGCGTTCTATGCCGGAAGAGGCATTTGGTGTGCATGGCATCGGCCCCGACCTGCTGGAAAACCCGCGCCCGCCGGAAAAGGGCGAAGTGACGCTGAAGGACAAACCTGTCTTTGCCAAGGTTGGGCAAGGGTTTCGTGAATTCGTGGGTGACGCCAAGCTGGTGATCCACAACGCTTCGTTCGACATGAAGTTTCTGAACGCCGAACTGGGCTGGATGGGGGTGTCGCTGATCCCGATGGATCAGGCAATCGATACGCTGGCCATTGCCCGCAAACGGTTTCCGGGATCACCCGCTTCGTTGGATGCATTGTGCCGCCGGTTTGGCATCGACAATTCGAACAGGCTGCTGCACGGCGCGCTGCTTGACTCGGAAATTCTGGCCGAAGTGTATCTGGAGCTGATCGGAGGCCGTCAGCCCGATTTTGGATTGTCAACGTCGGCAAGTGCAGCGTCTGGCGGTGGTGAGGAATGGCGCCCGACAGCGCGACCCGATGCCCTGCCATCCCGGATCACCGAGGATGAGCGCGCAGCACATCAGAAATTTGTTGAAAAGCTGGGCGAGAACGCCCTGTGGACCCGCGCCTGACCCGAACCAGACGCGGACCAAAACCTTAGGCGTCGGTTTTTTGCTCTTGTGCGGCCGCCTGACGGCGCGCCAGTTCGTTGCGATAGAGCGCCACGAAATCAATGTTATCCAGGTTGACCGGCGGGTAGCCACCGTCGCGTGTGATGTCGCTGACGATGCGGCGCAGGAACGGGAACAGCATACGCGGGCATTCGATCATCAGGAACGGATGCATTTGATCTTCGGGCACACCTTCCACGTGGAACAGGCCGCAATAGTCGATTTCGCACAGGAACAGGACGTCTTCCAGGCCCTTGGCCTTGGATGTCAGTTTTAGCTTGATCGAGACTTCATATTGGTGCTCGGTCGTGCGTTTCTTTGCGTCCAGATTGACCTGAACTGAAATCTCGGGCTGTACGTCGCCTGAGACGCCTTTTTGCGCCATGACGTTTTCAAAGGACATGTCGCGAATGAACTGTCCCAGAACGCGCATCTGGATCTGAGGGGCTGCCTGTGCGGCGGTGTTTTCTGCAGGGCTTTCGTCAGCCATGAAACTTCTCCGGAATTGAAATTCGGCACTGCTTAGCAATTTGGGCCGGATAGCTCAATGCTGGTGCGGGCCTTCCACCCACTTCGACGGCTTTCCGGAGTTCTGGCGAGGGCGAACTTCGGTGAATTCGCCATCTATCACATCGTCCTGATCAAACGGGTTTGGCCCCGACCTGAATTGTGCGCCGGTGCCCATTTGAAAATGCGTGATGGTCGCCTTAGACTTGAGATAGCGGAACACTGCGACCCGGATGCCGGGAACAAGCAGAGCAAAACCAATGGCATCGGTGAAAAACCCTGGTGTCAGCAGCAAAACACCAGACAGCAAGATCATCGCCCCATGGGCCAGCGGTTCGGTTGGGTCGTCCAATTCGGCAAAGGATCGCTGCAAATTGGCCAGCGCCATGCGACCTTGTGTCCGCACCAGAACCGTGCCCAGAACGGCGGTCAGAACCACGATTGCAAGCGTCGGCCAAAGCCCGATCAGACCGCCAACCTGGATAAACAGGGCGATCTCGATGATCGGAACCAATAAAAAAGCCAAGAACAAGTACATTTGCGGTATCCTTTAGCATGGTCCGGGCTGTGGACTTGGCCCCGACTGTCACCTACATAGTGGCAGAGGGCAGCGTATACAAAGCCCGGGTTCTGAAAAGAGGACGAAATGAACTCACCCCTGATCCAGCTTCTGGTGCTGGCCGGAATTGCCATTTTCCTGATCCTGCGCTTGAAAAGCGTGTTGGGTACACGCGAAGGTTTTGAGAAACCGCCCCTTCAGCAACAGCCTGATACCAATGGCGCGCGCCGTGATTTCGAAGTGATTGAAGGCGGGCCAGATCACGACATCACCGACCATGTGGCCGAAGAAAGTGAACAGGCGCAAACTTTGGCCGCAATGAAGCGGGTCGAACCCAGTTTTTCTGTCAGCGAATTTGTTCAGGGCGCGCGCGGCGCCTATGAGATGATCGTGATGGGCTTTGAAAAGGGCAATCTGGACGAAATCCAGCCGTTCCTGTCCGAAGAAGTATTCGACAGTTTTGTATCGGTTGTTGCGGATCGCGAAGACAAAGGTCTGACCATCGAAGCCGAATTCATCGGGGTGCGTGAAACCACTCTGGTCGATGCGACCTTCGATAAGGATACCAATCAGGCCGAGATCACCATGCGCTTTATCGGTGAGCTGACGTCGGTCGTGCGCGATCGCGGCGGGGATATTGTCGAAGGCAACCCGAACACCGTCAAACGCCAAAAGGACAGCTGGACCTTTGCCCGTGTCATGGGCGCGGACGATCCGAACTGGCTGCTTGTTGCCACGGACGCATGATTGCAGCGCTCCGGTCGCTACTTCTGGGGGTCGTCATGACCACTGCCAGCGCCGCCGGAGCCGAGGCGACGCGATCCATCCTGTCATTCGATGACCTCGATGGCTGGGCCGCCGACGATCACGGGGCGGCCCTTTCGGTTTTTCTGAACACCTGTGGTGATCTGGACGATCCTGATTGGCAGGCGCTGTGTGGCGTGGCTCAGAGTTATGAACCTGGCGCGGCGCGGGCTTTTTTCGAGCTGTTCTTTCGTCCTGTTCTGGTCGAAGACGGCGATGACGCCCTGTTCACCGGATATTTTGAACCTGAACTGGATGGGTCGAAAACCCCAACTGACAAATACCGCTATCCACTCTACCGGATGCCGCCCGAGGCGCGAGAGGCGGGCAAGTGGCTCAGTCGCCGTGACCTGCTGACCGGTGACGCCCTAACAGGTCGGGGCCTTGAGATAGCGTGGGTCGATGACCCTGTTGAGTTGTTCTTTCTGCAAATTCAAGGCTCGGGCCGGATACGTCTGCCCGATGGCGGTGCATTGCGGGTTGGATATGGCGGTGCGAATGGGCATCCCTATCGCTCGATCGGCGCGGAACTGGTCCGACGGGGTGCGCTGGGCGCGCACCAGGTCAGCGCGCAGATGATCCGGACCTGGGTACGCAAAAACCCTGAAGCCGGGGCTGAGCTGTTACTACACAACCCTTCGTATGTTTTCTTCCGTGAAGTGACGCGTGTCGCGCCCGAGTTCGGACCGTTAGGCGCCATGAACCGCTCAGTGACCACGATGCGCAGTATCGCGGCAGATCCGGCTTATACACCTTTGGGCGCGCCAGTTTGGGTAGAAAAGGATGGCAAAAACCCGCTGCGCCGATTGATGATCGCACAAGACACCGGATCGGCGATCAAGGGTGCGCAACGTGCCGACATTTTCTTTGGCACAGGGGATGATGCCGGGCAGGCCGCCGGTCGCTTGAAGGATCCCGGCCGTATGGTTGTGCTGTTGCCGATCCAGAGGGCCTACGCCCTGTTACCGGATGAGTTCTGATGACCCGGCGCAAACTGACTGCGGATGAGATCGATTTGTGGCGCAAGGTCGCCAAACAGGCTGAGCGTTTGCACCCCGAACTACCTCAGACTGTGCACCCCACTACCTTGCCCAAGCCCAAACCGACCAAAACGCCCAAGGCGCGGATAGAAGCCTTTGAACTGGGTCAGACTGCGCCAACCAAACCGTCACGGAATAACCTGAAGCCATCGATCACCGAAGGTTTACGGACAAATCCGGTGCAGATGGACACCAAGTCTTTTGGTCGCATGAAACGCGGCAAGCTCAAGCCCGAAGGCAAGCTGGATCTGCACGGGATGCGCATGAGCGCAGCCCATCCCGCATTGGTTCGGTTCGTCCTGACCGCACAGGCACAGGGCAAACGGCTGGTGCTTGTCATAACCGGCAAGGGCAAGGACCGGGACGAACCGGGACCCATTCCAACGCCGCGTGGGGTCTTGCGCAATCAGGTGCCCCACTGGTTATCTATTCCACCACTTGCACAAGCAGTGCTGCAGGTAACACCCGCACATATCAGCCATGGCGGTGATGGCGCCTATTACGTCTACCTCAGGCGCGTCCGTTAGTCGGATCGCTGATTCTAGCTGGCCCACATGAACCGGATTCGCACGCGTACCCTGCCCTTACCCCTACTGGTTTATTGTTTCTGCAGGTCCCGCAACCCCGGTGATAAACTGCCGGCGCAATGAAACTTCGTAGCCTTGTCCAAGGCTTGCGAGCTTGTGCTTAACAACACAACCAGAACGGTATGGCAGACAATCGCCGATCCCATCTGATTGCATTGACCCAGCGGTTTCCGATTGCTTACCCTACGTAAAGCACCCCTGTGGCGCTGATATTTTTATGACGAATTTATGGTGGCCGAATGTTAGGCTCCACTGCCATTTCCCGACCTCAAAGGTCGGAAGCATCCGCCATTTCAGGTGACAATGGCGCCAACAAAGATGTGCTGTCGCTTAATCTGCCGAAAGGCGGTGGCGCGATTTCTGGTATTGGTGAAAAGATTACCTCGAACCCGGTGACCGGGTCTGCGTCCTTGACGATTCCGGTTCCTGTCAGCCCTGGGCGTGGTGGTTTCACACCAGAGCTGCAACTGAGCTATGAGGCTGGCACCAGCAGCGGCATATTCGGCTTTGGATGGTCACTTTCGCTGCCCGAGATTACGCGCAAAACGGAAAAAGGCCTGCCCCGATACGACGATGCCGCCGGATCGGATGTCTTCCTGATTTCGGGGTCTGAAGATCTGGTGCCGCTGCTCGATTCTCAGGGGGCACAATGGGAAGATCGCGCGCGGTTTCCAGGTGTGACCATCCACAGGTTCCGCCCACGGATCGAAAGCGCTTTTGCCCGCATTGAGCGGTGGACAGACGAGGCGACGGGTATCGCGCATTGGCGTGTCACGTCGCGCGAAAACGTCACTTCGATCTATGGCGCGTCAGGCCTATCAAGGGTAGCAGACCCGGACGACCCCGCCCGTGTATTTCGCTGGTTGTTGTCCGAGACCATCGACGACAAAGGCAACGCCATCCGATACGAGCATGTCGCCGAAGACGCAGTTGGCATCGATCAGGCGCAGGCGCACGAAGCCAATCGGTCCCGCACAGCCGAGCGGTACCTGAAACGCATCCGTTACGGCAATCGAGTCTCTCGTTTGGTTGATCCGGATGTGAATGCAGGTGGATGGCTGTTCACGGTCGTATTCGATTATGGCGAAGACCACCTGTTGCCAATCGCACCTGATCCCAACGTGGCGGCGGATGCTCAGCATGAGCTTGTCCATGCATCCGCTGATCCCGGCCGAAATTGGCAAGTGCGCCCGGACCCCACATCAAGCTACCGCGCGGGCTTTGAGGTTCGGCGCTATCGTCGCTGCCATCGAATTCTGACATTTCACGATATCCCCGACCTGCCGACGGGCGAACCGGGCTATCGCGGTCTCGTGAAGGCAACCGAGTTTTCCTATGACGATTTCACCCCTCCCGGTGCTGGCACTGATGACGAGCGTCAGCACCCCGGCAGTACGCGCTATGGCTCATTCCTCATGGCGGTCGCGCAGTCGGGCTTCGCTCCGGACGATACGGTTGCACCGCTCGATGTGAACGGAGCCACGTTCCTCGCCTACAGACGACAGGCAATTCCACCGGTGGAATTCACCTATAGCCGAGCTGAAGTGAACGATATTGTGCACGGCCTTGACCGCGAGCAGACCGAAGGTGCTCCGGCCCGACTTACCGATCCGGCAAACTGGGTTGATTTGGACGGTGACGGTGTTGGTGGAATTTTGACTTCGACCCCAGGTGCCTGGCATTACACTCGCAACCTTGGACCAATGAATGGAACGGCGCGCTTTGCTGCCCCCGTGCTGGTTGCCGAACGGCCTGCATTTGCCGAGTCAGGTCAATGGATGGACCTTGCCGGGGATGGTCGCCCGGATCTGGTGGTAATGGACCGGACAACCCCGGGGTTCCATGAGCGCGACGCGCAATCAGGTTGGTCCGACTTCCGCGCGTTTGAATATTGGCCACATGTAGATGCGTCCAATGACAGCATGAAGATGGTTGACCTGACAGGCGATGGCCTTGCAGACATTCTTCTGACCGAGGACACCGCTTTTGTCTGGCACCCCTCTGAAGGCGAGGCCGGGTTTGGCCCCGCGCGCAGGCAAGCGCAGCCATGGAACGACACTGACGGACCCCGACTTGTGTTTTCCGATCCTGAGGCTGCAATTTTTCTGGCGGATATGTCCGGCGACGGATTGTCTGATCTGGTTCGTATCCGCTGTGGTGAAGTCGCCTATTGGCCCAATTGCGGATATGGGCGTTTCGGCACCAAAGTGGCGATGGACGACGCGCCACAATTTGATCGCCCCGAAATGTTCGACCGCAGCCGCCTGCGCCTGACGGATATCGACGGCTCGGGCACCACCGACATTGTCTATCTGGGTGCAGAAGGTATCGACCTCTATTTCAACATGTCTGGCAACCGGCTTGCACCGCGTCGACGCCTAGGGAATGTGCCGCCGCTTGATACCGAAACTTCGGTTGATCTGCTCGATCTATTTGGAACGGGCACCGCCTGTCTTGTGTGGTCCTCTACTTTGTCCCGCGACGCAGGTCAGCCACTGCGTTACGTCGATCTGATGGGCGGACAAAAACCGCATCTTATGACCCGATATGTCAACAATTTCGGTGGCGAGACCGAATTGCGCTATGCCTCGTCGTCGCGGTTTTACCTGCAAGACCTTTATGAAGGACGCCCTTGGGCCACGCGCCTGCCGTTCCCGGTGCAGGTGGTTGATCGCATCGTCACACATGATCGTGTGGCGCAAACCCGGTTCGTATCTCGCTTTGCCTTTCACCATGGCCATTTCGACGGGGTCGAGCGAGAGTTTCGCGGGTTTGGCATGGTCGAACAATGGGACACCGAGGAATTCGCAGCGCTCTCGTCAGATGCGCTGGGGCCACTGGCATCAAACGAAGACCCGGCGTCTCATGTTCCGCCCGTACTGACCAGAACATGGTTTCATACCGGCGTGTATCTCGACCAAGGTAGTCTGCCCGATGTCTTGGCTGGTCTGCTTGATGGGCAGGATCGTGGGGAATACTGGCGCGCACCCGCTTGGCGTGACGACGATGTTGAAGCGCGGCGGCGGCTTTTGCCCGACACGGTGTTGCCACCCGGATTGACAACCGGAGAAACCCGCGAGGCTGCGCGCGCGCTTCGCGGCACAGTGCTGCGACGTGAGACCTACGCACTCGATGGCAGGGCGGAGCCCGGCTATCCCAACGGTCACCCCTATCAGGTGGTCGAGCAAACGCAGACTGTGCATCTGCTGCAGTCCCGTGGACCCAACCGTCATGCCGTGTTTCTGACCCATGCCCGGGAAAGTCTAACCGCGCATTATGAGCGGATCCCCGATGACCCACGCCTTCAGCATCAGGTCATACTGGAGGTTGACCCGTTTGGGACTGAACTGCGCCGCGTCGATGTCATGTATGGCCGGCAAACACCTGATCCGACGCTGACGCCTGAAGATCAGGTGCGTCAGGCGCAGTTATATGCGGTATTACACACGCGGCGCGTCACGGACCTGATCGCGACAGATCAAACCTACCGCGCCCCGGTGTCATGTGAAGAACAAAGCTTTGAGCTTACCGGCTTAAGCCCAGCGCCGGGTACGCGTTTGTCCTTTGATGAGATCGAGACAGAGGCGAACGCTGCAGCCGATCTTGCTTATGAAGCGACCTCAACCGCGGGTCAGGTGCAGCGTCGTCTGATCGAACACCGCCGTCAGTACTTCAGGGATGATACGCTGACCGGCCCACTGCCGCTTGGCCAGATGGGCAGTTTGGGGCTTCTCCATCAAAGCTTCCAACTGGCCTTCACGCCGGGTCTTGTCACGCAGGTTTATGGAGGCCGCGTTGGTGCGGCCGAGATGGCGCAGGCGGGATACACCGAGATTGACGGCGACGGCCAGTGGTGGCGCCCATCGGACCGTCAGCTTTTGTCGCCCTCAAGCGGTGATACGCCCGCGCAAGAGCTGGCATTTGCACGTCAGCATTTCTTTCGTCCACATCGCCTGCGGGACCCGTTCCATCAGCCTGCGACACATACGGAAACAACAGCCCGCTATGACGCTTTCGACCTGCTGATCGAGGAAACGCAGGACGCATTGGGCAATCGCATGTCGGCAGGGGTACGCTCGACCGGTCCAGCTGGCGCAATCACCGAACGCCGACAGGATTATCGCGTTTTGCAAGCCTTGGTATTGACCGATGAGAACGGTAATCGCAGCGAGGTGGTCTTTGACGCCTATGGCCGCGTGACCGGCATGGCCCGAATGGGCAAGGTCGATGGGCCCGACGAAGGTGACAGGCTGGATGGCTTTGATCCGACACCGGTGCCTGCAGCACGCACCCAAGTGCTGACTAATCCGCGTGGACCTGAAGCTCTGGCAGCACTTGGGCGCGCGACAATGCGTTATGTTTATGATCCCTGGGCCTATTATCACTCTCGTGGGGATCCTGTCCCATCACCCGTCATCGGTCTTTCCCTGCATCGAGAGGTTCACGACAGCGATCTTTTGCCGGGTCAAGCCACCCCGTTCCTGTCCGAAATTACCTTTACAGATGGGATGGGGCAGGAAATTCAACGCAAGATTCAGGCCGAAGACGGTCCGGTCCCAACGCGTGATGGCTCGGGGAGCATTCTGCTGGGACCTGATGGTCGGCCGGTTATGTCCGCATCGCAGTCGCCACGCTGGGTCGGTACCGGCTGGCAAGTGCGCAACAACAAAGGCAATATTGTTCGACAGTTCGAACCGTTCTTCACAGATCGCCCGACCTATGAGTCCGACATCCGCATCGGTGTAAGCCCAATTTTCTTCTACGACGCATTGGGCAGAGAGATCGGGATTTTGAATCCCGATCATACATGGAGCAAACACCGGTTTTCTGTTTGGGACCAGACGACATGGGACCCGGGCGATACTGTACTGATTTCGGATCCCGCCCAAGACCCCGATCTTGGCGACCATTTCCGCAGGTTGCCGCAGGCTGCCTATTTACCCACTTGGCACGCGCTGCGCACTGATCCGGCGCAAGCGCAGGCGTTGGCGACCCGTTTCCCCGATCCCGAAGACCGGCAGCGCGCCACTGAGGCTGCATCGAAATCGGCGCTTTATGATGACACACCGATGCGGGCATTGGCGGATACCCGTGGTGCGCTGATCGCGCACCTCACCACGAACCGCACTCTCTACAGCAACACGGCCCCGGGCACCCTACCGACCGAGACACTCCACCGCGTTGCGACCGAAATCGATATCGAAGGCAATACGCGCCGAACCTGGGATGAGCTTGGGCGCGAGGTTCAGCGTACCGCTTTCGACATGCTCAGCACCGCCATTCGGACCGACAGTATGGAGGGCGGTACCCGTTGGCGGCTATCGGATGTAAATGGCGAAACGGCGTTTACGTGGGATGCGCGCGACCACCGGCTGCGCCACGAATTCGATGTATTGCGCCGACCCATCGCCACTCATCTAAGCATCAATGCGGTTCCTGAGCTGCGGATCGATGAAACGGTCTACGGAGAATCGCTGCCGACACCCGAAGCCCTGAACCGCCGCAAACGCATCGCGATCAGCCGCGACCAATCCGGCACGATGGAAATTCTGGCCCATGATTTCAAAGGCAACCCAATCCGCAGCCAGCGGCAACTGGCGCAGGAGTTTCGCACCACGCTCGATTGGGCCGCACCCGTGGCGACTGAGCCCGAGATTTTCGCAGGGCAAACCCGCTTTGACGCGCTGGACCGTCCGGTCCAACTGGTGCCGCTGCAATCGCAATCGCCGGGCGCGCGCATCCAGGTTGTGCAGTACCGCTATAACCCGTCCTCGCGGCTTGATCGGGTGGACACCTGGCACGCACGACCCGCGGCACCTGACACTTTATTGGATCCCGCCACTGCGGATCATTCCGTGGTCACAGGCATTGCATACAACCCTTGGGGCGACCGCGAACGCATCACCTATGGCAACGCGGTTGAAACAGAAATCCTGCATGATCCGTTGACCCGTCTCACCGAACGCATCATCACCCGGCGCGATGCAACCGGATTTGGCTCGGACTGTCCGACACCGCCAGTTGCAGGCTGGCCAGGATGCCACTTGCAGGCGCAGCACATGATCTACGATGTGTCCGGTCACGTGACCCACATCCGCGACAGCGCGCAACAGCAGATCTTTTTCCGCAATCGCCGTGTTGATGCCTCTAACGACTATACGTTTGATGCCCTGCATCGATTGATCGAGGCGACGGGCCGCGAACATCTGGGCCAGCAAGGCGGCGCACCCGGCGCCCACAGCTATAACGACGCCGCGCGAACCCGGCTGCCACACCGCAGTGATGGTTTCGCCCTTGGCCGTTATCTTGAGCGTTTTCACTATGACATTGCGGGCAACTTGATTGAGATGCGCCACCGGGGCTCTGATCCCGTGGCGCCCGGTTGGACGCGGACCTACACCTATGGCGAGGACAGCGATCTGGCCGCGGGGGTATCCTCGAACCGCTTAAGTCAAACATCGGTCGGTGCCTTGAATGATATCATCAGTCAGGGCGGTGACGGCTATGATGCGATGGGCAACATGCTGCGCCTTTCTCATCTCGATCAGATCGCATGGGACCACGACAACCAACTGCGCATGTGCCGCCGTCAGGCAGTTGGACCTGATGATGCGGACGGCCTGGCGCACCAAGGGGACCGCACTTTCTTTGTTTACGCCTCTGACGGGACCCGCATCCGAAAAGTGACAGAAACCGCTGCAGGAGCCATCCGTCGCGAAACGATCTCGCTGGGCGGGTTCGACATTATCCGCGAACCGGGTGCAAACCCGCGGACCCGAGAGACCCTGCATGTGGGGGACGAAGCTGGCCGTATTGCATTGGTTGAGACGACGATCGCCGGTGGAGCGGTCAGCCGCGTCATTCGTTATCAGCACAGTAACCATGTGGGCAGTGTGGGGATCGAACTGGACGAGAACGGCAATGTTCTGTCTTACGAGGAATACAGCTCCTTCGGCAGTACCACCTATCAAGGCGTTGCCACCGCTGGCCTAGGTCCGAAACGTTTTCGATATACCGCGATGGAGCGGGATGCCGAAACCGGGCTTAACCATCATGGTGCCCGCTATGCCGCCCCTTGGCTCGGCCGATGGATCAGCGCCGATCCCATCGGAATTGAAGGTGGGCTGAACCTTTATGCTTATGCCTATAACAACCCGGTAACGCTCAACGATCCCGAGGGCACTGCGCCGCCCACTGTGCCCAACGGAGGCCTTGAAGTTGCATCGTTGCAGAAGGGTCTTGAGACGCTTGATGCGCTGGCGACTCAGGTCAGGAACACTGAAGGCAGCGTGCAGGAGTTTGCCCTTATCAAAGAGAACAACACGTTCAAGATATTGAAGGGCACGGCCACCAAGCCCGAGGTCTCGATTCCAAAGGGAACGACGGCTATCGCACACACGCACCCGCCCACTGCCATGGTTTCCTTTGCAGACGTCAACACCACCCATGCCCAGGGTGTGAAGGTCGCCGGAGTCCGGTCTCATCTGGTGGCGCATGGCAACGGCAATTGGACGCTGATCGAGATCCCGAAACAGGGAAACGGAATGTTGACCTCATTCGACACCAATACCGGCATGATCAAGGGCACCGTGCAAGTCTACCGCCCGGGCGCTGCGCCCGATACTGCGTCGATGGTGCAAAAAGTCGACACCATGAACATGGTGAACAAGCAAGGCAAAATCACCTCAATTTCCAAGCTCGCCAAAGCAATGCGGGGTAGCAAGGCAGTGTCGCAGACCCTGTCCGGGGGCCGCGCCATCCTAGGGGTCATGGGCCGTGGGCTCATGGTGATCGGTATGGCGGCCAGCGGCATTCAGGTTGGCACAGGGATCACTCAAATCGCCGAAGGCGAGACCGGCGTTGGCACTGCAAATGTGGTCGAGGGCACGGCCTCGGGCACTCTCAACGTGGTCTCGGTGTCGGGCAAGCTCGTCACGGGTGGTGGTGCCGGATCGGTCCTTGCCGCCGGGCTCGCAGCTTTCGGCTCAATTGCACTGGCCGGAACCGAAGCTCGCTCCGCAATCAAAGGCGAAAAAACCGCCGCACGCGAAGCGGCCGATTTTTGGGTGGACGAAATCGATGCAGGCCATCGTCAGGGCGGCGTTGGCGGCTTCTTCCGACGGTCCGCTGGTTACCTTGGCCTGGGCGCGGCAGGCACGATGTCGATCCTGCAAGGCCAGGGCATCAAAGGCCATTTGAAATGGTGAACGCAGTTGTCAGAAAGGGTACCTCCTCATGACCAAAGTTACGCATCCGCTAAAGCCCAGAATGCGCCGCGCTACGGTGGGCGATCTGCAATCCGCTTTGCTGGCACTGCTGCGTGAAGGCTTGCTGCTGGCCAATGATATCAGCGCGCGCCGAGCGCTGGCCGATATCGTGTCGCGCGAAAAGGATGGCCGCACACCGACCTACGGAAAAGGCACCACTGAAGCCGTTCGCCTGTTTCAGAAAGAGGCCGATCTGTCCCCGACCGGCAGTGTCGATAAAAGGACGGCGGCTGTGATTAACGATCTGGTCGCTCGACTGGACACACCGACGGATTTTGGCACCTACCGTGTCAGCGGTCGCGTTATAAGTGCGCAAAGTGCGGCTGTTGATGGCCTTGCTGTTGTTGTTGTCGACAAAGGTGTCGGCGGCGACGTTGAACTGGGGAAGGCTACAACCGGTAAACGCGGTGCCTTCGAGATTGTGTTTACCGGAGATCTGATCACCAAGCGCGGCAAGGATGCACCAGACCTTCAGGTGCAGGTGCGTTTGAATGACGATGTGGTTGCCGCTTCGGCGGTGGAATATGACGCCGGACCGGATTCCGAGCTTTCCGTGGTTCTGCCTGCTGAAAGTGCCGCAAAACTGTCGTCAGAACACGCCACACTGACCAAGGCGCTCTCTGGTCAGTTCAACGGTGCCTTGTCGAAACTTGAAGAAAGCGACACCCGTCAGGACATCACATATCTGGCCAATAAAACAGGTTGGGACGCGCGCGCCGTGGCACTGGCGTCGCTATCCCAGCAGTTGTCTGACAAGACCGCTGGACGGCGTGGTCAACGCATCGACTCTGGCCTGTTCTATGCGCTTTTACGTGCAGGTGTTCCCGCTGATGACACCGCGGTTTTCCGCACGCCCCCTGCTAAAGTGGCGCAAATCTGGAAATCCGCGCTGGATGAAGGATTGATCGACGCCAAACTGGCGGATCAGACAGATGCCTCCCTTGCCCGATTTACCGAAGTCTCCGCGCGCGTGCGGCTGGATACGCCCCCTCCCGGGGCTTTGGCCGGAATGCAGCCTTTGCTTGCACTTTCGCTGACGCGGGATGACGAGCGTGAAACTTTTGCCGCGCTCCATGCGGCGCATGGTGATGATCTCGATACATTCTGGACCGAGGTAGAGGGTAAGTTGGGTCAGGACAAAGCCACCCGTTTGCAGACCGATGGCAAGCTTGCCTATCTGACGCTCAACAACTCCAAGCTGGTCGAACGCTTGCACCGTGACACCGATGGCGATGCGGACGGTACGTTGGGAGGCCTAGTGAAGGCGGGTTTTCATAAAGCCGATGCCTGGGCCGCGATCATGGATGATACCGACCCCGTGCCAGAGGCAGTTCAGGGCCGGGATGCCGCCGAAAGACGCGCCAACTATGCAGAATTCATGGCCGCTCAGGTGCGGCTGTCTTTCCCGACTGCGGTTGTTGCGGAAATGGTCCGGGCGCAGGAGACGCCATTGGTCGATACAGGGCTGTCGAATAACGTGCATGATTTCCTCGCAAAACATGCCGATACCTTCCAGATAGGCCAGCAGCCCGTTGCGCGCTTTATTGCAAAAAATGCGCTGGACGAACCGCCAGAAGTGGTGCGCGAAATCTCACGCATTCAGCGGGTCTATCAGATCTCACCCGACGACAGCAGTATGAATGCCATGCTGGCTGCAGGGTTGGATTCGGCCTATGCGGTCGTGGCGCTGCCACAAGATGAGTTCCTGCGCGCCCACAAGGCCGTTCTGAACGAGGCCGTCGCGATGCAGATCTACCGCAAGGCTGAACAGGTCCATGGAGCGGTTCTGAATCTGGCCACCGCCTATATGACTCATCGGATGATGCCAGCGATCGGCCCCAGCGTGGGCGCTGCTGACGGATTTTTGAACCCTACCCCGGGCGGGTCGGACAATTTTGGTGATGTGCTCGCATACTCCACATTAGAAGAGCTTTTCGGTTCGATGGATTATTGCGGATGCGAGCATTGCCGGTCAGTCCTCAGCCCCGCAGCCTATCTTGTCGATCTTCTGCTGTTTCTCGATCGCCCCGCGACCGAGATTCCGAACGGCTTCACCAATCCACTTGATGTGTTGCTTGATCGGCGGCCTGATATTCAACACCTGCCTCTGACTTGCGAAAACACTCTGACGCCTGAGCCATACATCGACTTGGTGAACGAGGTGCTTGAGCATTTCGTTGTCAATGGCATGTCTTTGGGTGGATATCAGGGTCATTCGACCGATGGTCAAACACCGCCTGAAGAGTTGTTGGCCAGCCCTCAATTTGTACGCGATGCCGCCTATGCCACGCTGGCCACCGCCCAGTTCCCCACCCCATTGCCGTTTGACCGTTCGTTGGAGGCACTGAAGGCCCTGTTCAATCGTTTCGACGCGCCTTTACATCGGGTTATGGCTGACTTGGGTTCGTCAGACGCGCTGGACGATGCACCGTACGGATGGCGCGACATCTGGCTGCAGCGCTTGAACATCTCGCGCGGTCTCAACGCCGTCCTGACCGAAAGCGTGGCGGTTGCCGGGTCAGCGCGACCCGATCTGACAGTGCGTTCGCTTTATGGTTTTGATGCGGGTGCCAGCGCAGCCGAAGTGCGTGATGGCTTGGAAAGCGTGCGCGACCTATGCCGCCGTACCGAGATCACGCCGGTTGATCTCGTGAACATCCTAAAGACTGAGTTCGTGAACCCCGGAGCCGCGCTGATCCCGAAGCTTGAGCATCTTGGCCTGGGCTTCGACGATATCCGGGCCTTCCGGGACGGCGCGATCAACTCCGCAGAACTACAAAGCCGGATGGCGGCAGGGGTCGAGCCTGAACGCTTTGGCGGTGATGTCGAGGCATGGTTGCTTGATGACACTACTTTCGACCGGATCATGGGTCTGATCGTGCTTACAAATCCGCAAGACCCGTCGGATATGTGCGACCTAAGCGCGCTTGAACTGCGTCACCCAGACCCTGATCCGCTGTCCAACCGCCTTGAATGGAATGACTTTATCCGGATTAACCGGTTCGTCCGTCTGTGGCGTGTTCTGGAACTTAGCATTGCCGACACGGATGCTATCATCTCGGCGCTTTATCCGACGAACCAGATGCCGGACGGCGCCGACGCGCAGGTAGACCTGGCTCGCATGGACGCCGGCTTTGCCGAGCTCCTGCCACAGTTGGGCATCGCCATGTCGGCCCTTGATGCGCTGGAGCTAAGGCCTGAGGACGCGCTGCGCCCGATCCTGGCCCTCTTTGGACCAATCAGCACCAATGGAACCGCCGCGCTATTCCGTGAAATGTTCCAGCGGCCTGCTCGCGAAAACCCCGCCTTTGCCGAAGATGGTTTTGGCGGCGTGCTTACAGACCCTGCGGCCCTGTTGCTGCCCGAGGTTGAAACATTGCGCGCGGCCTTTTCATTGACGGGTCCGGAATTTAACCGGATCGTTGCTGTTTTGGGGTTCGATGACACGACACCCCTGACCATTGAGACGGTCAGCGCAATCTACCGTCGCGGCTGGTTGGCGCGCGCGCTTGAGCAAAGCGTGCCGGGATTGGAGCGTTTGCTGCAAGCCACCGGTCTTGACCCCTATGGCCCGCAAGACGCCACTACACCCGCTCTGCTGACGGTTATCGATCTGGTGCATCGCCTGTCCGAGCTAGGCCTGTCGCTGGAAACAGCGCTGGCGCTGCTGTTGAACCATGACCCAAGTGGCCAGACGACACCGCCCGCAGAAAACATCACGACCCTGGCACGCGATCTGCGTGCAGGGTTTGCGGCGATCACCAATGACTTTGTTCTGGTGGACGATCCCGATGGCGGTATTGCCCGGTCCCACATGGCTCTGGTCTATGGGGCCGAAGCGACCGAGCAGTTCTTCGGATATCTGGAGGCCACATCCTCGGCCGAGGTTACCTATGACCATTCTGCCCCTGCGCTAGAGCCGGCGATCCTGGCCGAGGCGCCCGATCAAATCGCTTATGACGATTTCCGCAAGGTTCTGGTTTTCAACGGGCTCATGTCGACCACGGTCAGAGATGCCCTGCAGGCCGTCGCCGGGACACCTGCTGCCTTCACGCCAGCAATTGACGCTTTGTTCAACGCAAGCGAGGCACAATCACAGCCATTTTTCACCCGCTTCCCCGAGCTGCTCCCGCTTCACGACGCCTACCGCAGCTCAATTGCGTCAAAGGCCGATGCCTATCGTGCCCTGCTTGAAGGAATCCTGCCGCAGCTGATCTCAAGACGGAAACGCCAGGTGGCGCTGCAGCTTCTGGGTACCGCGATCGAGGTTGAGGCTGATCTGGCAGCCGTCCTGTTCGAAAAGGCCGAGGTTCTGCATGCGGCGACTGATCCGGCCAGCTCCGCGCTTGAGGATGCCCTGATGCTCGAATCCGGGGGTCTGAGTGCTGAAATCAGCGATGGTCCGGCCCACACTGCACCGCCTGCGCGGGTCGAAACTTTATCTGGCGCGATTGATTTTGCCTCCACTGGAACAGTGCTGCCAGACAATCAAACCACACCAGGTTCTTCGATTTCGATCCGGTTACGGGGATATCTGGAAGCGCCTGAAAACGGGTTCTTCAACATTGCTGTCGAAGCTGATGCGGGCGCGACCGTGACACTCAGCATCGCAGGCGAACCTGTTCCTCTGACCGAGGCGGGCGGCATATGGTCAAACACCAACGCGATCGAGCTTCGCGCAGGCACTTTGGTCGAAATCGCGCTGGGCGTGGCCAATGTGACCGACCGTCTGGCGTTGCGTTGGAGTGCACCGGGCCGAGGAACTGAGGTCATCGACGCTTCGCATCTCTACCCGGCTGATCCGGTATCGCATCTGGGCGCGGCCTACCTGCGCACGCGCCGCATTGCCAGGTTGTCCGAAACGCTGAAACTTGACGTCGCTGAGGTCTTGCACCTGACGACACATGGCGATTTGCAGATTGCGGGTGCGGCCTGGCCAAACAGCCTGCCCGTCACCGGCACACCTGATGATCCGACCTCCGCCGCGCTGATGGGGGTGCTAACGGCACACCTGCGCATGGCGCGATTAAAGGCGGCTTATGACCCTGAAAATGCCCGGCTGGTCTCGATAGCCGAGAATCCAGCATTCGCCATAGCCGACGCCGAGGCTGAGTTGTTCCAAGTCACGCGCTGGGATCCCGTGGATATCGCCGCCCTGTTGGTACATTTCGGACTCACCCCAGCCGATATTGGCGATCTGGCCGTTCTGGAGCGGCTTCATGACATCGCCGAATGGCTGACGGCACTTGGGATTCCGGCGACAGCGCTTATCGCTGCCGCAACACCCGCCCCAACCGGACCCATTGTGCGGAATTTCCGCGCCGCCCTTCGTGCGCGTTACAGCCCGGATGACTGGCTCAAAATCCTGCAACCGATCAATGACCGCCTGCGCAAGCGCCAGCGTGATGCATTGGTGGCGCATATCCTGCACGATCTGCGCGGGCGTCCGGATGCGGCGCATATCAACACGCCCGAAAAGTTGTTCGAATACTTCCTGATGGACGTGCAGATGGAGCCGTGCATGCTCACTTCGCGGGTTCGTCACGCATTGTCCTCGGTACAGATCTTTACCGAGCGCTGCCTGATGAACCTTGAACCCCGTGTGGCTGCATCCAGCCTTCGGTCCAAGCATTGGGAGTGGATGAAGCGTTACCGCGTGTGGGAGGCAAACCGGAAAATCTTCCTGTACCCTGAAAACTGGATGGAGCCGGAATTGCGCGACGACCAGTCACCCTTCTTCCGCGAGGCGATGAGTGAATTGCTGCAGGGTGACATCACCGAGGAACGCGCAGCCACCTCGCTGATCGGGTATCTGCAGAAACTGGAAGAGGTCGCCAAGCTGGAAGTATGCGGTGTCTACCAGATCGAAGGCGATCCCGGTGCTGCAGACGACGTGTTGCATGTTATCGGGCGCACCGCCGGGGCCAAACGCAGTTATTACCACCGGACCCGTGCCTACGGCTCGTGGAGCGCGTGGGAGAAAATCCCGCTGGATATCGAGGATAATCCGGTCATGCCGCTGGTCTGGAACAATCGTCTGTTCCTGTTCTGGATCAAGATGATGCCGGAAAACACGGCACAAGGAACACCCAACGCGGGATCAGGCCCGCTGGCCGAGGTTGAGGCGTCATCGTTGATGGATGTTGATGAACCCACCTTTGACGTCAAGGTCATGCTGAACTGGACCGAACGGGTGGATGGCGTGTGGCAACCGCCGCGCAGTTCGGATCCTGATGAGCCCCTGTTGCTGCGCGAAAACGTGCCAGCCCGAGAGATGCGCAATTTCCGTAAAGGCATCCGCCTGTCTTCATTCCCATGGACCAACGGGATGCGGATATCGATCTCGTACAAGGATTGGCTGGGCGTTTCGTTCTTTATGTACAACACGTTTAGCACACCCGATACGCGCTCACCCAAGAAGGCGCCGCATTTCTTGCCGAAACGTATTACGTCGACCGGGTCAAACCGCCTTACAGCGATCTATTCCAATGACGGGATCACGCATCGGTTGCTGTCCAATAAGGCGCCCGATCAGGCCACACAGCCGCATCACCCGACCAATGGAGAAGCCTGGGAGTCGCCGTTCTTCTATGCCGACCCGCGACATGTGTTCTACGTGTCCACGAAGCAGCGGATCGTCGAAGTTGTGACCTGGCTTGATTTTGGCCGCGTGGCCGAAGTTGACCCGACAATCGATACCATGGTGCTGGCGTTTGAGCCGTTTGCCGAGCAGCCCGACCGGATTGAACGGGTGACTGCAATCCCCGGCTTTGGCAGCGCCGACCTGAGCACTCTTCGTGCATTCGTGACCGAAGACGCCTTTGTCCATACAGCGCTGGGCACCGGTGGCACGGTCCGCTTTGGCGACCGCGACATCGGCCCGATGGGCAGCACCGTCCGCATGCGTCGCACTTGATCCGGAAAGGACTTTGATCATGGATACCAGCAAGATCAGCACTTACGGCTATCATCACCTGCTTGATCAGGACATTTTCGGCCCCCAGAAGATCAAGCTTATCAGCTATGAAAAACACTGGGACTACACGTTTGAAAACTTCTTCCACCCCTTCGTGTCGGAGTTGATCGAGCGTCTGAACATACAGGGTGTGCCCGGGATGTTGTCCCCGGAGTTTCACAAAAGCTTGCGCAAGTCATTCTTCAATTCCCTCTATTCCCCGCAGGAAACCGACAAGATCGACATCCATTCGTTCCCGAAGGAAATCGACACGCGGATGGGTGGGCCTTATGCCAACTACAATTGGGAACTGATGTTCCATGTGCCGCTGACCATTGCGGTGCACTTGTCCAAGACCCAACGTTTCGCCGAAGCGCAACGCTGGTTCCATCTGATTTTCGATCCGACCGAGAATGACCCCGATGTACCGGTGCCCACACGCTATTGGCGTTTCCTTGCCTTTCGCGAGGGCGAAGCTCAATCCATCGATACGTTGTTGACCCTGCTCAGCAAACCAAACGACGAATGCACCGACGCGGAGCTGGCCGAGAAAGAAGCGATCCTAAATGGGTATGAAGCGGTGCGAAACACCCCGTTTCAGCCCTTTGCAGTCGCGCGCACACGGACGATTTCATTCATGATGCACGTGGTGATGAAGTACCTCGACAATCTGATTGCCTGGGGTGACAACCTGTTCCAGCAATTCACGCGCGAAGCCATCATGGAAGCGCTGCAGATCTATGTGCTCGCCTCGAACTTGTTGGGCGACAAGCCGCAGCGGTCACCTGCGGGTGGAACAACCACGCCACGCACCTTTGCGCAGCTTCGGGCGCAAGGGCTTGATCCGATGGGCAATGCATTGGTCGAGCTTGAAGGCGCGTTCCCCTTCAATTTCACAACGCCAACAGGTGCGGGCACCAGCGACAGCGCTGCGCCGTTATTCGGTATGGCCCGCACGTTGTATTTCTGCATCCCGCATAATGAAAAGCTGCTGGGTTATTGGGATACGGTTGCCGACCGGCTGTTCAAAATCCGCAACTGTATGGATATCGAAGGGCAGGTTCGTCCGCTTGCCCTGTTCGACCCGCCGATCGATCCCGGAATGCTGGTCAAGGCGGCGGCGGCTGGGCTGGATATCGGCTCGGTCGTGTCAGGCTTAAATCAACCGGTCAGCCCCGTCCGCTCGCGCGTGTTGATCGAGAAGGCGGCGGAATTGGCTGGTGAGGTCCGAAATATCGGGTCGGCGTTGCTGACCGCCTTGGAGAAACGCGACGCCGAGGCGCTAGCCCTGTTGCGGCAGGGGCACGAAGTCAGCTTGCAGAAACTGCAAGTCGATCTGCGTTACCTGCAATGGAAAAACACCGAAGCAGCGACGCAAGCGCTGATAGGCAGTCGTGGCGCGGCGCTTGAGCGATTGAACTATTACAAGCGCCTGCTGGGTCAGGAAGCTGATCCAAATGCGCCCGAGACCCTTGAGTTGACCCGTCAGACCCTGACAAAGGCCAATTTCGACGAAGCCTACGAAGCACTTGTTGCGCAATATGACGTGCCGGTTCAGCGGCTGGAGTTTCCCGATCTTGAGCGTCCGGGCGATGGCGATGGCGCGCAGACGTCAGGCCAAACCGGGGACGGAGACCTTCACCTGTCGAAAAAAGAGAATGAAGAACTTAACATCCTGCTGCCAATAGCCCGGGACACAACGCTGGCCAAATCGGTATTCCACTCGATCTCGGCAACGCTTACCCCGATCCCCGACCCGAAACTGGACCTGCATTATTGGGGCCTCGGTGGCACCATCGACTTTAAGGTAGGAACCGTGCTGTCCTCGGTCATGCGGATCGCGGGGGATGTATCCGGGATGATCGCGGACTGGAACCGTGATCAGGCCGGGATGGCGGCCCGCACTGCCGCCTATGAACGTCGCGCCGATGAATGGATATTGCAGCACAATCTGGCGGCCCATGATGTGATGCAGATCGGGCGTCAGATTCTGACATCGTTGATCGCGGAACAGGCGCAGCATCGCGAATACCTGAACTTGAAGAAGGCAATCCGTCTAACAGAGCAGACCCGCGATTTCTTGCAGGACAAATACACCAACGAAGAGCTCTATGGCTGGCTGCAAGGCGAGTTGTCAAAGCTGTATTACGAGTACTACCGCTTTGCCTTCGATACCGCGCGACGCGCCGAGCAGACCATGAAAGCCGAACTGATGCGGCCCGAGCTGGATCAGAAAACTCTGGTGCAGTTCAACTATTGGGATGGCGGTCGCAAGGGGCTTCTTTCCGGCGAAGCGCTGCTGCTGGACGTCAAGCGGATGGAGCTTGCGTATCATGAACACAACCGAAACGAATACGAGCTGACCAAACATGTCAGCCTGCTGCAAATCGATCCACTGGCCCTGGTCAACCTACGACGCACGGGTCGGTGTACCTTCAAAATCCCCGAGGCGCAGTTCGATCTGGATGGGCCGGGCCACTATTTCCGCCGGATCAAGAGTGTTGCGCTCAGCCTGCCCTGCGTGTCCGGGCCCTATATTGGGACCCACGCGAAACTCGTGCATCTCAAGAGCAGCATCCGGCAACGACCGGATATCGGGGATGGCTATGTTCGCACGGGCCCCGAAGACGACCGTTTCGCCGATATTCACAGCGCCGAAAGCAATGTGTTCAGTGCGGCGCAAATGGAAACCGGTCAGTTCGAGGGCATGCCTGATGATCGCTATTTACCATTCGAAAATGTGGGCGCAGTCAGCGAGTGGCGGCTAGAGCTGCCGGCGGACCCAACGCAAGGCGATCCGCAGCAGTTCGACTATGACACGATCTCGGACGTCGTCTTGCACCTGCGCTACACTGCGCGGGATGGCGGTGGACCCGTGCGTAATGCGGCGGTTGATCATCTGAAAGCCGATATCGCGGCAGACGGGACTGTGGGCAATGTGCGGCTATTCTCACTGCGGCACGAGTTCCCGACGGAATGGGCGCGCTTCCGCCGCGAAACACCCGCTGCGGGTGGGCGTCACGAGCTGCGGCTGACACTCCGACCCGAGCACTATCCCTATTGGTCGGCTGGTCGCCTCACGACGCTCAAACGGTGCGATCTTTTTGCTGAAAGCAGTCTGGATGCTGCTCCGGCAACAATCACGGTGTCTGATCGTTCTGATACCAGCGACGGAGGTGTGGTTCAGGACACATTGACCCGCCGTCCGGAACTGGGCGATCTGGCGGTTGGTCAGTTGGCGACGGTTCCGTTGCCCGCAGGCCCAACGGGTGAGATCGTGCTGTTTTTCGACACCGCAGAGTTCGAGGATATGCTGATGACTGTAACCTGGGGTGGTTGACGATCCTCAGCCATATAGGAACGTCACGGTTGGCGCGGACCATCCGGGGTGATCATCCAGTTTGACAGGGTCTTGTCCATTTTCCGCATCCGGTGACGCAACATGTCGCGTGTCATGCGCGCCAATGTGGCGGCGTGTTCAGGATGTTCTGCCACGTTCTCCATCTCACCCTGCCCTTCACCGTCAAACAGCATGGGCGGAAGATCAGCCGCAAACTCAACCAATGTAAACCGGTCGTCGCGCAGGATGCTCAGGCAGCTGTCCTCTAACCCCGTTTCCAGATCGCGTTGCCAGCGGGTTGGGTTCAGCGGATCAGCGAAGTCCAGCTCCGAGAATGAATAGCGGCGCCAGTCAGCCGGGGTTGAGGATTCACTCTGAAGGAAGGGCAACAGCGAATGCCCATTCATGGAATCCGGTATTGTCTGCCCGATCCATTCGAGAATCGTCGGAACGATATCAATCGATTCCGTGGGTGCCTCGACCCGTTTACCACGGGCTCCATCGGGCATGCGCACGATCAAGGGTGTATGATAGGCTGCATCATAAACCGACATCTTACCCCAACTGTGCCGATCCCCCAGCATCTCGCCATGATCTGCGGTGACCACCAGCATAGTGTTGTCGTACTGCCCTGTCTCTTTCAAAAACGAAACCACGCGGCCGATATGATGATCTACCTCCGTGGCAAGACCCAGATAGATCGAACGCAGCGTCTGCACTACCTCGTCCGTCGGTTCAAGGTCCGGGAAACCTTCAACAAAACCGGCAACCGTGCTGTTGGCCCGTGCCGGAGCGAAAAACGGATGCAACGCCTCTTCGGCCTCGGCGGTTAGCAGTCGCGATGGCAATGGTAGCGAGGCAGGGTCATACATTCGGTTATATGGTGCCGGGGCTACCAGCGGTGGATGCGGGCGAATGTAGGTCAGATGTGCAAACCATCCCCTGTCATCATCCGCATACGCCGGCATGGTTTCCAGAAACCGATCGGTTAGAAAGGCGGTATCGCTATCCTCGGCTGCGTAGAAGGCCGGGTCATTCAGTGCAGGCTGGCCGCCATCGGGTGCGACCGGTTTGAACACGTCAATATAGTTTTCGAACTCATATCCACGGTTTTTCAGATGAGAACGCCATGGGAATGACATCTCCAGCCGCATTTCCAGCATTTCCTGAAAACCGGCCATGTGGAATTCATATGACCTGAGCGCCGGGTCTTTTGCATCAAACACGCGCGGGTCCTGTGATGTGTCGGTATATCCAAACAGCATCGGCAGATACCCTGCTTTGCGCATCTCGCTGGCGATGGTCGGTGCATCGTGGCGCAGGGGCGTGCCGTTTCGTACCGACCGGTGGTTCATCGCGTATTGCCCGGTCAGCAATGAGGCGCGCGATGGCCCGCAGGGGTTGGTAACGGAAAAGTGCCGCGTGAAAGAAACACTGTCCTCCATCAACGCGCGCATGTGAGGCAGGTCAACATGGGCATCCAATGCCCCAAACAAACAATCCGCCCGCATCTGGTCAGTAATGATAAACAGGACGTTGTGTTTGTCTGTCATATCCCGGTGCTCCTGATCGCTGAACCGAATCCTTGGCCCTGCGCGTGAATTCCTGCCAAAACTACGCGGCGGTATTGCCTGCTTTGCCTCGGAATGGCGATACCCACCGCTCAAAAATCCACAAACGAAACCGCTAATCAACCAAAAACGGAATAATTTGGTTGAATAAGTTGTTTTTTGTGGGTTAATGTTGCTGTGCTGTGTGGGGTTTTGTGACGTTGATGCTTAAAAGATGTTGCATAATGCAGCATCGCAGAGTGACGATACAACCGGAACACCCATGTGCAATGGCGATCCGTTAGTCATCCAGTTTACCTGTACCATGACGGCGTCTCTGAATACTGCTTAAGGCATTGCAATGAGGGACAAAAACAGATGCTAACCCCACCTAATACCGTTGCAACGCCCGAAGGTACGTCAGATATCGCGATTCACGCCGCCGAAATCGCCAATATCGCCGCGCAGGCTGCGCGCGGGTACTTTCGGGGACGTTTGGGGGTTGAGTTCAAGGCGGACGAAAGCCCGGTCACACAGGCGGACAAGGGTGTCGAGGCCGTGGTGCGACAATATTTGGCTGAGAACTTTCCAGATGACGGTATCTTTGGCGAAGAACAGGGGTTCGAAGGTCAGGATCGGCAGAATGTCTGGATTGTAGATCCCATTGACGGCACCCGATCATTCCTGTCGGGGCATCCGTTGTTTGGGTTCCTGTTGGGATATCTCACGAATGGTGTTCCCCGATTGGGGGTCATCGGCATGCCTGCCCTGAACGAATTTCTGATCGGCATGAAAGGTCAAGGGGCCACACTGAATGGCAAGCCTGTCTCGGTCAGCGTTACACACCAATTGAGCGACGCAGTTTTTTTCGTCAACGAAGGCGACAAGATTTACCGGGATCATCCGGCCCTGTTTGATCGGTTGATGAATTCGGGACAGACCCGACGCTTCGCCTATGACTGCTACCCGCATGCACTACTTGCGATGGGCCATGTTGATGCGGTCATCGATTATGATCTGCAGCCTTATGACTATCTGCCGGTTTCCGCCGTAGTTGAAGCTGCGGGCGGGATCATGAGCGATTGGGAGGGTAAGCCGCTAGGTCTGAACTCCGACGGCCGAGTCATATCGGCGGCCACGCCGCAACTGCATTCCGAGCTGCTTGATCTGGTGAACGGATAACGGAATGGCGATTGTCAGTTTCCTCATAAGTCTGGCTGGTGCAACGATGCTGCTGCTCTACGCTGTGCGCATGGTGCGCACGGGCATCGAGCGTAGCTATGGTGCATCGTTTCAGCGGGTGATGACGGGGCAGCGCAGCTATGCGCAGGCCTCGATGGTAGGGCTTACAATGGCCGTCGTCTTGCAAAGCTCGGCCGCGGTTGCATTGCTGACCTCCGGATTTGCGGCGGGCGGGATGTTGGCCTTTCCGACCGGGCTCGCGATGGTTCTGGGTGGCGATCTCGGCTCGGCGCTGATCATTCAGGTTCTGTCCTTCAAACTGGATTGGTTGGTGCCGCTACTGCTTGCGGTCGGCGGCTATCTGTTCGTCAAGACAGAGGCCAAGAAACCGCGCCAGTTGGGCCGTATTCTGATGGGTGTCGCATTCATCCTGATCTCACTGCGTTTTCTCCGCGAGGCGATGGACCCAATCCGTGACAGCGCCTTTCTACCCGCCATCGCCGAGTATCTTGCGCGTGATTACATCACAGCGTTCCTAGTCGGTGGAGCGCTGGCCTTTGTCATGCATTCTTCGGTCGCTGCGATCTTGATGTGTGTGACCCTGGTGCAAATCGGGGCGATCCCGTTTGCCGCCGGGCTCTCACTGATGTTGGGTGCTAATTTCGGGTCCGCCTTCATCCCGGTTTGGCTGACACGCGGCATGGCCCTGTCTGCAAGGCGCATTCCCTTCGCTAATCTGGCGCTGCGGGGCAGTTGGTCAATTGTCTCGCTGTTTGCTGCCAACCTGGCGCTGCGAACCGGAGTATTGGGCGATCTGCAAGGCGGGCAGATGCTGGTGAATGCACATCTGATTTTCAACGCCTCGCTTCTGGTTCTGGCACTGCCGTTCTGCGGCATGCTGCGCGCGCCATTCGAAAAACTGCTGCCCGATCCGAAAAGTCCTGAAAGCAGCGCGCAGCCCGGGCAACCGATCAGCGCACTTGATCTCGACTCCCTCAGCAGACCCAATCAGGCCCTGTCTAACCTCAAACGCGAGCTTCTGCGGATGAGCGACATGGTTGGCTCGATGTTCCGGCCTGCGCTGGAGCTTTATCGCAGCGGCGACAAGGAGCAGATCCGGGCCATTCGGGACATGGATACTGATGTGAACGATTGCCTTTCTGGTATCCGGCAATATGTGGCGGCTATCCCCGCTGATGCGTTCGGCAAGGAAAATGCCAAGATTGCGCGGGACCTAATGGAATATGCCATTCGCCTGGAAACCGCGGGCGACGTGGTGGCCAAACGCCTGACGGCATTGGCGGATGACATGCGCAAAAAGGGGGCCGCGTTCTCGAAAGAAGGTTGGTCAGAGCTGGTCGAAATGCACGAGGGGATTGTGGCCAACCTGAAACTGGCCTCGAACGTGCTGATCTCGGACGATCTGGAAAGCGCGCGTCTGCTGAGCCTGGAAAAAACCGAAATCAAGCGGGCCGAGCGTGACAGTCGCAAACGCCACCTTAAACGCTTGCAACATGGCAGCGCAGAAAGCTTTGAAACCAGCGACATCCACCTAGAAACGCTGCGCGCCTTTCGCGAATTCAACAGTCACATCGCGGCCGTCGCCTATCCGATCCTGTATCGCAACGGGCAGTTGCTTGAAACCCGCCTGATCGAAGAAATGCCGCAGATGGAACAGGATGCGGATACCGAGGTCAAAGGATGACCGGATCGGTCGAAATCCTGAACCAGGCGGGCGTTGGGCGCGTCGTTCTGCTGTGTGAACATGCAAGCAACCGCATTCCGGCAGAGTTTGATGATTTGGGATTGTCCGCATCCGCGCGCGTCAGCCATGCCGCTTGGGATCCGGGCGCAATGGCGCTGACACGGGCGCTGTCGATAGCGCTTGATGCTCCGGTCGTGGCCTCGACCGTCTCGCGATTGGTCTATGATTGCAACCGTCCGCCCGAGGCGGCAAGCGCAATGCCCGAGAAATCAGAACTGATCGAAGTGCCGGGCAATGTGGGCCTCGATCAATCGCAACGCGATGCACGCATCCAGGCAGTGTATGCCCCGTTCTGTCAGGCAGTTGCACAGGTTCTGGATGCGCGCGGTCCGGATACAGTCGTTGTGACCATTCACTCCTTCACGCCGGTCTATTTTGGGCAGCCGCGCGCGGTTGAACTTGGACTTCTCCATGACGAGGACAGCCGTCTGGTCGATGCCATGCTGGATCACATGGATCAGATCCCGCATCGCCGCACGGAACGCAATCAGCCCTATGGCCCCGCTGACGGTGTAACGCATTCGCTCCGTCTCCATGCGCTGAGCCGGGGGCTGGCCAATGTGATGATCGAAGTACGCAATGATCTTTTGGGCAATGAAATACAGGTTGCCAACATGTCCCGGGACATACTGGCGCTGCTTGAACCGGCGCTGAACGATATCACGATCAGGGAGGACGCATCGTGAGCGCGACGCTGACATTTGAGCATTTGAAGGCTGAGGTTTCGTCTGGCGAGATTGATACGGTATTGGTTTGTCTGGTTGACATGCAGGGCCGTTTGATG
>NZ_JBQGAC010000008.1:0-200672 GCF_056542625.1 Ruegeria sp. AB7 | reverse complement strand
CCCAATCAAAAACCTCAGATGCCCCCAGTCTCTCCCGAGCGTCTCCGCAGCTTCCACCGCGTCCCAGCACCTCAGCAGCGCCGGTGAAGGGCGTTCTAAGTATATCGCCCAGAAGCCGCAAGTGGAAAAATCAAAAAAACACAAAAAAACGCAAAAACAGTATTTTATCATACTAAAACAAATGGTTACGAATAGCACCCAGCCATTCAACCCGGAAGTCGCGGACACAGACCACCGCAAATCAGCGCCATGGATATGTTATTCACACTGTTACCCACAGACTCGCCTGCGAGTCAGGCTGAATCGGCTTGCCTAAACCGGATCAGGAATGATGTGACCGGCAAGCGCAAGGCCAGAAGACCCAGGATAATCGCCAGGTAGACCAATGGCTCGATCTGAAACCCCTTCGCCAGCATCACATAATGAAGCGCGCCCAGAATTGCTGCCGGGTAGACCAGACGATGCAATTTGCGCCAACGAGGCCCCAAACGGCGAACCGCCCAGTTGTTGGACGTGATTGCAAGCGGCAGTAACAATACAAAAGCAGCCATGCCCACCGTGATATAGGGCCGCTTGATAATGTCTGCCCAGATTTGGCTGGGAATCTGAACATCCAGAACCAGCCAGATCAACAGGTGCAATGCGACATAAGAAAATGTCAGTACACCTATCGCGCGGCGGAACTTCATCAGATTTAGGCCAGCGAAGCGACGCAAGGGCGAAATCGCGAGACCCAAAATCAGAAGCTGCAGCGCCAGTTCGCCAAACTCGTGCTCGAGCGCCTCGATCGGCTCGACCCCGAGACCACCGGTCATGCCCTGATAAAACAACCAGGGCGCAGGCAGCGCGCCCAGCAGATAAACAGCCCAATTGGGAAGCCGTCGCAAGAGGTCGTTGAGCCGCCGCATCATCTCAGTAGTTCTTCGCCAGATCCATGCCTTCGTAAAGGCTGGCGACCTCATCTTCATATCCGTTGAACATCAGCGTCGGGATTCGCTTGGCAAACAGACCTCCGCCGATTTGACGTTCCGAAGCCTGCGACCAGCGGGGGTGATCCACATTGGGGTTCACATTGCTGTAGAACCCATATTCCCTAGGACCTGCCATGTTCCAACTTGTCGGAGGCTGGGTATCCGTCAGGGTAATCCGCACGATCGATTTGATCGATTTGAAGCCGTATTTCCACGGTACCACCAATCGCAAAGGCGCGCCGTTCTGGTTCGGGATGTCCCTGCCGTAGATCCCAGTAGCCATAATGGTCAGCGGATGCATCGCCTCATCCAAACGCAGCCCTTCGCGATATGGCCAGTCTAGTACCGGATACGCCACACCCGGCATCTCATCGGGACGATAGGCGGTCTCAAACGCCACGTATTTCGCGCCGTCCTGAACACCAGCCATGCCGAGTAGATCTGCCAGTTCAAACCCGTTCCATGGTATCACCATCGACCAGGCCTCAACACAGCGGAACCGATAGATTCGCTCCTCAATAGTCATTTCAGACATGATGTCGTTGAAATCATAATCACCGGGGCGGTCGACCAGACCGTCGATGGTGACACTCCAGGGCTCGGTCACCAGTGTGTGTGCATATTTCGCCGGATCATCCTTGCGAGTCCCGAACTCATAATAATTGTTGTAGGAAGTAATCTCTTCCCATGTATTCGGTTCAAGCGCCTCGGCCGCCGCTGGCCGCGCCAGACCCGCCAGCCCGACACCCGCCAAACCGGCCATGACCTGTCGCCGGTTCAGAAACGCCGCCCTTGGGGTGACGTCCGCATGCGTCAGTTTGTTGGTCCAGCGATGCGCCATTTGGTTCTCCGTTATCCATTAACCTCGAAACTGAGGTAAGGTCTGATAGCACAGAGCCAAGGAAACAGGCGTCACGATTGAGCGAACGGATTGTAACGAAAATTAGGTACGCTTGGGCGCGAGGATAACGGTCACCCGATGTTCAAGCCGACAACACGGTTTATTTCGCACCCAAGATTGACCGCCTGATAGGTCGGAAAGGGTAGCCGGGCTGAAGTTTCGATATCGCGCCGAACCCAGTCCTGCTCCTCTAATTGCTTGAGCGAGGATGACAATGCGCGATCAGTGATCACCTGAAGATCCGACCTGAGCCTTGAAAAGCGCCGCGGTTGGCGGGTCAGCGCCAGAATAGGAACCGTCCAGCTGCGGCGCAGTAGCTTCAATTCAGTATCATCCGGCACCAAGGCCATGATTTCTGCCGCTACTGCCGCCGCCTGAACCCCAGCTTTGGTCAAACGGAACTCAGGTCTTAAGGGGTGGCCGTGGCCCGGATTCCGTTCAAGCAAGCCGAGGCTGACCAGATGCTCCAGACTTGCGGCAAATGCCGTCCGGCTTGCCCCGGTCGCAGCGAGCAATGGGGCCTGCCTGCCCGGAACCCCTTGGTGCAGCTGCGCAAGAATGTTCAGTGACCAGGCCCGGGAGGTAAGCTTGACAAGTAGTTTTATGTCCATAAAATATAGTTACTTTATTTTAGGACAAAAGGAAAGTTCCATGCCCCTCGTTTCCTTAGAAAACACCATCACTCTTGCCATTTCGGTCAAAGATCGCCACGCCAGTGCGCGCTGGTATAATGACAAGCTCGGGTTTGAGTTGATCCATCATATTGATGAGGCGGGTTGGAGCGAGATGCTCACCAAAACCGAAGGCGTCACCCTTGGTTTGGGCGAGCAGGCAGAACCAGCGCCCGGAAACACCGTTCCGGTCTTTGGTGTTGCTGATATCGCAAGCGCACGCGATGCTTTGGAAGGGGCTGGAGTTCGGTTTGACGGCGAAACCGAGACGATTGAGGGGATGGTCAGCACTGCCACATTTTACGACCCGGACGGCAACGCAATGATGCTGGCGCAGGATCTGACCGGGCAGGTCTGAACGCTCTTAGTCGCAATACAAGCCACCAAAAAAAGACCCGCCTGGATGGCGGGTCTCTTCATTACCTGAGATTTAATGCACGACTGCATCATCCGGGCGCGGACGCTCGGACGTTCCCAGCCGGTCGCCGATGATCAAACCATCGGTTCCGGCGGTCACCGGAACGGTCTCACCATCCTTTATCTCACCGGCCAGCAGTGCCTCGGCCAGCGGGTTCTGCAAGGCACGTTGGATCACGCGTTTCAGCGGGCGGGCACCGAAGACCGGATCATAGCCTTCATTGGCCAGCCATTCCTTCGCGCCATCATCCAGTGCCAGCTCGATCTTGCGGGCGGCCAGACGTTTCTGCACGCGCGCCATCTGGATATCGACGATGCCATCCATATCGGCCCGTTTGAGCCGGTCGAAGATGATGGTCTCATCCAGACGGTTCAGGAACTCGGGCCGGAAATGCGCCCGGACCGCATCCATCACGTCGCGCCGCGCCTGCGCGCTGTCCGCTCCTTCGGGCAACTGGCTGAGTGCCTGAGACCCAAGGTTCGACGTCAGGATGATCAGCGTCTGCTTGAAGTCGACGGTACGACCCTGACCATCGGTCAGGACGCCATCGTCCAGGACCTGCAGCAGCACGTTGAACACATCCGGGTGTGCCTTTTCGACCTCGTCAAACAGCACGACCTGATAGGGTCTGCGCCGCACGGCTTCGGTCAGCACACCACCTTCGTCATAGCCGACATAGCCCGGAGGGGCACCGATCAGACGGGCGACCGCGTGTTTCTCCATGAACTCGGACATGTCGATGCGCACCATCGCGTTGTCGTCGTCGAACAGGAAGTTCGCCACGGCCTTGGTCAGCTCGGTCTTGCCCACGCCGGTCGGGCCGAGGAACAGGAACGAGCCCAATGGGCGGTTCTCGTCATTCAGACCGGCACGCGCACGGCGCACGGCGTTGGCAACGGCAGTGACCGCCGCATCCTGACCGATCACGCGGGAATGCAGATCGTCTTCCATCCGCAGCAGTTTCTCGCGCTCGCCTTCCAGCATTTTCGAGGTCGGGATACCGGTCCAGCGTTCGACCACCGAAGCGATCTGTTCCGGGCGCACCGTTTCCTCGGCCATCATGGCGTTGCTTTCGGCGTTTTCAGCCTCGGTCAGCTTTTTCTCAAGCTCGGGGATGACGCCATAGGACAGCTCACCCGCCTTGGCGAGGTTGCCCTCACGCTTGGCGATCTCCAGATCAGCGCGCGCTTTGTCGAGTTGTTCCTTCAGATCACGCGCGCCAGCCAGCTTGTCGCGTTCTGCCTGCCACTGAGCAGTCATCTCGGCGGATTTCTCCTGCAGATCAGCCAGATCCTTTTGCAAGGTTTCCAGACGATCTTTTGATGCCGCATCATCCTCAAGCTTCAGCGCCTCTTCCTCGATCTGCATCTGCAAGATCTGACGATCCAGTTGATCGAGTTCCTCGGGCTTGGAATCCACCTCCATCCGCAAACGCGACGCCGCTTCATCGACAAGGTCTATGGCTTTGTCAGGCAGGAAGCGGTCGGTGATGTAGCGATGCGACAGGGTCGCCGCCGACACGAGCGCTGAGTCCGAGATGCGCACACCGTGGTGCAGCTCGTATTTTTCCTTGATACCGCGAAGGATGCTGATCGTGTCCTCAACTGTCGGCTCAGTGACCATAACCGGCTGGAACCGGCGGGCGAGGGCTGCGTCTTTCTCGACGTATTTGCGGTACTCATCCAGCGTCGTCGCGCCGATACAATGCAACTCACCCCGGGCAAGCGCAGGCTTGATCAGGTTGGCGGCATCCATCGCGCCGTCGGATTTACCGGCACCTACCAGCGTGTGCATCTCGTCGATGAACAGTATGATCTCACCGGCGGCTTCGGTCACCTCGGTCAGAACAGCCTTCAGTCGTTCTTCGAACTCACCGCGATATTTAGCACCGGCGATCAGCGCACCCATGTCGAGCGCGAGAAGCTTCTTGTCCTTCAATGATTCCGGCACATCACCATTGACGATGCGCAGGGCCATGCCCTCGGCAATCGCGGTCTTACCGACGCCGGGTTCACCAATCAGTACCGGATTGTTCTTGGTGCGGCGCGACAAAACCTGCATCGAACGGCGGATTTCCTCATCCCGCCCGATGATCGGGTCGATCTTGCCTTCGGCTGCAGCCTCGGTCAGGTCGCGCGCATATTTCTTAAGCGCGTCGTAGCCTTCTTCCGCCGATGCGGTGTCAGCAGTGCGGCCCTTGCGGATATCGTTGATCGCTTCGTTCAGTTTCTGGGCCGATACAGCACCGGCCTCCAAAGCCTCTTTGGCTTTGGATTTCACCATACACAGCGCCATCAGAACGCGTTCAACCGGCACAAAGCTGTCGCCCGCCTTGGTGGCGAGCTTCTCTGCCTCGTCCAAAACCTTGGCGGTCTGGCCGTCCATATAGATCTGGCTCGCGTCGCCGCTGACCTTCGGAATTTTGCCCATGGCCGCGTCCAACGCCTCAACCACGCGGTTCGGTGCGCCGCCAGCGCGTGTGATCAGGTTGCTGGCCAGCCCCTGATCGTCGTCCATCAATGCTTTCAAGATATGTGTGGGCTCCAGCCTTTGGTGCCCCTCGCGCAGCGCAATGGTCTGCGCGGCTTGCACGAAACCCCGTGCCCGCTCGGTGAACTTGTTCAAGTCCATAGCATTCTCCTTTTCTTAAGCGCCCCGTATTGATGCGCCCGCTTGGCGGCACGCGTCGGTCTGGGCCTCACATTCAATTTGGGAAATGTCTTTTCCCATTCAAGAGGCTAGAGCATATAAAACGGCGTCATCCGCGCGGAATCGAGTAGACGGAATAACCGCCAGTTTCTCCCATCAATTCAGCGTTGTACATTTCGACCAAAGACTGCTCGGCACTGCTGCCTGTAGGGCATGAAACCAGATCTGCTGTATGATCGAGGAAGTTGCCGGTATAGGCTGTTTCCCCGGTCAATTGACACCAGTCGTCTTCCGATCGGTACCCACGCACTAACAGAAGATTGTCATTGGTTGGAGCCGGCGCGACACCGGTTTCGGGCGGATCGCTTTGAGGCGCGTCTTCGCATGCGGCCAACATCAGTGCCACGCCAAGTACTATTACCTTTTTCATCATTTCTATCCCTGTTCTGAACGTCGGTACTTTAGCACATTGCGCAAAATAGTGAGTGATCTGCGTCACCTCGGGCTTCACACATGGACAGATCGCCCTGAACCCGTTAGGACGCAAACGTTTGCCAAAAAGGAGCGCCCCATGTCCGATGACCGCCTTATCGTAGCCCTCGACGTCCCAAACGCCCTGCAGGGTCTAGCCATGGCCGAGCGGCTGGGCGACTCGGTTTCGTTCTATAAGATCGGGCTGGGTATGTTGACTGGCGGCGGTCTGGCATTGGCCAACGAGTTGAAACAGGATCACGGAAAGCGCATTTTCTTGGACATGAAGCTGTTCGATATCGGCAACACTGTAGAAAATGCAGTGCGTGGGTTGGCTCAGTTCGATCTGGACTTCTTGACGGTGCATGGTGATCCGCATGTCGTACGCGCCGCAAAGGAGGGCGCTGCAGGCAAGGACATGAAAATTCTGGCGGTAACAGTCCTAACATCACTGAACAGGGACGATCTGGATGCAAGCCTTCTGAAAGCGGGTGACCTACAGGACCTCGTTGTAGAACGCGCGGCCAAGGCTTTCGAGGCCGGAGCTGATGGCGTCATCGCCAGCCCTCAGGAAGCCGCACTAATCCGCGCCCTGCCCCAATCCGAAGGTCGTTTGATTGTAACCCCTGGGGTACGCCCTGCTGGTGCAGCTTTGGGCGACCAAAAGCGGGTCGCAACCCCGGCCAGTGCAATCGGCGATGGGGCCGATCATATCGTCGTGGGCCGCCCGATTTATCAGGCGGATGACCCCAAAGCCGCCGCACAAGCAGTTTTGAGCGAGTTAAATTCATTGACTCACCATTAGGCGAAAAGCCAAAAATTGCGGAAGGAACGGTGCTCAAGCAATTGACGTTAGGTCAATTTTTCGCGCCGCCGCGCCAAATCGTCCCTGTGCCCGAAAACACACATGAAAAACATGAGTTTTATGGCGTTCGGCTTGTGGCTATCGAAAAACGCCATTTTCGGCGATTCTACACACAAGACACTCCCCAACGGGCCATCTCTTCCTGAGGCTCGTTACCTCCCCCCGCAGGCGCGGGGGGTTTTCTTTCGAAGTCCCGTTCAAAGCTGCGCCGTTTCCGACAAATAATCCCGAAGGCGATCTGCAAAATTTGGAATGGCCAACGGATTCGACAGATAATCCTGCGGACAAATCAGCCTCCACCCCTGCCCTTCGTTCCCAAAACGGATCAGGCCAACATCTTCCGGCGGGCGCAGGGCGACGTAGAACCAGCTTTGACCATATTGCCGTGACCAGACAAGATCGGTTGCGCACAGGCGCAGTCCAACCTCTTCATCTGTTTCACGCAACGCGCATTCGATCGGTGTTTCACCTGGCTCTTTCCCGCCGCCTGGAAAATCGAGATGACCTGGAAACGGAATATCTGATCGATCATCTCTTAGAATGACCAGCAGCTTGTGCCCCAGAAACAACGCTATTTTTGCCCCGGCGAAGTCCATCGGTCCTCTTTTTATCCTTATCCATTCGCGATACTTATTAACCTATCGAATGTCTTGATCAATCCGCCGCTGGCCGGAAAGAAACTACATCATGCCCGCCATCTGTCGCGACTGCCTGAAGGAAATTAAGCAAGGGCCGCGCTGCCCAACTTGCAGCAGCCCGAGGGTCAAATCGCACCCAGAGCTGTTTGACCTGACGATCGCGCATATGGATTGCGATGCTTTTTATGCTTCGGTCGAAAAGCGCGACAATCCCGAACTTGCCGACAAGCCTGTGATCATTGGCGGCGGCAAGCGCGGGGTGGTATCAACTGCATGTTACGTGGCCCGCGTTCGCGGGGTACGTTCAGCCATGCCAATGTTCAAGGCGCTTCAACTATGCCCCGAAGCGGTGGTGATCAAACCGCGTATGTCGCTCTATGCCAGCGTCTCGCGCGAGATACGCACCATGATGGACGAGTTGACACCTGATGTTGAACCACTGTCGCTGGATGAGGCGTTCATGGACCTATCCGGCACCGAGCGGCTGCATGGTGCACCGCCAGCGGTCATGCTTGCGCGTCTGGTCAAGAGGATGAAAGATGAGCTGGGCCTGACGGGATCGATTGGCTTGAGCCATAACAAGTTTCTGGCCAAGGTGGCCTCGGATCTCGACAAGCCTCGGGGTTTTTCAGTGATCGGCAAGGCCGAGACGGCTGATTTCCTGCATGACCGGCCGGTGCGATTAATCTGGGGAATTGGTCCGGCGGCGCAGGAATCTCTGGATCGCGCGGGGATTCGCACATTTGCTGATCTTCTGCGCTGGGATCAGGAGGCGCTGACCGCGCGGTTCGGATCAATGGGCTACCGTCTGTGGCATCTGGCGCGAGGGCAGGACAAACGGCGCGTATCGGCCCATGAGCCGATGAAGTCGATCAGTAATGAGACCACTTTTTTCGAGGATACCGCCAGTCTTGAAATTCTGGACGGGCATCTGTGGCGTATGTCTGAAAAGGTAGCCGACCGGGCCAAAGCCAAGGGATTGGCTGGGCGAGTGGTGACGCTGAAGCTTAAACAGGCCAACCACAAGATCATCACCCGGCGGATATCACTACGCGATGCGACTCAGATAGCGGATCGGATTTATCGCACCGCTCGTGGGCTATTTGATCAGGTTGGCGATCAGGGTCCCTATCGCCTTTTGGGATGCGGCCTGTCTGACCTATGCTCTGAGGATCAGGCCGATATCTCGGGCGACCTTCTGGATCCCGGTGCAGAACGCCGATCACAGGCCGAACGTGCGACGGACGAAATCCGGCGCCGTTTCGGCAGTGATGCAATCGTAAAAGGTCGTGCGCTGCGCTAGGTCTATTCGGCGGCAAGTGACATTGGATCGGACCCGATACTGGTGATCTGCGCGGTGACCTGCCGCAACACATCACGCAACGCCTCAAAGTTGCCGTTCGGCTGGATCGTTTCCTCGTTCATATAAAGTGAACGATCGATCTCGATTTGAACCGCATGCTGATGGCGGGCAGGTCGACCATAGGTCTGGGTGACGTAGGCCCCTGCAAAAGGCGTGTTGCGCGCCACATTCAGACCCGCGTCGGCAAAAGCGGCCTCGATCTGATCAACGATCACACCGGAAGCGGCCGCACCGAACCGATCGCCCAAAACGATTTCCGGTCGGGCCCGGCGCGAGCCGCCGGCCAGCGCCACCGCCTCGTGCGGCATCGAGTGGCAATCAATCAGAATGGCCTGCCCAAACAACTGATGCGATTCCGCCAGCAGAGATTTCAGACGAGTATGGTATGGACGCCAATAGGTATCGATCCGCAGGCGCGCCTCATCCATAGTCAGCTTGCCGCTGTAGATCGCCCTGCCGTTGGCGACCACGCGGGGAATCACCCCGAGGCCCGAGGTAACCCGCGGATTATGTCCGTGACGACGCGCACCCTGTATCAAAGCGGGGTCCAATTCATCCGAATTGCGATTCAGGTCCAGATAGGCGCGCGGCATGGCCGCGGCGAGCAGCGGTGCACCGAATTCAGCGACTGAGGAAAAAAGCTGATCGACATACGCATCCTCGGAGGACCGAATCATATTGCGGTTCAAAACAGACCGCTTCAACAAAGACTCGGGATAGGTCCGACCGCTATGGGGCGAGGCAAATACCACGCAGGACGTACGCGTTGCGGGCATATCCAGAATATAGGCTGCATTGGTGGCGGCGTCGGGCATGGGCTCTCCGTTGTTCGCACTCAACATAGACCGTAAAATAGTTCTGCCAAACCCCTTGATCCCCCCAACGACTCCTTTTATAGACCCCGCTACCGGCGCGGGGTTCCGCGCCCCATTTCGTTATGGGGCAGGTCACGCAACGGTTTCATGGGCGGTTAGCTCAGCGGTAGAGCACTTCGTTGACATCGAAGGGGTCACAAGTTCGATCCTTGTACCGCCCACCATGAATTCATTGCTCTGGTCTTTCCGGGGCACCCGATTAACCCAGGCGCTGGCCACGTCTTTGATGAAGGCGCCGCAGATTGGAGACAGACCCATGAAGGTCAAGAACTCGCTCCGCTCGCTCAAGAACCGGCACCGTGATTGCCGGGTTGTGCGTCGCAAAGGCCGCGTCTACGTGATCAACAAGACGCAGCGCAAGTTCAAAGCTCGCCAGGGCTAAGGGCTACACGAACTTAATTCAAAAACCGCGCTTTCGAGCGCGGTTTTTTTATGCCCTGCTTCTAGCGCCCTTTCGTGTCGGCGGAAGTGCCGGAAATCGCTCCGAAAGTCCGGTTCTGAGATTTAGTATTGTTATGAGACGGTCTCGTGCTACGCTTTCCCTGTTTTTATGACGGGAGGTCGGGTTGGCCAACGATGATCTGGATACGCTATTAGGAACAACCCTGACCGAGATGGTGGCCGATATAGGCCGAAGCGTGGCCCAGGCCGCCGAACAACTTAGCCTGGATCAGTTGAACGCGCTGAAGAACTATCCTCAGGAACTGCGCGAGATGGGCATTCCGCCAGTCTTTTACCACATGCAGGATGTCGATGTAGAATTGAAGGTCGTCATGGAGATGACCAGCACCACAGAAGAAGGCAAACGCGGGATCATTGGCGCGTTTCTGTGTGGGCCAAAACTGACGCAAACAGATACGCTCGATGCGAGCAGCGCGTCGACCATGCGGATGCGGTTCGCGCCGGGACCGGTGGATGAAAGTGGTTCTGGTGGAGGGGTCGATGGCGACTAAAAAGGACAAGACCCCCAAAAAACAGCCTATAGATGTGCGCATCACCGAACTGCCCGAGGCCTTCACCACACTGCTTCAGTCATTGGAAAACCGCCTGACCGCGCTGGAGGCGCGCGAGGTCGTGTTGCTGGAGACGATCCAGGACCTGCAAGACCAGATCGACGACCTGGAAGAAGGAGGCGGTGGCATGCTGATGGGCTCGGGTTCTCCGGTGGTGAACCCAATGGCCGGAGGCCAGAGCGGAATGGAGGTTGAAGACAAAGATACGCAGATCGTGGATGCGCAGGTTTTTTCGCAGGCCCTGGGCGAACAGATCCTTGCAGGATCCGACGGCAGCGACGATTTCACCATCGACAATGTCCAGGTCGAAGCCTTTGTTGGGCTTGGTCGGGATGGCGACAAAGCCCAGTTCGCTACAAACGCGAAGAAACAGGCGGTCAGCCAGAACGCAGCGAAGGTCTCGTTCTCGGTCAAAAGACGGTCCGCAACGAAGATTATTGATAGAGACTGAATTCACAAAGGAGATTGGAAATGAGTATCGGGCAGGAACTGCTAAACGTCCCTTTCGCGGAAATGGTTCAGAAACTGGCGATTTCCGTGGCAGAGTCGCAAACTGAATTGGATAGACATTCGACTGATATCGCCAAATACATGGCGGATCAGAAAATCCAGCTTCCCGACCTATCCAACCCCGATGGTCCCCCAAAGGAATTCAGCCTCGTGTCGATGGGTTTCCTGCCCGCGTTCTATGCGGTGCAAGAGGCCGAGATCGAGGTAAAGATGGCGATCTCGATGACCAAACAGACCGAGAAATCAGGCAGCGCATCGGTCAAAGGTGGCTGGGGACCCGTGGCGGCGCAGGTCAACGCAAGTTATTCCTCGCGCTATGCCTATAATCAGGAAGGCGCAAGCAGGCTGTCAATCAAACTGGCCCCAGCCGATCCGCCGGTCATGCTGCAGAAATACATGGAAGCGGTAACTCAGGCGATGCTGACCAAAGAACCGGTGCTCAGCGACGATCCGGACCCCGAGCCGGCACCGTCCCCCGTCCCACCGCAACCCGAAAGAAAACAAAGTAGGCGGCGTCAATCCTGAAGGGGCCGTCCGGCAAGGTAAGTTCAGCGACGTTTTGACCAACTAATTTTGTCGGATTTCCTTGCATCCCACCGAGAATCGTTTAATTGACCAAATCAGTCGGGTTAATTCCCGTCGCGATTTTCAATGTTGGGACAAATGATGCTGAAATCCTCTACCTGCTTTGCCGCCACCCTGACGGCCCTGATCGCCACCTCTGCCGCAGCCGAGGGCGAGCTGAACCTGTATTCCTCGCGCCACTACGACACCGACGAACGCCTGTATTCCGACTTCGAAGAGGCCACCGGCATCACCATCAACCGCATCGAAGGCAAGGCCGACGAACTGATCGCACGGATGAAAGCAGAAGGCGCGAATTCGCCCGCTGATGTCCTGCTGACGGTCGACAGCTCGCGCCTGGCCCGCGCCAAGAGCGAAGGCATCCTGCAGCCGGTCGAGAGCGCAATCTTAGAGGAGCGTATTCCGGCAAACCTTCAGGACGAAGACAATCAGTGGTACGGCTTTTCTCAGCGCGCACGGATCATCTTCTTTGACAAGGCTGATGTCGCCAACCCACCCGCAACCTATCTGGATCTGGCAAAACCGGAGTATAAAGGGCAGATCTGCATTCGCTCGTCCGGCAATATCTATAACCAGACACTATTGTCATCGATCATTGCAAATCACGGCGCGGAAGAAGCCAGGAAATGGGCTGAAGGTGTCGCCGCCAACATGGCACGCGAACCTCAGGGCGGTGACACAGACCAGCTGCGCGGCATCGTGTCAGGCGAGTGCGAGATTGCGGTTGCCAACACATACTATATGGCCCGCGCTATGCGCAAAGACGTCAAGGGTCTAAGCGCGGATATCGAGATGATCGGCGTGCAGTTCCCGGCACAGGACGCCGAAGGTGCACATATGAACCTGTCGGGCGCGGGTGTTGCAGCAAACGCGCCGAACAAAGAAAACGCGATTAAGTTCCTTGAGTATCTCGCAAGCGATCAGGCGCAGGTCTACTTCTCGAACGGAAACGATGAATACCCCGCTGTCGAAGGCGTCGCGCTGGCTGAGAACGTGGCTGCTCTGGGGGAATTCAAAGCAGATGAGGTGAACCTCTCAGAGGCCGCCAAAAACATCCCCGAGGCACAGAAAATCTATAACGAAGTTGGCTGGAAGTAATCCAGTCCGATACCCGAGCAGCAAAAGGGCGCAGATTTCTGCGCCCTTTTTCTATTGTGTTTGATGTAAAGCAAGGCAATAATCCCATATTCGTAACTGATTCCCATATGTGAGCCATGCTCGACACACTATCAATCCGCCTCGCTAAGCGTCTGAACGAGCTGCGCCAGGGTCATGGCTGGTCGCTTGAGCAGCTGGCAGACCAAAGTGGGATCAGCCGGGCGACACTGTCGCGAATGGAAAACGGTGATGTCAGCCCTACCGCTGAAACGCTTGGCCGTTTATGCGCAGCATACGGCCTGCCCATGTCACGCCTGCTGATGATGGTCGAAGACAGTTTCGATCCCAAAGTACCTTTCGAGAAGCAGCCTGAATGGCATGACCCCGAAAGCGGGTTTACCCGCCGTTCGGTTTCACCACCGGCGACTGGCCTCAGTGGGGAAGTAATGGAAGGTCATTTGCCCCCAGGTACTGTCATCACCTACGATACTCCGCCCAAGCCGGGACAGGAGCACCACCTGATCCTACTTGATGGAAGGCTAACGTTGACAGTGGACGGGATTGCCCATGCGCTCAGCGGCGGCGACTGCCTTCGCTATCACCTGTCGGGGCCAACGCAGTTCGAAACCGGACCCAAACGCGGTGCGCGCTATCTGTTGGTGCTGATATGATTACGCGATTGCCACAGGAATATTTCGACGAAGCGCTTGAGGATCTGACCGATATCCTGCACCGCTGTGTCCATACCGGTGCCAGTATCGGGTTCATCCTTCCTTTTTCGCGGGACGATGCCCGCGCCTATTGGCGGGACAGGGTGCAGCCCGAACTCCGCGCGGAGACACTCGATCTGTTTGTCGCATATGGTGACGGACGCATTCTGGGCACGGTGCAACTGATCCCCGCCGCAATGCCAAACCAGCCGCATCGCGCGGATGTGGCAAAGCTGCTGGTTCATCCGCAGGCTCGCCGTCGCGGTTTGGGTCGGTCGCTGATGGAGGCACTGCATGAGCGAGCTCGGGAATTGAAACGCACGATGCTGGTGCTGGACACCCGTAGCAGCGATCCTTCACGCTTGCTGTATCAGTCGATGGGTTTTCAGATTGCCGGAGAAATTCCGAACTATTGCCGAAACCCGTTTGAGGATCGGCTGGAGCCGACCACTTACATGTTCAAGGACGTCACCTAGCTGCCCGTAGCGCGCGCATTCGCGACAGAGCATTCGGCGATCCCCGAAGGTCCCGACATAGGTCGGCACCAAAGGCCTACAGCCGCGCGCCATCGACAGCAAAAGGGCGCTCGTTGACCAAAGAATTTGATACCTCAAGCGCATCGGGATCAATCTAGAATCGAAGGAACTCCAGAGCTTCTCCGGCTGGCAGCTTCTCAGTTTCTGCCGGAATAATTACCAGACCATCGGCCTGTGCAAGAAGGGCAACGCGCCCGCTGTAAGACCCGGCCATCAGGCGCAATCGCGGTGCGCCATTCGGTGTACATCCGTCGATGCTTACCGGGCGGTACTCACGCCGTCCCGCGCGGCGTTGAAGAGGTTCTGCCAAAACCGCCTGCTCCGGGGTGCGTTCGTTCCGATGCAGACCGGCACGGCGTTCCATCATCCGCGCACCAATGATCTGCCACGTCACAAAGGCCGAAACCGGATTTCCCGGCAGGCCCACATAAAGCGCATTACCCCGACAACCGAACATGATCGGCTTGCCGGGTTTCATCGCCACTTTCATCACCTCGGTTTCGCCACCGATTTCACTGAACAGGCGCGGCATGTGGTCTTCGTCCCCGACCGAAACACCGCCCGTGGTGATGATCAGGTCCGAGCTATTACAGGCATCCCTCAAGACCTGCTTCAGCAGCACCGGATCATCTTCGACCGGGCCTCGGTCGGCTAGTTCGATCCAGGGTTTATCCAGCAAAGCCAAAAGCATGTAGCGGTTCGAGTTGTAGATCTGTCCAGGGCCAAGCGCTTCACCCGGCTGGCGAAGTTCGCTACCGGTCGAGAAGATCGTGACCTTGAGCTTGCGATAAACCTTCACCTCGCCATAACCAGCCGAGGCCAACGCGGCGGCCTCACGCGCAGTAATTTCACACCCGCGCCGCAGGATCGGGGCACCAGCTTTCAAATCCTCGCCCGCGCGACGGATATGCTGACCGGATTTTGGACGGCGGTTGAACCGGATGCGATCGGACTGTAACTCACAGTCTTCCTGCATTAATACCGCATCGAACTCGGACGGCACCGGCGCTCCTGTGAATATACGCAAGGCACTGCCATCCGGCGCATCGTGTGCGCCGCTATCACCGGCGGCTATGCGCCCGCCAACTAGCAGTTCGAACACAGGCCCCTCGCCCAGATCGGCGCTGCGAACGGCATAGCCGTCCATGGCCGAGTTATCGAAGGCGGGCATGTCTACCTTGCTGTCGCAATTCTCGGCCAGTATCCGGCCAATAGCCTGCACCAGCGGTAGTGTTTCGGTATCCGTGATGGGGTTGGCCACGGACAAACCGCGCCTTAGGGCGTCATCTACGGTCAGGTACATATGAGCATGGTGGTCGCAGGCACATCCATCAGCCATTTTGGGCCTCCATATACGCAAAGAGCTCTTCGAAACCGACCCGCTCGGCCTCTCCAAGTTTAGGTAGATAGGCCTTGGCTTCTTCGAGATTCGAGCTTGGATCACCAACTACCAGCAGCATGACCATTCCATGACGCCCATGAACGCGGCAACGGATGCCGTAGACTCCCTCTTTCTCGAAAGTCAGATCCAGTTCGGGTTTGCCCCGAATCTCGAAGACGCGCGCGCCCACGGGTATCATTCGAGGAATGGCAGTGACCGTGTGCCGCCCGGTCGAGCCTTTGAAACGCACAGTCGCCCCAGCGGGAACCTGCAGGAATTTGGGTTCGAACCGAAATGCATGCGCCGGAGTGTCGGCGTTCAGGTCGATGACCTGATGAACTACGGCAACCTCGGGGATCTCCTCGGCCAGTGCGACACTACCAAAAGCCATTGCCCCCGTTAGAATCGCCGCGCCTAGTTTCAGCGAAATCGCCATCTATCCCTCCGGTTTCAGACCGCCCGGTAGGGGTCTCCCAACAGGTCGGCCAAAGCGCTGATCAACACCGGCCACTGGGCGCGGCGGTTCTCGTCGCGCAATCCGGCCAACAATTCGCGCCCAATGGACACCAAGGCAGGGGTGCTGTCATTGACATAGGTCACGATCCGTTGCTCAGGATTGGCCAGAAGGAAGGGTACGATGGCCGCACCTGCCTGATCCGGGGCCGTTTCAGATAAAAGCCGCATCGCCGCCTGCCGTACCGGGGCCGAGACATCGTCCAGCAAGCTGCGCGCCACAACGGCCGTCCCGTCCCAGCGGGTCAGAATCTGCATGGCGTCGATGCGAAAGGCAGTATCTCCGGTTTTCAGCATAGCCCGCAATTTGCCCCGCAGCGCATCCTGCGGTGGCAGGTCAGCCTGTTGCAGCAGGTTCAGCGCTTGCAGAGACAGATTGGCATCGGTATGCGAAAGCCACTGTGTGATCAGATCGATCAAATGCGACTGGTTCAGTTCGGACCCGTTGCGCGCGACCGACAAGCCCAGTGCCGCCAGCGCCTGCGCGGCGATCTCGGTCTCGGGGTCCTGCGCGATCTGGGCCAGCATGATCTGCATACCTGTGACGTCGCCCAGCAGGCGGATGGCCGAAATGCGGGTCTCACGCTCCAAGGCTTCGGCATTGTCATCCAACGCCACGCGGCGGCGTTTGGGATGGCGGGTGGCCTTGACCAACAATGCCTGCTCGCGTGGCGTCAGGGGGTGCAGGTCATCATCCTCGGCCTCTTTCTTCATCTCTGCCGCGATAGCGTCATGGCCAAGGATCGCGCCGAGGCTGGAGGTAGGGCCGTTTTCACCACCGTCGGATACATCCAGCCCTGCCTCTTCCAGCGCGGCGATGTCGGTTTGCGGGGCCTCTTCCTCGTGCGCGTCTTCGACCACGCTCATCGGGGCGAGCGCGAAGGACAGCAGCAATTCGCGGCCCTGCTGCTGGTTCACATGCGGGCGGTCGGTGTCAGTAACAATCATCGCCAGCGAGGCCACGGCCTTCAGCCGCACCGACCGGAAGGGCGCGCGGCAGGCGCGTTGCAGCCATTCTGCCGCCTCGCGCAGGGGCGAGGTCGCCAGCGCGTCGACGATGGCCCATTGGATACGCTCGGCCTTGAGGTCGTCCGCCTCGGCCGAGAACAGCGCGTTCAGCCGATCTGCCACCAGTTGCGGGGCCAACGCCGCCAGCAGGCCCAGCGCCTGCGCCGAGACCTCAGGCTGTTGTCCGGTTGCGAGGAAATCCAGCACCTGCCAGCGCAGGTCGTCTTGATCAACGATAGGCTGGCTGCGGTCCAGCCGGTCGATCAGCGCCAGTTGCACCTTGGCGCCGGGGTCGCGCATCATGCGATCCAGCAGTTCGGGTTCGGAAAGGCCGGACTGGTTCAGCGCTGCGATGCGGATATCCTCGACCGCATCTGTCAGGGCCTGTTCGACCAGCGCCGGGTCGTTCGGCATCAGCGCCTCATAAGCGATCAGACGCGCCGCGCCGTCTTTGCCCGTCAGAGCCTTGCGGAGAATGGTTTCGGCCTCGGCCCCACCGATGGTGGCCAGAGTGTGCAAAGCACGATGGCGCAGACGACGGTTCCAGGATTGGGCGAACACACCCAAGGTCGGCACAGAGGGCGCACCGATCCGGCCCAGCGCTTCGCAGGCCACATCCCCCAGTTCCTGCCCGTCTTCGTCCATCAGCGCCATGACAATGGGTTCAATCGCAGCCGTATCGCCCATGCGACCCAACGCTTTGATCGCCGCGATCTGAGTATCCAGCCAGTCGTCCCATTCGTCTTGATGCAGCTCGTCCTCGTCCCACGTGATATCCTCGCCGCGACCAGTGACAAGCGTGCGCAGGTAAGGCCCTGCGTCTTCGGATTTCAACTCGGCCAGAGCGGTCACGCAAGCCAGTTTCACCTCACCGCAGGGATCGTGGATCAGGTTTTCCAGCAGTTGCGGCGCGGCCTCCGTTACGCCCAGCGCGCCCAGCGCTTGGGCTGCGTCTTGCCGGACGTCTTCGTCATCATCCAGCAGCGCCTCGATCAAGGCCGGGCTGTTGGCGGCCCCAATGGCCGCCAGGGCCTGAATGGCGCGCAGGCGGATCACGTCATATTCGGATTTGGCGTAGTCGGAAAGCAGGCCGGTGGCCTCATCGCGCAGGGCGGTATCGGAATGCATGTTCATATCAGGTCTGCCATGTTTGCGGTTGGGACGGGTTGGGTAAAGTGGAAGACAGGTTTCCCAACCGAAGCCTGCCTTCCAGGTGGTCCCTTCTGCAGTGGGACCGGACCCGAGGGGCGGCATGGCGTCCGCCCCCCGGAAAAGCGTCAGGCGATATCGCGCGGCGCAAAGGACATCGTGCGGAACGAGGTCTTGTAGGGGCTCGGCCCCAGTTTGCGGACCTTGGCGACGCCCATCTTGTAGTTGTAGTTGCCGCTGATCCAGTCGACGATCCGGCCCTCAAGCGCGTTGGCAGGCTGCTGCATGTGCAGGAAGTCCATGTAAACGACGCTTTTCTTTATGGCGGGCGTAACCATGGCCACGGCGGTGATCGCCGCTTTGGTCAGTTCGATATGCCCGTTCTCCATCAGTTTCGAGAACTGGAAGTCGTCGCCTTCCACACCCAGCAGCGTATGCTTGTTGCCCGGAACGCGTTCCGAATAGACCATCACATAGTCGCCGCTTTCGATGCCACGCTCGGCCGCATCGTCGGGATGGATTTCAACCCAGTTTTCCGGCCAGCGCTGCACGATATACGGGCGGCGGCGGTCGTCGAAACCGGACTGCCAGCGTTCGTTGATCCGACCAGATGTGGCCCACAACTCGCCTTCGTCCTTGTTGGGTTTCAGCCATTCCCAATAATCCGAGAACAGGCCCCAAGGCGATTTCTGGATGTTGCACTTGCCGGTCTGGCTGTTGAAGTGCGTCAGCTTCTTGTTGAATACATCCGCACCAGCCGCACCGGTAGCAGGCAGCGTGCGGGTTGTATCGTGCAGGCGCTTGGTTTCAATCAGCGTGACACCATCGGCATCCAGCATGACCGGGCATTGCACCCCGTCGGTGCCAAACTCACGGACCTTCTGGTGCAGACCCTTGCCCTCTTTCTTGGCCAGACGGAAGACCGCGTGGAAGTCCTTGCGCGACCCGCGGGTAAAGCGGACGGCCTCTTCGGCAACTTCGTTCGAGCTCTGCCAGTCGAACCCATCAAAGCCCATCCGCTGTGCCAATTGCGCGATGATCCACCAGTCGGGCTTGGCCGCACCGGGCGCATCATAGAACTTCTGATACAGTCGCAAGCGGCGTTCGCCGTTGGCGCGCAGAAAGTCCTCTTCACCCCAGGTCGCTGCGGGGAACACGATGTCGGCATAGCGGTTGCCGATCGGGTCCTGCAGATAGATGTCCTGGTTGATCACCACCATACCGCCGCTGTCAGCGCGGGCCTTCAGCGTGTCGATCATCTCTTGCTTGTCGAAGCTGGCGATCTGGTGCGGGTTGCGGACGGTCAGTTCCTCGAACTTGTCGGCCAATTGCTGGCTGCCGCACATGGACTGAATCCACGTGGTGCCGATCACGTGGGCCATACGGGTATGGCCCGCGATCAGATACCGGTCGGTATCCATGGCGCGGCGACGACGGCCCGGCAGTTTCTCGGGCGATTTGTTGCGCGGGTATTTCCCGCCCTTCACGCCGCCCCGCTGGTGACCACCAGCCCGGCCAATGACCTGACCCGGACGCCCGCCGCAGCCGCAGATGATGCCCAAAGCGGAAATCGCCTGCGTGTTGCCGGTGTTGTTGGACCAGTAGAACCCCTTCTCGATCATGACCGAGGTTTTGGGCCGTGTGCCGTCTGCCTTGGGTTTGGCCAGCCATTCGGCGGCCGTATAGATCTTCTGCACGTCGATCTCGGCCATGGCGGCGGCGGTTTCAGGCGCGAATTCGTCCTGCGACAGCAGCCACTCTTTCCAATCCTCGAAGCCTTTGGTCTGGAACTTGCCCCAGGTCGTGCGCCACTGCCACGGCGTGTTCCGAGTGCCCTGACCGAAGCCCGAGGAGCTCTCCCACTTGTTATTGACCCATTTCTTGATCCAGTCGCTGTCCTCCCAGCCATTTTCCACGATGACGCGGGCAATGGCGTTGACGACCAGCAGGTCGGTGCCGGGCAGAACGTCGATATGCAGGCCTCCCATCTTTTCCGCATGGGCCACACCGGCGGACCGGCGCGGGATCAGATAGATTTCCTTTTGACCGTTCTGCATCCCCTTCATCATCCACTGGGTATAGAGGATGGTCTTGGTCTCATACGGGTCAGTGCCGCAGACCAGCAGGGTTTCCGCATCCCGCCAGTCCTCGTAGGAGGGGCCGAAATTGTCAAAACCCGCATCCCGGAAACCGGGGGTCGAGGTTACGTCGGACGGCGTGTCGTGGAAGGTGAAGTTCGCGGTGTTGATATGGCGCAGCGCGTATTTCGAGATCGCATAGGTGTTCTCGATATACTGATAGCTGAAAGTCTTGACGCCATAGGCATTGGTGCCGTGTTTGGCGATGACATGGTTGCCCACCTCAGCCGCCACATCCAGCGCCAGATCCCACGGAACCGGCATCAAGGTGCCATAGATCCGCATCAGTGGCGTCTTCAGACGGTCGCGCGTCGGTGTCTGCGGGTTATAGCATTTCTGCGCGATACACCCGCCCCGCAAGGAACTGTCGCCGTCGGTGTTGACGTATTGCGTGTCCTTGTCCGGGATGATCACCACGTGATGCGGCTGACCCTTGTGCAGGACGATATTGTGCTGGTTCGGCGCGACCCAGGCACCCAAGGGCGCAACGGGAAAATCCTCGCCAAAGGCGTTTTCGTCCGCCGTGGGGCCGCCGGGTTTGGCCGTCACGGGCCAGCGATAGACCTTGTAACCACAAGCCACGATGCAGTAGTCGCAGGCGGTCGAGATGACCTCGGCTCCTTTGGGCGGCAGCGGGACGTTGGTTTCGGGTACGTAATACGGGGTTGCCATGATTCCGCTTCCCTTATGCAATGAGGTTGTCGTAACGGCCGTAGATCAGGCCGAACATGCCAACGGCGTAGATGTCATCGCCGTCCAGTTCCAAAAGGACCTGCGGCAGCGACTGATAGGCCTGCCCCGAGACGAGGATGCCGTGCCGTGTCACGTCATAGGTGGACAGGTGCAACGGGCACGGGCCCAGCACCTTATGTTCAGGCTTGTAGCTGTCATACATCGACCCGCCCTGATGGGTGCAGGTGAGGTTGAAGGCCACAACATCCTTTTGCGGACCAATGCCGCCGCCGCTTTCCACGCCGGTTTTCACAAGGATCGAGTCCGAATAGTCGCCCTCGTCCGGGTAGTAGAACTCGACCGGCACATCCTGTTCCAGTTCGGACAGTTTGCCGATCAGCTTGCGCGGATAGGTCGATACCAATGCGGGCACCTGTTCGGCCTGACCGTGGCGGGTAGGCATGGTCACCATCACGGCAAAGGTGGTGGCACCCGAGGCGAACAGGAACTGGCGGCGGTTCACGGTGCAGGCCTTTTTGGCCTCGCCCGAACAGCTGCATCCGGTTGCGTTATGATCTTTCATGACGCTTACTCCTCTGCTGCCGCGGGAAGCGGCTGGTAATCCGGCAGATCAGGTTCTTCGACCAGAATCTCGTCACCGGACAGGGATTTCAGGAAGGCCACCAGATCCGCCTTTTCCTGATCATTCAGGCCAAGGGGTTGGATCAGCGGGGATTTGTTTTCAGCGAACTCATTCTCGCCGCCGCCCTGGTTGTAGTACTCGACCACATCCTCAAGCGTCTCCAACATGCCATTGTGCATGTAGGGTTCGGTATAGAGGGTGTAGCGCAGGCTGGGCGTGCGGAACTTGCCCTTGTCGGCCTTTTCCTTGGTGCGGAAATAGAAGCCGGGGTCGTCCTTGGTGTGGCGATACATCTCTTCGGTCGAGCCTTTGGCATATAGCTCATACCGGAAGGTGACCTGCGCCAGACCATCGTCCTGCCAACCATCATAGGCGGGTACGCCGGTGTTGTAGTATTTCTCGTCCGACAGCAGCGCGCCGTTGTGGCATTCGGAACATTGCGCCTTGCCGGTAAACAGTTCCAGCCCGCGTTTCTGTTCGTCGGTTAGCGCCGCATCATCCCCGCGCAGATAGTTGTCGAAGGGCGTGTCGGTCTGAACGATGGTCCGTTCAAACGCTGCGATGGCGCGCCATGCGTTGCTGATGCGCGGCCATTGATCGCCGAAGACATCGTTAAAGCGTTCGACATATTCGGGGACAAAGGCCAGACGGGCCTCCATCATGTCAGCCTCGCCGTTGCCGGCGACCGCACCGCCTGCGGCGGATTTGGCCTGGCTCTCAAGGCTTTTCGAGGAACCTGCCCAGAACAGCTTGCCATAATAGGCCGAGTTCACGATGGTCTGGCTGTTGCGCCAGTGGGTCGTGCCCGGATAGCCGAACGAGATCGGTGCCTCGACGTCCCAGCCGACATCTGGCATGTGACAGGCCGAACAGGGCGTCGACGGATTCCCGCCAAGACGGGCATCAAAGAACAGCATCTTGCCCAGTTCGATCTTGGCGTCGGTTTGCGGGTTGTCCAGCGGGATCGGCGGCGCGCCCAGCGCCACCAGCGGCGAGTCTACATCGGGGTCTGCGCCACCGATGCCGGCCTCAATCTCCATGCTGGTTTCCGCAATCGCCTGTGCACCTAGGACGGCAAACAGGGCAGCGGTGGCGATTGTGCCTGAAAGGTAAGACTTTAGGTCTTTCATGGGTCCACTCCTCAGTTTGTCGCGTCTTGCCAGTTTTCGATCGGCGCATAATCCGTATCGATTTCCTCGGCGACGAAGTCCGGGCCGGTCAGCGGCTCACCAGACAGCGCCTTAAGGAAGGCCACCAGCTGTGCTTGTTCGGTCTCGTTGAGGCCAAGCGGCTTGATGCGCGGATCCTTGTTTTCATCTTCGCCACCTCCGGCGTTGTAGAAGGCCACCACATCCTCGAGCGTCGCAATCGAGCCGTTATGCATAAATGGCGCGGTATAGGTCAGCTCACGCAGCGTGGGGGTTATGAACGTGCCGAATGTATCGGCGGTGTGAGTGCGGATATACGCACCGGGGTCGGCGCGCAGGTTCATGTAATTCTCGACGCCGAGGAACTTCATCATGGTCACAAAGGTGATGTGACGTTCCGGGGTCGCCCAGATATCGGGGTTGTCGCCCACGCCGATATTGTGCGGCAGATCATCCGTGAACCGCTCGCCCGAGTGGCAGGAATTGCAGCCGCTGGCATTGAACAGCTCATAGCCCGCCTTGGCGTCTTCCGACATCTCGCCGGAATCGAACGGCGCGCCGCGCGAAATTAACGTTTTCAGATATTCCGGGATGGCGTTACGGACCCCGCCGTTCGACGGCTCGCCAAATCCGGCGGCTTCGAACATCTCGACATAAACCGGATCTTGCTTGATGCGTTCCTGCATCAAACGCATATCCATGTTCATCGAGTATGTCTCGGTGATGCTTTCGCGGGTCGCGTCGTTGAGGTTGGTGCCAATGCGCCCGTCATGGAACCACGCGGCGCGCTTAGCGCTGTTAATCAGCGTCGGCACGTTGCGGAAATGCAGGCTGCCGGCATAGGCATCCGATAGGGCCTGCCCGTCGGTAAAGCCGTTTTCCGGCTGGTGGCAGCTGGCGCAGGACAGTTCGGTGTCGCCAGACAGGCGCGGGTCAAAAAACAAACGTTTGCCAAGTGCCGCCTTGGCTTGGTCGAACTCAATGGCTTCTACCGGGCCCGGCTGTTCCGCCTGGGCATGGTGAACCGGGAACGCAACACCCACCGACAGCAATGAAACTGTCGACAGTGCCGAGAACCACGTTCTGGCTTTGGTCATCATTTAAAAAGCCCTCATTATCCGCAAATCTGATCGCTCCGGTTAACCGGAGATCGACGAGGCGAATATTAGAGGGTCATGTATCGCGATGCCTTGATCGAGATTAAATCCGCAGAGAATTGGCGACGTAATCGTCGCTTATCTGAACCAAGGCCGCGACTGTCAGACGTCGATATCCAGAGCAAGCGCATGGATACGGGGGACTATATCCCCCAATGCCGTATGTACTGCGCGATGGCGGGCAACGCGGGATTGCCCCTCGAAAGCCGCCGAACGAATAAGGACGTTGAAATGACTCTCACCGCCCTCCTGATATCCAGCGTGACCACGATGGCTCTCGCTGTCGTCAACCACCTCCAGCTCACGCGGGTTAAATGCTGCCTGCAATCGTTCACGGATTTCGTCGGTCACGCTCATTTTTATGCTCAACGGCAAATAAATTGCCGTCCCCCTCTTCTACTTTCGGCTGCTTAGATTAAACTGCTGCCTCCGAGTCGAAAAGATGCCTTCGTGAGGTTGTGCAGATGGTAAAGTCAGATCCCTTCGGATTCGATATGTCCGTGTCGAGCGCTAAGAAAAAGAAGCCGCGCGGCCGTCGGGGTATGTCAGGTGCGTCCGAAACTTCGGTGCGAATCTGTGATCATGAGGGCTGTGAAGAACCCGGTAAGTTTCGCGCGCCCAAAGCTCCGGACGTGCTGGATGATTTTTTCTGGTTCTGCCAGCAACATGTGCGCGAATATAACCAGAAGTGGAATTTCTTCGACGGCACCACCGAGGCCGAACTGAACGCGCAGCGTTCGAAGGACAAAGTGTGGGAGCGTGAGACCAAACCGATGGGCGACCCTGAGGCCCGTGCCTGGGCACGTCTGGGGATCGAGGACCCGCATCAGGTTCTAGGCGAAAACGCCACCAAAAATCCCGGCCGCGCCAATTCCGGCGGTCGACGCCTGCCGCCGACCGAGCGCCGCGCGATAGAGATCCTCGAAGCGCAAGATAGCTGGTCGAAGGCAGAGATTCGCAAAGCCTACAAGAAGCTGATCAAGGTGCTGCACCCGGATATGAACGGTGGTGACCGATCTCAGGAAGAGCAGTTGCAAGAGGTCGTCTGGGCCTGGGATCAGATCAAGGACAGCCGCAGCTTCAAGTAGTATCCAACGGATACGGGTCAGCAGCGTTCCGTCTCACGAATAGTGCTTGTTGCGGGACATCTTTCCGATTCCCGGGTTCATACTGTTCGTGGGATCGATCGACTTGTAGAAAGCTGCCAGATCGGGTTTGGCTGCATAGAGATGGCCAACATTATGTTCCGCCGGGTATTCAGCGCCGCGTTTGTCCAGCAACTTTAGCATTGCGGCCTTCAACGCGTTCGGGTCTGCGCCTTTCTTGACGATGTAATCCTGATGCAGAACATGACACATGAAGTGGCCATAGTAGAGCTTGCCGACCAGTTGATCCGCGATCTCAGCTGGCAAATCTTCGAACCAGTCGACATCATTGCGGCGCAGCGCGATATCAAGGGCGATGATATCTTCGACTTCGGCTGCATGAACCTTCATATAACGAATGGCTGCACCTGCGGCAGCAAAACGATGTAGCCCAGCGATTTTTGCCTCACGCAGGTCGCATTCAAAGAAATCCAGCTTGTCTTCGGCAGTCATGTCATTGAGTAGATCGCGCGCTTCATCGATACCGCCATCGCGCATTTTGAGTATCAGGTGATGCGGATACCGATCCCGATAGGCCCGCATCCGGCGCGGCAGGATATCGGGCCAAAGTCGCATCGCGAACTGCATGAAACGATCGGTAAAATTGCCGAGAACCGGAATGCCTTCTAAACGCGCGTCCACCGCGCCCTTCAGCGCAAAGAAAGTGGGCAAACGGTCGGTTCCCAACTTGTCAATCATCACCATGGTGTCTTTGCCATAGCGGTCAGAGATATCGAATACCTCCTCATGCATGTATTCAGCGCTGACCGGCAGGGTTTTGAAGTCGGACAGGATGCGACGGCGCAATTCCGTGAATGCCTCGGTGTCGTGCGCCCCGACGTAGAAAGTACGTTCTGCTTCGTTCTTGGCATATGTATCCAGCCGAACCGCAAAAACCGCCAGTTTACCCGCGCAGCCCGCTGCTTCGTATAGACGCGACTTATTAGCGTTAAAGCGTGCTGGCGTTTCAGCATCTACATTACGCACCCGACGGGCGTAATCGGTGTCAGAGGCTTTGCGATTGTCGGTCTCGATATCAGTTGCTGAGAAATCACCGTTCTGCAGCCGGGTCAGGATTTCTTCGGGTGTATCACCCAACTGCATGCCCAGATGATTGACCAACTCAAGCTCGCCGGCCTGAGTGATCCGCGCGTACAGTGACAGCTCGGTATAGGAGGGGCCGCGCTCGACCAGCGAACCGCCCGAGTTGTTGCACACCCCGCCAACGACTGAGGCACCGATGCACGAAGATCCGATCACCGAATGCGGCTGGCGGCCAATCGGGTCCAGCAGCTTTTCCAGCGCAAACAGTGTGCTGCCCGGAAAGCTGACGACCTGTTTGCCTTCATTGATCAGATGCAGATCGTCCATCCGCCGCGTGTTGATCAACACTACATCACGATCGTAGCAACCCTTGGGCGTAGACCCTTCGGTCAGGCCGGTATTGGCGGCTTGCATGATGACGATTTTGTCGGCGGCAACGCAGGCTTGAAGCACCTGCCATTGTTCCAGCAGCGTGGCGGGCTGAGCCACCGCGAGCGCGTCCCCTTCACCTGATCTGAACCCCCGGCGAAAGCGGCGGGTGCTGCGCGACGAAGTCAAAACGCGCCGCCGCCCACAAATGGCCTGAAGACGCTTGATCAGATCGGCATCGTTCATCCAGCTACCCTCCGTTAATACGCGACCGAGGGCAACCACGTGGCCAGTTGCGGCCACAAGAAGACAAAGAACAGGCCGGTCAGCTGCAGTATCACGAATGGGATAATCCCTTTATAGATGTCAGTCAGCTTGATCTCGGGCGGGCAGACCCCTTTCAGATAGAAAAGCGCAAATCCAACCGGAGGTGTCAGGAAAGAGGTCTGCAACGTCACCGCCACAAGGATTACGAACCACACCAGCGCAGGTTCATCGATGACACCGAAGCCGTCGATATCCAGACCCAGCCCGTTCACGATGGGGCGCATCAAGGGCAGAACGATGAGCGTGATCTCGATCCAGTCCAGCACGAAGCCCAGCAGGAAGACGATGAACAGGATCATGAAGACAGTGCCATTTGGGCCGAGCCCGGTACCGTGGATCATATCCTCGATCAGCGCGTCGCCGCCCAGTTCGCGCAAGACATAGGAGAACACTGTGGCACCCAGGAAGATCGCGAAGATATAGGCGGTGGTGTTGAACGTTGCTTTCAGCACATTCACCAGCTTGGCCAGCGTCAGCTTGCGATATCCCAGCGCCAGCAGAGTGGCTCCCAACGCGCCCACGCCCGAGGCTTCGGTCGGTGTGGTCAAACCCGCGAAGATCGAGCCCAGCACGGCGAGGATCAGGGCCAGCGTCGGCAAGACTGCAATCAGCACGTCCTTGACTGCGTTCCAGTCAGGACGGGTTGCGCCTTCGGGTACTGGGGCCACGTCGCGTTTGATCAGGGCGATGACAAAAATATAGGTCAGGTAGAGCGCGCCAATGATCACGCCGGGGAACACTGCAGCCATAAATAGGTCGCCGACCGATAGCGCCATCTGGTCCGCCATGATGACAAGCATGATCGACGGCGGGATGAGGATGCCCAGCGTGCCTGAAGCGCTGACCACACCGGCGGCCAATGAGGGGCTGTATTTCTGCTCCATCATCGACGGCAGCGAAAGCACGCCCAACAGAACCACAGACGCCCCAATGATCCCGGTCGAGGCGGCCAGAATGATGCCGATCATCGTTACCGTGATCGCCAACCCGCCGCGCACCGTGCCGAACAGGCGCTGCATCGAGGACATCAAACGCTCGGCCACACCGGATTCGTCCAACATCAGGCCCATGAAGATGAACATTGGCAGCGCCACCAGAACCGCATTTGACATGGTGGCATAGACCCGGTTCACCACCGCGCCCAGCGTCAGATAGTCCAGACCGGTCAGCGTTTCCTCAAGCCCGGTCCAGTTCATCATGCCATTGTCGAACAGATAGGCCAGACCGCAATAGGCAACGCCAACCCCGGCCAGCGTCCACGCCACCGGGAATCCGGTGAACAGCAACGCGATGAAGGTCAGGAACATGGCGATGACCAGTTTTTCCTCGGTTGTTTCAACCAGGAAGGTCAGCGCTGTTGCGACCACAGCAAAGCCCAGAAGGGCCCAGATGATCAGGCGCAGGCCCTTGCCCTGCCGTTCCTCGTCGAGATTGACGAACAGGGCGTGCACATCGTGGATCAGCCGTGCCGCCGCAGCCAATGCCAGCAATACAAAACTGGCCGGGATCACACCTTTCAAAGCCCAACGCGCGGGCAGACCTGTGGGGCTGTCCGAGGATTCGTTGACGCGCCAGCTTTCGTAGAAATAGTCATACCCCTGATCGATCATCAGATAGATGAACGGCACAAGCAGTGTGAAGATTCCGATGATCTCGATGATCCGGCGCGCGCGCTGGCTGAGTTGCATATGCAGCAAGTCCACCCGCACATGGCTGTCAGTGACCAACGCATACGAGATGCCGACCATCGTCACCAACCCGTAGAAATGCCACTGGATCTCGTCTAGTTTGGGATAGTTCTGGTTCAGTAGATAGCGCATCGCCACCTGTGAAACGATGGCCCCAACCAGCAACAGGTTGGCCCACATGACCACATGACCTACCGCTTTGACACCGTTGTCGATCGCTACTGCCAGCTTTTGACGGTCGGGCTCACCATGCTCAAGTATACTTTCATAGACTTCAATCGGGTCGTCCTGATGACGCTGTGTCTCGGCCATGGTCTCCTCCTCAAGAGTTTGGCGGCGGGGTCGTGAATGCGCCCGGGTCGTGGGGGAAAATAAAGAAAATCAGAAGGGACCGAGGGCGGCGGAAGGAAGCCGCCCCCGGATAATCGCAAGCGGCAAATTTACTTGCGGGGGAGGAATGCGTTCTCTTTCCAGACCGCATAACCGTCACGGAATTCGTTCATGTCGGCCAGAACCTTGGCAAAGAATTCGTCGTTGGCGGCCTGTTCTGCGGCAACCTCTTCCCAGGTCGCGCGGAAGGTCGACAGCATCTCGTCGTTCCACTGCTTGATCTGAACACCATTGTTTTCAACGTTGTCCAGCAGCGCAGCGTGTTGGATCGCCTCACCTTCGGCAAAGCTGTCAGCCATCGAAGCCTTACAGGCATTTTCGATGATCGCTTTGTGCTGATCGCTGGCTTCGATCCAGACGTCCTTGTTGATCATCAGTTCAAACACCGTCGCTTGCTGGTGCCAGCCGGGGAAGTAGTTGTACTTGACCAACTTGTGGAAGCCGAGACGCGCGTCGATCGCAGGCATCGAGAATTCGGTCGCGTCGATCGCGCCTTTTTCCAGCGCCGGGAAGATTTCACCTCCGGGCAGCAGTGACGTCGCCACACCCAGCTTCTGCATCACTTCGCCACCCAAACCGAAAAAGCGCATCTTCAGGCCGTTCAGGTCCTCGGGGCTGTTGATCTCATTCGCGAACCAGCCCGAGGTTTCAGGGGCAATGATCGCGCAGGGAATGACATGGACGTTGAAGCCTGCCTGATCATACATCTCCTGATACAGGTTCATGCCGTTGCCATAGTACAGCCACGCCATGTATTCGCCCGCCTCCGGCCCGAACGGAACGGCCGAGAACAGCGGCGCGGCCGGAATCTTGCCCGCCCAGTAGCCGGCGGTCGTATAGCCCGAGTTGATCTTGCCTGAAGACACCGCATCCAGAATTTCAAACGGCGGGACCAGCTTGCCCGGTTCGTAAACCTTCATCTTCAGCGTGCCGCCGGACATCAGGTCCAGCTGTTCGGCCACGCGCGGGATCGGCGAGCCGAGGCCCGGTAGAGCGGTTGAAAACGCGATTGGGGTTTTCAGCAGCATCTTATCCGCCGCGTGGGCAACCGGGGCTGCCAGCAGCGAGGCCGCAACGGCAAGCGATGTCAGGGTGGTCTTCATGGGTTCTCCTCCAAGGTAAAGATCAGCCGGTGGTCTGGCTGTCACTCTCGCCGCGAGCACGGCTTAAGTGGTAAATATTGTTTACCTTATCATTCAGTCAACAATTTTATTTACCAATTTGGCTACACCGCGGTGGTGTGGCTCTTAACCAAGATTGACCTTTCATAACCTGGAATTTTCGAATAATTTTGCGACACTCAATAAAAACAAACGCTTATACGCGCAGCGAGCATCCGTATTTTTGGGTAGTTTTTCTTGCAATGTCGAAAGCTAGTGGTAAATATTATAAACAACTTCGACGATCTTTAATCTAACTACCGGACAGGAATTATGAGCACGAACAGCCTCTTTGATCCCGTTGGTCACGAATCAATTGCCGATGCGGTCGTCGCACAAATCGAGACAATGATTGTTGATGGAATCCTGAAAGAGGGTCGCAGAATCCCGTCTGAACGGGAGCTTGCGGAAGCCCTAGGCGTTTCACGCCCCAAGCTGCGCGAAGCACTCCAAATCCTCGAAAATCGCGGCTTGGTGACCGTGCGACATGGCGAGGGCACCTTTATCGCCCCACTGACCGGTCGTGCCATGTCGCCCGCCCTTCTGTCTCTCTATGCCCGACACGGCAGTGCTTTCTACGATTATCTTGAATACCGGCGCGAGCAAGAGGCCTTTGCCAGCCGCCTCGCCGCACAGCGCGCTACACAATCCGACAAGGAACGGATTGCTGAAATCATCGATGAAATGCAGCGAGCCTGGAAGAATGATGATCAGGATGCCAGTGAAGAGGCTGATTTTCGACTGCACGCCGCCGTTGTCGATGCGAGCCAAAACACGACCCTTATCCACATGATGGCATCCATCTATGACCTCACGCGCCAAGGCGTGTTCTACAACCGCCGCTTCCTGCGCTCGATGGACGGCACGGGTGAAGCACTGCTTGATCAGCACAAGGCAATCGCGCAGGCCATCATCGACGGCGACCCGGACCGCGCAGAAACCGCTGCACGCACGCATATGGATTTCGTCGAGGATTCATTTCGCGTTGGACAAGAACAACAAGCTCGCGAGATCCGCGCAGCAAAACGGCGGCAGTTTTCGGATTGAAGTCAAAAACAGAGGCGTATTTTTTTGTTCTACGGAAAAGTCCCCCGCACGACGTACAGAGCCTTGGCTTAACCTTTCTCGACCGGTTCTCGCCTCAGGCACTTTTCCAAGTCTTCTTCCAATGCACTAAGGTTTATGTCTCCAGCTCGCAGAGCGTCCACGTCATTGGCTCCTTGCCTCGTCAAACCAAGGTTTTTGAGCAACGTGTTCCAGTCCGGTACGTCCCGCTTCAATCCCGCGCGCAGCAAAACCTCAATTTTTCGAATGTACCAAAGGGTCAGAGAAGACACACGAATGTCAGGTGGAGTGTCCACAGGTACATGGGCGGCGATCGCAGTGCTTGCGCACGCCATTGACTCGGATGCCACGTAGAAAGCCTGCGCCGCGCTGTTAGGGTTTACGTATTTAACGCCTTCATTGATCAAAGCTCCACCGGCCAAGACCAAGGCCAGGTCTTTCCCTGAGATCGAGGCCGCACTTCCAAGCGCGGCACCGCCTGCTACAGTGATCAGTGCCGCCGCTGTCAGGTCCCGATTGCGCGCTGCTTCGTCGCCCAGCCTTTTGTAGGCATCTGAAAGTTGCAGCGCATAATACGACGTACGAATAGGACCGCGTTCAAGCAACAGGCTTGTGGACTGAAATGTTTTTGGTGCCGTTTCAAACGCACCCCCGATCCCAACAGCGTGCTGGATAACGTCTCCCGATGTATTCGACAGCACGGTTTGCTCGGCATTAAAGGCCCTGTTCTCGTAGGCACAACCGGTGATCAAAGTCAGCGGCACCAAGGCCGGAATCAGGCGATTGAAAACGGACTTCATCAAATTTCCCCATGAAAACGCGCAATTGAATAAGTGAAACTATACAATCACAGGATGCTTCAGGCAAATTCGGCCGCACATGTCATCGCCAACTCACAATGCCACAACCCGTTTCAAACACCCGGCGCGACGCGCATGGATGGCTTATAAATCCCGAATCCAGAATTTAAGCCGCTTTTGGGTTTCGCAATCGTCGCCTCGATCCTTCCACGAGAATTGCGCCACGACGCCAGGAAGCGGCACATAACCCCGCGCGCGCCAGAAGGCATCCAACGGGCGGTAATGATCTGGTCGCATGGGGTGGTCGTCAGGGCGTACTACACTGCAGAAGGCGCTTTTGGTGAATCCCATCGCATGGGCGTGGGCTTCGCGCAGATCAAAAAACGTGTGACCTGCGCCCTGTCCGCGATACTCCGGCAGCAGAACCGATTCTGCGCAATAGAAGATATCGCCCAGCGACAGGCCCGAGCCTTCGAACGCGGCCGCGAAATCGTCGGCGTGATCCGTCAAGGGTGCACCCGTCGAAGCACCCACCAAAGTATCACCGTCGAACGCTCCGACAACGATGGCCCTGGCGCTGTCGACGTAAGACTGCAGGTATTTGCGCTCATACTCCAGATCGCCATCATAGAGATATGGCCAGGCGTGAAATACGTCGATCCGCAGGCGCGCGACTTCATCCAACGCGTCGACCAATGTCGATCCGGTCATTGCGCGGAACTGCGAAATCTCAGCCATTCGAGACCTGTTTGGTCCAGTCCGCAAGGTTGTAAAACGTGGTCACGCGGGTGATCTTCCCGTCGTTAAGGTCAAAAAACGAACCCGCAGGCAAGCGGTAAGTCTGCCCATACGCTTCTGGCAGACCTTCATCAGTTTCCAGATAGGTTCCGTTGACGATGAACTCAGCCGCAGCACGGGTACCGCCTTCGGCTTCAAAGATCACGATATCCGTCAGGTTCTCGCGGTAACAGCGGTTCATATGCGCGCAGAAGGCGGCAAATTTCTCTTTGCCGACGCGAATCTGACCTTCGTTGACATGATGGGCCACGTCATCGGACAGGCAGGCCAGCATGCCATCCACGTCACCGGCATTGAAGGCATCAAAATAAGTTTGCACGGTCGGGTTCATGTTTACTCCGTCGGTTCACCCCAGCGGTCTTTCAGATGCGCGATGATCTGATCTCGGGTTTGTCGATAATGACGTAGCTTGTCCTCGCGGGTTTCACCTAGTCCGGTAGGGTCCATAATTGGCCAATAATCGACATCGAGGTGAAAAAAACGCGTCAGTTCCAGCGCTTTTCGCTGGCTGGCGGGTGACAGGGCCACGATCAGATCAAATGAACTGAGGTCATCGCCCCATTGCTCCATTTCGTCAAAAGAACGCGAGCGGTGACGGGACAGCTCAACGCCAATCTCCTGACAGGCTGCGATGCAGAACCCATCGATCTCAAGATCGTTATGCACACCGGCGGATTGCACATAGGTGCCGGTGCCGTAAAACTTCTTCATGATGCCTTCGGCCATGGGTGACCGAACCGAATTGTGGTCGCAACAGAACAGAATGGACTGCGGCAGAGGCGTCACCCGTTAGCCTCCAAAATGAAGGACGCAGATGAGCGTAAAGAGGCGGCGGGCAGTATCAGTGTCAACCTCAGCTTTGCCTTCCAGCCTTTCCTGTAACACGCGGCTGCCTTCGTTGTGGATGCCGCGCCGAGCCATATCGATCGTTTCGATCTGGCTGGGCGGCAGTGTTTTCACCGCATCGAAATAGCTCTCGCAGATCTGAAAATAGTCTTTTACGACCTGCCGGAATGGACCAAGCGACAGATGAAACTCAGCCGCCTTCTCGCTGGCTTCGGTGGCGATATCGAAAACCAGTCGCTTGTCACGGATTGATAGCTGCACATGGTAGGGCCCGTCGGGGATCATCCGATCGTCGCGCGCTGGCAGCGTGAACGAGTTATCTTCAAGCAAATCATATATGGCGACCTTCCGCTCCTGCTCGATCTCCGGTGTCGGCGGGGGCAGATTTCGGTCGTCCAGTTCGATATGCGAAATACGGGTCATCTTAACGGTCACAATCCTTGCGTCTGCACAGACCTATAACAACGATTTTCATTGAGCAACGTACAGAAGCGCCATGCGTGCCAAGTCATTGCGTCACTTCAGCCATTCAGCCGGTTAAGGCGCGCCGAAACGGACAGGCCATGCGCTTCGAGGCTTTCGGATTGCGCAAGCGTTTCAGCCGCCGGGCCGATGGCGCGCAAAGCTTCGGGTGTCATCTGGCTGAGCGTTGTGCGTTTGAGAAAATCCATCACGCTAAGGCCAGACGAAAAGCGCGCCGAACGCGCTGTGGGCAGCACGTGATTGGGGCCGCCGACATAATCGCCAATGGCTTCGGGCGTGTACTGGCCAAGGAAAATGGCACCGGCATGGATCGTTTGCTGGCTTAACGCCACCGGGTCGGCCACGCAGAGTTCCAGATGTTCGGGCGCGATGCGGTTGGACAACGCGGCAGCCTCGTCCAGATCGCGCGCAGTGATTACGGCACCAAAGTCGCGCCAGCTGGCCCGGGCGATGGCGCGGCGTTGCAGGGTCTCAAGACGTTTTTCCACCGCTTGCGTCACGGCTTGACCAAATTCTGCGTCATCCGTGATCAAAATGGATTGGGCGCTTTCGTCATGCTCGGCCTGGCTGAGCAGGTCCAGCGCGATCCAGTCGGGGTCGTTGTCCTTGTCTGCAATGACCAGAATTTCCGAGGGGCCCGCGATCATGTCGATGCCGACTTTGCCGAATACACGGCGTTTCGCGGCGGCCACGAAGGCGTTGCCCGGGCCGGTGATCTTATCGACCGGCGCAATGGTTTCGGTGCCATAAGCCAGCGAGGCCACAGCTTGCGCGCCGCCGATGCGATAAATCTCATCCACGCCCGACAGTTGTGCCGCCAGCAGGACCAACGGGTTTGCCTGACCCTCAGGTGTGGGGACGACAATGGCCAACCGGTCTACGCCCGCCACCTTCGCAGGTATTGCGTTCATAAGAACCGACGACGGGTATGAAGCCAATCCGCCCGGCACATAAAGCCCCGCGGCCGACACCGCCGACCAGCGCCAGCCGAGTGTTGCGCCTGCCTCATCGGTCCACTGATGATCCTCGGGCATCTGCTTTTCGTGATATGCACGAATGCGTTCTGCAGCCAGTTCCAACGCGGCGCGGTCCTGGGGCGTGACCTGCGCGACGGCCTCGGCGATCTCATTGGATGAAAAGGCCATGGTCTCGGGCGTCAGCTCCAGCCGGTCGAATTTCGCGGTAAGTTCGATCACCGAAGCATCACCACGGGTCCGCACATCATCGATGATCTGCGCCACAACCGCATCCACGTCGGGGCTGTCCTCGCGCTTGGCGGACAACAGCGCCTGAAATGCAGGTTCGAAATCGGCGGAGGTCGTATCGAGGAAAACGGGCATGTGAGAGACTCCGGAAGCGTTTCAACGGGTCTTATCGCCCGGGCCGGGTGGCCTCAACCCTTAGGCCGCTGGTTGCAGCGATTTGCGCATCGGGAATTGGGGGATGCCGTGCCATTCCGTCGGGTCGCCGACATCATGCCAGCCGTGCGCCAGATAGAACGAATGTGCCGTTTTGGTCGCGTGCAGATGCGCCTCAGAGGCGCCACGTGCTTGCAGTTCCTCTTCCAACCGGTGCAGCAGCGCTGCTCCGAGCCCGCGCCCTGCGTGATCGGGATCGACATAGAGCAGAGATATCTCACCCTCGCCACTTATACCGCCCACGGCAGTAACCACTCCCACTTGCGTAGCGACCCAAAGGATTGCTCCACTATCGATCCAGTTTCGGACCGAAGCCGGATCCTTATTGGCAGACCAGCGGGAAAGGTTTTCGGGATTATCCAGATGATCCGCCCGACAGAGGTCACGGATCGATCGGATCAGAACACGGCTGATGTCGAATACATCAAACACGGTTGCCCGCCGCACCGCGATGCCGCGTGGCGGATTCGGGAAGGCCTGAGCGATGCCACGTTTATTCTTCACTCGGGGTGATGGGGCGCTTGTCCAGAAGGCGCCTTGTAGGGACGCGTCACATCCTTGAGCGTTGCATCGATGGCCTCAACCGACAGGCGGATCGCGCCGTCGCCTGCCAAGGTCAACAGGATTTGCCCCGCACCATCCTCGCTTGGCTCGAATTCGACCGAGAGCAGAGACAGGATCATGTCCTTGTCGCTGCGGTCGATGCCCTGACTGGCTACCGACAGAACCGAGCCGAACATCAAAACGGCCTGCACCCGCTCGTAGGCGCGACCGCGCCGGGCAGCGGCATCCTTGTCTTCCCAACGAAAGCGATTGAGCAACAGCGCAAAGCGGCGCTGGCCGGGTTGCCATGTCATCTCGGTCACCGGGAAAACCGCATCCTGCGTCAGGGTCGCAATCACCTGGAGGTCATCGGCATCTTCGGCTCCAAGGTTCAGCGGTGCCTCGCGGCCGTCTTTGAAACTCGCGTCTGTCATTGACCTTTAATCCGTTCGATCTTTGCGCCCACGCCTTCCAGCTTGCGCACCACATGTTCATATCCGCGGTCCAAATGATAGACCCGACTGACAACCGTCTCACCTTCCGCCGCCATTCCGGCAAGGATCAGCGAGACCGAGGCCCTCAGGTCTGTCGCCATCACCGGAGCACCTTTCAATCGTTCGACCCCGGTTACGGTGGCCGTGCCGCCATGTACCTCGATATTCGCGCCCATGCGCACCAGTTCGGGCGCATGCATAAAGCGATTCTCGAAAATACGCTCTTCAAGCACGGACACACCTTCGGCAGTGCACATCAGCGCCATCATCTGAGCCTGCAGATCGGTCGGGAAGCCGGGGAAGGGTTCGGTGACCACATCGACCGAGGTCACACGCCCGTTCTTACGAGAAACTTTCAGCCCCTTGTCGGTTTCAGAAACACTGATCCCCGCCGCATCCAGCTTGGCGGCGAAGGATTCGACCAGCGACATGCGCCCGCCCAGCAGCTCAACCTCGCCCCCGCAGATCGCCGGGGCCAGCATATAAGTGCCCAGCTCAATCCGGTCGGTCACCACCTGATGGGTCGCGCCGTGCAGACGATCGACACCCTGAATTTCGATGGTCGAGGTCCCCTCACCCGAAATCTGCGCGCCCATCTTGCGCAAGCATTCGACCAGATCGACAATCTCGGGCTCGCGCGCGGCGTTTTTCAGCACCGTGGTGCCCTTGGCCAGCGTGGCGGCCATGACGATGTTCTCGGTCGCGCCAACCGAGGCAAAGCGCATCTCATGCACTGCACCTTTCAGCCCGCCCGACGCCTTCGCGTGCAGATAGCCATCTCTAAGCTCGATCTCGGCGCCCAGCGCCTCAAGCCCTTCGACATGCAAATCCATCGGGCGCGCGCCAATGGCACATCCACCAGGTAGCGACACCACGGCCTGCCCCAGCCGCGCCAGCATCGGCCCCAACACCAGGTTCGAAGCGCGCATTTTTCGCACGATGTCATAATCCGCCGTGTGGCTGTTCAGGTCATGGCTGGACATCGCAATGACCTGACCATCCTGCAGCGAAGACACCTCGGCCCCCAGCGACCGCAGCAGCGCCGTCATGGTCTTGATGTCACTCAAACGCGGCGCATTGGTCAACGTCAGCGGTTCTTCGCTGAGCAAGGTCGCGGGCATCAGCGTCAGACACGCATTCTTGGCCCCCGCAATGGGAATCTGCCCGTTCAGCGGGCCATTGCCCGTTACCAGAATCGAATCCATTTGCTCTTATCCCTCGTCCTTGCCGGCTTTGTCCCCGGAGGTGGCTCGCGCCTTGGCCTGAGCCTTGCGCCGCGCCATATTCGCTTTTAGCGCCGCCTTTAGACGGTCTTCGCGCGTTTCCCCGGACTTGCCGTGTTTTTTAGGTGAATTTTTGTCTGCCATTGCCTTTCTCTACAGGAGTAGAAAAAAACCGTCCAGACACCCTTGCGCCGCGTTTCGTTTGAGTCTAATCACCCGCCCACAGCGCTGCTGTAGCTCAGAGGTAGAGCACTCCCTTGGTAAGGGAGAGGTCGAGAGTTCAATTCTCTCCAGCAGCACCATGATTTCCTTATTTACATCAGAAACTTACGATAAAACAGCGGCTTGCGCTTGCAGTCTCCTACATAGGAGTTCTACACAGTGATGCTTATCATGCCTACACCAGGCAAAGACAAAAACAGCGGAATATACTACAACAGGGTGCGAGTTCCGGCGGACCTTAAGGGAATCGTCGACCGTGCCGAGGTGTCAAAGTCACTCCGCACCAGAGACCCTGCAGAGGCCAAAGAGAGATTTGCGGCTGAATACGCCAAAATCCAAAAGCAGTGGGCGTGCCTGCGGGCAAAGCCTGAAACCCTCCCTTTGAAAAAGATCGTTGCTCTTTCTGGTCGCGTGAATTTCCGCCTGATGGAAATGCTAGATAGCGAACCGGGTGAACCTGAGATACGGAACCGTGTACTGCACCTGAGCCAACAAGCGGAAGCTACCGAAGGCGGCATTAAAAAATGGTACGGAGATGTCGCTGACGAAATACTGGCGGAAGAAGGTATTGCTGTAGACGAACCGACGCGTGCGCGATTACTACGTGAAGTCCACAGGTCTTGGATGCAGGCGGCTAGCCAGCAGTTGAAGAGAACGGAAGGCGATTTCACCCCGGACCCTCAGGTCATGCGTTTCCCCGAATGGGAACCCGAAGGCGTATCAAAAAAAAAGGCGGCAGAAGGCCCAGCACTCACCCATCTCACGGAGCGGTGACAGAAAGACCACCTGAGCAACGGGAATGTATGCAACAATTGAGACTTCGCTCATAAGAAAGACACGTTGGCTGCCTATCCGGGGCACGAGGATATCTCTCGAGTAAGGCCTAAGGACATTGCAGATTAGTGTGACTACCTTCGAGACGAAAAAGGATTGAAGCTACCGATGGACGATCAATAAGCGCCCTTTAGGTACCGACGAGGTGCAGTTCTGTCTTTGCACTAATGCATGCCGCTGCCGCCTCATTGAACTAAAGCGGTACGTCCACATGGGTGATGACGTGGTGGACGATTATGACGACTTTGAACCAGCTGCGGAATGGCCTGGGCCTGGGCTGAGATCTCCCGTCAAGGTGCCAGACCGGTCTATTTCAATGTGATCCCTACGGGACCTTTTGGTCACATCGAGACGGCTGGCTCTGACGTTCGATGCTCCTCACGTTAGGCAAAGGTGGCACCTCTTTCCCAGCCAGAACTTCAATCTGTCGCAATTTCGTGACAGTCTCCTCGGGCTTCGATCGCTTGTCTGCCATGTGCCTCCTCCGGTTTCCTAAACATAGTGGAGGACCAGTCCAACGGAAGAAAACCAAATCACTAGAGCCTGCGAGCCAGTTCCAATCAGATTGCATCGAAGACCGATCTGCAAAACACGTTAAAAATCTCTCGGAACTGTCTCTAACTACTTTTCAAAAGCCCTAGTGTGTAGTACCGGTCCCTCTCGAGCTCTCAACCAGGCTTAACCACCCGCAATTGAAGAAAATGGTACTTTTTACTAAACACTCGTCTGAAGACCGAAAGTTGATTTCTCTGCAATGAATAATCGCAAAAGACTCCTGGGTATTTTCTTAAGCGCATTCATATTGGTTGTAGCGCTATCGATTTTTACGCTGGATACAGTTTTCAGCGCTAGAAATGAATTTCGCCCCGTTGAGTTAGACTACATCAGAACAGCCTTTCTGGCCTGTTCTTCCGCCCTTATTGCAATGGTTGTCGTTGCAAATTTGTTGCCTTCAAAGCTTGCACTAGCGGCCCGAGCTCTGACGGGTGTGCTTTTCGCTGCCGCTGTTTTTTCGATTAATTGGTCGATGGTCGAAGCATTCGTATTGCTTCCGATGATAGCAATGGCTGGCCTTTGCCTTCTAGCAACATACCTAGTGTATATCGCCTTAAGCTTGGGCATCAAGGGGCAGTTAATCGTAGCTATTTTTACGGCCCTTGTTTTTGTCGCTATCCCCGGTAAGGAACTACTGGAAGGATTTGAAGAACCTTGGAAAATTAAAAACAAAAAGTTCTCGGGCATTGAAAACATCACGTTTGCAACGAAGCCGAATGTCTATTTTATCTCGTTTGACTCAATACATCCCAAAAGCCTGACATCGCGCTATATGGGCATCGAGGAAACTGCTTTCCACGAGCCGATTTATACCAGAATGGATCGGTTCCAGAACTTGTTCTCAGTTCGCGTTCCAACAAGATATGCGATGAATTTGATGTTAGGGATGGACGTTAATGAGTTCGATCGCGGAAAGCGTAAGAGTTTTGAGCTATATCGGGGTGGTTATGACGGTCGCCTAAATGCAATTTTCCGCAACAACGGCTATGAAATCAACACGGCCTATAGTGGAAAGTACTTTGGCAACGAACAGGGTCGCTTCGTGGACAGGTATCACATCCCGTCTCAATCAACAGGTGCGTGTGAATTCAATGACAGCAAGTTTCGACAGGTATCCTTGTTTGGCCTCTGCCGTTTCCTTGACAACAAAAAAGCCGATGGAAAGGTAGACAAATCCTCATTTGTGTTGGATTTTGTGTCTTACCTTTCGCGTCAGGGGAAGCCGCAATTCTTGCTCGCTTCGATCTACTCCCCCGGCCACACGGGCAAGGACTTTTTCATCGAGGATGAAGATGCCGACGCCGCATTTAATGGCTTCTATATGGAACGCTCTGAGGAAGCACAGCAAACCATGAAACGGCTGCTGGATCAACTTGAACGGGAGGACCCGACAGCGATTCTGTACATTTTTGGAGATCACGGCCCATGGAGGAGCCGCGGAACTTGGGAGACCCGTTTTGCGAAAGACCCAGAGTTCTTTGTACATGATCGTTTTGGGATATTAGGGGGCGTTTTTCCGAAGGGGCGTTGTAAAACCTATGTGGACCTGAGAAATGAGCAGACGTATACGACGAGCGTTCAAGGTGCGGAAGCAATCTTAAAGTGCCTGACCGAGGGTCGCTATCAGGAACTGGATCAAGTCTATAGAATCAACCAAAGCGTTGACGGCGTAAGTGATAAATTCGAGGACTATGTATATGAATAGCCGCAAGAAATTGGCATTGCTCATCATTGCCGCTGCCATTGTGCACCCATCCGTTGCTCTGGCATACGTGGATCCAGGTTCGGGGAGCGTCATTGTAACCACAATTCTCGGGTTCTTCGCAGCGATTGCTTACACGTTCCGCAAGTACTTCTATAAGCTGAAGCGAAAGATATTTGGCACAAAAAGCGATGAAGAAGACAGTCGAGCGCTCGATGACTAAGGCAAACAGTGGCTCCTTTCGTGACCCCAGCAGCCGTGTATATACAATTGACTTACCCGAAAATGGCAGTTCTGCTATTTTTCGAGGCGTCGACAGTAAAACGCTTGAGAACTTCAAAAAGCTCCAGACTGAGCCCTTCTACCAACAACTTGAGATCGAAAAGCGCGTTGTAAAAACCAAGCTTTGCGCGCCTGACGATCCTGTTGCAAAGGAAATCCTAGAAGCCGGATGGGCAGGTGTGATGCAGCATGAGCCTGTCTCGATCGTTTCTTACTCTTACGAATGGTCGTTCGCCATGCTAAGACGAGCGGCTCTATTGCATCTGCGTATCTTGACCGACGCGCTGGAAGCTGGGTGGACCATTAAGGACTCAACACCTTTTAACATCCAGTTTGAAGGTACGGCACCAGTCTTTATTGACATCCCATCGTTTGTGCCTTGGCAGGAAGGCGAACCCTGGTTGGCATACCGACAGTTTTGTTGCTGTTTTCTGACGCCGTTGATGATGCGTAGTCATCTGGGCATCAATCACCTTCCATTATTACGGTCCTACTTGGACGGTATACCTCCGGTTGAGGCTGCGAACTTTTTCAGAGGTTTCTCCCGTTTCAAGCGCGGTGTCGCTAGCCACATCATGCTACCTGCTCGCGTAGAAAAGCGGATTGAGGCGCGTGAACGCGATGCCGTTCCCGCTCAGGACCGAAGTCAGCGCAAAGTCAGTCGAAAATACGTTCTGGCACTTGTTGAAAGTGTAACGCGACTGGTCAAGTCGCTCTCTGTGAACATCGAGCACACGGACTGGTCGGAATACGACAAAACCCACACTTACGATGACGAGGAACTCCAAGCGAAAAAAGGTTTCGTACAAAAGTTCGTACAAGAAAAGAAACCTTGTTGCCTAATGGATATCGGCTGCAACACAGGCACTTTTTCAAAAATTGCTGCGGAACATGCAGACTTGGTCATTGCAGCTGATGGCGACCACGATGCGGTCCAGAAACTGTTTATGCATGAATCCAGTCACTCGGTGCACAACAACATCTTGCCGTTAGTGCTGGATTTGTCCAACGTCTCCCCCAATCAGGGATGGGCAGGCAAGGAACGCTCTTCATTCGACAGTCGCGCCAATCCAGATGCAATTCTGGTTCTGGCCCTTATCCACCACATTCGGATTTCTGCCAATATCCCGATGGCATTGTTCCTAGACTGGTTGCGGTCTTTCAATTGCGACATCGTTATTGAGTTCGTTGATCGGCACGACGAGATGGTCGTCAAATTGCTGCAGAACAAAACGGAACAGTATCTGGATTACGACCGCGTGGCCTTCGAGCACGAGCTAAAAGAGCGCTTTAAAGTGCGTACTTCCAAAGACCTCAAAGGCGGTAAGCGCGTGATTTACCATATTGAGCCACAGTGATAGGGGATGTTGTTTATACGGTCCTGTTGCCGGTTATATATCCGATGGACTTGCTGTTCGATTTGATGTGGACTGCAACGAATTCTGCTGGGCTATCGATAATTCTGCTTGCAATGGTGATCTCGATTTTGACCATCCCGCTTAAGAAGTGGGCGAAAAAGTCCGAGGATAAATTTCTTGCGGTCAAGCAGTTGGTCGACATCGATATCGCAAAGCAAGCTGCTGGGCTAAAAGGCGAAAAGCGATTCGAAGTAGTTGAAAAAGTTTATGAAAAACACGGCTATCATCCAATCAAATCGATCGTCGCCGGAACATCGTTCGTTGTTATGCTTCCATTTCTGATTTCGGCGATCTTTATTTTTGGAGGCTCGGATGAATTGAAAGGCGTTAGCTTTTTGTTAATTAGTGATCTTTCGGAACAAGATCATCTGTTTTTTGGATTAAATTTACTCCCTATCTTAATGTTGCTCCTTGGAATTAGCGAGGCCCTATTGCGCTGGCATAACCAAAAGGATCAATTGATCCGTTACTTAATCGTGTCGGTTGTTCTTTTTGCGTTGGTCTATTCACTTGCATCTGCACTAATACTCTACTGGATTAGCATGAACATTTGTGCCGGGATCATCTTTTTTGCGGCGAGAAGCCAGAATCCTCGTTAGAGGTGAACTTTCGGTTGGCGACAACCTGTGTCTCGCGCCAGATTGCCTCTCCCGTTTTAGGAGACAGCTCCAGTGTCGTCCGGCAGCGAATTCACGGTTACAGGAGGCAGCTATTATTTAGCTGACCAATAAAGTTCGCTGTAGAAACGGTGGCGAAATGATGTTTGGTGCGTATCTGAGAATCTGCAAAGTTTGTAGAGTAACTTTGCTTTGAGCTGAAGGCTGCCCGGTGCATTCACGATATCCTGACTAAATGCGAGGACGCGTAGGTGCAAGTGTTCGGCTATCGAGAAGCTTGCGAAGGATATTCCTTCAACAATTGCCGAAGTTACATTGTAGCTTATGTTAGTCATGATATTGGCCAATACGCCTCCGCAGGACCGCCACATATAGCTGCTCTACGTATGGTTTTATATCATTAAATCAATGTATTGGAACTCCCTCATCCAAATTCAATTCCCTCCGGGCACACCATCTTCACGTCCGACATAATGCCTCGAATGGTGCACGAAAACGTGGCGTCTCTGCCACTGGCATTTTCATTGAATTGAGTTGAAGTTGACGCGCGCAAAAGCGCCTGACGACAGCGGGCGGTTGCATCACAACCGCCCGTGCCTAGGTTTATTCCGCAGGTGCTGTGGTCTGCTTTTGCCTCAGACCATCGCGATAAAGCGCCTTGGCGAGCGCTATGCACATCAGGCCCATGACCATCGTAAAGGGTAGCGCACCGATGATCATCGCATTTCGCAAGGCGTCCATCGGATTGTTTTCACCCGCAGCGAGGATCAGAGCGCCAATCACCGCTGTCAGGATAAGGCCCCAGACGATCTTGTGCTTGTTGCCGATGTTCTGATCTCCGCCAGACATGATGGTGTTCATCACCAGAATGCCCGAGTCCGCCGAGGTAACCAGGAAGGTCATGATCAGGATGACGCACATCACGGTGATGCCAGACAACAGCCCACCGGTGATCATCTCTTGCAAGGTGACAAACAGCTTGGCGGTGTTCGACGCCCCGATGATGGCGCCTTCGGCGGTGCCATTCAGTTCGAGATCGATCGCGGTGCCACCCAGAATGGTCATCCACGCAAAGCAGACCAGCGCAGGGGCAAAGACACAACCGATGATGAACTCACGCACAGAGCGTCCTTTGGAAATGCGCGCCAGGAACAGGCCGACGAACGGCGAAAACGCTATCCACCAGGCCCAGTAGAACGTGGTCCAGCCCGCTTGCCAGCCAAACTGCCGACCCGGATCACCTGCGGCGTAGACCGAAGCCAGAACAGATTCCGGCAGCGCGGCGGCATCGCCTTCCAGGCCAGATTTGAACCCGTCAAACGATCCCCAAGGATTGGTCGCACCGGCATAAAGCGCATCGGCAAACGGCGCTGCTTCACTCGGCAGGGCAGCATCAAACGCCGCCGCCGATTGCGGATTGAAAGCACCAAAGCTGAGCGAAATGAAATGCTGGATGTAATCGACAAATGCAGTTGCGTAAGTCGTCATCGCGAACAGGAACGACCCAAAGACAACAAAGACCAGCAACAGGATCAGCGACAACACCAGGTTCAGGTTAGACAGGTACTTGACGCCGCGACCAACACCAGAGACAGCCGAGATGATCGAGAGGCCCATGATCACAATGAGGCCAGCCAGCAGACCAACAGTGCTGGGGGCTGGTGCGTCACCGGTCAGATCCATCATCCATTCCATACCCGAAATGGCGTATAGGCCGTCGATGAACTGCGAAACCCCGTACCCGATGGTAACTGAAACACCCAAAATGGTTGCCACCACGCCCAGTACATCCACGACGTGGCCCAGGAAGCCGTTCATCAGCTTGCCGAACAGAGGTGTCAGCGCGGTGCGAATAGTCAGGGGCATGTTGCGCGTGTAGGCGTAATAGGCCAGCGACAGGCCGGTCACCACATAGATCGCCCAGGCGTGAAACCCGTAATGCAAGAAAGTGTAGCGATATCCCGACTGCAATGCGTCTTCGCTATTTCCGACGACATCGCCCGCGATGACAACCGGGTTCGATCCCCACAGCCCTAAAGGCTCAGCGGTAGCGAACACCATGAGACCGACGCCCAAGCCCGCGCCAAACATCATCGAAAACCATGAGAAATCCGAGAATTCTGGTTTTTCGCCCTCTGGGCCCATAAGCCGCTTACCGGTTTGCGGCAGCGCCGCCACGACAAACAGGAAAAAGACAAAAAAGCCGACAATAATGATATAGAAGGCGTTGAAATCTTCCAGCAGACGCGAGTTCAGGCTTCCAAGAACTCCGTTTGCATTTGCGGGCCAGACAAGCGCCCAGATAACCAGCGCGACCATGATTGACTTGCTCAGCAAGGCAATCTCAACACTGTGCCCTTCATAAAACCCGCCCGAAGATCGCTTGATCTCCAGATCGGTAAAAGGTTCCTTCATAGACATGTGTTTCCTCCCTATTCGCACGTGTCCTGATTTCCAGAAAGATCTTCATGAGCGTCCCGGAGCTTCGCCATCGAGCCCTACGTCAGCAGAGCTTCTATTTTGTCGAGGGTCGCTACACTGACAGCCACACCATCGTTCTTGGCCACCAAACGCTTTGCCTGGCGGCCGTCACCGGGCAAATGTGCGCCGTTCTGAGATCGGATCGCTTCGACAAGATCGACAATTCTGGAAGAAAATGCGTCATCCGCAGTCGCAGAAGCGTCAATTGCAATAAAGAACTGGCCTGTTTTCGGAGGCCCACCGGCGGTTCCCGAAAAAGGTGAGGCGTGTATCCCAAGCGTGGCACCGGTCAGCGCTGCAGCCAAAACCTCGGTCATCAGGGCAACGCCAACCCCCTTGTACCCACCCGATGGGGCCATGGAACCCTTAAGCCCAACATTCGGGTCGGTCGTAGGGTTGCCATCTGCGTCCAACGCCCAGCCAACCGGGATTGGTTTGCCTTCGCGTGCGTGTTTCATGACCTCGCTTTTTGCGATGGTGCTGGCACTTTGATCGATCAGTAATGCGGGTTGGCCATCGTTTCCGGGGACTGCGATTGAGAACGGATTGGTCCCGACCACGGGCTTGGCACCCCCGGACGGCGCGATGGAGGCGGGCGCGTTGGTGAACCCAAGCCCCACAAAACCAGCCTGTGCCAGCCGGTAGGTGTGATACCCCAGCACGCCACAGTTATAGCTGTTGCAGATCGCCAACACCGCAACGCCCTGCGTGCGCGCCGCAGCGATCAATGCCTCGAACCCAACGTCGATCGCCGTGTGGGCGAACCCGGTTGCCGCGTCGACCGTCACTACGCCGGGGCGCGGCTGGGACAGCTGAGGGGTGGCCTGCCCATCTACCTTGCCGCACTGAACATGTTCGCAATAGATCGGGATATAGGCCAGACCATGGCTCGCTACCCCGTCCGCCTCGGTTGCGGCGGTTGCAATTGCCAATGGGCGCGCGTTTTCTTCGCTGGTGCCCGCGGACACCAACGCACGGAAAGAAAGATCCTCGATTTCAGCTAGGCTAAGGGTACGGGTTTCGATCATGTCGCTCTCTCATTCAGTCATTGTCGGACAGGCCAGCGCCGGCACCCAACAGTCGGGATTCATCGGTAGCAGGCGCGTAGGTGCGATGGGCAAATCGGTTGAGGGTGTCCCAGCAAACCGGGTCCGGGGTTGCGCGGGTCACGTGCGGTCGAGGGGTGGTAAGTTGGCCGCCCAGCGTGATCTGGGTGTGATCAGAAAACGATGGCCAATCCTGCCCCGCCTCCAGACGATCGCCATCCGTTGCGGCCCTGAACAGATCGCACGTATGCGTGATCACGATATTCTGGGCGCGTGCCGCCGAGGCTACGAAGGCCAGCAGAAAAACAGGTACTGCGAGCTTCTGGATACGTATGGGACCTGCGTGCAGCAGGTCAGACCGATCAGAAAGCAACGCGCCCGTAATGATCGGGCAAAGCACGCCTTGCCCCGCCCAAACCGGTTGCATCGCAACCGGGCGGTGATCCTTAAGTGAGGCTGCCAGACCTTGCTCCAACAATTGCGCCAGGGAATTCGCGCCATCCATCCCGTGCGCGCATAACCAACGCGTGGCTTTGCCCGCCTCTTCCGCCAGACCCCATGGGTATCCGGCCCCGCGCGCGGCGCGTTTGGCCGTGGCTTCGATCTCGTTCAGCGATACGTTCACGGTGCAAGCTCCGGATAGACCCACAGATCGGCAGTCTTGCTGCTTAACTCTTCGGGATAAGGCGCGCCAGCATACATGCAGATACGTACCCAGCGGTCTGAACGAGGATCGAAATGCGTGGCGCCAAAGAACGAGAGTTTGGCACGCAGCATGTCGATCGGCAGAACATCCGCGCTGATCGTGTTGTCGCGAATTTCGCCGTAAGGCGCGACGCGACTCATTTGCGCGCGACGGATCGTGTGGCGGTGTTCAGGGTGTTCAAGTAGGAACTCGGCGATGGGTGCACCATCCGTCCATTCCGAAAGCGCGCTTTCGGCCAGAGCCGCGTCGCGCGCCGGGGCAAGCGGCTGTTCGTAGTCTGCAATCGGTTCGTCAAACCGCTCACCCAGCCGGGGCTCGAGCTTTTCCTCGGACACATACCAAGCGCGCGCGCAGTGTTCGGGCGCGTTCCAGTCCAGATCCATTGCCCAGCCAAAGCAGGCGCGGATCAGGTCGCGCACCGCGCCAACGGTCATCGTGCCATCAATCACATGCGCCGCACCGTTGCTGTCTGCCATACAGCTGGTCAGCCCATCGACCAGTTCACCGTAGGGTTCAAGGATCAGCGAGGCCAACAACTCCTGCCCTTCTTCGCTGAGCGTAGCCTGAGACCACAATATCAAGCGGTCCCACGGCTGATTGCCCGTCAGATCGGTCTTGTCGAGATAGTCCGATATTGCGCACAAGTCAGCATTCAGCGCCGCGAGCTTTTCGATCTGGATTGGATGCTCGGACTTCCACCACGAGATCGACAATTTGCTACGGGCGAAGATGTTGCGAAACTTGGCCGCTTCTGCCTCTGTTGCGGTCTCAATGGACCGAACCCGCGAGATCGCCTCTTCCCGGACCATGATCCAGTTGTTGAACAGGATCGGGTGATTGACGATGAAAGGTGCCATACCTAGCCCGGTCGAATTGCCTATACCCAGCCAACGCGCGACTTCCGGGCTCAACTCTGCGGTCTGGTCGCCACCCTTGGTGCGGGCCATATGTTGCACCAGATCGCGCACGAAGGTCCGCGTCAGGTAGACCGAAAGCATCTCGGCCTGAAATGGCGCGCTGACTTCGTCTCGGTCTGCAATCCTCTCACGATCTGCCGCGCCGAACTTGCCCGAGCCATACACGGCGGTTGTCCGCATCAGGTAACCGACCTTGTAAATCTGTTCGAGGTCGGGCTGCTGACCGGTGGAAAGACGATCCACAACATGTGCCCACAGACGCACCGAGCGGTTGGCCCGCGACAAGGACAGCTCGCTTTCGCTTACACGCCCGGCCTCTTGCAGAGGTACGTTTTGCGAAAGCCGCTCAATGTCTTCCGGGTCAGGAATTCCGTCAAACAACGCAAAGGTCGCGTCCCATGCCTCGGCGATCACACGATCCGAGCGTTGCTCGGGTGGCAAATCATGGGCAAACGCCACCAACGAATAAGCGCGTTCGGGACCTTGTGCGGTGTAGACCGCGTGACCGACGCCCTTTTCATCAATCTGGAAGACCGGGCGGGTGAATGTCCAGTTTTCGGCAGCCATCCGACGGGTCAATTGCCGCATAAAACTAACACGGCATTGATGCAACGATCCCAAACGGGACAGGCGCATCACAGTGGCCGGGTCGCGGCGTGCGATATGCGGGCTTTGGTCCATCATATGCCTTGTGGCCCAAAATTATCGGCAAAGAAGCGGTACCAGTTGCCGCCCATGATCCCCGCGACCTCGTCGGAGTTCATGCCAGTGGCGCGCAAGCCGGACTCGATGTTGCCGAAGTCGCGATTGTCCCGAAACCAGCCCGGCATTGGCGGGAAACCGGGGGCCGAGGCCGAACCCTCGCCATAGTCGATCTGTTTTGTCCAGCGCCCCACGCGCATCCATTCAACCACACTGTCGGGCTGATCTTGACACAGGTCGGTGCCAATCCCCAGATGCTGGGCACCGTATTTCTCAGCCGTTCGGGCGATCATCTCACAGAAACTCTCCAACGTGCAGTCGGACTTGTCCTTGAGGTGATGAGGATAGACCGAAAAGCCCAGCATCCCACCATTTTCCGTCACCGCCCGGATCACCGCATCGCGCTTGTTGCGCAAAGCAGGTGACCATTCGTGCGGATTGGCATGGGTGATGGCGATGGGGCGCTCGGACAATTCCGTCGCTTCGATGGTCGACCGATCCGCCGAATGGCTCATATCGACAACAAGGCCCACGCGGTTCATCTCTTTGATCACCTGCTTGCCCATGCGGGTGATGCCGGTGTCTTCGGCCTCATAACAGCCGGTCGCCAGCAGCGACTGGTTGTTATAGGTCAGCTGCATGAAGCGGGCGCCAAGATCATGCAGAACCTCAACCAGACCAATATCGTCTTCGATCGGGGATGGGTTCTGAAACCCGAAGAACACAGCCGTCCGCCCCGTTTCGCGCGCGATGTCGATGTCGCTGGCCCAACGGCCTTTCATGATCAGGTCCGGGTATTGCTCGAACCAGCGATTCCACTTCTCAAAGTTCAGAACGGTTTCACGGAAATTCTCATGATAAGCGATGGTGACGTGGATCGCATCCACGCCGCCTTCGCGCAGTTGGCGGAAAATCTTCTCCGACCAGTTGGCATATTGCAGCCCGTCGATACGCATCAGACGGGGCCCGCGCTGATATAGGCGGTCTTGACGGTGGTATAGAACTCTGCCGCTGCTTTGCCTTGTTCGCGCGGCCCGTAAGAGCTGTCGCCGCGACCGCCAAAGGGTACGTGATAATCGGTGCCTGCCGTAGGCAGATTCACCGTCACCACACCAGTTCGCGCATTGCGGCGGAAATGGGTGGCACGGGCCAGCGATTTAGTCACGATGCCCGAAGTCAGGCCGAAATTGGTGTCGTTCACCACACTCAGCGCCTCGTCATAGCTGCCAACCTTGATGACGCTGGTCAGCGGCGCGAACATTTCCTCGCGGTTTATGCGCATGTCGTTTGTGGTGTTCAGGAACACGCCCGGCGACATGTAGAAGCCCTCATGCGGCATCTCTAGGCGCTGTCCACCGCAGGCCAGTTCGGCCCCTTCAGATTTACCCAGATCGACATAGGTGAGGTTCTCGCCTAGTTGCTGCTGGCTTACGACGGGGCCCATCTGAACACCTTCTTCCAGCGCGTGGCCAACTTTCATCGCCTGCGCGCCTGCGACGAGTTTCTCGACAAAAGCATCATGGATGCCTGCATGCACCACCAGCCGCGACGAGGCGGTGCATTTCTGACCGGTGCCGCCGAATGCGCCGCCCAATGCCAGCGAAACCGCAAGATCCAAATCCGCGTCGTCCATCACGGCCAGCGCGTTCTTGGACCCCATCTCCATCTGAACTTTGGTCAGGTTCTGGATCGCCGCCGCCGCGATGCCCTTGCCTACTGGAACCGAGCCGGTGAAAGAGATCGCGTTGACCTTAGGACTTTCGACCAAACGCTGCCCGATGCTGCGGCCTGAGCCCATAACGAGGCTGAACAGACCTTTGGGAATGTCCTGCCGTTCGATGATTTCGGTCAGTGCCACGGCCGAGGCCGGGGTGATGTTCGCCGGTTTCCACACTACAGCGTTGCCATAGCACAGCGCGGGCGCAATCTTCCACGAAGCGGTCGCGGTGGGAAAGTTCCACGGGCTGATAATGGCGACAACACCCACCGCTTCGCGGCGCACGTCAATCTCGATGTCGGGGCGAACAGAGTCAGCGTTTTCCCCAATCTGACGAAGACATTCAGCGGCGTAGTAGGTAAAGAACTGACCCGCTCGATAGACTTCGCCCTTACCTTCGGCCAGCGGTTTGCCCTCTTCCCGGCTGAGCAAAGTGCCCAGTTCCTCGGCGCGGGTCATCAGCTCGTTACCGATGGCGTTCAGAACTGCCTGCTTACGTTCCAGCCCATAGGCAGCCCATTCAGCTTGCGCGACACGCGCCTGATCCAGCGTCGCTTCAAGTTGGTCGCTGCTGGCTTGCGCGAACATACCAACTAGGTCAGTCAAATCAGAAGGGTTGCGGTTTTCGATTTCGCTTTCGCCTGCCAGCCATTCGCCAGCGATCAGGTTCAGTTTGGTCACAATGCGCCCCAGAGTCAGAATTCGTTTGTCGCAGGATGGATTTTCCGATGCACATCAGTCAAACTCAAATAACTTAAACAAACTTCAAGGAATCTGAAGTTGGCAATCAAGATTGAGATGCTGCGTTGCTTTTGCACGGTAGCCCAGACCGGGAACCTGTCCGAGGCCGCCGACCGCCTTGGTCGAACGCAATCAGCCGTCTCGATGACATTGAAGCAGCTCGAAGACCATCTGTGCAAAAAGCTGTTCGAAGGCGAGCGCAAGAACCAGCTTTCCCCGCTGGGTGAGCAGGTACTCGATCTGGGCTTGCGGCAAGTGCGCCAATTCGATCAGACCGTCCAGAATATCGAGGCCGCCGCGCTGGCTGAACAGGGATTGATCCGGATCGTATCCGTCCCGTCGGTTGGCGCGTTGATCTTTCCACCACTATTGCACCACATGAGCAGCGAATCCCCCGGGGTGAAGATCGAGCTGCGCGACACCGACACGCAGCAGGTGTTGGATGCCATCGCTCAGGATCAGGCAGATATCGGAATCGCATCCGGGTATCACGCCCTGAACGGCATCCAAACCATTCCGCTATTTCAGGACTCCTTTGGATTGGTCGCGGCCTCGGATCATCCTCTGATCACACGCGCAGAACCGCTGAATATCTCCGACATCGCCACCGCGCCCTTTGTCCGAAACACGTTGTGCGATCTGATTCAAACGCCAGCTTTCCATACGGCAATCAAAAACGCCGAGATTACAATTCACAACACGCATTCATTGATCACGCTGGTGCGATCGGGCGAGTGGATCACAGTGCTTCCTCAAACCGTTGCCGAATTCTTGCCGGAGGCGGTGTCTTACCGCCCGATCACGGACCTTCACGACAAAAGGCAAGTGTATCTCTATGTCCGCGAGCGTTCGCGCTTCCAATATCTGACCGAGCAGTGTTGCGCGTTCATCCTGTCCCGTGATTTCGCGTGAGGGCGGGGGTCGACTAGACCTTTCGCCTTCAACCGCCCCTGAGACGCTGCATCAGATAAACCTCGGCACCTTCCGGAATCGGCTCGGACAGTCCGGTCGCGATGATGCGCCCGTCCAACGCCACTGAGACCCCCGCATCGATCGGTGCCTGCAGCCGGGGATGTATACGCACCAGTTCCTGCAGCAATTCGCCCGTGGTGGCGGCCTCAACCTCGACCACCTCGCGACCCCCGGTCAAAGACCGGAGGCTAGACCAGAGGTGGACCTCAACCATTGTCATTGAGCGCGGCAAGAATGCGCGGCGGGGACATTGGCAGTTGCTTCAGGCGTACACCGGCCGCGTTGGAGACCGCGTTGGCGATGGCGGCCAAGGGCGGCACGATGCCAGTCTCTCCCACACCACGCACACCGAACGGGTGGCCGGGGTTGGGCACTTCGACAATCACCGTGTCGATCATCGGCAGATCGCTGGCGACCGGGATGCGGTAATCGAGGAAGATCGAGTTCTGCAAGCGGCCATCCTCACCATAGATATATTCCTCGTTCAGCGCCCAGCCGATGCCCTGCGCAGCTCCGCCCTGATACTGGCCTTCGACATAGGTCGGGTGGATCGCCTTGCCCGCGTCCTGAATGACCGTGTAGCGGGTGATGCTGGTCTTGCCGGTTTCCGGGTCGACCTCGGCATCCACGATATGGGTGCCAAAGGATACACCCGCGCCTTCCGGCGTGGCCTCGAAATGGCCCGAGATCGGGCCGCCGGTCGCGCCCATATGGGCGGTGATATCGGCCAGCGGGCGCGGATCGAAGTCACCGGCATTGGGGCCTGAGGGCACGGCACAGCCGTTCTCCCATTTCACCGCATCAACCGGGATTCCCCAACTGGACGCTGCGCGGGCGCATAGCTGCTCGACCGCGTGGCGCGCCGCCTTGATTGTCGCCAGACCCGAGGCATAGGTCACGCGGCTGCCGTGGCTCACATCATTGTAACCCAGCGTTGCCGTATCGGCGACGGTGACGCGAATGTTCTCGTAGGGAATGCCCAGAACCTCGGCCGCCATCAGCGCCATTGACGCGCGTGATCCGCCGATATCCGGCGTACCGACCATGACTTGGGCCGAGCCGTCCTCGGACAGCGCCAGAGATACCGAGGTCTCACCACCATGGTTGAACCAGAACCCACAGGAAATCCCGCGCCCTTGCCCCGGCTTCAACGGGGCCGAGTAATGCGGATGCGCCTTGGCGGCCTCAAGCGTTTCGACAAGACCTATGCGCTCATAGGTCGGGCCATAGCTGGCTTTGGTGCCTTCATGCGCGGCGTTTTTTAGGCGCACATCCACCTGGTCGAGGCCGAGTTGATTGCACAGCTCATCCAGAACGGATTCGACCGCAAACGCACCCATCGGAGCGCCTGGCGCGCGATAGGCGGCCTGTTTCGGGCGGTTGGCCATTACGTCATAACCGACCTGACGTACATTGGTCAGGTTGTAGGGCGCAAAGGCACACATGGCAGTCATGTCGCCCGGCGCACCCGGGAAGGCACCGCCCTGCAGGCGGAAGATGCCTTCGGCTGCTGTGATGGTGCCGTCTTTCTTCATACCGATCTTGATATCCATCGACGCCGATGAGGTCGGGCCGGTCGCACGGAACACCTCGGACCGGGTCATCACGATCTTTACGGGGCGGTTGGCCTTGCGGCTGAGCGCCAACGCAACCGGTTCGATGAACACAGTGGTCTTACCACCAAAGCCGCCGCCGATCTCAGACGCGGTCACACGCAGTTGTGAGGTTTCGATGCCCAGCAACGCCGCGCAGGTTTTCTGTGCGATCCAATGGCCCTGGGTGGTGCACCAAAGCTCACCTTTGCCGTCAGTACCCAGAGACCCCATGCAGGCATGAGGTTCAATGTAACCCTGATGGGTTGCCTCGGTAACGAAGCTGTCCTCAATTACCAGATCCGCCTCGGCAAAACCGGCTTCGACATCTCCGTGGCCGCTTTCGTGATAGCGCACTACGTTGGGGTGCATCCCCTCGGGCACCGAGTAGTCCGCCGCGCCTTCGCGGATGACAGGCGCGTCGGGGGCCATCGCCTTGTCCACATCTGTGACGTGGGGCAAAACTTCATATTCAACCTCGATCAACTTCAGCGCATCGCGCGCCGCCAAGGCTGATGTCGCTGCAACTGCTGCAATCGCGTGGCCGTCATATAGAGCCTTTTCGCCCGCCATGACATTTTCCAGCACGTTCCAGAATTCCCCTTCCAGCCCCGGCTTGAAGGGGACATCGGCGAAATCGGCGCGGGTAACAACGGCTTTGACGTCTTTGTGGGCCTCGGCCTTTGATGCATCAATCTTGACGATCCGCGCATGGGCATGGGGTGAACGCAGGATGGCGCCATGTAACATGCCGGGGGCTGAGATATCCGCACCGAACTTGGCGCGGCCCGTCACCTTGTCCAGACCGTCAGGGCGATCGGGTCGGGTGCCGACAAAGGTGAAGTCAGATTTGCGATCGTCCAGTGCCATTACGAAGCCTCCCGCATCTCAGCCGCCGTATCCATCACGGCGCGAATGATTTTGTCATAGCCGGTGCAGCGGCAGAGGTTGCCCGCCAGCCAGTACCGGGTTTCCTCTTCGGTGGGGTTGGGGTTCTTTTCCAGCAGCGACTTGGCCGCCACCAGAATGCCCGGGGTACAGATGCCGCATTGCAGGGCGGCATATTCGATCATCTTCTTCTGCAGCGGATGCAGGACGTCACCGTCCGCGATCCCTTCAACCGTTTCGATCTGCTTGCCTTCAGCCTCGACGCCCAACATCAGGCATGAACACACAAGACGGCCATCGACGCTGACCGAACAAGCACCGCAATCGCCGGTGCCGCAGCCCTCTTTCGCGCCCGTCAGGTTCAGCTTGTCGCGCAGACAGTCCAGCAGGGTTTCGCGTGGGTCGCAGAGGTATTCAACCGCGTCCCCATTTACGGTGGTGGATACGTGGAACTTACTCATACGTCTTCTCCCTTTGCGCGGGCATAGGCGATTTTTGCGGCGCGCTTGGCCAGAACGCCAGCAACTTCGGTGCGGAATGCAATAGTGCCGCGTTTGTCATCAATGGGGTTGCAGGCAGCCGAGGCCGCTGCAGCGAGCGCGTCCAGCGCCGCGTCATCCAACGCGCTGCCAATCAGCGCTTTGGCGCAGTCTTCAACCAGCAAGACGGTTGGTGCGACAGCCCCCAGTGAGACGCGCGCCTCGGTGATGGTATCGCCATCCAGTCGTAAGTTTACGCCCACACCAACCACCGCGATATCCATCTCGGTGCGCGGGATAAAGCGCAGATAGGCGTCACCGGCGTTGTCGCCACGCGCTGGAATGTTGACCGCCGAGATCAGTTCGCCTTTGGCCAGTGAGGTCTTGCCGGGTCCCGTCGGGATGTCTTCGACCGCCACCTCTCGTGTGCCGTCCGGGCCCGTCACGGTGACTGTAACGCCTGCCGCAACCATCGCTGGCACCGAGTCCGCCGCCGGAGAGCCATTGCACAGATTCCCGGTCAGCGTCGCACGCCCCTGTACCTGAGTCGATCCAATCAGATCCATCGCCTCGACCACACCCGGCCAATCGCGGCCCAACGCGGCGTGCTCGCTCATCTCGGCGCCGGTCGCGGCGACGCCCAGCGTCCAGCTGCCATCGGCATTGCGGGTAATTTCGCTAACGCCATCGATCTTCTTGATGTCGATCAGCGTATCGGGCGTCACCAATTCCGAGCGCAACTGCACCAGCACATCGGTGCCGCCTGCCAGAAACCGAGTGATGCCCGTTGCATTTGCGGCCAGAGCCGACGCCTCGGCAAAGCTGGCGGGGCTGTGATAATCCATGAAAGTACCTCGCACCTGTTGATCAGGATAGACTGGGGTTCGCCGGGGACGTTAGTGCAGCAAGTCGGCGGCGTCCATGGCTGGAACGACCAATTTTTGGGATTCAAAATGTCGTTTTATCGAGAGCAATCACAGATCGATCTCGATCACCCCGTCTGCCCGGGCCGCCCGGCTTTGGCACAGTATGATCGCACCTTCGCGTTGTTTGTTGGACAAAACGAAATCGCGGTGTTCGATATCACCTGAAATCACGTCACATTTGCAGACCCCGCAGATCCCATCAGCGCATTTCACATCCACGTGAAAGCCCGCCTCATTAAGTACCTGCGCCGCATCTTTGTCAGCGGGAACAGTCAACTCCCGACCCGATTTCGCCAATTTCAGAGTGAACGGATGGTTCTCATATTCGGGCTGTTCCGGGACCGAAAAATACTCCAGATGCCGTGCTTCTTCGGGGAAACCCTGCCGTTCGGCGGCCTGTATGACGCCATCCATATAGCGGTCGGGGCCGCAGGTATAAACGTGCCATCCGTCCTGATATTCTTCCAGAACAGCCTCCAGATCGGCCCGCGTGCCCTCGTCCGAGAAATGATAGTGCACGTGATCGGCCCATGGCATAGCCGCCAGATCGTCCAGATATCCGGCACCTGCTCGTGTGCTGGCGGAATAGTGTAACTCGAACGGTTTGCCCATCGCATGCAGTCGGTGGGCAAAAGCAATCATCGGCGTGATGCCAATACCACCGCCCATCAGGAAGGTTTTGGTTGCAGTCTCGTCCAGCTCAAAATGGTTTATCGGCTTTGAGATGAAGACCTTGCGCCCTTCGTTGAAGATGCGATGCAGCAAGGCCGAGCCGCCGCGCCCCTCATCCTCGCGCAGCACGCCGATCTGATAAGTGTTGCGGTCGGAGGGATCGCCCGACATCGAGTACTGCCGCAGGAATTCGGGCGAAACCAGCACGTCCAGATGCGCACCCGCAGTCCATTTCGGCAAGGGCGCACCGTCGAGGGTTGAGAACTCGTACTTGGTGACATCCGAGGTCATCTTGTCGACCTTGGTTAATTCCACCCGCATCACCGGGGCGTCCCCTGCGACCTGATAACGGTGGATCACAGACATATCGCCGGCCGCTTTGCGCGCTTTGTAGTCTTCAGCTGTGACCATCGCCTCATAGGCGGCAATCCCGGCTTCCCGGTCCATGTTGAAGGGATAGGGCCATGGGTGCGGAGCGAGAGGAGCGGGGTAGACAGCAAGCGTCTGATCCTCGTACTTCAAATCGAGGTCTTTTTGTAGGTCCCGCCGGTTCAATGGGTGCTGCGACGGGCGATAGGCCCCGTCAGGTTCCAGCTCGATATCCCACCACCATTTCTTGATGTTATTTAGACCACCATTGCCGACCGCATCATCCAGTTTGGCCAATGCAGGCGCGGCCTGCGGAATATTCATCGCGGCCCATCGGAACGGGCGTTCCTTGAATATACCTTCGAGATTCCACGGGCAGGTCTTCATGCATCGTCCGCACATCGCCCCCCCGGGCGTGGTGATACGGTAAGTGGCGCATTTCTGGCTGTCGGATTTCCAGATTTCATAGCCGTTGAACATCAGCTTTGGCCCGGCAGTGATCGCGCCCGAAGGGCATTCCCGAGCGCATTTGTTGCAGCTTTCGCAAAACGTCTGAAGGCCGAAATCGATGGGCTTGTCATGCGTCATCGGCATGTCGGTTGTCACGACACCGGATTTCAGGCGCGGGCCAAGATAGGGGTTCAGGATCACCTCACCGATCCGACTGACCTCGCCCAACCCCGACAACAGCAGCAGCGGCGGTTGCAGCACCTCGCCATCCATCACCGTATGCGCCTTGGCCTTGTAGCCGAGATTTCGGATTTGCTGCGCGATCACGCCCCCCAGCAGTGAAAACCGCAGGTAGGCGCGCATAGATTGGGCCACGCTGATCCAGTCATCCCCGCTGGCGCCTTCCATCGTCTCATAGCCCTGGTCGATGATCATGCTGATCGCCTGATCATGGGGCGGAACGATTTCTTCTCCGGTGGCGTCATGGGAATACCAGCTCCACTCGGGGCACCGGCTGAGCCCGACCGCATCGACCCCAAGGAAATAGGTTGCAGCCTTGATATTCGCGGCATTTCTTTCGGTATCTGTGGGTTGTATAGCCTCGGCGCTGTCACCGTCCTGCAGCAAAACAAACGCGCCCAGCGCGCGGCGTTGGGCAAAGCTGGGGGCGGATTTGCGCACGTAATGCCCGCCCTTGGTCGCGTCCTGCAGCGATTTTCCCATGTCGCCGAACTGAGCCCGCGCAAACATGTCTGCGCGTTTGGGCACCCGGGCTACGTTTTGCTCGTCGATATAGGTGGTCGGTGTTTCGACTCGTTTGAGGTTTTCAAAAGGATGTGCCCCGTCCACATAGCGCCGCTTGGCATAGGCATCCCGGTTCAGAGCGTTCTTGGCGAAGCCTGCACCCAGCCACCATGCAGGTCCTTGCGTGCGGAACCACGGTTGTTCGGCCAGCGGTTGCAAGGGTCGGTCATGCGCGATCTCCATTTCGGTGGTCACAGCCGCCAATCCGAACCGCTTACCCAACCAGGGCACCACAACCGCACCATCCTCAACCGAGGCCAGACCCGCAGCAACTGCCAGCTTGCCCAGATCAACCTCAGAGGACATCGCCGTATGCGCCCGCGCATCGAAACCCAGGAGGCGGATGTAGTTGGCAATGACCACTGCATTCTCGGTGGCAAGCAAACAGGCGCGGTGATCCTGCGCATCCATGATCCAATCGGACCCGGGCTCCGAGGGGTCCGGATCGCGGTTGAACTCATAGAGAAACACGAGCGTATGGCGATGACAGTCCATCGGGCGTGGCGCGGCCTCCATGCTTTCTTTTAGATCCGCCATGATCAGATCGATGCCCGAGGCCAGCGTTTTGGTTTGCCGCGTCCTAAGCGCATGAGCCAGCCGGTCGATATCCGGGTTGCGGCGAGGCTCAGCCAACATCGCCTCCGCGGGTAGCGGCCCGCAGCCCATCATCGACGCATCGTTGAAATAGCCAAACGCTTTCAGATGGTTGGCACGATCTGCTGGGTTGGCAGGAATTTCCGATGCGACGGGGTTCACAAATCCATCCCGGATTGCGTCCATCATCGCCTGAAACTCGCCCATCGCATTCACGATGCTTTCGGGCTGCTCGGGCCTGCGAAAGCTAAGCGCACACATCGGTTCGACCTGCGCCAGATCAGGCATCCGATCCAGCCGCGCCAGCCGTTCCAGCGGGAACGGACCCATGTGAACAGGTCTGTTCTTGTCCGAGAAAAAGCGGATCCCCATCGCGCGCCTCCAGTTAGCTGCCCTTTCCCCTACCCCGGCATGGACACCAAATCCATTCATGAATAATCATAAATGGTATGAGCAGAATTGATTTCACAGATCTGGACGGCAAGGTCCTACGGGTGTTCCTGACGATACTCGAAGAAAGCTCGGTGTCGAAAGCTGCCGACCGGTTAGGGGTGACGCAATCGGCCATCAGCCATACGCTGGGCAAGTTGCGGCAAGTGCTGGGCGATCCACTATTTGTCCGATCCGGTCAGGGGTTGACCCCGACCGAACGCGCTTTGTCGTTGAAAGAGCCGGTGCAACAGGTGCTGGACAACATGCGCGCCCTGACAGAAGGTCGCCCGTTTGATCCGCTGTCCGAACAGATGGACATTCAGATCGCCACCAACGACATGCCGCGTGAGTTGATCTTTCCCGAACTTCTGCGGGCGACACGCGCCGAAGGCGTCAGGTTGCGGCTGGAGTTCATCCCGTCGGGTGTTCCCGACCCGGACTTGCTGCGCAGCGACCGGTGTCAATTGATGCTCACCCCGCTGCCACCGGATGGGCCGGATATCTTTCAGAAGCGGCTGATCACCAGCCCGTTGTTGGTATTCTATGATGCCGCTCACCGTGATCCGCCTGAGGATTGGCGCTCCTATTGCAATAGCGATCATGTCGAGGTGCGATTTGCCGACGGGCGCAACGCCCGTGCCGTGATGCGTGGCGTGGATCAAAGCCAGATCAGACCGCCCGTCGTAACCCTGCCGCATTTCAACGCAATCCCGCCTTTCGTGAAAGGCAGCGACCTGATCTCGACCGACACGGCACTGATGAAACGCGGGCCGCTTGCCACGCTGGACAGCGCACCACTGCCGTTCAAATGCGAAGCAGTGTCAATCTATATGGTCTGGCACCAACGCTCGGCCAACGACCCGGCACATCGTTGGTTACGCGACCGGATCGACGCGATTGCGGCCTCGCTTCAGACCTGAGATAGCAACCAGTCGCGCATCTGTTTCACCAGCTCCGGTTGGCGCGGTTTCTGCGGGGTGACGATGAAAAAGCTCAGATCATCAACCAGCACCTCAGAGAGCGGCTGCACCAACCGACCCGAAGCCAGTTCCGCAGACACAAGTGGCGCATTGGCCAGCGCAAAGCCTTGCCCCGAGACAGCGGCGTCTATCGCCAGACTTGTCTGGCTGAAACTCATCATCCGCGGCTTCCCCTCGACCCCGGCGCGTTCAAGAAACAACGGCCACAGCCCATGGGAATCACTGAGCAAAACGTGTTGCATCAGGTCGTCTGGACCTGAAATTTGCGATGCGAGATCCGGACTGCCCACGACAACGAATTCGGTCGAGAACAAAGGTGTTGCTTGCAGATCTCGAGCAACCGGTGAACGGCTTTGGCGTACCGCGATATCAATTCCATCAGACTGGAAATCCGCCAACCGCTCGCGCGCGTCAACCTGCACCGAGATATCGGGATGGCGGGTCACAAAATCACTCAGACGCGGCACCAGCCATTTTGAGGCAAAGCTGGGCGTGACCGAGATCGTGATCTGCCGCTGATCAGCCAGCTCATCGACAGCCTCTTCAATCAGCCGAAACGCCCGACGCAGCGGCGCGTGGAACCGACGCCCCGCTTCGGTCAAGCGCAACCCACGTGGTAGTCGTTCAAAGAGTGCAGTGCCCAGCCGCGCCTCCAACCCCCGCACCTGCTGCGCAATGGCCCCTTGAGTCACCCCAATTTCTTCCGCAGCAAGACGAAAATTCAGGTGGCGTGCCGAGGCCTCAAAGGCGCGCATCGCATTGAGAGGTGGAAGAGCGGGCATAACTCGACTGTAGATTTTCTACAGCCTATGCGCAATAGAACTGATTGGTCAAAGTGAACGCTGCCAGCCATCTTTATACCAAACATCGCAAAGGAGCGTGAAGATGGAAAAAGTAGCTTTGATCACGGCAGGCGGCAGCGGTATGGGTGCGGATTCCGCGCGCAGATTGGCGGCGGATGGTTTCAAAGTCGGCATCCTGTCCTCGTCAGGCAAGGGTGAGGCGCTGGCGCATGAGTTGGGTGGCGTGGGCATCACGGGCTCGAACCAGTCAAATGATGACCTGCAGAAACTGGTCGATGCTGCAATGTCCCATTGGGGTCGGATCGATGTGCTGGTGAACTCAGCCGGGCACGGACCCCGCGCAGCGGTGCTGGAGCTGACCGATGAGGACTGGCACACCGGCATGGATGTCTATTTCATGAATGCCGTCCGACCGACCCGACTGGTGACCCCGATCATGCAAGCGCAGGGCGGTGGATCGATCATCAACATCTCAACCTTTGCTGCGTTTGAACCGGATCCGGTTTTTCCGACCTCGGGCGTATTCCGCGCCGGGCTAGCGGCGTTTACCAAGCTGTTCTCGGACAAATACGCCGCCGACAACATCCGCATGAACAACGTCTTGCCCGGGTTCATCGACAGCCTTCCGGAAAAAGAAGAGTTCCGCACACGCATCCCGATGGGCCGCTACGGGCGCAGCTATGATGAGATCGCCTCGGTCGTGGCTATGCTCGCCTCCGAAGGCGGAGGCTACATAACCGGGCAGAACATCCGCGTCGATGGCGGCATCACCCGGTCTGTCTGAATTCAGAACCGCGCCTTAACAAAATGCGTCAGCGCCGCGCCGGTTTCGAAGAAAGCGCGGCGTAGGCCAGTCCAGTTTTCGCTATACTCAGCCACTGACGGAACCGGCAGCAAGGACGGATCGTCCTTGAGCAGACTTTTGGCCATCAAACGCCCGAACACGGTGCCCGGCCCGATCCCACGCCCCGAGAACCCATGCGCGGCTAACGCATTTGGACCGATCAGAGTGATTTTGGGAATATGATCCGAAGTCATGGCAATCCGCCCATGCCAGCCCTCAATCAACGGCTGATCCGCCAATTGCGGATAAAGTGCAGCCATTTTGCGCTTGATCCAGGATTTGTGTGCAAATCCTCCGGCGCTGTTTAGGTCGCCCATACCGCCAATGATAAACCGTCCTGCCTGGTCCAAACGGAAGGATGTCATGATCAGGCCGGTATCCCAGCATCCCTCTGCTTTAGGCAATATGCTGGCCCGCAGGTTATGGGACAGCGGCGCGGTGGCGTATTGGAAGTAGTAGACCGGCACATAGTCTGGTGCCGTATCAGCAATGCCCTGATGATAAGCGTTGGTCGCCTGAATAACCGATCTTGCGCGTACGGTTCCACCATCCCCCTGCAGCACCCAAACCCCGGCTTCCTGCCGCAAAGATCGAATCGGGCTTTGCGTATATATCTGCGCTCCCGCATTCTGTGCGGCGCGGGCCAGTCCCACCGCATAGCCCAGCGGCTGAATTGTACCCGCGCGGGGGTCAAACAATGCGCCGTGGACTGCCGGGCTGCCCGTCCGCTGGCGCGACGCGTCAGGATCGAGCAATTCGACCGGCGCACCAGAAGCGCTCAGCTGTGCGTGGCGTGTACGCAGATCACCAAAGCCCGAGGCCGAATGAGCACAATGCAACGTGCCTTGCCGCTCAGGCTCGCAGTCAATCCCGTGCGCTTCAATCAACTCGAACACGTCTGACGGCGCGTTAGCCAGCAGATCGATCAACCGATCCCCCGCCATTTGCCCCAGATGCGACCGAATTTGATCGGGTGGCAGCCAAAGCCCTGCGTTGACGAGACCGACATTCCGCCCCGATCCACCATGGCCGATCTGATACGCTTCGAGCAGGCACACCGAAGCCCCCGCTTTTGCTGCGGTCAAGGCCGCAGAACACCCGGTGTAACCACCGCCGATCACGGCAAGATCAACGCTTACGTCATCAGACAGCTTTTGCGTGTCGATACGCTCGCGACAGGTCTGCCGCCATAACGATTGATCATAGTCGCGCATGCCCGGGCCTCGCCAAAGTTTCGCCGATCATCAGGCTGGTCTCAGTTAGTTGCAAGGGCGCGCTGGTCAGCCCGCCCCATGGCGATGAGGAACGGATCCGCCTCCTGATGCGACTGGAATGACGCCTTGTCGGTCATGCCCCGCCAGCGCCCCAGTGTCAGTGACTGCGCCACCGCGCCGCTCAGCGTTGCACCGGGGCCGGTGACGATGAACAGATCGGGCGCGAACTCGCGTGCGGCCGTCTGGATCGCATGGGTGAAGTCATAGGTCTCGGTCACCTGATGGCCCAGCGTGTAGTCCCACAACTCACTCGTGTCAGTTGCGCCGGGCCACCAGATTTTGCCGCGCCCGTCAATCATCGGGAACTTTGGCTGAGCAAAAAGATCAGAACTCAATTGCGCCCGACCTTCCGCCGCCACCGGGGCCTGCAGCGCCGTATGAAAGGCGGCGTGATTGGCCAGCCGCAATGGGAACCGATCCTGCACGGTGGGGTGTGCCGCCTCAAACGCCGTCAGACCCGCCTCATTGCCTGCCAATACCAGCATCCCGCCCAGATCGATCGAAAGCGCCAGAGAATGATTGCGCAACGCATCGATCCTCGCCACCTCATCCAGCAATGCGGCTTTGCGGGCAGGATCATTCGCCCATGTCTCATCGACGAATGGGTAAACCAGTTGACCGCCGATCAGGTGCTTCTGCATCAGCGTGCCCATCGTATTGACCACGCGAAACCCGTTCCCAGGGGTCAATGCCCCTGCGGTGGCTAGCGCAATATACCAGCCCATCGAGTTACCAGTGACGGCGACGACTTCAATATCGTTGGCCAATGCCTGCGCATCGGCCAACGCGGCAGCATAGATCAGGGGTGAGGCCACATCGCCGCGCGAGTACTTCCCGACGCTAAAGCGATCAGCCCCATCCAAGGCAGTAATCGCATCCTGTCCGGTTCCGGCGCGAATGGCGTCGAAGCTGCGGAACAAGTCCATACGATCCGAATGATGTTGGTGCAGATAGCCCAGCTCAGGCTTGTTATAAGTGCCCCGGCCCGGGCAGATCACAACGGCGGTGCGGGTCATGAGGCTGCTCCTGTCAAAGCCAGCGCTGCGGCAACGATACCGTCTTTCGAAGGAAGAGGTGCGGCATAGGCGGGGCCGGTTGCGATAAAGCAATCCTCGGCCACAACGCGGGCAGTTCGAGTAGAAGAACTTTGTTCGGCGAAGAAAGTCATCAGCGCCTCGGACTGGCTGCCGGTCTTGCGGCATTCGTCGACGATCAGAACATGCGCGCATGTTTTGGTGGCTTCGCGCAGCGCCTCCTCTGGCAGAGGAGCTAGCCAACGCATATCGATAATCCGGGTTTTCAGACCCGCCGCCTCAATTTCGGGCAGGGCCTGTTGCGACAGGTAATGCCCGTTGCCATAGGTCACGATGGCGAGATCGGTGCCGTCCCCGTGTACTCCCACATCGCCCAGCGCAATTTTCTGATCCCGCGCAGGATAGGTGGTCATCCACCCGCCATCCTGCGCCGCATGCAGATCGCGCATCGGGTAGAGTGCAATCGGTTCAAGAAACACCACTACCCGCTGCTCTTCGCGCGCCAACCGCACGCATTCGCGCAGCATTTGCACCGCATCCGCCCCGGTCGACGGGCAGGCGATGATGACACCAGGGATATCCCGCAAAACGGCCAGAGAGTTGTCGTTATGGAAATGCCCACCAAAGCCCTTCTGATATCCCAGCCCCGCAATCCGCAGCACCATAGGGTTGGTGAACTGCCCGTTCGAGAAGAACGGCAAAGTTGCGGCTTCGCCCCGAATCTGGTCCTCGGCATTGTGCAGATAGGCCAGAAACTGGATCTCGGGGATCGGGATGAAACCGTTATGGCCCATACCGATCGCGAGACCCAGAATGGATTGTTCATCCAGCAGCGTATCAATCACGCGGTCCGGACCAAAGCGTTGCTGCAGCTTTTGTGTGACGCCATAAACGCCACCTTTGCGGCCCACATCTTCGCCCATGCAAACGATCTCGGCATGTTCCAACATCAGATCGGTCAGCGCCCAGTTGATCAGGCGGCTGAGCGGCTGCGGCTCATCCATCGCGCGCATATCTGCGCCAAAGGTCTTCGCACGCGCCTCAGCGCTCGGGCCGTTGGTCGCTTTACAAGGGCGCTTAGGCGGGATCAGGCTTGCCACCACTTCGGTCGCATTGGCAAGATGGGGACGGCTGGCAGCCTCTGTAGCCACACGATCCGTTCGGGTGCAGGTATCGCTGTAGATTTTTAACGCCTGATCCGACGACAATGCACCCGCCTGATCCAGCAGTCGTACGGTGTGCAAAAGCGGATCATTGGCCTCATCCGCCTCAACCTCAGTTTTCGGCAGATAGGTCGTGGGCACATCCGCCCCGGCATGGCCATAAAGCCGCACGGTTCTGAGATGCAGGAAGGCCGGTTTCCTGCGCTTGCGGACATAATCTGCAGCCTCTTTCGCGACTGCATGGGTTTCATAAATGTCCAACCCATTGGCCTGAAAATACTTGATCCCCGGACGATGCTCCATCGACGCCTGAATCCAGCCCTTGGGCGTTTTGACCGAAATCCCGATCCCGTTGTCTTCACACACGAACAGCAGCGGCAGCGGCGTCGATTGCACACTGGTCCAGCCTGCCGTGTTGATCGCCCCCTGCGCGGTTGAGTGATTGGCCGAGGCATCCCCAAATGAACACATCGCAATCCCGTCTTCCGGCAACACGCGATGTTCGGGCGCATGTCGCCGGGCTGCCCCCAGCGCATAAGCCGCACCAACGGCTTTGGGCAAATGGCTGGCGATGGTCGAGGTCTGCGGCGGGATCATCAGCGCCCTTGACCCCAGTACCTTGTGCCGCCCGCCCGAGGTTGGGTCCTCTTTCGAGCACGCAAAGCTGAGCAGCATATCCCACGCGATCTGCTGGCCCGGCACCTGTTCAGAACGCGCGATCTGAAACGCAGCATCCCGGTAATGCAGAAAGGCAATATCGCTTGGGCGCAATGCGTGCGCGACGGCGGCCATCCCTTCGTGGCCAGATGAGCCGATGGTGTAGAACCCCTGCCCCGCCTTCTGCATCACCCGGCTGGTCCGATCCAACGCGCGGCTGAGAACTTGCGACCGGAATAGCGAAACGGCTTCAGCATCGCCCAGACCGACGCGCGGTGGGGCTCCGTCGGGAAAATCACGATTTGCGACACGGGTCAGGAAATTCTCATGTACGATCTGGGCGCGGTCCATGTCTCTCGCTTTTGTCTTGTTGGTGTCATCGGCCTTGGGGAACCTCTGCGCGGGCCCGACCCGCTTGCTGATTTGTCCCGCGCTCCGACGTGAATTTCAAGATCGCGGATGGTACGGCACCCGCTCGACCACAAAGGTGATGTGGCGCACCAGTCATCGCTCTGGCGGCAGGAAAAAACCAGTGCTATTGCGTTCAATAGGTATGAGGAATTGTCATATGATTGCACCCCGCCGTTTCTTGCCTTCAATCTCGTCCTTGCTTGCGCTTGAAGCCGTAGATCGGCTGGGCAGCGCATCTGCTGCGGCGGCCGAGCTGTCCTTAACACAAAGCGCAATCAGTCGGCAGTTGAAGACGATGGAGGATCAGCTGGGCGTGCAATTGATCGAACGCAGCCAGATGCGGCTGCACCTGACGCCTGCAGCCAAAGTCTATGTGCAAACCGCAAGGTCTGCTGTTCAGGATCTGGCGCAGGCCGCACTGAAACTCAAAGCTAACCCGGCGGGCGGATCACTTGACTTGTCGATCCTTCCCGCGTTCGGCATGCATTGGCTGGCACCGCGCCTTCAGGATTTTGCGCGACGTCATCCCGAGGTTACTGTCAATCTGGGGACCCGCCTCAAACCGTTTGATTTTACGACTGAGCCATTTGATGCCGCGATCCATTTCGGTCAGCAGGATTGGGCGGGCGTTCAGTATCTGCCGATCATGCGGGAAGAGGTCCTGCCGGTCTGCGCCCCTGCCCTTACCGCCGTCAATTTCAATAGCTTGGATGCTCTCCGCGCCGCGCCACTGCTGCATCTGGAGTCGCGTCCGGATGCCTGGGAGCGCTGGTTTGAGATACAGGGCCAGCCCGTCACCGGCCTACGGGGAATGCTGTTCGATCAGTTTTCGACCATGATTCAGGCCACGATTCATGGGTTGGGCGTGGCTCTGTTGCCGTCATATCTGGTGCAAGATGATTTGCGCACCGGGCGGCTTGTCCAGGCATGGGACGGGCCGCGCGTGAGCCTTGGCAGCTATTATCTGGTCTGGCCGCATGACCGCTCGATGCCCGAGCCGTTACGGTCTTTCCAAGTCTGGATTGGTGAACAGATCGGAACAAGCGCTAAAGCCTGATGCGGCCTCAGAACTTGCCGTTGTCATTCTTCCATTCGCTGCGTGGTGCAATGGACTCAACCGTATCCCAGTGTTCGACGATCTTGCCATCTGCAACGCGGTACAGATCATAAAATGCGCTGTGAGTGCCCTGATATTCACCTTCGCACACGGTCAGTACAAAATCCCCTTCCGCCAATACCCGATGCAGATGCTGATAGTTTAGGGCGTTCCTATCGGCCAATGCGGTCCTCAAGGCAGTCAAGTCATCCGAGAGCTGCGGGCTGTGTTCTACGTAAGCGGAAGTATTGATACAGGCCTCTATCTGGTCGAGATCCCCGGCAATCAACGCGGTTTCGACGAAGGCGCGAACAAAGGCCCGGTTTTCCTCGGTTTGCTCGACATCCCGAACTTCGGTCGGACCATCCACCATACTGTGATCCGAGCCGTTTGGCCCCATCCGTTTCTGGATATTGTCCCAATGCTCTACCGCTTGCCCGTCTTCGAACCGGAACACTTCGAAGCCAATATTACGACGCGAGAAATCATATTCCGTATGCGCAAATACAAAATCGCCGTCTTCAAAGGCGCGTACGATATTCACGCGCGGTGAGGTCTGGGACAGCTGTTTGAATAGGGATGCAAGCCCTTCGCTGCCTTCATGGGTTTGAGGATTGTGCTGGATGTATCGTGCTTCATTTACCACCGAAACCGGACCCGGATCGCCCGTTTCGATGCTTTTGAGCAGGGCAGATATGCGATCTTTGTTGGACTTCTCCATACCGGGTTCCCTTCAGGTCTGACTACTCCGTGATCACAATGGCAGGCGACGTGTCAGGCATCAACGCCAGCACCAGCCAAACCCTGCGCGGCCTTCGGCCTTGCGTCCTGCGGACGGCAGGGGGCCAGGCAGGCGCGGGCTGCGTCCGCGCCTGCCTGGCCCAACGGGAGGAGACGTTCCGTAAGGAATGTGGACGACGGGCGGGAGTGTTTTGGTTCAGACGTCCAGCGAACGGGCGATGAGCTCTTTCATGACTTCATTCGTCCCGCCATAGATCATTTGGACCCGCGCATCCGCATAGAGCCGCGCGATTGGGTATTCCATCATGAACCCATAGCCGCCGAACAGTTGCAGGCATTCGTGCATCACTTCGTTCTGCACCTCAGAGCCCCAGTATTTCACCATCGAGGCCGTCGCAGCATCCAATTCACCGGCCTCCAGTTTTCCAATGCAGTCATTGACGAAACTGCGCAGCACCTCGGCCTTGGTTTTACACTCGGCCAACTTGAAACGGGTGTTCTGGAAATCCATCACCCGCTGTCCGAACGCCTTGCGCTCCTGCACGTATTCCACCGTCTGCGATATGGCGAAATCGATCGCGCCCAGCGCCATGATCCCGATGGTCAGCCGCTCCCACGGCAACTGCTTCATTAGTTGATAGAACCCCTGCCCCTCTTCCGGGCCCAGCAGGTTGGTCATTGGCACCTTTACGTCTTCAAAGAACAGCTCAGCCGTATCGTTGCCCTTCATTCCCAGTTTCTTGAGGTTCCGCCCCCTCCGGAATCCATCAGCCCCGTCGGTTTCGACCACAATCAGAGAGACACCCTTCGCACCTAACGACTTGTCAGTTTTGGCAGCCACGATAACCAGATCAGCCGATTGCCCGTTGGTGATAAATATCTTGGACCCGTTGAGCCGATAAGAATTGCCATCCTTCTCAGCGGTCGTCTTCACCGCCTGCACATCCGATCCCGTGCCCGGCTCGGTCATGGCCAGCGCGCCGATCATCTCACCCGAGGCCAGTTTCGGCAGCCACTTCTGTTTCTGATCCTCACTGCCATAAGCGGTGATGTAGTGGGTCACGATAGACTGGATGCCATATCCCCATCCTGCGTCCCCGCGCGCAGTCTGCTCATACAAAGTAACGGAATCGAAACCCATCCCGCCGCCGACGCCACCATATTCCTCAGCAATCGAACCGGCCATCAGACCCGTCTCTCCCGCCTGCAACCAAAAAGTGCGATCAACCGCCCCGTTCTCGGCCCATTTTTCGGTATTGGGTACCAAGGCATCATCCATGAACCGGCCCGCCATTTCAGCAAACATTCGGTGTTCGTCAGTAACCCAGGCGGCGGTGCTGGTAAAAAGCGACATCAAATAGCTCTCCAGATCAGGTGTTTGCCTAAAACTAGCCGGGTGTGTGATTCCTTCCAATCCATGTGACGTGGCGTCCAGGACAGATGCTACGCAACGTCCTTGGCACCGTTGCCGAATTTGGGGCCAAACGTTCACATCTGTGTTCCCACGCCTGACAGAGCAGGCCATCATCGACCATATTGCGCAAACGCCCCGGAAGACCCAGGAAACAGCATAATGCCCCGCGCCTTTTCTGAACTGACCTTCACACCCGCCGTTCGCGCCCATCAAGAGCGGATGGGATCCGCCGCGACCTATGCGAAATTCCTGAGCCGAGGACCAAAACAGGGCCATCAAATCGGACCGACCGAAGAGGCGTTCATTCGCGCCCGCGATGGGTTCTATCAGGCCACCGTCTCCGAAACCGGCTGGCCTTATGTGCAGTTTCGCGGTGGGCCGATAGGGTTTCTGAAAGTGCTGGACCCGCACACCATCGGCTATGCGGACCTGTCTGGTAACAAACAATATATCTCGCGCGGCAACCTGGATGGGAATGACCGCGTGGCACTGATATTAATGGACTACGCGAACCAGCGCCGCCTCAAGATACTTGGCCAGATGACATTCTCGGAAGGTGCCGCAGCAGCGGCTGATCTTTACACCAAAGGCTCCGAGACCGAGGCAAAACGGGCCGCGATCATCAAAGTTGAAGCGCTTGACTGGAATTGCCCCCGCCACATCACGCCGCGCTTTACCGAGGCCGAGCTTCGGCCACATCTGAATGATCTGGGTCAGCAACTGGCTGTTCTGCAATCAGAAAACCAGCGTTTACAGAGGGAATTGGCTGAGCTCAAAGCTGCGGCCGTTTTTCGAAGATGAAATCCGCGCCGGTTCAGATGTGAAACGAATGGCGCGCGATCGCTATGGATCTGAGCGGCAAATTGTGACGCAGGGTTGCCCTTTGGTCCAAGCTTTGCTTTGTCCTTTCTAAACATCACGACCTGCCGTCCGCTTGAGGCAGGAGCGGATAACAGAGAGGATCATCACATGGCAAAAGTTGCGTTCCTTGGCCTAGGCGTCATGGGCTACCCGATGGCCGGGCATCTTCAGGCTGCCGGCCACGAAGTCACCGTCTACAACCGCACCGCATCCAAGGCCGAGGCTTGGGTCGCCCAGCATGGCGGCGCGATGGCCCTGACACCGCGGCAAGCCGCAGAAGGGGCAGAGTTCGTGATGGCCTGCGTTGGCAATGACGACGATCTGCGTATGGTTTGCACAGGTGAAGATGGCGCCTTTCACGGAATGGCCAAGGGTGCGGTATTTGTTGATCACACCACCGTCTCGGCCAAGGTCACGCGTGAGTTGTACGAGGCTGGCATGACACAGGGGGTTGCTTTTGTGGACGCCCCGATCTCGGGCGGTCAGGCGGGAGCCGAAAATGGTGTGCTATCGATCATGTGCGGCGGTGACATGGACGCTTATCGTGCTGCTGAGCCGGTGATGCAGGTCTATTCCAAAATCTGCCGCCGCATTGGGGACAGCGGCGCGGGTCAAATGACCAAAATGTGCAACCAGATCGCGATTGCCGGGCTGGTGCAGGGCCTGAGCGAAGCATTACATTTTGCCGAGAAGGCCGGGCTTGATGGCCGAGCTGTGGTCGAAGTGATCAGTCAGGGCGCGGCTGGCAGCTGGCAGATGGCCAACCGGTATGAAACCATGCTGGATGACCATTTTGAGCATGGCTTTGCAGTCGACTGGATGCGCAAGGATCTGGGAATCTGTCTGGATACCGCCAATGAGACCGGGGCTTCACTGCCAGTGACGGCGCTGGTCGACCAGTTCTACAAAGACGTGCAGAAACTTGGCGGGGGCCGGTGGGATACGTCCTCGTTGTTCAAACGGTTGCGAGCACTGGACTGAGCAAAGGGGGGGCTGTCTGCCCCATCGCGCCAGGGCGCGACTCCGCCCGAAGATATTTTTGGCCAGATGAAGAGGATCACCGTGGCAGTTGCAAGAGATAGCGCATGAGCGACATGAACACTTTCTGGGCTGGTCGCCTGCGTGAACACTGGGGTCTGGACGCCCGTCTGACGCGTCTGGATGGGGAGTACGACCTCAACTTTCTGGTCAAAGCCACCAACGGGCAGGATTATGTGCTCAAGGTGATGCGCGCGGGGTGCGATGCGGCATTGGTCGATCTGCAGATCAAGGCGCTGGGACATCTCAGCGCAGCAGCGCCCGGATTGCCCTTTCCTGCCGTTTATCCCGATTTGAACGGGATGATGTTGCCCGAGATTGCCGACGCGCATGGGCAACCGCGACAGGTCTGGCTGCAGGAACGACTGCCGGGGGCATGCTATGCAAGCAGCGCGCCCAAGACCGAAGACCTGATACTAAAACTGGGCCGTGTTCTGGGCGCAACCGACCGGGCGCTGGAGGGGTTCACCCATGAGGGTTTGCAGCGCGCCGATTTCAAATGGGATTTGACGCGGGCGAGTTGGATCGTCGACCAACTAGAGGCCATCTCTGATCCGGCACGACGCGCGCGCGTTCAACAAATCGCTGCGGATTTTGAGGCGATCTCTGATCAACTGGGTGCATTGCCAAAGCAGGCGATTCACAATGATGCCAATGATTACAATATCCTTGTTGAAGGCAAACTGGGCGAGCGACGCAGCATCTCGGGTCTGATCGATCTTGGCGACATGTGCGCGGCGCCGCGCGTTTGCGATCTGGCTATTGCCGGGGCCTATGTCGTTCTGGACCACCCTAAACCCGAGCGCGCATTGGCTGCGCTGGTACGCGGGTATCACGCCGCCAATCGGTTACGCCCGGATGAGATCGACCTGATCTGGCCTTTGTTGCAAGCACGGTTGGCGGTGTCCGTGGTGAATTCGACGCTGATGGCGATTGAGAACCCGGATGATCCGTATGTCACGATCAGCCAGGCCCCAGCGTGGCGATTGATTGAAAATGAGGCAATCAATGGCGCACTCATGCCCGCCCGATTGCGCGCCGCGTGTGGTTTGCCCGTTGTGGATGGGGCCGAGCGCATCCATGCCTATCTGTCCAACCATCGTGGACATTTCGCGCAGATGTTCGGGCAGGATCTGAGCGACACGCCAATGGGCTCACTGTCGGTGGAAAACTCAACCTGGCCTCAAAACCCGTTCCACATGCCGTTGGACGAGGCGGCGCGGGTTGGTGAGGAGTTTGGGGAAAGTCCCTGGCTTGGGTATTACAGCGAGCCTCGCCTGATCTATGCTGAGCCGGGGTTTCGCAAGGGACCGTGGAAAGCGTCGGATCGGCGCACAGTGCATCTGGCCGTGGATGTGTTTGCACCCGCCGGAACAGTGCTGCATGCACCTCTCAGCGGTCGGGTCGAAGCGGTTGAAAACAGGGACGCGCATCTCGACTATGGCGGGGTTGTGATCCTGCACCACGAAACGCCCGAAGGGGATGCATTCTACACGCTTTATGGCCATCTGGACCCTGAGGTGAGTGAGCGTTTGAAACCAGGTGACCCGGTGGCTCAGGGTGCAGCTTTTGCCCGTCTGGGCGATGCCAGTCAGAATGGCGGATGGGCCCCGCATGTGCATTTCCAACTGGCGCTGACGACCGACGGTATGCAGGCCGACTGGCCGGGCGTAGCGGATCCTGATGAGCTCGAGCTTTGGCACGCGGTCTGCCCCAACCCCGCAGCACTGTTGAACTTGCCTGATGAAAAGGTTTTCTATCGACCAACCGACAAGCAGGCGATCCTACAGGACAGGCGCGAACACTTCGGCGGCAATCTCAGCCTGACATACGACGACCCGGTCATGCTGGTGCGTGGCTGGAGGCATCACCTGTTCGATGAATGGGGGCGACCCTATCTGGATGCCTACAACAACGTTCCGCATGTAGGCCATGCGCATCCGCGTATTCAGGCGGTTGCAGCGGATCAGCTGAAGCGCATGAATTCGAACACACGCTATCTGCACCCGGCGCAAACCGCTTTTGCCGACAAGGTATTGTCGAAACTGCCGGATCACCTTGAAGTCTGTTTCTTCGTCAACTCAGGGACAGAGGCCAACGAATTGGCTCTGCGTCTGGCGCGCGCGCACACCGGGGCAAAAGGGATCGTGACGCCCGATCACGGCTATCACGGCAACACAAACGCTGCGGTGGCGATCTCGGCCTACAAATTCAACAAACCTGGCGGTATTGGGCAGGCAGATTGGGTGGAACTGATTGAGGTCGCGGATGACTATCGCGGCTCGTTCCGGCGTGATGACCCCGAGCGCGCACGGAAGTTTGCTGACCTGATTGATCCGGCGATTTCGGCATTACAGGCAAAAGGGCAAGGCCTAGCTGGGTTCATCGCTGAAACATTCCCCTCGGTCGGGGGACAGATCATTCCACCAAAAGGCTATCTGTCTGCGGTCTATGAAAAAATCCGCGCCGCCGGAGGGGTCTGCATTGCCGATGAAGTCCAGACCGGCCTCGGGCGCCTGGGCGACTATTACTTCGGCTTTGAACATCAGGGCGCGCTGCCTGATATAGTGGTAATGGGGAAGCCCATCGGCAACGGCCACCCGCTGGGTGTGCTGGTCACTACCAAAGAGATCGCCGAAAGCTTCGACAACGGGATCGAGTTTTTCTCGACCTTCGGCGGCTCAACCTTGTCCTGCAGAATCGGGAAAGAGGTGTTGGACATCGTCGACGATGAAGGCCTTCAAGAGAACGCCCGTGTGATGGGGGCTCGTCTGATGGACGGCCTCCGAAAGATCGAAGCGGACTTTGCCTGCGTTGGCGATGTACGCGGCATGGGTCTGTTTTTAGGGGTGGAACTGGTCAATCCTGACGGTTCGGAAAGCGGTGAGATTTGCAGCTACGTCAAGAATCGGATGCGCGATCATCGCATTCTGATCGGTAGCGAGGGACCCAAGGACAATATCCTGAAAATCCGGCCACCGCTAACCATCGAAGCAGAGGACGTCGACATGATTCTTTGGGCGCTGCGGGAGGTTCTTGGCGAAGTGGGTGACTACAGCCCTGCCCCCATGTGCGATCACGATCATCATCATGCGGGCTGCGGCTGCTGCTAAGAAACACAAAACCCCAGCGAAATTGCTGGGGTTTTGTCGCCGTCGATCAGTGGAGCACTGAATGTGGGGGGTGGTGCCCGGTCGTCGGCAAAGGGATCGAAACGGTCATCCGGCGTAACGCCAAGCCCAGTTCCTCGGACAACGAGGCCAGTGCCGGGGCGAAATCGGGCCGTACGATCAGCGAGGCCATCATCATTGCATCTTCACGCGCCCCTTCAGAGGCGGCACCGATCATCTGGGCAAAACAATTCTCATCAGCGCCCAGACATGCACATCCCAGCCCATGACGCACCAGCGGACGGCGACCGTGATGTGCACAAAGTGAACACAGCCGGTCCAGCGTCAGCATCGTGGCGCGTCCCTGATCTGCACCCAGCGCGATGTCAAAATCGCTTGCGGCATTTGCCCGGCCTTCGACCCCATCACCCCAAAGCCGCAGATACATGACGGCTCCGGCCTCAATGGGGTTCAGGTCAGCCAGACGGCCAACAGCCGCCCCGCCACGCGAAGAAGGTGCGCTCATTTTGTCAGGATCAGTTTGCCTGCGCGGGTGATACGCAGCGTATAAAGCTGATCGCCCAGCTCGATATGGGCCAAATTGCCGCCATTGGTGAGGTCTTCCGCCTTGTGGGCCGGAAGCATCGAAACAGCGTAGCTAAGGGTCGAGGAAGGGGTTTGCGCGTTCATTGGGGCATCTCCAGAGCATCTGTGGCACTTGGCCTTGTCTGTCTTCGTTTCGCTTGATCTGGCTGACCCTGTTTTGGGCTGGCTATCTGTTCGTGTGATTAATCTGATAAAAATAGTAAGGTTTGTCAAGCTGCCGTTTTTTCAATCGCTCCCACGGGTCTCTATTGCGCCGTCGCACAGCACGACCTAGGCATTGGACATCAACAAACAAAGGCGGATTCGCAGATGGCAGCAGTTGTCGTATTTGATCTGGATGGCACCCTGATAGACAGCCTTGCCGACCTTGCAGCTGCGGTAAACCGAATGCTGCACGATCAGGGGCACCCCGCCTTGCCTCAGGATACGATCCGGGGATTCGTCGGGAACGGACTACCCAAGCTGGTCGAGCGCGCGATGACGCATTGCGGGCTGGAGCCAACGCTTCACAAGGACCTGACACAGCTTACCCTGAAGCACTACAATGCAGGCGCCTGCGATCAGACCGTAGTTTATCCCGGCGTGATCCAGGCGCTGGATGAGCTTCGCGATATGGGCTGTGCGCTTGGGGTCTGCACCAACAAACCCGAAGCCCCTGCCCGGCATGTGCTGGGCGAACTTGGCCTGCTACCCTATTTCAACACGGTCTTTGGTGGAGACACGCTGGATATACGCAAACCCGATCCAGAGCACTTGCACGCCTGTTTCAAGACCCTTCAAGCCGCAGGCCCACAGATCTTCGTTGGCGACAGTGAGGTTGATGCCGAAACTGCGCAACGGGCTCAGGTTCCGTTTTTGCTGTTTGAACAGGGATATCGAAAGTCGCCGGTTTCGGACATGCCGCACACGCTCAGCTATGATAACAGTACCGCACTGCCTGCACTTGTTCGGAAAATCCTGACGCAGGCATAGACCCCAAAAAAGGTCGAGGGGCCGGCCAAGGGGGTAAGAAGCCAGCCCCTCATCGGGGGAAATTAGTGAAAGTGGATTGGGCGCACTGGCCCGGTAGTTAATGAAAAGTTAACGCACCTGCGCGGATCGCGAAATTGGGGGATTCCCGTAGTGCTGCGATTTTTTTCCCGATCCCCCAAATTATTTTGCGCGCAGAAGCCTAAAAACTGGGATTTATGCGGCTTTCTCAGCCGCGGCACGCGCGATCACCAGTTCCTCGTTCGTCGGAATGACCATCAGTTTCACACGTGACAGGTCGGTCGAGATGACGCGCAGATTGTCCGCGTTTGCATCGTGGTCCAGTTCAAGACCCAACCACCCCATGTCAGTGCAGATACGGTCGCGGATATAGGTCGAGTTCTCACCGATCCCGCCGGTAAACACGACGGCGTCCAGACCTCCCAACACGGCGGCCAAAGCGCCCAGCTCGCGGCGTATCCGGAACGTGTAGTAGTTGATGGCATTGCGTGCACCCGGCGTATTCGACGCCTCAAGCGTACGCATATCATTGGTCATCCCGGAAAGGCCAAGCAACCCGGATTTACGATACAGAAGGTCCGAGATCTCATCCGCATTCATGCCTTGCTGATCCATCAGATACAGCACAACGCCCGGATCCAGCTGGCCACAACGCGTTCCCATCGGCAAACCATCCATGGCCGAGAACCCCATGCTTGAACCGACCGAGCGACCTCCGATCATGGCGCACATCGAGGCACCGTTGCCAAGATGCGCCACAACCACCCGTCCGCCATGTATCAGCGGCGCAGTCTTGGCCAGATAGTCAGAGATGTAATCATAGCTCAGACCGTGGAAGCCATAGCGGCGAACGCCCATATCGTAATACTCGGTCGGCAATGCGAAGGTGTCATTGACCCAAGGGTGGTGGCGGTGAAAAGCGGTATCGAAACAGGCAACCTGCTTGGCATTGGGGAACCTGTCCATCGCAGTACGTGCGCCCTGCAGATTGTAAGGTTGGTGCAGGGGCGCAAAAGGCTCGAGTTTTTCCAGCATCTGCAAGCTTTCGGGGGTCAGCAGAATGGGCCTGTCATTATCCGGGCCGCCATGCACGATGCGGTGTCCAACCGCGGTCACGCCCGCCGACGGAAACTGCCGTTCCAGCAAATCCAAAATATAGTCCAAGGCGCTGGCCTGATCGCACAGCGCTTCAGAAGCGGTATCGGCAAGCACGCGGCCATCCGTGGTCTCTGCTTTGATGCGCGCCGCGCGGCTGCCGATGCGTTCCACCTCTCCCGAACAGACCAGGATCGGATCTGCTTCGCCCGCGGAGAACAACCCAAACTTCAGCGAGGACGAGCCTGAATTCAGTGTGATGATATGGTCCATCAGATCTTACCCGACATCCGCGCCGCATGCAGGGCCGCGACGGCACAGGAAACGAGCCGCGCCTTTTCGCCATCTGCGCGACTGGTCAGAATAATCGGTACGCGCGCGCCCAGCACCACCCCGGCAGCCTCGGCGTGCGCGATATACGTCAGTTGCTTGGCTAGCATGTTGCCTGCGTCCAGGTTGGGTACGACAAGAATGTCTGCCCGCCCGGCCACCTCAGACACGATCCCTTTGGTGCGCGCCGCGGCCAGGCTGACCGCGTTGTCCATGGCAAGCGGCCCATCGACCAAGCCACCCCTGATCTGCCCCCGCTCGGCCATCTTCGACAGCAATGCGGCATCAATCGACGACCGGATTGCTGGATTCACCGTCTCGACCGCCGACAGAACACCCACTTTCGGAGCGCCAATTCCGATTGAGATTGCCAGATCGATCGCGTTCTGCGTGATGTCGATCTTGGTTTCCAGATCCGGCTCGATATTGATGGCCGCATCGGTCACCAGCAAGGGATGCGGCTGGCCGGGTATATCCATGACGAAGACATGCGTAAATCGGCGCCCCGCGCGAAGTCCACGATCCCGCCGCAACGCCGCCCGTAGCAGTTCGTCCGTATGAAGATGCCCCTTCATCAATGCTTCAACATGTCCTTCGACAACCAGATCAACCGCTTTGTTGGCGGCGTCCAGATGGTCCTTAACGGGAACGATCTCAACGTCACCCAAGGGCAACTCAATCTCACGCGCTGCTGCAGCAATCTTGTCGGGGTCACCTATCAGGACCGGCTTGATGATGGTTTCACGCGCCGCCAATAAGGCCCCCCCCAGCGAGTTGGGCTCTTCTGGGGCGACAACTGCCGTGGGGATCGGAGGCAGCGGGCGCGAGCGATCGAGCAGTGCATCAAAATGCCGGTGCCGCTCGACGACTAGACCAGGCACTTCAATCTCATTGAATGACAGTTCTTTCTCCGGAGCGATCACGACCGCGATGCCGGACACGATCAGCGCCTCATCACTAGGGCGCATCACCTGAGTTTCCAGAACTACCTCGCGGTTATCGCGTTTTTTGATAACCGTAACTCTGGCCAGCAGTTCTTCACCCGCATATGCCCGGGCGCTAAAATCCAAGCTTTGCGACTTATACAGCGTACCCGCGCCCGGCAGGATATTCCCCAAAACGGCCGAGATCAGAGCCCCAAGAAACATCTCGGGCGCGATCGCCTCGTTTACGTTATCACCGTCCCCATCTTCGTCGGCCAGGTTCAAAGGGTTATGGTTGCCGGAATTCGATGCGAAGGCATAAAAATCATCCTCTGTGCAGAACCGGGTCAACTCGGCGGTGTCTCCGATCTGAAGCTGATCAAAGGGCTTGTTGTGATACTGCATTGAAACTCTCGGCGGCTGTTTTGCACCGATCATTATGAGATTTCACGTAAATTTCCAATGACGTTTGGTGGGTTTCTAGGGCTCAAACCCATCTGGCACACCGAACAGTGGCGCATCCAGTGTGGTCCCGGTCAATGCACCCATGAACGCCACCAGATCTGCGACCTGGGCATCGGTCAGTTCCAGCGGTTCGATGTCAATTTTCTGGCGATGACGCTCCATCTCAAATCGATCCTGCCAGACGATGAAATCCACATTCTCAAGCCACGGCACGTTGGGCAGCCCGGCCAAATCAGGGGTCCAGGCAGCGAGGCTCTGAGATGGGTTCAAGTGGTGGCGAATAATGCCTGCCAGATCGGGAAAGGCACCGTTGTGACCATAGGGCGCCGTCTCTGTCACATTGCGCAGCATCGGTGTGCGGAAACGATAGGCGTCCTCAAGACGGTTGCTTTCACCCATATGACCCACGTCGCGGGCATAGGGGTCCCATTGGCGGGTCTTGCCCGGTCCAAATGGCGGCAGGCTCAGCGCGTGGAATTTTTGATCCGATAGCAACGGGCCGGAATGGCAGTTTGCGCAACCTGCCTCACCATAAAACAGGGTCATGCCGTCCTTTTGCCGAGGCGTCAGGGCTGTGTTATCTCCGGCCAGATATTGATCGAACGGGCTGTCCATGCTGCGCCATTCCAGCGCCATGAATGCCGCCAGCGCGTTGGCTACTTGGGTGATCGTGATGTCCTCGGTCGTGTCGATGTCATCGAATGCCTTGACCATGGCAGGCCCATAGCGCGGATCAGTGCGCACGCGTTTGGCGAGGATCGGCCAGCCCTTGTCGATGCGGTCATGCACCGCGCCGGTGACTTGATTTTCGGCCACATTTCCGGCCATCTCGAATTGCGAGGTCAGCGGGAAAAGTGCCTGCGCGGCCAGCAGTGAATTCAACCCCTCCGGCAGCCATTCCTGCGCGGGCGAATTGAAGCCGTTACCGTAGACGTCAGAGATACTTAGGCGACCGTCATGGAAGACCGTGTGAAGATGCTTTGCCCCAAGGTTCCAAAGCCCCGGCGAATTGCGGGGAATACGCTTGCGGATTTTGTCCGCTCCGGTGCCCGGCGTGCGATCTGGGCCAAGCCCCTGCCCGCCCTCGCCAATGCCCAGCGACAACCCGTCCGAGGTGCCAAAATCCGGGTGGTGGCAGTGGGCACAGCTGATGTTCTGGTTGCCCGACAAGATCGGATCGTAAAACAGTTGATGACCGATGGCGGCCTGTTCCATATCAAAGGGGATGAAATCGTCATCCGTCAGCGGGCGCGGCAGATCCTGAGCTGCCGCAGCCCCTGCCAAAAGGAAAGCAACCCCATGCGCCAGTTTGTATTTGCCCTGTGCCTTCTCGCGACCCCAGCGCTGGCTGAACTGGAAAAAGCACGCGATCTGATGGAGGCCGGAGAGTTTGAAGCCGCGCGTGAGGAATTGCTGCCGGCAGCGCGGTCCGGCAATGCCGAAGCCGAGGAATTGATCGGTGTGATGTACGGGTTGGGACTTGGAGTCGAACAGGACTATGAACGCGCGTTTGAATGGTACTTGCGCGCCTCGATGAAAGGTCATCCCGGGGCGCAATCTGGTATCGGTTGGTACTACGAGTTGGGTCTGGGCATGCCCGCGCCTGATCTGGTTCGAGCGTACATGTGGTACACGCTCAGCGCCATTGGCGGCGACCCCGATGCGGCGATCAGCCTTGAAGAAGTGGTCAAAAAAATGTCGCCGGAGCAGATCGAGAAGGCGCATGTTCTGGTCAACGACTACAAAGGGTGGATGTACCCGTTTCGGTGAGGGCCGGACCCCAGGGCCCGGCCCAGCAATTCAGTTCAGATCCGCATCGCGTGAGGCATTAACATCCGCCTCGGCTGCTGCCACAGCGTCAGTCAACGCTACAAAGATCTCATCACCACGTGCCACATTGGACTGGAACCAGTCATAGACCGGGGTTGCGGCTTCTTTGAAAGCAGCTTTCTGGTCGGGTGTCAGGACATAAAGGTCACCACCGCCGGCAACGAAATCCTCATACGCCTGGATCGACTTGCGCTTGGGTGAGGCAAAGGTCGCCTGCTGCAGCGCATAAAACCCGTCGACTACCACGCGGCGCATATCTTCTGGCATCTCCTGGAACTTGGCGTTGTTCATCCACCACAGCGCACCCATGTAGGCATGCCCATCCAGCGTGACATATTGCAGGCCTGCATCAGGGAACTTCATACCCATGATGTCAGTGATGCCGTTTTTCGAGCCCTCAACCACGCCGGTCTGGAAGCTGGTGAACAGTTCTGGCCACGGGATCGGGGTCGGTGATGCACCCAGTGCTTTGACCAGCTCCTGCGGCAGGTCGGCAACCACGGTGCGGATTTTCAGACCTTCCATGTCAGCCGGCTCAGCAACACGGCGTTGCGTATTGGCAAAGTTGCGCCAGCCACCTGTATTGCCGATTGTCATCAGACGGATCGCACCGCCGGAATCCTCCAGCGCCATGTCGCGCATCTGCCGGGTGAAATCACCGGATAGGACATGTTCGGCAATGCGGTCATCGGCCATCAGGTAAGGCAGGTCCAGAACCTGCACATAAGGGAAGATGCCCGAGGCCCCTCCAGAGGTTGAGATGTAGATGTCGATCGTACCGTCTGCCACACCCTGCAGACACTCGGCACCGTTCGAGCAGAGCTGCGTACCTATGAACAGCTCAACCTCAATGGCTCCGTTCGAGGCCGCCTCAACGTAGTTCTTGAAAACGACCAGACCGTCATAGTCTTCGTCGTTTTCATTCGAGTTTGCTGTGGCGCGTAGCGTGTAGTCGGCGGCAGCCGCGGCAATCGCAGACGCGGCCGCTAGCGACGTGGCCACCGCTGCGGTTTTGATAAATCTTCTGAGCATGCGTTTCCTCCCTGTGATACTCAGTTCAGTTTGCAAATCCCGTTATCCTCGGGATCGTCATGGATAGTGCGGGGATGTATGTGATCAAGAAGATCACGATGATTTCGACCGCCAGAAACGGCAGGATTGCCTTGGCGATGGTTTCAACCCGTTCCCGAGACACGGCGGCGGCTACGAACAGCACCAGCCCCATGGGCGGGGTGGCCAGACCGACGGTCAGGTTGACGCTCATGATAATGGCAAAATGGATCGGGTCTACACCGAGGCTGGTGAAGATCGGACCGAGGATCGGGCCAAGGATGATAATAGCGGGGCCTGCATCCAGGAACATTCCGACGATGAACAGCAGCAGGTTGATCAGGAACAGCAGGATCAGCGGGTTTTCCGACAGGCTGAGGATTAGCGAGGCCAGCTGCTCCGGCGCATGGCTAAGACTAACGACCGTCTTGAACGCCATTGCCGCCCCGACCAACAACAGGACGACAGCTGAGGTCATACCTGCATTGCTGAGCACCTCGGGGACTTCTTTCCACGTCAATGTGCGCAGGACGAAGAAACCGATGATGAAGGCATACCCTACTGCGACTGCGGCGGCCTCGGTTGGGGTAAAGATGCCACCCAGTATTCCGCCCAGGATGATCACAGGGGTCATCAGTGGGAAGAACGCTTTTAGGCTGGCCTGACGGCGTTCCGGCCAAGTGTATTTACGGCTGGCGACCGGGAAGTCGTAGCGATCCGCCATCAGCTTGATCATGAGCATCAAACCGACACCGACCATGACCCCAGGCACGATGCCAGCGAGAAAGAGCGCAGCCACACTTTCACCCATGACATAGGCATAGATGATCATGATGCCCGAGGGCGGGATGATCGGCCCGATCACCGAACTGGCTGCCGTGATCGCGGCGGCAAATTTGCGGGTATAGCCTTGCTTCTCCATCGCCGGGATCAGCATTGACCCAAGCGCCGAAGTATCGGCGACAGCGGACCCTGAAAGGCCCGCGAACAGGATCGAGCTGAGGACGTTCACATGCGCAAGGCCGCCCCGCAGGTGGCCCATCAGGGCCTGGCTGAACTCGACGAGGCGGATGGTGATGCCGCCCCGGTTCATCAGTTCTCCGGCCAGCATGAAGAAAGGGATCGCCATCAGCGGGAAGCTATCCATACCGTTATAGACATTGCGATAGAGCAGCGTAATGTCGTTGGTCTGACCGCTGAGCCATAGCAGAATGCCGGGCGCTGCCAGCAGTGCGAAAAAGACCGGCAGGCCGATCAGCAGGAAAATCAGGAAGGTGGGCAGGAACCAAATCAGCATTTATTCAGCCCCCACCGCAGCTTCGGGAATTTCAGGCAAAAGATGTGCTCCGCCCAACATGGTTACTATCGACCGCAAGATCAGTTCGATATTGACCGAGATCAGCAAGATGATCCCAACCAGCAGCGAGGCCATCATCCAACTGCGCGGAATACGGTACCATTCATCGAACCCGAAAGAGGTAGGCAGGTACAACGCCGCAGTGGCGAACCGGCCACCAAAGCCCGTAACCTCAGACCAGCCGATATTGACCGCAACAAGCAGCACGGCCAGCGAGATCAGCAGCAGGAACAAATTGAGCGATTGACCAAGCACGCGCGGCAGGAAACGTGCAAGCATATCGATAGCGACGAACCCTCCGCGACGGAAAGCTGTGGGGGCCATCAGGCCCGTCATCCAGAGCATGCAGAACCGGGCAGCCTCATCCGGCCATGGCAGGGCGTTGCCCAAGACATATCGGAAGAACACCTGAATCAAGATCGCGATAACCATAACTGCAATCGCAACAACACCGACCGCGCGGCCCAGACGCAGCACGGTTTCGTTCACGAATGCAATCGGCGTCAACGCCGATGCCAGTCCGCCCATGCGGATCCTCCCACTGTCAGCTGCGGGTTTGACCCGCAGTCGTCATATCGCGCTTAGCTCTGCGCGAATTGGCCGAGTTTTCCGGCAAAGAACGTCAGCGCGTCTCCATCCGCCATGCTGACTTTCAGAACTTTGCCCACCACGATCACATGATCGCCTGCATCGTGATAAGCGTGCTGCTCGCATTCGAACCGGGCAAGACTGCCCGGCAACAACGGGGTGCCGTTTTCACAACGGTCATGTTCGATATCACGCAGCGCATGGGCGTCTTTTGAACAGCCAAAGCACAGCTCGGCCTGTTCAGCAGACAGAACATGCACACTGAAGTGACGCGCCGCGTGAAAATAGCGGAACCGGCGCGAATTGCGGTCGCCCGCCCACATCACCAGCGGCGGATCCAGCGACAGGGACGAAAAGCTGTTGGCGGTAATGCAGATTGGCCCATCCTCACTGTCGCAGGTCACGACAGTAACTCCGGTGGCAAAACGGCCAAAAGCATCGCGCAGGGTTCGCGTGTCGTCCTTATGCGGGACGAATGTATGGTTCATATCGCGCGAGATTGCGTTCATCATGGCACCTCATGTCCCAGCGCCGCCTCATACAGGCGGTACCAGCTTTCACGATCCAGCTTGACCTTCAACGCATCCGAGGCGCGTTTGATACGGCCCAGATTATTTGTGCCCAAAACCGGCAGGATGTTCGCCGGATGCGCGAGCAGGAAGGCAACCGCAACGGCGGCGCGGTCCACCCCGAAATCCTCGGCTATCTCATCCGCAACAACACCAACCGGTGGATTCCCGGCCATCAAAAGGCCTCCACCCAGTGGAGACCACGCCATAAGCGGGTGACCATGCTGTTGATGGAACGCCAGATCGCCGTTAGTGAACGGGCTGATCTCGCCCAGAGATATCTCGATCTGATTGGTGACCAACTGGGTTTTCATCGCCGACTGCAGCAAAGACCAGTCCCAAGGGCGGAAGTTGGACACACCAACCGCACCGACCTTGCCACTGGCAACCACCTCATCCAGCGCTGCACCGGTTTCATGGTGATCCATCATTGGATCCGGGCGGTGGATCAGTAGCAAGTCGATGTGGTCGATCGCCATTTCCGACAGAGATGTATCGACCGATTTCAGAATATGCGCACGCGACGTGTCGTAATATTTGACCTTGGCCTCGGCATAACGCCCCATCGGCGCGACGATGTCACATTTGGTGACGATCTCCATTTTCTGGCGCAGGCTGGGATTGGTGCGCAAGGCATTGCCCAGAACGGCTTCGGCCGCGTATCCGCCATAAATGTCGGCCTGATCGAAGGTGGTGATGCCCTGATCCAGACAGGCCTGAATCTTGGCCTCAACATGCGCAGTCGAGGTGTCACTGTCATCACCCAAGCGCCACATGCCATAGACAAGACGGCTCATTTCCAGCGTGTCAGATAGTTTCACACGTTGCATCAGCGACGAACTCCGTTGCCCAGCGGGGTTGCCGGGGTGGTTGCTGGCACGCGCCCGTAGGCTTCGGGAAGCGAGCAGGTTTTCAGGTTGGGCATCACACGGGCGCCAAAATGCTTGGCCTCGTCCATGTGCGGGTAGCCCGAGAAGATGAAGGCGCGGATGCCCATCTTCTGATACTCTACGATTTTAGACATAACTTGATCGGTCGAACCGACCAGCGCAGCACCACAGCCCGACCGTGCGCGTCCGACGCCGGTCCAAAGGCCGGGTTCGACATAGCCATATTCGTCGGCCAGATCACGGTTCTTGGACTGATGCGCCACACCCAGCGAGGTTGCGTCCAACGCCCGTTCACGAATGGCACGCCCGTACTCGTCATCCAGTTTTGAGACGATGTAGTCCGCATATTCCTGCGCTTCGGCCTCGGTATCGCGCACGATCATGTGCACGCGCAGGCCGTAATCCAGCGTCCGGTTGTAATTCTCGGCCACCGCATGAACAGCCTTCATCCGTTCAGCCAGTTGGTCCTTGGTTTCCGGCCACATCAGATAGACATCGCAATGCTCACCACACAAATCCAACGCGGACGGAGAATAGCCTCCAAAATACAGCAACGGACCACCGGTTTGGTAGGGCCGGGCCGGATCGGTGGTCAGGCCCGAAAAGTTATAGACCTCACCCGCGTGGTTGATCTCATCCTGTGTCCAGGCCTGTTTCAAAATCTCCACAACTTCGCGCGAACGCTGATAGCGGTACGCACTGTCGGCTTTCTCGCCCGGGAAATCGGACGAGATGATGTTAACCGTCAGCCGCCCCTTTAGCATGTGGTCCAGCGTCGCGATGGTACGGGCCAGCATGATGGGCTGCATTTCGCCACAGCGCACGGCGGCCAGCAGGTTGATCTTTTCAGTGATCGGGGCGCAGCCTGCAACAAAGCTCAACGTATCCTGACCGACCTGGTACGATGACGGACACAGGATGTTGCGAAAGCCTTGCGCCTCGGCCTCTTTCACGATGCCTGAACAATGCTCCCAACTGGATCGCAGATCACCATCGGGCACACCCAGAAACTGGTAGTCATCCGAGCAAAGCGCTGCAAACCACGAAACCTCGGCCGCATCCAGGTCGGGGGATGTGATGGGGACGATGGTCATTTGATTCACGCTCCGTACATCTTTGACTTTCCTCTTGCGTAGCAAGCGCATTGATGTAGATCAATAGTGTATCAATTTTTCCTGCGACCGAGTGAAGCGCCCTCAATGTCCGCCAACAGCCGCAATCCAAATGCCCTGCCGATCTATGTCCAGATCTCAGAGCTTCTGATCCGCGATATTGCTGCGGGCCGTCTGATTGATGGTGAGCGTCTTCCACCTGAACGGGACATGGCTTCGAACCTAAATGTCTCGGTCGGGACCTTGCGAAAATCCCTCGCCGAGCTTGAGAAAAAAGGCATGTTGGAGCGTATTCAGGGTTCGGGCAACTACATCCGCGAGACCGGAACGCAGAACAGCGTCTATGCTATGTTCCGGCTGGAACTGCCCGAAGGCGGCGGGTTGCCGCGTGCCGACATCCTGTCGGTTGATCATCTCAAGAAGCCTGCGAAACTGCCGAAGTTCGGCCTGTCTGATAGCGGTTCGCGTGTACGTCGGATGCGTTATCTGAATGACACAATCATCGCGGTCGAAGAAATCTGGCTGGACGAATCAGCCGGGACCATCGACCAGAACCTGCTGTCCGACTCGCTTTATCGCTATTACCAGCAACAACTTGGCTTCTGGATCACACGGGCAGAGGATCGCGTTTCTGTCAGTGCCCTGCCCGACTGGACACCTGAAGGCTTCACCAAACCTGCGGGCCAAGCCGCAGGGTATATCGAACGGTTCAGTTGGTCTGAGAAAGCTGAACCTATCGAGTTTTCAAAAACATGGTTTGATCCAGATCGAGCCACATACGTTCAACGCCTGAAATAAAAGGAACTGCGCATGACCCGGACCACCAATTACGGGCTGATCGGATGCGGCATGATGGGGCAGGAACACCTGCACAACATTGCTCTGCTTGAGGGCACACGAGTCGCCGCAATCTTCGAACCCGACCCGGAGATGGCGCATAAGGCGCAGGCGATTGCACCCGACGCGCAGATGGTGTCTTCCCTTCAGGACCTTCTGACGGTCAATGATCTGGACTGTCTGGTCATCGCCAGCCCCAACCACCTGCATGTTGATCAACTGGCCGAGATTGCGGAAACCCGCCCACTGCCACTGTTAATCGAGAAACCGTTGTTCACTGATCCCGCCGATCTTGCACGGCTTGAAGAGTTAGAGCGCAATTTTCCGCACCCGATCTGGGTCGCGATGGAATATCGCTATATGCCCCCGATCACGGCGCTGATCGATGAAGCAGCGACCGCAGGTGGTGAGATCAAGATGCTCACGATCCGCGAACACCGCTTTCCGTTTCTCGAAAAGGTCGGCAATTGGAACCGGTTCAACCGTAACACTGGCGGTACATTCGTCGAAAAATGTTGCCACTTCTTCGACCTCATGCGCCTGATCCTGCAATCAGACCCGGTTCGCGTTTCCGCAAGCGGTGGCCAAGCCGTCAATCATTTGGACGAAGTTTATGACGGCGATACTCCAGATATTCTGGACCACGGCTATGTCATTGTCGATTTTGCTTCGGGCGCGCGCGCGATGCTCGAGCTTTGCATGTTTGCCGAGGGTTCGCGGTATCAAGAAGAAATCTCGGCCATTGGGCGCGATACCAAAATCGAAGCGCTTGTGCCCGGCCCGGGCCGCTTCTGGCCTGAACATCTGGGCGACGCGCCTGTACCACAGCTGATCATCAGCCCTCGCGCACCGAAAGGTCCAATCCAGCGCGACATCCCCGTTGATCCCGAGTTGCTGGCGGCTGGCGACCACAATGGCTCGACTTATTATCAGCACAAAGGCTTTCTGGAGCTGGTCAGGGGCGAGCGCGCCAAACCCGAGGTCTCACTGCGTGATGGGATTTGGGCCGTGCGTATCGGCCTTGCCGCACAACAGGCGTCAGAGCAGGGCCAAACGATCAGCCTAGCTGGGTGATTAACAGGGTCAGAAAATCACATTCAGCATCAACAGTGAGACGATCAAGAAGATGATCGTCATGATCCCGCCCGAACGGACGAAATCGGTCACTTTGTACCCAGCTGGCCCCATGATCAGCGCATTCACCTGATGGGTCGGGATAATGAAACTGTTCGAGGTCGAAATCGCGACGGTTAATGCAAAGACCGCCGGGTTGGCACCCGCCGCAACCGCAATTGAAACCGCAAGGGGCACCAACAGAACCGTCGCGCCCACGTTTGACATGACCAGAGAAAATGCCGTCGCCAGAATGGCGACGCCCGCCTGTAGCGCCCAATTCGGCCATCCATCCAAGATGATCATGATCTGTTGCGCAATCCATGCCGCAGTCCCGGTATTCTGCACCGCCTGACCCAACGGGATCAGACACGCCAGCAGAAAGACCGTGTTCCATCCAACTGCTCGATACGCCTCGTCAACACTGAGCACCCGGGTCAACATCATTCCTGCGGCTCCGGTCAGCAAACAGAGCGACAACCGCACATCCGTGAACAGGATCAGTGACAATGAGATCAAGAAGAACAAGAGCGCCCAGCCTACCTTTTGCGGGCGCAATTCATCCTGCGGGAAGTCCGAGGTGACCACAACAAAATCCGGATCACGCTTTATCCGCATTAGGTTGTCCCAACGGGTATGAGCAACCAACATGTCGCCAGCCTTGAACTTCTCAAGCCCGATCTGGGTGGATTCATGCGTCTCAGTCTCGACATGACTCAGCGTCTCTTCACCCCGGTGGATGGCGAGCAAAGACATTCCGTAGGTTTTACGGAACAGCAATTCGCGAGGGCATTTGCCGATCAGCTTGCTGTCAGGCGTCACGACCACCTCTGCGACCCCAGCATTCGTGGGTGCGAACTCTTCGACAAACACATCCAGATCAGGCAGCACCGTCAGCCCGTACTTTTCGGCAAACTCTTCGACAACCCAGCGCCGACCCACAATCGCTAAACGACAAGGCGCAGCAATCTCGGCTGTTAGCACCTGAACCATCGAGGTCTTGCCACGGTAAAAGGTCGAGATGATATAGAGATGATTTTCAAAGTTGATGTCGGCCAGTATCTGCCCGACCAGCGGGCTGTCGGCCGGAACCACAACCTCGAACACATCGGCCTTCAGCCCGTAGACCCGCTGAAGATATTCCTGAGTCCCGCGCCCGGTACCCGTACTCTCCGACCCTGAATCGCCCGGCAGCACCCAACGTCCCAGCAGCAGGAAATATGCGATCCCCGTCAGGATCAGCACCGCACCGATGGGGGTAACGGAAAACAAACCAAAGGGTTCCATCTTCTGGGCTTCGGGCAGCCCTTCGTTTGCAGTTTGGATCAGGTCATTCAACAGAATAAGCGGCGAGGACCCGACCATTGTCATTGTCCCCCCCAGAATGGCACAAAACCCCATGGGCATAAGCAAACGTGACAACGGAATACCCGATCGCGATGAGATACGGCTAACCACCGGTAGGAACAACGCCGCCGCCCCGACATTTTGCATGAATGATGAGATAACACCGACTGTGCCCGAAACGATCGGCAGCACTCGGTTTTCAGACTTACCACCATATTTCAAAATGACGGACGCGACCTTGTTCATCAGCCCCGTTTTATCCAAACCCGCCCCTACGATCATGACCGCAATGATCGAAATCACGGCATTGGACGCAAACCCGTCAAACAGATGAGGAACATTTGCCAGATTTTCGAGACCCGGTGCATAACTCAGCAGACCCACAATGACCAACACCAGGATGGCCGAAAGATCGATCCTTACAATCTCGGACACAAACAAGAACACCGTGAAGGCCAAAAGCGCCGAGACCACACCCATTTCGTATGTAAACGCCAATTGCTCCACTGGGATCACCTGGTTCCAAAAGCAAATCTAATAGGCATTTCTAGGCAATCAGCGCGGGCCTGTCATGGACTTTGTCTGTTTGGTCGAAATCCACCGTGACAAAACTACCGGCGTCGTAAGAAGCCGTCCGGTGCCACCGAAATTTGCAGCTTGTGATCGATACTCTTGTCGATCTCGAAATCAGGATTGACTTTCAACCAATCATGAACTGCAGTCTTTGGGTTGTCTCCAGGTCCCCATGGACGATCAGTGAACATAGTGGGAGGCATATCCTCAACGATTGTATCGAACACAATGCAATAGCTACCCGAAGAAACAAGCGGGGCATACGCATTTAACTCGGCAAGCACATGATCGTGTGTATGATTGCTGTCGAGACAAACAAGTACCTTTTGGTAATCTTCAGCAGCAGTTCGATCCTGGTCCACAATGTCTTCGTCGATAGATGAGCCTTGAATCATCTCGATTCTGGAGGCCATCGGATGCTCTTCTATGGCTGCACGATTGTGGGCGAGAGTACCAATGTCAACGCCAAGCACCCTGCATTTGGAACGGGCGAGATCAAGCGTCGTGCTCGCATAAGCGGCGTGAACATGTCATGGACTTGGACCACACCCCACCGCGTGTGGTCAGGAAAACAGGCTGGAACCACTGCCTGAACTGTACGAAACCGTTATGGAGCTTGGTTGCAATAGGGATTCGCATCCGCGATAACTGAAGACACCGACCCGATTGCAAAGTCATTCACGATAGCCGTTGCCGCAGGAGATGGCAGAGTAACGGCACGCAGTTTCGCCAGCCGCGCAAGGCATTGGAGACCGTCCCTCGTAAATCCAACAGAGCAAACCTCGGCAGTGTCTCCTTGCTGCCTGCATCGGTGAAGCGCCTCGGGGGCATGAGTTCCGGGGCGCTTTTACTGAGCGAGTCACCACAGCAAGCCGCATTGCTTGTATTGTACTGGTTTGGGCAAACACACCACCCCGCAGGGCGGGCACCACCTACTCTAAGCTTTTGTATTTGCTTGGCTTAAGTGGTGAGCCGTGCAGGATTCGAACCTGCGACCCACTGATTAAAAGTCATCTTCCAGAGTGTTTGTTTTTTGATAACCGGTGACTTTTTTAAATTAAAACAGATAGTTAAATCGCAACCTTGGTCACCTTTAACAGGCTTCCACAAGATGTTGCGGGCACATTATTCGGCACACCAATATTCACAATTGAGAGTCAGATGCTCACCGCGATGTGGCTGCGACAGCCAGAATTCGTCCAGCACTCACCGAACTAGCGCTTGCTTGCCACTCACATACTCCGCAGGTTAACATCGATCAACACGCCAGTCTCGTTCTTCTCATACTTGGCGGTGGTAGCTTCTGTTGCCCATGTGTTACACCGTTCAACTCGATATCGCTCGGTAAAACTTGATCCGAAGCTTCAGTATTTACTTCTATCCTGCTCCAAATTTATCACACTTAAGTGTTGAATGTTGTCGCCATCGATCTCGCCATACGTGAGTTTCGAAGCGGCCCCAATTGGCAATAACAGTGCAAAGTGTTCGAATCGACTAACAACAGGATAACTACCAACTCTTATGCAAAGCCTTGAAGAAGATGCGAAGAAACAGATTTCCAGCTTACGAAGCGAAATTCTTTCCCACGAAGGTAAAGATGACTGGAACGAGATTATCGATGTGCTCAATCAAATTCAGAGCGAAATCGATGAAGGTCGTCCAAAGTTACAGAGAGTTAGCGTGAAAGAGAATCTCGGAAGCGATCGTGTCTCTGGTAGTTCTCAAAGAACCCAATCTACTAGCGTGAACATGGTTGTGAGCGAAGATTACCCAGCCGTTGAGGCTTTGGATATGACCGCGGAAGCGCTAGCGCTGGCCTTTATTTCTCCAACAAAGATGGCTTCAAAAGTCTTCGACACGGTGGAGCGTTTTAGGGACAATGAGAAGTCACCTGAACAAGAAACTATCGTTCAATTCGCTGACCCGAGGCTTCCAGAAAAGAAATCAACAACTCTTATCTCGCAAGACAATCTCGAAAGTTCTCAAAAGGTACTACAGCCACTCGCAATTTCTTTGGAAAAGTTGGTTCGTAGCCTCGAGATGAAAAAACGCAGCATCGCATTTACAATCGAGAGCGACGCGGATGCCAATTGAACAAGACTTATGGGATAAAATTGTTAACTCCCTAGGAGCCGTCTCGAGCTCAAATCTCTCATCGGTTTCTGCGGGTGAAGATTTGTACGAGGCGTATATTTGGTCCCTAGTACTGGACGCTGCTGAGCGAGAAGGTGCTAGTATTTCGTTGCGTGATAATACTTGTAACACAACTACTGACTTTTGGTTCAGAACAAGTCCTTCGGGCATTGCTTCCGACGCCCATCCCTATTGCCACGCTCAAATCGAGTTTCAACACTGTCCTCCACTAGAGGCGCACATAGGTATTTATGTCTCCGGTCGCTCAAAAGTTAAACACGAATGCGATGTTGCGGTTCTGTTCAAGAGTGAAGCTGACGCTAGCCGTGCACACAACGGTAATCCACGTTTTAGCAAGACGCTTCTGACGGTAGAATGCAAGTTCTACATAAACTCCAATGTAGGCATTGGACTTGGTCGTTCATTCTTAGGGCTGATTCACGATATACAGAACGGGCAACGGTACTTTGTTTCAACCCGCGCAACGCGCTCTGTTTCGCTACTATTCGCAAAACACAATAAGGAATATGAAATCGGCTTATCGCCTATGGAGCCAGACTTGGAAACGCGTCTACGAGGGTCTTTTGAAAAAGCATTCAGAGATTTTAGGTCGCAATATTACAAACCCTAATCCATCTACGAAAGCGGCAAGCCAAGACAGGAGGGAACGCCTTCTATTGGTTAGTATGCTCAGAGGATGATATTTTCTGACAATTTCTTTCGAAAATCTGCCAACCTATTGAAAGCAAGCCATCAAATCCTCACATTTTCGTGAAATCGAGAATCTTGATAGCAGCTCGCCACGCGCCCTCGTGGCGATTTCGCGCGTCGGTGAGCATTCACAAAATACACGAGAAAATGATCAGTTGGCTGGCGCCATCGATGAAAAGTGGAGAGGACAATGCAAGAGCTTCAGGAGTACTTCGAGTACTTGGCAACAGAAACACAAACTGAAGCCAACGAACTGGGAATCGATGAGAATACCGCATTCCTCGAACAGATGGGATCGAAGCTAGAAGCTGAAGGTGAATTAGCCACAGTTGATCGGGTTGGCTTTCATGGTAACCACGGCGGAAAAACGCTTCGTATAGACGCTATCGGTGGCGACCCGCGAGAAGCAGAGAATGTGCTAAGTGTCGTCGTGTGCGACTACCACAAAAATGCCACTCCCCAAAAAATGAACGCCGCTGAAGCGAAAAAACGCTTCGCTCACTTGGTGAATTTTGTAGCTGCCGCACGTCGCAGTTCGTTCAGCAAAAGTCTTCGCGAAGGTAGTGCAGAAGCCGGAGCCGCGAGTACAATCGAGAAGGCTTGGAACTCAACGTCAAAAGTCAAGCTCATCATCATAACAAACGATGTTTACAGCGCGAGAACAGATGCCGTGCTTGCAGGGAAGATTGCTGACGTACCGGTAACTTACAACATATGGGACCTTTCAAGGTTCCAACGCTACGAGACTTCCGGTCAACTTCGGGAAAAACTGACCGTCAAATTTGAAGATGACTTTGGAGCTTCAATCCCAGCACTTGCTGCTTCAGCGGATGATGAACCTTTGCAAAGCTATTTGACAGTTGTTGGTGGAGAGCAACTGGCAGAAATATATGAAAAATGGGGAGCTCGCTTGCTAGAGTCGAACGTCAGGAGTTTTCTCCAAGCACGCGGATCGGTAAACCGTGGAATAAGAGACACAATCAAAAATGAACCGGGTATGTTCTTCAGCTATAACAATGGATTAAGTGCAACCGCGGATAGTATTGAAGTTAAAAGAACAGCTGATGGCCTTCGAATCGCGTCGGCGGTCAATCTGCAAATTGTAAACGGCGGTCAGACCACAGCTTCACTTCACGCCGCGCGAAAGACATCACCGGAGACGCTCAGCGAAGTCTTTGTGCAGATGAAACTGACTGTTGTTCCCGAACAGACCTCGGAGGAGCTGGTACCCAACATCTCAAAGTATGCGAACAGCCAAAACAAAGTCAGCGCTGCGGACTTTTTCTCTAACCACCCTTTTCATATGCGGATGGAAGAGTTCTCTCGTAGACTTTTGGCTCCGGCAGCCGAAGGCACAAACCGGGAAACGAAATGGTTTTACGAACGAGCCCGTGGTCAATACCTTGTTGAACGCTCGAAGAGATCTCAGGCGGAGAGACGACGCTTCGACATGGAATTTCCTAAGGCGCAGTACTTTGTAAAAACAGATCTGGCCAAAGTCGAAATGAGTTTTCGAATGCATCCTGATATCGTCAGCAAAGGCGCTCAGAAGAATTTTGGGGCTTTCGCGCAAGAAATAGGTGCTGCTTGGATCAGAAGCGAAAAACACTTTGATCGCACCTGGTTTCGGAGGTTGATCGCGAAACTCATTATCTTTCGTCATCTTGAAAAATCTATTCCAAAGCAAGAGTGGTATCCGGGCGGATATCGCGCCAATATTCTGACATATGCGATTGCAAAAGTTATGTCGGACGTGTCCGAAACAGATCTTGAAATAGACTTCGATTCAATTTGGCGGAAGCAATCTGTTCCGAAAGAAGTTGCGGACGTGTTCTTGAGAGCTGCAAAAGAAGCCTCGGTTGTCATTACTAATCCAGAGGCAGGTATCAATAACGTTACCGAGTGGGCAAAGAAACAAGCGTGCTGGTCAACCCTAAAACGCTTGGAAGTTGACTATAGGGTTGAGCTCGAAACGCTTTTGATTGAGCCGAGCGAAGCCCAAGCTGAACGTCGCGCTGAACATCAAGACGAGGAATTAGTCACCGGCATTGAAGCTCAGGCAAAAGTGGTCGAGTACGGCGGCGATTTTTGGAGCCGACTAAAAAACTGGTCCATTGCGAAAAAAATTCTCTCCGAAAAAGAGGTTGGCATTCTATCCGCTTGCGGCTCAGTGCCGGCCAAGATTCCCAGCGAGAAACAGTCGCTTATCGCTGTCGATGTCTTAGAAAGAGCCCGAACTGAGGGATATCAGGACAAAGAAGAAGCTCCAAAAATCAGGATTGGGTCGACTAATCGCTTACACTAATCCAACTCGCAAAACTCAAAAACGGATCGGTTTAATAGACTAAAGGTGCACAGATGAACGAATTGATTAACGAACCAGACGCAACTCGTTTGATCTTCGGATTGCGTGACACCGGCTACAACGTTCGTACAGCGGCAGCCGACATTATTGACAACTCCGTGGCAGCAAGCGCGACACAGATAAATGTAGAAGTTGTTCTGCATGAAGACGGCCGAAAGGTCGTTTATTTTGGTGACAACGGAAAGGGTATGGATGCGGCAGAAGTACACCAAGCAATGCGCTACGGAGCGCCAGCCAGAGAAAACCCAGAAAGTCTTGGCAAATTTGGTCTAGGTCTAAAAACTGCGTCAAGTTCGGTTTGCCGAAAGTTCACAGTGATTTCACGCGCAAGTTTGGACCAGCCACTTGCGAAACTTGCTTGGGATTTGGATTACGTGGCCGATCTCGACAGATGGGAAATGCTTCGTGAGCCGATTACTCCAGATGAAGACGAAATGTTTGACGAACTTTGCGGCGAAACGGGCACACTTATCGTCTGGGAAAAGTGTGATCGTATTCTCTCAAAGGACTATGAAGCAGGGGGCACACGAGAACAAGCTGCGGTAAGACGTTTAACCGACGCTCTCAGTAGGCACTTGTCTTTAATTTTTCATCGCTTTCTCGAGAAAAATGATAGGCGCGAAAAGAACATCGAAATATTTATTAATAGCAGCCCAGTGGTTCCTTGGAACCCATTCTACCCCCAAAAGTCCGAGCAAGTATTGGCTGAAGCTAAACAACAACTCATAATCGAACTGCCCGACGGGTCAGAAGAAACAGCCCATATCAAAGCTTGGATTCTTCCTCACCGAAGAGATATGACAAAAGATGAGGAACGCGAGTACGCTCGTATCAGCAATAGGGCTCAAGGTTTTTATGTCTATCGCGAAGGACGCCTGATTCAAGCCGGAGGCTGGATGGACGTATTTGGCTCTCCGGAGCCGCATACCTCACTTTTGAGGATTGAGTTTGATTTTGGGCATCGACTCGATGATGCATTTCGGATTGACGTCAAAAAGTCTCGGATTCTGTTCCATCCCGACCTTGAGGCGGGGTTGAAGGAGCTTCTTCAGCCAATTTACCGAGAAGCAGGTAACCGCTACCGTCGAAGTAGTCGCTCTCAAGCTAACTCGTCAAAGAATGTCGATCACAGCAGCGCAAACAAAAACATTGCTGGAACTTCGAATGCTGCAAAGCCCCTTGTAAGCTCGGCAGACGAAAAAACACAGTCGGCAATAGTCTCAAATAATATGGGACAACAAATAAGGATAAAGTCACCGGTCGAAAATAACGTTAGTCCGAGTTCTATCCATGTGGAGGCAGTTGAGACTATTAATAGTGGCGAACTTTGGCAACCTGCGTTCAGGAGCCCAGGCGTCGACGGTCATGTGCCGTCCGTGTTGCTTAACAAACACCACGACTTTTACCAAAAAATATACCACCGAGCTGCCTCCAATGGATTTGCTGTTGAAGGGATGGACCTGCTTTTATGGGCGTTCGCCGTTGCAGAGCAGAACAATATCAATGATGAGCTCGAACCTGTTTTTGAAGACATCCGAACAGAAATTTCAAACAACTTGAAAAAGCTGTTGAGGAGCCTTCCCGACCCGGAGCCCGGAGAACTCATCGAAGATGATGTCAGTCAATGATCGCCGAAAAAGAAAAGCTAATTGTTCAAGAGCTTGAGGTCGGCACCGGAGCAGAAATTGATCTTGAGCCGGACAGATCGGGCCTACGCTCGGCGATGCGCATCTGGTTCTCAGATTTGGGGAAGAATGCAGGCCCGATAGCATCACTTCGCCCTCACGGTTTGAGAGGTCACAAAGTAACACTCGAGTTTGGAAGTTTCTCAGGCGGCGTGATAAATCAAATTAAGCAGGCCAATAACGAAGACGTTGTGCTTGCAAGGGCACTGATTGAGTCAATCGACGAAGCTTTTTCCGTCGTGGTTGTCGGCCAAGACCTACAAAATTGGCGTGTTGAAGATGGGAAGTTCCGAATCGAAGTCACTGCACGAGACTTAAAAGCACCGGATTCAGATGCAGCAGTCGCTAGAACTTGCCGAGAAATTATTACTCCAGTCATGGCCGCTATGGCCGAACTAATTGGATACGACGTCATCGAAAAAGAGTTTGGACCGGACGACCCCCCATACGAGGGTGCGGAGAAACCTTCGACTATAATTCGGAGAGAACGCAACCCTCGAAGCAGACTGCTTTGCATCAGAATTCACGGTAAAAAATGTGTCGCTTGCGGGAAAGATCCGCAAAATATCTATGGTCGAGCAGGTGACATTATTGAAATCCACCACCTTGAACCGCTTGCAACTTTAAATAAACCTCGACGCTATAACCCGTATAGAGATTTGGTACCCTTGTGCCCGTGTTGCCATAGAGCAGTTCACACACGACACCCAGTCCCTTGGTCCGTAGAAGAAATTCAGAAGTGTATCGGAGATCATGATGACACAATACTCTGATCTTCCTGCCAGTTTTCAAGATTTAAGATCAGTTAAACCTTCCAATTTCATTTTGTCTGAGCGCCTAATTGAACCAGCGGTTTTTCTGAAACGCGATGGAGACAAGCTGGTTGCTCATCTGGGCGGTGTTCGAACCACAAAAGGTCAGAGACGGGAACTGAAAGCACCCACAAACAATCATTGCTGGGTAGTGGACGATATGACTTTCCGCCCTATGCCAAGAGACTCTGCGGAAATATTTGCCAAGTTGTTCGCTGACTCTGATCCAAACGATCTCGCCTTTGCCAAGGCCATTCAACTTATTAGAAGTGAGGACCCTCTGCTCCAAGTTGTGACAGCGCAAAACGTACTGGAGAAGGGTAATGAAGCTGCAGTGCAGCACAGCGAGCACTTATCAATCAGCGGTCTTCAAGCAAGTCTCTTTCCATACCAAGCTCGTGGTGTTCAATGGATGAATGAAACCATCCAAAGAACAAACGGGCTCATTCTTGCCGATGAGATGGGTTTGGGAAAAACGCTACAAATCATAGCGTTATTGATGATGGATCCGCCAGAAGAAAGTGCACCAGCGCTTATAGTTTGTCCAACTAGCTTGATAGTAAATTGGGTGCGCGAAATAGAGCGTTTCGCTCCGAGTCTCAGTCTTATGGTTCACCGAGGAGCACACCGAACAGGAGTAGTAAGTGGGCTTCAGACCGCTCAAATAGTGATCACCACCTATGAAACTTTGGTTAATGACAAAGAAGTATTCTCCTCGATGACGTGGTCTTGGGTTGTTTGTGATGAGGCGCAAGCCATAAAAAACCCGAACTCAAACCGCCGAAAAGCACTTGCCTCTGTACCGCGAAAATACTCAATCCCGATGACCGGCACACCTGTGGAGAATTCACTATTAGATCTCTGGTCAATTTCAGATTTTGCGGTTCCCGGGCTTCTCGGAAGTAAGAGCGAGTTTGAGATGGAGTTTCCTGACAGCATCGAAGCCGCTCAAAAGCTTGGCCGACTTACGGACCCTATAATATTAAAACGAAGAGTTTCGGATGTAGCCGGCGACTTACCGGAGAGATTAGACATAGATGTTCCACTTGAATTAGATGAGCAGCTTGTTGACCACTACCGAGAAGTCAGAGAAGCCACATTGGCAAAATACCCAGTGGCTGGAGCATTGGTGGCGACGCTGCAACTACAGCTGCTTTGCGCACATCCGTGGTTAAGAAAAAATGAAGGCGAAGAAGAAGAGTTCGCATTGCTGAAACCCTCAGACTCGCTTCCCCTGATAACGCCCAAGGTCGAACGCACAATCAGTCTGCTTTCGGAAGCCTTTTTCAATCAACGTAAAGTATTAGTATTCTCACCATTTAACAAAATTGGCGAAATCCTAAAGCAAGCAGGGTCACAGTTGCCGAAAGCGTATTGGAGCGCCATAAACGGTTCGACAGACCAAGAGGACCGTCAGAAAATAATTGACGAGTTCACCGAGTTTGATGGTCCTGCTTGCTTGGTGTTGAACCCTAAAGCGGCAGGTGCTGGCTTGAATATAACCGCGGCGACGATAGTGATCCACTTTACCCCAGTATGGAACCCAGCACTTGAAGCACAAGCCAGTGCACGTGCTCACAGAAGGGGTCAGACTGAGCCTGTTTCGATATACCGCCTGTTCTTTAAGGGAACTGTTGAAGAAGTCATGATCGAAAGATCTGCATGGAAAAACGACCTTGCAAATGAAACTGTACCGGTATCCACAAGAGATGCCGATGATCTAAAAAAAGCACTACAAATATTGCCGGGCAAAACATGACGACCAAAGCTTTCCGAAAAAAACTTACCGCAAATGACGTTGGCGCAACCGGAGCTCATCAAGCCGGAGTACATATTCCGAAAACTGAACTAGAGCTTTTGGGAATGCTGCCGTTTTTATCTCCAAAGATAAAAAACCCTGACGCTTGGTTGGTATGTCGTGACGAGTCAGGACACGAACTCAAGTTCAGATACATTTACTACAACAACCGCTTACACGACGAAAAGGGAACACGTAATGAATACCGCCTGACACACATGACCAAATGGTTCAAAGACGTGGGAGCAAAAGAAGGCGATGAATTTGAAATTAGTCAAGACTCCGAAGAGGAATACTACTGGATCAAGGTCATTCCTCAGATCAACGAAACTACAGACGCGAAGACTGGAGCAATGAGGATAAAGCTATCAAGCTGGCGTCGGGTCCACTAACTTGAAGAAGTGGGTTCAGCTATCTCGCCAATCTCATCGGTGGAGCTGAGCCAAGTGGCTATCTGGGTCGCTAAATGATCACTAGTGAGACTCCGTGTAGCACATTCCCAAACCGTTAATACTCTCCACCCAGTTTCAACCAAACGGTCACGTGTCGCGTTATCTCTAGCAACGTTGGACTTCAGTTTGTCTTCCCAAAACTCCACACGGGTTTTGGGTAGCTTAAAGTACCGACATCCGCTGTGGGCATGCCAAAAGCACCCATGAACGAATACAACTGACCGAAATTTTTTCAGCACCAGGTCAGGTTTTCCAGGGAGATCCTTTTGATGAAGTCGAAACCTGAAGCCTGCTCTGTGCAAAGCTCTCCGCACTAATAGCTCAGGTTTGGTATTCTCTGGCCCAATTCGTCGCATCATTTCTGATCGCGACATCGGAGTTTTTGAGCTATGCAACCCTATCCCTCGTAGAACGCAAAGAAACAGTGTTATCAAGCCAAGGCGACATTGCTTCTGCAACTGCCAAAGCAACTGGCACCGCAACGGCATTGCCGAATTGCTTGTATGCTTGTGTGTCGGAAACTGGAATCTTCCAAGGCTCATTTGAACCCGGTCTCTCAAATCCCATTAGCCTCGCACATTCTCTCGGAGTAAGTCGCCTTGGGTTCCGTCGATTTTGTGCGACTAATATTTCCGAACCATCTTTATAATACCTTGCGCTTAGGGTTCGCGAAACACTTTCAGGAGTACAGAGACCAAAACCAAAGCCATTTCCAGCAGCTTTATGCTTGGCCGCATACCCTTGCAAATAGTTCCACAGCTTGTCAGAGAGGGTATATTTTTTTGCGACCTTCGCTTTTCTGCCTTCTGTATAAGGATTTTCTGGACTCTCTGAACCATCTTCTGGATGGAGTATGCTTGATAATTTCGGACGTGGCAGATCTGGGATTTTTACATCGTCGAGTGAAAAATCTACTGGAACATCACGTCTGAAGCCTGCAATGAAGATTCTTTGGCGATGCTGAGGTAGCCAATTTTGCGCATCAATGACTTTGTGGTCTACTTGGTACCCCAACTCGTCTAGCGAATGTAAGATCACTCGCATAGTGTTTCCCTTGTCATGCGATAAAAGGTTTTTAACATTCTCTAAGAGAAACGCTCTTGGCCGATGCTGTTTTAGAATTCTCACAACGTCAAAGAATAGCGTTCCTTGTGTCTCATCCAGAAAGCCGTGGAGCCGACCAAGCGAGTTCTTTTTGCTAACACCGGCTATGGAAAATGGTTGGCATGGAAAACCAGCGAGTAACACGTCATGTTCCGGAACTAACGACGCGTCAATCTTCGTTATGTCGCCTTCAAATGGGTGGTTGTCGCCAAAATTTTCCAGATATGTAAGTTTGGAAAAACTGTTCCACTCACTCGTGAACACGCACGTTCCTCCTATGCCTTCAAAGCCGAGGCGGAGACCTCCGATACCTGCGAACAAGTCAATGAAACGAAAATTTTGGCCTGTAGATTGCATTGGTTTGCCTTTTGTCTATGACAACGATATCTAGCCAAAACTGCAAAATAAACAACAATATATGCTTGACACTGCTTTAGAATCCTTCGTTCAGCGAGTAAGGACTAAAGTGGCGAATTCTTGCAAGAGTTCCAATGGACTAATCCAACGCAAGTAATGGGTAGAACTTGTAGATTGGTTGGCCCGATTTGACTGGTCCAAGGTAGGCGGCATTCAATCGCCCCCTTAAGGAAGCCAAGCCGGTTCACGCCCAGCGCTTAAGAGGTCTCCAACTGTACCCTTACGGAAGCGGAAGCAAATTTCGGTAAGTTGAGAACAGCTTCCAGCAGCGGTCATTAAACGGACTGTCGCGGAAGCGGAAGCAACTTCAAACATCAAAAGAATTTCTAGTAAATGAACAAACGTATTGAACCTCCGGTGGAGGGCGAAAGCCCTTTGCCGTCGCACTCCTTTTGCCTTTCTTGTGGGTTTCCATTCAAATACCGAAAGAACAAGAAATATTGTTCTGCCCGCTGTCGAAAGGCTGAGAGCAAACGCAGAGAACGACGCCAGACACCGTCAAACGCCAAATCCAGCTACGATAAAGCGAGACAACAGGAAGAGAAATTTGAACTCGCTCTGAGGATGTCAGAAAGGTTGTACACACTGCCACCCGGAGAGCGGTTAGGATACATTGAAAGCATAATCCAGCTAGCTAGGAATGGTGGGTCTCCGATCATCAGAGATATTCTCACTACTCCAAAGCTGCTACGTCCCAATCCAGAAGAACATTGGTTGTTCTACCGAAAGCGACCAAGGGCCTACTGTACAATTGCTCAAGCGGCCAATCGCTATACCCTCAGCTCTCCTTGGCGGTCGTCAGTTGACCGTGTCGTTAAGGGGCTCGTTCCTGATCCTGCTACCGGTGAGGTTTTTGAGGATGGCTCCAGTGATAACCAAGGACGAGGCTTCCAATCATCAAGGCAAAAGCGTCGACACCCTTATATAGACGCAAGCGGTCACATCGAAGATAATTCTTCAGCGGAGGCAACATCGAAATGATTTCTTCAGGATCACTTAGAGTATGCCGAGGGTAACTTTAGAGAAGCAGTTGCTTGGATCAACCTCTTAGGCGCTGACCTAAGCCACGTAATGAGGACATTAGGCAAAACCCACCGAGAGGGTCGATGGGTGCCTTTAGAACTCCAAGAGATAGTGCGTCTTATGTAACGGATTTTTGGGATTCCGGGCTTTCCTCAGAGGGTTCAGAGACAACAGCTTTCAAAGCCACTGAGGGACCGTTTTTCAGAGGTAATAATGAGAACAATAAACCCTCTCCTTTTTGAAGTCGGTTACCCAAACCCCCCACCCCTTCGCTTCCTGCCAAAATGCTGCCAATAGGCCAAGGTTCTGTGTCCATCTTCTGAGGGTGGCGGAAATGGTGGCAATGAAGTCGATTTCGGCTTTTGGCAAGCAATTGCCTCAACGTCTAGGAACCAAAAGGAGATCACCACCATGATCATCGGATACGCAAGAACATCTACACTAGAACAGCAAGCAGGACTGGAAGCCCAACAGAAGATACTCTCGGAAGTTGGATGCGAGAAAATCTACTCCGAACAAGTCTCCTCTGTTGCCCGTAGAGAGGCGCTTGGTGAAGCTCTCAGCTACTGCAGGGAAGGAGATGTCCTCATTGTCACCAAGCTTGACCGCCTTGCTCGTTCAGTCGTGCATTTAGGCGAGATCGTGGACGACTTAACTCAAAGAGGCGTCGATCTAAGAGTACTCGACATGTCCCTTGATACCTCCACAGCTACAGGGAAACTCATGCTTAACGTCCTAGGGTCTATCTCTCAGTTTGAAAGGGAGATGATGCTGGAACGGCAGCGAGAGGGAATAGCCAAGGCCAAAGCTGAGGGAAAATACAAAGGCAGAAAACCGACCGCACGTATGAAGGCTTCTGAGGTGCTTCAGCTACTAGGGCAAGGCTACAAGAAGCACGAGATCGCCCAGTGCTTAAGCATCTCTCAGAGATCGGTCTATCGGATCGTTAATGAGGCTCATCAGTCAGTGGCTGTGGAAGGTCATAGCTGAAATTGAGCACTCTCTTCAGCGCCTAGTGCTTTTCGAGCGCGACGCCACTCATCGACTCTAGAGTGGCGCTTCATCCCTTATTCAAACCCAAACCACTACCCAAAGTTACGACGCTAAAAATTGAACTTTAGCGTGAACGGAATGCATGCCGGAATTTTGGCGACGCAAACAACCGAGCTTTTCGCTTCGAACTACCCCTCCAATCAAAATAGGAAGAAACACATGGCAAATCACGACGCCAATCTCAATCTGGAGCGCCTAAAAACGGACGCTCAAATCGCCGCTAGGGAACTGAAGGCAAAGTCGGATAACGACTATTTCTACTACTTCGACCGGCGCATGAAGATTGGTCAATACCAACACCAGCTTAGAATGACGATCATCAGTAGCAAGGAATATGGTGCTCGTTTGGCTAAGGACATCCCAGAAACACAAGAAATGGACGTTGCTCTAAGATGTAACAACCTTTGGCTGTACAAAGCACTGCACGTTCCAGGGTCAGAAGGAAATGACATCAGAGAAGTCTTGGGCATCAAAGCCTTGTCAGACTTTGGATCGTACAATGCGACAGTAATCAAAAGAAGATATAAGGAGCAAATTCAACGATTGGCTGAGGAAGCGCAATCTTCTGTTAGACATATGTCGATCTTAAACGAACGTTCCAAAATAGATACAGATCACTGCTCACGAAGTGAGGACTCGCAATGCTTTCGAGACGCCGAAAACAACGCAACCAAGACACTCTTGGAACTGCATTGAAAGATGCACGATTAAGGGAAGGATTCACCCAGAAGGCTTTGGCCGATGCGCTCAATATCGAACACCATACAATGATCAGTCAAATGGAGCTCGGCTACATGGCTATACCAGCTTCGCTCTGGGTCCCAATTGCTGACACCCTTAGGATTGACCGGTATGTCTGGCTGCTTCGCTGTCTCCAGGAATACCACCCCGACATCAACCGTTCACTATTCGGCAAACTAAGCCGAAGAGACACGGCTGACTTTCTAGAGGCCCTTCACAAGGGTCAACTGACAGAACTGCTGAGTAAGCAGAAATAAACCCTTAACTTCACGCACACGAAGATCACAACCCTACGCGCATTGCGTACGTGGGGCCTATTGGCGTGCCCAAATGACGGGATCGCTTGGTCTTCGTGTGGCTAAAGGAATAGCACATGAACCTCTACAAACGTGATCGCTCACCCTATTACCACTACCGCTTCAACGTAAATGGCAAGGAGTATCGAGGGAGTACTAAACGGAAAGACAAACAAAGTGCCAATCGAGTGATGATGGCCGAATACAACAAAATCATGGACATCGCTCAACACGGCGAAAAGCCAGAAATCACGCTGAAGGATGCGTGCACGCTCACGGTTGGGAGCGTGGAAGGCCGTACAAAGGAAAGTTACCAGTATGCCACCAACAAGCTTCTCGGGCTTACAACAGCCTTTCAGGGGCGCTGGGCATTGGGGCCTGAGCGCCACCTTTCATCTCTTACTGACGATGACCTAGACGACCATCGAATGGCCCGTCAGGAAGAAGGAATGAGACCGAATACCATTAATTTGGAGCTAAGGTTTCTGAAGAGGGTGAACAACTACTGCCGTAAACGCTTTCGCACTAACCCTGATCTAGACTTCCGCATGCTCAAAGGTTTTGCAAAGTGCCGGTCTCTATCGATCTCGGAAGAGCGTGCAGTCATTGCATACTGCCTCGAGAAAGAAGCTGAGTTCGGGGAGGGAGCGTGGCAAAAGGCACATGATCTGTTCATCTACCTTATCGACACCGGAGTTCGCCTCGGGGAAGCTCTAGCCGTAGAGTGGCCCGACATTGATCTCAATGAGAAGGAGATCGACAACTACAACTTCAAAACTGGTAAGTCGGTTTTCGTTCCCATTAGTGACCGCGTTGCCGAAATGCTCTCGCGTATTCAAGAGCAGGAGAGACCTTTCACCTCAATGGATCGGGCCGTGAAAAACCTTAGAGAGGCAATTCGGGTTATGTGCCCGTCTACTCACAGGGTACTAAATGAGAAAGGCAAGGCTACAATCCATTCCTGCCGCGACACATATGCCACTCGCATGTTGAACAAAGGTATGAGGTTGGAGGAAGTTTCACACCTTCTAGGTCACGCAACCGTCCAGCAAACTCAGAAATACGCAAAGTTTGCCAACCGGCCAGTTGCGGCAAAAGCACGGGTGTACCTAAACGCAGACTGACCCAACGAAATCACTCAGCACGTTTTTCGGAACAGTATGTACTTACTATACTTTTCGGGAACGTGCTGAAGTGGTTAAGTATTTGCTTTAATTGAAAAAAGTGGTGAGCCGTGCAGGATTCGAACCTGCGACCCACTGATTAAAAGTCAGTTGCTCTACCAACTGAGCTAACGGCCCACTCTTTTTAGGATCTCTTCGATCCGCAGCACTCTGTAAGGTAAATACCCGACCGGGTTCAAGACCTTATTTCGTACTTCAGTTCGCCGTCATTCGTATGAGTTCGGCGCCCCGATAGGCGGCCTAATTAGGCAGGTGGAACTGGGGGGTCAACCCCTTTTTTCAGGAATCTACGCGACAGGGTGGATTCATGTCCGGACCGGCGTTATACGCCCGCCATGCAACAGATACTCGACACCGGTTTGGCCTTTATGAAGATGCACGGGTTGGGCAACGACTTTGTCGTTGTCGATGCGCGCGCGCATGCCGTGCCGGTCACCCCGGCCCTTGCCAGGGGAATCGGGCACCGGCAGTTCGGCGTGGGATTCGATCAGTTGGCGGTTATCGAACGCGGTGAAGCGGATGCGCATCTGGTGTTCTACAATGCCGACGGGTCGACTTCGGCTGCGTGCGGCAACGCCACGCGCTGTATCGCCCGGTTTTTGATGAACGAAACAGGCAAATCCGAACTCACGCTCACAACTGAACGCGGCACACTGCAGGCCCGCGACGCTGGCGATGGACTGACGTCGGTGAATATGGGGCACCCCCAACTTCTTTGGAACGAGATTCCCCTGGCGGAAGAGATGGACACGCTGGAACTGCCGATAGAAGGTGGTCCAACAGCGACCGGCATGGGCAACCCGCACTGCACTTTCTTTGTCGACAACGCCGAGGCCATTCCGATGGAAGAGTTCGGCGCGCGTTACGAATACCATCCACTCTATCCCGAACGCACCAATGTTCAGGTCGCACAGATAGTCACACCCGACCACATCCGCATGCGGGTGTGGGAGCGAGGAGTGGGGATCACTCTGGCCTCGGGGTCATCGTCTTGTGCCACGGCCGTCGCTGCAGCACGCAGAGGTCTCACTGGGCGCAAAGTACAAGTTGACCTGGATGGCGGCACAATCTGGATCGACTGGCGCGAGGATGGGGTCTGGATGACGGGACCCACAGCCCATGTGTTTTCGGGCACGCTGACGCCTGAATACCTGAGGTCACTGGAATGAACCCGCCTAAGTTCAGCACTCTGGGCTGCCGCCTAAACGCCTATGAGACCGAAGCGATGAAAGAACTGTCGCAGCAGGCTGGCCTAACGGATGCTGTGATCGTCAACACCTGCGCGGTGACCGCCGAGGCCGTCCGCAAGGCGCGGCAGGAGATTCGCAAGCTGCGCCGCGAAAACCCCTCGGCACGTCTGATCGTTACCGGGTGCGCTGCGCAAACCGAGCCGCAGACCTTTGCTGCCATGGACGAAGTAGACGCAGTCATCGGCAACACCGAAAAGATGCAACCGGATACCTGGAAAGGCATGGCCGCCGATTTCATCGGTCAGACCGAGGCGATTCAGGTTGACGACATCATGTCTGTCACGGAAACCGCCGGGCATCTGATTGATGGCTTCGGAACCCGCTCACGCGCCTATGTACAGGTTCAGAATGGCTGCGATCATCGCTGCACCTTCTGTATTATCCCTTACGGCCGGGGCAATTCTCGCAGCGTCCCTGCGGGCATTGTGGTGGATCAGATCAAACGATTGGTCGATAGGGGCTACAACGAAGTTGTTCTGACCGGGGTCGATCTGACCTCATGGGGCGCGGATCTGCCCGCTCAGCCGAAACTGGGCGATCTGGTGATGCGCATCCTGAAGCTGGTGCCAGACCTGCTGCGCCTGCGGATCAGCTCGATCGATTCAATCGAGGTGGATGAGAACCTGATGCAGGCCATCGCGTCCGAGCCGCGCCTGATGCCGCATCTGCACCTGTCCCTGCAACACGGCGACGACCTGATCCTGAAACGGATGAAACGCCGCCACCTGCGCGACGACGCCATTCGTTTCACGGAAGAGGCCCGCAAACTGCGCCCCGACATGACCTTCGGCGCCGACATCATCGCAGGCTTCCCCACCGAGTCAGACGCCCATTTTGAGAACTCGCTCAAACTCGTCGCCGACTGCAATCTGACCTGGCTGCATGTCTTCCCTTATTCCAAGCGCACAGGTACTCCGGCGGCCCGTATCCCGCAGCAGGTGAACGGCACCATCATCAAGGAACGTGCCGCCCGCCTGCGCGCTGCCGGTGATGTTCAGATCCAAAATCACCTGACCGCACAGATCGGCAAAACCCATCATATCCTGATGGAAAACCCGCATATGGGCCGAACCGAACAATTCACCGAAGTCACCTTCGACGCTCCACAGCCGGTAGGCCAGATTGTAACCCGCAAGATCACCGGGCATAGCGGCCTGCAACTGCAAGCCTGATCCGCCCTTCATCTGGCCAAAAATACCTCGGGGATGAATTGGCCGCAGGCCAAGAAGGGGCTGGCCCCTTCCACACCATCGCAACAAAAAAACCCCCGTCACCGTGATGGCGCGGGGGTTTAGTTTTTAGTTATACGTCGACCTTAGTCCAGACGTTTGCCCTTTATCGGTGCCCACAGGCGCTTGTTCACAAGGTACAGCAGAACAGACAGAACTGTCAGGAACAGAACACCGACGAAACCGGCATTTTTGCGCTCCATCATTTTCGGCTCGGCGCTCCACATCAAGAAGGCTGCTATGTCTTCGGACATTGCCTCAACGGTTGCAGGATGTCCGTCGGCAAATTCAACCTGATCTTCTGCCAGCGGCGGAGCCATGGAAATCCAACCACCGGGGAAGGCCTTGTTCTCATAGAGAACAGTACCGGCTTCTTCCTTTTCTTCACCGGTATAACCATCCAGAAGCGAGGCAATATATTCCGCGCCCCCCATGCCTTTGACCAGCTGGTTGATGCCCAGACCGTAAGGACCATGGAAACCGGCACGGGCCTTCGCCATCAGGCTTAGGTCAGGCGCGCCGACACCGTTGTTGGCCGGGAAGTGGTCGGTCGGGATTGCCGGGCGGAAATCGTCCAGCTCGGGATCGAACACCTCGAAGTTGTCGGCCGCGTAGGTGATGACTTGCTCTTCCGAATACCCCAAATCTTCAAGGGTCCGAAGAGGTACATATTGCAGACCATGGCAGGCTGCGCAGACCTCGGTATAGATCTGTAGGCCGCGCTGAAGCTGGTTCTGATCCCAGGTTCCAAACGGTCCCTCGAACGAGAAGTCGAAATCTTCGATGTGCTGCTCACCGCCACCTGCCGCAAAAGTCGAGGCGGGCGCAAGGGCCAAAGCGAACGCGGCACCGATTGCAAGTTTCTTGAACATGTTTCCGGTCCCTCTTCTTACTCGGCCGGCGTGGCGTCGGCGTTTGCCTTGCCATAATGCGCGTTGAAGTCTTCTTCGATGGTTTCCGGCTGCGCCTCGGGTTTTTCGATGACACCCAGGATCGGCAGGATCACGAAGAAATAGGCGAACCAGTAAGCCGAAGCGATCAGCGAGAAGGTCGCATAGGGCTCTTCCGCGGGCATCGCACCCAGCCACATCAAAGCAAAGAAGTCGATGATCAAAAGGTAGAACCACCATTTGAACATCGGACGATACTTGCCCGAACGCACGGTCGAGGTGTCCAGCCAAGGGGCTAGGGCCATGGCCAGGATCGCACCAAACATCGCAATCACACCAAAGAACTTGGCGTCGATGATGCCGCCGGTGATGAAGCTGGCGAACTGAACGACCCAGACTTCGCCAGTGAACGCACGCAGGATCGCGTAGAATGGCAGGAAGTACCATTCAGGGACGATGTGCGCAGGAGTAACCAGCGGGTTGGCTTCGATGTAGTTATCCGGGTGACCCAAGTAGTTCGGCATGTAGCCCACGATGGCCCAGAACACGACCAGAATGACCGCCAGCGCGAACAGGTCCTTGATCACGAAATAGGGCCAGAACGGCAGCGTGTCTTTCTCTGCCTCGGCTTTCGAGCCACGACGAACCTCAACACCTGTCGGGTTGTTGTTGCCTGTGGTGTGGAAGGCCCAGATATGCACGATCACAAGCGCCGCGATAACAAACGGCAGAAGGTAGTGCAGCGAGAAAAAGCGGTTCAGAGTGGCGTTGTCCACCGCAGGTCCGCCCAGCAACCAGGTCTGGATCGCATCACCAACAAACGGGATCGCACCAAACAGGCCGGTGATCACGGTCGCACCCCAGAAGGACATCTGCCCCCAGGGCAGAACGTAGCCCATGAACGCAGTGCCCATCATCATCAGGTAAATGAGCATCCCGATGATCCACGTAATCTCACGCGGGGCTTTGTATGAGCCGTAGAACAGGCCGCGGAAGATGTGGATGTAGACTGCTACAAAGAACAGCGATGCGCCGTTCATGTGCAGATAGCGCAGCATATAGCCGCCGTTCACGTTGCGCATGATGTGTTCGATGCTGGCAAAGGCCAGATCAACATGCGGGGTGTAGTGCATCACCAGAACGATACCGGTGACGATCTGCAACGCCAGGCAGAACGCCAGGACGATGCCCCAGATCCACCACCAGTTCAGGTTCTTGGGGGTTGGGATCATCAGGGTGTCATAAAGCAGGCCGACGATGGGCAGACGGCTGTTCAGCCACTTCTCGCCATTTGTCTTCGGCTCGTAATGATCGTGGGGAATTCCGGACATAAGTTAGGTCTCCCTTAGCCGAGCTTGATGGTAGTGGCGTCCACCCATTCAACGGGCGGAATGGGCAGGTTTTCAGGCGCGGGGCCTTTGCGGATACGACCGGCAAGATCGTAGTGCGAGCCGTGGCAGGGGCAGAACCAACCGCCAAAATCGCCAGCATCGCCAAGCGGCACACAACCCAAGTGTGTACAAACACCCATCTGAACGATCCACGCCCCTTCTCCTTCGCCTTCGGGCGAAGGCATGACGCGATTGGCGTCGGTCGCTGGTGCGTCGGCGTTCAAATTGAAGTTGCGAGCCAGCGGGTCAGGCAGCGCGTCGACACCTTCAGCGTCCTGCTCCTGAGCTTCCTGAATCTCGGCACCTGTGCGGTGACGGATGAAAACAGGCTTACCCAACCACTTTGCAGTCAGCTGCGTACCCGGCTCTACCCCGCTTACATCCACACGGATCGAGGACAGCGCCTGAACGTCTGCCGATGGGTTCATTTGATTTACCAGGGGCCAAACGGCAGCCCCGGTGGCAACGACACCTGCGCCGCCAGCGACGTAGTAGAGGAAATCTCTGCGGGTGCCTTCGTGGTCTTCAGCTTGGGACACGAGGTTATCTCCGATTATCTGGCGCCCGCGAACGGGCATAAAGCTCGCGCACCGCACAAGTGCGGCGTCTTAAACGGGGTATCTATCGGGGAGAATAGAGTTCGTCCAGCGCTCTTAAACGCGCAATACGCCGCATCTAAGCATTCATGTCACGGTGAAAGGGCAAAATTTCAATCTCAAATGCAGATTTTAACCCTCAGAGCGGCGAATTGGCGCCAGGCAGGCGGGACATGATTCGGCATCGACCCGCGCTGGTAGATCCCCAAATTGAAATCTCCTCACCCTATGCGAACGCCGCCGATTTCACGCGCAGCTCTACCTTAGGAACACTGTATTACTTCTATTTTAGCGCGATACGATTTCTCTTAAATTATTAATATAAAATAGATATTTCAAACACGTGATTATCTACCAGAATTCGATTGCACTCTAAACGGGAATGCGTGAAAGGCCACAGGCGCAATATTCCCAGCCGGAGATGTTCAATGCTCAAGATAGCAGCAACCGTAGTTTTTGTTTCGCTTCTGACTTCAGTACAGGCGATCGCAGCCGGCGATCCGGCGAAAGGCGAACAGCTCTATAACAGATGCTCTTCGTGCCATGCGATCATCAAAAATGGCGAGGTTCTGGTCAAAGGCGGCATCACCGGGCCGAATCTCTTTGGCGTAGTTGGCCGCACCGCCGGAACTGAGAACGATTATCTTTATGGAAGTGAACGTTTGCCCATCGGGATGTTCACCGACGACATGATCCGCGCCGGGCAAGAAGGGCTTGTGTGGACTGAAGAAAACATCGCCGCCTATTCTCGGGATCCGATCGGGTTCATCAAGGAATATCTGGATGATGACACCGCCCGCCCGAACATGAGCGTCAAGCTGAAAAAAGGCGCAGATGACATCGCTGCTTATCTCGCCACATTCAGCGCTCAATGAATGGAAGGCGAGAACGCGTGCCTCAGGCCTTGCGCATCAACGAGGCCAAGCGCGCCACCTCGCTGCCAAGTCCTGCTGAGTGCACGTGATCAGCCGCGCGATGTCGCGCCTCATCGGGCTTATTCTGATTCAGCTTCCAAGTGCCGTCGATATCCGAGATCATGAGTCGGCAGGGAACGATCATGCGCATCATTCTATCCAGCGCGTCTGGTGTCATCTTGGACGCCAACCATGGCGGCTTTGGCAGCAGGCGATTTTCAAAGTCTGCCGCCTGCCGGTCGAGCAGATTTCGCAGGTCGTCCGTTGGCCGCATCTCAAGCACACCAGTTAGATGCACCGCTACATAGTTCCAGGTCGGCACCTGATCATCGACTTCGTACCAGTCAGGCGAGATATACCCATCCGGCCCCAACACAGCGATCTTCGCAGGTTGCGGCTTTTTCAGCGCCCTAACAATCGGATTTGACCGGACCAGATGCAGGTCAGCCGATGAAGCATCCTCGTTCAGAAGAAAGGGAACGTGGCTTAACAACGGTGCATCCGATGTCGACACCGCCAGAACACCAAAGGCGCGGTCACGCGCAAACTCGATGTGACGCTCGCGCGTTTCGGCGCGAAAGGTGGGATTGGGATGCATATTCGTCCTCCTGCCAATTTCTCTTGCAGAAGCGATATCTCCTTGGCAAGGTCCCACTCGTTCTCAGGGCGGGGCGAAATTCCCCACCGGCGGTATGCGGGCATGACCCGTAAGCCCGCGAGCGGCCCCGGTCTCCGGGGTGTCAGCAGATCTGGTGAGAAGCCAGAGCCGACGGTTACAGTCCGGATGAAAGAGAACGTGCAGCACGCCGGTAATGCGGTGTGCCTGCTCGTGATCGCCTTGGGTGACGTGTCTGTTACGAAAGGAGATCATGATGACACACACCCGCTATGCTTTTGTCAAAGCCAACTGGCATTCAGATATCGTGGATCGCGCGCTGGATGGGTTTCTCGAACTAATTCCGGCCGATCAGGTTGATGTCTTCGACGTTCCGGGCGCTTTCGAGATGCCCCTGCTGGCCCGTGACCTGGCGCAAACGGGGCGCTACGCCGCCGTAGCCTGCGCTGCCTTTGTAGTAGATGGCGGCATCTACCGGCATGACTTCGTCGCACAAGCGGTTGTCGATGGCTTGATGCGGGCCGGGCTCGATTCAGGCGTTCCGGTCCTGTCGGTCTCGCTGACACCGCATCAGTATCAGGAAACGGATCACCACAACGCCATCTATCGCGCGCATTTCATCGAGAAAGGGCGCGAGGCGGCACTTGCAGCGCTTAAGATCAACGCAACCCGCGCCGCGGTGGCTCAAGCCGCCTGATTTATTCCAATCGCGCCGCCCACAGGGCGGCGCTTGCTTCTCTGCAAATGCAAATCCGCTTGAGGACCAAGGCACTCCCCGCTAATCACATCGCTCAAAGGAGCATGCCCCATGTCGATGAACAGTTTTGGCCACCTCTTCCGCGTTACCACCTGGGGTGAAAGCCACGGACCCGCTTTGGGTGCGACCATCGATGGCTGCCCTCCGGGCGTCACAATCGATGAGGGCATGATCCAGCATTGGCTGGACAAGCGCAAACCAGGTCAGAATAAATTCACCACACAGCGGCGCGAACCCGATCAGGTTAAAATCCTGTCCGGTGTGTTCGAAGGCCAGACCACGGGCACACCGGTGCAGTTGATGATCGAGAACACCGATCAGCGCTCGAAAGACTACGGCGACATCATGGACAAGTTTCGTCCGGGACACGCCGACATCACATATTGGCAGAAGTACGGGATCCGTGACTATCGCGGCGGCGGGCGCAGTTCGGCGAGGGAAACGGCATCACGTGTGGCGGCCGGAGGACTCGCGCGTGAGGCTATCCAACAGATCGCTCCGAATGTTCAAATCACCGGTTATATGACCCAGATCGGTCCGCACAAGATCGACCGTGCCAATTTCGACTGGTCTCAGATCAAACAGAATCCGTTCTGGACCCCCGATGCCAAGGCTGCCGAGGATTGGGCGGCCTATCTGGACGACCTGCGCAAATCCGGCAACTCGGTCGGCGCAGTGGTCGAAGTGGTCGCGCGCGGCGTTCCGGCGGGGCTCGGCGCGCCGGTTTATGCCAAGTTAGACACTGATCTGGCTGCAGCCATGATGTCGATAAACGCCGTTAAAGGGGTCGAAATCGGTGAAGGCATGGGCGCCGCCGAACTGACCGGCGAGGCCAATGCTGACGAGATATTCATGGGACAGGACGGCCCTCAATACAGCTCGAACCACGCAGGCGGTATTCTCGGCGGCATTTCGACCGGCCAGGATGTTGTGGTGCGCTTTGCGGTCAAGCCGACCTCGTCCATTCTGACCACCCGCAAGACCATCACCAAATCCGGCGAAGAGACCGAGATCATTACCAAAGGCCGCCACGACCCCTGCGTCGGCATCCGCGCCGTTCCGGTAGGTGAGGCAATGATGGCTTGCGTGATCCTTGATCACCTGCTCCTGCACCGTGGTCAAATCGGCGAGAACCGTGGACAGATTGGCTGATCTGCGCGCTTCGCTGCGCGCGGTCGTCAGGCAACGGATGCAGACGGATCCGGCGCATGATCTGGCGCACCTGGATCGGGTTTGGGTTAATGCGCAGGCGATTGCGGATGATGAAGCCAACCCGCGTGTCTTGCTGGCGGCGTGTTATCTGCATGATCTGATCAACCTGTCAAAAGATGATCCGGATCGGCATCTGGCCTCGATGCGATCCGCCGCTGAATCAGAGCCTATTCTTGAAGAATTCGGCTATTCCACCACTGAAATTGGAGCCGTGCAGCACGCGATTGCCGCCCATAGCTTTTCGGCTAACATCCCGCCCGAAACACCCGAAGCGCGAATATTACGGGATGCCGATCGTCTGGATGCGTTGGGTGCTATCGGTATCGCCCGCAACTTTTCAGTATCGGGCGCCTTGGGACGCACCCTTTATGACCCGTCAGATCCGTTTGCCGAAAACCGTTTGCCGAATGACCTGATTTTTTCAATCGATCACTGGCAAATAAAACTGCTGCGCTTACCCAATGATATGCTGACCGAAAAAGGCAGGGCCATCGCGCAGGACCGAGCCGCGCGGATGATGAGGTTTCTAAAGGACCTGTCAGAGGAAATCGGAGCTCAGCTTCCACTAGACTGGTCCAATCTCTGATACGTCAACTTTGGCCAGTTGATCTTTCCGCCTCAAAGGCGCAGGTTCGCGACCATGGCGAAATCCTTAACATCGCATCGTCCGGCATTGGCCGTGGCGCTTAAGCTTAGTGCGCTCGTGCTGTTCACGACGATGTCTGCATTGGTCAAGGCTTTGTCAGATGATTTCCCGCCGGGAGAGATGGTGTTTTTCCGCTCGCTTTTCGCGATTCCGGTTATCATCGCCTGGCTGGTCTGGCGAGGAGAGCTGGTGCACGGCTTTGTCGTCAAGAAGCCGATGGGCCATTTCTGGCGCGGGGTTCTGGGAACCTCGGCCATGGGACTGACCTTTACTGGTCTTAGCCTGTTGCCGCTGCCCGAGGTAACCGCCATCGGATATGCAACCCCGATCTTCACGCTGATTCTGGCTGCAATCATGTTGGGCGAGCGGATACGAATGATTCGTATCGGGGCCGTCGCGCTTGGCCTCGTCGGCGTTCTGATCATGATCTGGCCCCGGCTGGGTTCAGGCACTGCCGAAACCGCCGCAACAATAGGTGCGCTTTGCGTGCTGGCTGCAACCGTTGCCCGTGCCTTTGTGCAGATACATATTCGCCAACTGGTACAGGTGGATCATCCCGCCGCAATCGTGTTCTATTTCTCTCTCACAGCGACCTTGCTTTCGGGTCTCACAGTGTTTTGGGGCTGGGTTATCCCGACATGGGAGCAAGCCGCATTGCTGGTGACAATCGGCCTGATCGGCGGAGTGGCGCAGATTCTGGTGACCTCGTCCTACAAGTTTGGACAAGCGTCAATGCTGGCACCTTATGACTACACCACAATGCTGTTCGCCATTGTCATTGGTTATTTCTGGTTCGATGAGTTGCCAACCCTGGTGATGCTGGGCGGCGCGGCGTTGGTGATTGCAGGCAACGTCGTGGTGATCCTGCGTGAACGACAACTTGGCCTTGATCGGACTAAAGCGCGATCAGCAACGGATCCCAAAGCCTGACTTTACCTTTCGCAATCTTTCCCTAGGTTGGGTCGCGATATACCTATGAGGTTTACCGATGAGCGACGCACAGAACCACAAAGAAAAGATGCAAGAGGTGCAAGCCAAGCACCGCAAGAAAGTCTCGGAAGCGGTCGATCCCGGCCGGGGACTGGTGCTGATCAATACAGGTAAGGGCAAGGGAAAATCCTCGGCTGCATTTGGCGTGGTGATCCGGGCATTGGGCTGGGGCCAGAAAGTGGCTGTGGTTCAGTTCATCAAGGGCAAGTGGAAAACCGGTGAGCGCAGGTTCTTTGAGGGACGCGATCTGGTCACCTGGCACACGATGGGCGAAGGGTTTACCTGGGATACGCAGGACCGCGAGCGCGACATCGCGGCAGCGACTTCGGCCTTCAACAAGGCCTGTGATCTGATGAAAAGCGGCGACTACGATCTGGTTGTCCTCGACGAGATCAATATCGCCCTGCGCTACGAATACCTTTCAGTAGACACTGTTATTGAAGGGCTTCAGACCCGATCAGACAAAACCAGTGTGTTCCTGACTGGCCGGGATGCCCCGCAAGCCCTCAGGGACTATGCGGATCTGGTAACCGAGATGACCGAAGAAAAACACCCGTTCCAAGCCGGCATCAAAGCCCAACGTGGTGTGGATTTCTAGGCCCGCGCACCACCCTCATTCAGCGCGCGCATCGAATCGCGCCTGACTGCGTACATCGTTGCGGCTGAGCGTTCTTCGAGCGCCCGGCAGCGCTCGGCGTTGCAGGTCTTGTGATCGAGATAGGCCGCGACTTCTGAGGTTAGCGCGTCGCAATCACACGATGCACAGCAGGGATCGGCCATCAGTTCTTCAAATCGATCACGCAATCGCGGGCTCCTTTGGTCGTTCCCGGGGCGATGGCGGGCTTTCACATCTGCTTTTGCTGAGCCCACAGATCGCCCCGGAACCAGTTGCTTGATGGTGTCATCTGGCGTTGCGCTATATCTGATGGTTTTTGTCGGAAAATTCAAGCCTGAAAATCTGATGCAACAGGGGCGACCCATTGGGCAAATTTGGCCTTATTAGTGTCTAAAACAAAAAAAGGCCATCCGGATGCCCGCATGGCCCAGCTGATCGCTACGGTTCTGACTCACTTCAAACAATAGCGCTCTGTTCGGGCGCGCTGAGCGAGATCACCATAACGACTGCGGCCCCGTTCACCCAGTAGAACAACGCATCAAGCCCAGAAAATCCAAACAGGCTGGGCGCAAACAGGAACGTGACGCCGACAAGCAGATCAACAGCCAAGTGGAACTTGTATGGCAGAACCCGCCAAATCCCAAGGTGATGGTCTGTCAGAACGGTCAGTACGAATGCTGCAAAGCCGGTCACAACGGACAGCCAGAGTGCCAGCGGGTTGGACTGGCCCAGCCCCAGTACAAAAGGCAAAACCATCAGCGCAATCGCAACCGGGTAGTCAAGATAGGCATGGACAGAGCGGGTGACAAAACGCAGGGACATGTGAACTTCCTTTCTTCAATCAGTGATGATCAAAGATTAGGGGCGCGCGATTGAACGCAACATCTCAGTTCGTTTTACATTTATTGCAGATCGTTCAAATGATCTGTACGATTAGTGCATCGCACGGTACGCGGCGGGCGACAGTCCGACCTGCTTCTTGAACACGCGTGAAAACGCAGCCTCGGACGCGTATCCCACTTCTGCTGCGGCATCCGCAACGTTCCAGCGATTTTCGGTCAACCCATGGCACGCAATCTGCATCCGCCAGTCCGTCAGGTACTGCATCGGGGTAGTCCCCATCTTTTGTGAGAAAAGCTGCGCAAATGCGGTGCGTGACATTGCTGCTTCTCGCGCGAGCATTGCAACGCTCCACTCCTGCGCCGGAGACTGGTGAAATGCTGTCAGCGCCCGCGAGATGCGCGGATCGGCAAATCCGGCAAGCGCGGCATCATGAGGACTTTGATGTTCAAGGTATGCCCGGATCGCTTGCGCAAACAGCACTTCGGACAGTTTCAGCGCGATCAGGTCACCGCCGATACGAGCACCGGACACTTCAGACCCGATCATGCGCAATGTCGCCTCGATCCAGGCACCCGCTTCTTCACCGTAATTCTCGATCAGTATAAAAGGTGGCAACCGGTCGATCAGCATATGACCGGTTCCGTTTCGCCCGGCTGGCCCGGTGAATGAGAAATGTCCGCAAATCAGTTGCGTATCGCGCTCGTCTTCCTCACCGCCATAGACCAGGACACCATCGCCTTTGTAGCCTGACAGCTCTAACACCCGCTCAAGGGGCAAGGCATCATAGGGTTTGACTTCATTACACAGCAGCGCATGCGGCGCACCGTGGGGAATAAGAATCAGATCACCCTGCCGCAACCGCAAGGTCTCGCCGGTTGTTGGCAGGTGCACCTTCAATTCACCGCGTTGCACAAAGTGAAACCGGGCCACGTTCTCGAAGCCCGGCACCTGTATCCCAAACGGCGGAGTAAAGGATGTGCGGAAATAAAATGTGCCACGCAGAGACAGGCGTGTAAGGATATCGCTGAGAAGATCTAACATGAGCCAACGATACGGCTTGGCCCGGCAGCGTCCATACCTTCGAACGATCTGCATGCATATTTGCATGATCTGCAATCAAAACCCCCGCCTGAGCGGGGGTTCAATACGGTGTTAACTTACGCGCGGACCAATTTCTCGTAATCTTCGGCGATTTCGCGGGTCAGATCGCCAACCTCGAAGGTATAATCGCCGATCTGCCCGACAGGTGTAACCTCGGCTGCAGTGCCAGTCAGCCAGCATTGCTCGAAATCGGCCATCTCCTCGGGACGGATCCGACGTTCATGAACAGTGATGCCCTTGTCTTTCAGCATCTGGATCACCGTCTGACGAGTGATGCCGTTGAGGAAGCAATCGGCCAGCGGGGTGTGCACTTCGCCATCCTTAACGAAGAAGACATTTGCCCCCGTCGCCTCGGCGACATTGCCATTATAATCCATGAACAACGCGTCCGAGCAGCCTTTGGCCTCAGCTTTGTGTTTGGAAATGGTGCAGATCATGTAAAGACCTGCTGCCTTGGCATGGACTGGAATGGTTTCCGGACTGGGTCGTTTCCACTCGGCGATGTCCAACTTGGCGCCTTGCATCTTAGCGTCACCGTAATAGGCACCCCAAGGCCAAACAGCGATGGCCATCCGAACCGGATTCTTGGCGGACGCCACACCCATATCCTCGCCCGAGCCACGCCAGACCAGCGCACGTACATACGCATCTTGAAGACCACTGGTTTTGAGCGCTTCTTCCTTGGCGGCCTCGATCTCATCGACCGAGTATGGCATCGGCATATCCAGCGCCTCTGCCGACGCGATCAGGCGTTCGGAATGCTCGCGGCTTTTGAAGATCTTGCCGTTGTAAGCGCGCTCACCCTCGAACACCGAAGACGCATAATGCATCGCGTGGGACAGGATGTGCACATTGGCCTCACGCCAGGGCACCAATTCGCCATCCATCCAGATGACACCGTCGCGATCGTCATATCCAGCCATGCGAAACCTCCTGAACCGGTCGATATTTCCGAATGTTGCGCCGTTTAGGTCCGTATCGGACACAATGTTGCGCAAAAACTGCGATTCGATACCTGTGCGCTCTTGGAATGTCAATAAGGCTGACATAAAGTCAGATTATATTGCGAATGAGGCCCAACATGACCGACATCCGTCCCGCCCCGGTCTTTGGCGGAGAAAGCCTGTTGTTTCTGACAGATGAACAACTGAGGCAGGGCATCGAGGCCATGTTTTTTGCCTATCGAGGTTTTACCGCTGATCCTGATCGCATCCTGACTGAATTGGCCTATGGCCGGGCGCATCACCGGGCCATCCACTTTATCAACCGAGCGCCGGGAACGACGGTGAACAATCTGCTGGCCATATTGGGTGTCACGAAGCAATCGCTGAATCGCGTCCTGCGCAGCCTGATTGAAGATGGGTTGGTCGAAAGCCGGGTCGGAACAGTGGACAAACGCGAACGCCACCTATTTTTGACGGATAAGGGAAAGGCACTCGAGGCCAAACTATCTGACGCCCAGCGCGCCCGGATGCGTGCGGCCTACAAAGATGCGGGCCCCGAAGCGGTGGCCGGGTTTCGCAAAGTGCTTGAAGCGATGATGGATGCTGATATGCGTCGTGCATATACGAAACTGCGGGATACGACTTCATGAGCGAAATGGACGCCCATCTTCTGATCGTCGACGATGACGAGCGTATTCGTGATTTGCTCAAGAAATTCCTGATGCGCAGCGGTTTTCTTGTAACCGCGGCGCGGGATGCAGCGCACGCACGGCGGGTTTTGTCGGGGCTCGATTTCGACTTGATTGTACTGGATGTGATGATGCCCGGCGAAGACGGCGTTAGCCTGACCCGATCCCTGCGCGACACCCATTCCACCCCGATCCTGCTTTTGACGGCCAAGGGCGAGACCGAGCATCGGATTGCCGGGCTTGAGGCGGGCGCGGATGACTATCTGGCCAAGCCATTCGAGCCGAAAGAGTTGCTGCTGAGGATCAACGCCATTCTGCGTCGGATGCCAGAGACACCTGCACAGGACACGGCGGCGAAGATTCTACATCTTGGGCCCATTCGCTATGATATCGAACGCGGTGAGATGTGGCAGGGCGAAGACCCGGTGCGCCTAACCGCGACCGAAAGCCAGTTGATGAAAATATTCTCGGCTCAACCCGGCGAACCGATCAGCCGGGCCAAGCTGGTCGAAGATCTGGGGCGTGACAAAGGTCAGGCACAGGAGCGCGCTGTGGACGTACAGATCACCCGCTTGCGTCGGAAGCTTGAGCAAGATCCGAAGCAACCCCGGTATCTGCAGACCGTACGGGGTGCAGGGTATATGTTGGCACCGGATTGATTTTGCCGCTGCGCGGCGATCTTAAGCCTTCGGCGAAGGTATTTTTAGCCAGATGAAGATGGGATCCTGATGAAAACCGCCCTATTGACCCATGCAGATTGTTTGAACCATGTGACACCTGAGGGACATCCGGAACGGGTTGCGCGGTTGGAGCATATCCTGCATGCGCTTGAGGGGCTGGATCTTCAGCGTGTGACGGCGCCGTTGGCGGCGGATGATGATCTGCTAAGGGTGCATCCGCAGAACCATATCAGCGATATTCTCGACCACAGGCCCCCGGATGGGTTCAAACAGATTGATGGGGATACGTTCATGTCTCCGGGATCTGTTGATGCAGCCTATCGTGCGGCGGGTGCCGCCGTGCGGGCCGTTGATATAGTTCTGGCCGGCGAAGCGCCGAACGCGTTTTGCGCTATTCGGCCTCCGGGGCATCATGCCGAGACCGAGACGGCCATGGGGTTCTGCCTGTTTGGGAATGCCGCGCTGGCTGCAAAGCACGCGTTGGATCATCACGGGTTGAACCGCGTGGCAGTGGTGGATTTCGACGTGCATCATGGCAATGGCACGCAAGACCTGCTGTGGGATGAGAAACGCGCTTTGGTGATTACCAGCCAGCAGATGCCCTTATGGCCCGGCTCGGGCCGCCCGGATGAGACCGGTGCTTATGAAACCGTTTTGAACATACCATTGGCTCCGGGCACGGGTGGGGCCGAGATGCGGGCAGCCTATGAAGCGCAAGCCTTTCCGCGTCTGCGGGCGTTTAGGCCGGAACTGATCATTATTTCCGCTGGGTTTGATGCGCATCAGGATGATCCGTTGGCCAATCTCAATTGGTCCACTGGCGATTTCGCCTGGATCACGGCGGAGCTGTGCAAGATTGCCGATGACGTGTGTGATGGCCGTATCGTCTCGACTCTGGAAGGCGGTTATGATCTGAACGCATTGGCCGAGGCGACACGCGCCCATGTGGAAGAACTGATAAAGGCAGCACGATGACCGATACCCCAGTTGAACAAATGACGTTCGAACAAGCGATGAAAGAGCTTGAGGCCGTGGTTGGCCAGTTGGAACGTGGTGATGTGGCGCTGGATCAATCGATTGCGCTGTACGAACGTGGCGCCGCATTGAAGAAGCGCTGCGAGGATGAGCTGAAGCGTGCTGAGGAAAAAGTGGCCGCGATCACTCTGGACGCAGATGGCCAGCCAACCGGGACGACGCCTGTCGAAGGTCAGTAAATGTTTCGTGAAAAGCTGGCACAGGATGCCACGCTGATTCAGAGCCATTTCGATCTGGTTCTGAGCGCGCTGGATGATCTGGATGTGACACGGGCCATGGCCTATGCCACCGAGGGCGGCAAGCGTCTGCGAGGGTTTCTGGTATTGGAAAGCGCGCGGTTGCTTGGCGTCGATACAGCTCGGGCAATCTGGCCAGCGACAGGTATCGAAGCGCTGCATGCATACTCTCTGGTCCATGACGACCTGCCTTGCATGGATGATGACGACCTGAGGCGTGGACGCCCGACGGTGCACGTGAAATGGGATGAGGGCACCGCCGTTCTGGCCGGGGATGCGCTGCAGACACTTGCGTTTGAGCTTTGCACGCGGCCAGAGGTCGGAAATGCTGAAATACGCGCTGAACTGGCTCTAACACTGGCAAAAGCGAGCGGCGCACAGGGTATGGTTCTGGGTCAGGCGCTGGATATCGCCGCTGAGACGGCGGCGGAGCCGCTGACACTGGATGAGATTACACATCTGCAAGCGGGCAAGACCGGTGCGTTGATCGAATGGTCCGCCTGTGCGGGTGCGCGATTGGCGCAGGCCGATCCCACCCCCTTGCGCCAATATGCCCAGGCGCTTGGGCTTGCCTTTCAGATCGCGGATGACATTTTGGATGTCGAAGGAGATGCCGAAAAGGCCGGAAAGCGGCTGCAGAAAGACGCCGAGGCGGGCAAAGCGACCTTTATCTCGCTACTGGGTCTGGACGCCGCCAGATCCCGTGCAATTGAGCTTGTGGATCAGGCTTGTGCTGCGCTGGACGAACATGGCCCCGCTGCAGAAACCTTGAAGCAGGCTGCCCGCTTCGTTATTGCCCGGGACAGCTAAGCCAGGAACGCCAAATGTCTGACCGCCCGAATACGCCCTTGTTGGACCTTGTGAGCCGCCCAGCGGATCTGAAGCAGTTTTCAGATGCGCAGTTGCATCAGGTCGCACATGAGTTGCGGGCCGAGACGATTTCAGCAGTTTCGGTGACCGGAGGGCATCTGGGCGCGGGTCTGGGTGTCGTCGAGCTGACCACGGCGCTGCACGCGGTATTCGACACGCCACGAGACAAGATCATCTGGGACGTAGGTCACCAGTGTTATCCGCACAAGATTCTGACAGAACGCCGGGGCCGAATTCGCACCCTTCGCACAAAAGGCGGCCTAAGCGGATTCACCAAGCGCAGTGAAAGCGCCTATGATCCATTTGGCGCTGCACATTCCAGTACCTCGATCAGTGCCGCGCTAGGCTTTGCTGTCGCGCGTGATCTGGGCGGCGTTACGCCTGAAGGGCTGGGCGATGCGATCGCTGTGATCGGCGATGGCTCTATGTCCGCCGGCATGGCCTTTGAGGCGATGAACAACGCAGGCCACCTGAAGAAACGCTTGATCGTAATTCTCAATGACAATGAGATGAGCATTGCACCGCCGGTGGGTGCCCTATCGAATTATCTATCGCGCATTTATGCCGAAGAACCATTTCACGATCTGAAAGCTGCTGCCAAAGGTGCGGTGTCGTTGCTGCCGGAACCCTTCCGCGAAGGGGCAAAGCGCGCCAAGGATATGCTGAAGGGCATGGCCATGGGCGGGACGCTATTTGAAGAGCTCGGCTTTTCCTATCTTGGCCCGATCGACGGGCATGATCTGGACCAGTTGCTGCCGGTTCTGCGTGCGGTCAAGGCGAAGGCAAGCGGACCGATCCTGATCCATGTGTTGACCAAGAAAGGCAAGGGGTATGCCCCCGCCGAACAGGCCCGCGACAAGGGTCACGCGACCGCCAAGTTCGATGTGGTGACGGGCGAGCAGAAAAAGGCGCCTTCGAACGCGCCTTCCTATACCTCGGTCTTTGGCAAGACACTGGTCGATGAAGCAGCGCGGGATGACAAGATCGTCGCGGTTACAGCCGCGATGCCGGACGGTACCGGGCTGAACCTGTTTGCGGAGCGCTATCCGTCGCGCTGTTTCGACGTAGCGATTGCCGAACAGCATGGCGTGACCTTCTCGGCTGCGTTGGCCGCCGGGGGGATGAAGCCTTTCTGTGCGATGTATTCAACCTTCCTGCAGCGTGGCTATGATCAGGTTGTGCATGATGTGGCGATCCAACGCCTGCCGGTGCGATTTGCCATCGACCGTGCGGGTCTGGTTGGGGCAGACGGTGCGACCCATGCGGGGTCGTTTGATATTGCTTACATGGCCAACCTTCCGGGTATGGTTGTCATGGCGGCTGCAGATGAGGCCGAATTGATGCACATGGTCGCCACTGCGGTGGCACATGACGATGGCCCGATCGCTTTCCGGTATCCTCGCGGCGAAGGAGCGGGCGTTGATCTGCCCGAGCGCGGAGAAATATTGGAGATCGGCAAGGGCCGATTGATCCAGAAAGGTGCCCGGGTGGCGCTGATGTCTTTCGGTACGCGGCTGGCCGAGGTGCAGAAAGCAGCAGAGGCGCTATCGGCACGCGGGATCAAGCCCACCATCGCCGATGCACGCTTTGCCAAACCGCTGGATCGGGACCTGATCCTTGATCTGGCTGCCAATCACGAGGCACTGATCACCATCGAGGAAGGGGCCATCGGCGGCTTTGGCAGCCATGTTGCACAATTGCTTGCGGATGAGGGCGTGTTTGACGAAGGGTTGAAGTATCGCTCGATGGTGCTGCCGGATATCTTCATCGATCAGGCGAGCCCGGCGGATATGTACGCCGTCGCAGGAATGAACGCAGAACAGATCGAGGCAAAGGTTCTCTCGGTTCTTGGCGTTGCTACAATCGGTGAGAAACGCGCCTGATATTCGGGTGTTGCCGCCCATGGATGCTGAAAAAATAAGCAGTTCAAAAATGATCTAGGTCAATTCCTTACACGCTGTGCTACGCTAACACCCGAGTCAGGCAGGCCAACCCCTGTCGATCACTCAAAGGTCGCGAGCGAATGAACAAGCTAGCCAGCCGACGCGCATTCCTGAAAGGGAAAGTGCTGCGCGAGGATACATCAGCCATCCACCCACCGGGTGCGGTGACCGAGTTTCTTGAGCTTTGCACTCAATGCGACGAATGCCGCGAGGCCTGCCCTGAAGATATCATCCGTTTCGACGCGCAAGGCTGGCCTGTTGTGCAATTGGACGCAGGCCCATGCACATTTTGCGGTGATTGCGCCAATGCTTGCCCGACCGGGGCGCTGAATCCTGAACACGTGGCTGATTGGCCTTGGCGCGCTGCGGTGTCGGCCTCTTGCCTGTCGATGAATGGTGTCAGCTGTCGGGTTTGTCAGGATGTCTGCGACCACAATGCGATCCGCTTTCGGCTGCAAACCGGTGGTCGTGCAGAACCCCAACTCGACACCGATATTTGCACCGGCTGTGGCGCTTGTGCCAGCGCCTGTCCTGCCGGTTCTGTCAGCTTTGAACGCCACACCCCGCCCACTCAGGAGGTAGCCTTATGAATATCTGTGGATGCCTCGTCCATGTAGCCCCCGAAACCACGCAGAGTGCACAGGCCGCGATTGCAAGTACAAACGGGGCAGAAGTTCACGCGGCATCCGAGGATGGCCGCATTGTTGTTGTGGTCGAGGATACGCCTGAAAAAATGGCGTCCGAGACGATCATGGATCTGCACCAGATCCCGGGTGTGATCTCTCTGACCCTGACCTACCACCATTTCGAAGACCTCGCGGAGACCCGTCCGCACCTTAACGCTTCTCGCCAGATCTAAAGCCGGAGACCCATGTCATGACCATCTCTGAATCCCGCCGGACCTTCTTGAAATCAACCGCCGCCGCTGCGACAGCATCAGCCGCAGGACTTCCCCTTGCGACCGGACAAGCCAGCGCTCAGGTCGGCAACCCTGATATCCGTTGGGACAAAGCCGCCTGCCGGTTCTGCGGCACCGGATGCTCGGTTCTGGTTGGCACCAAAGACGGGCGCGTGGTCGCTACCCAAGGAGACCCGGATGCGCCAGTGAACCGCGGTCTGAACTGTATCAAGGGCTATTTCCTGTCCAAGATCATGTACGGCAAAGACCGCCTGACCACGCCGATGCTGCGCAAAACCAACGGCGAATATGACAAGAACGGTGAGTTCGAACCAGTCAGCTGGGACGAAGCCTTCGACGTCATGGCCGCCAAGTGGAAAGAGGCCCTTGCCAAGAAAGGCCCGACCAGCGTTGGCATGTTCGGTTCGGGCCAGTGGACCGTTTGGGAGGGCTACGCTGCTGCCAAGATGATGAAAGCCGGTTTCCGATCCAACAACATCGACCCCAACGCGCGCCATTGTATGGCCTCGGCGGTTGTCGGCTTCATGCGCACCTTCGGCATTGATGAACCAATGGGCTGCTATGACGATTTCGAGCACGCAGACACATTCGTGCTCTGGGGCTCGAACATGGCCGAGATGCACCCGATTCTGTGGTCACGCCTGACCGACACGCGTCTGACCAAACCGGGATCCGAAGTGCATGTACTGTCGACCTATGAACACCGCTCGTTCGAGTTGGCCGACAATGGAATGGTCTTTGCGCCGCAGACCGATCTGGCGATCCTGAACTATATCGCCAACTACATTATCCAGAACGGCGCGGTGAACGAAGAGTTCGTCAACAAACACGTCAACATCACCAAGACCGCCACCGATATTGGCTATGGACTGCGCGATAACAACCCGCTGCAGGAAGAGGCAGAGAATCCAAACTCTGGCAAGATGGAGCCGATCAGCTTCGAAGAATATGCCGAAGCGGTATCGGAATACACGCTGGAATACACATCGGAACTCTCCGGTGTTCCTGCCGCTCAGCTTGAGCGTCTGGCCCAGCAATATGCCGACCCCAACCGCAAAGTGATGAGCCTGTGGACCATGGGCTTCAACCAGCACACTCGCGGATCGTGGGTGAACTCGCTGATGTACAATGTGCACCTGCTGGTGGGTAAGATTTCCGAACCCGGAAACTCGCCCTTCTCGCTCACCGGTCAACCTTCGGCCTGTGGTACGGCACGTGAGGTCGGAACCTTCGCTCACCGTCTGCCAGCTGATATGGTTGTTGCAAACGACAAACACCGCGAGATTTGCGAGACCGCGTGGAAAATTCCTGCGGGCACCATCCCACCCAAACCCGGATTCCACGCCGTTTTGCAGCACCGCAAGCTGAAGGACGGCGATCTGAATGCCTATTGGGTGCAGTGCACCAACAACATGCAGGCCGCGCCCAATATCAACGAAGAAGGCTATCCCGGCTATCGCAACCCGGAGAACTTCATTGCCGTCTCCGATCCTTATCCTACTGTAACAGCCCTGTCGGCTGACCTGATCCTGCCTACCGCCATGTGGGTCGAGAAGGAAGGCGCCTATGGCAACGCCGAGCGTCGCACCCAATTCTGGCGGCAACAGGTCAAAGCTCCGGGCGAAGCGAAATCCGATCTGTGGCAGTTGATGGAGTTCTCCAAACGCTTCACCGTTGAAGAGGTTTGGGGTGAGGAACTGCTGGCCACCATGCCAGAACATCGTGGTAAGACCATGTATGACGTGCTCTTCGCCAATGGCACGATCGACAAGTTCCCGCTGTCAGAGACCGCAGAGGGTTTCGACAACGACGAGTCCGAGCACTTTGGCTACTACGTGCAAAAGGGCCTGTTCGAGGAATATGCCGAGTTTGGGCGCGGCCACGCGCACGATCTGGCCCCATTCGAAACCTACCACCAGGCGCGTGGCCTGCGCTGGCCAGTCGTGGATGGCAAGGAAACACTGTACCGCTTCCGAGAAGGCTATGATCCGTATGTGCCTGAAGGCGAAGACGTGAAATTCTATGGCCATAAGGACGGCAAGGCCAAGATCATCTTCGCGCCATACGAACCCGCCCCCGAGGTACCGGATGAGGAATTCAACCTGTGGCTCTGCACCGGGCGTGTGCTGGAACATTGGCATTCAGGTTCGATGACCCGCCGCGTGCCCGAACTGCACCGCTCCTATCCCGCCGCCGTTGTCTACATGCACCCGGATGATGCGCGCGACCGCGGTCTGCGCCGCGGGCAGGAGATCGTTCTTTCCACCCGCCGCGGCGAAGTTAACAGCCGGGTCGAAACCCGAGGCCGGAACAAAGTGCCGCGTGGCCTGGTGTTCATGCCATGGTTCGACGAAGGCCAGTTGACAAACAAGCTGACTTTGGACGCGACCTGCCCGCTCTCGAAAGAGACCGACTTCAAGAAATGCGCCTGTAAGGTCGAGCGCGCGTAAAAGGCTGGCAAGGCAAAGGTCGTCCCCATGTCTCGTGTTGGCACTCCCCTTTCGCCGCAGCGGCGCCGGTTCCTGCAGGACTCGGCGCGCGCAGCGGGCGGCTGCGTAGCAGCCGGGTCCTTGCTGGCCTGGCTGGCGCGGGACGCACGGGCGTTGCCGGCCGAGGCGTTGCGCCCCCCCGGTGCCTTGCCGGAAAAAGACTTTCTGTCAGCCTGCATCCGCTGTGGTCTGTGCGTGCGAGAGTGTCCCTATGACACGCTGAAACTGGCCGAGCTGGGTGTCGATGCGGTGGCCACCGGCACGCCGTATTTCACCGCCCGCGATATCCCTTGCGAAATGTGTGACGACATCCCCTGCGTCGCTGCCTGCCCGACCGGGGCGCTGGACCCGGGACTGGACAATATCGACGACGCCAAGATGGGTGTCGCCGTTCTGGTCGATCAGGAAAACTGCCTAAACTTCTTCGGCCTGCGCTGCGATGTCTGTTACCGCGTCTGCCCCGTCATCGACGAGGCCATTACGCTGGAGACCGAACACAACGCCCGCTCAGGCAGTCATGCAATCTTCATTCCAACCGTTCACGCCGATCATTGCACCGGCTGCGGCGTTTGCGAGAAAAGCTGCGTTCTGCCCGAAGCGGCGATCAAGGTGCTGCCCGCCCGATTGGCTCGGGGCAGCAGCGCCGATCACTACCGCAAGGGCTGGGAAGAGAAAGAAGCCAAAGGCGCGCCCGTCGTCGAAGGTATCATCGATTTGCCTGATCGCCTGCCGGGACCGGGCACCGATAACCTTGTCGCACCGGGCGGGTTTGAGCCCAGCTTCAAATTGCCGGAGGTCACTCAATGACCGTCCGCACAAACATGCCGCTGGGGCATGAAGCTATCGCCGCCAAAGGTTGGCTGAGTGCCCATAAATACCTGCTGCTGCGCCGCGCCAGCCAAGTGTTCTTCCTGGTACTGTTCCTGTTGGGCCCGTGGTTCGGCCTCTGGATCGTGCAGGGCACTCTGGCCGGATCGCTGACCCTAGGCGTACTGCCCCTGACCGATCCGTTTGTCTTTCTGCAAAGTCTGATCGCAGGGCACTGGCCCGAGCTGACTGCCGCCATAGGTGCCGTCATCGTTCTGGTGACCTACGCGCTGGTCGGAGGCCGAGTCTATTGCTCGTGGGTCTGCCCGATCAACCCTGTAACCGACGGCGCGCACTGGCTGCACCGCAAGCTGGGTCTGCAAAAAGGCTGGCAGCCCAAACGCGGAACGCGGCTGTGGATCATGGCCACTGTGCTGATCGTCTCTGGCCTGACTGGCGCAATTGCATGGGAACTGGTCAACCCGATCACCATGCTGCATCGCGGGTTGATCTTTGGCATGGGCTTCGTCTGGGCGATGGTCGCCGCGATCTTCCTGTTTGACTTGCTTGTCTCGCGCCATGGATGGTGCGGCCATGTCTGCCCCGTAGGCGCATTCTACGGACTGGTGGGCAGCAAGGCGATGCTGCGGGTCAGCGCCGCCAATCGCAACGCCTGTGACGATTGCATGGACTGCTACGCGGTTTGCCCGGAAAACCATGTGATCTCTCCGGCGCTGAAAGGCAAAGACAACCCGCTGATCCTGTCGCCCGACTGCACCAATTGCGGTCGCTGCATCGATGTCTGCGCTGAAGACGTTTTCAAATTCACCCATCGGTTCGACGCCCTGACCGTCGCGCCACCGGAATCAACCGCCGCGCCCCAGCCGCGCGCCTCAAGACCTTTTTGAAGGAGTGAGAAGATGAAAAAGCCGATCCTAGTGGGCCTTGCCCTGATCCCGCCGCTGCTCCTCGGTGGCCTGGCCCTCGCGCAGTCTGCCGGAGTTAACAGCCTACGCGGTGCCGAAGTCGATGAGCCCGCCGTTTTGGATCAGGTGCATCGGACAGTCGAAGGCCGTATGCAGCGTAATTATCGCCAGCAGCCGCCGCTGATCCCACATTCGATCGAACAGTACCAGATCGACCTGCGCACCAATCAGTGCCTCTCCTGCCATGACTGGACCAAGGCTGGTGAACGCAACGCTCCGACGTTGTCGATGACTCACTATCTGGACCGCGAAGGGCGAGAGTTGGATCAGATCGCCGGCACACGGTATTTCTGCAATCAGTGCCACGTACCACAGGCCGATGCGCTGCCTCTGGTCGATAACACTTTTGAACCTTCCTCCGGAAACTGAACACAGGTCGAAAAGGAGAGCGCGACATGTCCGACTCCCAAGAAAAACAAGGACTCATCCGGCGCCTCTGGACCTGGTTCTGGAGCCCGATCGCCGTCCTCAGCGTCGGCTTTACACTACTGGCCGGGTTTTTGGCAGGCATCCTGTTCTGGGGTGGGTTCCACTGGGCACTGGAATTGACCAACACGGAAGAGTTCTGCGTATCCTGCCACACGATGGAAACCAATCTGGGCGAATATCGGGAAACGGTCCATTACAATAACGATTCCGGCGTGCGGGCCATCTGTTCCGATTGCCACGTCCCGGACGAGTGGAACCACAAGATCAAGGCCAAGATCATGGCCGTGAAGGACGTCTACCACGAACTGGCAGGCACCATCAGCACGAAAGAGAAGTATGAGGACCATCGTCTTTCCATGGCGTCGGCCGTATGGAAGAAGATGAAGGAATCCGACAGCCGCGAATGCCGCAACTGCCACAACTTTGACTATATGGACTTCACCCTTCAGGAAACCCGCGCAGCCAGCGAACACCAGCGCGCAATCGACACCGGCATGACCTGCATCGATTGCCACCAGGGCATCGCACACAGTCTCCCACCCAATTATTTGGAAACGTATGAGAAGATTGCGAAAGAGGTAGATGGTGAGGTTCTCCAGGAACACGCTGCAGCATCAGGGGACGACATCCGCGCGTTCCTGAACAAAAGCTCGGAACAAGGTGGGGACTGAGATGTTAGAGATACTTGGAACCATCGGCGGTAACGTACTGGGTCTGCCCGGCATTCTGGGTCTGGCACTGGGAATGATGACGCGCCAATACTGGTTGGGTGCACTGATGGGTGGATTGGTTGGCCTGATCGCGCCTCTGCTCTTTGCGGGTTGGCAGATTTCCCACGTTGGAACGATAGCGCTGCTGATCGCAATTATCGTTGGCCTCTGCGCCGGAAGTCTGGGCACCGCCATTCGCCGCAAGGGCGCAACCGTCTGAAGTGGTTGGTCGGGCCCGGCGGCAATGCCGGGGTCAACGTCCCCAGTTTTCCGCCGGATCACTTTCGGCATAGTCCCGCAAAAGCGCGATATCCGAGATTTCGGCGTGGTTGCGGTTGATCTTCACACCCACCGCCTTGAGCCGCGAAAACGCCCGGCTCAGGCTTTCCGGCTTCATCCCCAGACGGCCTGCGATGAGCATCTTGTCGTAGGGCAGCAAAACCTCGCATCCGCCTTTGTCGCTGTCGCAGAGATTCAACAAAAACTCGGCCACGCGTTGCGCTCCGGTCTGAGCCTTGAGTTGCTCTAGCTGCGCCACCAACGAGTGAAGATGGGTAAAGGTCGCGGCCAGAATAGAAATACCGATCTCAGGGTCCTCTCTCATCAATGAGATCAGGATCGGACTGGGGATATGCATGACATCACAGGCCGATACGGCCTCGGCGGATACAGGATAGGGAACGTTACGCAGAGCTACGGCCTCACCAAAGCTGTCACCACGTTTGAAGACGCTCACGACGGCTTCGGCCCCGGTGGGGGTCATGCGGAACAGCTTGACCCAACCCTCAAGCACGACGTGGATGGCCTGCGCTTTTTCCTCCTGCAGGAATATTGTCTCACCACGGTCATACTGACGCCAGATCGCGTGGCTCAGCAGTGTTTCCACATGCTGTTCCGGTAAACTGCGCAGCAGCAGCGACTGACGTGCGATCGCTTTTTGTGCTTCGTGAGACAAGAGAATACCCCTGTTATTTCCTGCTGGCGCATGGGCGCGGTCGGTCCATCCCTGTTCCACGCTATGCCAGAGCCGGCAGTTGTGCACCATAGTTTTATGTTGTCTAAACTTGACTATTGTCATGTTGCGGCTTGGTTCGCTGCCCTATTCTCGGCTCAAAGCCAGTATTCCGGGGAGCACGTAACATGGACTACGAGCGTTATTTCAGTCAAAGCCTCAGTGACCTTCGGGATGAAGGGAACTATCGTGTTTTCATAGACTTGCAACGTCGCTGTGGTTCTTTCCCGAACGCACGTCAGACGGATGGATCTGTCCAGCGAAATGTGCGGATCTGGTGTTCGAATGACTATCTTGGCATGGGTCAGCACCCATCAGTTATCGATGCAATGCATGACGCATTGGATCGCTGTGGCGCGGGGGCCGGGGGCACGCGAAACATATCAGGCACCACTCACGACCACGTGCTGCTTGAGGCCGAACTGGCCGATCTGCATGGAAAGGAAGCCGCGCTTCTGTTTACTTCCGGGTATGTTTCGAATTGGGCAGCCCTTGGCACTCTCGCCGCGAAAATCCCCGGCCTGATCGTATTCTCTGATGCACTGAACCATGCCTCGATGATCGAAGGCATCCGCCACTCGCGGGCGCAGAAGGTGATCTGGAAACACAACGATTTGGATGACCTTGAAGCCAAACTGGCCGCAGCTGATCCCGATGCGCCGAAGATGATCGCGTTCGAGTCGGTCTATTCGATGGATGGTGACATCGCCCCCATCAAAGAGATTTGCGATCTCGCCGACAAATACGGCGCGATGACCTATCTGGATGAGGTTCATGCCGTTGGCCTCTATGGGCCACGCGGCGGTGGTATCGCTGAACGAGAAGGCCTTATGGATCGCCTGACGGTGATCGAAGGCACGCTTGGCAAGGCGTTCGGTGTGGTGGGCGGGTATATTGCTGCCTCGGCTGCGCTGTGCGATTTCGTGCGCAGCTTCGCCAGTGGGTTTATTTTTACCACCGCCCTGCCGCCGTCGATTGCCGCCGGGGCCGCGGCCTCGATCCGGCATTTGAAACAATCGAATGCTGAACGCGACCTGCAGAAAGCCCGTGTAGCGCAGGTTCGGGCTCATTTGGATGCGGAAGGTATTCCTCATATTCCTAACCCCAGCCACATCATCCCGGTGATGGTTGGCGATCCGGTGAAGTGCAAGTTTATCTCGGACACGCTGCTGGAAGAGTTCGGCATCTACATTCAGCCGATCAATTATCCCACCGTACCAAAAGGGACCGAGCGTCTGCGGATCACGCCGTCTCCGGTACATACGGATGAGGATATCGAGCATCTGGTTGGCGCGCTGTCCACCCTCTGGCAACGCTGTCAGATTGCGCGCATGCCGATGGCAGCCCAGTAACCAAGAAGCGCCCCCTAGCGTAATACTTCGCCGTCTCCCCGGAGGCGGCGTTTTTTGAGTCAGATCAGGTAGAGGGCGAAGACAATGATGGCAAAGCCCGTCAGCACCATGGTGAAACCTCGCAGCCAGGCCGGGCTGTTTACGAGATCAAGATAACAAGCCAGGATAACGCGACATTTCGCCAGTGCGAGGACCAGAATACACCCCGCCAGAACGGCTGGCGGGATGGGCAGCACAGTCAGCAGTGCTGATGCGACGCTGAGCACCAAAAGGGTCAGCCATGCACGTGTGAGCGAATTATGGAGCGCTCTTCGCCAGTATTTGGGAAAAGATGGTGCTGCAGGCATCGGGATTATCCCAGCAGGTAGATCACGGGGAAAAGCATGATCCAGACCAGATCGACCATGTGCCAGAACTGCGCACCTGCCTCAATGTTGCGTGGATCGTCACGCCAGGCGACCAGCAGCAGGATACCGACCCCTGCCAACACATGTGCGGCGTGAAACCCGGTCAGCAGATAATAGAACAGGAAAAATGGGTGGGTCTCATAGGTGATCCCATGTGCAGCTTTGCCCGCGTATTCCGCACCTTTGATGATCAGGAACACGACACCCAGCACGGCGGCAGTGATCAAGGCCATTCGAGCCACGCCCCGGCGCGCGATTTTTCGCCACTGCAGCGCCTGAGCCGCCAGATAGCCCGAGGTGACCAGCACCACCGTGTTGAGCGCCGCCCCTGTCCGGTAAAGGTGCGATTGAGCCTCGGCAAATCCTGTCGGGTCGGTCAGCCGAACGCCCATGAAGGCAATCAGGCCCGCGCCGAAAACCAGCAATTCCGAGATGATCAGAACCCACATCAGCAGCTCGCCCGGAAGCTCATCGATCAATGAGGCGTCACTCATGCTCCAACCAGTTGGCGGTAGATCTGAGGCAGGGCCATGATCAGCCGGTGCGGGTCGGGGATGACGGCGAAGCCGCCTTGACCGAACATGCGCGGGAACCAGCTTTTGCCGGTTTTGTCGATGGTAACGCCAAAGACCGATTGCCCTGCCCTACGCGCCTCGCGCACGGCCATGCAGGTGTCTTCGATACCGTGGCGACCCTCGTAATGGTCCAGGTCGTTGGGTTTGCCGTCAGTGATGATCAACAGCAACCGGCGTTTGCGCGATTGGCTGGCCAGATCGGCGGAACAATGGCGGATTGCGGCGCCGAGGCGGGTATAGTGGCCGGGGCGCAGCGAGGCGATGCGCTGTTCCACCAAACCACCCATCGGCTCGTCGAAGCGTTTGCAGCGCTGCACGTAAACCCGCTGGCGTTTCAGCGAACTGAAGGCGTGGATGGCGAAATCGTCGCCGCAGGCGTTCAGACCCCAGGCGAGTGCCGCAAGAGCCTCGCGTTCAATGTCGATCACGGCGCGGCCTGTGACGGCGCTTTCGGTCGAGCGGCTGACATCCAGCAGGATAGACACCGCCAGATCGCGCGCCTCGGGGCGCGATTGCATCCAAATGCGTTCGGTGCCTTCGCCATTGGCACAACGGTCTACCTGCGCCCGAACGGCTGCCTCGATATCCAATTGGTCACCATCCAGATGACCGCGCGTCATCACGCGGCCCGGGCGCAGCGCCTCGAACTGGCGTTTCACGGCGCGGATGCGGCGGGCAGTGGCGGGGTCTTTGCCGAACTCGGCGGCATCTTCGCGAATCTCGGCATCCGAGGTCAGAACGTTGACATGATCGGGCAAGTATTGGCCGGTGCGCACGTCCCATTCGGGATACAGAACCCGTCCCGACAGGCGTTCGCGGTTCACGTCCTCCGGAGCGAGGTCCAGATGAAGTTTCAGTTTGGTCGGCGGCGCCTTCGAGATCTGACCCAAGCCAATCTCTTCCTGATCATCGGCGGCTTTCTTGGCGTTATCAGGATCGTCATCGTCGATGCGCCGGTTGATGTTCAGGAACTCGGCCCAACTGAGGATCGCTTCGAACTTGTGCAGGATGAAACTGTCGCTGCGGTTGGCCTGATCCGACTTGCGGCGGCGGGCACGGTGGGTTTTTTCGCCGGATTCCTCAGGCGGTCCTTCGGTTTCGGGGTTCTCCACTTCGTTATGTTCGGAGAACCCGACCGGGCGCAACTCGGGCCACAGCGGGACAGGCCGGAAATGATGATAGGCGCGCGGGGCGGTGAGATCGTCATCCAACGCTAGAAGATGTTCAGCCTTTGGCGACAAAGGCGCGGGGTCGCCAAGCATGTGGCGGACCAGTTCTTCAACCGCTGCCTCGACGGGTGGCAGCCCGGAAATGTCGCGTTGATACAGCACGCCCTTACACAGTTCCGCATATAGCGGGCGCAGGCCGGGGGCGTTGTGCAACGCCGCCTCGACCATCTGTCGGGCGGCGACAAGCGCATGCAGGTCGGCGCGCAACGGGTCGTCTTCGTCGATACGAGTTCCGGCATGTGCAGCGGCGGCGGCCAGCCAGACATAAAGCGCACCGTTGGCTTCACGCGCGGGAAACACCGCCAGCCGATCCGGCAAACGCAGAACTTCGCCATCGAACGACGCACGCGGCATCATCTCGGCCTCGGTTGCCAGACGACAACGCCACCCCAGACGGTGGCGCGAAATCTCGGGCGAGACCGGGCGCAATTCTACGCCCGGACTACCCCCAAGTCCTCGAAAGAGGACTGCCAGCCGCCCTGCGACCTCTGAGAGGTCGACCGCGGCTCCATCATGCACTTCAGGTGCATTAAGGCGACTGGCAAGGGTGTGCCACAGTTTCCCGATCGTTTCTTCGGGTTCCCATGGCTCAAAATCGATCCTGACCATCGGCCGGCCTCACCCAAAGACAGCCGTGACAAGATCGAGGAGCCCGCGTTTGATATCCTCATCATCAGTCAGAGGTTCGATCATTGCGGCGAGGATGGCGCGGTCGGTGGACATGCCCTGTGCGATCAGCGTCGCGGCATAAACGACCAGCCGGGTGGACACGCCTTCCTCAAGGTCCTGACCCTTAAGCCCGCGCAACTTACCTGCAAGGCGTACCAGCGGTTTACAGCGTTCAAGCGTCAGACCGCTTTCTTGCGCGACGACTTCGGCCTCCATCTCGGGCGAAGGAAAGTCGAACTCCAGCGAGATGAACCGCTGCCTGGTCGAGGGTTTCAGGGTTTTCAGGATATTCTGGTATCCGGGGTTGTACGAGGCCACCAGCATGAAGCCGGGCGCGGCCTCAAGCTCTTCGCCGGTGCGGTCGATCGGCAGGATGCGCCGGTCATCGGTCAGCGGGTGCAGCACAACGGTGACGTCCTTGCGGGCTTCGACCACCTCATCAAGGTAGCAGATCGCGCCTTCGCGCACCGCACGAGTCAGAGGGCCATCAACCCAGACGGTTTCGCCGCCCTTCAACAGGTAGCGACCGATCAGGTCGGCGGCGGCGAGGTCATCGTGGCAGGCCACGGTGTAAAGCGGGCGGCCAAGCTTGGCGGCCATATGGGCCACAAAGCGGGTCTTACCGCAACCTGTTGGACCTTTCAGCAAAACCGGCAGGTCGTTGTTGTAGGCGGCGGTGAACACATCGCATTCATCGCTTTGGGCGAGGTAGAAGGGGGCGTTCGCCGCCCCCTCATTCAGTTTCATGGAGCCATCCATATCCATTACTCCGCAGGGGTTTCAGAGGCACCGGGTTCAATCACCTCTTTCCGGGGCACCCAGATCGAGTAGATGAACAGAAGCGCACCAAGGACCACGACCACACCAGAGCCAAGACGCATCCAGTAGAAGATCGCGATCTGGTCCTGCACGTCCATGAAGTAGTCACCGACCACACGTTGCATGTGAGTCTGCACGGTACCACCGAAGGTCAGGACGAAGGTCATGAAGACCATGCCGCTGGTCATAAGCCAGAACGAGCCCATGTTCAGAACCTGATTGTAGGGATCACGGTTCTTCAGGATCGGCATCGCATAGCTGAAGATCGCCAGGTTGAGGCAGACATAAGCACCGTAGAAGGCCAGGTGACCGTGGGCTGCGGTGATCTGCGTGCCATGGGTATAGTAGTTCACCCCGTGCAGCGTGTGCAGGAAGCCCCAGACACCGGCACCGAAGAAGGCAAGCGTTGCACAGCCCAGTGACCACAGCAGAGCAGCCTTGTTAGGGTGGTCACGACGGCCCTTCCAGACCATGACGAAGGCAAAGGCCATCATCGCGAAGAACGGGATCACCTCGAGGCTTGAGAAGATCGAACCGATCCACTGCCAATAGCCGGGTGTACCGATCCAATAGTAGTGGTGGCCTGTCCCAAGGATGCCCGAGAACAGCGCGGCGGCGACGATGACATAGAGCCATTTCTCGACCACCTCACGGTCAACGCCCGTTAGCTTTAGCATCAGGTAGGCCAGGATCGAGGCCATGATCAGCTCCCATACGCCTTCGACCCATAGGTGGACGACATACCACCAGTATTGCTTGTCGAGCGACAGGTTGCCCGGGTTGTAGAAAGCAAACAGGAACAGCAGCGCCAGACCCCAGAGGCCCAGAACAAGGATGCTCGAAATTGCCGTCTTCTTGCCCTTCAGAACGGTCAGTGACACGTTGTAAAGGAACATCAGCGCGGCCACGACGATGCCCGCCTTGACCCATTTGGGTTGTTCAAGGAACTCGCGCCCCTCTTTGCCCAGCAGCCAGTTGCCTTCGAACAGGTTGAAGACATAGGTCACGACCACGCCCAGCGTACCAACCACAAGAATGATCAACTGCAGATAGGCCAGCTTGGTCGAATGAATCTCGCGCTCGGTCTCTTCGGGGATCAGGAAGTAGGCCGCACCGAAGAAGCCCAGCAACAGCCAGACGATCAGAGAGTTGGTGTGCAGCATCCGTACGATATTGAACGGCAGAAGCTCACTCAGGAAGTTCGGGAATACATAGATGAAACCGGCCAGCAGGCCGCCGATTACCTGTACCGCGAACAGGGCCATCGCTACTGCGAAGTAGGCGTAGGCGATTTTTTGGGATTCGTATTTCATTGCTCCGTTCCCTTTCTCAGCCTGCCTCGTTGGGCGGCCAGCCCTGCGCATCGATGTTGTCCGTCCAGATCAAGAAGTTGGTCAGATCGCGGATCTCTTCGTCGCTGAGGTTGAAATTGGGCATCTGCCGACGACCGGGAATGCCGGTCGGCTGCGCCTCCATCCAGCCCTTGAGCGCTTCAAAGGCCGATTCCGGGTCGTCCAGCACACCCCAGCGGGTCATCACATTCCCGACTTCCGGCGCGTAGTAGGCGCCCTCACCCAGGATCGTGTGACAGTTGATGCAGGCATGTTTTTCCCAGACATGTTTGCCCCGAACCACACTGTCATCAAGCTTCGCCGAATTCTCGGAGTTGACGATGTACCAGTGCGAGTGGGCCGACAGGGCCAGGAAGATGAGGATGAAGAACAGTGACCCGCCATAGAATATGTTGCGAGCCATGCTCTTTGTCATGACTTCTCGCATTGCGCTCTCCTTTGCGCAGATTAGCTAGTCTGATGACAATGGCGGGTGGGTCGCAGGGCTGCCTTAACGAAAGTCAAGCATGCCAAAGTAAGCGCGGAATTGGACACCTGTGGTCATAATTGCGTCAGTATCACTAAAATGCCCTCAGATTGCCTTGAAAAATAGTACTTAGAACAGCATGTTTCCGGACGTTCGAAAAGTTGAAGCGAGCGTTCTCGATTTATCGGTGAATAGAGGTGCTTAGATGGCACCTGAAGCGTGGTGGTTAAAGAATGGCGAACTACTCATACATCGGATACGCACCCGGCGTCATTACGGTGAATACAATTGGGCCTGATACGATCACCCTGGACGCAAGCTATGACCCCGCGACGGACCGAAGGGTATTCAATGTTGAGGACGAGGCCGGTGGTTTCATTCGAAATGGGTTTGGCCCGCCAGTTCCCGATACCGGGGATGTTTTCAACGGCGACAGATTCAACAACGAAAATGGCGACGACGACACACAGACCGGAACAGTAACAAACCTTGATGGTTCGACAACGTTTCTGAGCGGCGACATCTATCTGGAAGAATCCTACATTCTGACGAATCCCGGCGGTGGGACAATCACTGTGTACCTTGTCGAGGTTGAAGGAACCAACGCTGGCTACATAACCTCTGAGCCCCTAGATCCCGGGGTGACGTATTCGATGAGCGTCGTCAACGTTACACCGAGCAACGCACCGGACACGACTGACCCCGGTTCCATCGTTGATGTTCCTTGTTTCTCAGCCGGAACGCTTATTGCGACACCTGATGGTGATGTCGCGATAGAAACGCTTTCCGCTGGTGACAAGGTTGTCACCTTGGATCATGGACCACAACCAATTCGCTGGATCGGCGCGCGCGCTCTGGATAGGTCTGAATTTGCGCTCAATCCCAAGCTGCGCCCGATCCGAATCGCAGCGGGCAGTCTGGGAAGCAACCTGCCGCGACGCGATCTGTTGGTCTCACCGCAGCATCGCATGTTGATCCGTTCGAGTATCGCCGATCGCATGTTCGACAGCGAAGAGGTTCTGGTCCCAGCCCATAAGCTGGTCGGCATACCCGGCATAACCGTCGACGAGACAGCTCAGGGCGTTGTGTATTTCCATGTTCTGTTCGACCGGCATGAGATCGTGCTGGCGGAAGGCGCGCCGTCAGAAAGCCTATTCACAGGCAAGCAAGCCTTGAAAGGAATACAGCCCGAGGCGCTGGCCGAAATTGTTGCGCTCTTCCCAGAGTTAGCTTTGCCAGACCATCAACCAATCGCAGCCCGCCAGATTCCAAAACGCGGAAGACAAATCCATACTTTGCTGCAACGGCATATTAAAAATGACAGGGCGTTGCTCCGACTTTCTTAATCTAAGAACCGTTGCTCAGGCCGCTAGACGTGGCCCGGTCAACGCGGGCCACATCGCAACCAGATACAAGACGATGGCGCAGATCCACAGCCCATCTGAGGCCAGCATCGCAACCAGATATCCCTGGTCAAACGCCGACCCGACCCAGCGCAAAACTGCGGCTGCCGCCATCAAACCGTAAGCGATCGCCATGGGTGGCGGGGCCACGAGGGCACGGCCACTATGGCCAAGGGCGGCCCGACTCATCACGGCAAGGGTCATGCCGCCGACGCAGCCAATGCCCAGAACATGCAGCGCCCCGATCTCGCTGCCGAACCCCAGCACAGCCAGCCCCCACAGGATCAGGCCCAGCGCCAGCATGCCCAGCCCCAGATGCAACGCGATCAGGATCGGCTGCCGCAGTGCCCAGCGTGCGCGCCAACGTGCCATGCGCAGGATCTGAGCAACGCCAAGCATTAGCGCGATAGCGCCTGATACAGGTGCGATTCCAAAGACGAGCACGCTCAGCGGCAGTGACAGTGCAAGCCCCATGGCGGCTTTATCAAACGCTCCTACCGAAATAGGCCAGTTGGATTCGGGCTCTCCCGCGCGTTTCATCGCATTTCGGGTGAAAGCTGGCGTAATGCGCCCGCCAAGTATCGCGATTAGGCTACAGAGCGTCAGCAACCCCGCCCGCAATCCGATGTCCAGCGTATCGCTGGTCACACCGATCCACTCTAAATGGGTTAACAAGTTGGCAATCCAGATCGCACTGAGCAGCAAAAGGAATACCATGTTCTGCGGTTTGGGGCGTCGGATCAGCTGAGTAGCAATCTTTGCCGCCAGAATTGGAACAAAGACCAGATCGAACACAGCGACCAGAACAGGCGGCAGCGCACCGGAGAACCACATCGCTACCCGCCCGGCCAACCAGAGACCTGCAGCCAGCATGATGAACCGGGCGCGCGCCTCTGGGGTCCCGGTCCAGTTGGGAACAGCCGTCAGAAAAAACCCGCCCAGAGCTGCTGTGGCATAGCCAAAGATCATCTCATGCGCGTGCCACATTGGAGGACTCATGGAATAGGTTGGGTCTTCGTATCCGACCAACCCGGTCTGCGTCATCAACCAAAAACCCCACGCGCCTCCCGCGAACAGACCAAAAAGTCCGGCGGACAGGAAAAAGATGCGAAACCCCTCGCCCAATACGCGCGCGATCACTGCCGACATGCCTGTTCTCCTCGGCCTCAATGGCTGTTGGAACAGGTTTAGCAAGGCCGACCAGCGATGGACTTAACCGAAATCAAGCATCCGAAAAACATGTCCCTGAAACTCAGGTTTTCCCTTTGTTTTATGGCTCATTGTAGCCCGTCAATTTCCAATTTGCGCGCGCTCCGTTGACTTTCGTCAAGGATGACAAACGCGTGATGTTTCACCCTAGGACCTGCCTCACCAGCAAATGGAGAGTGATCATGTCACTTGGAATCAGCTACAACAGAACTGGCCGCGCCTTAGGGGTCGGTTTGGCAATGTTGCTGGGCAGCGTCGCTGCGCCAGTCTTTGCCGAAGAGCCAACCCTGAGCAAGGAAGCCTTTGAATCATCAAAACAACTTTACTTTGAACGCTGCGCCGGTTGTCACGGTGTGTTGCGCAAAGGGGCAACCGGCAAAAGCCTTGAGCCGCTGGTTGAAACGAAGAATGACGATGGTACCGTAACCGAGTCGGGCACCCTGAAACTGGGGCAGGAGCGGCTGGAAAAAATCATCGCATGGGGCACCGAAGGCGGGATGAACAACTTCTCGGACGTGATGTCCGAAGAAGAAATCCGCGATATGGCGACCTACATCCAGATGGAGCCACCCCAACCGCCAGAAATGTCGCTTGAGCAGATGATGGCGACGCGCAAAGTCTATGTCGAACCTGAAGATTACCCGACCGAGCCGCTGCATGGCCGCAACTGGGAAAACTTCTTCGTGGTCATCGAACGTGACGTGGGCAAGGTGGCCGTGATTGACGGTGACACCAAGGAAGTGCTGGCGCATATCCCGACCGGTTATGCGGTGCACGTTCTGAAAGCCTCGGAACACCACAAATTGGAAGAACCGGAAAACCCGGGCCGCTTCTGGTACACCATGGGCCGCGACGGGAAGATGACCAAGATCGACCTGTGGCAGAACCCCGAGAACATGCTGGTTGCCGAGGTTACCATTGGTTATGACGCTCGCGACGTGGCGGTATCGGGTGACGGTAAATACGTCATCGGTGGCGCCTATTGGCCCCCTCATTTCGCCATCGTCGACGCCGAAACCATGGAGCCGAAAAAGGTTGTCTCGACCCGTGGCTACAACGTGGACGGGGATTATGTGGAAGAGGCCCGCGTGGCCGCCATCTACACCACCCCGAACGAGCCCACGTGGATCGTGGCCGTCAAGGAACTCGGTCAGCTGTGGCAGGTGGACTACTCCGATCTGGACAACCTGCGTATCGACAAGATCGACAGCGCAAAGTTCCTGCATGACGGGTTCTTTGATCCGACCGGCCGTTATTTCCAGATCGCCGCAAACGCGTCGAACAAGATGGTCGTGGTCGATACCGAGACTCACAAGCTGGAAGCTATGATCGATACCGCGCCGCTGCCGCACCCCGGCCCGGGCGCCAACTGGGATGACCCGAATTGCGGTCCTGTTGCCGGTACGACCCACTTGGGCGAAGGCACGGTTACCGTTTGGGGCAACGACCCCGAAGGCCGCCCGGACGATGCCTGGAAGGTCTGCTATGAGGTGGAAACCGACGGACCCGGTCTGTTCATCCGGACCCATCCGAACTCGGACTACATCTGGGCCGACCAAACCAAGCACCCCGAGCCTGAGATCCAGCAATCGGTGCAGGTCATCGACAAGGCAACCGGTGAGATCGTGAAAACGATCCAGATCACAGAAGAGGAAGGCAACGTCGCCGTTCACTTCGAGTTCAACCAAGACGGATCCGAGGTTTGGGTGTCCAAGTGGAACCGCTCGACCTCGAAAGAGCCAAATGGAGAGATCGTGATCTTCGACGCCAAGACGCTGGAAGAGATCGGCCGCGTGAAGGGACTGTTTGCACCCACCGGCAAGTTCAACGTCTACAACCGTTCGAACCACGTCACCTGACGGGTTTTGTACTCAGCACCGGAAAGGGCGGGCCCCTCGCCCGCCCTTTCCTCGTTTGACTCATCAGCCAAATCCACAGGCCTGACATCCAGGGCCAGAAAAAGAAGCCAAAACGGAGACCGGATATGACCTCCGAACCGGAAAAGAAAAAACCAATCTGGCGCCGGTATTTCCTGTGGGGAATGCCCGTGGCCGGGATCGCTGCGGCCTTTGCCGCCGGCATCATCTTCTGGGGCGGGTTCAACACCGCTATGGAAGCTACCAACACCAAGGAATTCTGCGTCTCGTGCCACGAGATGCGAGATTTCGTTTACGAAGAATACACCGGCACAATCCACGACGTGAACCGTTCGGGCGTAGGCGCGGTCTGTTCCGACTGTCACGTGCCCAAGGATTGGACTCACAAGATCATCCGCAAGATCAAGGCGTCCAAAGAACTGTATGGCAAGGTGGTCGGCACCATCAACACCCGCGAAAAGTTTGAAGCCAAGCGCGTACATCTGGCTATGAACGAATGGGAGCGGATGAAATCCACGGACTCGCGCGAGTGCCGCAACTGCCATGACTTCGAGTCGATGATGCCCGAGTTCCAGAAACCCCGCGCCCGTCAGCAGCACCTGAACGCGATGACCGTTGGTCAGACCTGTATTGACTGCCACAAGGGGATTGCGCACTCGGACGCCCGCGACCGGGCCGACGAAGAGTATCTGGAAAAGCTTGAAGCGCCGAACCCAGATTTCATTCGCGAAATCCCTGCCGAATATCTGGCCAGCCTTGAACGGATCGAAGCCAAAGAAGCCGCCGATGCCGAAGCTGAAAAAGCCGCGCGTGTTGCCCAGCAAGAGGCCGTTCAGGCCCAGATTGCAGCAGCGGTTGACGCAGCTGTCGCCGAAGAGCGCGCCAAAGCCTCTGGTGAAGAAGCTGCAGCCCCCGCAGGTGGTGGCAGCGATGTTGGCACGAACATCGATTGGGCCGCAGTGCCAAGCGTCGATATGAAACTGTTCTATCCCGGTCAGGCCTCGTTCGAGTGGGTGCAGAACGGCAGATCCCACGGCGGAGCCCGTCCGTTGACCAAGGGCGGAGACAAATGCACGACTTGCCACGCCGCCGAACTAGATGCGATCGGCAACAAGATCGTGGCTGGTGGCGATCTGGAACCAACACCGATCCCGGGCAAACGCGGCGTGATCGACGCAACAGTGCAGGCCGCTCATGATGATGAGACCCTGTATATCCGCCTGCAATGGCCGGATGCAGGTCACAACCCGGCGCCGTTTGTCGATGGTGGCAAGATGGACCCCGACAACCAGATCAAGGTGGCCATGATGATCACCGGCACTGGGATCGAGCTGGGCGATCAGGTGGGTTGCTGGGCTTCGTGCCATGCGGACAACTCCTATATGCCCTTTGATCCGGGCGCGGATGCGATAGCCGCAAACGGGGAGGTCTCGGGCCGTCTGTCCGCGCAGGACACGGTGACCAAATACATCAGCGAAAGCCGCACCGAGGTCGAGATCAAAGGCCGCCGCGGCAAGGCGCTGGGTGGCTGGGACAAGCTGCAGGCCGCCGATCAGATCGAGCAGTATCTGGCCGATGGCACCTATCTGGACCTGATGCGCGTCTACGCGGACGGCAGCGCCACCAACGGCTATCTGCTGGAACAGCGCGTGGTCAATGACGGTGAGATCGCCGCCTCGGCCAGCCTTGATGCAGGAATGTGGACCGTGGTCTTCACGCGCCCATTGAACTCGGGCGCAGCTGGTGACGTGCCGCTGGAGGCCGGTCAGACCTATACGGTGGGCTTTGCCATCCACGATGACTTTGCCGCCGCACGGTTCCACCACGTGACGCTGGATACCAGCCTGGCATTGGACGACGACAACGCCTTTATCAACGTCGTCAAACAATAAGGAAGAGGGGCCGGGCGATCCGGCCCCTTCCGCTTAAAAGAGGAGACTTGGACAATGAAACCCAAACACCTTCTCCCTGCGCTGCTGCTTCTGGCCGCGCCCGCATGGGCAGAGGACACCGCCGCGCTGTGTGCCGAAGCCGAAGAGCGCTATGTCGAGCTGTTCGGTCAGCCCTCCTCCGCCGTTGAGGATGCCGATGTGGTGCTGATGTACAAATACACGTTCTGCCCAGCCGAGCTAACCGTGAAACCGGGCACAACCGTGCGCTGGGTGAATGTCGATAAGCGCACCAGTCACTCGGTCCTACTGAAAGACGGCAGCGAGCCCGAAAGCGATCGTTTGTTTCCTGAGGAGACGGTTGACCTGACCTTCCTCACCCCGGGTCCGCAGGACTATCTGTGTGGCCCACATTGGGAGACACAGAACATGATCGGCATGATCACCGTCGAACCCTGAGCCGAGGCAATCATACAGGCAAGCCGAAAGGAGCGCGGGGCAATTCCCGCGCTCCTTAACTTTAGTCAAGGAGGTTCCTTTCCGATTACGCCAGTCTGGCCGCATGACACGCCCGGCCCACCCAGCAACGTCCCCTGATCGCGCAGGAATTCCGGGCTCCGAAGACATTCAGACCAAGCGAGTTTGCACATGAGCGGTAAGGTTTTTCTGATTGGCGCAGGCCCCGGTGACCCCGAACTGATGACCCTGCGCGCGCTGCGGATGCTGCAAGAGGCGGACGTGGTGGTCTATGACCGTCTGGTCTCGGCCGATATCCTCAATCTGCACGCTGATGGCGCACGGCTGATCCCGGTTGGGAAGGCCCCCAAGTGTCATACCGTGCCGCAGGATCGCATCAACGAAATCCTCGTCGAGGAAGCCAGCGCCGGTCACACCGTTGCTCGCCTCAAGGGGGGTGACCCGATGATCTTCGGACGCGGCTCGGAAGAGGCCGCGCACCTGATGGCAAACGGCATCCCAGTCGAATACGCGCCGGGCATTACCGCAGCGCAGGGGGCATCCTGTTCGACAGGCGTGCCGCTGACCCATCGCGGGTTGGCGACATCGGTGCAATATGTCACCGGGCACCGACAGGCCGACAAGGTGCTGGATCTGGATTGGAAACGTCTGGCCGACCCGGACTCGACCTTAGTCGTCTATATGGGCGTCGCCAATATCGGCCAGATCGCCATGGGACTGATGACCGAGAACCTGCCCGGCTCAACTCCGGTTTTGGCGGTAGGCAAAGCGACCACACCTGATGAGCGCCGGATGGTATCCCGGCTGGATCGGCTGGCCGCTGATGTGCGCAAGGCCGGGCTAAAGGCGCCCACGCTGTTCATCATCGGCAAGGTAGTTTCACTTTATGCAGAACGGCCTGTGGCCGACCTTTTGGAGCAGGCGCATGGCTAAGTTCGGTTCCGGAAGGCCGGCACAGCAACCGGCTGTGAGAGGACGCAAAGGATGGGCAGCACGTGCTGTTCTCACTTCCGCAGTGCTTGTTGCCACCACGGCCTTCGCCGCCGACACTCTTGACCCCAACGCACTGAAGCGTCTTGTCCATCAGGACTGCGGCTCTTGCCACGGGCTGTCGCTGAAAGGTGGTCTCGGCCCTGATCTGAGATCCGAGACTCTGGAGCACTACGACGCGGACGTTCTGACCGGCGTGATCCTCGACGGCATTCCCGACACCGCGATGCCCCCATGGCGGCCTCTGATCAGCGAAGAAGAGGCCGAATGGATCGCCCGTTACCTGCTGGCACAGGAGGCACAATGAAACAGCTCATCCTTACCCTCGCCGCCACCCTAATGATGACCACCGCCCAGGCTGAACCCACGGCGACCGGCGACCTAGGACTTGTGATCGAACGCGCCAAGGGCTCGGTTCTTCTGGTGGACCAATCCGACCGCGCAGCGCTGGCGCGGATCGAAGGTCTGGGCGATCTGTCCCATGCCTCGCTGGTCTATTCACCCGATGAACGCTTTGCCTATGTATTTGGACGAGACGGCGGCCTGACTAAGGTGGATATCGTCACCCGCCAGATCGTGAACCGGGTCGTGCAGGCGGGCAACGCCATTGGCGGTGCCATTTCGGATGACGGCGAGCTGGTCGCTGTATCGAATTATGAACCTGGCGGTGTGCGCGTCTTCGATGCGGACACGCTAGATATGGTCGCGGACATTCCTACCGACAGCAAAACCATCGGATTGGTCGATGCACCCGGCCGCCGGTTCGTCTTCACCATGTGGGACACGGGCGAGACCTGGATTGCTGATTTCTCCAACGGCGCACCCGCGATCACTAAGATCCCCGAAATGGGCAAGAATCCTTACGACGCGCTGATCACCGCAAATGGCCGCACCTATATCACCGGCTTGTTTGGCGAGGATGGCCTGACCGCGCTGGACCTTTGGGCCGAGACGCCCGAACCCATCCGCGTGCTGCCCAACTATGGGCGCGGGCAAGAGGAGATGCCCGTCTACAAGATGCCCCACCTCGAAGGCTGGGCGCTGACCGGGCGCGAATTTGTGCTGCCCGCCGTCGGCCATCACGAGGTTCTGTGGATCGACGCCGACACTTTGACCGAAACCGGACGTACGCAGACCCATGGTCAGCCGGTCTTTGCCATGGCCCGTCCTGACGGGCGGCAGGTTTGGGTGAACTTTGCCCACCCTCTGAACGACACCATTCAGGTTATTGATTCTGTGACCAAGGAGATCATTCACGAATTCAAACCCGGCCCTGCCGTACTGCATATGGAGTTCACTCCGCGAGGGCATGAGGTCTGGATCAGCGTGCGCGACGCCAACAAGGTTATGGTCTACGACACGCAAACGTTTGAAAAACTGCGCGAGATTGAGGCCGACAGCCCATCCGGCATTTTCTTCACCGCCCGTGCGCACAGAATGGGGCTTTGACATGCAACACATCACCGATCCCATCGACCGTCGTTTGCTGGACGAGTTTCAGCGCGACTTTCCGATAACAGAGCGTCCGTTTCAGGTATTGGCGTCTATACTGGGGCTGGACGAAGCCGAGGTGATTGATCGCCTAACTCGCATGCAGGCCACCGGGCGGATTACACGCGTAGGTGCCACCATCGCTCCGGGCGCGGTTTCGGCCAGCACCTTGGCCGCTGTTGCGGCCCCCGAACATCGGTTGGAAGAGATTGCAGCCCTGATCGACGCCGAACCGGGCGTGAACCACAACTACCAGCGGGAGGATGACTGGAACCTCTGGTTCGTCGCAACCGGCCCGGATCGCACCCATGTCGATGACACCCTTGCACGGATATCGCAGCGTTCCGGACTGCGGGTTCTGGACCTGCGCCTCATACGTCCATTCAACGTCGATTTGGGCTTCCGTATGTCGGGAAAAACACGCAATGTTCCTGGCCTTCGTAAGGTGGATCGCTCAGCCATGCAGCCCGGAGATCGCGAGTTGCTGCAGGCGCTCAGCTCGGGCCTGACCCTGACAGAGATTCCTTATGCCGCATTGGCACAAACGCTGGGTAGAGATGATTTCGACGTAATGGGACGTATCGAAGCGCTGCAAACAGCAGGCATAATCTCTCGTCTCGGGGTTATCGTGCGCCACCGGGCGCTCGGCTGGTCAGCCAATGCGATGGTTGTTTGGGACATGCCGCCCGAACAGGTGGACACGGCTGGACCGGCGCTGGCGGCCTATCCCGGCGTGACGCTTTGCTATGAGCGCAACCCGGTCAAGGATGTCTGGCCCTATCGCCTCTATTCCATGATCCATGCACGCTCGCGCCCCGAAGCGATGGAGGTTCTGGCCGCAGCCGCCGCTCTGCCCGAACTGGCAGGCGCACGGAACAAAGTGCTGTTTTCGACCCGTTGTTTCAAACAGACCGGCGCGTTGATCCAACCGAAAGAGGCAGCAGCATGACTATGGACGCGACCGACCGCGTAATCCTGAACCGGATGCAGGATGACCTGCCGCTGACCGCGCATCCCTTTGCCAGTGTAGCCCAGGAACTTGGGATTCCCGAAGACGAGCTCCTAACCCGTCTCGCACGAATGAAAGAGCAGCGGATCATCACACGTTTCGGCCCGTTTTTCGACGCCGCTGCAATGGGTGGAGCGTTCTGCCTGTGCGCCATGGCCGTGCCAGAGGATGAATTCGAAACCGTCCTGACCAAAGTCAATGCGCACGCCGAGGTTGCCCATAATTATGAGCGTACGCACCGGCTGAACATGTGGTTCGTGCTGGCCACCGAAACGCCTGAGGGGATCGAGGCCGCCGCTGATGCGATCGAACGGGAAACGGGGATCGAAGTACTCCGTTTCCCCAAACTACAGGAATTTTTCATCGGCTTCCGGGTGGCAGCATGATCGACGTTCAGGACAGAGAAATTATCGAAGCGCTGCAAAGCGGCCTGCCGCTTGTGCCAGCGCCTTATGCAGCCGTTGCCGAAACACTTGGGTTGGACGAGGATGCCCTTTTGTATCGTCTGGCGGAGCTGAAATCGCATGGTGTTATCCGCCGCATCGCCGCCGCTCCGAACCACTACAAGCTGGGGATGACGGCAAACGGGATGACTGTTTGGGATGTAGACGGCAGCCAGGTCGCGGAATTGGGCGCACGGATCGGGGCGCTGCCCTTTGTCACCCACTGCTACGAACGTCCCCGCGCCCTGCCCGATTGGCCCTATAACCTGTTCGCCATGGTCCACGGTTCTGACCGGGACGAAGTCGAGAAAAAACGCGCCGAGATCTTCGCAATTCTGGGCGATGCCTGCCGGGCCAAGGACATCCTCTATTCCACGCGCATCCTGAAGAAGACAGGGCTGCGGTTGAAAAAGAAAGGCTGAGACATGTTCCGCCTGACCGAATACATGCAGCAGCTCGTCAAACCGACACCGGTGCGCAGACGCCGTCCCGGCCCGGTGAAGCCGGTAGTGATCTGGAACCTGACGCGGCGCTGCAATCTGAAATGCCGCCACTGTTACACCGTTTCAGCAGACGTCGCGTTCCCCGGTGAGCTCAGTCACGAGCAAGCCATGGTAACCCTTGAGGATCTGGGCCAATTCCGCGCCCCGGCCCTGATCCTCTCGGGTGGGGAACCGCTGGACCGGTTCGATTTCTTCGACATCGCCAAACGCGCCCGCGATCTGGTTCCGATGCTGGCGCTATCGACCAACGGTACGCGGATTTACGACGAAACCGCCGACATGATCGCCGACGTGGGCTTCAACTATGTCGGCATTTCGCTGGACGGGATCGGGGCCACAAATGACTGGTTCCGGGGCGTCGAAGGGGCCTTTGCCGACGCCCTGCGCGGTGTTCGCGAATGTAAGAAGCGCGGCATCAAAGTGGGTCTGCGGTTCTGCCTGACCGAGGGCACACAACACCACCTGCCTGACCTGCTGCAACTGTGCGACGATGAGGGTGTCGACAAGTTCTACCTGTCTCACCTCGTCTATGCCGGGCGCGGTGACAAGAACCGAGGCGAGGATGCCGAGCATTTGCGCACCCGTAAGGGTTTGGATTTGTTGTTGGAACGCGCGTGGGAAGCCGTCTCAGGCGGTCGTCCGCTGGATATCGTGACTGGCAATAACGATGCCGATGCCGGGTATTTCCTGAACTGGGTTCGGTCGCATTTCGACCATGACAAAGCTGCCAATGTGCGGGAACATCTTGCGGCGTGGGGTGGCAACTCTAGCGGTTTGGGCGTGGCCAATATCGACAACCTCGGCCGCGTGCATCCCGATACCTATTGGTCCGATTACACTGTTGGCAATGTGAAGACCAAATCGTTTTCGGAACTCTGGACCAGCGATGACCCGATGCTCGCCATGCTGCGTACCCGTCCGCGTCCTTTGAAGGGGCGTTGCGGGGCCTGTCAGTTAAAGGATGTCTGCGGCGGCAACACCCGCATCCGTGCTCTGCAACTGACCGGCGACCCGTGGGCCGAGGACCCGGCCTGCTATCTATCAAACGAAGAAATCGGCGTGCAGGGCGCAGGCGAGCGTCTGCAGGTCACGCCGTTCCGAGGGAAAAGCCATGATCCGGCGCATCAGTTCTTTTGACACCTTGAAAATCGGCACATTCTGCTCGCTGCTGCTGACCGGCGCAGCTTGGGCTGATGCACCTTCGGATTATGCTGAATTCTGTGCCTCATGCCATGGTGAAAACCGTCTGGGTGGGGTCGGTCCGGCGCTGATCCCCGAGACGTTGAAACGGATGCGTGGGCCACGCGTGGCGGCGGTGATTGCCGAAGGGCGTACGGCCACCCAGATGCCTGCGTTTTCGCACGAGTTGGACGCGTTGCAGATCGAGGAACTGGCGGGATGGTTGAAATCTCCGCTGGAGACCGATCCCGAATGGGGTGAGGCCGATATCATGGCCAGCCGGACTCTGGATGATGAGTACGTATCGGTTGACGCGCCTGTCTGGGACAGCGACCCGATGAACATCACGCTGGTGGTGGAAACAGGCGATCATCATGTCAGCGTGCTGGACGGCGATACGTTCGAGGTTCTGGATCGGTTCGAAACCCCGTTCGCCGTGCATGGTGGGCCGAAGTTCAGCCCCGATGGGCGCTATGTCTTCATCATGTCGCGCGATGGCTGGGTGCAGAAATATGATATCTGGGCGCTGAAACAGGTGGGCCGCGTGCGCGCGGGGTTAAACAGCCGCAACATCGCCATGTCGGGTGACGGCAAATGGGTGGCGGTAGCGAACTATTTACCGAACTCACTGACCCTGCTGTCGACAGAGGACTTGTCGGTCGCGAAAGTCATTGAAGTCAAAAGCAAAAAGGGCGTTCCCAGCCGTGTTTCCGCCGTTTATCAGGCACCGCCGCGCGAAAGCTTTGTTCTGGCGCTGAAGGATGTCCCCGAGATTTGGGAGGTGTTCTACGGGGCCAACCCGCCGCAATCCGGTATAGGCCACGATTTCCGCATCGAGGGGCAGTTCAAGAACCCCGACCCGTTCCCCGTGCGCAAGATCACCACGCCTGATTATCTGGACGATTTCTTTTTCGATCAAAGTTATGAATACGTTATGGGCGCCTCGCGTGATGGCAAGGGCGGGCAGGTGATTGATCTGGTGATCGGTCATAAGATCGCAGATCTGGACCTGCCGGGGATGCCTCACTTAGGTTCGGGGATCACCTGGCAGCAGGGCGACACCACCGTGATGGCGACGCCGCATCTGACCGATGGCACGGTCTCGGTGATCGACATGGGAACATGGGAAACCGTCAAGCGGATCAAAACCGAAGGGCCAGGATTTTTCATGCGCAGCCATGAGAACTCGCCTTACGTCTGGGCCGATGTGTTCTTTGGCCCGAACAAGGATGCCATGCACGTGATCGACAAGCAAAGCCTTGAAATCGTGAGAACTTTGCGCCCCGCGCCGGGTAAGACCGTGGCGCATGTAGAATTCACCAAGGATGGCAGTCACGCGCTGGTTTCGATCTGGGAAGATGACGGCGCGGTGATCGTCTATGACGCGCAAACGCTGGAAGAGGTCCGCCGCCTGCCGATGCGCAAACCGTCTGGGAAGTACAATGTCTGGAACAAAATCACCTTCTCGGAAGGCACCAGCCACTGAAGGCAAATGGCCGGTCTGGAAGCTGGCCATCCTGCTTTATCCGGCCACGGCTCTGACCGTGGCCATCAACCTGTTTCTGGCTGGGCTGATCCTGCACAGCGCGGGGTTTGGTGCGATTGAACCAGTACCTGCGATCTTATGGTCCATCCCCTTGGGCGTGCCCGCCTCATGGCTGGCAGGGCGCTGGGTGCGTGGCCTGATGGATGAGGCAGACGATTGATTTGAAAAGAAAATCAGAAATTTGCTTCACCTAACCTAAGTCAAGTCGCGACTCGGTAGAATCCAATACCCCAAAGGCATAGCTTTCCGAGTCGGAGACTCCATGCCTGCCCTGATCCCTCTGCACAATCTCCCTGTACGCGCAACTCGCGCGGCATGTGGGTTGGCAGGCATATTCCTTCTGTTGTTGCAGGCCTTTGGACCGGTGCTGGCGAGTCCCGGTGAAAGTGTCTGGATGGAGATCTGCTCGGAAGGCGGCGCGGTCTGGGTTGAAGTTGATCTTGAGGAGGACACCGAAGACCCGACCGCGTACTGCCCAAAATGCGCCGATTGCGCGCTGTGCGCTGTCACCAGTGCAGCGCCCGCACCCGAGCTGGTGCAGATACCGCAAATCGGAAACTTCCGTGTTGTACAGCTTCAGAACAGCAAATCTTCCATGTTGTACAAGTCGCATAAGCTGTGGCCCGAAACCCGGGGACCTCCGCGCCCGACCCAAGAAACTGCTGAACGCGCCCTGCGCGCGACCATGGTGTCCACCCTAAGTATCGGAGGTGCGCCGTGGTCGTAAGTCGCGCAATCCACATAATGCTGGCCCTTGCCGTGTCCTGCCTGATGGCGATCAGTGCCAATGCCGACAGCCTCGCCAGCTTCCTGCCCGAGATTGAACCCGCCGATCTGGCCCCCGGTGCTGATGCCATTGGGCCGGTCCGCGATGACGTTCCGGTTGCACCCGTTCTGAAGGCCGGCGAGACCGTTGCCTGGGCCTTCCTAACCTCTGACTTCGTTGGCACCACCGGCTATTCCGGCAAACCGATCCATGTGGTCGCCGCCATCGATGATCAAGCGGTGCTAACCGGTGTGCAACTGGTCAAACACTCGGAGCCCATCGTTCTGATTGGCATCCCCAACGCGCGCATGGTTGAGCTGACCGAAGGCTATGCCGGTCTGGACTTGAAGGTTGAGGCTGAAACCGGCGGTGAGGGGCATGACCTCGATATCATCTCGGGGGCCACCGTCACGATCATGGTGATTGATGACAGTCTTGTGCGCGGCGGCATCAAGGTGGCGCGGGCGCTGGGGTTGGGCGGTTTGTCTCCGCTGCAGGCCGATGGGCCGAAACGCGAAGTCGATCTGGCGCAGGATGCAGTATACGACTGGACCACCCTGTCCGGCGACGGCTCGGTCCGGCGACTAACGCTGGATATCGGGCAGGTCAACGCTGCGTTCGAAGCCACCGGAGATCAGCGCGCCATCAAACGCCCTGAACCCGGCGAACCCGATGACACCTATATTGATATGCATATGGCGTTGGTATCCGTGCCGTCGATCGGCAAGTCGCTGCTGGGTGAGGCCGAATATCAAAACATGGTCGACTGGCTGGACGAAGGCGAGCAGGCCATTCTGGTGCTGGGGCGTGGGGCCTACAGCTTCAAGGGCTCGGGCTATGTCCGGGGCGGGATTTTTGACCGGATACAGCTGATCCAGGGCGACAATTCGGTCCGGTTCTTTGACAAGCAACAGCGCCGGTTGGGCAAGGTTGCGGCAGCGGATGCGCCCACCTTTACCGAGTTGGACATCTTCAAGATCCCCGCTGAGGCCGAGTTTGATCCGGCCGAGCCCTTCCGCCTGCAGCTGTTGGCGCAGCGGGCTGTGGGCGCGGTTGAGAAGACCTTTCTGACCTTCGATCTGGGCTACAAACTGCCCGAGCAGTATCTGCTGCCCGTTACGGCCCCTGTAGTCGTCGATGACGCCACCGGCGAGGCAGCAGCCAAGGCCGCGCTTTGGAAACGCATCTGGAAGGACCGCACGGTTGAGATCGGGGTGCTGGGCGTCATGCTTTTGGTGCTGACGGCGACATTCTTCTTCCAGTTCCACGCCACCATGAACGCCCGCGTCTTCTATTGGTTCCGCATCGGATACCTGACCATGACGCTGTTCTTCATCGGCTGGTACGCCAATGCGCAGCTGAGCGTCGTGAACTTGATGGCGCTGGCAGGCAGTCTGCGCACCGGCTTCTCTTGGGATGCCTTCTTGCTGGACCCGTTGGTCTTCATCCAATGGTTCGCTGTCGCTGCCGCGCTGCTGTTCTGGGGTCGGGGTGCTTATTGCGGCTGGCTGTGCCCGTTTGGCGCGCTGCAGGAACTGACCAACAAGATCGCGCGGGCCTTCAAGGTGCCGCAGTGGACACTGCCCTGGGGCCTGAATGAGCGGCTCTGGCCCGCGAAATACATGATCTTCCTTGTGTTGTTCGGGATCAGTTTTGTCTCGATCCCGCTGGCTGAAACCTATGCCGAGGTCGAGCCGTTCAAGACCGCGATTATTCTGAAATTCATGCGCGACTGGCCCTTCGTGGTCTTTGCGCTGACCCTGCTGGGGATCGGTCTGTTCATCGAACGGTTCTATTGCCGCTATCTCTGCCCCTTGGGTGGTGCGCTGGCGATCCCTGCCCGTATCCGCATGTTCGACTGGCTGCGCCGCTACAAGGATTGCGGCACCCCCTGTCAGACCTGCGCCAACGAATGCCCCGTTCAGGCGATCCACCCCACCGGTGAGATCAATCCGAACGAGTGCGTCACCTGCCTGCATTGTCAGGTGCTCTACCAGTCCGAGGACAAATGTCCCGTCGTTATCCGCCAGTTGAAACGGCGGGCCAAGACAGGGTCGGTTCAACCGAAAACCCCCCTCGGACAACCACCGGCGAACCATCCGAACGCCAAACCGCAAACCGTTTCCTAAAAAGGAGGAACGATCATGTCGGAACACGATAAGAAACTGAACGTCACACGCCGCGGACTGCTGGGTGCATCTGCAACCGGCGCCGTGTTGGCCGGAACCGGTCTGGGCAGCACCCTGATGACCGCGAAAGAGGCCAGCGCCGCCGCCAATGCCGCGCTGGAGCCCGGCGAGTTGGACGAATATTACGGCTTCTGGTCCTCGGGTCAGACCGGCGAGGTGCGTATCCTCGGCGTGCCGTCGATGCGCGAGTTGATGCGCATTCCTGTATTCAACCGCTGCTCGGCCACCGGCTGGGGCCAGACCAACGAGTCGCTGAAGATCCTGACCGAAGGGCTGCTGCCTGAGACCAAGCAGTACCTGGCCGCCAATGGCAAAGTCACCTATGACAATGGCGACCTGCACCACCCGCACATGTCCTTCACCGATGGCACCTATGATGGCCGCTATTTGTTCATGAATGACAAGGCCAACACACGCGTCGCGCGCATCCGCTGCGACGTGATGAAATGCGACAAGATCATCGAAATCCCGAACGCGCATGACATCCACGGTCTGCGTCCGCAGAAATACCCGCGCACCGGCTATATCTTCGCCAATGGCGAACACGAGGCACCGCTGGTCAATGATGGCGAGATCCTCGATGATCCGTCGCAATATGTGAACATCTTCACTGCCATCGACGGTGACACGATGGAGATCGCATGGCAGGTGATGGTGTCGGGCAACCTCGACAACACTGACTGCGACTATCAGGGCAAATACGCATTCTCGACCTCGTATAACTCGGAAATGGGTATGAACCTGGCCGAGATGACCGAGAATGAGCTGGACCACGTGGTCGTGTTCAACCTGAAAGGCATCGAAGACGCGATTGCTGCTGGCAACTATCAGGAGCTGAACGGCGTCAAGGTCGTGGACGGGCGTAAAGAGGCGGGCGGCAACCTGACCCGCTATATCCCGATCCCGAACTCGCCGCACGGAGTGAACGCAGCACCCGACAAGAAACACATCATGATCAACGGCAAGCTGTCCCCGACCGTATCCGTGATCGATGTGGAAAAGGTCGATGCGCTGTTTGCCGACAATGCCGATCCACGCTCGGCCATCGTGGCGGAACCGCAGCTGGGTCTTGGCCCGCTTCACACCGCGTTTGATGGCAAAGGCAACGCCTACACCACCCTGTTCCTGGACAGCCAGGTGGTGAAGTGGGACATCGCCAAGGCCATCGAAGCCTACGGTGGTGCGGATGTTGATCCGATCCTAGACAAAGTGGATGTGCATTATCAGCCGGGCCACAATTCGACCTCGATGGGCGAAACGGCTGAGGCTGATGGCAAGTGGCTGATTTCGATGAACAAGTTCTCGAAAGACCGCTTCCTGAACGTCGGGCCACTGAAGCCGGAAAACGAGCAGTTGATCGATATCTCGGGTGATAAGATGAAGGTGGTCCATGACGGCCCGACCTTCGCGGAACCGCATGACTCGATCCTCGTGCACCGGTCCAAGGTGAACCCGGTCAATGTCTGGGATCGCAACGACCCGATGTGGGAAGATGCCCGCAAACAGGCCGAGGCTGATGGTGTCGATCTGGAAGAGGGTGCCGAGGAGCCGATCCGCGATGGCAACAAGGTGCGGGTCTACATGACCTCGACCGCGCCGGTGTTCAGCCTTGAGAAGTTCACCGTCAAACAGGGTGACGAGGTAACGTTGTATGTCACCAACCTGGATGACGTGGATGACGTGACCCACGGGTTGTGTCTGTCGAACTTCGGCATCGCGATGGAGGTTGCGCCGCAGGCCACCGCCTCGGTCACCTTCATTGCCGACCGTCCGGGCGTGCACTGGTTCTATTGCCAGTGGTTCTGCCACGCGCTGCACATGGAGATGCGCGGCCGGATGTTCGTTGAGCCGCGGAGCGCGTAACCATGCGTTGGTCCCTGCTCATACCGCTCCTGCTCGGCTCGCCTCTTTGGGCGGCGGATTGGGATGTGCCCAACCGGGCAGGGGCCATCAACGAGATACTGGCGCAGGCGGCGGATGGGGACACCCTCCGCCTGAGCCCCGGCGTTTACACAGAAACGCTGGTTCTGGACCGGCCCGTCACGATTGACGGGCTGGGACAGGCCACCATCGACGGACAAGGCGAAGGCAGCGTCATTACCGTGACCGGGCCGGGTGTGACCGTGCGCGGTCTGACGGTGATCGGATCGGGCTCGGACCATGACGGGATCGACAGCGGCATCCAGTTGACCAAGACGGCCCATGCGCCGGTGGTCGAAGACAATGTGCTGCTAGGCAATCTCTATGGCATCGACATCCATGGGGCCAAGGACAGTATCGTCCGGCGAAACCGGATTGAAGGGCGGCAAGACCAGCGCATGAACGAGCGTGGCAATGGCGTCTATGTCTGGAACGCGCCGGGTGCGGTGGTTGAGGACAACGATATCCGCTATGGCCGCGACGGAATTTTTGTAAACTCGTCGAAGAAGAACACCTTCACCGGCAACCTGTTTCGCGATCTGCGTTTTGCCGTGCATTACATGTATGCCGACAATTCGGTGGTCAGCGACAACGTCTCGATCGGCAATGATCTGGGCTACGCGGTGATGTTCACGACCAATGTGACCGTGGCCAATAACGTCTCGATCGGCGACCGCGAACATGGCGTCATGCTGAACTATGCCAACAAAAGCACCATCACCGGAAACGTTGTGAAAGGTGCGAAAGAGAAATGCACCTTCCTCTATAACTCGAACAAGAACGAGTTCACTGATAACTGGTTTGAGGGGTGCGGCATCGGAATCCACTTTACCGCTGGCAGCGAGCGCAACCGCATCGTTGGCAATTCATTCATCGGGAACCGGACGCAGGTGAAATACGTCTCGACCAAATGGGTCGAGTGGTCCGAAGACGGACGCGGCAACTACTGGTCCGATTTCGCCGCTTATGATGTGGATGGCAACGGCATTGCCGATGCCCCCTATCGCCCCAATGACAGTATGGACCATGTGCTGTGGACCCAACCCTCAGCCAAACTGCTGCTCGGCTCGCCCGCCGTGCAGCTGGTACGCTGGTCGCAATCGGCCTTCCCGGCGCTGTTGCCGGGGGGTGTGATGGACAGCAACCCATTGATGCAAGCCCCTGAACCCCCAGCTATGAAAAAGGTGCCTCATGACGGATAAGGCCCTGTCAATCGACCATGTTCTCAAGGACCGTGGAAAAAACCGCGTTCTTGACGATATCACCCTGTCTCTTGCCCCCGGTCAGCGCGTTGCGCTGCTGGGCCATAACGGTGCGGGCAAGTCGACGCTGATCAAATCCATCCTCGGCCTGACGCCGATCCATGGTGGCGCCATTCGGATCGGAGACGCCACCCCCGGCAGCGCGCAGGCGCGGCGCGAGACGGCCTATCTGCCTGAAGCGGTGTCGTTCCACCCCGCGCTAACCGGGCGCGAGCAGTTGACCCTGTTTGCGCAGCTTTCAGGCGCAAAGGCCGACGTGCTTGGCCTGTTGGAGCGCGTTGGTCTCAGCGACGCATTGGACCGCCGGATCGGTACCTATTCCAAAGGCATGCGGCAACGTCTGGGTCTGGCGCAGGTGCTGTTGGGTCAACCGAAAGTGGCTTTGCTGGATGAGCCGACAAGCGGGCTGGACCCGATCTCGCGGCAGGACCTTTATGCCATCATCGACGAGCTGGCTGCCCAAGGCACCGCCGTTCTAATCGCCAGCCATGCGCTGACCGAGGTCGAGGCCCGCACCGACCGCATCGCCATCATGCGCAAGGGTCGGATGGTCGCCGACGACACGCTGAACAACCTGTCGGCGCTGGCCGGTCTGCCGATCCGCCTGAAGGTGCGCGCCAGCGCCAATGCCGATGCGCTGGCCGCAGAACTGGGTGGCAACCGGATCAACGGCGCATCGGTGGAACTGCTCTGCACCCCCGCTGACAAGATGGAGGCCCTGCGCCGGATCGCCGGGCTGGGCGACGCGGTGGCGGATGTCGAGATGACCCCGCCCAAGCTGGAAGACCTCTATCGCCACTACGCACAGGAGGATTTGCAATGACCCGCTTCCTCGCCATCACCCGCACCGAAATGCTGATCCTGCGCCGCAATCGCTGGCTGCTGGTCGCCACATTGATCATGGTGCTGTTCGCTTTGGCGCTGACCTTTGCGGGCAGCGCACCAACCGGCACGTTGGGAGTCGACATGCTGACCGTCTCGGTGGCCTCGATGACCACGCTTTCGGTCTATCTTGCACCGCTCTTGGCGCTGATGATCGCCTTTGACGCCATCGCGGGCGACGTGGATCGCGGCAGCCTGTCACTGCTGCTGTCTTACCCGGCCGGGCGCGGAGAAATCCTGTTGGGCAAGTTCACCGCCCATCTGGCCGCGCTGGCCTTTGCCATGACCATCGGTTTCGGTACCGCTGGCGCAGTGGCCGCCTTCTTTGGCGGCGCGGGTCCGGAAAGCCTGATGGCTCTGGCCCGCCTGATCCTCACATCTATCCTGCTGGGCGCCGTGTTTCTGGCGCTGGGATACCTGCTGTCCGCTTTGGCAAAGGGGGCCACGGCGGCGGCAGGTTTGTCGGCCGGGCTCTGGCTGGTTTTTGTCGTCCTCTATGATTTGGGCCTGTTGGGGGCCGTCGTCATGGACAAGGGCGGCACCTTCACCCAATCCGTCTTTCCATGGGTGATGGTGGCCAACCCGGCCGACGCATTCCGTTTGTGGAACATCGCCGCAACCGAGGGCGTCGCCATGGCCTCCGGCATGACCGGAGCGGCGCAAGCTCTGCCCGTTTGGGCCGCGCCCGCCTCGCTGCTGATCTGGCCGGTGCTGGGCTTTGCCCTTGCGCGTCTCGCATTTCGGAGAGTTGAGCCATGAGATACCTTGCCCTGATCGCTCTGGTCGCGTTGACGGCCTGCAAAGAAGAGGTGGCCGAGGCCCCCGACCCGGTTGATCTCACCCCGGATGCGCTGAGTTATTTCTGCCAGATGAACATCGCGGAACATGGCGGGCCCAAAGGGCAGATCCATCTGGAAGGCTATCCCGCGCCTTTGTTCTTTGCGCAGGTGCGCGACATGCTGGCCTATCTGAAAAGCCCCGAACGCGATGCTAAGATCACCGCTGTCTATGTCAGTGACATGAGCGTCGCGCCCAGCTGGCGGCAACCGGGGATTTCCAACTGGATCGCAGCTGATGGTGCGACCTTTGTCGTCGGCGCCGATGTGGCCGGCGGCATGGGTGCGCGCGAAGTCGTGCCCTTTGGCGACCCCGCCGCGGCAGAGGCGTTCATTGCCAAATATGGCGGCGCCGCCCTGCCACTGTCTGATATTCCCGATGCCGAAGTGCTGGGCCCCGTCGATCTGGACCTCGCGCTGGAGACCCCCGCATGACCATTCTGACCCGCCGCCGTTTCCTAGCCATCTCAGCCGCCTGCGCCGCCGTACCCGCCGCTGCTGGCAACGTCGCCCAATGGCGCGGTATCGCGCTGGGCGCACCCGCCAGCCTGAGGCTGGAAGGCTCGACGGACGCACAGGCCGCGCCGATCTTTGCTGCGGTCGAGGCAGAGCTGAATCGGCTGGAGAATATATTCAGCCTCTACCGGACGCACTCGCAGATCAGTCAGCTTAACCGGATCGGCCACCTGGTCACCCCGGCGCCTGAGCTGCTGGAGGTGCTGAGCCTTTGTTCCACGCTTCACGACGCTTCGGGCGGGGTGTTTGATCCGACGATCCAGCCCCTGTGGCTAGCGCTCGCCAGTGGCGCGGCGGGGTCGCAAGTGGAACGTGCGCGCCAGACGATTGGTTGGGACAAGATTCACGTAAGCGCCGGTGAGATCCGCCTGCCGCATCCCGGACGCTCGGCGATTACCCTGAACGGGATTGCTCAAGGTGCGATCACTGACCGGATTTCCGCTTTGATGCGATCCTTCGATCTGCGCGATGTGCTGGTGGATATGGGCGAGGTCGCCACCCTTGGCCAGCGGAGCAATGGCGAGCCGTGGCGCGTCGGGCTGGCCAAGCCCGACGGTGCTGTCGCCAAACGGATCACACTGCAGGACCGCGCCGTCGCAACCTCGGCCCCCGAAGGCACCATGCTGCAGGGCGATCAGGGGCATATCCTGAACCCGAAAGGGTTGGGTGCGCCCTATCAGGCTGTATCAATCTCAGCCTCGCAGGCAGCATTGGCAGACGGGCTCTCAACCGCCCTATGCCTGACCCCGCGTGCCAAAGCAAACGCGCTGATATCGCGTTTTCCGGGCGCGCGTGTCGAGATGAGTATCTGAGCGCGGGTAAAGCTTGTCGTAAGGGGATGGTGCCTCAAGAGGGACTCGAACCCCCGACCTTGTCCTTACGAAGGACCTGCTCTACCAGCTGAGCTATTGAGGCGATGCGGAAGCTCGTTTAACGGCAGCGCGCGGGTCATGCAAGCGTGGATTGCCGGGCCGGTGCGCGGTTGACCACTACGCATTCATCCCGCATCCTGACGCCAACATGATCCGCCCGGCGGGTTACGATGGTTTATCAGATATTTGGCAAGGTCATTTGGATGTCCGGGAATTCGCAGAAGTCTTATGTGCTAGACACCCACCGGCTGCGCGACCCGGAAGAGACCCTGGCCATCGTCAAACCGTTTCTCAAGCAGATGGGCATAACCCGGATCGCCAACCTGACGGGACTGGACCGGGTTGGATTGCCGACAGTGATGGTGACGCGGCCAAACTCGCGCTCGGTCGCGGTGTCGCTGGGCAAGGGGCTGTCGCTGAGCGCAGCCCGGGCTTCGGGCGTGATGGAAGCGATTGAATCCTGGCACGCAGAGCGGATCGAACTGCCGCTACGGCTGTCCAGCTTTGCTGATCTGGCGGTGGAGTATGTGGTCGATGCCGACCGTCTGCCCAGCGTCACCGGCGGGCAGTTCGACCCTCATCAGGCGATACTGTGGGTGCTGGGGCGCGATCTGCCCTCGGGCCAGCCCTGCTGGGTGCCGTATGAGATGGTGGACACCGATTATACCACCTCGCCCGTGGCTGGGCAGCGGGCGTTTCCGCGAACGACAAACGGGCTGGCGTCCGGCAACAACCTGACCGAAGCCAGTTGCCACGCGATCTGCGAGTTGATCGAGCGTGACGCCACAACGCTGTGGCACCATCAGGGCGCAACCCCGCGTGTTAATCCCCGTACAGTGGACGACCCGCGTTGCCTTCAGGCGATGGAACAGATTTCTGCGGCGGGGCTTGATTTGGGAATCTGGGACACGACCTCGGACATCGGCATCGCCAGCTTTCGCTGCGCGATATGTGAGGACGGAGGCACCACGGGCCATATCGGCATCGGCGACGGCTGCCACCCGGATCGCGCCATTGCCCTACTGCGGGCGCTGACCGAAGCGGCGCAAACACGGTTGACCTATATCTCAGGGGCGCGGGATGATCTGGACCCGGAAGAGTTCTCAGACACTGCCCGGAACTGGCGCAGCGGATACATCCGCGAACTGATCGATGGCTCGGCGCCTATCGGTGATTTCACCGAATGCCCAACCTACGTGACCGGATCTTTCACGGATGACCTGTCTTTGTTGCTGGCGCGCCTGTCCGAGGCAGGCATAGATCAGGTGGTCACTGTTGATCTGTCGCGACCCGAAATTGACATCGCAGTGGTGCGCGCGGTGATACCGGGCTTGGAAGCGCCCCATGACGATCCCGACTTTGTCGCAGGCCCCCGTGCGCGAGCGGTGATGTCATGAGTGTGGTTGTTTTTGTCGGGCCGACGCTACGGGCCGAAGCCGTGCGCGAACATCTGAACGCCACTATCCTACCCCCGGTTCAGCAGGGCGATGTGTATCGGGCAGTGCGGGAAAAGCCGCGTGCCATCGGGATTATAGACGGGTATTTCGACGGGGTGCCCTCGGTCTGGCACAAGGAAATCCTGTGGGCCTTGGAGCAAGGTGTACCAGTCTTTGGCAGTGCCAGCATGGGTGCACTGCGCGCGGCAGAGCTGGCGGATTTCGGGATGATCGGGATCGGCCAGATTTTTGAGGGTTACCTGAATGGTGCCATCGAAGATGATGACGAGGTGGCGGTGCTGCACGGCCCTGCCGAGCTTGGCTTTCCACCGCTGAGCGAGCCTATGGTCTCGATCCGCGCCACCATTGCGCAAGCCAAGACAGCGGGTGTGTTGTCGTCAGAGACGGGCGACGCGTTGCAGCAAAAGGCGAAAAACCTGCACTACCGTGACCGGGTTTGGGATCGCATCCTTGAGGGCACTTCTGACCCGCAACCCTTTCTACGATGGTTACCCGACGGGCAGGTGGATGCGAAAGGGGACGACGCCCGCACGATGCTGGCTGAGATGGCCCGCTTTCTGAATGCTGGAACGAATGTGTCAGACGCACATCGCACCGAACGGACGCTGGTCTGGCGTGACCTCTGCGCCCGTGTGGATGGGGAAGCCGCACAACAGGATAGCGAGGCGCGGGCGTTGGTGGATGAGCTGCGGCTTGATCCGGTTCTCTACGCGCATCTGCGTGATCGCGCAGCGTTAGGCTTGCTGTCCAAGGACGAGACCCTCCGACAGGGGTTGGACCCGGATAAAGACGCCGTGGTCAAGCAGATGACCGAACATCGGCTGGAGGCCCGGCTACCCCGCCACGCGGATTTGCTTGAATGGCTGGAAGAAAATGACCTGACCCTTACGCAGTACGAGGCGATGCTGGCCGACAAATCCCGTGTCGATATCGCAATCCAAACGCTGGCCGAGACAATGGATGCCGCTTTGCTAGCCGAGCTTCGACGCTCGGGCGACTACAGCGCGTTGCGCGACCGGGCCCAGCGCAAAGCGGCGTTGCCGCCGGACCAAAGCAACGCTGCAACCCGGACGCGCGCCTTGATCTGGTATTTTGAAACACGTCTTGACCAGAGGGTGCCGGATGATCTTGACTCCTACGCGATCGGGCTTGGCCTTGAGGGGCGCGATGCCTTGGTTGATTTGGTTGCCGCCGAGTTCATGTTTTGCCAAGCTGGTGGCGATCTGGTTGACCAAGAGCCCGGATTGGCAGCCGGTCTGCACGCCGGCGGATAACGGGAGGGAAAATTGGCAATCTGGCCCGACTATTCAGAGAATGACCCCCCCGGCACGCGGTTCTTACTATATCCGCAATCGCCCTTTTTAGAGCCGAATTCCAAGCCCGAACTGGTCGAAATATCGGCCCCGCAAGGGACCATAGGCCCAGGCCCATCGGGCCCCCGCATGTATGCGATGTACCCGGTCGACAAAACGACCCCCTATGGCGCGATGATCGAGGGTGAAGACGGCCCCGAGATGTATCTGCCCGCATGGGACGGCTATATCCTGCCGCCGCCCGAGCCCGATGAGTTTGGCAATTTCATCCATATCGATCCCGAGGACCCGGCCTTTGAAGCCGCCCATCTGTTCGGAGCGGCCCATTTCACCATGGATGTGTGGGAGGGCTATTTTAATCGCCCGATCCCCTGGCATTTCGCGCGTGATTTCGAGCGGCTTGAGCTATCGTTGCTGCCAAGTCTAGATAACGCGCATATCGGTTGGGGATTTCTGGAAACCGGTGGCACTCGCGATATCGGTGACGAATACCGCCCCTACAGCCTGAACTTCGATGTGGTCGCGCATGAGATCGGTCATGCCATCATCTACAGCGTGGTCGGCATGCCGTCCGAAGAGGATGCGACCGGCGAATATTACGGGTTCCATGAATCGGCGGCCGATATGGTGGCGCTGTTGGCGTCGCTGCATTTCGGCTCGGTCGTGGATGAATTGCTGAAAAACACGCGCGGCAACCTTTATACCTATAACCGGCTGAGCCGCTTTGCCGAGCTGTCGCAGAACTCGCAAATTCGGATCGCCGCCAATGACCGGACGCTTTCTGAATTCTCGCATGGATGGTCCAGCGAACACGCCCTGTCGGAACCACTGACCGGGGCGATGTTCGATATTCTGGTCGATATCTACCACGAACGACTGGTAGCACATGACGTGATCGACCCGGAGATGGAGGAGCTCTCGGACGAGTTGGAAGGGGCCGACGAATACAATGCGATCATGCAGGACCTGTTCGACGAACATTACGCAGCCGACCCCGAAGGCTTTCGGGTTGCCCTGATCGAAGCGCGTGATTTGCTGGGGTCCTATCTTGCAGATGCGTGGGAGAAACTGGACCCCGATATGCTGAGCTACTTCGGCGTTGAACGCGCCTTGGTCATGGTCGATCACGAGGTAACCGGCGGCGCATTCCGGCAGATTATCGAAGGCAATTTCCGCATGCGCCACATCGGATTGACAGCGCCCGGCCCCCGTTTGACCAAGCCCGACGGCACGAGCCATGCCGCGTCGGTTCGTACGCTGTCACCCGAGGTGAATGAACCTTAAAGTCTTTGTTTTTCCCCCGCTATTGTGGCAGGTTACGCGCACGGGGTGATAATAGTGACATTCAACGCGCACTGAATGCGCAAACCGGGACAGGCGAGGCAATCGGCAGCGTCGACCCCCGATAGGGAGAAAGTGATATGTCTGAGTCCTTACTCAGTTTTTCCGAGGTATTACTGTTTGGGCGAGAGTTAAGTGATTTAAAACTGAAACAACGCTCGGTCCGGTTGGCCGAAGAGGTTGAGGAAGACTACGACTTCAGTAAGAAATTCACCAAAATCGACGGCGTACATGTCCGGGAAGACGATCGTGTTCTGGTTCAGGTCGGGGATGCGGCAAACGAAAAGTCCGGCATCTATAAGGTCATCAAGGACGGCGACAAGTTCAAGTTCGACAAGCGGAAGAAGGTTCCGCACGACTCGTTTGTCTATATACGCCGCGGACGTCAGTTCAAGCATACCCACTGGCAGCAGATCGCGAACCGGCACTCGGAACAGCTGTTCATCGAACAGGATGGCCGCCGGAGGGGTCGTGGCGTCAATAATTTCATCGGGGACCAGTTCGGAGGCGATGCACGACTGGCCCGGATTTACGGCTTCGCCTATGACGGCACCTATTACGAGATGCCGGAACCCACGATCTTTCTGGTGCATGGCGAAGGCGAGAGCGCGACGGGTGGCAACCTGCCCCATGGCTTCAAGCTGCAGACCAGCAATGACGCTAACGCGCCGGACACCACACAACAGGCCGCACGCGCGCCGATGAACCCCTCGGTTTCGGGCGTCGCGGCAGCGGATTACCAGATGGCCAATGACATCCGCGTCTGGAACTACGATCAGGCCGATTACACCATCCGCATGGATATCGCAGCCGGTCAGATCGAAGACGTGCTGCTGGACGTCTACTTTGAGTATGACGCACCGATGATGTCCGGAGCCAAGGTCTCGGGCGCCAAGGTGAGCGGGGCCAAGGTCTCGGGCGCGAAGGTCAGCGGGGCCAAGGTGTCCGGTGCTAAGGTGTCAGGTGCCAAAGTCAGCGGCGCAAAGGCACGTGGTGAATAGGAAGGCTGAAATGATCCTGACCGATTGACGTTTGGTTTTATTCCAACGTCTGCTTTGGGTTGGCGGGCCATTTATGCCTGACCCGCCATCCCTTTCGAAGATCAGAACTTGCCGTTTTCGTGCGCCATTTCGGCTGGCGTAGGCGAAACGACGTCCCAATGTTCAACGATCTTTCCATCTTCGACGCGCCATAGGTCGAAGAAGGCCCAAGGGTTCCCGCTGACGGTGGCATCTGAGGCGACAAAGACAAAGTTGCCTTCGGCCACCACAATCTGCGGCTCGAATTTGGTGATCACATTCCCCTGCTCTGCCCAGGCTTTGGTGCCCTCGATCAGGCCATCGATCCCATCGGCAAGCATTGGATTGTGCTGCATATAGACCTCGGAATACATCGGAGCTTTCTCAGGCGCGGCACCGCCCAGAACGTCACGCACAAACCCCAGAACCAGCGCCTTGTTTTCTTCTGTTTTCTCAAGATCGGTGATCTCGGTCGGCCCATCTGTCATGCCACGGCCCGACACTGTTGTTTCAGGAACGGGCTGCAAATTGTCCCAATGTTCAGCAACTTTGCCATTCTCGACGCGGAATATGTCAAAGGCGGCGAGGGTCGGTGCACCAAAAGCGTCCGCGTTGTCGAACGTGCTGTGCAATACAACCATATCGCCCTCGGCGATGACCCGGTGGGTAGTTGCAGTCATCCCGGATTGTTCGACCAAAGGGATCAGGCCGGCCAGGCCTTCGGCTCCGGTCGGGACTTGCGGGTTGTGCTGAATATAGTCCGGGGTAACGAGCTGTAGCGCTGCTTGCGGGTCATGTTCAGCAAAGGCAGCCGTAAAAAGTGCGATTACAAGTTCTTTGGGGGACATGTTGATTTCCTGTGATTCGTATCTACTGGATACGTGGTAGCAAATCCATACTACATTTCAATTACGTACTTTAAAATGACCTGGTATGCTTGAGGCTACTGCCCGAATTTTCAGGAAGTTGTACCGAGGCCAACGTGACGCTATTGTGCGATTAAGTTTTGAAACAATACCAGAGATTGATATGCTACCAATTGGTGTTGCCAACAAGGCAGAAGCTTCCAACTGCTCAATCCGTTCCGTACTGTCCAATGTGACGGGCAAATGGCGGATGATCATCATCCTTGCGCTGGAGGATGAGCCGAAACGCTTTGGCGATCTCAAGCGCTGTATCGGAGACATCACACAAAGTGTGTTGACCGAAAACCTGCGCGGGTTGCAACGCGATGGTTATTTGACCCGCACCGTCGATCCCGGACCGCCAGTGGCAGTGTCTTATGAATTGACACCTTTGGGCAGAAGCTTGCTTGAAATGCTGAAACCGCTCGTCTTCTGGTCGCATGAACAAATGGATGAAGTCAGGCGACTACGCATGCAGTTCGACCGCGAACAGGCGAGTTGATTTTTATAGGCGAGATCGGGCCGCAGCTCAGAACCCGGCCTTTTTGAGCCCCTCGACAAAATGCTGCGTGTCGTCGGACAGGCGGTCCGGCTGAACCTTGGCCCAGCGCGATAGTGAGAAATTGGGATGCGCTGCGCGGTGTTTGTCGGCGATCTGGCGGGCCATTTCCAGCTCGCCCTTATGGGCATAGCTGGCAGCCAGCACGCGCTGCCCCTCGGTCGGGTTGTTCATCTTGTTCACGCATGAGATCACGTCGTCATAGCGTTTGAGATTGTAATAGGCCCCGCCCAGATGCCACAGGTACTGATCGGGGAAATAGGGGTTCAGGCGCATCGCCTGCTGCAGATGTTTGATGGCGGTTTCGTTGTCGCCCCAATGGGCCAGCGCATCGGCGTAGTCCGAATGCATGTCCGCATCGTTGGGGTTAAGCTGCAGGGCGCGTTTGTAGGATTCGATCGCCGAGTCATGCTCTTTACGATAAAGCTGCACATAGCCCAGCTCTCCAAACCCGCGCGCGTCTGTGGGGTCAAGCTCCACCGCACGCTGAGCCAGCGACAGCGCCTTGTCCAGCGCGCTGTTTGGGTCTTCGGTCCAGGAATAGCGCCAATCGATGTTGAGCGTGCGTGACAGGGCTGCTGCAGCCCGAGCATAGCCGCCGTCGCGCTCAAGCGCGGATTCGTAGCAATGCTGCGCCTTGCGGTTGTCGTTGCGGGTGTATTTGAAAATATGGTGCTGCCCCTGCAGAACCGAACCATAAGCCCGCAGGTCTGACGGGATTGCCTGCACCATGCGCAGCTTTTCATGCGACTCGATCATGACTGCGGTGGCGGCAACGATGCACTCGGTCACCTCATCCAGGATGTCGAAGATATCATCGAGCTTACGGTCGAACCGTTCACCCCAGATGGTGCGTTCGGTGTTGGCGTCGATTAGCTCGGCCGTGATCCGGATACGACTGGACGAGCGGCGCACACTGCCGCGCGCGATATAGCGCACGTTCAGACGCCGAGCGGCCTCTTGCGGCGACATCGACTGGGTCTTGAAGAAGAACGAGGAATTCCGGGCAATGATGAACAGGTTCCGGAATTTGGACAGGTTCATGATGATGTCGTCGGTCAGCCCTTCGGCGACCCAGCTGTCATCTTCATCCCCGCCTTGGCTGGTAAAGGGCAGCACCGCAACCGACGGGTTATCGGGCCTTTCAAGCACTTCCAGCTGCATCTCAGGACGTAGGGTTGCGGCCATTGTTGCACCCTCGACCTCGGTTCGGACACAATAGGTCGCGACCGGAGACATGATGTTCTTGAGCTGCTTGGGACCAAGGAATTCATAGCCATAGCGCAGGCGGTTACGGATCTGTTCATAGACGGCTGCGCTGACATAAACCCGTTCTGGCTCGGCAATCTCCTGCAGGCGGGCAGCGATATTGACGTTGTCACCGTGGATGCCGCGTTCGTCCATCAGAACTTCGCCCATGTGAACGCCAGCGCGAAATTTGATGTTGTGCTCGTCATCCCGCGCCTGATTATGTTCCGCAGCGATCCGATGCAGTTCGATGCTGAACTCTACTGCACTGGTCGCCGTGTCGAATAAGGCAAGGATGCCGTCACCGCGCACTTCGATGATTTTGCCCTGATACTTTGAGCAAGCCGATTCAAGCTGCGAAAGCAAAGACTTCAACGCGTTATACGTATCCATCTCGTTCTCGCTCATCAGGCGGGAATAGCCGACAACGTCGGCAAAAAGCACCGCGCCTAGTTTCTGTTTTATTGATGCGTCCGAACCGGTCGTGTTCACTGGCAATACTCAATTGTGTTGTCATGTCGAATCCGACAGGACTGTTTTAGCAAAAAATGACTCAGAATACGTAACATTTTAGGTATCTGCACCGGAATCGGGGGGCCAAGACCACCCAGAGGCATCAAAACTGACCACTGTTTGGGTGCCTAACTCCCGCGCGAGCACCTCTCGACGCGCGATCCAGTCCTGCTGCAACATGCCGACGACAACCATGTCATGGAACTGCCCATCCGCGAACCAGGCTTGACGCATCGTGCCCTCGATCTCGCAGCCGATTCGCTGGATCAGATCGCGGCTGCTGTGATTGTCGGCCCGGTAATACGAGGTGATACGGTTCAGCCCCAATTGCCGGAATGCGAAATCCAGCATCAGCGCAACCGAACGCACCGCCACGCCATGTCGACGGATGGATTTGTCGACAAAAACCGGAACCACCGCATCCCTGTTGACGCTGGAAATTGCTTCAAGCCCGGTCATCCCCACCAGATCACCACTGTCAGATTCGATTGCGAACCAGCATTTGCAGCAGTCCTTTGAGGCGTTTATCGCGTCTTCCCAATATTGTTCGGTCTGTACCAGGTTCTGAGGAATGCGCGACGTTCGGTCGAACAGTGCCAGGTCATGGATATCCTGAAACCAGCGCGCAACTGTTCCCAGATCCGCCTTTTCCAAAGGGCGCAATCTGAACAACCGGGGTGAGCTATCGGGCAAGAGAAAATATCCTCCGAGTACAATTCTGAAAATCTATTCGCGGGATACTAGCACGAAAATTTCAGAAACAATAAGAGGTTGTTCACACAACGCAGCCGTAGGCCGCTACCCGCTGAACGGGTGCAACCGACAAACTTGTAATGGGTGGCAGGTCGTAAAGAAGCGTTACGATCAATCAGCGGTTTTCAGCGCGAATGAGGAAGATGTTGCGCAGGTAGATGGACAGGCCCATCGACTGACCCAGAATAAAGACCGGGTCACGGCGATAGATCGCATAGCTCAGCAGGATAAGCCCGCCGCCGATCGAAAGGTACCAGAACGCCATCGGGATGACGGATTTCTTGGCGCGCTCTGACGTGATCCATTGCACGATAAACCGGGCGCTGAACATCAGCTGACCGGCCAGACCGATAAAGACCCAGAGCGCCTCGGTCGGGCTGTCGACGTGCAGGATTTCCAGAATGGTTTCTTTCATGACCGGGACGCCTCGGTTGCGGAAACGGATTTGGCGCGGCGGGTCAGCCAGACGACGCCGAACAGATCCCAGATGCCGACCATGGCCCGCCCGAAATTGGTGTATTTGGATTCGCCCGACAAACGCTGCTGATGCGCCACATCCACCAGCGCGATATTCCAGCCATAGGCCTTAAACAGGGCGGGCAGATAACGGTGCATATGATTGAAAAAGGGCAGATCGAGGAAAGCCTGCCGTCGGAACGCCTTGAAACCGCAGCCGGTGTCACGTGTGCCGTCTTTCAGCATCCAGCCCCGCAGTGCATTGGCAAAGCGCGAGGCAAGCTTCTTTGACGCAGTGTCTTGTCGGCCAACCCGTTGCCCCGCCACCAGGCCGATCGAGGTATCACCACCCGACACCAGCGGCGCCCAAATCTTTGGCAGCTCTTCCGGCGGGTTCTGTCCGTCGCCATCCAGCGTACAGCAGATATCCGCGCGTGCTTCCTTGACGCCGGAATGCACGGCAGCACTTTGGCCACCGGCCGTTTTGTGCTGCAGGATGCGCAGTTGCGGACAGTCTTTCTGCATCTGTTGCAGCGCCGCAAAAGTGCCATCGGTCGATCCATCATCAACCGCGACAATCTCGAACGCGGGCAATTCGGCCGCAGCAGCGCAGATGCCCTGGATAAGACCGGCAACCGCCCCTTGCTCGTTATGCATGGGAATCACGATCGACACGGTGGGTCGATTGTCAGCGTTGGCATCATGATCAGCATGCATGGTGGGTAGCTTTACTTGTTTCAGTCTCAGGGCTTTTGCGGGATCAACGGCGAAAATTCAAGTGGCCACCGCATCGCAGGCCAACATCTGCGCAACTTGTTGGGGCATTGTTCAGCGATGGGGCGGATTGCACCGTGTCTCCTATTCAGGGGCGGGCGTGACACCGGTTGCCGACCAATAGACCAAACCCTCAACCGCAGTTGGCTGCGTCTCGAGCCCGATCAGGTCAGGTGCCAGCTCAGACAACTCACCCTCCGAACAGAGCCCTCGCAGCGGGCCGGTGGTATAGCCGAACCTGTCGAGGTATTTGTGCAGCTCCAGCCGTCTCAGATAGACAAAGCGCCTACCGTTGGAAGCAAAGACCGATGCGGCCCCGGGTGGTACGCGCAACTTGCGGTCATGGGCGCAGAGCAGCAGGGTTTCATCCGGCTGCAGCATTGCACCCAAAGGGGTCAGAATCTCGGCCTCGGGCACGCCCAAACGCACGCGACCCTTGCCCAGATCGGTGGCATCGCGGTCATAGAACAGGCCGCCTGCAACAAAGACCAGACCCAGCGCGGCCACCATCCCGGCCCAGCGCAGGCGCTCGACCGAAAACAACAAACCGGTTGCGGCGACCATCAGCATCGGCAGGATCAGCAGGGTGTAGCGTGCATAAACCTTGCCGGCTGCGGCCCACATCATGATAATGAAGAACGCGGCTATACCTGTTGCAGCAAGAAGTCTGGGCCGCTTTTGCAGAAATGGCAGAGCGCAGATGCCGACAAAACCCAGCAGCCGCAACCACGGCTCGCCCGCGATGATCAGATCATAGAGCTTCCCGAAGCCGCGATCGCTGAGCGATGGGCGAAAACGATCCAGCATCTCGCCTTTGATGTTGCCATCAAGCGAGTCGCCAAAGAGGAACCGAAGCTCTTGCAGGATCGGCCAGGCGAAGGCCAGCGGGATCGCAATTTTGAGCGTCCGGCGAAACGTTCTGTTCTGCCAGATCTCGCTGAACGGTTCCGTCTGCCATCTGTTGGTCAACTTCAGCGTCAGTAGTGCCAGCGCTAGAAAGGCCAGCGGGGTTGGGCTTTTCTGCAAGGCGGCCAACACCAGAGTTGCGCCGAAATAAGGCCAGTATTTCGGCTTTTCCAACGCTGCCAACAGGGCTGCAATTCCAAGGGTCGAAAAGAAAACCGCACCGGTATCAAGCATCGCGGATGTGGCGTGTTGCCAGAACTGAAGCGACGTGGCCACCAGCAGGACCGAAGGCAGCATAGCCCAGGGGCTGTCCGGGATCATCACCCGCGCCAGTACGGCCGTTGCCATCAGCGCGCCCAGCGCAAAGATCATCGACGGCAGGCGCAAGGCCAGAATATCAGATACGCCAAACTCCATCAGCAGTGCAGACATCCAATACTGCATGGGCGGTTTTTTCAGGCTAGGTTCGTTGTTGGAATAAACCGCCAGCCAGTCCCCATTGCGCGCAAAGCCTGTACTGCGGTCATAAGTGTAGAATTCATCGTAGTGATAGATGTTCCCAACACCCAGATCAGTCAGATACCAGGACCAGACCAGGACCATCACCAATGCGGTGGCGAAGTAAGGAAGCAATCTTAGCCAATTTGGGGAGGTACCGGTCATGCTTTCCGTGGTCCTATCGCGTCATAGAAATATGTGGTGTTGATCCCGCCGGGCCTTGTTTGAAACTGCCGCGCGTCGCGCTCCCATTATTGCGTCGCCCGTCCGAGAGCAAGAAGTTTAGAAGGGCGACCGCGCTTGTCAGACTGCAGGCTCGGCCTCGTCGGGCAACATCAGGCTCAGCTCACCCTCTTTGAAGCCATCGAAGGACAAGTCCCAGCTGGCACCGGGCCAAAGCAGTTGCAACTGCTTCTTCGCAGGCCGATAGACCGCAGTATAGAGCGTGCCGAAACCTGATCTGAAAGCCGTTGAATAAAGCGGCGGACGCAGGAACGCATCGATAAACCGCTTCTCGCTTTCCGGGTGCTGGTTGAGACGGTTGAGCAAGAACCTTTCGCGTTCCACGGTGGCCGTAAAGCGCGCATGGGTGGACCATTCGACATGGCCCTGATGGTTTGTCGCCACTGGTTGGTCCGAGATTTGCGGGTGCCGGTCCGGGGCAAGGTACACCGTGCTGTGATTGTGTTTCGCATCCAGAACGGTGACGTTATAGCTCATATGACAAGGGATGCGGCACAGGCAGTCAACCGCTTGCGCAGTGGTCTCGCAGGTTTGAAGGACATAGCGCAGGATCAGCGGCACGCCAAAGCCGTCGCCGACCTCGCGCCGCCCGCCAAAGGTGAGCGAGACCGTCAGACCGGCATCGTTGATGCCATCAAGCAGACCCAGAACGCCGTCGCTCATCCCGATGATCCCGCGCCCGTCCCAGCGGGTTTTCAGCAGAGCGGCGTCAAAGGTTTTTGGATGGTAGTCGTAATTGCGCACCAGAAACGGTGTCTTGCCACGCCAAATCGCCTGGCTGCAGCCCGAAAGATATTTCGGCGGGCAGTAAAAGCTGAGAAACCGCGCCTGGCTGTCGCTGCCGCCGACCAATTCGACGATCTCTTCATAAAGCGGCAGAATCTCGGGCATGTGTTTTTGCAAGGCGCGGAGGCATTCGCGATAGGTGGGGCGGGCCGAATATCCCTCTTGCGCCCACCATTTGCGGTAGGCGGGCCAGTATTCGGCAAACAGCCCGGCCAGCTTGGGACCGGGCTGTTCCTCGTCGATTGAGCGAAAAACAAGCGCCATGGGGCTTTCTACATAATTTTGAACGCGGGGTCTTCCATCGGCTGTGCCGCAGGCAGCGGTTCAGCCGTATAAGCCGAAGTGATCCCATGAATCCACTTCTTCGATTTGTCCGTCAGTTTGAAGCCCTTGGTCATCGACCGCCCGCGAGTCACGAGGATACCCAAATCAGCGCCCTCATAGCGGTAATCACCGACATTCGAGATACGCAGGAAGAACGCTTCGTTCTCGCCCACCGCGCGGCGGTGATAGTCGAACCGGTCGAACACGACGCGGCCATCTTCCAGCATCTTGTAGATGCCCGACTGTGGGGCCTGCGTGATCCGGTCGACACTGTCATCGGTGTGTTTGATTACCATTTGCGACCAGCTGTCGATCATGTCCGGATCCGCCCAGCGGGCATTCAGTTCCTCGACATCCAGCTCGAAGGGCTTCTTTGAAAACTCCAGCAGATGGAACAGAAACAGCGGCGCATCGGCGTGTGCAAAGGCCGCGTGGTTGGTCATCGAACTGGCGCCAGTGATGCGGGGGTTCAGTTCACCCAGCCACAGCTCATCGGTTTTCTTGTCGATCAGGAAGTCGAGTTCGAAATAGCCGCGATAGCCGGATTTCCGCAGTTCTTCACCGAACTGGAACGTCAGCTGCCGGGCCTGTTCGCGGGCCTTAGGTGGGAAAGCGGTCGAGAAAATCTCATTCCCGCACCAGCCGCCGCGATAAGGCGTGAGTTCCTTGAAGCCCACAAGCTCAGTCATCAGCGGGCCAACGATGGTACCCTCCGAGGTCGCACAGGCCTCGATCGCCGCCCCGCGGCAATCGATCCGCTTCATTATCTTGATCTCGCCTTCGCCGATGATCTCGTCTTTGTGCTTGTTGAAATCGGCCTCGGACTTGATGAAAAACGTCGTATGGCCACTGTCGCCGAAGGCGGATTGTAGCACCAGATCATTCCCCAATCCGGCCTTTTCGCAGATCTTTTTCAGGTGATCATAGCTTTTGACAACGCTCAGCGTGTTGGGCACCGAAGGCACACCCGCCTTATTGCCGATACGGACAGTTTCGATCTTGTTGTCACATTTGGTGCGCAGCTTGGCTTTGGGGAACCACAGCTGACCGCCCAGCTCCTTGACCAGCTTCTCGGTCGTCTCGTCGAACATCAGGAAGACAAACTTGGGCTTGCCGCCGCGCCGCTTGACCAGGTCGATGACCTCTTTGTGCTGCAGCAGATAATTGTTGATGTCTTCGATGGACTGAAACTCATCATGCGGCATTTCCGAAGGCACAAACACGTTCGGATGTCGCCCGTCAAAGCAATCCATGTAGCAGATATAGGTGAAGTTCATCACCCATTCATCCAGCCCCAACAGGTTGAAATTGGTTGCCGATACGAAATAGATCGGGTCCTTGTTGGTATGGAAATACCGGCGGATTTCCGAGATGTTTTTCAGCACCTTCTTTGGCATGATTGTTGTCCTCCCTGACCCCTTAGGGGTTCTTTACTGACTTCAAAGCGTCTTCGGTAAAAATGCGCAGGCCCAGATCGGCACGGAATCCGTGGATCTCTGACACGTCCAGTTCCTGCATGAATTTGAGGATTTCGGGGCTGATCACCTGCCCCGGTACCAAAATGGGAAAGCCCGGCGGATAGGGAATCACGAAGGTGGCCGAGACCATCTCTTCCCCGGCTTCGAGCCGTTCCAGCATCTCTTTGTCGGGCTCGACGTAGTCGCAATTGTCTTCGTCATAGGACAGGAAAAACGCCGTGCGGATGTCACCGGCTTCGGTACCTGCTTCACAGCGGAACGCATCGTGGAACCGACTAAAATCGGGCAGAGGTGGGACGTGTTCGCTCAGATTCCTGACGCGCTTTTCAAAGGCCCGTTTTTCCATCTTCGAGGCATCGTCCATCAGATCGTCGAGTTCCTTGGCGATCTCGACCAGCACCTCGATAAGATAGGCGACCGAGCTGCGCGTGGTGCCGATATTGGTCATGAACAACACGGTATTGCGCGAAGTCTTGTTGATCTGGATGCCGTATTTATCCATCAGGATCTTGGTCTTGAACGTATCCCCATCCCAGCCGGTCGCGCCCACATGCAGGGTGATACGCGTGGCATCCAGAACAAACTCGTCTTTGGCCCAGCAATCCCAAACATCGGCCCAGCCCTGATCGGGATCGAAATAGCTGGTCATGCCGCTTTCGCGATATTGCTCGGGGATCATGTCGCCCGCCGTGACCAGCTTGAAATACTTTCTAAGCAGCGGATGGGTCGTCACGGCCCGGCGGATTGCCATCGCGCTTTCGACCTGCCGCTGGACGAACTCGTACCCTTCGATCTCGACCTGCCTGCGGCCCACATCCAGCGAGGCGATGATCTGGTAATTGGGAGAGGTCGAGGTGTGGGTCATATAGGCCTCGTGAAACGCCTCTTCGACCGCACCTTTGAACTGCTGGTCATTGACGTGGATCATCGAACCCTGCCGCAGCGCAGTCAGCGTTTTATGCGTTGATTGTGTGGCATAGACCCTAACGCGTGCATCGGGCGGAGCGATCAGGCGGGTGTTCAGAAGGGTTTCATCATCCGCGCCCTTCAGTTCCTCCTGCTGGTTGGCATAAGCCTCGGCATGTTCTGGGGTGCGGAATTGTTCGCGCAGGATATTGGCTGATCGCATCGCAGTACGTACGCGCGAATTTGGGGCAAAGCGCGCGTAACCGAACCACGCCTCATCCCACAGGAACACAAGGTCCTTTTTGATCGCCAGGCATTCCTGCATCACCCGCTGCACGTTGTAGACGATGCCGTCGAATGTGCAGTTGGTCAGCAGAACCATACGAACCTGATCCAGCTTGCCTTCGGCCTTCAGGGTCAAAAGCTTGTGCTTGATCTCTCGGATCGGCACCGCGCCGTACATCGAGTAATCGTGCAGCGGATAGCTGTCCATATAGACCACGCTCGCCCCCGCCAGCACCATGCCGTAGTGGTGCGATTTGTGGCAATCGCGGTCGATCAGCACGATATCTCCGGGCCGTACCAGTGCTTGCACAACGATTTTGTTGCAGGTCGAGGTGCCGTTAGTCGCAAAAAACGTCTGTTTAGAGCCGAATGCGCGTGCGGCAGCCTCCTGCGCCTCTTTTATCGGACCTTTGGGTTCCAGCAGAGAATCCAGCCCGCCCGAGGTGGCCGAAGTTTCCGCCATGAAGATATTTGATCCGTAGAACGCCCCCATGTCCTGAATCCAGTGGCTGCGACTGATCGATTTACCCCGGCTGATCGGCATTGCGTGGAACACGCCCGTGGGCTGTTTTGAGTATTCCTTGAGCGCCGTGAAGAACGGCGTCTTATAGCGCCGCTGCACTCCGCGCAGGATGTTCAGGTGCAATTCCAGAAAGTCTTCCTGATTGTAGAACACCCGACGGCACAGGCCCAGATCGAGACCGGCAATATCTTCCGCCGAACGGTCGGTGATTAGATAAGCGTCCAGCTCGGGGCGCAGCATGCCGATCCTGCGGCAGGTTTCAGGGCCGTATTCCGAGGGGGACAGCGCATCAAGATCGGCGCCCTCGCCATAGAGGCTGATATAGCGGCCCAAAACATTGGTTTCGTTCTTGGACTTCAGGCTAAGGCCCGGGCGAACAATGACCGCCTGTACATTCTGGTTGAACAGAACCCCGATCAGCGCATCCTCGACACTGGGAACGACAACGGTTTCATAAATAAACGGATCTTCGCTGCGGCGCATCCGTTGCAGGCTGGTTTGCAGGAACCGTTCCTGATGTTCGTTGACCTTGTCAACGATCATCACCTCGAAATATGGGCGGCCCAGCGCGCGGGCTTCATGGCTTTGGGTGGACTCGTCCTCGAACTCATCAACCTCGGTCTCATCCGCGATCAGCGGGATCGAGCGGCGACGATAGGCCCCTGAGGTCAGCGCACGCGACACCCGGCGCACGGCGGTTGAAAAATCGCCGAAATTGCCATGGTCCAGCAACCGGCGCAGATAGTCGAACGCCGATCCGCCCGGAAAAGCGAAATACACCTCGATCGGGGCCAGCGCCTGCAGCAACTGCCGTGCCCGGTCCCGATCTTTTTCGTTACCGCCCTGATCCAGGGACTCGGCCGTTTCCCGCAGCGCGCTCCACCGGTCTGCCCTCAATTGCGAGGCGCTGTAGTAGTCCGAGATGGTGTGGAGCTTTTCGCTATCGGAAATGCCGTGCATGAAATTTTTCCTTTCTGCCGATACCGAAAAGCTGGGCCGGTATCAGTCTGTGCCAGAGCGTCCTTTGTAGAGATACAGATTGTCGGGCTTGGTCGCGGCGTCTTCAGTATATCCCAGCGCCGTTCTGGGGTCGGATGCAGCGACGCCCGCAACGTCGCCTTTCTGCGGAATGCGCAGCGGGCCGAGCGTGTGCAGATAGGCATCCGCCCCGCTGGTACGGTCATAGACCGGGAACTCCGCCTCGCGGTCGCGGAAGCTTTTGAGAACCTGCCCCAGACCTTTCAGTCCGACCTCGCGTTGGCGGCGGACCTGATCAAGATCGATCTCGATAGGGAAGATATCCTCCTGTCCCGCAGACTGGTGCAGCACGGTGGCCGAGGGATCAACGACCAGTGAGCGGCCCACGCCCCCGGCGGCCAGCCCGTTCACGTCAAACACATAGCATTGGAACTGCGCAGCGGTCGCCTTGGCGATCGACAGCTCGGCCTCGCGGTCGGTTGTGCCGGTCAGAACCGGGTGCAGCAGAACCTCGACCCCTTGGCTAGTCAGGTGGCGGGTGGTTTCGGGGAACCAGATGTCGTAGCAGATCGACAGGCCAAACCGGCCCACATCCGGCACATCAAAGATGCAGAATTCGGTACCCGATGCGATGTTCTGTTCATAAGGTTTGAACGGGAACATCTTGGAGTATTTTGAGACGATCTCACCTTCGGGATTGATCACCACCGAGGTGTTGAAAATCCGTCCATCTTCGTGCTTTTCGAACATCGATCCGGGGATCAGCCAGATCCCATAACGCCGAGCGGCATCCTGAAAGCGCGACAGGTCGTCATTGGGAAAGGGCTGGGCAAACCGGTCGAGCGGACCATGAGGCGCCAGTTCGCTGAACAGGGCCATCTGGGTCCAGGGGAACCGTGCCATCATAATGTCGATCCGGTGCAGCATCGCGTCGACATTCGACTGCAACGCACCGACATGCATCTGGATTCCGGTTATCGCAAAAGGGGTCATTTTTCGTTTCTTCTCATTTTCTTGCCGATTGCGACCGCCGATTTGATCCGGCGTTCTTCATCGGAACATAAAACCGTGTGGTCACGCAAGCCTGCTGTCCTCAGGCTATGGTTTTCCGAGGCGACTGCCTTCATACTGCGGCTTCCTCGGCGGTATCTTCTGTCTGCGGTTCCACAAAATCGATGTCGTTGCGAACCCAGAAGAACCGGAATCCGCAACTGCGCAGCCATTTCTCGAGCCGATCAAGGCTGGACCACTCCCGCCGCAGCCCGCGCGTGGATTCGACCAGCGCCCATTGGCCATCGACCAGAAAGTATACAGTCCAGGTATTGGGATGCGCCGAGTGGTTGGCAAAGCCACCGCTGATCACCTCACGCGCCGTGCGAACGGCGACCGGATAGTCGCCGATGCGACCCTCAGCCGCGAGAATGGCCAGATCGTTTTGACGGATCGTGAATGTGGGAAGGGGGGCGTCGTTCATGCAGCCTCGATCTGCGCCGCGTCCAGCAGCTCTTTGCGCCGTTCACTGATATCCGCTGGCTTCAGGTTTTCGACGCGGGTCGCCAACGTCCAGACATGACCGAACGGATCGGCAATCGTGGCGCAGCGTTCGCCCCAATAGGTGTCCGCCGCCTCAGCGATCAGGCTGGCACCGCTTTCCAACGCGGCTGCAAGGGCAGTGTCCACATCTTCGACATACATATGATGTCCAATCGGTGTGACTGTGCCCGGAACGGCGGGGCCGTGCGCACCCCATCCGGCGGTGACAAACAGCATCGAGTTGCCGATCTTGATCGAGGCAAAGCCGGGGGCCTCATCCGCGTCATAGGCCTGTATCTTCGCATCAAAGGCGCTTTCGTAGAAAGTTAGCGCGGCATCGACGTCGGCGACGGCAAGCGATGCGGTGCAGGTGCGATAGCCACGTGGCAGTGTGGCAGGTTTCTTTTTCATTCCGGTACTCTCTGAATTGGACGGCGGACACCCTGGATTATCTGCAGGAATTTCCCGCACTATGCATCATACTGTGGATCAAACCAGGAGATACTGCAACACTATGATGCATAGTGCTGAAATTTCTGCCGTAATGCTTAGAATGTAGGCGGAGTACAGGCGCTGATGACCCGGCAAACTTCGGGGCCGACCTGCCTGAACCGGTGCGGGGTGCGACTGTCGAAATAATAAGCATCGCCTGGTCCCAGTACCTTGCGCTTATCGCCCACGGTCACCTCCACCCGACCCGAGATGACAATACCGCCCTCTTCCGCCTCATGCCCGTACATCACGCGACCGGTGTCAGCCCCTAACTCGTAAGTTTCCTGCAAGATCATCATCGCGCGACCATGCAGGTTTGATCCTACCTGCCGCAGAGACAGCCCACCCTTTCCGATCTCAGTAAGTTCTTCTGAGGCATAAAACACGGTCTGCTCAGGTTCGATTTCGAAGGAAAAGAAATCGGACATGCCAATCGGTATGCCTTGCAGAATACGCCGTAACGCACCAACCGATGGATTCATCTTGCCCGACTCGATCAGCGAGATGGTTGAGTTCGGCACATCCGACTTCTTGGCCAGCGCCCGCTGAGATAAGCCTGCACGCTCTCGCAAGGTTCGCAGGCGCAGTCCGAGGGTCAAATCCTCTTGGCTGGTGTTCTTCATGTTCAGTATCCGCAACACTTGATCCTGCCGCGACGGTAAATCAATGGCTTATGAATCACAAGAAACAGGCTTTCGCTTGCAGGCCCAGATACTACAGTCGCGCAGTCAAACATACGGGCACAGCGCCCGGAAACGGGAAAGGACGCAAGATGCTGAACGCTCAGATTGCTGAACGCCGGAATACCTCGATCGCGCAGGGCGTGGGGATGCAAACGCAAGTCTATGTGGACCGTGCTGTGAATTCCGAGGTCTGGGATGTCGAAGGCAAACGCTATATCGATTTCGCCGCAGGCATCGCCGTTGTGAACACCGGGCATTGCCACCCCAAGGTGATGGAGGCTGTTCAGAAACAGGCCGCAAACTTCACCCATACCTGCCATCAGGTTCTGCCTTATGAGAATTACATCCGCCTGGCCGAGCGCCTGAACGAGAAGGTGCCTGGCGACTTCACCAAGAAAACCGTCTTTGTCACTACAGGTGCCGAGGCGGTCGAGAATGCCGTCAAGATCGCGCGTGCTGCCACTGGCCGCCCGGCTGTAGTGGCCTTTGGCGGCGCTTTTCACGGCCGCACCTTCATGGGCATGTCGCTGACCGGCAAGGTTCAGCCCTATAAAGCGGGCTTCGGCGCGATGATGCCCGATACCTATCACGTCCCGTTCCCGATCGATCTGCATGGCACCTCGACCGAAGATTCGCTGGGTGCTTTGACTAAACTGTTCAAGGCCGATCTTGATCCGGGCCGGGTGGCCGCGATCATCATCGAACCGGTTCAGGGCGAAGGTGGCTTCTACCCCGCTCCGGCTGAGTTGATGCGTGGTCTGCGCGCGCTTTGCGACGAACATGGCATCGTTCTGATTGCCGATGAGGTACAGACCGGCTTTGCCCGCACCGGCAACCTGTTCGCGATGGACGCTTATGACGTCTCTGCTGATATCACCACTATGGCCAAAGGTCTGGCCGGTGGTCTGCCGCTGGCCGCCGTCACCGGTCGTGCCGAGCTGATGGACGCCGCGCACCCGGGTGGTTTGGGCGGAACCTATGGCGGCAACCCGCTGGGGATCGCCGCCGCCCATGCTGTGATGGATGTGATCGAGGAAGAAGACCTGTGCACGCGCGCCAATGAGCTGGGCTCGCGCTTGAAACAGCGTCTGGAATCGATCCGTTCCCGCACGCCCGAGATCGTAGATATTCGTGGTCCGGGCCTCATGGTTGCGGCCGAGTTCAACACCACAGACGGCAGCGCCCCGAACCCCGATATGGCAAACGCCATACGGGTCGAGGCATTGAAGCGTGGATTGATCCTGCTGACATGTGGCGTATATGGAAACGTAATTCGTTTCCTCGCGCCGTTGACGGTGCAGGACGAAATCTTCGCCGAGGCTATGGATATCCTCGAAGCCTCGATCGACGCTGCCAAAGGAGCCTGAACATGCTGGATACCAAAGTGACCAAGCTGGAGCTGAAAGATCCCAGCCTTCTGGAACCCCGCGCCTATATCAACGGTGAATGGGTCGAAGGTGAGGCAACGTTCCCTGTCTACAACCCTGCAACCGGTGATCTGATCGCCAATGTGACAGATGTCAGCATCGAAGGCACAACACAGACCATCGATGCAGCTTACGCTGCGAAGAAGGAATGGGCTGCTCAGACTGGCAAGGAACGCGCCGCCATTCTGCGCAAATGGTTCGACCTGATGGTCGAAAACGCAGACGATCTGGCAACCATCCTGACCGCCGAGATGGGTAAACCCTGGCCCGAGGCGCGCGGTGAAATCCTATATGGCGCGTCCTTTATCGAGTGGTTCTCGGAAGAGGCCAAGCGTGTTTACGGCGACGTCATCCCCGGCCACCAGCGCGACAAGCGCATCGTGGTGCTGAAGCAGCCCGTGGGCGTAGTGGGATCAATCACGCCTTGGAATTTCCCCAACGCGATGATCGCGCGCAAAGTTGGCCCGGCGCTGGCCGTGGGCTGTACTTTTGTGGCGCGCCCAGCGACGCTGACGCCGCTGTCGGCGACGGCGATGGCGGTTTTGGGTGAACGTGCAGGTATACCGGCGGGCGTGTTCAACGTGATCCCGGGCACCGACAGCTCAGGCGTCGGTAATGAGCTTTGCACCAACGACAAGGTCGCCAAGATCACCTTCACCGGCTCGACCCGTGTAGGACAGATCCTGATGCGTCAGGCGGCGGGCACCATCAAGAAGATGTCGCTGGAACTGGGCGGTAACGCACCATTCATCGTCTTTGACGATGCCGACGTGGATGCCGCCGTGGATGGCGCGATGATCGCGAAGTTCCGCAACAATGGCCAGACCTGCGTCTGTGCCAACCGCATCTATGTGCAGGCGGGCGTCTATGACGAGTTTGCTGCCAAGCTGGCCGAGAAGACAAAATCTTTGAATGTCGGCGACGGCTTTGGCGAAGGCATCACCACAGGTCCCCTGATCAATCAGGCGGCGGTCGACAAAGTTGAAGAACATATCTCGGACGCGGTTTCCAAAGGGGCGACTGTAACGCTGGGTGGCAAACGCTCGGATCTGGGTGGGACATTCTTTGAACCCACCGTTCTGACTGGCGTAACCCGCGACATGGTTGTGGCAAAGGACGAAACCTTCGGCCCCGTCGCTCCGCTGTTCAAATTCGAGGAAGAAGACGACGTCGTCAGCATGGCCAATGACAGCGAGTTCGGCCTGGCCTCGTATTTCTACAGCCGCGATCTGGCGCGCGTCTGGCGTGTGGCCGAGGCGCTGGAATCGGGCATGGTGGGCATCAACACTGGCCTGATCTCGACCGAAGTCGCCCCGTTCGGCGGTGTCAAACAATCCGGTCTGGGCCGTGAGGGTTCGAAATACGGGATCGAGGATTTCCTTGAGATGAAATATCTCTGCATGGGTGAAATTCAGTAAGCGCCTCGTGCCTTGAAAATTCAACGCACTCGCAGTCCGCTGCGGGTGCGTTTTTCGTTTCAGACCGATGCGTGCCCGCGCAGACGGAACACCAACGGCATCATCACCAAGACCAGAGCCGCCGAGAAAAAGAACGGTGCGCCGGGCAGATAAGTGCCTTCGCCATCGACCGACGCCTGAAAGATGCCGGTCATCACCAAAGGCGACAGAACCGCAGCGACAGAAGACAGTGACGCAATGACTCCCTGCACCACGCCCTGCCGGTCTTCGTCCGCCTGGTTCGAGGCCATAGCCGTGATCAAGGCAGGCACGAGGTCGGACAGCGCGGCAAGCAGAATAAAGATGACAAGGGCCGTAACCGTTACGGTAAACCCAAAGCCGATCATTCCGACCAATGCCGATACCATCCCCAGCAGCAGGGTCCGGTAGTCGCCGATCCAGCGAATGAAGACCGGCATCAGTCCGGCTTGGACGAAGGCCAACAGCACGCCATATGCAGCCAGCGACAAGCCGATATAGAGCGTGGACCAGCCAAACACCTCTCGTATCCAGAAGGCCCAGAGGGTGGGGTAGACCATGTTGGCAAATTCAAAGATGAAAATGCACAGCAGCGGCACTGCCAGCCCCGGAAAGCGGAAGGAGTCAAAGATCGATTTGAACGGGTTCAGGTCACGCTTGCCAAAGGGGCGGCGTTTTTCTGGTTTCAGGCTCTCGGGCAGGACGAATACTCCGAACAGGGCGTTGGCGGCGGACAAGACCGCGGCAATCCAGAACGGCGCAGTAATGCTGATCCCGGCAGCGATGCCGCCGATGGCCGGTCCAAGCACAAACCCAATCCCGAAGGCCGCCCCGATCAGGCCGAAATTCGCCGCCTTCTCAGTCGGTGAGGATATGTCAGCGATGTAAGCCGTTGCGGTAATATAGGTCGCCCCCGCAAGCCCCGCGAGCGTTCGCCCCAGAAGAAGCAGCCAGAATGTTTCGGCCAGCGCCATGATCACATAATCCAGCGCCAACATGGTCAGTGCTGCGATCAGGATCGGTCTGCGGCCAACCGCATCCGAAATGCTACCCACGATAGGTCCGCACAGGAACAGCGCCCCGGCATAGGCTGCCATCAGCAGCCCGCCCCAAAATGCCCCCTGCCCGGTATCGCCTGCACCGACGCGATCCATCAGGTCGGGCATGATCGGGAACACGATGCCGATACCGATGGCATCAATCATCAGCGTGATCAGAATGAAGGTTATGGCGCGGCTTTTGAACATACCGCCCTATCGGACGAGTATGCTGATAAAGCAAGAGAAAAGGGCTGCGTGGTACAATTGTCCAGCAGCCCTTTTCCAGTTCATGACTATTGGCCCAAAGCCACGCCTTCGCGACGCGGATCAGCGGCGCCGATCAGCTGCCCGTCCTTGATCAGGATGGCATGCAACCCGCTGTTGAGATCGACTTCTTTCACCTCATGCCCTTTGGCGGTCAGAGCATCTGCGAACTCGGCAGCGGATGTTCCCTGCTCCAGATCCATCGAAGACCCGTTGCGGTGCACGAAATGCCCCGTTTCGATGGCATCCTGCGGGTCCATCTCCCAGTCCACGATCGCGATGATCGTTTTGGCCACATAGTTGATGATGCGGCTACCACCGGGTGAGCCGATCAGCAGATAGGGCTCACCATCCTTCATCACGATAGTAGGTGACATCGAACTGCGCGGGCGTTTGCCACCCTCAACGCGGTTGGCCACCAGACGGTCGCCATCCTTTGGTGCGCGGTCGAAATCGGTGAGTTCGTTGTTCAGCAGGAAACCCCGCACAAAAACCCGGCTGCCAAAGGCGGTCTCAATAGTGGTCGTCATCGACAGCGCGTTGCCGTACTGATCTCGGATCACGATATGGCTGGTGCCGGGACGACCCGGGTTTTGCGAGGGCGCAAACAGGGCGGTGTGATCACGTGGCGGCTCACCTGCCTGACGCTTCTCGCTGGCTGCTGCCGGGTCGATCATCTCCGAGCGAAGCTTTAGGTAGTCCGTGTCCAGCAGACCCTTGACCGGTACATCAATAAAATCGCTATCGGCCATGTACAGCGCGCGGTCAGCATAGGCCAGCTTGGCGGCCTCGGCATAGAGATGCGCCATCTCGGCGTTCCAACCGGTGCCTTCGAGGTCGAAGTTGCTGAGGATCCCCAGAATCTGGCCCACGGTCAGACCACCCGAGGTGGGCGGACCCATTCCGCAGACATCGTAGCCGCGATAATCGGCGCAGACGGCGGGGCGGATTTTGACGCGGTAGTCGGCCAGATCTTCAAGCGTGATGTTGTTTTCCACCTTGGATGTGGCATCCACTGCCGCCACGATATCTTCGGCGATGGGGCCGCTATAGAAGGCGCCTGCGCCCTGATCGGCCAGAATGCGCAGGGTTTCGGCAAACTCGGGGTTCCGTAGTGAGGTTCCAGCCTGCAGCGGCGTGTCATCTTCGTTGAAGAAATACGCTTTGCCCGCCGGGAACACACCGACTGAGCGCTCACGTTCAATCGTGCTTTGGATCGAGTTTGCCATGCGGGGCGAAACCTCAAACCCCTGCTCGGCCTGATCGATGGTGGGCTGGAACAGCGAGGCCCAGTCTTTCTTGCCATAGAGGTTATGGGTCACTTCCATCAGGCGCAGAATGCCCGGAACGCCAACAGATTGTCCGCCTACAACAGCTTCGGGCCACGGCATCTTTTCCCCGTCCGGCAACAGGAACCGTTCAGGCGTGGCTTTCGCAGGGGCTTTTTCACGCGCATCAAAGGTGGTCAGAGTTTTAGCCGACGCATCCCAATACAGCATGAACGCACCACCGCCGATGCCCGATGATTGCGGTTCAACCAGATTGAGCATCAGCTGCACGGCAATCATCGCATCTGCGGCTGTGCCACCTGCGGCCAGCACATCATATCCGGCTTTGGCAGCAATGGGATTGGCGGCCGAGACCATGAACTCGGTGCCAGTCACCGAGTTTTTGTCCTCCCAACCATAGCCATATTCCGGCGCAGGGTCCTGCGCATTGGCCGCGCAAGCGACAACACCCAACGCCAGAACGGCGCCGGTTTTCATGAATGTCTTCATCATAGAAATCTCCCGGTAAGGATCTGCGAGATTGGCTACTGAGTAACGAACTTCAAATGGCAGACTCTCAGCTTAAATCCGATCGATTTACCGCACAACATATACTGACGTGTGCGAATGCCTCACGACGCGCGCCGCATTCGGACCAAGCAAATAGTCTTTCAAGTCAGGCTTATGCGCGCCGATCACGATCAAGTCCGAGCCCGCGCCTTCCGCGGTTTTGAGGATCTCCTGATAGGCGCTGCCAGTTGCCACCACATGACGGACCTTGGCGTTGCGCTCTTCCCCCAGCGTGGCGGCGCAGAGGGCGACCAGCTTTTCATGAGCCTCTTCAATCACCTTTTCGTGGTGGTGGGGCTCAAAAAAACTGCTGACAAAGCCTTCGCCATAGTCAGGTGTCACGGTCACGACATCCAGCCGCGCGCCATCCATTTCGGCCAGCGCCGCCGCCCGTTCAAGGACGGCAACATCAAGATCGCCATTGCTGATATCCACGGCGCACAGAATTGCTTGGGTCATGCGGGTTCTCCCTGTTTTGCGGCACGGCCGCGCTGGAGGAAGGCGACAAGACCCAACAGGATCAGCGCCGGGATAAAGATCAGCTCTTTCGCGGGCTGGCTTTGCGGGGCCTGAATGCTGGTGATGCGAACGGCATCGTCAGCATAATAGTCAAACATATCCAGCTCATCCGCGACCGGCGTACCGAACATCGGCTCGTCGAGCTTGACCAGACCATCCTCTTCCAGCGTCATCAGGCCCAAAGCGTCAACGCGTGCTGTACCGTTGGCTCCTTCCGGAATGTCCAGAACAACGGTGGTTTCGGTCATGTTGCCGGTGTCAAAATCCGGGCCCGCGACCTCGATCCGCATGGTGCTACCTGGCGCGGCCTCACCCACGGCCTGCGTCAGCTGTGCCGGTTCGATCTGCGCAAAGGGCGGTGCGATGCGGTTCATGAAGAAATCCGGACGGAACAGCGCAAAGGCGATCAGGATCAGCGCGACGCTTTCATAGATGCGGTTCTTGGTCAGGAACCAGCCCATGGTACCGGCGGTAAAGATCAGGATCGCGATGGTCGCAGAGACGGCCACAAGAATGCCCTGTACCCAGCCCACATCGATTAGCAACAGGTCAGTGTTGAAGATGAACACGAAAGGCAGTGCCACGGTGCGCAAGCTGTAGAAGAAGGCGGTGAAACCGGTCTTAATCGCATCCCCGCCCGAGACGGCGGCGGCGGCAAAGCTCGCCAGACCAACCGGCGGTGTCACATCAGCCATGATACCGAAGTAGAACACGAACAGGTGCACCGCGATCAGCGGCACGATCAGCCCATCCTGCGCGCCCAATTCCACGACCACACCCGCCATCAGCGAGCTGACCACGATATAGTTCGCCGTGGTCGGCAATCCCATCCCGAGGATCAGGCTGAGCAGACCCACCAACGCCAGCATGGCGATCAGGTTACCGCCTGACAGAAACTCGACCAGATCGGCCATCACTTGGCCCACGCCGGTCAGCGTCACGGTGCCCACGATCACACCCGCAGTGGCGGTGGCCAGCGCGATACCAATCATGTTGCGCGCGCCGTCGATCAGCCCGTTCCACAGGTCGACGACACCGGCCTTGAAGGCATTCGCTGTGTCACTTTCACCCCGGAAGATCGACTTGAGCGGTTTCTGCGTCAGCAGGATCACGAACAACAGCGAAGTCGCCCAGAAGGCTGATAGGCCCGGTGATTTCTGTTCGATCATCAGGAAATAGACCAACACGATGATCGGTAGCAGGTAATGCAGACCGGCCTTGTAGATTTCGGCAATTACCGGCAGTTCAACCTCTTTGGCATTAGGATCGTCAGGCACCAAGTCCTCTACTCCGGAAGCCAGCCAAAGCAGGATCAGATAGGCCAAAACGATCAGCGCCGACAGGACCAGACCCGACGCATCGGGCATGAGCGCGACAATCGCTTTGATCGGGTACTGGATGCCATAGCACAGCCCGGCAAAGCCCACGAAAAACAGCGCCATTCCACCGATTGTGCGCCCCATCGAAACGACGCGGTCGCCCAGCGTCGGCATGTTCCGCTTCACCGCTTCAAGATGCACAATGTAGACCAGCGCGATGTAGGAAATCGCAGCAGGCAGGAAGGCGTGGGTGATCACCTCAACGTATGAGATGCCCACATATTCCACCATCAGGAAGGCAGCAGCGCCCATCACCGGTGGCATGATCTGGCCGTTCACGGATGAAGCGACCTCAACCGAGCCCGCTTGTTCGCTGGAAAAGCCCACACGCTTCATCAGTGGGATAGTGAAGGTGCCGGTCGTGACAACGTTCGCAATGGACGAGCCCGAGATCAGGCCGGTCGCCGCAGAACCAACAACAGCCGCTTTGGCCGGGCCACCGCGCAGGTGCCCCAGCGCGCCAAAGGCCATCTTGATAAAGTAGTTGCCCGCGCCCGCCTTATCCAAAAGCGCGCCGAACAGCACGAACAGGAAGACGAACTTGGTCGACACGCCCAGCGCGATGCCAAAGACACCTTCGGACGTGATCCACATATGGCTCATCGCCTTTTGCAGGCTGGCACCTTTCCAGCGGATCACCTCGGGCACCCACTCGGAGGAACCAAAGAAGACGTAGGCCAGAAAGATCGTGGCGATGATCGCCATTGCCGGGCCAAGCGCGCGACGCGCGGCCTCGAACAACAACAGCAGGCCAACAAGAGCAAACCACTTGTCCGTATCGTCTGCGAGACCGCCCGCATCGACGATCTTTTGGTAGAAGAAATAGCCATAGAGGGCCAGAAATGCGCCCACGATCCCCATGATCCAATCCTGAATCGGGATGTAGTTCCGCGGGCTGGATTTCAGTGCCGGATAGGCCGAAAAGGCTAGGAACATCGCAAAGGCCAGATGAATCTGGCGTGAGTTGTTCACTACACTGCCCGGCAGCAGATAATTCGATAGGGGAGAGGCCAGAACGACCTGAAACACCGACCACAAAACCGCAACGATCGCCAGAAACAGCCCGACATTTCCCGCCGGATCACGCGCGCCTGCATCTGATGAGGCAACCAGTTCCTGAAGCTCTTCTTCGGAAAGAGGGCGATTGCCCTGTGTGTCGGAACTCATGTTGGTATCTCCCTGTCCTTCGGCCTTGGTTTTTGCGGCCGTCTTGTCTCCGGTTTAGCCCGGATATGAATCGGGGCGCCCCGCAAGGCGCCCCGTGTCAGGTCTGGTTACTGAATCCAGCCTTTTTCTTTGTAGTACTTCTCGGCACCCGGATGCAGCGGTGCCGACAGGCCATCCGCAATCATCTCTTCCGGTTTCAGGTTGGCAAATGCCGGGTGCAGCTTTTTGAAGTCATCGAAGTTTTCGAAGACCGAGCTGACAACCGCATAAACCGCGTCTTCCGACACATCTGCCGAAGTCACGAAGGTCGCGCCCACACCAAAGGTCGATGTGTCACCATCCGAACCGCGGTACATGCCACCGGGGATGGTCGCGGTACGGTAGAACGAGTTGTCGCCCACCAGCTTGTCAACCGCGTCACCACTGACATTCACCAGAACCGAGTCGCACGCGGTGGTGGCTTCCTGGATCGAACCCGAGGGGTGACCAACGGTGTAAACCATCGCATCGATCTGGTTGTCGCACAGGGCAGCGGACTGTTCAGCCGCTTTCAGCTCGGTCGCCAGTTCGAAATCGTCGGTGGTCCAACCCATTTCGCCCAGCAGCACTTCCATGGTGCCACGCTGACCGGAACCGGGATTGCCGATATTGACGCGTTTGCCCTTCAGGTCTTCGAAATTCGAGATACCCGCGTCGGCACGCGCCACAACCGTGAACGGCTCTGGGTGTACCGAGAACACGGCACGCAGGTTCTCAAACGGGCCGGCTTCTTCGAATTTCGAGCTGCCGTTGAACGCGTGGTACTGCCAGTCCGACTGTGCCACCCCAAACTCAAGCTCGCCTTCGCGAATGGTGTTGATGTTGTAAACCGACCCCCCAGTCGACTCCACCGAACACCGGACCCCGTGCTCTTTCCGGCCCTTGTTGACCAGACGGCAGATCGCGCCACCCGTCGGGTAATAGACACCCGTAACGCCGCCAGTTCCGATCGTGATAAATTCTTCAGCATATGCCGCTGGTGCCATCAGGGCCGCCGCGGCAAATGCGGTGATTGAGGTTTTCTTGAACACTTTGACACTCCTGTTGTCAGTCTTTTTTGATCTGTGGGGTGCCTGAAACCTTTCAGAACACAACAGAAAAAATCGCACTGGAATCAGGCCCCCCGATGATAAAGAGGAAAGCGAAACCAAACAGCAGGTGTCTATACGGTAGATTACGTATAGGCTTGGATTCAGATATAGGGGAAAGAGGGTAACTGATCACATTCTGTGACTGTGATACCGACCCGTGCAGAAGGTCGTTTGGACAAGAATTGAACTACGCAGGGCAACAAGAAATACGCCAGGACCACACTGAGCCAGCCCGCAGGCGAAGATCGCTGCGCGCCACGCTTGCGCTGTGTTTGGGCGGGCTGCAGTTCATCGCCATCCTTTCGGTGATCCTGTCGACCTTTGTCAGCTCGGAGAACGCGCTGTTGCGGCAATCCCGAACATCACTGAACGAAGTCAGTGTCAATGTCATCGGCCAAGTCAAAAGTTTTCTGAACCCCGCCCGGCAGGCCTTGGATGCAACTCGGCGACTTGCTGAAAATGACGTACTGGATATCAGCGATCCTGGCGTATTGGAAAGCCATTTTTTTCAGCAGCTACAGGTCGCGCCTCAACTCGCAGGGATGTATCTGGCCGATGCGACGGGCAGGTTTGTCTACGTCATGCGCGCGGAAGAGCCCGGACGTTATCGCACCAAGTTCGTTCCGCCATTCCTGCCCGGCACCGCGGAACATCCCGCCGATTTCCAATGGCGCAACGATCAGTTCACATTGCTGGAAACGGCCACTACCCAGACTGACACCTATGAGGCGCGCACCCGGCCCTGGTTCAGAATGGTGACCGAAGCCAAAGCACCGATCTGGACAGAGCCTTATATCTTCTTCACCACGCGCCAGCCGGGGATCACTTATAGTGTCCCCATATTGGACGATACCGGAGCTATCCGTGCCATTTTGGGTGTCGATATCCAGATCGACGCCCTGTCGGGATTCCTGCTGGACATCTGGTCGGAACGACGCGGTGCCGCGCTGGTTCTGAACGAAAATGGCGCGGTGCTGGCGCATCCAACGCTGGTGCTGATCCGGCAGGAAGCACATATGGAAGCGCCCGAGCTGACGCGTGTGGACCAAATCGCAGACCCCATCGCGCAAAAGGCGTTCGGAGATGTCGTGCAAACCGGTCTGAGCGACACGGAAGGACCGGTTCATACCGATTTCCAGCTGAACGGTCAGGACTATGTGGCGATGCTTATCGAGGTGTCCGAGCCGGGGCTGCGTTGGTTGATCGGGCTTTATGCGGCCGAGGACAACTTTATTGGCGAGATCAAGAAGAACCGGACGCAAGGCGTCTGGATCGCGCTTGCCATTGCCATTCTGACCGGCGCAATCGGACTTGCCATGGCCGACCGGATCTATGCCCCTGTGCGCACCTTCGCCAGCCAGAGTCAGCAATTGCGCAGCGGAGAGATCACCACCGAAGAAGGCCTGCACAGCCCCTATCGCGAGCTGGAAGATACCGGTGCGGCTCTGACTCAGGAAGTTCGGCAACGGCAACGGTTCGAAACCGCCTATGGCCGCACCTTCGATCTGGCCTCGCGCGGGATGGCGCAGATCTCGCCCGAAACGGGGCGGTTTCTGCGGACCAACGAACAGCTGTGCGATATCATGGGATATCAGCCGGATGAATTGGAGAAGATGACGCTGGCCGACATCCTGCCGGAAGATGAACAGCAGATCGCGGTCAAGTTTCGCGAAACCCTGCTGCAGGATTCCGAGTTCATCGCCGAAAACCAGTTTATCCGAAAAGACGGATCCCCCATCTGGTTGCGGGTCAATGCCATTCTGATCCGCGATGAAAGCGGGACCCCTGATCATGCGGTTGCCATTATCGACAACGTCAGCGATCGGAAGCAGGCCGAGGATGAAGTAAGCCGCCTCAGCCGCGATCTGTCCCATGTGGCACGGGTCAACTTGATGGGCGAGATGGCCTCGGGGCTGGCGCATGAGCTGAACCAACCGCTAAGCGCGATTTCCTATAATGTCGACGCCGCGAAGATCACGCTGGATGAAATCGGCGATCCCGATCCTGAGGTGATAGAAATCCTTTCGGATATCGACCGCCAGTCGCGCCGTGCGGGCGACATCATCCGCGCCCTGCGTGATGTGGTGCGTAAGGATCGCGGACGTCAGACTCCGTTTGAACTGAACGGGTTGATCCGGCAAACCGTCAGCCTGATGGACGCCGAGGCGAAGTTACACGAGATCAAGCTGCTTTATGAAGAAACCGACCTTCCTCTTGTCATCGGAAACCGGACGCAGATCGCTCAGGTTCTGGTTAACCTGTTGCGCAACGCGATCGACGCCCTGGCCCTGGATCCGGATGGCAAGGGTAAAATCACCATCACTACAAAGACTAGCGATGAACTGGTCGAGGTGCGGGTTGAGGATAACGGGCCCGGGATTAGCGATGGTGTCACCTTGTTCAACTCGTTTGACACCCAGAAGACCGACGGGATGGGGCTGGGCCTGTCCATTTGTCGGACCATCGTCAAAGCCAATGACGGAGCCATTTGGTACGAGCCTACTGAGACGTCCGGGGCGCGCTTCTGTTTCACCCTGCAGCGCCGCGATCAGCCCAAGGAGGATCACGCATGACCTTTGAGCCGCTGGTCGTCTATATCGTCGATGACGATGAAGATGTGCGCGTCGCCTTATCACGCTCGCTCAGCAAACGCGGACTAAGGGTCGAGCATTTTGCCGATGCGCAGACATTTCTGAATCAGGTGCATGAGGACGCAAAAGGTTGCCTGATCCTGGACTATGGCATGCCCGGCATGGACGGGCTGGAATTGCAGGAACATCTGAACCGGCGCGAGTCGACCATACCGGTCATTTTCATCTCGGGTCATGGCGGCATTCCGGAATCCGTGCGGGCCACCAAGGCAGGTGCAATTGATTTTCTGGAAAAACCCTTTGACCTGCAGGTGCTGATCGAACGGATACAGGCCGCGTTTGAAATAGGCGACCGTCTGCGCGCCGAGAAATCGCGACGTCAGATGCTTGCGGATAAGCGCAGACTTTTGACCGACCGCGAGGAGCAGGTCCTGCAACATATTCTGACCCACCCCGCGCGCACGTCGAGCAAGGAGATCGCAACTGCCTTGGGTATCAGCCCCCGCACGGTAGAAATTCATCGCGGGCGCATCCAGCAGAAGGTCGGCGTGAAAACCACGATAGAGCTGTATGAACTGTTCGGGCAGATGCAATGATCGCAAGCCTGATGATGTATGCCCGCCCTCAGCTTGATGAGGCACATCTGCGATACTGGAGCCTCATCCGTGACAATCTGAACCGCGCCGGGATCGAGAGCCCTGAGCATCTGTCGCAGGACGTCGAGGAATTCTCGGTCTGGCAGCACCCGGAACTGGTGCTGAGCCAGACTTGCGGCATGCCGTACCGGACATGGCTACACGATAAGGTCGCGTTGGTTGGCACGCCAGACTATGGTCTCGACGGGTGTCCGCCCGGCTATTACCGCAGTGCTCTGGTCGTGCGCGCCGATGATCCACGCACAAATCTGATGGCGTTTCGGGAAGCGGTGTTCGCTTACAACCAGACCTTTTCGCAATCTGGCTACGCCGCGCCTTATTGGCATCTTGAGCCGCATGGCTTCTGGTTCAAGCACCGTGTGCAAACCGAAGGTCACCTGAAGTCGGCGCATGCCGTTGCGGAAGGTCACGCCGATATCGCCGCCCTTGATGCGGTTTCTTGGCGATTGATGGCTGAGTATGAAGAGTTTGCCGCATCTCTGCGGGTGTTAGAGTGGACGGACCCGACGCCTAGCCTGCCATTGATCACTGCGGAGGGTAACGATCAGCAAGCGATTTTTACAGCGGTTGAACGGGCGATTGCGCAGTTGGATGATGCGGATCGTACTGCCTTGGGGATCAAAGGTCTCGTGAGGATTCCGGCCGAACGTTATCTGGACGTGCAGAACCCGCCGGGATCGGTTTAGTCGTCTTGTGTGCCGGTGTCGCCGACGACAGCCGATCGCACATAATGGCTTTGGTCGTCCTTGATCAAAATCGGTGGGCCGGGTTGTTTAAGCTGCGGAACGACGCTTTCAACGCCGAGACCGCGCGTTAGGTCTGTCGCGCGACTTCCTCCGAGACCGGCTCGGCCTTTCCCTCGATCACGTCCTCTTCGACCGGCTCTTCAATTGACTCTTCAGCACTTTCTTCAGGTTCCTCTGCCTCTTCAGCCTCTGATTGATCCTCAAGCGCGCCAACGATCAGAGGCAGCATGTGCACACCCGTCGCACTAGCAATCTCGGGCGTCTGAGGCGTCTGCCAACTGAGCGTATCGAAGCTGCCGCAGTTCTGGCACACCGGTCCCCATTCAGGCTGAATGTCGTGGCAATTGGTGCAGACCCATTGCGGCCCGCGCGGTGCGTTCAGCGCCTTGGCCAGCCAACCCTGAACCACCGCGTCCGAGGCGCCCTCGCCCCGTTCAATCGCAGCCATCAGCGTGTAGGCCCGTGCATCCCCCTGCTTTTCGACAACATCACCCAGCGCGCGTCGCGCTTCGGGGAAGTCTTCGGCTACGATGTTCAGCTCGGCCAAAATCAGGCGTGTTTCCATATTCTCTGAATGAATGCGGGTCAAAGCGGTGAACCGCTTGATCCGCTGTTCAGGTGTTTCGTCTGGCACAATCTCGGCAAAGGCATGGGCCAGATCGGGGTGAGGCTGTACTTCCCACGCCTTTTTCAGAATCTTGGTGGCTGCACGCGGTTTGCCCTTTTCGATATAGGCGCGCGCGGCCATGGCGGCTGCCGGGACAAGATCGGGTGAAAGGCGGTTTGCCTCAATCGCATGTTCCTGCTGTTCGACCGTCGCCGTGTCGTCCAGCAGCACTTTGGCCTCGGACAAAGCCAGGACTGCGTCGCGCCGTTTGAACACGTCGCGCGGCAAATACCCGGCCTTCAGCTTCGAGGTCAACGTGGACCGCGCACCGGCCCAATCCTGCGCTTTGGTCTGCAGGTTCAACAGCACATCCTGCGTTTCTTCATGCCGGGGTTTGAGGGCCAGAGCCTTCTCGGCCAGCTTGCGCGCGGTTTCATCATCGCCTTCGGCCAGCTTTTGCTTCATGATCCCGCGCACACCGACAAATCGCGTGGCGTTGTTGGTGACCAGCTTCTTGTAAGTCTCGGACGCTTTCTTGGTATCACCGGTCATCTCGGCTGCCTGCGCCACCAGCAAATTGGTCAGTTCCGGATTGTTCAGCAGCTTCTCGGCCTTATTGGCCTTGGTCATCGCCACGCGCCCCTCACCCGAGGCCAGCGCCATCAACCCGTCCGCCAGAGCCTGATATCCCCGCTTTTCCCGACTGCGATCGAAATAACGTGAAAGGGCGGTTTCATCACCGTTTAGGAATTTCAGCGTGGCGATCAGCAGCGTAAGCAGCTTGAAGAACAGCCAGACCGCAAACACCAACACGCCCAGCGCGATCACCGATTGCAGCGGCCCCAGCGTGTATTCGGTGCCGGCAACGGTGATCTGCACGCCGCCTGATGATTCCATCAGAAACCCGGCGCCCATGGCCAGCAGGCCGATAATCGCAACAAAAACAAGGATCTTTAACAATGACCACAGCATGGCAGGTCCTTCAGTTCGAGTTCAGGCTTGAAGCAAGCGTGTTTGCGGCCTCGACGGCAGAGACCCGCGTCTGCGCCGCCTGCTCCCAACCCGCCAATGCAGTCTGCGCCGCCTCAGGCAATGCTTTCAGTTCGGTCAGCGCCTTTGCGACATCTCCATCCGCCAAGGCCGCCTGCGCGCGCGACAGGATCGCATCCGGATCGTCCCCTTCTTTCGGCGTCACCGACCGCGCGCCCGTCTGACGCTGCAGGAAGGCCATCAACCCGGTGCCTTTGTCGGCATCCCGCGCATCCGCCAACGCCGTGCGTGCCGCGGGGGCAAACGAACTGCGTAAGGCTGAAAGCGTTTCGATCCCGTCCTTCGCGGAGGAGGTCAGAGCATCCGGTACATCAACCCCACCCGCTTTCAGTTCAGAGATCAAATCTTCATAAGGCTGGCCCGCATCCAACTGGCCATGCAGACGCGACAGGATGGCCGCGTTGGTTGCAGCTCGGGCCTCGGCCGAGGCTTTGGCCTCAAGCGCCTGCGCATCGGAAACCATCTTTTCCACTTCGCTGCGCTGCGCGGCCAGAGAATCCTGCAGTTTCTTCAACTCGGCCTCAAAGGCTGCCGTCGCCTCGGCCGAGACATTTGCCTCAAGCGGTTGCTTCTCAAGCGCGGTCAGGCGTTCCTCAAGTGGGTCGACCTTACCGGCCAGGCCATCAACGCTGGTTTTTACGGCACCCAGATCGCTTTCGACCGGCGATAGCTTGTCTGACAAAGCCTTGATCTGATCCGAGAGGCCTGAGACATCGGGGCCATCAGCAAAAGATTTTGTCAGTTGGGCAATCTGATCGGATTGTTCCGACAGCTTCTTTTCAAGCGCGGCAATTGCATCCGAGCTTTCTGCCCCACTGGACAAATACCCGCCGCTGCCCACGGCAAACCCAATTCCGGCCGCAACAACGCCGCCCAGCAGCGCCGGAACAAACCCGCCGCGCTTTTCAACAGTGCGTTCGATCACCTTCTCTTCGGTCGGCTCGGCCCTGTTCAGGGCTTCGGCTTCGGCTTCGGCTTCGGCTTCGGCTTCGGCTTCGGCTTCGGCTTCGGCTTCGGCTTCGGCTTCGGCTTCGGCTTCGGCTTCGGCTTCG
>NZ_JBQGAC010000007.1:0-222383 GCF_056542625.1 Ruegeria sp. AB7 | reverse complement strand
AATGGTCCGAAGCCAGCCCTTCCATGATCCGTGCAAACACGCCGTTGTCGCTCTAACGTTTTCAGCAGTTGTAGAGCGTCTTGGGTGGGCCTTATACTCTCTCGGAGCATCGGACCAGCCCCGTATCGGACTAGCCGACCTTGAACTCGCTTTTCAATCGCTGCTACCGAAATTCACCTTAAACGCATGACAATTCCGTTTGCGGTTGTTGCAAAAAAATTGGCGATCACGCTGCCTTGTAATGGTTGAAAACTTCAGTGGTGCCATCCTTACCGATCAGGAAAACCGAATAGGCTTCCCGCTCACTCTCCGGCCCCATACCAGGTGAGCCATAGGGCATACCTGGCACTGTCAGCCCGACCGCATCAGGGCGTTCGGCCAACAAGCGCCGGATGTCCGCCGGGGGCACATGACCTTCTATGACATAGCCCTCGAGCAAGCCCGTGTGACAGGACGCCATCTCTTCTGGAATACCCTTGTTAGCTTTGTATTCAGACAAAGTCTCCCAGGAGGCATTCTGCACTTCCATCTCGAATCCTTCGCGTTGCATAATATCAATCCACGCGCCACAACACCCGCATGCGGGGTCCTTGAGAACCTTCACCAGCGGTTTGGTCGTTGCAAATGTAGGTGAAGCCAGGGCGATGCCGGAGGCGCTGAGGCCAGCCAGGAAAAGGCGTCGGTCAAGTTTCGTGGTGGTCATGTCATTTCCTTTCCGTGTTTACGCCTGCGCTGTGATATTCGGTCTTGTGACCGAAATCGCAGGCAAGTGCTATGATTTGTGTCAAGCACGCGATCATGATCAGCCCTGTTTCTGTTCGCTTTCGGTGCATAGCGCACGCATGTCGCAACCGTTTGGATAAGATGAGCGCCAAGGCAAATACTGATAGTTTAGCCTCTCTTCCACGCATAATAATCTCCTGACGACCGCAGTGCATGCTCGAACAGAAACAATTTGAAAGCCCGCACTTTCGGGACTTTGGATGTTAGGATATTTGTGGAGGAAGATTGGGCGTCAGAGGCGCTTGAGAATTCTGGTTATCCGTGTCCATGTTACGGTTTCTCTGGCCATAAGCTTCCACCAAAACCGCAAGTCCTAATTGGGTCGGGTTTTCACCAACGCAACAGGTTCCAGTGTGGCATGCCCCGCCACAACTCACGCAGTCGTCCGCGCAATCTTGATCGGTGGTAGAATGCGAACGTCGATTGTTGTGTTTGAATTCAGATGCTTTTGACGCGATCGAAACGCCATACAGTTTGTGGCTGTCTGCGATCTCAAAGTCGTTGTTTGCAAAAGCAACAGAGCCGATGATTGTCACAGTAAGACAGACGCACACTAAAAGCGTTTCTCTTAAAACAGGGATCAACTCATTCACCGTACTGCGGACGTAGTGTGATCGTGGCAACGTGCTGACCCGAAGCCAACAAAACTACAATTGATAGCGCGGCACGCACTAGAGAAGAGCGGATTGCAACGTCTGAAGAAAAAGATTGCCAAACTTGGAGGCAGATCAAACAACAAGGTCAACTACGCTTGGCCCAAGTTTTTTAGAATTGGACAGTCTGGGCGGTGGTCGCCAGCGCATTCTTCGATCAGATGAGACAGTGTTTCATGCATCGCCTTCAGATCGGAAATCTTATCGTCGATCTCTTTCAGATTCTGTTTTGCAATTTCTTTCACGTCCGCGCTGGCACGTTCTTTGTCCTCGTACAACGCCAGCAGTGAACGACAATCCTCAATGGTAAAGCCCAATGAGCGGGCCCGCCCGATGAAGGCCAGCTTGTGCAGTTCCTTTTCGTCGAAATGGCGATACCCATTGAGGCTCCGCTTGGGTTTGATGAACCCGATATCCTCGTAATAGCGGATGGTTTTGGCAGGCAGACCCGAACGTTCTGCTACATCTCCGATATTCACAGCGGTTCTCCTATTCTATTCAGCAGGCGCTGAACGCAGCGTCTGCTCGGTGTTCTGCGAGATCTGTTCTCGCCCAACTTTGATCGGCTTTACCCAGCGCAACCGCAGCGCATTGGTCAGGACAAATACGCTGGACAGCGCCATGGCACCTGCGGCCAAAACCGGCGACAGCAGCGGGCCGCCAAACGGATAAAGCACCCCTGCCGCAACCGGTATGAGCAGTGTGTTGTAGCCGAACGCCCAGAACAGGTTTTGGCGGATGTTACGCATGGTGCGCTGACTAATATCGAAGGCATTGACCACGCCCGTCAGGTCGCCTGACATCAGAACGACGTCAGCCGCTTCGATGGCAATGTCAGTGCCTGTCCCGATCGCAATTCCTACGTCAGCTGCCGCCAAAGCAGGCGCATCATTGATGCCATCACCCACAAAGGCCAGTTTTCCGCCATTTGAACGCAAATCCTGTAACGCGGATACTTTACCCTCGGGCAGAACTTCAGCCACGACATGATCGATGCCAAGCTGCGCCGCAATGGATTTGGCAGTAGAGGCATTGTCGCCGGTGATCATCGCTACTTTCAGGCCTAGCCCGTGCAGAGCTTCGATTGCGTCCGGCGTGGTGGTTTTGATTGGGTCCGCCACAGCGATTACGGCCGCGATAGCCCCGTCTACGGCAGCATAAAGTGGAGTCTTTCCGTTGATTGCGAGTTCAGCGCCCCGATCAGACAACGCGCCCATTTCTACCCCTTCGCGACTCATCAGGCGGTCGGCTCCGATCAGGATTTTATGGCCTTCGACTGAGGCGCTTACCCCGTAACCGGTGATCGACGTGAAGTCTTCTGGCTTGGAAAGCTCCAGACCACGGGTTTCTGCCGCGCGCACGATGGCTGTGGCGATTGGATGTTCGGAAGTGACCTCAACAGCAGCAACAAGGTGCAGAACCTCGTCTTCGGTCATTCCTTCGGCCACAATCAGGTCGGTCAGCTCCGGACGCCCTTCGGTCAGGGTGCCCGTCTTGTCCACCGCAACAACGGTGGTTTCCTGCAGCATTTGCAAGGCATCGCCCTTTCGGAACAGGACGCCCATCTCGGCAGCGCGGCCAGTGCCGACCATGATGGAAGTAGGTGTTGCCAACCCCATGGCGCAGGGGCAAGCAATGATCAGTACCGCAACCCCGGCCACCAACGCCAGGCTAAGCGCGGGATCGGGTCCGAACAACATCCATACCAGCACTGTCACAACGGCCACTGCGATCACTACCGGCACAAACCACAGCGTGATGCGGTCGACCAGGCCTTGAATCGGAAGTTTGGCACCCTGTGCTTGTTCGACCATCTGAATGATCTGGGCCAACATAGTGTCTGCGCCGATCTTTTCAGTACGGTACGTCAATGCACCTGCGCCATTTACGGTCCCCCCGACCACAGTTGCGCCCTCGGTTTTTTCGACGGGAACCGGCTCTCCGGTGATCATGCTTTCATCGACATATGACGCGCCGGTCATTACGGCACCATCCACCGCGATTTTTTCGCCCGGTCGAACGTGCACAATATCCCCTACAACGATCTGCTCAATCGGTAGCTCGACAACCGATCCGTCGCGCTCAACTCGTGCTGTTTTTGCCTGCAGACCGACCAGTTTTCGGATCGCTTCACCCGTTCGGCCCTTGGCGCGCGCCTCGAGGAACCGCCCAAGCAATATAAGAACCACGATTACCGCTGCGGCCTCGTAGTAGACATTTGCGGTTCCGGCAGGAAGAATATGCGGCGCAAAGGTCGAGATAAGCGAGAACCCATAGGCCGCCGAAGTGCCCAGGGCCACCAGAGAATTCATGTCCGGCGCGCCTTTGACCAAGGAAGGGAATCCCTTGGTGTAGAACTGCAAGCCTGGCCCCAAAAGAACGATCGTGGTCAGAAGGAATTGCAGGTAATAGCTGTTCTGGATGCCGATGGTGCTCGCTATCAGGTGGTGCATGCCCGGAATAACATGCGAGCCCATTTCGAGAATGAATACCGGCAAAGCGAGCAAAGCGGCGAAGCTTGTTCGCCGCGCCAGATGGCTGATCTCTGCCGCTTTGCGGTCTTGTGGTTCGGTCTGCGTTGCGGATCGCAGGCTCGCCGGATAGCCGGCAGATGCCGCAAGCGCCGCGATTGCTTCGGGTGTTGTGACACCCTCAGCATAACGCACAGTTGCACTTTCAGTGGCCAGATTGACCGACGCGGACAAGACGCCGCCATCGGCTTCCAGGGCTCGTTCAACGCGCCCTACACAGGATGCGCAGGACATGTTCTGAATATCCAGCGTGACCTCTGCGGTCCGCGCCGGATATCCGGCGCGGTTTAACGCATCAGCAATGGCCGCTTTATCGGCTGGATCGCGGAAATCGACCTGAACGCTTTCACTGGCGAGATTAACCGAAGCGGCATCAACCCCTGGCACATCTTTCAATGCGCGCTCGACGCGCCCAACGCAGGAAGCACAGCTCATACCCTGAACCTGGAACCGCGCATGTGAATTTTCAGTCATATTGTCACCACGTATGTTCTGCTGACGGGCAACATAAGGGTTCCAGCAAGTGGAAGGTCAAGGGATGAGGCTGACTTTCTTTCTCATCATTCATGACGACGCTAAGTATCCCGGATATGAGCTGCGGGCACCGCAAGTCAGCTATAGACAAAGCCATTGACACAGTAAGTTCCTCCGCACAGTTGGACTTTGACATGAAAAACCGCAGGGTACGTGTCTTAAGCGCTAATCAACTTGATCATATCCTTGCAGCTCTGAGTCCGAGGGATACGAAGCCACGTTCGCAACAGAAGCTTAGGGGCGCACATGCTGTCGTCCCTTAGTTCTATCTTGCGTCTCTGACTGCCTCGATTAGCCGGGTCATTTCATCTTCGGCGATCAGACCCGGGGCAAGCGCATCTCCAATCACAAACGAAGGGGTGCCACTGAAGCCAAGCTGCCGGGCCAATTCCATGGACACCTGAATATGCGCGTCGACTTCCGGCGCCTCCATGTCTACGCGCAATTGATCCTCGTCCAGGCCAAGTTCCCGAACAACTTTCAGGACACTGGCCTCAGTGGCACGACCGTTCAGAGCCATAAGCGCCCAATGGAATTCTTCATATTTTCCCTGGTTTCGTGAGGCAAGCGCGGCGCGTGCCGCAAAGTCGGAACCTTCTCCGAGTATGGGCCATTCTCGGTAAACAACTCGGACCTCGGAATCGCCTGCGATTACGTTTTTCACGACCGAGGCCGCGCGTTTGCAATATGGGCAGTTATAGTCAAAAAACTCGACTACGGTTACATCACCTTCCCGGTTTCCGATGACAGGCGCATTCGGATCCTGTTCCAGCAATTCACGCTGATTTTCCAAGACGTTTCCAATGGCTTCGGCTTTTGCCTGATCTTCGCGCTGTTGAAGCAATTGAATCGCCTGCATGATGATTTCGGGGTTTTCCATAATGGCTTCCAGAGCCAGCCGTTTTACATCGGAGTCAGACAATTCGTCAGCACTCGCCATAGCAGCACCAATCGACATAGTGATGGCAATTAAGCCTGCAAAAAATCGTTTCACGTCAGTTTCCTTCCGTTTGTTCTGCCTCGGTGCGCTGCTCTTGCAGCTTGCGTTCCCGATCCGGCCAACTCTCCTTGATGAAGGCAAGGATGTCCCAGATTTCCTGATCCGACAGAGTGTCCTCGAAACCTGGCATACCGCTTTTGACATCAGCGACGCCCATCTGTTTTAGTGTTTGGTACCCGCCAAGCTTTGTATAATCGAACAACAGCTTGTCGCCGTGATGCCAGGTGTGCCCTGTTCGGTCATGCGGGGGAGCTCGCAAGACGCCATCTGGATCAGGTGTCTGCCAATCTGGTTGACCCTCCAAATCTGCCCCGTGGCATGACGCGCAGTTTTCGGCGTACAAAACTGCACCACGTGCCGAATCCGCTGATGCACCGTTTTGTGCGCGCCCGCTCAGGCCCCAGCCAGCGACCGCGACAATGATCACCACAGCAGCTAGTGACACCCATTTCGCCGCGCTCTTGTTCATGACGCCACGCTCAGCCAGGTCTTCATTCCAGCGGCCTGATGCGAAAGCATGTGGCAATGAAACAGCCAGTCCCCCGGGTTATCCGCAACGAACGCAATCTCCCGCGTTTCCATCCGGTCAACCAGTATTGTGTCTCGCAGAGGTCCCAGGCTCCCGTTCGGCAGAACTTCCTGAAAGTGCGTCCCGTGCAAATGCATGGCGTGCGCAAAGACGGTGTCGTTCTGCATCTGAATACGGACTATGTCGCCACGCGAAACAGAAGCGAGCGGGTCTTCGGGTAACCCTGCGACTCCGTTGAATGTCCAGATCTGTCCTTCCTGAACCAACTCATTAGCGCTCATGACTTGGCCGTTGTAAGTACCTTGACGCAGTCCGCCCATCGCCCCGCCTTCCATCACCAATGGAACCTTTAAGGCGTCAGAAACATCTTTAAGAAAAGAAACAGGGTTGGGTGGCAGAGCTTCGATCTCACCGCGGCTGGCAGATGTACCGCTTCCCGAAACCGGGATCTCAGCGATAACAAATGATTCATCGCGTTCGTGAAGAGTTATTTGAACGGCTTCGTTCGATTCCGCTGTGACGTCGACAATCAAATCTGCTCGCTGCGCAGGTCCGAAAACAAGTGTTTCGAAATCTTCTGGCTGCCTTACAGGCATGCCATCATAAGCGACCAGTTTCCCGTTTGCGCCACCTACTGACACATACATGATCCGATCAGTTGCCACGTTGACCATTCGAATTCGCAATCGCTGGTTCGTCAAAACTTCGGTCATTGGCGATATGCGCGCGTGAACGTTGTTTCCCATCCGACCTGCATGGGTCCAATCATGCATTGCACCAAAATCATCTACTATTTGAGCGTCCTTACCCAACCGCCAATCATCCAGAAGGATCGTGATGTCATGGTCCGTGTCCGGCGGGTCCGTTTCGTCGACGATGAACGTGCCGTAAAGGCCCCTGGCCACTTGTTCCGTTGACTGGTTGTGAGAGTGATACCAGAAGGTCCCCGCGTCCTTCAGAGGCAAGTCATACTGAAATTTGCCGCCGGTTGGTACAGCCTCCTGCGTAAGGCCCGGCACCCCGTCCATATTGTTCGGAACCCGCAATCCGTGCCAATGGATTGCTGTAGGCTGAGGTAGCGAGTTCAGGAGTGTCCGACGAACCGTTTCGCCTTGCCGGGCACGAATTTCAGGGCCTGGAACACCGCCATCATATCCCCATATCTCGGTTTCCGGATAGTTGTTGGGGGCAATACGCGCCAATCCTGAACGCGCCTCGATTATTCGGGGGGCGGTAGCCGCCCTCCCGATAGTCGGCGCTGCGATTAGTGCCGACGTGCCTGCAACGAATTGCCTGCGATTGAGCTTCATTAGGACTTCCTTCCAAAGAATACTTGATCTCGCATTGGATTATCCCCCGTCGTGCACATCCAGCAGATAGGTCGCCATTGCCTTCAGGTCTTCGTCTGTCAGAAAACTGGTGCCATAGTTTACAACCTCTCCCATGGCCCCGCCGAAGACATCGCCATCAGGCATGACGCCGGTGCGCAACGCGTAGGCCAGATCATCAACTGTCCACCCACGCATTTGCAGGGTCTCAAAGTCGATGGCCGGTGCCTTGTCACCGCCCGGCAGTGAGTCACTTCCCTTGAAGTGTTCCGTGTCAGAATTTCTTGCGCCAGCCAGGTTTCTCCCGGTGTGACAGGCGGCACAATGCGTGGCACCTTCAACGAGTAACCGGCCCCGGTTCCATACATCATCATTGCCCGGCACGGGATCGGTCCGCGGCGGTTCCAAAAATGCCGCCCGCCACAGCTTCAGGCCCCATCTCTGATTGAAGGGGAACACCATTTCCTGCTCTTTTGACGGTTCCGCTACTGGCGGAACCGTTTGCCAGGCGGCCCAAAGATCGGCGATGTCCTGATCCGTGAAGTTGGCATAGAACGGATAAGGAAAGGCCGGGTAGTAGGGTTGTCCGTCGGGCGACACACCCTGACGCACAGCGCGGGCAAATTCCTCGATGGTCCAATCACCGATCCCGTGATCGGGATCTGTGGTCAGGTTCGGCGAAAAGAGCGTGCCGAACGGGGTATCCAACTCCACCCCACCGGCCAAGGGCGCACCTCCTTTGGCAAAGTCTGTGTGGCAGGCGATACAGCCGCTTGCCCTTGCCAGATACGCCCCGCGGTTAACGTCACCTTGAATGTCGAGAGCTTGTAAGGGCTGGCCAATCGGCCAAGCCATCACAGCAACAAACCCTGCTGACGCCGTAACGGCGGCAGCAAGACCCAACCGTATTATCGGCTTCATGATGCATTCCTATTCCGACCGAAATCGCGTGTGACACGCCGAGCATGTCTGGCTCAGCATCATGAACACACCATCTGCCGGCATTTCAGACAGCTGTGCTAAGTTTGGACTGCCAGCCATCATCCCGCTGCCCATCATGGAACCACCTCCCATCATGGAACCACCTCCCCTCATGGAACGACCTCCCATCATGGATTTGCCGCCCATCATGCCGGAACCATGACCCGATCCGGACGCCATCAGCCCGTTGTCTGCCGAAAGCGCAAGGCCTTCTGAGTAGATTTCCAACTGTCTGGCTATTTCTGTAAAGGAACCCCAATCCTGCCAGATTTGCGATTTGGCCTCCGAGGGTTTGCCATCAGATCCCTCTGGAAACAGCTTAGTCATGCTCTCACCGGCGTGGCTTCCGATTTTCTTGGCTTCGCTTCGTACCGTTTGCGCATTGTAGGGCGTTTTCCCCTGCATCATCGGTGTAAGGACCTTCATGCTGTCCTTCATCGCGGACATACCGTCCATGCGTTCTTTGACGACGCCGGTTGCGCCACCATGCGCCAAGGCGGCCGCCGCAAATAGAGAAACCAGGGCCACGCCTGTAGTCATTTTTAGAAAGTTCATTTATTTGTCCTTTTCGTCTGCTTCGACGCGCCCATCTTGAGCGCAATTCGACTCGTCAGATCAGGACACGCGGCGGTGGTGGGTCAAACGCGATAATACTAAGAACCCGGTATTGAGCCCGAGGGATCGAGTATCTTCGTTCCGTGCCTTGGGGACCAGGCAGTGTTGGACCCATCAAAAATAGTCCAACAGCGTTGCAGATCGCTCCGCCATGACAATGGCCGGGATGACCCTGCTTGACATGTTCGACGTCCGCAGAGTCGGTTTGGTCAATCACATGCTGTGAATCACCGCCATGTGCATGAGCAGAATCGGCCGTCACAAGTAGCCCGCCAATAGCCAGCGCAATTGACAGGATGGAGTAACGAATTGCTGTGCCCACTCGACTCGTCACCTTCAGAAAATCCCGTTTTCTTGCTGCAACTCTCTTATGTACGCCACGATGCCCTTCACATCCGCGCGGGTCAAACCATCGACCGGCGGCATGTTACCGAACTTCCAATGGTGTGCCCGAACACCATTCTGGACGGCCACGTAAAATGCCTCGTCCGAATGGTGGCTTGGTTCATAGATTTTATGCACCAATGGTGGTGCAAGGCCCTCCAGACCAGTTGCATTCCCGCCATGGCACGCCGAGCATTTTGCGTCGAATGCCACTTTGCCGACGGCCGCAAATTCGCTTAGCTGGTCCGGTAGATTGACGTTTTGGATTGGATCTCCCGACGCCAGCGTCGACGTATCAGGTGTCGTCATCGAATGGCCAGCTGGTTGCTGATTTAGATTGTAGACGATTGCGACGGCACCTGCGATCGCCACACCGCCTATCATGAGTGTAAGTTTATCCATTTTACTATTTCACGTCGTTGTCAGTTACCGAGCTTAAGCACCTGTCCAGAAAAGCCGACTTGACCATGGTCAGATCAGTTTTACCTGCGTGCCTACGGTGGCCAGTTCGAACAAGTCCGCGATCTGCTCATTGTACAAGCCGATGCAGCCATTGGAGGATCTTCTTCCGATCTTGCGTGTGTCGTTGGTGCCGTGGATCCGGTAGTATTGCCAGCTCAAATAAAGTGCATGTGTCCCCAGAGGATTCTCCGGACCCGGGCCCACATAGTCGGGCCAAGCGGGGTTGCGCTTTTTCATTGCTGGTGTCGGTCGCCAAGATGGCCCCTCAACCTTGCGAGTTACTGTGGTGTAGCCCAGCCTTGTAAGGTCTTCCGTCAGCGGCACGCTGGTTGGATACATCCGATAGACGCTCTCGTCTTCTGACCAATATTGCAGGACCTTGGACTGTGTATCGGACAGGATCACACCATTCTTAAGCGTATCAAAGTGATCCTGCCATTTAGCAACGCGGAATGAAGAAACATTGCGGCGCGTCCCCTCGGTTGTCATCGATTGGGCCCAAACGGCCGGTGCTGGAAAAAGAGTTGTCGCAGCAAACGCGGCAATCACTCCGCGTCGCGTAACAGCCTTTCTATCCCTGTTCGGTTTCATGCCTGCCACCCCAAACGTGTATTCTTGCTTTACGACTCATTTGGGCTGTATGCCCGGTTCCCGCGCTGGAAGGTCAACAAACAACAGGTTTTGCGTAAGGGATATTTCATCTGGAATGCCGCCGCCGTAGGCACATGGGGCGGTTTCAAAGGTTGCTTCAGATCGTCAAGCCATTGTGAAAATCCAACTTTTCTTAGACATAATGCCAGTTCGATTTCAGAAAGAGCTTTGTTTTCTGCACCGATCAAACACAATAAAAGCAACGTTAACAATCGCTTAGATTCCGGCGAATTGATTTGATCAACTGCCGGTGCAAAGGTATCAGATACTAGGATTGACAATCATGCTGGTCGAAGCACGATTCTTGTAGGAACTTGGGGACAGCAACCGCTGGGTAAATTCGTATCGAAATTCGCGCCGCATGAACTACGCACAATCAGAGTCTCCACTTCATTGGCAAGTGGTTGATCGAAAGGCGCTAATAACGCTTCCTTTGCTTCGTCAGTGGTCCTACTGGGCGCTACGCAAAGGATTTAGTAGATAGGCTCCATGTGCTCATATTCGTCTGAAGTTAGTGTGAGTGGCTCTCGGGCAAACGCAAAACAGGGGAAAAAAGCTGCGTTGATCATATGTTTAGCAATTTTCATCATCCGCACTTAGATATTTAATCTGACTTTCTAAACACTCTGAAAATGAGATTAGGAAATGTCCGAAGCATTAAACGGACACCAAAGCGGCCAAATCTCTCCGCTCGTCAGGGCATCTCGCGCTGATCTCCGCGCCTATCGCCGCCGACAAAGCCCAACGATACTCGCGGGCGAAGCTCGCCAAGAAGTTAAAGTGTCATCCGTTATTTATTGCCAGGATTGAGATCGGCCAAAGGCACATAGATGTGCCAGAACTTGTTATACTATCGCGCACACTTAGCACTCCCCCGGAGCAGTTCTTAAAATTTGTCGCAGACGCAACGCCACTCGATGAACGAATTTAAAGTGCTGCTCTATTAAAGGTTCATGGTTTGAACCTGCACCTGACGCTTGAAGAACTGCGAAGTACTCCAAAGCAAATGTTTGGAACAAATGCCATGCATTAAGTCGCACAGAGAAGCCGAAGCACCTCGCCGGAGGTGCTTCGGTCGACAAGGCCAGTAAATTTCCTGCAGACAAGAAACGTAAAAAAACTAGCGCTTCTTAGGTTCCGTCAGCAGGTCGGCAGATCGCAGTTAGAGGTCATTTGGTGACAATAATGACCGTGTCGCCTGAAGCACCACAACATCAATTCTGGAACGACACATAAGGTGACACTTTTAGCGACGGGAATCCCCTTGTTTTGTGGAGCTTCCTGATAGCGCCGACATCTAACTTGCCATTTTCCGACACGTAACTTGCAACTCATCGAACAAAAGAAGTGCTGCAACCCCCAACCCACGGCAATTCTCATTAAATTTCAACCAAATGACGCGTCTTCGCGCCTGAAAACTCCCCTCGGCATTGCCCGACAATGACTGCGTGTAGAATCCAAACCCTTTCGATCGATGGATGAGAAAATTCGGTCACTTGCTACAAGGCATACAGACCGCAATGAGCTTTGGTTGTCGCTAGTTTCCACTCGAAGCATCGTCAGCAACACAGATCGCGTCCAATACCTTCAATACCTCTCTGAGTTCCCGTCTCACGAGCTCGACGCGCTGCATTGCCAAAGTCTCATGACGTCCAGCTAGCTCCAAAACCACGTCCATCACACTATCCGAGTGCTTCATCAAACCAATCAAATGCTCACCACTTGGGCCGTATGAACCGGCTATCCAGTTCTTTGCGGTCCTTTCGCTTACTCCTGTCCACTTTATCGTTGCCTTCGCCGCCCGGCCCGCGCCCCCCAGTTCATAGGTCAGCGCAGACCTAACTGCCTCTCGATATTCTACAGCCGAAACCAGATCCTGGCTGCCTCTATGAAAGATGTTGCCCTTTTTATGAAACATGTTTCCGTCTCCCTTCCGATAAGTTCGTGAAAGGAATCGCAGAACAGCTGCGCAAAATTACGAATTTGAATATGGAGGGCCACGTCATTGAGTTGGCCAAATAACAAATCAGACGGAGACAAACGCCGGAACGCAGCCCAGTACGTTCGTATGTCGACCGAGCACCAGCGATACTCAACCGAAAACCAGGCCGACGCCATCGAGCGATATGCGGAAGAACGCGGCTACAAGATAGTCCAAACCTATTCTGATGCTGGCAAAAGCGGATTAAGCATTCAAGGACGCGCTGGTCTTTCGCAACTCATTTACGACATCGAAGCAGGTGAGACCGATTTCAAAACAGTCCTGGTCTATGATGTCAGTCGCTGGGGCCGTTTTCAGGATGCGGATGAAAGCGCCTATTATGAGTATATCTGCAAGCGCGCTGGCATTTCAGTCGAGTATTGCGCCGAGCAATTCGAAAACGACGGAAGTCCCGTTTCCACCATTGTGAAAGGCGTCAAGCGCGCGATGGCTGGCGAATACAGTCGCGAGCTGTCGCAAAAGGTCTTTGCAGGACAGCGCCGACTGATTGAGTTGGGCTACCGGCAAGGCGGCGCACCTGGGTTCGGGCTCAGGCGCATGTTGATCGATGAAGCCGGTCGTACGAAGGGCATTCTTTCGCGAGGTGAACACAAGAGTATTCAGACCGATCGGGTAACACTTGTTCCGGGTCCCGCTGATGAAATCGCAACAGTGAACCAGATCTTCTTGAGGTTTGTAAACGACGGTTGGTCCGAAGCTGAGATTGCGTCAGACTTGAACCGACGCGGCATCCGAACTGATCTGGATCGGGACTGGTCACCAGCGGTTGTACGTCAAATTCTGACCAACGAAAAATACATCGGGAACAATCTCTGGAACCGCCACTCTTTCAAACTCAAGAAACGCCATGTCCAGAACGATCCGGAAAACTGGGTCCGCGCAGTTGGTGCCTTTGAAGCAATCGTTGACGCAAACCTGTTCAACGCTGCCAGAGCAATCATTGCAGCCCGCTCACATGTGTTGTCCGACGATGAAATGCTGGATCGGCTAAAGGAGGTACTGGAAGAAAACGGCTACCTCTCAGGCTTTGTCATCAATGAAGCGCCAAAGCTTCCATCAAGCGGCGCCTACCAGAACAGATTTGGTAGCCTGTTGCGCGCTTACAGCCTCGTCGGCTTCAAACCTGACAGAGATTACCGTTACATTGAGATCAACAGACGATTGCGCAGCCTGCATTCCGACATCGTCCGGGACATCATCGCCGGGGTCGAAGCCGTTGGCGGAAACGTCGCTCAAAGCCACAATGCAGATACTCTCATCATCAATGACGAGTTCACCGTTTCCATTGTCATCGCACGCTGCATGCAAACAGGCGCGGGCGCGTATCGCTGGAACATTCGCCTGAGCACCGGCCAACTTCCGGACTTGTCCATCGTCGTCAGGATGGGACAGGCCAATACCGCGCCCCTCGACTACTACTTGCTGCCCACCTTTGACATGACCAAATCAAAGCTACGCTTGGCGGAAAACAACGGCTTGTCCCTGGATGCATTCCGCTTCGACAACCTGGCGCATTTCTTCGACATGGCTGCACGTGCGCCGATACTGGAGGTAGCGTGATGAACTACGCCCCAGTCGAGCACACTGTTCTTGTTCCCGTCGATGCAATCACTGTGGTCAACCCAAGGCTCAGGAACAAAAAGGTGTTCGATGAGATCACTGCGAACATTGCAGAGCTTGGGTTGAAAAGACCCATTACGGTTGCGGCGCGTGAGACTGAAGACGGAGACAAGCCGGTATACGAATTGGTCTGCGGCCAGGGCCGACTGGAAGCATTCAAGGTTCTTGGCCAATCTGAAATCCCGGCAATCGTCATCAATGCCAGCAGCGAAGACTGCCTTGTAATGAGCCTGGTAGAAAATCTGGCGCGCAGGCAGCACCATTCGCTGGATTTGCTCCGAGATATTGGGCGCCTCAAGGAAAAGGGATACTCTGAAGCTGAAATCGCCGCCAAGACCCAGCTGTCCAAGAAGTATGTCCACGGCGTTATTAAGCTTCTGGAAAGTCATGAACATCGCCTGCTGCGTGCAGTGGAGAGCGGTAAGATTCCGGTCAGTGTTGCCGTTGACATTGCGGACGCGGATGACGTCGGCGTGCAACGTGTTCTCCGGCAGGCTTATGAGAAAAAGCTCCTGCGCGGCGGAAGACTCCTTGCAGCCAAGCGTCTTGTCGAAGCGCGCCAGAAACACGGCAAGGGTCGCGCGAACAGTGTCGAACGGCCACGCAAGAGTCTATCTGTCGAGACACTGCTTAAGACCTATGAAAACGATGTTGAGAAAAAGAAAGTGTTGCTGAGAAAAGCAAGTGCAACGCGCAGCGAACTGCTCTTTCTGACACAAGCGCTCAAGACCCTGATGACTGACGAAAACTTCATCACTTTGCTTCGCGCCGAAGGGTTGGCCAGTCTGCCAAAACAAGTTGCAGACCGCCTAACTCAGTCCGAGGAGGCGCCCGCATGTCGGTGACCCGGGAAGAACAGACGGTTGCAGCTGCTTTTGAACAGGAACTGGTAACGCTTCCATTCGAGGAGATCGCGCCACTCTATGTGGTCACCCCGCAAAAGAAGGCCAGCATTAAGTTCAAACAGATCGCGGCATCTGTTCTGGAAATTGGCCTTGTTGAACCTATTGTCGTGTCCCGCGACCCTTACAACGCTGGTCAATATACATTGCTTGATGGGCATCTGCGCCTTGAGGTTTTGAAGGACCAGGGTCAGACACATGCGCGATGTCTTGTCTCCACCGACGATGAAGCCTTCACCTACAACAAACGCATCTCTCGTCTCGCGACCATTCAAGAGCACAAGATGATCCTGAGAGCCCTCACTCTTGGCGTGCCGGAGGCCCGTCTGGCGAGCGCGCTCAATGTCAACATCAAGACCCTGAAACAGAAACGCCAGCTTCTGGATGGTATCTCCGACGAGGCGGCGGAACTATTGAAAGATAAACAAGTGGCTTTGACCGGGTTTCAGATTCTGAAGAAAATGAAGCCGATCCGGCAGATTGAAGCGGCGCAACTCATGGTCGCCATGAACAAGTTCACGATCAACTATGCCCGATCGCTTCTGGCCGCGACGCCCGAAAACCAGTTGGTGTCGGCGGCAACGCCGAAAAAGATCAAAGGTATTTCCCGCGAGCAACTGGAGCTTATGGAGCGCGAGTCTGCCAACCTGGAACGCGAGGTCCGCCTTGTCGAAGACAGCTACGGAGCCGATCATCTCAATTTGGTCCTGACCCGTGGTTACATCGCGAAACTGATGCGCTGCGAACGGATCACGCGTTACTTGTCGCTGCACCATGACGCGTTCTTGCCCGCATTTGAAAAGATCACCGAGAACGAGGCCTTCACTTCATGATCTCTCGCGGTTGATTGAAACGGTTATTGGGGACCCGGACCCATGAAGCGCGGGGACCGCAGGAGACGCCGCACGGTGGGGCGGATCAAGTGCGGTGATGGGGATGGCGGCGGACCCGTCGGGGCCCATCAAGCCGGGCCATATGCCCGGCGAAGCGATATCAATCAGTCTGCGCGCGCTTCTTTTGGTGGGCGTGCGCAGACAGCTTTTGGTTGAAGCACGATATCGTAACGAACCGCGAACGTCGCTGAACGGGTGTTATGTAAACCGCCTTCAGGTTGAGTTCAGACATTCAGATTTCAAAAATCAGATCTCTGATCCGCGCTGCAGGGTCCGCAATTTCGTCGGGATATCCGAGTGACACATTGATCAGCTGGGTATCGCCAACACTTGAATTTCTAACCCCGTGACAATGCCCGAAGAACCAGCGTTCGGGGCGATGCTTCAGAATAAGCTCACTCAGATCGCTGGCATAGGCGGCAGCAATGTTGCCGTCGTGGTTCTCAAGCACGGAAGGATGAGGCGCGTGATGGGTTGCCACGAAGGTTTGGCCGTCAAAATCCTCGGCGAGAGCGCCACTCAGCCAATCGAGTTGATTGCGATGGGCTAATACTAGGTCGGACGGCCTCAGCTTTCGATATCCCTTGGAAGCAACGCGAATGTGCCTAAAGTCATTCATTCGCGCGGAGGCGTGACTTTCGTTGATGGTTCTACCTGCTCCCAACTCAAAGTCGGTCCAAAGTGTCGCACAAAGAATACGTGTGCTGCCAAAAACGAGCTGCTTCTTTTGCACATACCCGACCCCAAATGCGGATGCGATTTGTTCCAGACGGTCCTCGCCATCGAGGCGAAAATCATAGAAGTCGTGATTGCCTGGGAAAACTGAAACTCTTTCCAGAGGCAGCAGCTTCGACAATCTCTCAAACGCGTACTTCCACCGCACCTTTGGCTTGTTGGTAAGATCGCCCGCTATCAGAAGGTGGTCGAGCCCGCCAATTTGATCCTCGATGCCTTCAAAAGGATCACGGTCGGCATCCACCCAGAAGTCATTGTGCAGGTCTGAAAGGAAAAGCAGTTTCAAAGGCTGCCTCCTGTTTTATTTGAGCTATTCAAGCCCGTTAATTCGTTTCCAGATAGCACGTCTTCACGCCGAAAAAATCTCCCTCGGCACTTTTCCGGCACTGGCAGTTCATACAACCCAGCCCCTTTGATCAGATAGCTGAGATTGCGTGCTGAAATTTGCATTTCCTGGGCCAGGTTTCTAAGGCTGACGTAGGTCTGGGAAAACCGTTCAACGCTGGAAATAGTTATATATGAGCGCACCTTTCGAGACTGCCTGCATCGGGTTCGGAACTCATCAAAGTGACCTTCACGCAGCAGGAAGGCCAGTGTTTTCCCACAGACACCGAAATGCTTCAGAAGCTCTTCCCGTGTCATTGCATCGGTCACTTCCCGATAAGCTGGCAGTGCCTCAAAAACCTCGGCGGGATCGACACGTATAGCATCAAAACCTTGCACGCCTCCAACAAGACCGACATCCTGAAGTTTCCCGGAAGTCAGTAGGGTTACGACTTCACTGATACTGCAAACAGATTGATTTGCAGCCTTATAGACCGGCACAAGATCCGCGCTTTCTCCCGACAATACGCGAGCGTTTTTACACATCGCGTCCCGCAGGTGTTTCAGTTCATGAAGACAGTACATGTATTGCCCTCTACAGGCTGGATTAACCGGCGCAATCAATCCGGAATCCTGAAGGCTCATCAAGTGCCGCCAGGGCAGCCCGAGGAAACTCAACGCATCCTTTGTGAGTACCGAGGAGGACAGCTTTTGAAGCATCTCTTCCGCCGGTTCCGCTTCGATCATGATGGGATCTGACGCAGATATCTCAGCCATAAGACCTGCCGACCTCAGCACATTTGCAAGCTTCACAGGATGTACACCGGTCAGATCGGAGGCGGACGTAAGGGTGTGAAACCTTCGTGTCGTACACACCTCTCCAAGTAGTTTGTCACCCGGGTGTATAACGAAATTCTCAAGAACGACGTCTCTGAGAACAGCCCGGACCATTGGGATTGCATCACCCATTTTCCCATCCATAAGATGAAAAAACACGCCGAAAGTTTTGCGCAGGCTGGATCGACCGCGTTGCTCTATGAGTTTCTCCAACACGCATCGCAGAGATGCCGGCCCATTTGATAGCACTGCAAAGCCAACATCTGCCAGCCTGGCCAGTTCTTGACGACTTAACTGCCTGGCAGATCTGAATCCCTCAATTATGCAACCCAGTCTCTCGCTCGCACGGGACACAGCATAGGCACTGCTGCCCGCCAGCCAGGTACTGTCAGTGTTCCCGGAGAATGAAGCGATAGAGAATTCATCCACTCTGGTTGGAGCATGCGTCATCAGACCAACCAGGGTCTCTCTCCCAATCTGAGCCTGCGACAAACGAGCCGTAAAATCATATGGAAACCAGCCGACCTGCTGCTCCGGCATTGGGATCAGCAACAATCCGTGTTTCGGGCAGGTTCGCACAAAATCAAGATACCAAAACACATCGGGGGGAACATGATACCATTCGCGATCATCGGCGGCTTCCAGAACGCATTTTGGGCAGATGTACTGGGTTTGAATCTTGATATCTTTGTTCGGAAATATTTGACCTCCAAGAGTACGTGTGGCGCGTGTTTTCGTCCGAATGGAGAACCGCGCCAAATCCGAGACGACTATACCCGAAAGATCAGAAAGGCGGCTCAGTTCCTCTGGGTCAGCGCGCGAGAGCTTCAAAGCGGAAAGACCCACCAGACTGCAGAACGCCCAGAGACTGGAGCAGCCGTTTAAGGCAGCCAATCGAGAGGCGTAAGCCACTGCTGGTTCATTTCGCCCGATTGGGAGAGTTAACCCTAGTCTTGCTCGCCTCATGACAATGCCCAAGGCTTATTGTGCCCCCCTTTCCTGACCAGCTTCCCTTCCAGAACGACTCGCGTATTGATGCTTTTGAAATCGTCCGCAACAAACGGGTTAGCACCATCCACGGCTCCGGTACGATGTCGATAGACCTCTTTGAAATCACCTGTCTCCAGGGTTGTTCTACCGGCGTCGAAGACAAGCTGTATTGCCTCCAGAATAAACTCGAAAACCAGACCAAGCTGCCCCGAGGCAGAGACTATCAGCCTTGCCAAGAAGTCGCTCATCTCCGTGGGTGGCTTAAACTCCAGCTTCGCAGCACTCAGATATTGTGACAGGATGTGTTCAACATCATCCAGGTCGGCTTCTGGTGCCAGATTTTCAAAATGGACGGGTGGAAGCCGCCGTCCAAGCTGAAAGTCACTGTCCAGAATATCGGCCAGAACGGTATTACCTGACAATATAACCGAAACCGGCCAGGTCTCAGATTGGGTCAGGCTCTTGATCGTGTTGATCACGCTGCTCGCTTCACGGCCAGACTGGTTTAGAATGAAGTCCTGAGCCTCGTCAAAATGCAAAAAGAACACCTTGTGCTCGGCGAGATGATGGCGCACCAACTTCCAAAGTTCAGGCGCACTTAGTTTTCCCACAATATCAAACTGCAGGGCTTCCAGTGTTGCGATGCCGGTTGACTTCAGTGTTGCCGGTGAAGGTGTTTCGACCGTTACAAACTCACCGACACGTTCATCGGGCGCGTTTTTGCGCGGCACACAGTAGTTTTGACGAATTTTCTTAAGTGCTTCTGATTTACCCGCACCAGACTCGCCGATCACTGAAAGACCCTTCTGCCTCCTGATCTCCCCAAATTTGAGCTCAGCACGCCGCTGCCTGGCCAAGGCAGCAATCCGCTGTTCAAGATCAACAAACCGATCATGGCGCACAAACAATTTGCCGAGCTGAACCATGCGATCAGCGCTGTTTGCCAGAGTTTCCTCTCTGCTCAAATCGCTCATTCTCCGCCCTCCAGAGTCCATTTGGGCTTCAAGCCTGACGGCTTTGGAGCTTCGACGATTGGAGACTCTAGATCATTCTCACCCTGTTTGGGTTGACCGGTTGGGATACCGCCAGTGAAAACCTGACCAACATCAGGAACTGGCTCCGGATCGCGCCATGGGATGACTTCTTCACCATTGAAGAGCTCCTCTTCCAACTGGTTTATGTAATCCGCAGTCAACCTCTTGGGAGTTAGACCCACCAGAGCTGCAGCATCCCCGTTGATCTTTCTGATGGCTGCAATTGCTTTTCGAATGGCTGGCAGGTCGCGTTCAAACTGCGCCTGCCCCTTTCGTTTTTTCGCGAGATTGGCCTCAGCCCATTCCTCGGATGTCACCCCTTCAAGATCAGGAATGGTAGAATATGCCGCAATCCAGTTGTCATCGACGCGCACAACAACCCAACTAATGTCGTAAGGATCAACACGAATATCGACGTCACACATATAGTTGTCGATGAAGAATTTTCTAAGCTTCGGACTTGTATACCGAATCCCATTCACAAGGACACCGGTACCGTCAACCTGACGGGTGATCATCTCTCCAAATGCCGCACGCATCCGGTAGCCGTCCGGCGGCGCAGATGCCCCTACCTCCTTGGTAAGCTCGGCCCATTTGACTGAGGGAGCTACGTACCCGATACCTGCGTGAGGGGTCCGGTGATAGATATCGACAACATACCAAATCAGAATCCGCAGAAGTTGTTCCGGCGTTAATGCGGCGGTCGAAGCCGGATCAATATCGCCCCGTTCAAAGATATTTCCAAAGGTGCGGCCACTCATCATCGGGGTGATCTTGGTTGAAAAAATCCCAAAGAGCCTTTCATTGACACCCCTAAGAGATGGGGCGGCAGCAGGGTTTCTTTCGTACGCACCGAGCGCTGCAATTGCTGCCGTCTCGAATTGCTCATTTGCAAATTCGCTGCCCTGATCGGAAACGACCATTGAGAATCCGCCTCCTTCAACCCAATTAAAAGTCGTGCCGACAGCATCAGATATCGTCGTCTTGTCGCGGGTTGCCATCTCGAGGGCACGGACTGTTTCATCTGCACTGCCATTCAGCACAACACGAAGCCCGACAACACAGCGTGTGGCATGATCAATAACGACATAAACCCAGACACGGCTTCTGGGAATTCTCTGTAAAACTTCGGGCGGCAGTTTACTTGATATTCCTGCATCATGAAGCAGAAGCATTACGTCGCCTTTCCAACCGTCCATCTCGAAACGCTCACATGGCAAGAGTGTTTCAAGGCCAGTCGACGAGCAGTTGAAAATGCCTCGTGCGCGATCTATGCCTTCGCGTTCGCATTTTACAAGGAAGGGTGGAAGCTCTGATATATACCGCTCGATCTGCCTGGCGCAGGGCCGACCGAGTTGGTTTTGACCCGCCTCAAGACGCGCTTCGTTCATGTCATCGATTGCAAGCTGCGTCTCAAAGGCAACTTCATTTGCATAACGCCTTTCCGGAGACGCATATGCCAGAATTTGAGTGTCTATGAACGCATATGTTTCATCACAGAACTTTCGATTGTGATTGCCTGAATTGCATCTGCCATCCTTGAGACTGAGAGGGTTGTAGCCCGACTTCTCATACTTCCTGACCCACCTCATCAGGGTATCAAAGGACGGGCCAAAGGTTACCTCTACAATTTGTCCGGTTTGCCGCTTCTTTTGCTGAAGCGTCCTTCCAATACATCTTTTCATCATTTCGATATCTAATGCAGTTATGAATGGTTTAGCGTTGAGCGGAGTGCGCTTCACTCTCCCCGCATCTTCTTCGGTGAACCATCTTTGAATACAAAACAGCCGGTCCCGGATTTTTTGCTGCTGCCAGAGAGGCTGATCAGCGATCAACTCCTCTGTTCCCAGTGCCCGTAGACGGGCCGAACTCTGGGAATAGTGCCCCGGCCAAATCTTAAAATGCGGAGCCTTTAACAGGCGCCGCAACTTTTCGTGGGATATGGTGTCAAACACCTCGGGATTATCAATGCAGCGAAGTGTGACGCCGTTAGGACCGTGCGCAAACGCTCGCCACGTTGCTCCGTTGTAGTCCACCTTGTCATGCGGATAGATGCGGAAAATGGGTGCAATTTTCATGCTGCAGCCTCCACTTTGAAAACAGAGCTGCTAGCGGTTAGCGATCCCGCATTTGTCCGTTGGATTTCACCCCGAAAAACGGCACGAAATGCTGCCCGGAAGCCTCGGCCAGCCAGGTCAGTCTTCCCTGCCAGTGCTCCCAAAGTGGTCGTACCACTCAGGCGATCGATTACTTCGCGGATCGCGTCATCCGCTTCAGGGTCAGGATGCTTTTGAAACTCATGTAGGCGACGTGCATCGGCGACGAGCCACTTCGGGCAGCTCTTTTCCGTGAACAGCGTAACCTGATTGGCAAAGTCAGCTGGCACAAATTCCGCAACCCGCGTTAGCTTGAGTTCCGTTTGTCGTTTAATCGCGATCGCAGACGGCTTGGTTTCAACCAAGATTTTGAAGCCGGATCGGTATTCGATCAGTGCATCTGCGGTGTATTCTGCCTTGCGACCATCCCATTCATAGTATTGCACCGGTTTGGGCTGATCCCAGATGTGCACAACATTCGGATCCGCCATTGCGACATAGTGACAAGCCCCCTCCAGGTGGCTTTCAGTTTTCAGAGTCACATATTTTTGCAACTTTGGGCTAAAGTATGGGATACCTCCCCGGCTACTTTGACGCGATCTCTTGCTGAGCTTTCTGGTTCCGGCACTGCCCATTGGAACCCTCACGATTCCTTGGGAGCAATCGACATAGGATTGCCGTGCTTCAAGTTCCGATTTCGGGCTAGATTGTTGTTGATCATCGGCCACAGGGCCAGATTCTGGTGACGACATCATGCGCCTCCTTCATTTTACGTAAAAACAATAGCCAGCGCCGCCGCAGAGCGGCGTCGCAGCTTGACTTTTGGCGTATGAGAAGGGAAGTTCGTCAGAGGTGGCCTAGAAATCTACCTACTGAGAGCCCTCGATCGTCATTGACGAAAGAGGGTTTTCGTCTTCCCGGGGGTTGCTTATTTATTCATCCGGGTTCTCCTTTTTTGGTTTATCCGTGCCAAACAGTTCTTCGACTGACGTCCCGAGCTGTTTCGCAATGAATTCTTGAACCGGTTCTGAACTCCGGCTGCGATGGATCACTTTGCTTACGAGGCTACGTGAGACACCGACGCTCTCGGCCACATCAGCCAGCGCAAGTCCAGCCATCTTGAGCTGGTACTTCAGAGTTTCTGCATCCGTGCGCTGTTCGTTCATTGAATCGCTTGCCTCAGAAATCAGCCGTCTTCCGGGCGCACCAGATCTGGTGTCACCTAGTGTACACAATACAATCCTCGGTGAGGCACACAAGATAATTCAAGTGCAAAATCCCCAATTAATAAAGTTATTTCAAATGGTTAGTTAATAATCAAAACGATTATTAACTTATCGCATCGGCGCCTGCGGTTTTTGCGATCACTCGTAAATCCGTTTGGCTCTACTGCTCTGAAATCTGACCAAAGCCCAGATAACGTGCAGGCACCGCATCGGTAAGCCAGACACCGTTGTCGGCGCGGAAAAACTCAAACCCGTCGTCAAACATACGCTGAGCTTCAACGCGCAACACAATCGGACGACCATGGCGCTGCCCGACACGTTCAGCGGTATCAGGATCAAGAGAGAGATGAACCTGCTGACGCTTCCCCGGTACCAGACCATTTGAAAAGATCGCATCTAAGTTCGCGCTGGCTGTTCCATGATACAACTCGCCTGGAGGCTGTTGCGGCTTCAGACCAAGATCTATTTCAATCGAATGGCCTTGTGCCGCTCTGATACGCTTTCCGTCCTCAGACAGAGTAAAGCGTTTCTTGTCGCTGGTTTCGACAAGCTGAATGAGTTCGTCGTGACTGAGTTTCCGACCGGATTTCTTAAGCTTTCGCAACAACTCGTCAACGCGAGCCCACCCATGATTATCAAGCTGAAGATCAATTTCTTCAGGTTTGTGCCGAAGCACCAGACTTAGAAATTTGCTCTCTCTACTCATGTTAAGCACAAATACACTTTTGTTTGTTGCCCTATAGTAACGACTCAACCTATTAGGAAATACGCTGGCCAGTGATCAAGCTATATCTTCTCAAGAATTCAGTTCACTGAATTGCAACGTGAGGAATGCCTGAACTCGAAAAGCGCATAATATTTGAATTCACTGCGGTCATCGGAGCCAGTGTGGAATCTAATCTGTGGAAGAAGGAAACCGCTTTGTGAACGGCCCTGAGCCGCCGTTCACAGTGTTTTGGAATACTGCGACGCAGCGCCACCGAAGCAGACATTGACCTGTGAACGCAGCATTTGACATGCTGTATGACTGCATCGCGGCCTAAGTCGACACTATCTCTCGTTACACTCGTATCGCAATGCTTTATCAAATGATGGCGGTTCGATGAGGCGCATAATCGTCGAGGGCTGTTCAACGGAAGCTCGTTCGTCTTGTAAGGTTTTCGCGATCTGATCAAACATCTGCACAACGTCTGTTGGGCATCCATTACTGGCAAGAATGCCTCTGAAATAGGAATATGCTTGGTACCCGCATCGTTGCACTGCACATGACAGCGTCGATATCATTATGGAAGGTTCGCCGCCTTCCAACATTAACCGAAACGAAATTTGGATTGCATCGGTCCATGCTGCTGGATCGTTCTCCAATAGGTAGCTCAGAATTATCGACGCACAAAAGGCATGCTCGTAATGCTCACCAACAATGGCGTTCTGCATTACATCGGACCAGAACTCCGGTTTGGATATTAATACATTTGGATCGTGATTGTTTTGCTTGAGGAACTCGACAAACCAACTTGCCGCATGAGCTTTGACATTCGCCTCGGTGGCTTCAAATTGGTCGTTGGACTTTGAAGCTTCATCATAGAATTTTTCAGCCTTGTCGGGTTGGCCCCTGAACAAGTATGCGTCACCCGCACAAATTGCGGTTTGCGCGTTTGCTTCAATCGCATGGGCCGCTTCGTAGACCTTTGATGACAGTCGGTACCGCTGCAAGAAATAGAGCGTGGCCCCCAATTCCGCCAAAAAGTAACCCTTTTCTAGATATCTGGGATACTTGCGTCTTGCTAAGTTAAATTGCTTGAACGCGGCCTCGTATTCAAAAGCAATCCGCAGTGAATTTCCAAAAGAGTAATGTATGACTGCCTGTTCGCGCACTGATTGAGTGGCGTGTGCATCGATGGCATCCTCGTAGAAACGTTGCAATGCCGATAGTTTCTTTTCGTGCGGTGCGGGGCAACTAAGCAGGGCGCGGATGTAGCGTAAATAGTTGTCATCTTGCCTTTCATGGATCCCGTTGATGCTTGCGATGATTGCCGCCATTTCACAATGGTCGACAACACTGGACGCAACAACAGAGGCAAGCTCCCTGCTTTCACAAGAAAGGTTCTCACGCACAAAGAAACCAGCCAAATCATGCAAGTGCTCTTTAAAGTCTGAACGATGGGCCATGCAAGCGATCACATAGCTAAGGATCTGGAGGATCTCATCTTGATCGGTGGGATCAATTGTAATGGATATCGATGCGATGGAATCTATCGAAACCCTTAGCGTTTCACCCTTCAACAAGATGAGCAGCGGCAGGCAGCTTTCGGGGTTACAATTAGTCGTAAAACGCGGGGAGATCTCAACAATTTTGCTGACCGCGACGTTCAGCGCAAAAGCTGCGTTTGGTCCAACTTGATCACAGTGAACTTCCAATCCGAAAGGTATGCTGCGAGAACCTGTCCGCAAAGCGCGAAAAGTTCGTAGGGTCGCGGGAATTCCGTCCGCTGTGTCGTCATTCCATCCGTCAGCAGGTTTGAAGCCGATAGTTATGGTCTCTGTCTTTGGTGGGGAGGTTCGTGCATAGATTTCCGGCAACCATAGCCAATGGAACGTCTTACTAGGTTCGCAATAGCGGACTACCATCGAAGGCGTATCTAGTGACGCCAAATACTCGAGGCGGTCGACCTTAATTGGAACCGACTGCGCTTTGGCAATGTCGTCAGTAGCCTTAAGTTGGACGAAGAACATGAGCCCTGTAGACTTTCCTTCGTCGTCGAAAACTTCGACCTCCAAATCTACGCCGTAGTCTTTGTCTTTCCGGCGAAGTGCCCAAGCATCAGGCAACAAGCGCTCGAATTCGCGGATCGATAAATCCTCTAACTGATGGCTTCTAGAACGCGTTGGCAAACTTCGTAACTCCACACAAGATTTCGAAAAAGAAACATATTCGAAACTTGTTAGTAATGTGAACACTTTACGAGTTCGCTGTGTCTACACCTACTTTCTCGGTCACGGCCCTCAGCCGACCTCCACCGACCGATTGGACGCCGCACCTCAGCTTAACTAGGCCAGCCATTCGTACAACGCGCAGTATTTTCAAGAAGCGAACTTTTCTGACGTGCTAGGTGGCTGGCAAATACTGAGTTGTTGAGCATACAACAACTCTCTTCGCCCCTCTGGTGAGCGCAACATATAAGTTCTTGGCATTCATTTCATGTGTATCGACAATCACGACCTGATCGGTCCATGAAGGCATCTGGAGTTAGGAAATCTCTGGCTAGAGTGTAGTGCTGGCATCAGATATGAACGCCCAGAGCGCGCAAAATTCGAGTGCCCTCGGCCAAGAGGATCAGCTGGTCGGTTCGCACCAAAGGCCGGTTGTGGCCAATGGTATTGCGAACTGGCGCGAGACGTTGCATCGAAACTTGAAAATCCTGTTTCGAGATGAAGAAACGCGCAAACGCTTCCTTCCAGTTTCGACCTTCGCAGATGATGTGCATAAGCTCCATGAAATCTGCATAGTAGAGGTGAGGGAAGGAGTCCCCGCGTTGTTCGTGGTCCGCTATCTTCCTGTCCTGCCACTTCTTACGAAGGTCGCCATGAACCCGCCGCCGAAGCCAGGCTTCTCCCTCGATCCGGCGAAGCTCCGCCTCAATCACGGAGCGAAGACGATTCTCGATCTCGCCAAGAAAATGAGCATGTTGCGGATCATACTCCCCGATTTCGCCGCCGTCCGTCTTGACCGGTGCGACCGCTGCAAAGCGCAGCTCGAAGCCTGCTGAGAACAAGACTTGCGGATATGCGTCTTGTGGGAAAGCGACGACTTCCGCGTTCAGTCCCGCTTCGATCTGTGCGGTCTCCCGGTCTTCCGGGGATTGATCCTCGTCAAAGGCAACCGGCTCCCCCAGTTCTTCCGAGAATACTTCCTGGCCCGCCGGGTCGAACGGCTCGGTACTGCTGGATATGTCATGCAGGCGCGCGATGCGCGCAAAGCCGACAAATGAAACGCCAAGGTGATCCTCGATAGCCCAAGGGTTCTGGAGCTGACCCATCCTCTCGGTAAGCGAGGCCTGCCACGCTTCTATGTTCTGCAAGTGTTCACTAAGAGGGTGAACGGCCGCAGCAGCAGCAACTGAAAAGCTCTGAAGTTGATCTGCTAACGGGACAACCGCTTGGGGCACATTCGTCACAAGATGCTTCAGATTTGCATCAATTTGGTGCAACACTTCAAAGGTTTCAGGCCTCGCCAGAGCGCTATGCGCAGCAGCTATCGCACTGGACACTTCTGCCCATTGCTGTGATCTGGTGAACGCCTCGAAAGACATATGAGCTGCGGTGACGGCATCTATGATCCTATTGATGTCGTTCCGCTCCATCATCTGGGCAGCCCGCATTGCAGGGGAGCTTTCAAGCTCCTGAAGTATCCGTGTTGCCGAATTGTGTTCCATCTGGCGGATAAGCTTTTCTGCTGGGCCCTCGCTCAGCTCTAGGGCACGACTCAACGCGTCATTTTTGAACGGATCGTTGCTCATATTTGGGTCCGTATTGGAGGTTTAGGCTCAGTTGGTTTGCATAACGCCATTATCCGTACTCTAAGAAGAGCCTCATCAGTCTTCACCGAGCTTGCGCAACACCTCATTCCATTGATTTTGAGGAGTAGTTGTGGAGCTCTTGGATTCATGACTTACGTACTAATCCCTCAAAAGAAGCGAGCGTAGGTCATTGCAAGACCCAAGACTGCAAGTGTTGTTCCTATCACCCATTTCCATTCCCGAGCAACGAAACCGGCCACCGCACGCGCAAGGTTTGCAGACCAGTGCCGTTCGTAGGTTCCTCCGACGAAGAAAACCCCGCTGTCGTCGTCATTGTCATAGGGAATAAAAGTGCCATTCCACCAATGCTTGATCAATCATCTACCTCCTCATGAGGTTTATGAACCTCCCAACCATTCACATCGACATACACCACATCGGCAGTGTAGTCGTAGTGCGGTGGAAACTCTTCACTAACCGTGAATGTCAAAACAGTCCCCGCTTCCAGTCCCTTTTTGTACGTGTCCATTCGTATCGTGACTTCTGAGCCAATCGGGGGAACGATGCCTGTTTCACTCTTTGCAACGACACTTCCGCTTATACAAAACCAAACTTCCATAATTTCCTCTTTGTATTTTTGACTGCTATGCCGAAGTGACCAAACCGCCGTAGACTTTGACCACTTCACGATCCCAAGCTTTGTTGAACCACTTGATGTGGTTTCTAACCTGATGCCTGATCTCTGGCGCATCGAAAATATCAGCCGATTTATAAGCGTACTGTATAAAGTTACGCCGTATTCCTTTGTGCGTGTATCGACTCAACAGTTCCCGTTTGAACACCTTAAACGATGGAATTCCTTGCTGCTTCGCCGCTACCAATTTCGCATGGATGCCGTGTTTCATCTTTGAGCGATATGCATCCATAGAAGAGGGTCGGATCAAGGTCTGCTCTCCATCGAAAGTGAATCCTAGGTATTGAATCGGTTTGTCGGCAACCAAGGCGCCGCCGTTGAAGTCTGCTGTTTCCGTTTTGTCGGCAGACAGCGCGAGCGCAAAGTCTGCGATGAACTTTTCAATAAGTCCGACAACATGATCTTGCTTTGCTCCCAGCGGCAGTGTGACCGCGATGTCATCGGAATAGCGACGGTAGGAACCACCAATACTGTTCACCATTCGAAAAATTTCCTGATCAAAAGTCCGGAGGTAAATGTTGGCATACAGCCCAGAGACAGGGGTTCCTTGGGGGATACCAAAATCGAATTCATGCTTACGGACCAAGCCACTTTTACGACCTCTGACATGCGATTTGAATTGATCGGGTGTACACACCCTCCCGTGCCGCTTACGTTTTCTACCGAGCAACGTATCCAGATCATCGCTTTCCACCCAAGAATATCGGGTGACATTGTGGAAGACCGTCCAGTCGTGCCCATTCAACCGATCTACGCCGACCAAACGCGAAACTTCATACTTCAGATGATCATGGTTGAGGCAGTCAAAAAACCCAGAAATGTCCAAGGCGAATACACTGCAATTTTGCCGCTGTGAGATTTCGTCAAAGAGCGACTTTGCGTGGTGAATATTGGTTCCCCCTCCACGCCGATAGGCAAGGACACTGCCGCTCGTTCCGTCTTCCACAAGTGCGGCCTCATAGATTGGTCCAAGGTGATCAGCATATGCTTGCAGGTATGCGGCATCTTCGTGAGCCGCAAAACGAATGGGCCGCTTCTTAATCTTTTCGTGTCGGTTGCCGCTATCGTCCCGAACAAATTTCCGGGTGATATCTGTGTACCCCAACAGTGGTAGAAAACGATGTGGCGCGACCTCGGACGAAAAGTCGAACTGCTGGTTTCGAGCTTCGTCTGACAAAGGGAGATCGAAGTGCTGATATTGGCGTTCTTTTGCGAGGCAGTGAAGAATGAAAGCGTCGGTGTGGGGATCGAATTCTTCTTCAGTAGGTAGGTAAAACCCGGGCATAGCGACTCCGTTCGTCAAAAACTGCCCGGGCTATTTGAACCTAGCTCCCATCAACAGGCGCAAGCGCCCTCCGGTACGGAATAACCTAGCGTGGTATATTACAACCACATTGTGCCAAGTAGGATGCGACATGAACCCAATCACGCCGATGATCCCGCCGCGCGCGAAGATAACGCTTGCGGTCCTTAACACGGTTCATCCGGGTCCTATGCCCCGAAGCAACATGTACATAGGTACTATAAAATCCGCTTCAAGGGCCTGGTAGTACAAAATCTGGTGACGTCAGGGTTCATAGGCGTACTAGCCCTTTATACACAATCCGACCTTTGAGACTGGCATGGACAATGACTGCTTTCTAGACGGGACCCAGTCAGTTTCGCACCCTTAGCGAAGGTCAGCTTCCCTCCCTTGGTGAAGGCTGTAGCGAACGTTCCGAAGCAGAAATAGGTCTTGTCACGTGGCGCTGCCTTTCCTTCTACAAAGCGGTCGTTCAGGTTGAGGCACCGCAAAAACCAATCAGCCCGCCAACAAAGTCAGCGGGCCCTCACCTCGAGCACTCCATTCATGATTTTGGAGGAGCGGATTGGAGTTGCAAATTTGGTCGAGCTGCAGATACTCCACCGTTGAGGCCGAGAATAAACAGTTGCGAGGAGTTCCGCAATGACGACCATTGCATCGCACCTTTCAATCGATTCACGTGGACCTTGCGCCATTTACATCGCTTCGGACAGTCGCATTACATGGGGGAACGCATCGCGGCGATGGGATGCTGGACAAAAAACTTTTGCGTCCAGTGCGAGCCCTGACATATTTGGATATTGCGGATCGGCTTTCTTTCCGACTCAGATAATCAATCAAGTCACGCGTCAGATAGATGCTGGATTACTCTACGACGAGATGAATTGTGCTGACGAACGCCATGGTAGGTGGGTAAGTACAATCAAGAAATCTCTTGAGAACTCGGTCAGTGCAGAGGTCCCTGACTTCAAGCTTTTTCATGCTTCGAGAACTGGAAGCGGGATGACATGCTCTTTCAGACTTTGGGAGGTAAGTTTCCAATCCGATGGTCAGGTTTGGAAGGATATCGAAATCGACTTACAATCGGACCGATCCCACTTTGCCTCCGTAAGAGGCTCCGGACGCGATAGTCTCCGGAAACAGCTTGCGATCTCCAACCACCAAGAAGAAGCGGGAACAAGTCGCCATGCTTTCCAGGCGTTGTTTCAATCGATCAAAGCAGGCAGAGACTCATTAAGTGGGGGAGCACCACAGATTGTTGGAATGTACCGAATAAGATCTGCTAGAAGTTTTGGGATGATTTGGGAAGGTAACCGTTACTATTGCGGATGCAAGCTAGTCGCTGGTTCCAATTACGATAGCATAGAATGGTTCAACGAGCGGTTCGAGCGGGCCGACGGAAAGACAAGGAAACGCTTAAAGGGGGCAAAGCGGCATTGAGGGCGGCAAGCTATCTAATTCGGCCTTCTGTGGACATTCGCACGACAGCCATTGCTGCGGCACAATGCCTCCGAAACAGCCTTTGGCGGTGACGTGCAGCATTGTCCAGTAGGCGAAGTCCCCCCCGGTCAGTTCAGCCGTACAGGCACCTGCTAGCTTTACTTCTGGAGAACGTGGCTCATTCTTCGGCGATTAAAGGCAAGAACGCCAACTCGTCTAGCCGTGCGGAGGCTTTGAAGACACCGCCCTTTTTCGCGCTATTAGTTCCGGCGCTATCAAACAGGTTGAGAAGAAGGTCATACACTGGTTCAAAGTTGTCGAACCCGTCCGGTAGCGCCTGAATGGCTCTGGCTATGGCGCGATCATCCGCCTCCTCCAAAAGACCTGCAAAATCCCCGTCGATCATCTTTGCGAGAATTGGAACAGCTTGCCCTCCGGCGGCGCTGAACGCGCTTCTTTGGCCTCTCAATCGCTCTAAGGCGTTGGCTTTGCTGTTTGCGTAGACCGCTACGGTTCCATCCAATGCTTCAATTGCTTGAGCCTTTGTCGCCTCCGCGTGGTTCAAGAAGTAAAACATCGGCAACCATTGACGCTGAACTTGGGCGGATACGTTTACATAGTCTAAAGGCGTCCGAACTTGTGCTTTTGTCAGAAAAGCTTGTAGAACTCCGTCGGCTGTGAGTGCACGTCCTTCGATACTTTCCAACGCCTCTCCATCGGCATCGACCGCTTTGACGTCTCCGACGAGGCGGAGAGCGGGAGCACCTTCAACTTCTTCAAATTCACCATGCCGAATAAACTCAAGCTGATCAGCCAGCTTTCGGTCGATGGTAAGTTTCATATCGGAGGTTTCCATAGTCGCGGCATTTGTGTCCACGATGAGCGACCGGTCGGTGCCAATGTCAGCAAGTCGTTGAGCAGACTGAAGCAACACACTCTGGCTGGCTTGGTCTCTCTCGCGAAGCATCGCGTGAAGATCGCCAAACTTAATTTTCGCAGATTGCCCGGGATAGCGGAATAAGATGCTGCCGTCTTCTAACCCGTCACTATCGCGACATACCACTACCGGAGGAACGTTATACTTCTCGACATACAGAACACCGACGTTCATTCCGCCAATTCGGATGGTCTCTTTAACAAAGTCTGGTGTCGGAACTAGAAAAGTCTTCACCTTGTCGCTTATCCGTACAATATCTGTATTGTCGAATGTATCGTCAGGTAGTCCAGCAACTTGGCAGCCTGCATTATCCACGCCCAAAAAGATGAAACCACCTTTGTTGTTTGCGAGAGCGGCAATTGCCCTTACCAGTGGGTTCATTTTCTTAGGGTCGAACTCCGCTTTACACTCCTGCTCGGTCGTCTCTCCATCGCTCAGATACCAGTTACCGTCAGCTCTCTGCTCAAAGCGCTGCGCAGCACGTTCTGCTATTGTCGGTGTAGCTGCGCCTTGGTTCACGACGCCAACCGCAGCAACCTGAAAATTTGTAAGAAAGTTCGTGAGGTCAGCTTGTGATGCAGCAGGGACGTTTGGCCCGTAGGTTCCGTTGCGAATTTGACTAATGCGCCCAGAGTTAACTGGCCTATCTTGCCGGTTAAAATAGAACTGAATATCTACGTTGCGTTCGCCTCTAGCGAGTAAGGCTTTTATCAAGCCGATTTCTTCGTCAGTGATGCTTCTCGCCACTTTAATACCTATCGTAATGAATTAACGTCAAATTTCGCCACTTTGAGAATAGTCAAACCCATACATCAACGGAAGTCTCCATTGGCACGCGCGGACCGAGAAGCGCCTGTCCTCCCCTGCTAAGGTCAGGATTCATGACCACTAGATGACGAGAACCGCGACAGCGATGGCTGACACTGAACGACCGCTTTAATTTGCATCCTGGTCATTCAACCGATGCGCAGCGAAGTTCTGCTTTCCGCCTTAAATGATGGAACCGCAAAATTTTGCTATGACAGTTGCAGGTTTGACGCCGAGAAATGGCAACTCGGCGTCAATAAATGTCACCTTATGTGTCGCTCCACATCAATTGATGCGAACCATCCGGAATGACCTTTTTCATTGCAGAAGGCCCTTGTTTTGTTGCGAGCATCAAACATAGCCGCATGCTAAAGTAGCCACTATTTTCAGAGAAGGTGTCCTTTTGACAGCGTAGCATGCAAACAAGGCAGCAAACTCCACAACCAACAACGAGTAAAAAAGGAAAGAACCAGTCAATAATATACAAAAGGAATACGCACTCGCTACAAGCCAAACCGCACAGTTCGAACTGATTAAGGCGGCTTATGACAGCGGCGATGATCACGAGATCGAACAGGCACTTCTTACTGTTCAATACGCGAGAGACAGTTTGCGCAAAGGTATCTTGGATATGATCACAGATATTGATTAGCCGGGCCACTGACTGCTGCGGCGCGGCCCGGTGACATAAATGGTCAGTTTTACAAACACTTACGTAAGCAACGTTTCATTGGGGTCTGAAATCTCCGACCCCTTCGATCTTCGCCCAGTTGCTGAACATCTCCATCGCAGATTTTGCATCAGGTACTTGGCGATCGGTGACACGTTGCAGATCATGACGCAAAAATATCCTACCGCTGCAGTCTTTGGGCATCGGTAGCAGTGTCGCACCACGCTTCAACAGGCCGTACCCCACAGTGCGGATGTGAATTCCCCAGAGCTCGGACATAAGCTTTACCGGCACATACTTCGACAGGAACGCGTCCATCGCATCGTAAGTGACGATAGATATAGCTTTTCGTGATATTGGGTGGCGAGATTTGCTGGTCGGAAGCAAACCAATATCAGCCAGGTATCTGATCGCCGGATCATTCACACCCAGAAGAGTTCTGAGTTCTGGTTTCATATACCCCTTGGGAGCAGCCAACCTCATCTGCTCAGCTATCTCGCGAGGATCAACTCGCAACGACAAGTATCCTTTCTGCCCTAATCGACGGCCGACGAACTTCAATCGCTTGGACAATATGAGATCAACAATCTCCGCCGCCCCCGTCACCGTCTTACGGCATGCAGTCTGGATATCAACGCAATGCTCGTTGTCCGCATCTACTGGCGTCGAATTTTCCTGCAGAGATGTAAGGAAATCATCAAGTCCTTTAGGATCATAACTTGGCCGGGCATCACCCGCCCCGCCAATTGGCTCTATGAATCCAGCTTTCAAGAGTACGTCGAACTGCGCGCGCGGGGCGTTGACACGTCTGCGTGCAGCCAATTGGCAAACTGACCCTTTGAAACGCGCGACTATTGGATCAATGTCGTCCGCATTGAAGACAACACCCCTTTCGAACTTGCCAGTCTTTTCATCTCTGCCCAGAAAGCCGTGTTGATGTAAAATGTGTTTGAGCTTCTTAGGCTCAATTCCGGTCGCCTCTTTCAAAGTCCTGATGCTATAGACCCGTCGGCGTTTGCATGCTTCGCCCAATATGACTTCACCGTCTTCAACCGGATAAGTCTGCACGATGTGATCTCGCATGATCTTTCTGATGGGTTCGTAAAGTTCAGAATGCGAAGCCTCTAACCATAGAAAGAAGTAGCCATAGAATTGCCGTTGAAACCAGGTTGGAGCGCCGCCGCGTTGGTGGAGGTTTGCCAGACAAGCTCGAATGGCTTCTTCTCCATCACGAACCACTCCGAACCCTGAAGCCCCAGCTTCAATCCGCTCTCCGGGTGACAAGGCGCCTATTTTCCTGTCACGACCGAAGGCCATCATCAATCCAAGAGCCTCGCTGGCCATTGCGACAGCATTGAAAGGTAACCCGTCCAACCACGGATCTCGCGAAAACCCATCGATCCGCCCGGTCAGGTAAGTTTCAAGCGTCGATGGTTTGCGTCGGCCACAGTTTCGGACGAGCTTTTCAGGCCTGATCCCAAGGTCTTTCAATCGACCCGTGAAATCGTGGGGACCTCTTGTATGGCAGATGTGGTCGATTTCCATAATTGGCACCTGATGCTTTTGACAGGTCCGTATGAATGGAACATGCCAGTAAGCGCGGAGGGCCGAGCCATGAAGCGTTGGGCCACTTAAATCCTCGGCGACGCAACGGGGGCAGAAACGAAGCCGCGAACGTTGTATCCATCTTTTTTCCAGTCTTTGACCAGCAACCGAATACTGCGTTTCGCCTATTCTCTCGACCGAAAATCGCTTCAAGTCAGCCAAGCTCACTCCGCCAAGCACGGCGAGTGACGACAGAGCCTGAGCTCTGCCATCCGCTACATCCTGCAATCGAAAACCCCGATCCAGGCAAAAATCTGCAGCATACTCACTGCCATTCTTGCGGCCCAGCCGAACTGCGAGTGACGCGGGCGTTTCTCCGTCGACAAGGTTAACGCTAAGAGGAAGCTTTCCTTGCATCAGCTTGCCCTCCGATAGCTTTCGATCGCCTGCCTCATCCTCTCAGATTGGAGGTCATCGATCCCGCCCAGTAGCTTCCCAGCATCGATCACTTTGAAATCATCAGCCACAAAGGGGTTGAGAGCTTGGACACACCCAACCCTCGACTGATACATCTCTGCGAAGTGGTGAATGCTGATGGTTCTGCTGTCATCCAGCAAGGCCTCCTCAATCGCATTCACGATCATTTCGACGGTAATGCCAAACTCATTGGATCCGGCATGTATCAGGCGGCGCAAGAACGATTTGTTGTTTATGCCTTCACCCAGCTTCAGGCCCACGACACCCACGTAGGATTCCAGTATTGCCATGATATCCGGGCCATGGGTTGTATAGCTGATTTGCGGGAAATGAATGGGTTTGAAGCGCCGCCACAGTTGAGCATCCAGGTTCATCAGTTCCTTCAACCAAGGCAACCCTGAGAGCACCAACCCAACCGGCCATTGTTTGTTTTGCATGAACGATTTGAGTGTCTGCATGACTGGTTTGATTTCGGTGCCTTTGGAGTTTGAGATGAAATCCTGTGCTTCGTCATAGTGCACAAAGAGCGTGCCCCGGCTTTTCGCATGAAATTGCACCTTGTCCCAAAACCAATTGCTGGTCCTGCTACGTTCGGTCGTGATCCCAAAGCCGTGTAGAGTTTTCTCACCGACAAACTTCAGACTGGCTGGGCTGGGCACACGAACCGATAATGCCTCAAGGGTCTCTGATCCATCCCTACCAAGGTCCAACTGAGGATGGCGCGCGATCAAGCGATCCACGGCCGTAGTCTTACCGCTGCCCGAATTCCCAATGACAATCAGTCCTCGTGCTTCGGGACTACGCCCGGAGGCGATGTTTGCGCGACGCTTCCAAAGGAGGCGATTGAATTCTCGCTCTAACTCTCTGTAGCCAGCGTGACTGACGAAACGGGCGGATAGATCAGCCACTATCTGGCTGATCTCTTCTGAACGATCCAATTCCATCACTCATCCTCCAACTTGCAGGTAAGTTCCCGATTGAAATCAGGCACTTCGTCCTCTTCAGCCAATGAAACTTCGATTTCCGCAGTTTTGACCGGTCGCCCGCCGCCCGGAAAGCGAAGCCCCAACAACCCATGCTTTTTCGCGTTGGAGGCTGTTTTCTGGCCCGCTATCACATTCAGACCCAAAAAGAGCTTTTTGCGGTTCTGGTTGACTTGTTCCGGCGTCATCGCCTGAGGGGTGACACCTATGCGCAAACACGCTTGGCGATCTAATTCGGAGATATCTTCGATCGCCTGATCGACGCATGACTGATTAATGTCTGCCTCAGCCTTGTATTTACGGCGTAATATCTGGCAGGCATGTGTCCAGGCTTCCAATGACAACCCGTGAAATCCCTGCGCCAACGGCTTTGCAGGAACCCAGCCACCATCCAAGTTAACCTCGATGCAACCCAGGTCACTGCGGTCAACTCGGATCTGAACCTTACGTTTGGTCGAAGTCAGAAAATGATCGCGTAACTCCGGGCTGGAATAGTGGATACCGCAAAACCTGACACCTCTGCCTGACACCGTGCGGGTGTAGTTTTGTCCCAGCGCAGCAAGGCGGTGGCGGCGATCCGGTGGGGCAAGTCGCCCCACCTTTTCCACCTGTTCCGCCCAGCAATTTGCCGGTGTTTGACCATCCAGACCAGCATGTGGTTTTTGGTGATACACATCGACCACGAACCGTATGAGCACCTCAGCAAGTTGGTCATCGGTCAACGCGGCAATCGCTTCTGGCTCGAAATCTCCCTTCTGCACCACGTTTGAAAATGTTCTTGCGGACAGCAGTGGCATCAGTTCGATCGCGAAAGTGTTGAAAAACCGTTCGACATGTCCACGGAGCTTCGGAACACCAGCAGGCGGGAAAGACACCGTTCCCATTAAATCGACGACTGCACGCTTGAACTCGAAACTGATGAAGGCCGAGCCTTGATCAGCCGAAACGCTGTAAATTCCGCCGAACTGATCCCAAGGCTTTTGACAACCAAAGGCTTTTGCAAGTTCGGTTTTGTCACGCGTAGCCATTTCCAGGGCAGCAATCGCATCTACCGGGCTGTAATCTGACGCGACTTTCAGCCCCAGAACACAGCGGGTCCGGACGTCGACGACAATGTATACCCAGCGACGGCCTTGCGGCAGCGCATTTATCTGTTCATCGCTCAGACGCCCGAACATACCTGCTTTGGCTAGCAAGGTTATAAGATCAACCTTCCATTCATCAATTTCCAGACGCTCCATCGGTCGCAGGACGTCAACACCCTCCTCCACAATTGCAAAGTGCCGATTGGCGGCATCAACTCCCTCTCGTTCGCACTTTACGTGGTATGGCTCCAACGCATTGATTGCCCGAATAATTGTCGACTGCGATGGTATGTCCAAAGGCTCGCGACCATCTGCAATACGCTGAACATTTGCTTTGCGGAAAGCACGCTGTGTGTCCTTTGCAACCATGACTTTGGACGGCCGTTTATAAGACGCATATCCAAGCACGCACTCATTCATCAAAACTTGCGTCTCATGGCACATCTGAAGCCCCGATCGCCCAGAGAGATAGCGTTTGTCGATCAAGGCGAGCGGCGACCGACCCATCTTTTCGTATCTCCGCAGCCATTTCAGGCCCCGACTCGCACTCGGGAAATCAAATCGTTCGCAGAAGCTGGTCTTACAAGCGTATTTCTTTCGTTCCCGGGTACTGGATGTTGTGAACAACTTGTTGACCAGTTCTTCGATCAGAACCCTGTTGTCTTTAAGGCTTTGTTCAGTGCGCTTGATATCTCCCCTCGAGAGCAGCTCAAGAAGTGCGTCGCAATAGGCCTGCTTAAACAACAATTTCTTTTGCGCATGGATCGGTAGGTTTGAAACCATTTCCACTTCAAAATTCGCCCGCAATTCCGCGCAAGGCAGCCCAAAATGGGCGTGATCAGCTTCCACGCGCCCCGTATTGAGGCCTTCTATGATGTCGTTGTAGGTATGTTCTTCAAACCCCCCAGTCTCAGAACAGCACGTCACCATCGCGTTGCTTTCATAGCGCACGATATGCTTCGAAATCCCGTCGACTTTGGGCTGTGTTTGCTCCGCGAAAATTACCTTACCACTCATTTTTCTGCTCCATTTTCCACGATTGTTGAAAGATTGATTGTTCCTGCCTCGACCTGACGAAGAACGCCGGAGTAGATCGCGCGGAAGATGGCCGGAAATGCGCGGCCACCCATCTTTGCCTTTTCAACAAGATCGCCCACCGTCGTTGGCGATGTCAGACGCAAGCCCAACTCTCGGATCGCTGCGTCCGCTTCCTCGTCCAGATCCCTGCGCATCTCCAGAAGACGTTCAGCGTTGATTGCCTCCCATTCCTCATAGGAGTCATCTGAGATCAGGATGATTTCGTCAGCTTGATCTGGTCGTAAGAACTGGCTGAAAAACTCCAACCGCTGTTCGAAGTCGAGCGACACCACTCGCTCTGTCGGTTTGACTTCGATTGCTGCCGAAGAACCATCTTCAAACTCGACGAAGTAGTCCGGCACGCTTTTGCAGGGTTTACCATTTTCATCGATTGCATGGATCTCAAATGGTTGGTCGACGATGTCGACGACGTCGGGGCGCGCCAATAGCATTGCACGCACTTTACGTTCTACACCGCTTTCGAAACCCAATGAGAACGGATGCGGATGCCGCGAAGTGCTGACCGGACCTACGCCGCTCAACCTGCCTTTTGACTTATTCGAATACTGTCGCTTCGCGCGACTTTGAGATGGTAGAAAAATCGGATCATACACTTGCGTGCTCCTCGTTCCTTTGGGGGCATCGCAGTGTGTGGCCGCGCCTTTCGCACGAGATGTGGCATGTGCTGCTCCGTCCCCGTTTGCCACCAAGGGCAATGAAATTTTGCAAAAACAAGCGGCATCGGACGCAATATTATATTGCGGCGCGCCATTCTTGACTTTTGCTATGAAACACGGGATGAAGAGCTACCAAACAAACAGCACCCAGTGTTGTCATCCCCCTTCGTAAGCGAGAGCTTTCGTGGGGGGTTTTCGTTTCTAGATCATGTCATTTTCGATCTCCCTCACTCTTTGCGCTCACTTCTTCACTGCCGAATACCTCTGCAAAAGGCTTGCCAAGGCGTTCGCATATCTTCTCCTCGATGAAACGGCTCCGCCGCGCCCCCGACAGCACGTTTTGTACCGAACTCTGATGCCGCCCAATCTGATCGGCAAAGCCGCATATAGACGACCCCGAAAGGGTCAAAATCGCCTTGAACATGAGGACATGATCGGAACGCATCGGATTTCTTTCCTCTCAAGTAGCAACATTTAATTGATTGCTAGAATCGGCGTAGCAGACGCGATTCTCACAGGTCAACAGCTTAAATTTTCGGGCGAACGGGCTACAATTTTCAACTACGACCGCGCTATACAGCGATGCGAAAATTATTCGCACGCAATCGGCAATTATCAGCTCAAACAATAGAGTTAAGAGTCAAAATAACTGTTTACTTTCAATACGATGTAAATAAACAAACAATCTCTTTTGAAACTTACGGTTAGCCAGGTTGAAGCCCATTTTTATGTTTTTTTGAATTCAAGGCAATAAAAACGATTGAGTGTTATTGAGCTCAGCCGAGTGGGTGCGACATTAGGTATTGACATCTTAATTGAGTTGAATTCGAACTGGAACAACAAGCGCGGACCGGCAATAGTCCGCCTATAACCTCTCTTTTACTAAGATTGAATCGTGGCGTTGTTTGCTTTCAACTGCAGAACTTTGACCCAGAAGAAAGTACTTTCTAGGCACTCCCCATCATCAGTCGATGTATGGTCTCTAAGCCATATGGCTCACCAAAGCAGGTTTAAAGCTTGTCCCAAGTGATCCACCGCGGCGCTTGGAGAGGCAGAGCGGGAACGACGCAGCGCAAGCCGGAGTATACTTTCACAGAACTGCGACAAGTTGAATAATTAGGAACTACAGCCGTGACTTTCGCTGCCCAAGTGTCTCTGAAACACGATAATCTTCTCAGAAATTGGTATTGGACGACGCTACTCACTTCTCTTGTTGGTCATTTGACGCGCGTCAACCATTTGGCGGAACGTCATCAAACAGAGCTGAACGTACGCCTTCTTGCAATTCAGCTGTACAACTATTGGTAAAAACGCCCACCTGAGAGCGCAGCTTCCAGCACTCAGCGTGTACTAGAGATACCTCTGCAGGCAAACGTTCACGAACGCATTGTGAAGAACGCCCTATAAGCTTCCAAAAACTTTCTCCAAACCACATGTATCCTGCAGCAACTTCTACATAATTCAGGCAGAGCCGGTAGCGGCCAGGATTTTGGCTGGTATCTACTATCTGTTGCTCAAGTGGGAATGGCAAACCGTTGGATTTCATGGGCAAGCCCTCCATCGACAGACCGAACGCCTTAAAGTCAAGCGGATCACTAATATTCTGATAGTACTGATAGTTTTCATCAACTAAATGCGCCTGCGTGAAATTTAGATCGTCCGCTAGTGTTGATGAGATTAATTCGTCGCAAAACTCAGGGGTTAAAACTGCCAAGTTAGACTTGATGAACACGTGATCGTAATTTTGACCAGCGTTTTGTCCATAACTGAAGCTGAACCCGTCTCCCAACACTTCAAATGATGGAACATGAGCACCGTCAAGAATCTCCTCGATTTTGGATGCACTTATAGAAGTCCGATTGATGTCAGCCGATCCAAATGAGACCGATGTTTCATCTGGAATACCTGTGTAGTGAAACTGAGACCATATTGCTGAAACATCCAACTGCTTCCAGCGTCCAATAATCCACAGCGTCCGTACAAATCTACTAGAGTTCACAGATCTTCACCGAGAAACATCAAGAAACTACAAATCTGATCGCTCGTACCTGAAGTAGATCGATCTCGCCGGAAACTGGAGACGGGATGATCTATTCATAGACTGACGCCGCCTGCAAAAGCTTATATAAATCCGACCAAGTGATGTAATCATCGCTTGGCTTATCAAACCAGTTATTGTTGCCCTCGACGTCCCTCAGCCAAGCCTGCATCGCTTCAACGAATCTACGTGTGTCGGTATTCTCAGCCGGAAAACTCTCGCCGTCCAACAAGAACGAAAGTGCATCAGCGAAGTCCGCGCTAGATTTGATGTCATTCATATTCTTAGTGTCCCCTGACCACGATGTCTTGCCCCCCGTTTGGCGTAGTGAACTTGAAGGTATCATGCTTAATTTCTGCCGCCGTCGCTGGTCTTGACGGTTTAGTTCGGTAAGCAGCCCGCCTTTTCATCAGGGTAGGGGAAATCAAAAAGTTAGTTCACCATTAGAAATACTTAGTGCAAACTCAAACAAGTCAGATGATACTACCTGCTCGATGCCTGGACCTATCGCAATGATCCTCGTTTTAGGCCCCGCATTTGTGTCCAGATAGAAATAAACTCCCGTGCCATCATCCGCGATAGGAACGTAAGCAGGGACTTCACTGCCGGCTTGCCGCCACTCCTTAAGCTGCCGAGAAACCTTAACAACGTCTTGCCAGAGCGGCATCTCGCTATCATTAACATTTGGCAGACCATAGATTTCAACACCATCAAGTACTACGGCACCGTATTCTGACAAAAATTCGCGATACTGAACTGGAAAAACAACCATAAGTTCAGCTTCCGCATCATGGATTTTTTTGTCTGAGCATGGACCGGCAACTTCTCCAGTCGCACACATCTGATCAAACTCTGTTTTGGCATCCATTGTCGTGCACTCTCACTCAGTTATTTGCCCTGATTTAACAAAATCTTGATATCGTTCTTGCCAATAGGATTTGGAATAATTTGGTTGTCTTACCGGGGAACCCGGACCGGGAATGTGAAGTGGGCCGCCTGAAGTCGGATTGTATTGGTTCTGGGAACGAGTTACTTCGATCATCTGCCCCGTTTCACGTCCGACATGGTGAAGCTGCAAAGGCTCCCAAGCACCGTTTGCATTTCGAACAAAAGGGGCTTGGCCATTTTTCATCCTAGTGATGTTTTGAGGGCTTAACTCTATATCCGAACGCTGTACCACCAACTCTCCGCGATGTCGAGTTACCGTTGTCCAAGTTTCGCTTCCTCCGAATGTGGCCTCTGCATTTCGAAGAAATTGAGCTTCATCGGCGTTCTGTGCCTGAATTCCGCTAAATCGCCCACTATTGGGTACGCTACCTTCTACCTTGATCCCGGTGCCCTGAAGGTTTGGTCCAGGAGAGCACGATGTAATGTTGCCAGAGGCGCATTCAATTACGTCAGAAACACCCAGCGCAACGCACGTTCTAGGAGTAGCCGCACAGACAGAGGGGCCGAGCGCCACAGCACCGGTTACCACCGCTAAAAACTGCTTCGTCGCCTCGACTGTTTCGACATCGTCTAGGTAGCCGGCGTAAGCCTCAGTGTAGGCTTCGGCGCAAGCACCATCGGACACGCCACCGCAGCGAGTTTCCTGGTAGTCCTCATAGCCGTTCAGGAAGTCTATGTTCTGATCGAGTTGCTGCTGCGCAGGACCAGATACAAACAGCGCACCAGAAACACTCAGAAGCTGTGCTGCATAGGGGCTCTCCGAAGACAACGCAGCTATAGCTTCATCATAGCTTACGGCTTCAGCCAAAAAGCTATCTATGCATTCGTTGGTGAAGCAGGTATTTGCAAGCTCGCGGTCATTCTGAAGACCAACATTGGCAAAATGAACTGCAATATCACGTTGATCCGCCTTTGAGCATCCACCGTCTTGCGCATGACACGCTTCGAGAGCGGCTTGCATATTCGCCAGATCTGTATGTTTCAGATAGTTGTTGAGGACAGCAGATTGACCAACGAACGATCCTGTACTGACGTTGTCCGCGTCTCCGCCTGAAACCAGATACCCGGCAACGGCTCCAACGACAGAAGCCAATCGATTCTGCTCTTCAATGCTGAGGGAACTACTCCCGGCGATTCCGGAATAGATACTGGCCGCAATTCCACCTGCCGCGCCCGCCGCACAATCCGCACCGGTGGCTTCGGCGGCGGCACAACCCGCGAGTGCATGAAGTAGCATATGACCTGCTGAGCCTTCACCACCGTTGATGGGGTTGCCATTCGCGTCAGTGAACAACCCACCGATTTCAAACTGGGCATCTGCCAGCGCAAGGTTTGTGACTGTCTGTACAAGGCTTGCCGAGAAACCATCCGCGAAGTCAGTCCCATAGACGGCTGAACTCAGACCGGAGGAAATTGAGCCGTCCAACGCCCCTTCCAGAATGCCGGCCACCGTAAGTTGTGGACCTTTCGGGTTGCCAAGGCCACTGATCAAGGCATCATTCAGCGGGCTGTTTTCGGGGATGTTCAGGTTGATGCCTGATGTGAGTCCCGCTGACACACCTGAGAACGCAGCTGCTTCCAAAATCGCGCCCAGATCGAGATCTCCGGCTACGACACCATCCAACGTTTCGACGAGTGCTGTTGAAGTGAACGCATTGGCTCCATTGGAGACGGCTACCGAGGTCAGGTTTGGCAGCAACTCACCGACCAGCTGAGGCGCGATATATGCCGCCACCACAATTGACACCAGCGCCTTAAACGCAGGCGAGAGCTGCGTTTTCTCTTCATAGAAGTACTCATCTGCCAGTTCCTGGCTGATCAGTTCCAACCCGTCTATGGCCAGAAGTTCCTCAGGATAGAGATCTTGCGGGTTCGGCGCATCAACACCTGCGGTTTGGTATACCACCAACTCAGCATCGCCACTGACGTCGAAACTCATGCCTTGCCCGGCAAGCAATTCGGTCAACACGGCCGTTTCCGTAAAGCTGGTCTCGGTGATCGTGGTCATGGTGACCAGACCCATGTCGGTCTCAAAAAACTCGGAGCGGTGGCTGTCGATGGCGGCCTGTACCGAGAAATCACCACCTGTTGTGATGTTCAGGTTCTGACCAGCAGACAGCGTTGCGCCGACAAGCGTTGTGTCAGTGCCGGACACGATGCTTAGATCCAGGGCCGCCAACGCATCTGTGCCGGTGTTGATGTGATCGACCGTATGCAACTGGCTGGATTTGCTCAGCAGCCCACCAAGGTAGCTCTTTTCTTTGATATGCGTCTCTTCGAACACGTCGGTGTAGGTGCCAACGAGGATATTGCCCTCAGTCGCAGTGAGGTTGATATCACCTGTGGCGCTGGCAAGTTCTGTCCCAGCTGTGGTCAGGTCACCGGTCTCGGCGACGACATCGATGTCACCGCCTGCGGTGATCCCGACACCTCGATTGGTGACGGCTAGCGTGGATCGCGTTTCCTTTTTCTTCGACAGGAAGCCGCTGCTGGTTTTGCGGGTTTCCGATTGGGCGATGTCTTGCGCGGCCGCCAGAACCACATCGCCAGCCGCCGCCAGATGGGCCTTTCCGCCCGCATCAATCTGAGTGCCGATCAGGACCGCGTCACCGCCCGCGTTGGCGATAAAGTCGCCGCCAGTGGACAATTGGGTAACCTGGGCGGTGAGGGTCAGGCGATCCGTTCCGTTCTTCGCATCGCCTTCGCTGTATTGAACACCGGATTGCTCAGCGAGCAGATAGAGGTTGCCGCCCGCCGTCAGACGCGTGTCCCCTGTGACCTGGGCCTGAACACCGGCTAACGTCATGTCAGCAGAGGAGATGATCGACAGGTCACCACCCACGTCAAAGCGCGAGGCAAGATTCTCGGTGATCTTGGTGACGCTTGTGTTTGTGTAATATTCTTCTGTCTGCGCCAGACCTTCGATGACGACGTTTCCGGCAGCAAATATAGAGGTGTCAGAAGCCGATCTGATCACCAGAGCTTTACCGGAGAAATCCCCGCCTGTGATGATGTCAACCAGATCACCACCAAGTTCGGTGTCCTCGAATGTAATGTTCCCGAAGGATGTCAGAGACAATGAGCCATTCTCAGAAATCAGCGACCCACCCGAACCGGCAACCCGGCCAGCAACGATTGTCAGATCACCAGTTTCTGAGGTGTTGGCTTTGTCCAGGGAAGCGAGCAAGCCTGTATCTGACAAGCCGAACCGGTCACCAAAACCGTTGAATCCTGTCCCCGGACCCTGAACTGCGTCCCCGCCTTCATAGGAGGTGCCGTCGCTCGGATATCCATTCCATTCAGCGGGTCGATTGATGTTCTGGAACAGCTCATCCTGGATTTGCAGGCGATCCAGAAAATAGTCGGAAGAGATAAAGTCTTCGTAGGAAACCGGAGTTGTCCCGAAGTTTGTCCGACCCTCTCCAATCAAGGTATCCAAGTTGGCCAGTTCCTGAAGCTCTGGTTGAACCGGTGTGAGAGACGATCCAGGGACAACCAGTTCAGGTAGCAGCGCGCTTGTCACGGCGGAACTATCACGCGGCGCAACAACGTTCGAGGTTCCGGATCTAATGTCGCCATTCGCCAAGACTGATGTGCTGCTGATGTTGACAGAACCACCCGCAAGTATTTGGCCAATCTCCGACGTAGCTCCGTTGGAAGTCTCACGCGAGACTGGCGAATAGGTCACTCTTTCTGTGCGTGTAGTGAAGGCCGCGTCACTTCCACCGCTGCCCTCGTTGATCTCGATGGTCAGGTTTCTCGTGTAGGTCGCAGTGTGCGTGACCCGGGTGTCCTGATACCCATTGTTAGCAAAACTCGAGCTTTGAACGTCGATGCCGCCTTCAGCAGAGATCAAACCAGCGTCGTTACGCACAGTATCTGCCTGAATTGCAATGCCCGCGCCCGACAGAATTTCCGGCTTAGCCCCGGAAGCCGCAATAGAGGTGCCTGTGCTCCAGGTAACACCGCCCCGGTTCGAGAACACGCCGTCAAAGCTATAAATGGTTGCGCAGCTGCTCGCTCTGTCTGCACCGCCATTCGACCGGCTGCTGGTGAAACAGCTTTCTAGTTCGAGATCAGCTGGATTGGTTGTAACCCTTCGGCTGGCTGTCTTATTGTCCGGAGTCCCCGCAAATATCTCCACACCCGACTGTGAGGGCTGAGTCACAATACTGTCGAAACGGTTGTCAAAGGTTTCTGCTTCGATGGCCAGACCACCATCTGCCTCGATGCGTCCAGATTGGTTGAGAACAGTGCCATCACGGGCCACAAGCTGCATTGTGTCACCGGACTTCAGCAGACCACCGAGGTTGTTCAGATCCGAGCCGCTGCGCAGTTGAAGGTCACCGCTGGCTTTGATCGTGCCGCGGTTTTCTATTTCCCCGCCAAGATCGAGCAGAAGGTCTCCATCAAACAGTACCTGTTCTGAGGCGCCGACAGACAACCCACCTGTGTTCAGCGTGACTGCAAGGCCCTCACCGGCGCGCAGCTGGTTGAAATGCGATGCATTGAGCCCGCCGTTCAGTGAACCCGACTGAAACTCCAGCACGGATTGCCCAACCAACAGCGCATCGGCACCAAGGCTGGTTTGTCCGTATACAGCGACATCGGTGTTGAGCGCATTGATCTGCCCTTGGAGGTCGAGATCCCCCGCTGTCACTGACAAATTTGCCTGCTGCCCTGCGACCAGATCACCATCGATGATCGCCTGACCCTGAGCCGTCACGGACAGGGATTCGACGGCAGCGATCTGCGATCCGGCGCTTGTCTGGACCTCATCACCCGCTATGGTTACAGATTGCCCGCGTGACGAACCCGTGAGAGTAACCGACCCGTAAGTCGCTGCAACAGACAATATTTCAAGCGCCTGGGCCTGACCTTCAATCCGGACGTTATCACCGTTGAGAGCCACAGACTCCGCAACCAGTTCAGAATCCGCACCTGTTACAAGCTCAGTTCCGGCCGTCAGCGAAGCCACTTCCAGGGCAGCGGCTTTGCCGTCGAATGTCAGCTGTGTCAGCGCATTCACATCAATGGACTGAGCGAAGACTTCGGAGTTGCCGTCCAGCCCCACAGAGCTGCCAGTTGATGCAGCCGCAAACGCGTTGCGCGCCACAATCGCGCCGGAAATGTTCAGCATCCCCGCGCTTTCCAGGCGGATTGCACCGCCCGCTGCCTGACCGTTGAAGGTCAGGTCGCCATTGCTGGTTCTGATGTCGATCAAATCACCGCTCTCGGAGGTGATCGCACCTTCCAGAAGGATCGGGCCCTGGTTGCGGACCTGGACGCGCCCGCCCGCACGGATCTGCGGTGTATGACCACCAGCAGAAGCGCCCAGCGTAAGCTGCCCATCAGCCCGCAGCGCAATGTTGGTTGAGGACGCCATATCCCCATTCAGACGCACGCCCACGCCATTTTCGGTGGCAATCAAACGGATTGCGTTGGCATACATGCCACCAAGAGCGGCGACGTCCACAGCCAATGCAGGGGCCGCACCTTCACCGGCCTGCTCGGTGATCCCGGTCACCGCGCCCGTTTCTGGATCGTAAGACCAGTTATAGTCCACCTGGTTGGCGCCGGCGACGACATTGAGCTGATCTGCACGCATCTTGCCGTAGATCGCTGCGGCACGGGCAATCACATCGACGCGGCTGGTGTCGGTCAGACCTATCCGATTTTCCGGGTTCAGACCTCCGGCCCCGATTGTAACCGTGCCCCGCCGTACGTCGAACCCGGTGAGGGCACCATTGTCGGCAAATTGCGGCTTACCAGTTGTCAGCGTCGCACGACCCGTGTTGATGAAACCGCAGCCGTTGCAGGTGATGCCAAACTCGTTGGCGACCACCACATCCATGCGCTTTCCAGCCACTTCCAGAATGCCGCCCAGCTGGGTCTGATTCCCGCCAACAACCTCACCGATCCAAAGATTGGCCTCTTGTCCCGGTGTCAGGTTGCCGTTGCCTTCAATCACACCGCCAAGCTGCGTATTGGTGATCGTGGCCGAGTTATTCAGGATCAGATCATCTGCCTGAAAGTCGGTGTAGACATCGTGACTGACGCCTGCGCCATTTGGGGTCGAGATGTTAATGACCGTTGTGCCGTTTAGCGACTGGTCGACATGTGGGCGCGGACCAGTGTTCGGGCCGACAGGCTGGATGTTCTGCGCATGAAGCAAAGCAGGTTGTATCGTCAACGCAAGCGTCAGGACCGAAGAAACAACTTTCTCAAAAACACGACTACGCATGGTTACGGCTTCCCAAATTACTTTGCTCAACAAAACGCTTCATCAGAACTGCAACCTCAGACTGAGATACCCAACAGTCTTGTCGGACTCGAAGGCTGGATTGGTGTTGGGTGGGGACTCGTCAGGTCGGCTCAAAGCGTGCGCCACCTGCATTTGCAAGGTAACCTGATTGTTCATGATGATATCGGCACCCAGGCTGATACCGGCCAGGTGATCCTGAGACCAGCGGCGCAAGGCAGAGGGTTTGACATACCCGAAATCGAGGCCCGCATTTATGCGCACTTCAAATCTTGGCGCTTTGTAGGCACCCCATTCGACTGTGTTGCGGAGATAGATTCCTGTATCGCCGTAGAGGCTGTTGTCGTGAAAGCCTCGAACCGTGCTCCAGCCGCCAATGCCGAACTGCTCAATGCCAGGTAGGATATCGTCCGAGTATTGCCCGGCCAGTGTACCCCGATAGGTAAGCCCGCTTTTTCCAAGCGGAGCAGAGAAATCAGCGCGGATCTTCACAAGACGGAATTCCTGATCGATGACGCTGAGTTCAGGAATGTCTGCCCCTAGCGCATCAAGCCCGGCTTTCACGCCTATGTTCCAGAACAGCCGACCCTGCCAAATGGTGCTTTCGCCCCGAAGGCCAAGCGAGGCAACTGTGAGGCGCTGGCGCTGACTGGTGATCTCGATATCGTTGATCGAGGTTTTGGTTCTGTTCAGCTTCAGATCACCGTAGGCATAGACCTTCGATGTCTGGTTCCGCATCAACAGGCGCTCAGTCAGTAGGATCAGGTACTGGCTGCGTCCTTCTGTGACAAAGGACTGGTTGATGCCTTGGGTGATGAAGCGATAGTCGCTCGCTCCAAAATCAGCATTGAACAGCCAGTTGCCTACCGGCAAGCCCCAGTTGACAGAAATAGAATCCGAATAGCGCTCTCCGCGCTCCTCAAATGGAGTGGTGGTGATTCCGATCCGCAGCTGGTCATTGAGGTTTAACCCGTTATCGAGTCCAAATGTGCTGGTGCCTTTGATCCGGCCGGTGGACTCAAAACCGGAATTGTCGAATTGGAAATCCAAGTACCATGGGCGTCGGTCCTGCACGTCAACCTGAATGAAGGACCCGCCAGGTGTTTCTCCGGGCACGAGCTGGAACTGGCCGCTGGCCGACCGGGGCGCGTTGATATTCTCTAACCCCTGTTCCAGATCGCGCAGGTTCAGAAGGTCACCACGTGCAGTAGGGAAGGCCGTGTTCAGACGCGCATCCGCTGGCTGGCCGGTTCCATAGACATAGCCTTCGATGCGGCCCGGCACGATGGTGATCGCCAGCGATCCATCTGCAATGTCCTGTTCAGGCACGTATGCACGGGTCGTGATGAACCCCAACTCCTGATAGAATGTGTTGATCAGGTTCAATGTCTGCGCGATGTCGGCTGCTGTCGCACAGGTGCCAATCAGATCGCGATAGCCTTCGGGCTCACGTTTGAATGCCTCAAAACCTTCGAGATCAATACTGCGGATCTCAAAGCAGGGGCCACCCGGGGGAGGAACATAGAGCTCCTCTCCAGCGGCTTGGTCCTGTACCACATCCTCACGTTCTTCGAACTCCCGGCGGCGTTGTTCCTGTTCTTCGGTCTGCTGAGTTTGCTGCTGAAGAATTTCGTTGCCGATGCGCTGCAAATCACCCGGCGAGACGCCTTGCGCTGAAACGGCAGTTGCTGTCAGCAGGATCGCACTGAGACCCAACGCTGTGGTCAGGAAAAGGGACCGCCAACCCATCAGTTGTTCCCCGCCGTTTTAAATCGATTGTAAGCGGCGGTGAAACCACGAAGTGAAACGGGGAAATCAATGGCCTTGTCGCGGGCTGTCCAAACTCGGGCTTTGACTTCCAGTCCCCTCCGGAATGCCGCCAGGACATCGCCGTTCATCCGAAACCCCGCGTGGCAGCCAAGCTGATCGCAGACCTCGTACAAGACTTTGAAGGGACGGCGTTTGTCCACGTGCAACTCGATGCCCGGAGCCAGATAGACGCCAACAGGAACCGTTATGACTGCATAGCTTTGGTCCGTGTCTTCATCGTCAGACACGCTCAGCAGAAATACAGGAGGGCCATTCTCTTCGGCGGCGACACTCTGCATCATCTGGCAGGCGACATCCTGATCCACCGGTTGGCACAATACCCGCCAGTCCGAAAACACCTCCTCCGTAGATTGGGGCTCAGCCACTTGCGCCAAAGCCGTCGACTGGAAGAGGGCGAGACCTATACTCACCGCCAGCCGGTATAGAGATCCGCTCCTCATGCGCATTCAAACCTGTAGGTTATGCGAACATGCGGCGTGTTTACGGGGAAGCTCGCAGTCTGGACCAATTGCCCGGCAGCAGCATTCCATGTCTTTTGTGTGTATGTGGTTTGTTTGTCGAACGGGGCCGACACTGAGCGGGACAAAATGGTCGCGGGTCCCGCACAAATCTCGTTGAATGCGTTCTGGCTGAACTTATCCTGCTGATCGGCATGGTTTGAGCGCACTTCTATGGAGGCCGTAAAGCCGCCAATGCTCGACGGAGAGACGCTATAGATTTCTTTCAGGCGCTCAGGCGATGTACCTGAACACCCGCTCAGGAGACATAGAACAGCAACCGTGAATAAATGAGGGGTTTTCATAGCAGCGAAACCAATCTGAACTGGCGAGAAATCAAATTCCTGAAAGCGCGCTACTGCGCAGCCTGATCCAGCGGCGTTGCTGTCCATTCGCGGGCAAAGCTCTGAGCTGCCTCCAGATCATCACGATCCAGCTGTGCATTCAGTGTATCTCGGAGAGCGCGAGCCTCGTCCATGCCACGCGCGGACGCCAAATTGGCATAGCCATGCGCTTTGATGAGATCCTGATCCACGCCGTTGCCTGACTGATAGGCTTTGGCCAGTTCAAAGAGCCCCAAAGGATTGCCAGCTCCGCCGGTGCGCGAGAAATTCTCAAAAGCGGTCTCATAATTCTGCGTTGCACCTGTGCCATCGCGGTAGGCCTGACCCAGATAATTGATTGCGGCCACGTGGTTCTGCTCTGCGGCTTGCCGCCAGTAGCTCACCGCCTTGTTTGCGTCCTGGTCGACACCTTGCCCATCCGCGAATAGTAACCCGCAATTGAACGCGCTGTTGGCATCGCCGGACTCCGCAGCCGCACAAATCAGATCCGCGGCGCGCTGATAATCCTGCAAGACCAACTCACCGTTCAGGTACATCAAACCAAGCCGGTTCTGCGCCAGCGCACTACCCTGATCAGCGGCCGCACTGTAGAGCTCGACAGCACGGCGCATATCGCGCTGAGTTCCCAGACCCATCTCAAACAGGCGCCCGATGAAGAACGCACCATCCGCGTCACCGTCGTCAAACCCAGCCTGAAACTCTTCGACTGCGCCCGAAACATTACCAGCTTCAAGAGCAGCAATGCCCGCAGGAACGTCGGCATATGCAGCACACGCGATAGATGCAGATACTGCTCCGCCAAAAGCGGTCCTCAAAATACCCATTCCATAACCTTTTGTTTATTATATTAGCTTCTCGCTAACAAAGCTCACAGCACACGTTAAGGGGGAAAATCATGTCGAACTTCACTAAAAAGTTACACACCTTTGGTCTGTGACCTCAATGTGGCAACTCGCGTCGAATGAAGAGGTGCTTGGCCTGTTTGCCGCCACATTTGTATCCATGAAAACAAAATGTCTGAGCTATTCGATTGGGCCGGCTGCAAGTTGTTCTGTGGTGAAAAGATAAGTACGAATCACTGTGGCACCAGTTTCCGGTCTACCGTTGGTCCAAGCTGGGCAAAAACTCTCGGCAACGAAAACGCATCAAGAGGCGCCAAAACAAATCTCAAGGCCGCGAAGCTACATGTTATGATTGAGGGCCTCGCAAAAATTCTGTTCTCGCTCATACGCCCAAAACGGTATCCCTGCATGACGCCCTGAACTCATAGTTGTGCTTGATGGCGAGCTTCCGGCTGGTATTCTCGTCCCCGGTAATCGAGAGAGTCGTTGTTTTCAATGTCACCTTCTATTCAGCGGCAGGGCCAACCGTGGACGGCAGAAGAAGATCGCAAACTTTATGATTTGACAGTTTCCGGAAAAGACCTCGTTGAAATTTGCGAAGCGCATCAAAGAACCAATGGTGGAATAAAGGCTCGACAAGTACGCCTCGGCTTGAGGGAGAAGCGGACTTCCAAGATTGTAGTACCACCTCCACCATTCAAGCCATTTGTCCGAGCAAGGTCAGAGCCGCGCGTAGGTGAAAAAGAGACGAAAATTGAAACAGCTACTCACAAACCAAAACCGATTCTCAAGGCTCCCAAAAAAAACGCATCACCAACGACAAGTCTGCAAAATGAAGTTAGCAGTGAGGCACTGAAGAAATTCGTAAGTAGACACCCGGATCTCATCGACCGTCTCTGGGCCGCAATGGAGAACGACATCAGGCATCTATTCCCTAAACAAGAGCGCGATATCCGTGATCGGAACATACACGTAGTTCTTTCGCGCCTTTCGCCAGAAGACGCACAATTCGAAACGGCCACTCTTCAAGAACTCGGTGACATCTACAATATTTCTCGTGAGAGAGTCCGGCAGATCGCCGCTAACGGAAGTCGACTACTAACAGCACGAATACGCGGCCGCAGAGGCTGGTCTTATGCGGTGCTAAAGGACCACCGCAACACCTTCGATGAGCAAAACAACACTCAGTTCTACTCTAAACTCATGGGGGAGCTGAACAATAGAGCGACTACAATTTCATTTGCTCAATTTGTTCTTGCTGCAATGGGACGAATTGATGGACTTGCCTCCGACGAAGTCTCAAAGCTTCTGAACGCATACGCCGTATTCGCGGCAGCATCAAAAAAACAAGCCAAGATCGATGCTGCAAAGGCAAGAAAACAGAGAATTCAGCGTCAGATGGCGGATGATTATGTAGGAAACGTTCTAAGAAAGGCCTCCTTTAGCGGGGCATTCGCAGCAGAAGGCGTGAGACTACTGAGTCTACCACGTCTGCGCTCCTGCGCTGGTGACAGGCAGTTGTTCTCCGAAACCTTAGGCAGATTTGTGCAATGGGAAAGCCAGGGGGAGAAACGTTTTATCAGCGCACTGGATCAGAGTAGCATTATTTCGGAATTTGCAGAGCAACCTATAGAGATCGAATTCGTTCATAGTGGCAAGAAAAGAAAGTACTTTGTCGACCTTCTGATCAAGACCACGGATGATCTTACGATAGCAGTGGAGATCAAATCGCCTGTAATGCTTGCGGATTCATTTGTACAAGCGAAGGCTCGAGCAGCAGAAGAGGCGCTTGGGGAGTTAGGTATCGGGTATTGTCTGGTAGATGCAAACGGCCGTTCACCTCAAGATCTTCTCAAAACTAAGCCAACTGAAGAACTAAAGCAGTTTTTGAGAGAGAGACTGCGTAAGAAAAAGCAGGTCAACATGCGAGACCTGTATGCGCATCTGAATGAATGGCCCTCACAAGATATCTCGGACCAAATACAGAGCTTGGTGCTTGAACACGATCTAGACTATCGAGTGCGCCTACTTACAAACAAAGACACAGGCAAACTCGGCCGTGCTTATACATTTTCCCTAAGTGTAAGCACAAAAAAACCCAAGGTAACACTTGTCGATTAACTCAATCTCCTTGCGTGCCCGGGGCAGTTTTTTTTGAAAGAATTGAATTGGACACTGGCGAAATAAACCTCTTCGTTGACGACCTAGTAACCTTAGCAGGCCGCTCGACGACTTGATCGAACCAAGGTTGCGAAACTACTGACGCCGTTGAACATACAGCCTCCTATCAATTTTCATCACTTCAATGAGCAAAATAGGATGTCCAGCTTGAGAAAGCTGCAGCGCTGCTCTGGTGTGTTGGATAGACAGCAGTAAAGGTCCGTGGGGCACATGGCCCTCTCAACCTATGACAACCACGCGAATCCCGACCGGGGTGTTCTCGATTCAGAATGCCCGAATGAAACCTGTGCAGTGATACTTCTTCTTTAATCAAAGGGAAGGAGATCGACATGCGATTTGGTTTTGTCGGTTTGGGTCAAATGGGTGCGCCAATGGCGGTGAACCTTGCCAGCTCAAACAATGTAATGGTCTTTGATCTCAGCGAAGACGCCATGAATGCCGCTGCTGAAGCAGGCGCCAAGAAGGCTGGTAGTGCTGCAGATTTCTCGGACGTGGACGTGCTGATCACCTGCTTGCCGAGTGGTGGGATAGTGGAAAAGTCATTGTTCGACCCAGAACATGGGATTGCACAGCATCTTTCAGCCGACACGGTTGTCATCGATACCTCAACCATAGAATACGGACTGACGCTTAGCATTGGCGAGCGTCTTTCAGCCCTCGGGATGCGTTTTCTCGATGCGCCCGTCTCTGGCATGTGGAAGCGAGCCCAAGAGGGCACGTTGACGATGATGATCGGAGGCGACGGTGAGATTGTCGAGGCGCTGCGGCCAGCCCTGGCAACAATGTCGAACCGCATCCTGCACACTGGCGCTGTTGGCTCAGGCCAGCTCACCAAGCTGATCAATCAGCTTCTCTTCGATATAAACGTGGCGGCTCTGGCCGAAATCCTGCCGATGGCAAAGAAGCTGGGCCTTGATCCGGAAAACACCGCCGAGGTGGTGAACTCAGGGACCGGCCGCAGCTATGCGTCGGAATATTTCATTCCCCAGATACTCGAAGGCAAGTTTGACACCGGCTACCCACTACAAGCGGCCTACAAGGATCTGATCAGCGGTGCTGAAATCTCAGCCCGTTATCAGATCCCGGCACCTGTGTTGGCCGCTGCGACAACCACATATCAGCAGGCACTTCTTGAAGGCCACGGGGACAAAGACAAGGGTGCGATGGTGCTCGTTTATGAACGGTTGCTTGGCATCAATTGCCGGAAGGAGGGGTAACGATGGCTGAAGGAAAAGGTATTCAGGGCGGGCTGACAAACTACGGCGACAAGGATTTCGCCGCGTACCTACGTCGATCTTTTGCTCGCTCGATGGGTCTGTCGCGGGAAATGCTCGACAAACCGATTGTCGGGATCGCGATGACCCCTTCGGGCTTCAACAACTGCCACAGAGCGATGCCTGAGCTCGTCGAAGCTGTCTCGCGCGGTGTGCTGGCTGCAGGAGCTTTGCCGCGACCGTTTCCAACAGTGTCACTTGGCGAGGTCTTTCTGAACCCGACCAGCATGGTCTACCGGAACCTCATGTCCATGGACACTGAGGAGATGGTTCGTGCGCAGCCAATGGACGCAGTGGTTTTGATCGGTGGTTGCGACAAGACAGTTCCGGCCCAACTGATGGGCGCAGCGTCCGCTGACATTCCCGCCGTGCAACTTGTGACTGGACCGATGATGACCGGTCGTCATAAGGGCGAACGCCTGGGCGCCTGCACTGACTGCCGCCGTTTTTGGGGTAAGTTCCGCGCTGGTGAGGTCGAAGGGGAAGAGATAGCGGAGATCGAGGGCCGATTGGCGACAACGGCCGGCACTTGTGCAGTTATGGGAACAGCTAGCACCATGGCGTGCATTGCCGAAACGCTAGGGATGTCTTTGCCTGGCACGGCGGCCATACCATCTGTTCACGCTGACAGGCTGGTCGCAGCTGAAGAATGCGGCAAACTGGCCGTTGATCTGATCCAGAACCCTCGAAAACCAAGTGAGGTCATCACCGAGAAGTCGGTAGAGAACGCTTTCCGCGTGCTGATGGCCGTCAGCGGGTCCACCAATGCCATCGTTCACCTTACGGCCGTTGCGGGTCGTCTCGGCATCCGGATATCACCCGAACGCCTCAATGAAATCTCGGATGAAACGCCGGTACTGGTTGATCTGAAGCCAGTCGGTGAAGGGTACATGGAAGACTTCTATGCCGCTGGTGGTGTCGGAGCAGTCTTGCGCGAGATCCGCCATCTACTGCACCTCGATACGGTGGATGTAACAGGTCAAACCCTGGCAGAGCGTCTGGACGACGAACCTGATTGGGTTGATCGTCGGGTGATCCGATCGTTTGATGATCCTGTTTCAAATGAGGGCGGGTTGATCAGCCTTTATGGGAATATCGCCCCGCAGGGAGCCATTTTCAAACGCGCTGCGGCGACACCACAGCTTTTTGAGGTCGAAGGCCGTGCCGTGGTCTTCGACAGTCTCGAAGATCTCGCCCGGCGCGTTGATGACCCGGACCTCGACATTGAGGCCGATGACATCATGGTTCTGAAGAACGCGGGACCAGTGGCTGCGGGAATGCCGGAGGCCGGGTATCTGCCGATCCCAAAGAAACTGGCACGAAAAGGTATCAAGGATATCGTGCGAATTTCCGACGCGCGGATGTCTGGCACGGCTTTCGGAACCATCGTTCTCCATATGTCACCCGAGTCCGCGGTTGGCGGGCCATTGGCTGCAGTCGAGAATGGAGATCGTGTACGTCTCTCGGTCGCTGACAAGCGTATCGATCTACTGGTCGATGACACCGAGATCGCCCGCCGTCTCGAACAACACAAGCGTCCGGAGCTGCAAAATCGCGGTTATCGCGGGCTTTACAGCCGGACGGTTCTGCAGGCCGACGAAGGCTGCGATTTCGATTTCCTCACGCAAGAAGGCTGGTCCAAGGAGAACGCCGAATGAACCTCTTTACGAAACTTCAGGAGCGCGCAGCGAGTGGTCAGCCGGTTCGTGTTGGAATGATCGGCGCAGGCAAGTTTGGCACTATGTTTCTTGCGCAGGCACTTCGATTGAAGGGGATTCATATCGTTGGTGTCGTCGATCTGCGACCAGATGCGGCCAAGTCCAACATGAAGCTCGTTGGTTGGGATGCAGTGGCTTACTCAGCATCGAGCCTGGATGATGCGGCAACTTCTGGCGCAACCTTTGTCGGTGATGATTGGGAAGCGCTGACAGCGCATCCGGATATTGAAATCATCATTGAATGCACCGGGAACCCGATCGCAGCCGTCACGCACTGCCTCAAGGCGTTCGAGAATGGCAAGCACATCATCAATGTAACAGTTGAAGCAGACGCATTTGTTGGGCCTGGCCTGGCCAACAAGGCTCGCGAAGCCGGTGTGATCTACAGCATGGCATATGGAGATCAACCGGCGCTTGCCAGTGACCTGGTTGATTGGGCGCGGGGCTGCGGTTTCAATGTCGTTGCAGCCGGTCGTGGCCACAAGTGGATGCCGCACTACCGGCAATCGACACCTGACACCGTGTGGGATCATTGGGGCCTAACGAGAGAACAAGCGGAGCGCGGTCGGCTGAACCCCAAAATGTTCAATGCGTTTTTGGACGGCTCGAAACCCGCCATTGAAAGTGCGGCCATCGCCAATGTGTGCGGGTTGGATGCCCCAGAAAATGGCCTGGTCTTCCCTTCAGGTGGGATCGACGACGTTCCAAATCTGGCGCGGCCGCGCTCAGAGGGCGGGGTTCTGGATCATAAGGGCATGGTGGATGTCATCTCTTGCCTGACACCGGAGGGCGAGCAGATCCCACATGACATTCGGAAAGGCGTCTGGGTCTGTTTTGAAGGGGACACCGAGTATCTGCGCAATTGCTTTGAAGAGTACAAAGTCGTGACCGACGACAGCGGACGCTACATGTGCAACTACAAGCGCTGGCACCTGATCGGGCTGGAGCTCGGGATCTCGGTCGCATCAGTGGGCATTCGCAAGGAGCCCACAGGGGCGGCGCATGAATTCCGAGCCGACGTTGCGGCTATTTCGAAGCGCGAGTTGAAGAAGGGCGAAATCCTTGATGGCGAGGGCGGGTACACCGTGGCCGGCGGTCTTCGCCCAGCATCGATTTCTGTTGCTGAGGGGTACGTCCCACTCGGCCTTGCGCACAATGTCACCTTGATCAGAGACGTTCCTGAAGGTCAGCCGGTCAAATGGAGTGACGTGCAGGCGGACACGAATACGGATGCCTATCGCCTGCGACGCGAGGTCGAAGCGAGCATTTCGAAGAACCTCGCTGCATGACCACGGATCTCAGCATATCGTTTCTTGGAAAACAACTAAGCCGTCCTGAATGCGTCCTCAGCACCAAGACTGGTGATACTTTCTGCTCCCATAACGGGCATGGTGTCATGCGCATATGCCCGGACGGCCGTCAGTTTCTTTTGCAAGAGCCGTCGAGCTTCGGCGGTATGCCGGTCGTGCCGAATGGGATTGCGCTGCGACCTGACGGCTCGTTCCTCATCGCTAATATCTCTGACGCAGGAGGCGTTCTGGAACTGGACGCAGATGGGCTGCGCCCACACGCGGTCTCCACGGGCGGCTCGACACTGCCACCGGTCAATTTTGTCTATGTAGACCAACTCGGCAAAACATGGATTACGGTGTCGTCGAAACTCCGTCCCCGCTCGCGGGCGTATCGCCGCGATGTAAAAAATGGTTATGTGGGTTTGATCAATGCTGACAATTCGTTTTCTGTGATCTTGCAGGGACTTCATTATACGAACGAAGTGCGGCCTGATTATGAGGGGGGATGGCTCTATATAGCAGAGACCTTCGGGCAGAAGATCTCGCGCGTGCGCCTAGATGAAAAGGGTGTGCATGGTGAGCCGGAACTCTTCGTCCAGTTTGGGCCCGGCACGTTCGTAGATGGCATCGAACTGGACGGGTCAGGTGGTCTTTATGCGGCCTGTATCGTATCGAGCGAGCTCTATCACATTGATCCCGAAGCAAAGCCCACACTAATCGTCGGTGAACGCGACGACGCTTGGGTAGAAAGCGTTGAAGCCGCGCTCGATGATCACACAATGGATCGAGCGCACTTTGACAGTTCGCCTGCCGAGGTGCTTCAGAACATATCCAGCCTGGCCTTTGTGGGTGAGAAACGAGACCGGATTGTTTGTGGCAATTTGCTGGGCAATTCACTTCCGGTCTTTGACGCTCCCATCAGTGGACCAAAGCCACCATACTGGAATGTAGAGGTTCCGATTTGGGGTGCGCAGGTGTCCTAATCAAATCCAGAACCTCAGTTGGTTTTATGAACCCGGCAAACCTAACCTGAACGGGGAGACTAAAATGGCTCACACGAACAAAGTCATTCGCTCAATCAACTTGGATGGGGATAGAATTTGCGTGGACATTTTTCTGCGCCCAGACGGTACGTATGGGTTCGATGAATTTCGAAGAGATCCAGAAGATGGCCGAGGTTGGTATAGCATAGGCCACCATAGCGCTGCCGTTTTTGAAGAGTACGACCAAGCCTTTGGCGCGGCAAAGATGAACGTCTCATGGTTAAACGATGCCATTGCCCGCTGTGAAAATTCACAAGGCAAAACCTCTTGACCTTCCACTGGCTGGAAGACGTAGCCAGTCAGTATGCGGTAATATCAAAGAGAAACTATGAAATCTATCATCTTAGTCGCTGCAGCCCTCGGGGTTGGTATCATTGGTTACACATTGTGGACGAGCAAAGGTTCAACGCCGGAGGAACATTCTGAAGTTGCTCCGCCGGGCGGAGCATTGGTGGAAATTGTCTTGCCTGACACTTTGTCTTCAAACGCTCAAATTGGTAAGCGAGGGTTTGAGGCAAACTGTGCGGCGTGCCATGGTCTTAACGCGGTCGGTCAAGATGGCCTGGCGCCACCTCTGGTACACAGGATCTACGAGCCAAGTCACCATAGCGACGAAAGCTTCCAGCGGGCGGCTGCCATGGGAGTGAGAAGCCACCACTGGCCTTTTGGGAATATGCCGCCAATTGATGGTCTCACACGCGGCGATGTTAAAATGATCACGGCCTACATTCGAGAGTTACAGCAGGCCAACGGGATCAATTGATCATCGGGGCCGTGCTTTAGTCTGGCATGAATGAGGCAATCCTGATCAGCTCCAAAAGTCCCTAATAAAACAAAGCTTACGTTCATCGCGAAACGCGATGGCTCCGTTATCGAACCAATTCTGGGCAGATAACAGGTTTCGCCTGATCCTCCTGAGACCATAGAATTCTCGGGAGGAAACCATGAAATTCACACGACGCACTGCGCTCAAAACTCTTGCTGCAGCGACGGCTACAGCTGCATTGGCAACGCCTGCTCTCGCGCAAAACAAGATCACCATTCAGGTCAATACGACCATGAAACCGGGCGGCTCAGAAGAAGCCGGTATCACGCGCTTCAAGGCCGCGCTTGAGGAGCTGGCTCCGGACCGATTTGAGGTTGTTCCGTTCTTGAGTGGCCAGCTCGGCGGTGAAAATGCCGTCCTGGAACTGCTGAACATCGGTGAGACCCAGATCTCACTGACAGGTGGCAACTGGCGCGCTCAGTACGCACCTGACTATGATCCGATCTCGATCCCGTTCCTGTTCCCGAACGGCGCGGCTGTCGAAGCCTTCATGGCCAGTGACTCTGGCAAGGCTTTGCAGCAGCGCGGCATCGATCAGGGTGGTATCGTAGAGATGGGCGCACAGATGCGCGCACCGCGCCATATGACCTCGAACAAGGCCATTACGACACCAGACGACCTCGACGGGTTCCGGCTGCGTCTGCCGAGCATTCCTGTCTGGGTCGATGTATGGAGCGGTCTGGGCGCGCAAACTGTCGTTGTGCCCGCTACGGAGATTTACCTTGCAATGCAGACCGGTCAGGTCGATGGCCACGAGAACTCTCTCGTCTCGCCATTCTCGCGCAAGCTCTATGAGGTGCAATCACATCTCATCATGACCGGCCACGTGCATTTCCCTTGGCATTGGGTTGCATCGAACTCCTGGTTCTCAGGCCTGTCCGAAGAAGACCAGGCCGTCGTCCGTGCGGCCGTCGAGATTGCGCGTACTGAAGGCACTGCTGTCGAAGCACAGAAGGATGTGTTCTATCTCGAAGAGCTCAAGAAAAAAGGTATGACCGTGGTTGAGCCTGATGTGGCGGCGTTCAAGGCCAAGGCACAGCCCGCTATCGACAATGCAATGTCATCGCTGGCTGACGGTGTGATCGAAGACGTGCAAAACGCGATCGCAGCAAATTCGTAACCTCCCTGAAACTGGACGCCCGTCTTCATGGCGGGCGTTTTTTTGTAAGCGCAGGGGGAAACCACATGCAGCTTGAATATGAAAACACGGACGCTGCGGCGATCCCGACACGCAATGTGGGACGTGTCGAAAAGAAGTTGGTGCAGATCACAGATCTGTTCTCGGGCATCATGCTGATGGGGCTTGTTGGATTGCTGGTCCTGTCGATCCTGTCGCGCGATGTCATTCGCTTTCCCGTTCCGTGGCTCGAAGAAATCGCCACGCTGATCACGATCTACGCTGTGGCCTTCGCCTCGATCGGCGCGTGGTCTCGCGGGGCCCACATCGCCGTTGAGCTGGTGCCTATGGCCATAAAAGGCGTCTGGCATTCGCGCTATGCGTTCTTTCTGCAAATCCTGTCGATTGTATTCCTCGTGCTTGCTGCATGGGGAGCCGCCGAGATGATGCAGCGGAGCGCCAACAACCGCACAACGGCTCTCTCAATGAGTTTTTCGATTTACTATGGGGGACTGCTGCTCGCCTTCGCAGGCATGGTCTTTGCATCCCTTCTCCGTCTTGCCGGTGAATTTTTCGGCAAGCCAAAACAGGAAGGGTAGAGATCATGGAAATCTTCTTACCATTTGTTGGTGGCCTGATCTTTTTCATGGCGTTGGGTCTGCCAGTCTTTGTGGCGCTAGGGGCAACCTGTCTTCTCGCCTTGGCGATGACATCCGCGTCCGGTGGCTTACCAGTGGAGCTGATGTCTCTGAAGATTACGCAGACGCTCAACAGTTTCCCACTGTTGGCAATCCCGCTCTTCATCCTTGCAGCAAACCTGCTCAACCGAGGCAGCGCGACGACACGGATTTTCGATTTTGCCAATGTCATGGTCGGGTTTGTGCGTGGGGGGCTGGGGCACGTGAATGTGGTAGCCTCAATGATTTTCGCCGGCATGTCTGGCACAGCGTCCGCTGACGCTGCAGGCCTTGGCGCGTTGGAAATCCGGGCCATGCGGGAAAAAGGGTACGACCTTAAGTACAGCACGGGCATAACGGCTGCATCCAGCGTGATCGGGCCGATCATTCCGCCAAGCGTCGCCATGCTTGTCTACGGCTGGCAAGCGGATGTGAGCGTCGGAGATCTATTTCTTGCGGGCTTTGTACCTGGTGTGCTGATGGCTGTGCTGTTGATGGCGACGACGTTCATCATGTCTTACAAGATCGACATGCCGACGCGCCCGCTGCCAACTGCGCGAGAGGTGTTTGAAACCGGCCACCGAGCCGTGCTTCCGATGCTGACACCGTTAATCATCGTGGGAGGCATATGGAGTGGCATATTCTCACCGACCGAAGCCGGAGCGGTGGCCTGTGCCTACGCGATCGCGCTCGGTGTGTTTGTCTACCGCGATGTAAAGATCAAAGAGCTGTTCCAGGTCTTTGTGCAAAGCATGGAGTTCAGTGCCGTCATTCTGCTGATTATCGCGATTTCAGGGTTCTATGGCTGGCTGCTGGTGCGCCTGCAGGTGCCGCAAGCTTTAGCTGCCGGTCTGGTCGCCATGGATATGCACACGACTATCCTTCTGCTGATCCTGATGGTGTTCTTCGTCCTGGTCGGCTGCTTCATGTCGGTGATCGAAAGTGTGTTGATCCTGACACCTATTTTGGTCCCGGCCGTCGCCGCATCGGGAGTGGAACCGCTGTTTTTCGGTGTGTTCATGGTCATCACACTATCGGTTGGGGTGATAACGCCGCCGTTCGGAACAGTCCTCTATATTCTGGTTCCGATCACGGGAATGCGGTTTGAAAAGGTCGTTCTATCAGTCCTGCCGTTCCTGATCCCGATCCTTGCAACCATCCTGCTGGTGCTGTTCTTCCCGCAGATCGTCTTGATCCTGCCAAGCCTGTTCTGATGGGGAAGCGACATCGTATCGCGTGGGCAGCACTGGATCACGCAGTGATCACTTGCGCCGACATCGAAAAGTCCGTCGCCTTTTATGGCGGCGGGCTTTGCATGGCGATCAACCGGTTGGATGATGGCCGTATCGAAGCGACGTTCGGGCGCTGCAAGCTCAACCTTCAGCCCAACAACCGGCACTATGGGCCGCCCAATAATGCTGGAAGGTCTTGGTCTGCAAATATTTGTTTGCTGGTCGAGCAAGGCCTTTCTGATGTAGAATCCCGATTAAAAGAGATAGGTCTCCGCATAGAAGAAGGACCGGTGGAGCGCGTCGGCGCACAAGGCACAATCCTCTCGCTGTATTTGTACGATCCGGACGGCAATCTCATTGAGATAAGTGAGTATGCGAGCCATGCGGAAAAGATTTGATCTTGTAACCCTCGAACTCTTCGTGGCCGTCGCCACGTCGAAGAGCATTGCGCAAGCTGCTGCAGCTGAAAACATCGCCGCTTCAGCCATCAGCAAGCGGATATCCGATTTTGAAGCCCAGGTTGGCACGGCTCTTTTTTACAGACAGCAAAAAGGTGTGTCCCTGACACCAGCGGGCGAAGAAATGCTTCGCCATGCCAAAGACCTGCAGCGTCTGTTAGATCGTATCGACGATCATATGTGCGACTTTGCGCAAGGCTTGCGTGGAACTGTGCGGATCGCGGCCAATACGTCTGCGATTACACAGTTTTTGCCCGAGGATTTGGCATTGTTTGTAGCTGATCATCCCGATATGCGGATCGATCTCACCGAGCAAACGTCAGATGAAATTGTGATGGCCGTGCGCGATGGTATTGCAGATGTCGGCATTTTCTCCGGCATGATCCCAAACCCGGATCTCGACGTGTTCACCTATCGCAGGGATACGCTTGTTGTCCTGACGCCGAAAGGTCATCCGCTTGGGACAGATGGGCCAGTTTCGTTCAACGAATTCTCAACACATGATCTTGTCGGCCTTCAGAAGGGAAGCTCTCTGCAGGCCTTCATCGAGAAGCGCGCCGCAGAGCAGGAGTTGGAGCTGAGAACACGGGTTGAAGTCCTCAGCTTCGATGGAGTGCGACGCATGGTCGAAGCGGGTCTTGGCATCGCGATATTACCGCTTGGAGCCGTGGAGCCGTACCTGACGGCCTCTAACCTGCGGATGGCCCCTGTGGCGGATAGCTGGGCTGAACGCACATTGAAGGTGGCCGTGCGTGATGCTGAAGCACTGTCGCGGCCCATTAGATCGCTCATGGTCCATCTGACCAGTGAGTTCCCCGAGGTCTCTTAATCCCGGCATCTGGGATTGAGATGGGGTCTGTCGTCATTGATCAATGGTTTAGGACGAGGGCAAACACCTATTTTGTCTGCAAAAGTATGGAGACCTAGCAATGCAAATTGATCGCGTGGATCATTTCGTCCTGACAGTCGCCTCGATCGATGCAACCTGCGATTTCTATTCAAAGGTTCTGGGAATGGTGGTGACGGAGTTTGCGGGTGGGCGCAAAGCGCTCTCGTTTGGGGCGCAAAAGATCAACCTTCACCAACATGGCAACGAATTTGAGCCCAAATCCCTGACACCGACACCGGGTAGCGGCGATTTTTGCCTGATCTCGGCTGTCCCGATCGCTGAAGTTGTTGCGCATCTCGAAAACTGTGGCGTCGAGATTGAAGAAGGTATCGTTGCGCGCACAGGCGCAACCGGACCCATCAAGTCCGTGTATCTGCGCGATCCAGATCAGAACCTGGTCGAGATATCAGTGTACGAATAAAAGGCAGTTTGCGCTGCAAGGAGATATCCGAATGGACGGTTCACATCTGCCCGAGACACATATGGCGAACCGGCCTGTGGGGTATGTCGAATTCCGTCAACGCTGCAGCGCCGATTTTCATCAACTCCACATCTCCAAAACCTGCATCCTGCGTATCCGCTCCGGGCGGAAAACAGTCCGGACTTTTACGGGTGCTGAGACAACAGTTGAACAAGGCGAGTTTGTCTATCTGCGCCGTGGCGAAAACCTGACGATCGGGAATATCATCGGTGATACTGGCCTCTACTTCTCGGAAGGCCTGGTGATTGACGACAGCGTTATCTCTGATTTCCTGCAACTGCATCCAAACCCAAGCACTGCGCGCGAAGTCAGAAAAGGGATCATGCCGAACCGCTTCAACGACGCCTTCTCGCGCGTTGTCGCAAGCCTGGATGATCCCGATCTCAGTGATGGCATCTTATCTTATCGAACGCAGGAATTGCTCATGTGGCTGCAGCTGCAGGGTGCCGCGCACCGAATTCACTGTTGTGAAGGTCTGAAGGATCGATTGCGGATGCTCTTTGAGGGTGACCTGGAGCGCAGTTGGAAGGCTCCGCAAGCCGCCCGAGAGCTTGGTATGAGCGAAGCCACATTGCGCCGGACGCTCAGCAAGGAAGGCACCGGGTTCACCGAAATGCTGCGCGATGTCCGTCTGTCATTTGCGCTGATGCGCATTCAAACAACACAGCATTCATTGGCCGAGATCGCTTTTGAATGCGGGTTCAGCTCTCAATCGCGCCTTAGCGAAGCATTCAAAGCACGATTCGATATCACACCGGGAAAACTAAGGGCGTCTGAGGCTCAACTTGAGCGAAAAGCGTAAAATCTTGATCGATTCCGGAGATAAAAGGAGCGGCCAGAGTGGCACATAACGATCATCCGAAATACTTCTGATGGAGATCGAAAATGAAACACCTGATCACAACGGTTGCACTGGTTGCTTCCCTCGTTACCCCGGCTTTTGCAGACGAAGCTTTCACCCTGTCCAGCCCTGACATCGCCGAAGGGCAGCAGCTCGACAACACATTCGTCTTGAACGCCTTTGGTTGTGAGGGCGACAGCATCTCGCCCGCACTGGAATGGAGCAACGCTCCCGAAGGCACCAAGAGCTTTGTCGTCACTGCATACGACCCAGACGCGCCGACTGGCTCCGGCTGGTGGCATTGGGTTGCCTTTGACATCCCGGCAGATGTGAATGCGCTGGCCCAAGGCGCAGGTTCCGAAGGCGGCAACATGCCTGACGGCGCAGTCCAGAGCCGTACTGACTTTGGAGTCACCGGCTTTGGCGGCGCATGTCCTCCTCCGGGCGAAGTACACCGCTACAAGTTCACCATTCACGCCCTGGGCGTTGAAAGCCTCGGCCTCGACGAGAATGCCAGCGCTGCTCTGGTGGGCTTCATGACCGGCGCGAACTCTCTGGGTTCAGCTGAAATCACAGCTGTCTACACGCGCTAAGCCACTCACGGCTCCAGTCGCCCGGATCTCCGGGCGGCTGGACTAATTCTTAACATTGGCTTCGTGAAAGCGATTGCCGACAGACAGTGAATAGGCATGGTCTAATGAGTGAAAAAGAACAAGACATCCCCAACAACACCCCGTCTTTTGTGCTGACCAGCACTGACATTGCTGAAGGTGAAAGCCTTGGAAAGAAACACGAGCTGAACGTCTTTGGCGGAAATGGTGACAACCTTTCTCCCCAACTCACCTGGAACGGCGCACCAGAAGGGGCAAAGAGTTTTGTCCTGACATGCTTTGACCCAGACGCGCCAACAGGCTCTGGCTGGTGGCATTGGGTTGCGTTCAACATCCCCGCTGACGTGTCCTCTTTGAACACCGGGGTTGGAACAGAAACCGGTATGCCTGCAGGCACAATTCAGGCGCGCAATGACTTCGGTGAAAAGAGCTTTGGTGGAGCGTGCCCGCCGCCCGGCGAGGTTCACCGTTACGAATTTCGTGTACACGCATTGAATGTCGAAACGCTGGATGTTGATGAAGACGCAACTCCAGCTTTGATCGGGTTTATGACGCACTTCCACACCATTGCCACAGCAAAGTTGACTGCGGTTTATACTCGATAGAGCAGCATTGTTTGCCGGTAGCTAATTGCGATTAGCTACCGGAGACCAAACTGATAGCGAATGGGAGCGTTGACGGGCGGTGGGCCCTTGTTTGTCGAATGGTGTTCTGGCAGCCTTAATACTGGCGCTAGTTAGGATCGCCGCGAAGCCTAAAGTCTTGCGCCACGTTGACGTAACGTATTGAAATAAGGCTATTGTTTTGCGTTTTCGCATTTTCCAATGGGAAACAAATAGTTACCAACACCCTCAAAAAGCCGCATTAGAGTTTTGACGAAAACCAAGCCTGGTTCCCCCTGTGTGCCCATAAAACAGGCACGTATATCCGCGACACATTCAAAGTAGCTCGGGATTGGTCAAATGAATATGTGGTCGTTTCTTAAAAAGCCTCTTCGGGGGCAAAGAATTCGTATCAGCATCCCCGACTATTGCGATCATTCGAATGTTGTCGGCGCAGGTGACCACGATCAATTCACTGAGACCGATGCCATTCGTCTTCAGAGGGCAGAGCTCCGTCGCCAACGCTCGGTAACAACCGAATCGAGCCGAACACGGCGTTGCACCTCTTAAGCTAATCAAACACTTAGACTTGGGACCGGAAATGAAAGTATCCTTACTCACTACAGGCTTAGTCCTGATCGCCAATTTTGCAGTTGCCAAAGAACAGAAAGTGTTCACTTGTGTATCCGCAGTTGATGGTCAACAGATCACTGCCGAACTTCCCGCAGAGGGCGAGATGGGGCATGTCGTATTTCATGCGACTTCCGGTGATGCCACGGTTTTGCACGCGCTGAATGGGGTGACATTCCTGCATATCAATGGCGAGGACGTTTGGACACTCGCACTGAACACGGAAGATATGACCTACCAGCTTTCCGTGCATGGATCTGAACTCTTCGAAGATCACGGGACCTGCGAGGCAGCTTCGGCCTAATAGTTTCTAGCCACCTGCCAACCCGACTCATTGGGTTGGTGTAACCTGTTGCCGTCGGCACCGCTCACCCAAATCGTTGTACTTTGATGCTATTTTCCCCTCGGGCTCAGGTACATTCGGCGGCAACAGGCCCGAAATGCTAGTTCTCATGCGATTTTTGCTTGAGCCCTGTTCAGATTGCCGCACTGACTTAGGAGGCTGAGCGTATAGTTGGGAAACTTCGGCTAAAACGCGAATACCTCCGTTTGGTCGAAACTCAAAAATGTCCTAGCAAAACTCTTGCAATCTGAGTGGAGTACTCGTCCGAGAACTTGTTTGAATAATGAGCTATATGCTCATTCATTTTTTCTCGGCACAATCCCCGCAGTTTTTTGCAGCAGTTTAATGACCTGCTTGCGTTCATCTGCAGATAGGTCTGCGAGAACATCGTCATTCACCTGTTTCACGATCCGGGGTAGTTCCGACGCCTTCTTGCGGCCGGCTTCCGTCAGATAGATCAGAAACGATCGTCGGCTGCTGGGGTCAGGGCGACGCTCTGCAAACCCTGCTTCGACCAACGCGTCCACATTTCGGCTGGTAAAGTACTCGGGGAAATTCAGCTTCTGACCGAGTGATCGCTGATTGATGCCGTCTTCATCTGCCAACAACATCAGGTTTGCGAAGATTTTGATGTCAACATCGACCTCCTGCAGCGCAAGCTTCATTTTCGTATCTATGTCGCGCGCAAGCGTTTGGATCAGGAAGCCGAAACTCCCTTCCCGAATGTGCTTTGTACTTTTGATCTGCGTCATCAGGAATGCACCCCTGATCATGGCAATAACCCCGAAGCTTGCAGCGTACAAGTGTTGCATATGTTTTGCATTTACAATTCTTGTATCTGCAAGTATTGCGATTACAAGTCAAGCATACCTTTGAGTCGGATTATTCGAAAGGCTTTCGCCATGACCAAAAAACTGGCCGCCCTGTCATTTTGCATGTTCTTTGCCACTCCAATGACTGTCGCAGCAGACGAGAATGAAGGCCGCAGGCTTGCGGAACTTGCTTTTGCCTCTGTCGACAGTGCAGATCGCGGGTTCATCGATATGGGCGAGTTCACCAATTTCGGGACGGATGTGTTTGTCTCGATGGACAGTGATGACAGCGGCAAGATCTCTCTCGAAGAGTATTTGGCCTGGGATTACGGCATGGCATCGGTTGCTGAAGATCGCGATCGGGTCGATGCTTACGAGACGGCTCTGAGGATCATCTTTGCCTTCCGCGACCGGGATGGAAACGGAGAGATCAGCAAGACAGAGCACCGTCAGTCGATGAATTTCGATTTCCAGCGCGCGGACCTGAACGGTGACGCCATCCTGACAGAGCGAGAGTTCCTTGACGGGTTTCCTGTGATGGTAGCCCTGCGCGCCGCCCTTGATCCCGATCTTTGATGAGTTGAACCGTTAGGGGGAGTTGATGACATGCTCAAACGGCACGGTATTTTTGCGATCATTGGCTTGATTGCGCTATTTGCAGTCCTGCATCTGGGTTTTGCGCCCGAGGAGCACAGTTCGAGGACAACAGGGACGACGTTTCTGGGTGGCATCGCCTTTCTCTTGATGACATGTTCGATCGTCCTGTCCACGCGCGCGCCCATTTTCGAGGACTGGTTTGGCGGGTTGGACCGGATGTATCAGGTGCATCGCATTGTCGGCGTATTGGCCGCCTTGTTTGCGCTGGTACATTTCTTCGGCGTCCCAAAAGCCCTGCCTGAGGGCGCTGATCCGGCCTTGAACGCGCTGGTTCCATCGGCCCCACTTGGCATGTTGAGCCTGATCTTTCTGGTGATCGGGCTCTTCATCGCACTGAACCGAAAGATCCGCTATTCCTTCTGGCGGCCCACGCACAAGATCATGGGAATGGTCTATATTCTCGTCTTTGGCCACTTCTTCACAGCCCCGCCCGTCTTTGTCGCTCAATTCAGCCCCTCTGGCCTTATGCTTCTGGCGGCCGGAATCGTGGGCATTCTCTCAATGCTTTACTCGGTGTTTGGCATGAACCGGCGCACGGCTGTTCCCTTCAGCATCGAGGCGGTGAACCCACTGGAACGGGCAACTGAGGTTGTGTTGAAGCCAGCCGGTCAGTCTCTGGAGTTCAAACCGGGCCAGTTCGCCTTTGTTGAAATCGCTGGCAAAGGGTGGAGCGAACCCCATCCCTTTACAATTTCCAGCGCGCCAGGCGAAGACCGATTGCGCTTTACCATGAAGGTGCTGGGAGACTGGACCAGGAAGGTCCGTGAAGAGTTGCAACCTGGTGTGGATGTAAAGGTGCGCGGACCGTATGGCCGTTTCGATGCGGCAAATGCGGGGGATAAACAGATCTGGTTGGCAGGTGGCATCGGCCTGACACCGTTCCTGTCAAAAATCCGTGCGATGCAACCCGATGACAAGCGTCAGATTCATCTCGTTTATGCCGCGCGCGAAGCACAAGACGCCATTTTTCTGGATGAGCTTCGGGACCACGCTGGACGGTTGGGCAACGTCACTCTGGTGCCGTTGTTCTCGGATGAAGGCAATTTTGCCCGCGTCGATATGATGAAGCAAAAACTGCCCGATCCACTGGACAGTTATGAATACTTCATGTGCGGCCCCAAACCCATGGTCGATGGGATCATGAAGGACCTCAAAGCGGCAGGCGTGCCTCGCCGCAAGATTCACACTGAGGCGTTTGAGTTCCGTTAACGCGTAGTTGCAGGCAAACATATCATGAAAAAGCTTCTCTCCTTCATCGCCGAGATCGGCACCATCATGTATGTGGGCGGTATCCTGTCTCACATTGTCATTGGCGCGATCAACGCACACCCGACGCCCGAAACGGCGGCGTTCATCTATGACTATAAACTGCAAAGTGCCTACATCCTGATCCTTCCGGGTCTGGGTCTGAAGATCCTGATCGACCTGATCCTGTTCTTCGGATTCAACGAACGCGCCTGGTGGATGCGGATCAAACTGGCGATGACGGCTTTCCTGACCATCAACGCTTTTGTTTTTCTTGTGCCGATGATGCCCCAGCTTCTTGAATTGGCGCAGGTATCGATCCCTGATGGCAAACTAAGCGAAACCTTCATCGCGCTGGAGAACAGAGAAAAACTGGTCGGGATGTCCAACGTGATCCCGCTGATCACAGAAATGCTCATGGCGGCCTTCAAGCCGCGGATATCCAAAGCTGAACGCGCTCAAGCCGCCGGGGTCGCCTGAAACCACAGCCGATCACACTGCACCGACACGTCTGACATGAGGAATGGTCTGCCATGAATCTTCGTCCCTTGCTTTTCCTGCCTCCAATCGCGCTTGGCGTCGGTGCCTTCATGTGGATGACTCGTCCGAACGAAACGGCCCAGACACCTCCGGCGGAGACCGTGACGGTCGTGCGCGCCATGACACTGGCCCCTACCGAAGCGGTGCCCTCTGCGTCCGGGTATGGCCGGGTTGTCGCCGAAGACACCTGGCAGGCCATCTCACAGGTACAGGGGCGCGCGGTTTTTGTTGACGACAACCTGACGGTTGGCAGTGTTTTGCGGGCGGGCATGGAGATCATTCGGATTGACCCGCGCGATTACGAGATCGGCCTGTCCCGTGCGAGCGCTGCACGAGACACCGCGCAGGCGGCATTGGATGAGTTGGAGGCGACGGAAGCCAACACCAAAGCCTCGATCGCGCTCGAAAGTCGGATCAAAGACGTGCGACAGGCCGAGTTGTCACGGCAGGAAACCTTGTTGCAACGCGGAAGCGCGTCGCAGGCCGTTGTGGACACAGCCATCCGGGATCTGTTGTCGCAGGAAAAGCTGGTTCTGAATCTTGAAAACGCTTTGCGGCTATTGCCGGCACAACGCGCATCCCTCGAAGCGACAATTAACACGCGCATTGTGGAAATCGAAGAAGCACAGCGCGCGTTGGCGAACACGTCCGTCAAGACTCCCCTCGTAGGACGCGTGGTCGCCAAATCGGTGTCACCGGGGCAATTCATCCGCCTCGGTGACACCCTTGCCACACTCGAAACCACCGCAGCCTCAGAGGTCACAGCGGAATTCCAGACCCGAATGCTGGGCAACCTGTTTACCGTTCTGGATGGTATCCGCCCTCTGGAGGCAAACCCCGACCTCAATCTGGCCGACGCCTTTGCCTTGCTCAAAAGGTTTGACCTGCGCGCAGAGGTGGTGATGTCGACAGGTGGCGAAGATTATGTCTGGCCCGCTGAGCTCGTCCGTTTTGACGGCAGCGCAGATCCAACCACCGGGACTGTTGGGCTGGTGGTCCGGATCGAGAACCCCGGTGGACCTGATCCGGACCGGCGTGGCCCGCCATTGACCAATGGCATGTTTGTAGAGGTGCGCTTATCAGCGCCGGAACCCGTCACCGCGCTGCGCCTGCCGCGATCCGCCATTCATACCGACGGCGATGGTAGCTTTGTCTATACCATTGATGATCAGTCGCGGCTGGAGCGACGCTCAATTGAGACTGGCTCCGTACAGGATGGGTTTGTTGTCGTTGTTTCAGGGCTGATGCCGGGTGATCAGATCGTTCTGTCCGACCCAAGGCCCGCCGTACTTGGGATGCTCCTTGAGCCACTGGACACCGGGACAGGTCAGGGCTCATGATCCGGTATTTTGCACATCACCCGATTGCTGCAAACCTGGTTTTGTTGGCGGTTTGCTTTGTGGGAATCTCATCCCTGCTGCAAATGGAGCGCGAGAGCTTTCCCGAGTTCACGGCGAGCGAAGTCGCTGTCTCCGTCGAATATCCCGGTGCCTCGGCCAGCGATGTGGATGAACAGGTTTGCCTTGTCCTCGATGATGCCCTCGGCGCTGTTAACGATCTGGAAGACTTTGAATGCCTGTCCGTGGAAAATCTGGCCACGGCAACGCTGACAATGGCAGAAAGCGGCGACATTGGTCAGTTCTACAACGATATTTCTTCTGAAGTCTCCAGCATCAATGACCTGCCCGATGAGGCAGAGCTTCCTTCTGTTTCGATCCTCGGACAAACCGAGGTTATCGCGTCCATCGCCGTTTCGGGGATCGACACGCAAGGCGCACTGATCCAATACGCGGATGCCTTTGCGGATGATCTTGCGGCCCTGCCTATGATCGCAACTGCCGAAGTCACCGGTATCTCGGACGCGGAATATCTGATTTCCTTTGACCAGCTTGCCCTGCGCCGTTTTGGAGTTAGTCCCAAGGACGTTGCCGATGCGGTTGAGGCCCGCAGCCTGCGCGCGCCACTGGGGACCGTTTCCACCACCGGGCGTGACGTAACCCTGCGCTATTTCGATGCGCGTCGCTCGATTGATGATCTGGAAAACCTCATCCTGCTGGAAAACCCGGATGGGGGCATGGTGCGCTTGCTGGACGTGGCCCAAGTGCACTTGACAGAGGTGACGCCTGAACTGCAATCCTACATCGATGGAGATCGCGCAGCGATTATTCAGGTCAGCAAGACCAAGACCGACGATGCCATCAAAGCCTTTGCGCAGGTTGCGGATCGGATCGCCATAGAAAGAGCACGATTCCCGGACCCGTTTCGCATCTCAGTTGTGAACAATCTGACCGAAACCGTGGAAACCCGGATCAACCTTGTTCTCAGTAACGCCGTTCAAAGCCTCTTGCTGGTCGTGCTGGTCATGTGCCTGTTCTTTTCCCTGTCAGAGGCGATCTGGATTTCCTTCTCGCTGCCGTTTTCCTTCCTGGGCGGCATTTTCCTGATGAGCTTGGTTGGGGTCACGATCAACACCATCTCATTGATCGGATTGCTGATGGCGATTGGCCTCATCATGGATGACAGCATTGTCATTGCCGACAACATCGCAAAATGGCGGCGCAAGCTCGGGGCAAAGGAAGCCGCCGTCAAAGGCGCGACGGAGGTCATGCCCGGCGTCATATCATCGTTCCTGACCACCGCCTGTGTCTTTGGGCCCCTGATGTTTCTGTCTGGAGAGACCGGCAAGGTCCTTCAGGTCATCCCGATTGTGCTTCTGTTGACCATGATCACCAGCCTGGTGGAGGCCTTTCTCATCCTGCCCAACCATATGGGCCATACGCAATCTGATCCTGAGAAAAACGCCCAGCGGGCTGTGCCAAGATGGCTCGATCATATCAGGGACCGCGTCATCATCCCTACGGCGGCTGCTTTACTGCGATGGCGTTATGCCACATTGGGTACGGTCTTCGCGATCCTGATCCTGAGCATCGGGTTTCTGGCTTCCGGTTTGGTTAAGGTGGTCGGGTTTCCAGAGACCGAGGGGGATACCGTTGAGGTCCGGTTTGCTTTGTCCTCCGGCCTGCCCATCGAGCGGACCCGCGACACAGTTGACCAGATTATGGCTGGCCTCAAACAGATCGACCGAGAACTCACGCCCAACACAGAAGATGGGCAGCCATTGGTTGAGCGTGTGCTTGTGCAGTATTCGGTCAATCAGGACGTCAAGGACAACGGGCCCTACACTGCGACAGTCACTGCAGATCTGTTGGAAAGTGATCTCCGCAACATCAGCGCGAATGAAGTTCTGACCCATTGGAAACAGGCAACCGGCCCGATGCCGGATATCGTGCAGATCAACTTTACCCAGATCGCAGCGGGCCCGGGTGGGGATGATCTGGATGTGGAGCTCACCTCACGAGATCTGGAGGCCTTGGAAGCTGCCAGCAATGCCCTGCTGGAAACGCTGATCCTGCGAGACGATGTGACCGAGGCGTATCAGGATTTCGCAAAAGGCCGCACAGAGATCCGGCTCTCGCTGACCGAGTTCGGATATGTCAGCGGTCTGACGCCACAAGCGGTTGCAGGGCAACTACGCGCGGCCTTTTCCGGCACAGAGACCGACAGCTTCCGCCAGCAAAACTCGGAGATCAGCGTGCGCGTCGAGTTGGGGGACACGGTACCAACGCTGGCGGATCTGGAGCAATTCCCCATCACAGTCGCCGGAGGGCAACAGATGGCCCTCGCATCTGTTGCCGAGATTGAGCTGACAGGGGCTTACGCGCAGATCACCCGCAAGAACGGTCAGGCCGTGTCCCGCATCATTGGGAAGATTGACCGTTCGGCCACCACCTCGACAGCCCTCTCGGCGTTGATCACTGACGAAATCGGTCCAAAGTTGCAAATGCAATATCCCAGCGTGCGCATCGGGATCGGCGGCGCGACAGAAGAGCAGCAAAAAACACAGTCTTCGATTTCCAGTGCCCTGCTCATGGGACTTGTGGGCGTTTACCTGATCCTTGCCTTCCAGTTTCACAGCTACACGCTACCCTTCATGGTGATGCTGAGCATCCCCTTCGCGCTGATTGGCACGATCCTGGGCCACTATGCGATGGGTCTCGATATTTCCATGCCCAGCTTTATCGGCTTTGCCTCCCTCGCTGGGATTGTGGTGAACAACGCCATTCTGTTTTTGACTTTCTTTGAGGCTGAGATCGAAGGGGACGATTATCTGACAGCTGCGGTGGAAGCCGTCCGGCATCGGTTTCGACCGGTCATCCTGTCCTTTGCCACCACCTTTGCGGGCCTCTTGCCGATGCTGTTCGAAACCAGCCCACAGGCACAAGTTCTCGTCCCGCTTGTAGCCGCCGTGGCCTTTGGTCTCCTGGCCTCGACGCTGCTGGTGATCTTTGTGTTTCCCAGCATTCTCGGTATCTATTTCGATTTTGCCGACATCCGGAAATGGTTGAAAAGCAGGCAGGAGAAGGACGGACAGGAAACTGAGTTACCTTCGCACATCGACCTAGGTCGTTGGCGCAATGGGTAACTTCCTGCTTAACTATTTCAACCTGTTTCGGGCATTGGCGGCAGCAATCTTCGACGGCCGATCCCTCCATCTCCTGGCCATGTCAGCCTCACTGGTTGTTGTGAGCAGCACGTTTTACGTGCTTGTTGAGGGTTGGAGCATACTGGATGCCGCGTATTTCTCGGTGATCACGATGTCCACGGTTGGCTACGGGGACGTTTACCCAACCACTCCGGGCGGCAAGGTCTTCACGATGATCTTCACAATCGCTGGCATCGGGATTTTCGTAGCGACGATCACAACCATCGCAACCATCTTTGTTGGGAATTTCAAGGTGCGAAAATGACGAGTGGTAGGCTGAACCCCACCAGACGTTCCCTGAATTATCGACGAATTGGCAGGACGCGGGCTTTCTTGCCGTTCGTGATCACCGATCAAACTTCCGCTTTGTAGTGCGTTAAAAACATCGTGATGCAATCGTCCAACACGTCTTTGGGCGTCGGGTTCTCGCCAAGGAAGAACTCCGGCCAGAAGAAGAAGTTCTTCACCAGCGCCAGAAGCTGGCTGGTCGCAAAAACCGGATTGGCTTTGCGGATCACACCTGCGTCCATGGCTTCGCCGATCAACCGTGTCATCGGGTAATCGTGGGTTTCGGTCTCTGTGAAAAACTTTCGGGACCGGTCAAGGTCGCGGATCAGCTCCGACAAGACCATGCGATTTAGCCCGATGGCCGTCTCATCAGTTATGACCGCGATGTACCGCCACAGTGCGTCCTTCAATTGCTCAACGAAGTCTCGATCTGGGTTGTAGGACACCGTCTCCATGCTCCAGTTTTGCTCCAACATGATCTCTGAGATCGCGTCGAACAGCGCCTCTTTGCTTTCAAAGTGATTGTAGAGCGTACGACTCGATACGTTCGCTTTCTTGGCGATGGAAGTGGTCTTCGCCCCCAGAAAACCCTGCTCTTTGAATTCATCGATAGCCGCGTCGATGATATCTTTCCGTTTTTTTTCAGTCCGTTTCACGGATTCCGCCCCAAAAGTAAAAAGACTTGTTTACAAATGCCTCGCTCACCCATATGTAAACTGAACGATTTACTTTTGCAAGGCAAAGCGCCTTCAACCCGAAAGGACCAAGACAATGGCAACCCAAACTTTCTACGCAGGCAAAAACCAAGTGACCTTCAAATCCTTCGGCGTGGATTTGGTAGGCGACCTGTACCTCCCCGACGGCTTTGATCCGAACAAGAAGTACAAGACGCTCGTTGGCGCGAGCCCTTTCCCTCAAGTGAGGGGGCAAATCCCTGGGACTTACGGGCCGGAGATGGCGGCGCGTGGTTTCATCTATCTTGGCTTCGACTATCTGGGCATGGGTGACAGCCCCGCATTGCCCGGCGAGTATATGAAGAGCCGCTATATGTTCCGGCTGATCGAGAACACATGGGATGCCGTTTCTTACCTAGGGACGCTTCCGTTCGTCGAAGAAATCTATGGTCTCGGGGTGTGTCAGGGCGGTTCAATCATTTCCTCCGCCGCTGTTACCGATCATCGGATCAAGAAGATCGTCACAGTGTCCGGCATGATGGCAGCCGATGCATTCCAGTGGGGGGATCGTGGCATTGCCGACCAGACAATCGCGGCGGCCAATGCTTCGAAACAGAAGATGTATGAAACGGGAGAGGCAGACTACACTTGGCCAATTGTCCTGAACGACACCATGACACGGGAAGAGTTCAACGCATTGGGCATTCCAATGTCAGATGATACCTACAACTACTACGGCAAGGATGGCGTCGCTGGCCATGGCAAGGTCGAGAACTTCACCGCCGAACACATTGGCGATCAGTCTATGCAGTCGCTGATTTCCATTGCCGAACACTATGCAGATAAGATCACGCAACCCACGATGGTCATCTATGGAACAAGCGCGGCGACGGCGATCTGTTCAACGAACTTCATTGATCGGCTGACGAACAACCCAGATGTTCGAGCTTTCGATGAGTTCAGCCACGTTGACTTCTACTGGAAACCGGAAGCTGTCAAAGCGTCATGTGACGCTGCCGCTGAATTCTTCAAACAATGATCTTAAGGGCAGAGGCCACAGCCTGGCCTCTGCCGTCTGCTGCCGAAAAGTGGCCATTGGTCTTTGGCGCAGAATTTGGGAAGTTTGGGCTCTATGTTGCCGTTCTCCACAGTTTGCATGTTTGGTGGATCGCAGCCCAAGCCGGACCTTAGAAATCAGACTTTGCAATTCTCAATGTAGTAGGTTTCTTCCTGTTTATTAGTGGTTCTTCTTCAGTGTCTCTGATGGCAACTCACCAAAGAACAGGCGATAATCTCGCGCAAATTGACCCATGTGCCAAAACCCATGATTGTTGGCAGCATCGGCAATAGACTCAGGAGGAGGTTCTTTGAGCAAAGCCTCCCGAACTCTGTCCAATCTCAGCCTGACATAATAGGCTTTCGGGCCTTGCCCGTAGTTTTCTTTAAATGCGCGGTTGAGAGTACGTAGAGACGCTCCACTTTGGACGCACAGTTCTTCGATTGAAACGGGTGACGCTAAATTGTCGTTCATTATTTCCAAAGCTCTGCCAAGAGCCCGACGTCTGGTTTGAGCCTTACTCTTGTCTTGATGGGCTTCGCTGTTTGTCAGGATCGTCAGCACTTCAAGCATCAGAGCTTCGTCGACGCCCTCGGTCCAGGGCCGTTCAGGATTGCCCAACAAATGCGCAATCTCGCGCTCCAAACAATCCATTCTGCGTGCGTTGTCTTTGGAAAGCAGCAATCTGACTGCTGGGTCATCGGTTGCCAGAGCATATCCGCATGACTGCGCAAGTTTCTCGAACCGAAGGGTGTTGAACGAAACAACGTTGCCAAAAAAACTGTCCGTAGACACGCCATCAAAACCATCGTTGTTCCCAAATGTGAGGAACGCGTCACGCGCCATATCACAGCCTTGCCATGAATTGACTGTGCCTCGGCGGGAGATACCAAATGTGCTCCAGCCATCGGGTGAAACACCGCGTTGATGTACGGAACCGCTTAACGAGATGTTCAACACAGAAGCATTTAGACTTGAACGAACGGCAATTTGTGTTGTCAAAGGACCTGAGTCCAATTGACGAAAATCCATCTCCCAAGGTGTCATCTCCCCGAGATCATTTGGGTGCATCAAGTTGAGCCGGATCGCAGGTGAACTGTTTTTACTCGCATTGTCTGCAGTGTGAGACAAGTTTGGCCGATTTTTGATGTGGTCCATTTCAGCATCCTGACACTTTACCGGAAAAGAAAACAAATCCGATAGGGACTGAGTCAAGTGTCACATCAAGTTCCCAAGCCACCTATGGGTCGGCCTCGCCTGCCCATCTCCGATGCTCGTTCGGAGAGGGTTGTGACCTTTCTCACTCCGCCAGAGTATCAACGCCTCACGGAACTGGCGCATCAATCCGAACAATCGCTTTCGGCCCAATGCCACGACTTGATTGCTGAGGCGCTGAAAGAAGTCGCTACCAACAGGAGATCTTGCCGTGAAGACTAATTTAAAAGGTGTCGCATCAGCTATTGCCGTTCTTACGCTACTTTCTGGTGCACAGGCGGCCGCGCAAAGCGAACCAATTGTTCATGACGGTGAATTTAGCTTTTTGCGGGCTCAAATGGGCGAGCAATGGGACGCGCAAGATGTCGATATTGATGCCAGGCTTCAGGAACTCCGTGAAGCGAATGGAGGCAGAGCACCCAATATTCTTTACGTTCTGATCGATGATGTGAGCTTCGGCATCATGGGCAACAGAGCGTTAAACTATGTGACCGGAATCAACACACCAAACATCAACGACTTCGCTTCGGAAGGCATGTCGTTGATGCGTATGTATACGGAACCATCCTGCACACCGACGCGCGCAGCATTTTTGACCGGCCGCCATCCCGTGCGTACCGGCCTTAAGGAAGTGAAGGTGGCGCTTGTGGGCGAAGGTCTGGGTGCTGAGGAAGTCACCTTGCCGGAAATCCTCAAGGAGGCGGGGTACAATACCGCACATGTAGGCAAGTGGCACCAAGGCGATATCGAACAAGCCTACCCTCACAATCAGGGGTTTGATTGGGCCGCCTTTCCAATTCATCAGCAGGCGCAGCTTTCACTCATGACGCGTGAGGCAATGGAAGCCAACAATATGCTCGGTTACTACCCGGCCGGGCAGTCCAACGCGTTTCAGATCGACCAGTACTTTGCACCATTTGGTCTTGTGACGGGTGTAGAGGCCGAAGCTGGCGGCTTGGCACGGGAAGTGCATTTCAAAGCAGGCGAAGAATGGACGCAGGCACATTACCACGAAATGAACGAACGCTATCAGCAGCAGGCACTTGAGCAACTTGAAAACTTAGCTGAGCAAGACGAGCCCTTCTTCCTGAACTATTGGCCGTTGTATCCAATCAATTTCGTCTACCCCGAAGAGTCACGCTCGCGAAATGGGGGTTTCATGGCGGACAAGGTGGAGGTCGTCGATGAGTGGTTTGGCGAACTGCTGGCCAAAGTCGAGGAGCTGGGAATTGCCGAGAATACCATTGTGGTCTTCATGGCAGACAACGGGATTTTCAAACAGTATTCGCCGACCTCAGGGATGCAGGAGTTGCTGTATCGCGGTGGCAAGCTGGATCATCTTGAAGGCGGCGTCCGGGTTGACGCGTTCATTCGCTGGCCTTCGGCAATCGAAGCTGGCAGCTACGCAGGCGATATTTTTCACGTCTCGGATTTATACACCACGCTTGCACGCATTGCAGGTGCAACCGGATCTATCCCACGAGACCGGGTGATCGACGGCATCGATCAGACTGCTCTTTTGCTGGAAGGCGAAGGCAACGGTCGCCGAGACTATGTGTACATCTATGAAGGCACGTATCTTCGCTCGGTCGTTAAACAAGACCACAAGATGCACACGGCACCTCCAGGAGTTCCTGGCGCGGCTGCACCTGTGTTTAACCTATTGCGCGATCCAAGGGAATTGGCGCCACAAATCGGGACTTCGCTTTGGTCTGGGGCTTCCTTTCAAGACATGATCAAGCGGCACGAGATGATGATAAAGAAGTATCCTCACCTGCCGCTTGGAAAAGGTGTTCCTTACGAAGGCATTGAGAACCTGCGTCCTGAAAGTGAGCAAGCGCGCGACGTCTTTATGAGTTGGCAATAGACCATTCCAGTCGGGCGTAGAGACAAAGAGCTCTGCGCCCCCGTCGCAACGTAGATCAATGACATGGCTCAGGAAATGAACACTACCTTTTTCGCTGATCAAAAATGGCAATTGTCCGCATTGGTTTGCGCATTTTGGCTGGGGCACGTCCCATCCGCAGGTGCAGACAGTTCGAGATGGGATTTCACCGGCTACCTGTATCTTTGGGGACCCGCATTAAGTGGTGAAACAACAACAGGAACCAGCATCGACATCAGTTTCAGCGAGATGTTGGACAACCTGGACTTTGGTCTAATGGGTGCGGTGGAAGCGCGGCGCGGAAAACTCTCCGTCTTTGTTGATGGTTTGTATCTCAACTTGGGCAATGACCAATCTACAACCGCTGGCCCCGGCATCCCTGTGTCCGGAGACGTCGATGTAAAGGGCACAGTGTTCACAGGCTCGGTCGGGTACGACCTGATGGAAACACAAAATGCGCGGTTTTCAATATTGGGCGGAGTACGAAGCTTAAGCTTGGAAAACACGGTCAACATTGCAATTGCGGGAAGATCGCAACGTGTTTCGGGAAAAATCAACAACTGGGATGCCGTCATCGGCTTTCGCGGCACACGCCAGTTCACTGACCGTTGGGGGTTATCCTACTATGCCGATATCGGCACCGGAGACAGCGACCTGACAACCCAAGTAAGCCTGGCGGCGAACTATAGGATTAACAATTGGGATCTCGTGTTGGGCTATCGGTATCTCGATTGGAACATCGGAAATTCGCAACCGATCTCGGATCTGACCTTTGACGGTCCATTCGTCGGCGCAAGGTTCAATTTTTGAAACCCGAGCAGATCAACACCGTTGCTTCGTCGACCGAAAGTCTCCGCCCAACGGAGAACGGATCTAATGATCACTTAAGAGGAGCAAGCAAATGACTATCGTACGAACGTTGATTCTAACTGCCGCTCTTTTCTGTGGTGGAGCCTTCATCGATGCATCGGCTTCTGAAGACCGCGCCATCCCCATTGAAGGCGTAGCAAACACAAGGGATCTTGGTGGTCTCAAGACTGCGGATGGTCGAACGGTACGCACGGACCAGCTCATTCGTTCAGGTGAAATCGATGACATGGGGACGGAAGGCATGGCCCTCGTCGAGGATCTCGGAGTGACTTCCATAGTTGATCTTAGAACCACTTTGGAAGTGAACAAAGGTCTGTTGCTGTGGCCTGAGGGACAAGGTCCGGCACGCTACAACTTCCCAGTTATGGAAGAAGAAGCTCAGATGATCGAAGATATGCGTCAGGCCATCAAATCTGGGACTGCAACAGAAGCAGATACCGACGGGCTTTTCTTCGACGCCTTTGGATACATCCCGACTGACTATACCGCTGAGCTGCGGGGCTTGTTCGACGTTTTGATTAACCAGCCGGAGGGCGAGGCAGTGCTTTACCATTGCTCGGGTGGGAAAGACAGAACCGGAGCTGCGACCGCCTTGATTCTCAGCGCCCTGGGTGTCACGCGAGAGGACATAGAAGCTGATTTCATGATGAGCAATGTCCTCAAAGATGCCGATAATGCGTCTGTGAAGATCGCCAACCAAGTTAATGCTGAACACGGCACCAGCATGCCCCCAGAAGCTGTTTGGCCATCCTTGGGCGTTCGAATGGAGTACTTAGACAATTTCTACAAGAGCGTGAACGAAACCTATGGCTCAGTGGACAACTACTTGCACGAAGGGCTTGGACTGACGGACGAGGACCTGGAAAAACTCCGCAATCGTTATTTGCGTTGAACAAATTCGAACGGGAGCTAGTCGTACTACCAAAGTCAGACCAGACTGACATTCAATCCAAGACTTTGCAAATCCGTCTTAGCTGACAGCAGAAGCAAGACCCCAGCCGTGCATATTGCCCAACGCTAGGATTGCCGCCCTGCCTGTCTAAGCTGGGTCATCAGGTTCTCTGCATCTTCCGGACTACGGAACGCACGCGGAAAGCAAAAACCCTTCAGGTGCGTCCAATTCGTCGGAATGTTCATAAGCGCGACATAGCCAGATCACTCAGCCTAAACAACTTGGCAATACCTTGAATAGTTATTTCGCGGTGGGCTGCGGGCTCACAACTGACGGGATAAGATTTCTTGATCCTCGCGGATTCCCAAAGCGCTTACTAAGTCCGTTGCTGAGATGCAGAAATTCTCGGAGAGCCTTACTATCGAAGTTGGACTGAAACCGTTCAGATTTGGTAATTGACGGCCATCGCTAATTGAAATTGCTTCGTGAACTGCCTCTTTCCAACGAACGATGCCGCCCAGTGACAACTGGCTAGACTTATCAACAATTTCCAGAACAGGGTGCGGAAAGAACTCCGACCAGTCTAATACGCCAAGAGCGACTGCACGTCCGATCGCTTGTTCTATATTGTCGGCTTTTAACTTAGTTAAAACGGAATCACACAACAGCTTTACCGTGCCAAGAGACACGTCAAAAAACGAGCTGATATCTTTAGGCAAAGATCCTCTTGCTAACATTCTGAGAATTTTCATCTCATTTTCTGAAAGGGGCTCGGAGGGTAGCACCAAGCGAGTGTCGATGGCATTCAACGCCAACAAATGCAGAACTTGGGCTTTTTGGCGGAGTTCAGGAAGTATCCTTTCTACAAAGCCTGGCCAATCTTCAGCTCTATGATCGGCGGTTACAGAAAGCTGACCTCTGACTCCGAATGGGTCAATTACGGGAATAGAAAAACCAGAGGTTCCAATGTCGAATTGAGCAGCTGCTTTGAATAGGCCTAGATATTCGGGTTCGCCTGCGTACACTGACCAATCTGTTGGAGCTATGGTTTTTGCACCCAGTTTGACAAGAGGATCTAGTTCCGCAAGGTTGTGCCCTATGTAATAATTGACCCATTTCTGCGGGTAAGTTGTGAATCCATACACAACTTTTTTGTGTTCATCAACATGTGCATATGAGGCGTTTCTTAAGGAGAATTTCCGACAGATTCCGCGTAAAAGTGTGTTTCCACTCAGGCAATGATCGAATTTAGTGTCACCTATGTCGGAAGTATCTGTATTTGTCATTCCAATACCTAAGTAATCTTATCGCAAAATAGGTTGTATTTTGCTTCATCGCGCATTGTCTAAATCTGAAGCCTGACGACAGTTGGGCGGGCAACTTACAATAATGACAAGAAGCCGAAACGGAGATATTGGTTTGGCCGAAATTCTGCAGATCAAATAGAAGAAGAGTTTCAAGAGCCCATCAAACGTAGGTGTTGCATCGAGACTGTTGCATTAATCGTCGCCTTTTGGGGATTCTTGTTTCCTTGAGGTTGCCTATGCCGCGTAGATCACCTTTCAAACTAAACCGCTTTCCGCGCGACATCATTCTCTGCGCAGTTCGTCGTTACCTACGGTATCCACTTTCGTATCAAAATGTTGTCGATTTGCAGGCCGAACGTGGCATCGAAGTTGATCGCTCGGGGGTGTTCCGCTGGGTCCAGAAGTTTAGCCCGAAACTAATCAAACGCGCCGAGAAGCACTTACACCGGGCCAGCGTAGACTGGCATATGGACGAGACCAACATTCGGGTTGGCGGCAAATGGCGCTATTTGTGGAGAGCGATCGTTGCAAATGGGCAGATGGTTGATTTCCAGCTCACGGCTCGGCAAGACGCTAAGGCTGCCAAGCCTTTCTGAAAGAGGCGATTGAACGCGCCCGGCTGTACCGACCTGCAACACTAGTGATTGACAAGGCCCATGCGTAACGGCGTGTCATCTGTGAAATTAACCACAGATACGACCCGCATTTCGACAGCATCAGACATATCTACCGAAAGTGGCGGAACAATTTGGTCGAAAGTGACCATGCGGCGGCGAAGCGCATGCTTGGGTACCGCCAGAGCTTTCGATCCTTGCGAGCCGCGAAGGCAACACTGAGTGGGAAAGAGACGATCCAGACCATCAAACGCGGCCACATTTATCACAAACACCCCGGTGTTCGAGGAGAGATCGACGTCATCTCAAACCTGTTTGACCGCGTATAGTTCGGCCCCAGGCGATGCGCCTGACACAGCTTCAGCCATTAATGCAACAGTCCCCATAATCTTCATCAATATCGCTGATTTGATGGTTCCGGTGTCGTTATCTTTGAGACTGGTTGAACTCACTGCGTTAAATTTGAAAATTTCGATAACTTTCACGACAAATTATCTTTGGCTCTAGTTTAATTCCTGTTGCTGAGGCCGCATAAACAAGCACGGCCTCAACTTCTTTTTAGGAGGTTTTCTTGGGAATCATTATCCCATCGAACGTATCTGCCATAGATCAAGTTGCTGGTGATACTCTGTCCCTATTACTCTATAAAAATTACCTAAACTTTTCATTTTAATTACTTTGTTGTAAGTCAAAGGCCTCAATCTATACACCTTATTGAATTTACAAAACTCTCGATTTGTTTTTTTGAACGATAGATAAAAAATGGTCCTGAATTCAGATTATTCCCCTTAATTTTCCCTCCACAACTCAGATTTAGACAGTGCGTCGCTGCAGCACGTCACTCACTTTCTCGCTTCCGGTTTTAGACCCCTCGTGCCGGAAACTGAGAACTGCAGCGACACCCCGCTTCGATTTCGGTTGCGGTCTGAGGGCAACGTCTGGGTGAACTCCCCCTTCGCCCAGTCGGGAGGCGGCGGTGAAAACCGCCGCCTCCACAAACCAGTGGTTCTGAAAATCGTCATTTTTGTAAAGAACGGGAAAAGGTCCTGAAAAGAAAAAGCCGGACAGTTCCAAACACGCGTAACAATCCTCGAATTTTACCCAGTGGTGCGCGTCGGCACGATGAGATGTGCCGTAGCGGGATGCTGTCACCAGTGTTTTTTGGGTCGTCAGCATCCCGTTGATCCAGATGGAACCTCTCTTCAAGGAGACTCAAAATAATGAAGTTTGTAACGATCCTTGAGATAGATGAAGATCCATTGAGCAATGTGGACGTTACAATTCTAGCATCCTTCCAAGTGGCAGTTGTTGACAACGACAATACTTTGGAGGATCCAGATTCTGACGGCAGCCCACAGCTTGATGTGAGCGCTGTTCCCGGTTTCCAAGGTGACACAACGGATTTCCAAGTGTTTGAAACCTACACGGGCAACATCAATGGCAATCCGGTAACCTTCACGCTCCTGCAGTTCAGCGATCCTCAGTACATAGTTGTGATATCTGGGCAAGCGCAGGTCGGCGATACCATTGAAGACACCAACAACTCTATCGTCACCGCTCCACCTGCAGATTTTGACACACTTCCATCCTTTGTTTGTTTCACCGGAGGTTCCTTGATCGAAACTCCCAACGGCAGAAGACTCATTGAAACGCTTGTGCCAGGTGATGAGGTCGTAACCGCTGAAGGTATCAAGACAATGCGTTGGATTGGCAGGCGTCAGCTTACACTCCGGGAGCTAGAACAGAATCGAGACCACTGCCCGATCGGCTTTCGACCGGGAAGTCTAGGAAACAACCTTCCGCTAAGAAAGCTTTTGGTTTCTCCGCAACATCGCATCGCGGTCTCGTCTCCCATCCTTGAGTTACTTCACGAATACTCCGTCATGCTCGCTCCGGCTAAGGGTCTCGTGAATAAGGAAACAATAAGACAGGAACGCCCGAAAAACGGTGTTGAGTACATACATATCCTTTTTGACAAGCATGAATTGGTCAAAGTCGAAGGCGTTTGGTCTGAGTCATTTTTTCCCGGAGACTTAACTATCAACTACATGTCTGATGAAACGCGAGAAGAACTTTTCAGGCTGTTTCCGGAATTGAAGTCAAGCAAAGGGAACTTTGCAGAAACAGTGCTGCCGGTTTTGAAATGCCGAGAAGCACGCGCTTTCCAAGAGTTTACCCAAAGCTTAAATGGGATGGCTCTTCCCTAGTTGTATTGGTCTTGAGAAACCGTACAGCCACGCTAATCCTGGATCACGACAAACGATTGATCTGCGCCACAGCGGTTCTCAATTGGATTGAGTGATTCGACTAGTTTAACGAGTTGGCTGACGCACAGAAGATTCTTGGTTGTTTCGAAACTGGCGGACTTTGCAAGATGAGTCTTTCTCCTCGCTCAGTCTTTTGGCGACTCCCTGGGAGTGTATTTCACATAATTAAGCTTTCTGAATACTTCATGACAACTTCACTTGGAAATTAGGGCTGGTGGTGTTGTGGCCACATACAGAGACGCTGACAGATCGTTAGCCCACCCGAACCGGGAAACACTGGCATTGGAAATGCCACTCACTCTTGGCTTCTGTCAGCTCTCTTGGCGACCTTTTCTGAACTCGGACACTAGGAGGAAAAGGTCGCCACTTTCTTTTTTTGCGCTGGAGGACTTTCGCGAAGTCAATCCTCAAAAAAATAGTCTTCTATTTTTGAGATCTGAGTTAGAGCGAAAACACCATCATCTAGCGAGAAACATTTAGCCAAAGATCGCACCGACAAAGTGTTTACGCAACGTAATCCAGTTTTTTGATGATAGCGCGAACAGCCTCAAAATAATGTAAAAACAATATGCTACGCAATAAATTTTCAAAGCACTTTTTAGTTCTTCTGTTATATAGAATGTTCAAAAGATGATTATTACAAACTTTTAAAGAATCTGAATATTTCACTTAAACTAAATGTCGCCTCTTCACTCATCTACTGGTCTGTATGAGTCGAGGGTGAAATGTTGGGTTTGGTTTTTTGTGTCTTGATACACATTGGATACGAATGCGCGCTCCTTTGGATGGTATTAGAAAGCAGCAACTCAATCGAATCCGTTTGGGGTCTTGCTGATCAAACGTCGATAGAACAAGCCGTGATGCTGAAATCCGCGCGCGCAATTTGGCCTCGCATAAAACCAAACCTCACTAAGCATTTATCTCAGTCTGAGTTTGCAGAAACAGTTCCTATTCCAAAGTTTGGCCAAGTAAAAAGGCAAAAAAGCCTTCCACAGATTAGCGAAGTTCTGATCGAAGACCTGCTTCGGCAAACTAGGGGCATAAGGCAACGATCCGCAAAACGATCACGTTATGACGATCGTTTTCCTTCAGAGGTGATTGCCACCTCTACGTTGCTTGACCAGCCAAGCTCGCCGGTTTCATCGCAACTTTCGTCGTCCATGTTTTCCGGAGTCTAGGTGAGAAATGAGCAATCCGATGGCGAAACACAAAGGAAACGTCGTGTCTACCGTAACCAACTTTGGTGAGAGGTTTGGACTGATCCGGAAATACACCATTTCAATTCCAGCAAACTTCCCTGCCAACCATGAATCTGAGCCGCAAGCGGGCAACTCTGTCGTCGGACGGGCTGCCAAACTTAAAGAAATGAAGGAGAAAATGATGTCTTTGGACATATCCAAACTGAGTGAAATCAAAGGGCTTGTTGGTGCTTGCCTAGTGGACAGTGATACTGGCCTTACGCTCGCCACTGAAGGCGGCGCAAAGTTCGATCTTGAAACGGCAGGCGCTGCCAACGTCGAAGTTGTTCGCGCCAAACTCCAAGCAATCGACGCGTTGAAACTCAACGACGTTATTGAAGACATACTAATCACGCTTGGAAAACAGTTTCATTTGATCAGGCCGTTGGAAAAGAACCCAAACATCTTTGTGTACGTCGCACTGGATAAAAAGGTGGCGAACCTTGGGCTTGCTCGACTGCAAGTTAAAGCCGTTGAAGAGACTCTAAGTCTCTAATCTAGACCCCCTCGAGAACCAGGTTCAGGCGCATTATTGTGCCTGAACCGCATATGCCGGGCCTGTTTGCTTTAGTATTGCGTTTAGCCCGATGCAACGGGACGGAAAGCCGGACAATGAAGATACTAGTTGCAGAAGACGACAAGAAGACCGCTGAGTTCGTGATCTCTGGCCTTCGCGCCAATGGTTTCAACACAGAATGGTTCGAAGATGGGCGCGATGCTCTCTCTTACTGCCTTTACAACCAATGTGAAGCGGTCATTCTGGATCGAGTGTTACCTGGGATGGACGGACTCTCGCTGTTGAAGGCGCTTCGTGCGGCGAGAAACCAAACTCCAGTGTTGTTCCTTACTTCGATTGGTGATGTGGATGATCGGGTCGAAGGTTTGACCGAGGGAGCCGATGACTACCTGGTAAAGCCATTTCACTTCTCGGAGCTTCTGGCACGTTTGCAGAGCGTGTTGAAACGGCGAACTGACAAGGTAGAGGCAACAGAGTTGCGCATCGAGGATCTTTCAATGGATCTTTTGAAGCGCACCGTTAAGCGACAAGGCCAAACGATTGATTTGAAGCCAAAGGAGTTCGCTTTGCTTGAACTTCTGATGCGCAACACAGATCGGATTGTTACAAGAAACATGATCCTTGAACAGGTTTGGGACTATAATTTTGACCCGAACTCGACGGTAATTGAAACATATATCAGCCGCCTCAGAGCAAAGATCGACAAGCCGTTTGATTCTGGTCTTTTGCATACAATCCGAAATGTTGGGTACAGCCTCCATGGACCGCGCTAGCATATTTTCCGGCGCGCCTTTTCGAACAGCATGTTACGCTGCACTTGTGGTTTGGATAATTTCGGCGCTGTTCGGCTATACGGCTTATCTGGCATTAAAAGACACATTACGCGCGAACCTTGAGCAGCAAATCCTGGAAGAGGAGCTATTACTTCACGAGATATTGCTTGAGGGTGGCACGGATGCTTTACAGCGCGCAGTGGATCACCTGAATAGCCCTAGCCGCACGGGGCTGCATATGGTTGCCTTGTTTGACAAGCACAATTCCGTATTGGCAGGATCGATATCTGTTATCCCCAGAGAAAATGGCTGGCACGAAGTTGATCCCGACTTTGTTGAGATCAGCGGCGGACAACCGATCTACTTACTGAAAGTCTCCGATCACCTTGGTTTCAGAACTGTGGTCGCGCGCAGTATGGCCTCGCTAAATCAGGCTTTGACCACGCTATGGGAGGGCTTGTTGTTGCTGACTATTGCCACAACAGCAACAGTTTTGGGGCTTGGATATTACGTGAGCTCCCAGACCTATCGAAAGCTTAAGTGGATCGAACGAACTTTGGACATGGTGTCCAAGGGCAATACCGAAATCCGCCTTCCGGTCTCTAAAGTGAATGATCAGATTGACAGAGTATCGCGTTTGATGAACCGACATCTAGACAGGTTGTCCAGCCTGATGATCAGTACGCAAACGACTGCGGTCACGATCGCTCATGACTTGAAAACGCCCCTTTCACATGGGTTTTTAGCACTACAACAGGTGTATAGTGAACTTGACTATGGTGGTGACCCACGCCCTAAGCTCTACGAACTTGAAAAGGAGTTGAAGCGGCTCTCCGCCGTTTTTGACACCATTTTGAGGATTTCCAGAATTGAAGCCGGGGCGTACAGGAAAAAGTTCTCGACAGTGAACTTGAGCGCTTTGGTGGCTGATGTGGTCGAGACATTTTCACCGGTGGCCGAAGATCAGCAGCAAAATATAACGGCCGACTTTAATGCGGATACAATTCTTGTTCGAGGCGATGAGCAAATGCTCAAGCAGCTGCTGGTCAACCTCATAAACAACTCTATCAAATATTGTCCGCCGGAAGCTTGGATAAGGGTATCCGTCAAAGCCACGACTGAGACGGTTGACCTTGAGGTGTCAGACAATGGGTTCGGAGTTCCAGGACATCAACTCGAGAAAATCTTTGACGCCTTTTATCGCGTTGACGGTTTCCGAAGTGAGGCTGGCAACGGTCTCGGTCTTGCACTCGTTAAAGCCGTCGCGTTACGACACGGAGCCGTGATTTCGGCGCACGACAACGCACCGGGTTTGCGCGTTTGCGTGCGCTTCGGAAAGCCCTAGGCACTCTACGATTATCTTCATGTCAGGATCAGATATTGCGGCGACTTCTGCGCACGTCTTCGCCCAAACACCCTAGCAGAAAAGAGGAAAAACATGTTAGTAAGAGCAATTCTTCTCGCGAGCAGCTTCATGGCTTCTGGTGCAGTTGCAAGCGAAGCACATTTTACGTGCACTTCAATCATTACCGGGGATCAAATTTTCATTTCGCAAACGGAAGGCGGTTCCGAAGCACACGTCTTGTTCCATGATATAGATGGGGCAGCCACGGTTGCGCATGGTCTTGATGGTGTGACGTTTATCCACATCGCATCAAATGAAGTCTGGACGCTGACTCTTCATTTCCCGACGATGAAGTACGAGTTGTCTACTCACGGTTCCGAAAACCTGGAAGATCACGGAAGTTGTATTCGGGACGGAGAGTAACTTACATCACGTTTCAAAACAGATCGATGGTGCGCCCAATCCGATAGCATAGATTTAGCCGTAGCCTCCATTTCGGCTGCGGCTAATATAGTTCTTAAGCCATGTACCAAGTGATAATGCGCCTGCCGTACAGCTTTAGGCGGCCGACTTAACTCTTGTGGTTGGTTAGTAAGTCGGCCGCCACACCAAGGATGCACACCATCCGCAGGAAACCGACGCCACCCCAACGTCCGTTTCTGTACCACGCTTGAGGATCGGGAGATCCATGGTTGTTTGTTTTGAGGGGGTAAGAAACAAAGCGAGAAGAACGCTATCTCTGCTAATTTTCATACCATTTTCAAAAAGAATAAAAATTTGAATTCTTCCCAACGAAATCGGGAGGTCACTTACCAGGATGTTACGGATGCCAGAAGCCCAGGTTCTAATGCTTCGAATTGGAGGTTGGTCAAGAACTAGCTCGCAAAGCCCTTTTCCGCCGATTATTTTGCAAAACAATGTGTTACGCCGCGCAGATCTCGGTATTCTTTGTTAAATGGAAAAACTTACGTGCCCCGGTAAAACTAAGCAGGTCTTGGTTCCGCGTCCGCCCAATGCCTATTTTCCGGCAATTTTTTCGCCCGGCGTGCGACATCATCGAACGAAACAGGTTTGAAACCCCAGACATCAACGCCAACATTCACCGAGTTCCGCGAGCCATGCCAGTTGTCGTGGACATGGCCAAAAAGTTGCAACGCTCCTCTACGGGCGTGGTTCCATGTGATCATCGGATAGTGGCAGAGTGTATTTAACTGTTTTTGCGGGCCGTCTCGAAGTTCCTTGTAGTTTGAAACGGATTCCCAGGGTAACTCCAGTGTTGGCTCCAAATCGTGGTTCCCGATCACCAGATGTCGCTCTGCACCCGGCAGTTGATTGAAGATTGCCTCGACATAAGCGCTGTCTTTCGCCTTTGCACCAAAAGCAAAATCACCCAAAATCCACAGGTGATCGTCAGGTTTGACCAGTTTCCACATGTTATCCAATAGGGTCGCATCCATCTGGGAGACGGATGAGAACGGACGATTGCAGAAACGAAGAATGTTCTCGTGGCCAAAATGAGTATCGGCCGTGTACCAGATCGTCATCGACCCACCTCATCGGCGCCTAACAGGAGAAAGCACGAAATTGCTCGGGCAAATAATCCAGCGCTAGCAACTTCAACAACAAAACATCCAACGATAACCGGGTTTCGGACCATTCCCCATGCTCAGATCGAACACTCAGATCGTAGCCGCCGCGCTTGTTCGCGCTTATCAGCACTTCCCGACCGCTCATGAAATCCCACAATGAAATCATCTCTGATTGATCGTCATCTTCTGGCTTCGTACTAAAGCACTGACAATGAGCCACCACGGCAGGAACTGCGTCGTTCAATGCACTCCAGGCAGCGCGCATTTCCGAAGCGTTCAAAACGGGATCATCTGGATCGAACACCTTGCTTGCAGCCTTGATCGCAAAAACGGATGCAAACCTGCTCTCCAAGTCCTGCATAGGGGCTTTTGTTCTTGCCGTCATAGTTTGATTTTGCTTTCTGACTGTGGTTTTTCGAGTGCTTCCAAGATTTGGCGATCCGTTTCGTCGCGATTCAATCGAACCAGCGCATAGTCGACTAAGTCGATGCGAACGGTGGTTTTTCCGCCTGCAGTCTGCACCTGCACATGGAACACGAGATAGCAACCAGCCAGTGGATCATCAGTGCGTGGTGACTTGAACTGATAGATTGCAGGTTGACCGATCGCTGTGACGCAAGGTGTTTCGTTGTCAAACTGACCGCCAGCCACACCAGTCGACGAGCGAAGATTACCCATACCAGATTGGGCGACAATCTGAGCGTCTAGAGCTTGCAAACTTGAAATAAACCCATCCGAGCTATGCAGATAGATGAGATGAGATTCAAAGCTATCCAACTTCTCATAAGACGGTGGGCCGAAAATCTCTTTGACTTGGACAAACACAGCTTCTGCTGACGGACGATCATTTCCAACTGCAACGATGGTTCGCTGCACTTCCAAGACCCGCCCTTCGAGAACCCCGGTTGCCAGAAACAGTGTCACTTCTTCATATGGTTCCTGCCCCAAGCGCAAAACTGGCGTTACCCATGGTGACAGCATCCGTTGAGCATACTCATATCGGAATTCACGCCCATTCGAACTACGCACATTAAGAGTTACCAGTTCATCGACAAGTGGTTGACCGAAGCGTGCAAGAATCGTTTCCGTCGCTTCAAAAGCCATATCACCCGGGCTGACATCCAAGACCGAATATGAGGTCGCCTTACGCTCAGGTTTTGATGTCAGTGGTTGCAGTTTTGTATCTGAAAATGCCTGGATCGGGCAGAGGCCAAAAACAAGGACCACAGAAGAGATTGTGGGCCAAAGACGAGCAGAGCTCATTGCTCTGCAACAAGATTGGATAAGTGTTTTCACAAATGCACCCTCTCGGCGTAACACAACTACGAATGTATGTTAAAACAGGTAGAGTTAAAACCGGCGTTGCTCAATAGAATTGTGTGTGAAAAGAACGCCGAAAAGCCCTCTTAGAGACACTGTCGCCCGAAACATGCGCAAGCTTCGGGCCGAGCGGGGCTGGTCTCAAGAGCGACTGGCAGAAGAAGCAGGGTTAAACCGTACTTATTTAAGTGCAGTAGAACGTTCCGAGCAAAACATCTCTGTCGATAACTTATACCGTGTAGCAGTGGGGCTAGGTGTCGAGAGCTGGGCCCTTCTAAAAGACTGAAACACATCCAGTCTTTTAGGATCAGGTCGCAACGAATTTTGCGTTACTAAGACACGAGAAAAGGTCATCTAGTGGCCGGAATGGCTGTGTCACCTGACGCACCACATCAATTCCTCTTCTGCCAAATCAGCCACACTTAGAATGACCGCAGCTGCGGCAGGTCATGCAGCCTTCGATCATCACCATGTCGAACTGACCACAGGATGGGCAAGCCTTGCCACGTGGGGCGTCCATGTTGACCACCTGCGCCTGAGGATCGGACTTCAGGCCCATGCCTTCGCCCTCAAGGAAGCCGATATTGACCATGTGTTGCTCGATCACGCCGCCAATCGCGGCCAGGATGGACGGAATGTACTTGCCTTTGACCCAGGCCCCGCCTCGCGGGTCGAACACAGCTTTCAGTTCCTCGACCACAAAGGACACATCGCCACCGCGTCGGAACACGGCCGATATCATCCGGGTCAAAGCCAGCGTCCAAGCATAATGCTCCATATTCTTCGAGTTAATGAACACCTCGAAGGGACGACGGCGTCCGCCAATGACGATATCGTTAATTGTCAGATAGATTGCGTGCTCGCTGTCCGGCCATTTCAGCTTGTAAGTCGACCCTTCCAGCGATTGTGGGCGATCAAGCGGTTCGGACATATAAACGACCTCGCCCCCGTCAACCTCATGCGGGGCATCCGCGCTTTCACCTGGCGCTTTGTCGTCGCTTTCCGATACGCTCAGAACCGAGCCGGTCACATCGTTTGGCCTATAGGTAGTGCAGCCTTTGCATCCCTGATCCCAGGCCTGCATATAGACGTCTTTGAAGGCGTCAAAGCTGATATCTTCGGGACAGTTGATCGTCTTCGATATCGAACTATCGATCCATTTTTGCGCCGACGCCTGCATTTTTACGTGATCGGACGGGCTTAGTGTTTGCGCATTCACGAAATACTCGGGCAATTCGGCGTCACCAAACTTGTCGCGCCACATCTGCACCGCATAGTCCACAACCTCTTCTTCGGTGCGCGAACCGTCCTTTTGCAGCACCTTGCGCGTGTAGGCATAGGCAAAAACCGGCTCGATCCCCGAAGACACGTTGCCCGCATACAGCGAAATCGTACCCGTCGGCGCGATTGAGGTCAGCAGCGCGTTGCGGATGCCGTGTTCGCGGATTGCGTCGCGCACATCGTCATCCATCTGTTGCATGGTGCCGCTGGCCAGATATTTCTCGGCGTCAAACAGTGGGAAAGCGCCCTTTTCCCTCGCCAAATCGACCGACGCCAGATACGCGGCGCGCGCGATCGCGTGCAACCAGCGTTCGGTCTGACGCGCCGCCTCGTCCGAGCCGTAGCGCAGACCCAACATCAACAGCGCATCGGCCAGACCAGTCACGCCCAGCCCGATGCGGCGCTTGTCCTGCGCCTCGGCTTCTTGTTCGGCCAGCGGGAATTTCGACGCGTCCACCACGTTGTCCATCATGCGAACGGCGGTGGCCACCAGCTCTTGCAAGGCCTCCTCGTCCAGATGCGCGGCATCCTCGAACGGCTCGGCAACCAACCGTGCCAGATTGATCGAACCAAGCAGACAGGCACCATAAGGCGGTAGAGGTTGTTCTCCGCACGGGTTGGTCGCCGAGATCGTCTCGACGTAATTCAGATTGTTCGCCTGATTGATCCGGTCGATAAAGATCACGCCCGGCTCGGCATAATCATAGGTGGCCTGCATGATCTTGTTCCAAAGATCGCGCGCCTGAACGGTGTGATAGACCTTTCCGTCAAATACCAGATCCCACGGTCCATCGGCCTTGACGGCCTCCATGAATGGATCGGTGACCAGAACCGACATGTTGAACATGCGCAAACGCGCCGGGTCGGATTTCGCGGTGATGAACTGTTCGATATCCGGATGGTCGCAGCGCATGGTCGCCATCATCGCACCACGACGCGAGCCTGCAGACATGATCGTGCGGCACATGGCGTCCCAGACGTCCATAAAGCTTAGCGGGCCCGAGGCATCCGCTGCGACCCCTTTCACATCCGCGCCGCGCGGACGGATGGTTGAGAAATCGTAACCGATCCCCCCGCCCTGCTGCATGGTCAGCGCGGCCTCTTTCAGCATGTCGAAGATACCGCCCATGCTGTCGGGGATCGTCCCCATCACAAAGCAGTTGAACAGGGTTACCTGTCGCGCGGTGCCCGCCCCGGCGGTGATGCGGCCAGCAGGAAGGTATTTGAAATCCTCTAGCGCCTCATAGAATTTTTCTTCCCAATGCGCCGGGTCTTCTTCCACACGCGCCAGATCACGAGCTATGCGCCGCCAGCTGTCCTCGACTGTCTGATCGATGGGCGTACCATCCGCCTGTTTAAAGCGGTATTTCATATCCCAGATCTGCTCGGCGATGGGGGCGGCAAAGCGGCTCATTGGTGATTCCCTGTGCTGAAAGAGGCATTCAGATTAGCCCAGATCACATCTAAACCACAACACCTTGATGACAAGCGCATGAGGGCTACAATATAGGGATCACCCTTGGGACGACTCTGTGGGAAAGCTGTGGATAAGTACGTAAACCTCATCAAACTTTCGGTTGGGTCAGAAAGCGTCGACACGCTGATGGCGTGGCAAGACAGCCGCAAACCACTCTATGAGGACGGATACCCGCGCCACGTCACCCGCATGTGGCCCAAGCGCGACGCTGAAATTCTGAATGGCGGGTCGATCTATTGGGTGATCAAAGGTGTGGTCCAGTGCCGCCAGCGCATCCTGCGGCTGGATGAAGTCCGAGGCGAGGATGGCATCCGCCGCTGCGCCATCGTCCTGGACCCCGAAGTACACAGAACGCAGAACGCCCTGAAGCGTCCATTCCAGGGCTGGCGGTATCTCAAGCCTCAGGACACCCCTGCCGACTTGCCTAAAAATCGCGAGCAGGACGATGCCCTGCCCGACGATCTGAACCGCGCATTAGCGGAAATTGGGGTGCTTTAGGCCAACCTGTCCAACAGCTCATTCAAAGCCGTCTTTTCAGCCGCATCGTATTTGGCCACGCGGCTGCGCCACAGCGTGGCCTGCGATTGCAGGATCAACCCATCCGACAGGATTTTCAGGTGGTTCGCCCGCAGTGTTTCCCCGGTCGAGGTGATATCGGCAATCGCCTCGGCTGTCTCATTCACCACCGTCCCCTCGGTTGCGCCCTGGCTGTCGACCAGCGTGTAATCGGCCACTCCCGCTTCGGTCAGGAATTCGCGGACCAGACGGTGGTACTTGGTAGCGATCCGCAGCCGGTGGCCATGCGCCCTACGAAAACCCGCCGCCGCCGCATCCAGATCATCCAGAGTGTCCACGTCGACCCAGCAGGCTGGGGTTGCAATGATAAGGTCCGCCTTGCCGAACCCCAAAGGTGCAACCTCTTCCACCTGCTGTTCCCAGCGTGGCAGCTTTTCATGCACAAGATCGATGCCGGTCACGCCCAAATGAATGCGTCCCGCCGCCAGCTCGCGCGGAATCTCTCCTGCAGACAATAGGATCAGCGAGACGCCACCAATCCCATCAACCTTGCCCGCGTATTCCCGGTCTGATCCGCTGCGCGACAGTGTAATGCCGCGCTTTTCAAACCATGCAAAGGTCTTGTCCATCAACCGGCCCTTCGAGGGCACACCGAGTTTCAGGCTCATTGCGCAGCCTCCTCGATTTCGAGCATCAGGTCCGGGCGGATCACGCCGCCAATTGCCGGAATCTCGGCCCCACCACCCAATTGCCTGGTCAGCGCATCATAGCGCCCGCCGGTCGCAACCGGTGGCAGATCAGGGCGGCCTTCGGCGTAAAAGCCGAATACAAACCCGTCGTAATACTCCATCGAGGTCCTGCCATAAGACGCCTCAAAATCCAGTGTATCCACATCCACGCCACGCGCCTGCAGGGCTGCGATACGAGCTTCCAAACGATCCAAAGCAGATGTGATCTGTGGCAGATCAACCGCAATGTCACGCAGTTGTTCCAGCGCGAAAGGCATGGTTTCGCGCACATTAAGCAGCGTCTCCAAACCGGCCAGTTCATTGTCCGAGATCGGCGGCGCAGCGCGGTCTTCGCGCAGGGCATCAATCCGTTCGAGAATTTCGGGCGTGCGGCGCTTGCCTATCATGGGCACGTCAATCGCCAATGGGTCGACCGCGTCAAGCAGAGCATCGCGCCCCTCGAGACTTGCTTTGCGTCCGGCATATCGGTCCAGCAAAACGCGGAACCGGCGAGGCCGCCAGAGATGCCGCATCAGTGCAGCCTTACGACGACTAGTGGTCTTGAGACCCTCAACAGCGGCGATCAGAATACCGATATCACCTGTCGCTGCCCGCAAGGGCAGCCCGCGCAATTGCAGGGCAAATAACGAAAATACCTCGGCATCGGCTCCGGCGGGGTCTTCGCGATCAAATACTTCGTAGCCGACTTGGATATACTCATTAGCACGATCCGGATCGTGTTCCTGACGGCGGAACACTTCGCCGGAATAGGTGTATCTTGCTGGTTCAGCCCCATCGGACATGTGCATCTGTACCACCGGCAGGGTGAAATCCGGGCGCAGCATCTGCTCACCCCGCAGCGCGTCCGAGGTCACGTAAGCACGGGCGCGGATATCTTCTCCATAGAGGTCCAACAGCGTCCCGGCTGGCTGCAGCAGAGGCGTATCAACCACCTGCGCGCCCGCCGCCTCGAACCGGACACGCATCATGGCGGCGCGGGCCTGTATTTGGGAACGGTTCGGCATGGGTCAGTCCTGATTGTCCAGAATCTCGCGCACCTTAGCGACCAGATCGCCGCGGGGCACTTCGAACTGGCTGGGCCGTTCTTTCCATTCCTCAAGCGTGGCGCTCTCGGCAATCTTGGCGCCAAGAATCAGGTCCTTGATCTGCACGATCCCATTTGCCTTTTCGTCACCGCCTTCGATCACCGCAATTGGAGAGTTCCGCTTGTCCGCATATTTCAGTTGGTTGCCAAAGTTCTTGGGGTTGCCCAAGTAGACCTCGGCTCGGATACCGGCATTGCGCAGTTCTGCCACCATCGCCTGATAGTCCGCCATGCGATCGCGGTCCATCACGGTCACAACCACTGGGCCGGTGGCCTGCGCCGCGATCCGCCCCTTTTCACGCAAAGCGGCCAATAATCGGTCAACACCGATGGAGATGCCGGTCGCGGGTACTTCCTGTCCGGTAAACCGCTTGACCAGATCATCATAGCGACCACCACCCGAGACCGACCCGAATTGCCGCTTGCGACCCTTCTCGTCGTATATTTCGAAGGTCAGTTCGGCCTCATAGACCGGCCCGGTGTAATAGCCGAGGCCACGCACGACCGAAGGATCAATCTCGATCCGGTCCGAACCATACCCGCCTGCATCCAGCAGCGCACCAATCTGCTCCAACTCAGCGATCCCGTCCGCACCGATCTTGCTGTCACCCACAGCCGCGCGCAGGTTGGCCAGCGTTCCAGCGGTATCTGCAGCTTTAGAAGTCAGGAAGGCAATCACCGGCTCGGCCTGATCACCGCTAAGACCAACACCATCGATAAAAGCGCCAGAGGCATCCAATCGGCCGTTGGTCAAAAGCTCACGCACACCAGCCTCGCCCACCTTGTCGAACTTGTCGATCGTGCGCAGAACGTTATCTCGGGCGGCGGCGTCTTCACCCAAACCCATCGCTTCGAGCACGCCATTCAGAACCTTACGGTTGTTGACCCGCACCAGATAGTCACCGCGCGGGATTCCAACGGTTTCCAGCGTGTCCGACAGCATGGCGCAAATCTCGGCATCCGCAGCCATTGAGGCCGTGCCCACCGTATCCGCATCGCACTGATAAAACTGGCGATACCGCCCCGGCCCCGGCTTCTCGTTCCGCCAGACCGGACCCATCGCATAGCGGCGATAAGGCGTCGGCAGATCGTTGCGGTGCTGCGCATAGACACGGGCCAGAGGCGCAGTCAGGTCATAGCGCAGCGCCATCCAGTCGCCATTGCCGCCTTCGTCAAATTCCTGCCATGCAAATACGCCCTCGTTCGGGCGGTCCACGTCGGGCAGGAACTTGCCCAACGCCTCAACCGTTTCAACCGCGCTGCTCTCCAAGGCATCGAACCCGTAACGATGATAGACGCCTGCAATCGTCCGCAGCATCTCGGTGCGCTGCGTGACTTCCTCGCCGAAATAGTCACGGAACCCTTTCGGCGTTACGGCCTTGGGGCGGGGCTGTTTCTTGGGCTTGGCCATGTGGGGCGTCCTTGGGATTTAGTGTTCCGCGCGCGGTCTATCCCATGGTCTGTTTCGGGGCAAGGCGGGGTTTCTCTGGCCAGGGCGTCACAGGGTCGCTATGAGACGCCTATAAGGAGAGCCCCATGCAGCATCTGGAAGAGCAGATCGCCCATCTGACCCGCACGGTCGAAGAGCTGAACTCGGTCGTCACAAACCAACAGAACGAGATCGACCGCCTGACCCGCCGCGTCGAGATGCTGTTGCAACGCGAGGCGGAACGCGCGCAGGAAGGCTCAGGCGGCGTTGTGTTCGGCGACGAACGCCCGCCGCATTACTGAGGGGTTACAACCCCAGCGTCGACTTCACCGCGTTATCGACCACACCGCCCAGAAGGGCATTCTTGTCGGCGGCACAACCCTCTGACAGAGCAGCAATGAAGGCTTCGCGCAGTTGGGTCTTTTCCTCGTCAGTGGCCGCATGATCTTCGATATTGATCTGGCGGTTATAGAGTGACAGGGCCGTCATTTTTCCAACAACGGCCACGACAAATTCTTCGTCGCCATCAGCCTCCTCTGCGATCGACGCACATGTGTAGTGCATCACAGGCAAGGCATCCTGTACCATCTGCTCTGCTGAATCGTCAGCCAGCGCGAATGTGGGTACGACAAAGAGCGTGGCACAGAAAGTAGATTTTACGAGAATTGACTGCATCAGCTTCACTTCCAGTTATGTCCGATAATCGCACCGGCCACCCCACCGACCGCAGCCCCTTTACCATCGCCGACCAGCGCGCCAACGCCCGCGCCGACCAAGGCCCCGGTAAGAGTGTTTTTCTTCTTTTTGTCGTCTGCATGTACCGCGGTGGCCAATGCCAGTGAACATGCCGCGGCGAGTGTAAATATCCTGAAAACATTGCCTGAACTTGCCATTTCGGAACCCTCCTGTGAAATGACCTTTGAGGATGTTCACCCAGCCTAGCGGGGTCCATCGCGTGTGGCAACATTACGGTTCGGGATCAGATTTCTTCGATCTCCGATATCCCCTCGAGCGATTTCAGCGCGCCTTTGATTTCTGGGTTGATCGGAAATTCCCGGCCCAGATCCATCTCGACCTCGCCTGGCAGTCCGGGATCGAATAGGCAAACATAAACAGGTCCCTTGGCCACCCTTTTGGCTGAAGCCTCTGCGCCTTCCAGTACCGTGGCCATGTTCGGCAAAACCTTCGAATCCTCGACAAACACACGCAAACCCGTCGCACCCGCATCGGCCACAACTGTATCAACCGGACCAACGGAACGGCCCAGCAGTTTCAGCTGATCGGCCTCCATGGTCGCTTCGGCCGTCAGTACCACCTGTGCGCCGGTTTCCAGAAACTCTCGGGATTTCTCCAGTGTTTCCGAGAATAACGTGACCTCGAATGCCCCAGTCGGATCAGAGAGCTGCGCAAAAGCAAACCGATTGCCACGCGCTGATTTCCTTTCCTGCCGACCTGCAACGACTCCGGCCATCTTAGCGATAAATGGTCCAGAGCGCGCCTTTTCAGTCACCTGGTCCAGTGTCAGCACCTGTTTGCGCTTCAGGGCCGGCATATAGTCATCCAGCGGATGGCCAGACAGGTAGAATCCGATGGCCTTGAATTCCTCGCTTAGGCGTTCGGCAGGTAGCCAATCAGGCGAAGGGGACAGACGCGGTTCGGGCAGGTCATCGCCTGCCTCGCCAAACAGGGAAACTTGGTTGGAATTCTTCTGCTCGTGAATCGCCGCCGAATACTGAACCAACGGATCAAGGCTTTCAAACACACGGCGACGATTTTTATCGAGCTCGTCAAAGGCACCGGCGCGAGCCAGCATCTCAAGCGGGCGTTTGCCGACCTTCTTCAGGTCAACACGGCGGGCGAAGTCGAACAGGTTTACGAAAGGCTTTTCGCCACGCCCCTCAACCACAAGATTCATTGCCTCGACGCCTACGTTCTTGAGCGCGCCCAGCGCATAGACCAAATGCCCATCGGCCACATCAAAGGTCGCTTGGGATCGATTTACGCACGGCGGAACATAGGGCAGCTGCAGCCCCTTGCGGACTTCCTCAAAATAGATCGCGAGCTTGTCGGTCAGATGGATATCGCAGTTCATGACACCTGCCATGAACTCGACCGGGTGGTTCGCCTTTAGCCAGCCGGTTTGATAGCTGACCACCGCATAGGCGGCGGCGTGGGATTTGTTGAAGCCATAGTTGGCGAACTTGTCCAGCAGGTTCCAGACTTCGGTCGCCTTGGCCTCATCCACATTGTTTTCGGCAGCACCTTTGAGGAACTTGGGCCGCTCTGCATCCATCGCCTCCTGAATTTTCTTACCCATCGCGCGGCGCAGCAAGTCCGCGCCCCCAAGGCTGTAACCCGCCATTTCCTGCGCGATCTGCATCACCTGTTCCTGATAGACGATGATGCCCTGTGTCTCATCCAAGATATGGTCGATGGACGGGTGCAGCGTGTCGCGTTCGCTAAGCTTGTTCTTGACCTCGCAGAACTTGGGGATGTTCTCCATTGGGCCGGGTCGATAAAGCGCGACGAGGGCGATGATGTCCTCGATACAATCCGGCTTCATCCGCTTGAGCGCATCCATCATGCCAGAGGATTCAACCTGGAACACCGCCACCGTCTTGGCCGCCGAATAGAGTTTGTACGTCGCCTCGTCATCCAGCGGGATGGCGTTGATCTGATTTATTGCCCCTTCGGCGGGTTCATAGAGTTCCGTGCCATCGGGAGCTATGTGAAGGTCACGCCCTGACTTAAAGATCAAATCCATCGCGTTCTGGATCACGGTCAGTGTTTTCAGACCCAGAAAATCGAACTTTACAAGCCCGGCCTGTTCAACCCATTTCATGTTGAATTGGGTCGCAGGCATGTCCGAACGCGGGTCCTGGTATATTGGAACCAGTGCATCCAGCGGCCGATCTCCGATCACCACGCCGGCAGCGTGTGTCGAGGCGTTGCGCAGCAGCCCCTCGACTTGCTGGCCATATGTGAGCAGACGGTCCACGACCTCTTCATTGCGTGCCTCTTCCCGCAGGCGCGGCTCATCCTTCAGCGCCTTTTCGATGGAAACGGGTTTGACGCCTTCGACCGGGATCATCTTGGACAGGCGATCAACCTGTCCGTATGGCATCTGCAATACACGCCCAATATCGCGCACAGCCGCCTTCGACAGCAAGGCACCGAAGGTGATGATCTGCCCCACTTTGTCGCGCCCGTATTTCTGCTGCACGTAGCGGATAACCTCTTCGCGGCGATCCATGCAGAAGTCGATATCGAAGTCGGGCATAGAAACCCGCTCGGGGTTCAGAAACCGTTCAAACAGAAGCGAATACCGCAGCGGATCAAGGTCGGTAATCGTCAACGCATAAGCCACCAGTGATCCCGCACCCGAGCCTCGCCCCGGACCCACCGGAATGTCATGATCCTTGGCCCATTGGATAAAGTCGGCAACGATCAGGAAATAGCCGGGGAAGCCCATCCCTTCGATGATGCCAAGTTCGAAATCCAGTCGTTCCTGATATTCTTCAGGTGTCACGGCGTGCGGGATCACGGCCAGACGTTTTTGCAGACCCTCGTTGGCGATGCGACGCAGTTCGGCGACCTCATCATCTGCAAACTTCGGCAGGATCGGGTCGCGGCGATAGGCCATGAAGGCGCAGCGTTGCGCGATTTCAACCGTATTCTCGACGGCTTCGGGCAGATCGGCGAACAGCGTCACCATCTCCTGCTGAGACTTGAAATAGTGCTGCGCGGTCAGACGTCGGCGACCGTCCTGCTGGTCGACATAAGCCCCCTCGGCGATACAGATCAGCGCGTCGTGGGCCTCGTACATGTCCGAAGTCGGAAAATAGACGTCATTGGTGGCCACCAGCGGCAAGTTCTTTTCATAGGCCATCTCGACATGACCGCGCTCGGTCAAGCGCTCGGCCTCAGGTTGGCCTCCTTCGCCTGGGTGACGCTGCAACTCAACATAAAGGCGATCCGGGAAAATCGCGGACAAACGATCCACCAAAGCCTCGGCAGCAGGGCGCTGACCTTGCTGTAACAGCAACCCTACGGGCCCGTCTGGACCGCCGGTTAAGCAGATCAAATCATCTGATCGTTCCGCCAATTCGTCCAAAGTGACCTGCGGCAACTGCCCGCTTTTGTCTACATACAGGCAGGAACTGAGCTTCATCAGATTCTCATATCCCACCTCGGATTGTGCCAGCAGCACCAGCGGCGCGGGTGATTTTGGCTTTTCTCCCGGCTGCGCCTGAACGTAACTGAGATCGACCTGACAGCCCATGATCGGTTGCACACCCGCCCCGCTGGCGGTGACCGAAAACTCTAAGGCCGAGAACATTGAATTGGTATCCGTCACTGCGACGGCGGGCATCTCCATCTTCTGGCACAGGTCCGGCAGCTTCTTCAGCCGCACGGCACCTTCCAGCAACGAATATTCAGTGTGAACGCGGAGGTGAATGAATCGGGGGGAACTGCTCATGCAGGCTAAGCTATCTCAGCCAGCGACGTTGCAAAAGCGGGAACCGGCACCATCGAATGCCGAAAAAATCATCGGTGATTATTCGGCTTTTTCAGAAGGTGCTTCGGGCGCAGGAACGCACACCTTCCCAAAAAGTGTTTATTTTCAATTTATTAAGCTTCACACATACACGACAATCATGGGCCGCTCGGGTGCAATGGTGTATCATATAGGCAGTTTTTCTTGCCAGATAAGGTACGCTGTTTCTAACATCTGACGGCAAGCTACCGCCCGCCACTCTTTCTACGTCGCATCGAAGGAGGGCCGAACGGGCGCAACCGGGTAACGCGACGGGTTTCTCGAATGAACATCACGTTTCTTCTGAACGGAGAGACAGTGGAGCTGCCGGATGTCGATCCGACGGCCACCCTACTGGACTGGCTGCGTGAAGATCGCGGTCTGACAGGCACCAAAGAAGGCTGCAACGAAGGCGATTGCGGCGCGTGCACGGTCATGGTGACGGACGAAGACGGTGCAAAAGCTCTGAACTCCTGCATCCTGTTCTTGCCCCAGCTGCATGGCAAAGCGGTTCGTACAGTCGAAGGGGCAAGCGGCCCGGATGGCGAAGCACATCCCGTTCAACAGGCAATGGTTGACCTGCACGGTTCGCAATGCGGTTTTTGCACTCCGGGTTTTGTCATGTCGATGGTCGCCAGTCATGCGACGGGCGCCACGGATCATGACACCCAGCTTGCCGGAAACCTGTGCCGCTGCACTGGCTATGCACCGATTATTCGCGCCGCGAAAGCGGTCGAGGACCGTCCCGTGCCAGTCTGGGTCAAAGACAAGTCACTCGCATCTTCTGCTGCGTCGCGCATGCTGCCTGAATCTTCCGATGAACTGGCAGCTGTATATGTTGAAAACCCGGATGCCACGCTGGTTGCCGGAGCAACAGATGTCGGCCTGTGGGTGACAAAGCAACTGCGCGACCTGGATCCAGTAATCTTCCTCAACCGTTGCGATGATCTCAAACAAATCACCATCACCGACGATGAAATTCGCTTTGGCGCAATGGTCGACATGAATCGGATGGGTGAGGCTCTGGCCGATCTTCACCCCTCTTACGCCGAAATGATCCGTCGCTATGCCAGTGTTCAGGTGCGCCATGCTGCAACGGTGGGCGGCAACATCGCCAATGGCTCGCCCATTGGTGACAACCCGCCTGCGCTGATTGCTCTGGACGCAACCCTTCATCTGCGCAAAGGCGACACCCGCCGGTCCCTTCCGCTGGAAGAGTTCTTTATCGACTATGGCAAACAGGACCGCGTTCCCGGTGAATTCGTCGAAGCTGTCAGTTTCCCCCGTCAGCTGGATCGCCTGAAGGCCTATAAACTCAGCAAGCGGTTCGATCAGGACATCTCGGCCGTCTGCGGGTGTTTCAACATCACCGTCTCGGGCGGCATCGTCACGCAGGCGCGCATCGCGTTCGGCGGCATGGCCGGCATCCCGAAACGGGCAACCCATGTCGAGGCCGCATTGGTCGGTAAACCTTGGGCGCGCGAGACGATTGACGCCGCGCTGCCTGCCTTTGCCGACGATTATTCACCACTCACGGACATGCGCGCCTCGGCCACCTATCGACTGGAAACCGCCAAAGCGATGCTCGAAAGATACTTCTTGGAAGATCAGAGCGAAGTGACCAATGTGCTGGAGGTATCGGCATGAGCGTGACCACACCCCTCCCCCACGACGCAGCACCGCTGCACGTTTCAGGAACCGCGCGGTATGTGGACGATATCCCGATACCCAGGGACAGTTTGCATCTGGCTTTTGGCCTCAGCCCGATTGCCAAAGGCAAGATCACCGCAATGGACCTGTCTGCGGTGAAGGCTGCCGAGGGCGTCGTGATGGTTATGGCTGCGGATGATCTGCCCTTCGCCAACGACGTATCGCCTTCGATCCATGATGAACCGCTGCTGTCGGACGGAACAGTCCACTATATCGGCCAGCCGGTGTTTCTGGTCATCGCCACCAGCCATCTGGCCGCCCGCAAGGCCGCACGTCTGGGCAAGATCGACTATGCCGAGGAAACGCCAATCCTGACGGTCGAAGAGGCTCTGGCCGCCGACAGCCGGTTCGAGGACGGCCCGCGCGTTTACGCCAAGGGTGATGCAGATGCGGCTATCTCTGGCGCGACACACGTGATCGAAGGGTCTTTCGAACTTGGCGGGCAGGAACATTTCTATCTCGAAGGTCAGGCGGCGCTGGCCGTGCCGAATGAAGGCGCGGATATGCTAGTGCACAGCTCGACCCAGCACCCGACCGAGATCCAGCACAAGGTGGCGGACGCTTTGGGCGTTCCGATGCACGCGGTCCGCGTTGAAACCCGCCGTATGGGCGGAGGTTTTGGCGGTAAGGAAAGCCAGGGCAACGCTTTGGCTGTGGCTTGTGCTATAGCCGCACGTGCAACCGGCAAGGCCTGCAAGATGCGCTATGACCGCGACGATGACATGATCATCACCGGCAAACGCCACGCCTTCCGGATTTCCTACAAGGCTGGGTTCGATGAGAATGGCCACATTCAGGGCGTTTCGTTCTTACACCACGCCATCTGCGGTTGGGCGCAGGATCTGTCCCTGCCCGTCGCCGACCGCGCGATGCTGCATTCGGACAATGCCTATCTGTTGCCAAATGCACGGATCGAAAGCCACCGGCTGAAGACCAACACCCAATCCGCCACCGCTTATCGCGGCTTCGGCGGCCCGCAGGGCATGGTTGGCATCGAACGCGTGATGGACCACGCCGCGTATGAGCTGGGTCTGGACCCGGTGGAACTGCGCCGCCGAAACTATTACGAACCGGCCCATGCGATTGCCGAGATCACGCCGTCCGAGAAGCCTTTGGGTCATCCCGACCCGCATGAGGACCTAACAAGCCGCGGCGCGGTCGAAACCGGGGACGCCCCCGTGCGCCCTCTGCCCGCTAGCGGCAATACCACGCCCTACGGAATGGAGGTCAGCGATTTCGAATTACACGGGATGACTCAGGCGCTACTGAAATCCAGCGATTACGAAACGCGCAAGGCCGCCATTGCGAAATGGAACGCCGAGAACAGCGTGATCAAGAAGGGCATTGCCTTTTCTCCGGTCAAGTTCGGGATTTCCTTCACGCTGACCCACCTGAATCAGGCAGGCGCTTTGGTGCATGTGTATCAGGATGGCTCGGTCCATCTGAACCACGGCGGCACCGAGATGGGTCAGGGTCTGTTCCAGAAGGTGGCACAGGTGGCGGCTTCGCGCTTTGGCATCCCGCTGGAGATGGTCAAAATCACCGCCACAGACACGGCCAAGGTACCGAACACTTCGGCCACGGCAGCATCCTCGGGCAGTGACCTGAATGGTATGGCCGTGAAGGCGGCCTGCGATACGATCCGCGATCGAATGGCGGACTATCTGGCCGAGCGGCATCAGGCCGATCCGTCGACTGTAACCTTCTCTGATGGCCATATTTCGGTTGGCGCAGAACGCTACACCTTCGCTGAAGCTGCGGCGCTGGTCTATCAGGGTCGGATCAGCCTGTCGGCGACCGGTTTCTACAAGACACCCAAGATCGAATGGGACCGGATCGCCGGACGAGGCCGTCCGTTCTTCTACTTCGCCTACGGAGCGTCGGTCACCGAAGTGGCCGTCGACACTCTGACTGGTGAGAACCGCATTCTGCGCACCGATATCCTGCATGATGCCGGTGCTTCGTTGAACCCGGCGTTGGATATCGGGCAGGTCGAAGGAGGTTATGTGCAAGGCGCGGGCTGGCTAACGACCGAGGAACTGGTCTGGGACGGCACGGGCAACCTGCGCACACACGCACCCTCGACCTATAAGATCCCCGCCTGCTCAGATCGACCCGACGTATTCAACGTCGCACTCTGGAATGCCGAAAACCGTGAGGACACGATCTATCGTTCGAAAGCGGTGGGCGAACCGCCGTTCATGCTGGGTATTTCAGCATGGCTGGCCCTGTCGAATGCGGTCGCGGCCTGTGGAGAGGCCTACCCCGCTCTTGATGCACCAGCCACGGCTGAAGAGGTTTGGCGCGGCGTCCAAAAGATGAAGGGAGGCATCTGATGGGATTTGACTTGGAGGCTTTGAGGGAGGCGGTCAAAACCCACGGAACAGTGGTCCGGGTGGTCATCGCCGGCATCAAAGGGTCGTCTCCACGTGAAGTGGGGGCCGCGATGCTAGTCTGGAAGGACGGGCAAAGTGGCACCATCGGTGGAGGCACGTTGGAGTATCAGGCAACTGAAGCTGCGCGATCCCAAACCACCGCCACCCGACTAACGCATCACGCTCTTGGCCCCGACATGGGGCAATGCTGCGGCGGTGCAGTTTCATTGCTGAGTGAAGTATTTGATCATGAAGCGCTGAATGCACTGGACGATACCGTCATCGCGCGTTCGGCCTCGGGCGGAGAGATGCCGCTATCGGTCAAACGTCGGCTGGCGGCAGCGCGAGGACAGGGTGTCGCGCCCGAGCCCCAACTGATCGAAGGTTGGATGGTCGAACCCGTTCACAAACCGACGCGTAATCTGTGGATCTGGGGCGCAGGCCATGTAGGCCGGGCGCTGGTGGACGTTTTGTCCCCCCTACCCGATCTGGCAATCACCTGGGTCGATACCGGACCCGAGCGGTTTCCCGATGTGGTTCCAACCGGTGTAACCCCGGTTCCGACCGCAAAACCCGCCGAGCTGGTTCGCCACGCGCCAACCGATGCCGAGCATCTGGTGCTGACCTATTCGCACAATCTGGATCTGGAACTGTGCAACCGGCTGCTTTCGCACAATTTCCTCTTTGCGGGGCTTATCGGCTCGGCTACGAAATGGGCGCGATTCCGGTCGCGACTTGCAGCCCTTGGGCATCCGCCCGAGCGGATCAGCCGGATCACCTGTCCGATCGGCGATCCGGGCTTGGGCAAACACCCGCAGATGATCGCCGTTGGCGTGGCAGCGCAACTGTTACGCCCCGCCCGACAGAACGAATTGAAGAAGGACCTGAGCGCGTGACCACTCCACTTCTGAGCTTGCAAGGGCTGACCAAAGCCTATCCCGGCGTCGTGGCCAATGATCAGGTGTCCTTTGACATCGGTGAAGGCGAAGTTCACGCGCTGCTGGGCGAGAACGGCGCAGGCAAATCCACGCTTGTCAAAATGATCTATGGGCTGGTGAAACCCGACAGCGGCACGATGCTGCTGCGGGGGCAGTCCTATGCACCGCCTGAACCGCGCGCCGCCCGTGCGGACGGGATCGCGATGGTGTTCCAGCATTTTTCGCTGTTCGATGCGTTGAACGTCGCCGAGAATATCGCTCTGGGGATGGAGAACCCGCCCCCAATGGGTGATCTGGCCTCGCGTATCCGCGAAGTATCCGAAACCTACGGCCTGCCCTTGGACCCCTTCCGCACAGTTGGCGATCTGTCTGCAGGTGAGCGTCAGCGGGTCGAAATCATCCGCTGCTTACTGCAGGACCCAAAGTTGCTGATCATGGACGAGCCGACCTCGGTTCTGACGCCGCAAGAGGTTGAAATCCTTTTCGAAACGCTGAACAAATTGCGCTCGGAAGGGACATCGATCCTGTATATCTCGCACAAGCTGGAAGAGATTCGAACGCTATGCGACCACGCCACGATTCTACGGCTGGGTAAGAATGTGGGCGAATGTGTACCAGCCGAAACCTCAGCGCGCGATATGGCTGAGATGATGGTGGGGTCAACCCTGCAGACACCTGAACGTTCCGGCCGGGAATTCGGTGACGTTGCGCTGGATGTCAGCGGATTGTCAGTGCCGTCGCCGTCGGAATTCGGAACCGCGCTTCGCAACGTCCACATGACCGTCCGCAAGGGCGAGGTTCTGGGGATCGGGGGTGTCGCGGGGAACGGTCAGGATGAATTGCTGGGTGTGCTTTCTGGCGAAATTCCGACCACCGCAGATGCGATCAAATTCAACGGTCAACCCATCGGCAAACTCGGCCCGACCGCGCGGCGTAAGCTGGGCGTTTTGACCGCGCCCGAAGAACGGCTGGGCCACGCGGCTGCCCCTGATATGAGCCTAACCGAAAACGCTCTGCTGACCGGGTCGGTCCGCGAGGGGCTGGAGAACAACGGCTTTCTGAAGTGGTCCGAGACCAAGAGCTTTGCCGAAAAGATCATCAGCGCCTTTGACGTGCGTACGCCGGGTCCTGAGAATGCCGCCCGGTCGCTGTCGGGCGGGAACCTGCAGAAGTTCGTGATTGGTCGCGAAGTGCTGCAAAACCCGGATGTTCTGGTCGTGAACCAGCCGACTTGGGGCGTGGATGCAGCGGCGGCGGCCTCGATCCGGCAGGCCATTCTGGATCTGGCGGCCAAGGGAACTGCGGTCATCTGTATCTCGCAAGACCTCGATGAACTGATGGAAATCTCAGATAGCTTTGCCGCCTTGAACGAAGGACGACTAAGCGCCCCGCGTGAAACTACGGGTCTGACGGTCGATGAGATCGGCCTGATGATGGGCGGCGCGCATGGCATGGAGGTGGCCCATGTCTAAACAGTTAAAAGAAAAGAGAAACGCGGGGGTATGAGCAAATGATTGTGTTGGAGAAACGGCCTCAGCCGTCCAAGGCGTGGTCTTATGCCACCCCTCTGGTCGCGGTCCTGGCGACGATGGTTTTTGGTGGCATCCTGTTCGCCATTCTGGGCAAAAACCCGGTCGAGGCTATTGGAACCATTTTCTGGGAACCCCTGTTTGGCGAGTTCGCCTTCTATTATCGACCGCAATTGCTGGTTAAGGGCGCGCCCCTGGTTTTGATCGCTATCGGCCTGTCTTTAGGCTTCCGCGCAGGTATCTGGAATATCGGGGCCGAGGGTCAGTACATTATGGGGGCCATTTTCGGTGCGGGTGCTGGTCTGGCATTCTATCCGCTGGATGCATTCTACATCTTTCCGATCATGGTGATTGCAGGCGCGTTTGGCGGCTGGCTATGGGCAATGATCCCAGCCTTCCTGAAAGTGCGCTTCGGTACCAATGAAATCCTTGTGTCGCTGATGTTGGTCTATGTGGCCGAACAGATGCTGGCCTCGGTCTCGCTAGGCCTGCTGAAGAATCCCGAAGGGTTCGGCTTTCCGGGTTCGCGCAATCTGCAATCCTACGACAGCGCGTATAATGCCGAACTGATTGCGGGTTCAGGCATGCACTGGGGCGTAGTCACTGCCCTGATCGCTGTTATCCTTGCATATGTCTTGCTGAACCGGCACATGCTGGGCTTCCACATCCGCCTGACAGGTGAGGCCCCGCGTGCGGCAAAGTTCGCAGGTGTAAACCCTGCTCGTCTGATCCTGTTCTGTCTGGGTCTGGCCGGCGCGCTGGCCGGTCTTGCGGGGATGTTCGAAGTCTCGGGCCCTGCTGGCGTGGTCAGCATCGACTTCAACGTCGGTTACGGCTTTACCGCGATCATCGTGGCTTTCCTTGGCCGTTTGCATCCGGTGGGCATCCTGCTGGCCGGAGGCCTGATGGCGTTGACTTATATTGGCGGTGAAATCGCCCAATCTCAGCTGGGTCTGCCCGCCGCAGCCATTCAGGTATTCCAGGGGATGCTTCTGTTCTTCCTGCTGGCATTCGATCTTCTGACAAACTACCGCATCCGTGCGGCCCGTAGCGAGGTAGCGTGATATGGACCTTGGTGAAATTAACCCCGTCCTTCTGGTCGCCTCGCTAATGGTGGCCGCAACCCCACTTTTGTTGGCCGCAATCGGAGAATTGGTGGTCGAAAAAGCAGGCGTCCTGAACCTCGGTGTCGAGGGCATGATGATCGTGGGCGCAATCAGCGGCTTCGCAATCTCGGTCGAGACCGGTTCGCCCTGGCTGGGCTTTATTGCGGCAGCAATCGGTGGCGCGGTGCTATCGCTGTTGTTTGTGCTGCTGACGCAGGTGGCGCTGGCCAATCAAGTTGCCAGTGGCCTGGCCCTAACTTTGTTCGGCCTCGGGTTCAGCGCGCTGATGGGGCAGAGCTACGTAGGAATCAAGCCGCCCAGCATGGGTGAAATCCATATCCCGGTGATCAGCGATATCCCTGTTATTGGACCAATCCTGTTTCAGCACGACCCGATCCTCTATGTCGGAATTGCCCTGACGGCCGCCGTCTGGGCCACGCTGAAATACACACGCATCGGCCTGATATTGCGCGCCGTTGGCGAGAACCACGATGCGGCGCATGCGCTGGGCTACAAGGTCATCAAGATTCGCATCATGGCGATCCTGTTTGGTGGTGCTTGCGCTGGCTTGGGCGGCGCCTACATCAGCCTGATCCGCGTGCCGCAGTGGACCGAGGGCATGACTGCCGGTGTCGGCTGGATTGCCTTGGCGCTGGTGGTTTTTGCCAGCTGGAAACCATGGCGTGTCTTGCTGGGCGCCTATTTGTTCGGCGGCATCACTGTGTTGCAGCTTAATTTGCAGGCAGCGGGCGTTGCCATTCCTGTCGAGTATCTGGCAATGTCGCCCTACATCATCACGATCCTTGTGCTTGTGATCCTTTCGGCCGACAAGAGCAGCGCACCTGCCGCATTGGGCCGGACCTTCCATGCCTCGCACTAAGCGGGGCCCACTGAACCAACTTGGGGAGTAACACATGAAATTCACTACACTTTTGGCAAGCGCCGCAATGGCGCTGGGTCTGGCCTCGGGGGCCGTGGCCCAAGACAAGACCAAAGTCGGCTTCGTCTATGTCGGCCCAGTGGGCGATGGCGGCTGGACCTATGAGCACAACAAGGGCCGTCTGGCCGTGGAAGAGCACTTTGGCGACAAGGTCGAAACCGTGTTCGTCGAGTCGGTGCCTGAGGGCCCAGATGCAGAACGCGTGATGACCCAGATGGCGCTGGAAGGAGCGGACCTGATCTTCACCACCTCGTTCGGCTACATGGATCCGACCATCAATGTCGCGAAGAAATTCCCGGATGTGAAATTCGAGCACGCAACCGGCTACAAGACCGCCGACAACGTCTCGGTCTACTCGGCCCGTTTTTATGAAGGTCGCGCAGTCCAAGGCCACATCGCCGGTAAAATGACGGAATCGAATATCATCGGCTACATCGGGTCCTACCCGATCCCTGAAGTGATCCGTGGTATCAACTCAGCCTATATCCACGCCAAGAAGGTGAATCCGGATGTCGAGTTCAAGATCGTCTGGGCCTACACTTGGTTCGATCCTGCGAAAGAAGCTGACGCCGCCACAGTTCTGATCGAACAGGGCGCGGACGTGATCCTGCAGCACACTGACTCGACTGCACCGCAGGCAGCCGCGCAAGAGGCAGGAAACGTTGTCACCTTTGGCCAAGCCTCCGACATGAGCGAATACGCACCCTTCCCGCGTGTGTCTTCAATCATCGACGATTGGGCTCCCTACTACATCGCGCGGACCCAGGCCGTGATGGACGGAACATGGGAAAGTGCCAACACATGGGATGGCATCCGGGAAGGCATGGTAGCAATTGGTGAGATTTCGGACGCCGTTCCGGCTGATGTTAAAGAAGAAGCACTGGCGCTGAAAGCCGCGATGGCAGCCGGTGAATACCACCCCTTTACTGGCCCGCTGAAAAAGCAGGACGGCAGTGACTGGCTGGCCGAAGGCGAGACCGCCGATGACGGTACGCTGGCGGGCATGAATTTCTACGTTGAGGGGCTGGAAGGCGAAATTCCGCAGTAGAATCTGACCCGGAAACTAACAACAAGGCCCGCATGTTTTTGCGGGCCTTTTTAGTCGCCCTGAGCCCAATCTGGACATTGACGAGTGGCTATGCGCATCGTGAAACATGTCGCTCACGGAAGACCTGAACCAAATTTTAGAAACTGCCCTGCCGACCGATCCCAGTTTTCGACAGGTCGAAAAGGCCGTGATTGACGACTGTATTGGTGAAACCCGGCAATATGCCTCAGAGAGCTCTGTCGAAGCCTTTCTGTTGTCAGCGATGCGTTTATTGGCACTTCCCTGCAATGGGCACACACGGCTGATCCCGAATGATGCGATCGCGGTGCTACCGCTGAGATTCGTGAGCGTTGGACGTTCCGTTCAATTCATCGACGCGGCGCCAGAGATAGCCGCACCGCGAGGAGAGTTGATAGCGGTCAACGGCTCAGCTTTGAGCCAGATTGAAGCCACTGCAGAGAAATTTCTGGCGGGAACGTGCCAAAGGAAACGGGTCATCGGCCCGATTCTACTGGCTTGGCCGTACGCTTTGGCACGTTTGGGTTTTTCGTCAAACGGCGGCATGACCGAGTACCGTGTGCAGGACGAAAATGGGCGGATAGCCAATCTGAAAGTGGCCAATGAACATACAGTTCCGGGATCGATGCTCTACCCGAGAAACGAGCACGGCAAGGCTGATCCAGCCTGGGAACCCGAGATATTTGTAGAGATAAAGGACTGGCAAGAGCTAGGGCTATCAATAGCGTTACCAAGCTTCTTTGATCCGAACGAAAATGCGCTGCCTAAAGCCATCTCAGCCGCGGTGGAATGCGTGCGCGCATCCTCGAACAAAACACTACTAATTGATGTTCGCGGAAACACTGGTGGCGACTTTCTTCTAACGATGCCCTTGATCGACGCGATCTCAAAAAGTGCAAACAAGCAGGTTGTTATGCTTGTCGATAAATTCACGTTTTCCGCAGCGATAGTGTTTGTAGCCATCCTCAAACATCGATTGGGAAACAGGCTCAAACTTATTGGTGAGGAAATGGGAGATAGGCTGACGTTCTTCGCCGAGGGCGGATTGCTCGAATTGTCGACCAGCGGAGCGGTCGTTCGTTACTCATCAGCCTTTCACGACTGGAAGAATGGAACGACTGACGATACCACGCCGCCCGAAATCGCAACAAAAATCGTACCTGCGGGATCACTGAACTTGGATTTGGAATGGGTCGAAAGACCTGCAGTTGAGGATGCACCAACCGAGCTCCATCAACGAGTTCTCAAAAGCATGAGCAAATCGCTAAACAGCCGCTAAGTCCGCATAGCTGCATTCAAAGAAAGCAAATGCTGCACGCACGGCGAAGGTCTACTTGGTGGCCAGTCTTATTGGAGACCCAACACCATCGGCCCGTGGGCAGTATTAGCCACGAGCCTTTTGATACCCAGCTGTCGTCGAGTCAGGACTTCAAGCGATTGAATCGCCGCAATGGTCAGCTTCTAGGGCTTGAAATTAGTGTCCGCCCAGCACCAGAGTGTTCACCGGCATCAGTATCAGTCGCAGGCGCAGGCCTGCCGCATGAACGACGCCAATCGTGTCTACCACATGCAGGAACGATTTTTCCCAGAAGCCGAGGCTCTCATCCTCCAGCTTTGCATGATTATCCGTATAGATATTCGCCAGACAGTTGCTGCCTGGAGGCACATCATCGGCCATGCTTTTGTAGAGCGGTTCAAGGTAGACAAGGATCGAACCAGGATTGGTGTTGCTCTGCACGTCCCGCAACTCATCAGATGGCCTGATCTGCCCCGATGGGATCACATCCTGCACCTCGACGACAACCACCGGGATAACGGTAAAGGGCTTGGTCATGCAGCCCAATTCGCCAATCATACCCGGTTTGACCACCTGGGCCGAAAGCTGACTGAACGCCGCCTGGAATCGGTCATGTCCGGAGGAGGATGGCACCAGAATACCCGCCGGGCGCAGCAAAGGGCTGACATAGTCGCCGACCTGAAGCCCGAATTGTTCAACCCTGCCCGTCACTCCAGCATTTACCACAGTCTTGTCCAACTCGGTCAATGCCGCATCCAGCTGCGCATTGGCACTGGCAAGTTGGGCCGGGATCAGCTCTTCGATCTGTTGTACAACCGCTGCGCGTTTTGAGACGGCTGCTTTCACCTGCGCTTCACGCTCGGCAACCAGATTTTCCAACCGATCAATCTCGGCCAAACGCACCGCGCTGGATCCCTCGTCACGCAGGGTGGTATTGCGTTCCAGATCTTCGAGCGACTGATCCAGAGCTGCGCGCGCGCCTGCAATCCCGGCCTCAGCCTCGGCCAGATCGGTTTCCGCCACCTTCAACGAGGCTTGAACCTGAGCAATCTGGGCATGCGCCGCTTCGACCTGCGCGGTTTGCGTGAAGTCTTCGATCCGGAAAATCGGCTGTCCAGCTGTCACCTGCTCATTGTTGCGCACGTAGACTTCGGAAACGCGCCCCCCTAGCTGCGGAAGGATCGTTACCGTCCGGAAGTAGGAAGCCGCTGTTTTGCTGGACGGGTGAAAATAGAACAGCGTTGTGATAACGGTTAGCGCCAAAATAGCGCAAGTCGTCAGCCCCCAGCGCAACTCGTACCACATGGTGAACAGCGTGATCTCGTGTCCGATCCGTTTGCCCTGCACAAAGCGGCGAAACAGATAGTCAGGAAGCACGGTAATCAGAGCGCACAGCATCGTCTCGATCATTGTTCAGTGCCCCTGTGCTGCCGGTTCGGAGGGTTTGGATTGTTCGGGCTCAATTTCCAGCTCAGGAGGGGGTGAAGCGTGTTCTTTGTCCTGCCCAGGCGCCAAAGATCGGATGGCATCGGCAATCGAGCGCAGCGGTGCCGCGAAATCAGGGAACTGGAACCCAGCCACAAGGATGGCGGCAACCCAGAAAAGGCCGTTATGCGTAAACAAAGCCAATAGCGCCAGAATCCCAACCAATTGGAATTGCGGGTGATTGGTTTCATGCGCCATTTTTTCCGGGATCGAATGCAACGTGAAGTAGGCAACCCCGATCAGCACGACCATCCCGACGGTAAAAAACAACATGAAGGTGAAGAGGAAGTCGCTACCATCTGCCTGTGTCACATATGACGGAATGTGCCCCGTTGCCATCGGGTGAATATCTGCCGCGTTCACGTCCGCCTCCGAATCTTTTGTTGTTTGCACTAAAAGCAGGCTGGCCGCCTACGATCAAGTTTCCATTGCGGTGGGCTTGTGTCTTTTCGTTTGGCAGTACGCGTGCCATGGTCCGCCAATGTCGCCAGTCAACTTACCACCGCCTCGATCACTTGGCGGCCGGAAACGGAACAAAACGCATGATTGATTTTCTGATAATCGGTGGCGGTGTCGCCGGGCTAAGCGCAGGTGCGCGCCTGTCAGAGCACGGCACAGTCACGGTGTTAGAGGCCGAGGACGGATTAGGATATCATACTTCGGGTCGTTCAGCTGCCCTGTTCGAAAAGGGTTACGGTCCAAACTCGGTCAAGGCATTGAACGAGGCAAGTGCTGCGTTCTTTGAAACAAATGCGTACCTCACACCACGCGGCCTGATGCTGATTGGCGGAAGGGATCAACAGGCGCTGTTTCAAAAAGACGCCCAAGATCTTGGTGTGCAAGAGATTTCGCCGGAAGATGCCATCGGACACATTCCTGTCCTGAATGCTGAAACTGTCGGTTATGCAGCCATAAGTAATAGCGCATATGATATCGATACAGATCGCGTCCTGCAGGACTTTGCGCGAACCGTCCGCAAGAATGGCGGTTCAGTCCTGACCCGTCAGAGGGTCAGCAGCATCCGCAAATCGGTTCATTGGACCGTCGAAACCTCAGAATCCTTTGAGGCACGCAATCTGGTAAATGCCGCCGGAGCCTGGGTCGATGAGGTGGCGCAGATGGCAGGAATCTCCCCCATCGGGATCACACCTTACCGTCGATCGATTGCGCGCATCCCCGCACCGGGCGGACATGACCTGCGAAACTGGCCAATGATGCTGGGCGCAGGCGAGAGCTGGTACGCCAAACCTGATGCGGGCAAGCTACTGGTCTCGCCTTGCGAGGCGGACCCAACCACACCCCATGACGCTTACGCCGATGACATGATTCTCGCAGAAGGACTGGCACGATATGAAGCGATGGTTACTGAAACTGTAACTCGGGTAGAAACCAATTGGGCGGGGTTACGTAGTTTTGTTGCCGATGGCACGCTGGTCCTCGGACCTGATCCAACCGATCCATCGTTTATCTGGTCGGCAGCACAGGGAGGGTATGGGTTTCAGACCGCTCCTGCTGCCTCGCAACTTGTGGCGGATCTTGTGACTGGCGCGTCGCCGCGCCTTGATGCGGCGATTGTGAAAGCGCTGACACCCGGTAGGCTGTAACGATGACAAAACGCAAACTGCCCTCAAATGCCAGCGTCGCCACCGAGAGCGACGGCAGCAAACTCGTCGCCCCAGCCGCCAGCCGAAACACGGTTGTGCTGTGCGATCTTCTGGCACGGGTCGCTCCGTCATCAGGGCAGGCCCTGGAACTGGCCAGTGGAACCGGACAACACATTTCGGCCTTTGCCCAGCGGATGCCCGGGTTGCATTGGCAACCCAGCGAAGTCACCTCCGAACGGCGCGCCAGCATCGATGCGTACACCAAGGGTTTACCAAATACCGCCGCAGCCGTTCATCTGGATGCAACTGCGGAGGGTTGGCACAAAACAATGGCGCAACAAGATTTGGTTTTACTGGTCAACCTCTTGCACCTGATCAGTTTGCCCGAGGCTGAAACCCTCATTGCCGAAGCAGCGTGCGCTCTGAAAACGGATGGGCGTTTGGTGCTTTATGGCCCTTTCAAACGTGACGGACACCTGACAAGCGATGGCGACCAGCGATTTCACGACGCACTGGTCCAACAAGACCCTGAGATCGGGTACAAAGACGACACACATATATTGTCTATGTTAAAGGACAACGCCCTCGAATTGGTCGAAATCGTAAAGATGCCTGCGAACAACTTGGCATTTGTCGCCCAAAAAACTGGAATCTGATCAGGATCAAAGTCTGCTTTGCTCTTCATCATTCATATGCAGATTATCATATGTATCAAGAAGGACGTTATAATGAGCTGGCAGGATTCACTGAACGAAACGCGCAAAAGCTTGCGTAACCTTAACGGAGCCATTCCTGATACGGCGCGTGCCTTCGGGGCGCTGGGAAAATCTGTCAAGGAAGGCGGGACGCTGGACTACAAAACCAAAGAGTTCATCGCGTTAGGCATGTCAATCGCAGTACGGTGTGAGCCTTGCATTACCCTGCATTCCGAGGCGTTGGCCAAGGCGGGAGCCACCCGCGATGAGGTTTCGGACGTTCTGGCAATGGCCATCCAGATGGGCGGTGGGCCGTCCATGATGTACGCCGCCAAGTCACTAGACTGCTTTGATGAATTGAGCGCATGAAAAAAGCCCACCGAGAGCGGGCTTTTGGTAGGCGGTGCTACGTGAGTACCGCCTTATTTCTAAAAAGCGTCAGCCGTCCTTGCGGATGACCTCGTTCTTCGGATCATACGGGCTGTCACAAGTGACGACCGCATCCCACAGCTTGTCCTGAATTTTGACCTGCAGCTTGGTGCCTTCGACCGCCAGCTCAGGCTTCACATACCCCATGCCGATGGATTTCTCGAACGCCACCGAGTACCCGCCCGAGGTCAAACGACCCACGCGCTCACCTTCCGGCGTGTACAGCGCCTCGCGGCCCCAGGGGTCGGCATCGTCCGGTCCGTCGATCAGCAGAGTGCAGCACTTCACGCGCACGCCGGTCTCTTCCAGCTTGGCTTTGCCGTAGAAGTCTTTCGACAGATCAATAAAGCGCGGCAGGTCAGCTTCCAGCGGGGTCGCGTCGCGGCCCAGTTCGGTGCCGAAGGCGCGATAGGATTTCTCCTGGCGCAGCCAGTTTTGGGCGCGGGCACCAACCAGTTTCATGCCGTGCTTTTCACCGGCCTTCTCCAGCAGGTCGAACAGATAGTTCTGCATCTCGATCGGGTGGTGCAGTTCCCAGCCCAGCTCACCCGTATAGGCCACGCGGATCGCGTTGACCGGGCACATGCCCAGTTCGATCTGACGGGCCGACAACCAAGGGAAGCGCTTGTTGGACAGCGCGGTTTCCGGATCGGCGTCCTTGATGACCTCTTTCAGAACATCACGCGACTTGGGTCCGGCGATCGCGAAGACGCCCCACTGGGTGGTCACGTCCTGGATTTCGATGTAGCCGAACTCCTCCATCTTGTCCTCGGCCGCCTTGCGAAGGTAGTCGGCGTCGTACTCGGTCCAGGCACCGGCAGAGACGATGTAGTAATTGTTCTCGCCATTGCGGACGATGGTGTATTCGGTGCGGGTGGTGCCGTGCGCGGTCAGCGCGTAGGTCAGGTTGATGCGACCGACCTTGGGCAGCTTGTTGCAGGTGAACCAATCCAGGAACTGGGTCGCACCGGGGCCTTTGACGACATGCTTGGTGAAGGCCGACGCATCGATCAGGCCAACGCCTTCTCGGATCGCTTTGGCTTCTTCGACGGCATACTGCCACCAACCACCGCGGCGGAAGCTGCGGCTTTCTTTGTCGAAGTTATCAGGCGCATCCAGCGGGCCGAAATAGTTCGGACGCTCCCAGCCGTTGACCCAGCCAAACTGTGCGCCACGCGCTTTCTGACGGTCGTAGGCCGGAACGGTGCGCAGCGGACGGCAGGCCTCACGCTCTTCATCCGGGTGGTGCAGGATGTAGACGTGCTCATAGCACTCTTCGTTCTTGCGCGCCGCGAACTCGGTGGTCATCCAGTTCGACGAATACCGCTTGGGGTCCAGCGAAGCCATGTCGATCTCGGCTTCGCCATCGACCATCATCTGAGCCAGATAATAACCGGTGCCGCCCGCAGCGGTGATGCCAAAACTGAAGCCTTCAGCAAGCCACATGTTGCGCAGCCCCGGAGCGGGACCGACCAGCGGGTTGCCATCAGGTGTGTAGCAGATCGGGCCGTTGAAATCGTCTTTCAGACCGGACTCAGCACAGGACGGCACGCGTTCGGCCATCGCCATGTACTGATCGGCGATCCGATCCAGATCCAGCGGGAATAGGTCAGCGCGGAAGCTGTCCGGCACGCCGTGTTCGAACTGCGCAGGAGCGCCATGTTCGTAGATACCCAGAATCCAGCCGCCACGTTCTTCGCGCGCATACGACTCGTTGTCTGCATCACGCACAACTGGATGCTCGGGGTTGCCCGCTTCACGCCATTTGACCAGCTCGGGGTCTTTGTCCATGACGATGAAGGTATGCTCGACCGGGATCGCGGGCATCTTGATACCCAGCATTTTCGCGGTCCGCTGTGCGTGGTTGCCTGACGCGGTCACAACATGTTCGGCGGTGATCACAACCTGCTCTTCTGACGGAACGAGATTGCCCCCCTTCTCGATCATCTTGGTGCAGGTGACGTCCCAGTGAGTGCCATTCCAGTGGAAGGCATCAGCCTGCATCTTGCGAACGATGTCGACACCGCGCTGACGCGCACCTTTGGCCATCGCCTGGGTCACGTCCGCAGGGTTAATGTAGCCGTCTTCAGTGTGATAGATCGCGCCTTTCAAGTCCGAAGTTTCGATCAGAGGCCAACGTTCCTTGATTTGCTCGGGCGTCAGCCACTCATATGCAACATCACAAGTTTCCGCTGTGGATGCATAGAGCATGTATTCATCCATACGCTCTTGTGTCTGTGCCATACGCAGGTTTCCGACTACGGCGAAGCCTGCATTCAAGCCGGTTTCTTCCTCTAGTGTCTTGTAGAAATCGACTGAGTACTTGTGGATGTGGGTCGTGGCATACGACATGTTGAACAAGGGCAACAGGCCCGCTGCGTGCCAGGTGGAACCGGATGTCAGTTCGTCCCGCTCGATCAGCATCACATCATCCCAGCCCGCTTTGGCAAGGTGATAGGCAATCGAGGTCCCGACGGCGCCGCCGCCAACGACCAGTGCTTTGACTTGGGTTTTCATAGCCGGGTGTCTCCCCTTGAATTCAGTTGACACCATATGGCGCATTTGAGGGGCTCGACGCGACATTCATCCGACCAGTGATATAAGAAAAGCGACCTGAGCGTTGCACCAGGTCACTTTCCAACAGTCGATCTGACGTGTTATCCGCCCCCCAATTTGCACCTTTTGAACGTTCCGGTGGTTGCGCAATCAATGCCCGTTCCGGAACCGCCTCGGTTTACCCGCACGGCAGTTTCTGCTTCGGAATCAGAGCTACCAAAGGCTGACAACAGTCCGGACAGGAAGCCTTCATTTTCGTTTACAGATGCGACTTCTTCAGAGGTTTCCTGATCTTTGAATTTGGCGAACAAATTTCCAAAGAAACCCTCGTCATCTCTGTCTGCCTGCTGCATCTCGTCTTCAAGCAAATCTGTCAGTCCTTTGCGGTATCCGACCTGGACCAAATCATCCGCAGATTCGATTCTGTTCGCGGTCAAGTCGAAGGTGTCTGCCGGCAAACCGTATTGCGCGGCCAAAGTATTTGCGACAAGAGACAACCCATCAATGTTTTCTAGCTTCAAACGCGCCAGCTCGCTGCGCAGCTTGACAAACTCGCCGCGCAAGGCGGCCATGTTTGTCGCCAGTTCACTTTCTCGTTCAGGATCAAAGAGGGTATCGTTGCCGACGCCAGGCACTTGCTTTTGAAGCAGTGCGTTCAATCCGTCATAATCCAATCGATCTAGAAACGCTCGCAGCATAGGCGCTGGTGCATCGGAATAGACTTGTAAACGAATTTCTTCGCCCAGTCCGATTGTGGCCTTGTAGATTTCAAACCGAGGTTCGACCTCAAGGTCCGTCAGGCTCGCCGTGATCATTGACCAAAACTTTCGATCTTTCACTGTGACGGGTTTGTATCGGCTGTTTTCAAACCTGAAATACGCAGCACCACCAACTATGCCGAATGGAGTGTAGCCACTCGATCCTGCGCCCAACCCTTCGACAGACCTGACGATGTTGCCAGTCAGTGTATTGGATTTAGCGTCTTTCCTGAGTTTCGCCTGTAGCCAGACCGTATGCTCGCCGCTTTCGTATATCCAACTAGAATTATCGAGTTTTCTGGCCAGTTGTTCGGTCTCTTGCACAGCAACTCTTTTTGCAATTGGACGAGCAGCTTCACTTATTCCGTCCTGCAAAACACCTTCTCGGGCATCGCGGGTAAAATCTGCATCCACGATCGAACGACGCACCCAGCCTTCGCCCGAATCCGGCAGGTACGGCTTGGCCCCCTCTCGCCAACGCTTCTGTCTTTCGCGTTCAACTTCTTCCGCGGCTAGCTCCGCCTGATACAAGTTGAACCGCTGATTAATCGTGTCGACATATCCGTTGAAGGACAACCTGCCTTCGACTTTCTTATCCTGCTGATAATAATCCAGACCTACGACAACCACGACGGCAATCAGCAAAAACCCAATGAAACGCAACGCGCCCATGAATAACCTCGGAATCAAATACTGCTCTTTCCTAGATCATTCACCTAAAATTGAGGCGCTGTTATGGCCGAGCCCAACAATCACGGTCAGAGTACCTTGCCAGGATTCATGATGTTATCGGGATCCAGCGCTGCTTTGATCGCCGCCATATAATTTGTCGCCGCACCAAGTTCTTTCACCAGATAGGGGCGTTTACCCTGCCCGATTCCGTGTTCTCCGGTACAGGTGCCCTCCATCGCAATTGCAAGATCATTTAGCCAACCGACGAATTCCTCTGCACTTGCGACCTCTTTTGCGTCATCCATGTCGATTAACAGCAGTGTATGGAAGTTACCGTCACCAACATGACCCACGATTGGGGCCAGCAAACCCAATTCAGCGGCCTTATCCTGTGCGGCGGTCACACATTCGGCCAAACGCGAGATCGGAACACATACATCCGTAGAAATGCCCCGCGCGCCTGGGCGCAGTTGTAGGCTGGCCCAATACATATCGTGCCGGGCCTGCCACAGCTTGTTGCGCTCTTCGGTTGTCGTGGTGGTGGTGATATCGCTGCCACCAAATTCTTCCGCGATTTGGCCAAAGGTCTCTGCCTGTTCCGCTGCACCGCTGTCCGAACCGTGAAATTCCAGCAGCAGCAGTGGCGTTTCTGGCAAATCCAGTCCCGAATATGCGTTTGCCGCTTTGACCGACATCTGGTCCAGCAATTCGATCCGCGCAACCGGGATACCATACTGAATAGTCATCATCACAGCCTGACAGGCTGCATCCACCGATGGAAACGAACAGCGAGCTGAACTGATGGCCTCGGGGATACCCTGCAATCGCAATGTGATTTCGGTGATTATTCCCAGTGTGCCTTCGGCACCGATTAGCAAGCGGGTCAGATCAAAACCCGCCGAAGATTTGCGCGCACGATGCCCCGTGCGGATCACTTGCCCGTCCGGCATCACGGCCTCAAGACTAAGCACATTGTCTTTCATTGTCCCATAACGCACAGCATTGGTGCCAGACGCGCGTGTCGCGGCCATGCCACCTAGCGACGCATTCGCGCCCGGATCAATCGGGAAGAACAACCCCTGATCCCGCAGATGGGTGTTCAATTCGGCTCGGGTGACACCCGGTTGGACAACGCAGTCCAGATCACCGACATTAACCGCCAATATCTTGTTCATCTGACTCAGATCGACGGATATGCCACCTGCAGGAGCGTTCACATGACCTTCGAGCGAGGTGCCTGTTCCGAACGGGATGACTGGCACCTTGTGCTCGGCACAGGTCCTGACGATATCGGCCACTTCTTCGGTTGAATGCGGGAAAACCACCGCATCCGGACTCTGGTTCTCAATCCACGTTGTCGTGTGCCCGTGCTGCTCGCAAATCGCAGCACCAGATTGCAGCCGGTCTGCGAACCTCTGCTTCAGAATTCCCAGCGCCGTGTCGATCCCGGCCTCGTTTCGCGGCAAAGCGGTTGCCTGCACCATTGCGTTCCCCTTTTCTCAGGCCGCAGCCTAAAGCATTGCAGGCACAACCTGATCTGGCGGGCGATGACCGTCTTCGAAGGTCTTGATGTTGATAATGACTTTCTCACCCATCTCGATCCGACCCTCAAGCGTAGCCGAGCCCATATGAGGCAGCAGCACCACATTCGGCAATTGCCGGAGGCGTGGGTTCACATCTGTGCCCTGTTCATAAACATCCAGACCAGCGCCTGCGATCTCACCGGCGCGGATCATGCGTGTCAGGGCGTTCTCATCGACGACTTCACCGCGTGATGTATTCACGATCACGGCCGTGGGTTTCATCAATTTCAAACGCCTCGCATTCATCAAATGAAAGGTCGAAGGGGTCGACGGGCAGTTGATCGAGATGACGTCCATCCGCGCCACCATCTGATCAAGACTATCCCAGTAGGTCGCCTCCAGTTCCTGTTCAATCTCGGGGCGCAACCGGCGGCGGTTGTGATAGTGGACCTGCATTCCAAACGCGCTTGCACGTCGCGCAACGGCCTGCCCTATCCGGCCCATCCCAAGAACACCCAAGCGGCGACCACCGACCCGGCCACCCAGCAAGGCCGTCGGGGCCCAACCGGCCCAATCGCCCTTTTGCATCACACCTAACCCCTCGGGGATACGTCGTGTAACCGCCAGGATCAGAGCCATAGTCATATCTGCAGTATCGTCAGTCAGTACTCCTGGTGTGTTCGAGACAAGGATCCCGCGCTGCCTCGCCGTCGCCACATCAATATTGTCGACACCGGCACCATAATTGGCGATCAGTCGCAATTTCTCACCAGCCTGCCCCAGGATACCGCCATCAATTGTATCGGTTATCGTCGGAACCAGCACATCTGCTGTGTTCACTGCCGCCACCAGCTCTTCGCGAGTCATGGGATCGTCGGTGTCACGCAGTTTTACATCGAAAAGTTCGCTTAGCCGTGTTTCCACCGCTTCGGGCAACCGTCGCGTAACGACAACACTCAGACGTTCTCTTGGCACCTTGACCCTCCTACCGCTTTGCAAACTGCCGCGCGCCATGGCATCGTGGCGCAGGATTACACGGGGCACAAGAACCCCTTGGGCATCGTCTCAACCTTTTTTGCATACGATCCACAGGCATAAGAGCAGACAGGCAGTGAGTGCTAGTTTTTCAGTGAACCGCCATTTTGTGGTGTTGATATCGGTTTTCCTGCTCGTGCTCGGCGCAGTGGCCGTGTCCGCGCAGGAAAAACGCGGTCCAGTGACGAATCTACCGCTTCCGCGATATGTCTCGATGAAAGCCGCCGAGGGTAATGTCCGTCGCGGCCCTTCGCTGACTCACCGAATCGATTGGGTGTTCAAACGCCGTGGCATGCCGCTGCAGATCACGGCCGAATATGGAAACTGGCGCAAGGTTCAGGATCGAGACGGTGCCGGGGGTTGGGTGCATTACGCGCTGCTTTCAGGTGTGCGGACAGTCCTTATCGAAGCCGACTTGCTGCCGGTTTACGCGATGCCTGATCCCAAATCGCAGGTGAATGCGCATTTTGAAACCGGCGTCGTCGCCCGGCTTGAAAAGTGCTCACCCGATTGGTGCCGCATTTCTGCAGGCGGCTATCGCGGCTGGACCCTGAAAAGCAATCTTTGGGGGGTCGACCCCACCGAGATTCGGGAATGACGTGCGTGCGCGACAGCGCCGACTGAGCTACTCCGCGCCTGCAGCGCTGCCGCGTTTGGCCAGTTCCTGATCCAACAACAGCAGGTTCCATCGGTCCCCGCTGGCCGCCTTGGCCTTATCCAGGATCGATGTGAACAGGTCTTCTTCCTCTATCTGTTCGGCCAGGAACCAGTTCAGCATATTCTGTGTGCTGTATTCTTTGACCTCATGCGCCAGCTCAAACAACGCGTTGATCTGGCCCGTCACGGTTTGCTCCTGCGCCAGCGCCTGCTCCAGTACATCAACGGGTGATCCATAGTCCGTTTGCGGTTTTGCGATGCCGTCGAGATTTACCCTCCCACCCCGCTTGGCGATAAAGTCGAATATACGCATTGCATGGGTTTCCTCTTCGGCAGAATGCCCCCGAAACCAACTGGCGAATCCAGGCAGATCCTGCGCCTCAAAATAAGCCGACATCGCCAAGTAGGTGTACGAAGAGTGGAGCTCATTGTTGATCTGCTTATTCAATGCTTCTGCAACTTGCGGGTTCAGTTTCATTGCTCGCTCCTTTTTCGTGCTGGTTAGCGGACTTTATCTAGCTAGGTCCGAAGCCAAAGACATTCAACTGATAAAGGTAATTTTTATCGCTATTAATCAATAATTTAATCCAATTCTTGTGCTATTGAAACGCAGTCGCAGGAACGAGCGTTGTAGCGCATTGCGGATTGTATCTCGCGACCGCAAAACCAAGGATTGCCAGTTGGATTTTCGTTTTAGAGATCTAGCTTCGCCTCAAACAATCGCCTGACCAATACTCGACCATCCCGACGATCCAACCGCCATCAGACTAAATTGCATATCCACATCAAAATTGTCCAAAAAAGCCCTTGAACCCTGAAAGCAACAGTCGTAGATAGCCGCTCACCGTTGGGGTGTAGCCAAGTGGTAAGGCAGCGGTTTTTGGTACCGTGTATCGTAGGTTCGAATCCTACCACCCCAGCCATGATTTCCCGGAAATCACATACCGAGAAGTTGCACGCCGATTATAGCGTGTTTTCAGCGACTTAAGATCCAGCAATTTCAACTGAGACCCGAGCGTGTGCGCAACAGTGGTCGATTTCCGACCACAGTCCCAGGTCGCGATTCCGACGATACGAGTTTGGTGTGTTTCGGAGAGGCGGCAGATCAGAGGGCAGAGAAGCGCTTGTGTTGATCTGACCAGATCGCCGGGAATCCCGACTTGATCAGGTAGTCCATTGTCAGGCCATCAGTTTGTTCGCCTGAATCGATGGCATCCAGAGCATCAGGCACCAGCATGGCCAGATCGACCACATCCTGCACCCGGCGTTTGGAGGTACCTTCTTCTTGAACGATTTCTGAGAAAGCTCTGCCATCATTGATCATCGCCAACCACCGGCGCGCCTTCACAATCCGGTAGACTGTGCTTTTGTCAGATCCTGATCGCTCAACAGTATGTCCTGACTTGCGCATCATCGAAATCGCTGCGCGTGCTGAATGCGGTTGTTAGCCAAAGGCGTTCCGCATCTGCGCAATCGTGGCACCTGCCTTGCGGCACAGCTGTTTCTGCAATTGTTGCTGACGCGTCAGTTTGTTTCGCGCGGATTTGGCAGGCGATTTATTGATTTCTGTATCGGATGAAGTTGTCATTTATGTCTCCACTCTAAGGACACAGGCTGATCCTGCGCCCTGTACTGAGCGGAGCCCGGCTGTTCCGGGCAAATATTGGCGATTTCAGTACCGCTTTCTTACGGACCAAAGTCCAGACAATTTCGGCAGATAGAGCCACTACCGCCATTAGTCACTTTATGAGTTCTAGCTGATGCAGCAAATTGGCCACCAAACTGCCGTTCGCTGCATCAGCAACACTGCGCCTCATGAGCGGCGGCTATGCGCGGCAGGCAGACTCTGCAAGTCTGCAATGTCCACCCTCAATCCACAAACGGCGTAGTCCGGTACTATCGCCGATTTTATCGACATCTCACGCTTTCAAAGCGGAACTATTTGAATAGATTTTGACGCTCGTTTCGAGGCAATAGTCGCGAAACGTTCGTCAGTATCTACTTAACGTCTCCAGTATTATATTCCGCGTATTGATGTCGTTGTGGAAAATTCTATCGGCGAGAAACTCGGACGGAAACTCAGGCCATGTCCTGCGCATTTCAGCAACGAGCCGTCTTGCTTCTTCTGAATTTCCCAACTGATCGTGCGCAACGGCTTGGAACAAGAGCGAAGGAGCACTTACTGGCGCTCCAGCAGCTGGCGCTCCCTGAAAAGCTTCAACAACATTTTCGTAGTTCCCGAGCATAAGTTGCGAGACGCCCCAGATGTTTCTCGCACCAAACCTCCCGGATCCAGATTTGGGTCTATCCGGGTTGCTAACCTCGGCGGCAAATTCCGGGGCGTTAGCCAAGATGGCGGTGATACCTGCAAGGTCGAGAATATGGCCATCATTCGGCGCCAGTTCGACCGACATCCTTGCGTATTTCAATGCCTCGTTTGGCTGGTCTTTGACAGCCAGCACCCAACCGTTTGTGCTGTTTGCCCAGGCGTCGGCCGGGGACAATTGAAGCGCTTTTTCAGACATTTCTGAAGCTTGATTGGAGAAATCATCCCTTTGTGATTCATCCGGCGACAACACCGCCAGGATCGCCAGGACCTGCGCTGAGCCGGCATAGCCGTCGGACAGAGCCGGATCGAGTTCCATCGCGTGCTGGAACATTCCCAGTGCTATCTGCTGACGTTTGACATCAAAAACGGGAAAAAACATGCCTCGGGCTTGGTCTGCAATGTTGGCCGCCTGGAGTCTCGTCAATGATTGTTCACCAAGCGCCACACGTTCTGCTTTCTCGATGGATCGAATTGTCGGCACAACCTCCCTGTTATCCTGGCTCATCCAGATGACAAGCACAGCGACTAATGCAACAACACCTAGTCCAGCAGGCAGCAGTTGCCGCGAACGCCAACGGCCAACTGGATTGTCGCTCTTCAGTTCACTTGATGTACGGTCTTCAATTGTAGATTCGTATGAAAACCGCGGCTTGTATCCGCCGGGATCAACAAAAATGCGAACTCCGTTGCCGTCCCAGTGATCTTCGTAGAACTGATGTAAAAGACGACGCAGTCGCCTAGCCTCAACGCGAACCAGGTTTTGACCACCAGTACCATCTATGCGCCGCCCATAGACCTCAACAGCGATAGCTTTGCCTCTAATCTGAGCGCTTCGACCAGATAGAGTTTCCTCGACTATATAGGTGAGAAACTGCGTGAGTCGGGGTGAAGCTTGAAACCCGTCGCTTGATACAATTCGACTCAGAGCTTCCCGGATGAGTTCCGAAGAAGGTTGGCCAACTTGTTGATTTATTGGCAAATCATTTGATTTGTTCAATGTCAACTCACCCCCAACTCACGGTGACTCACTTGGCCTTTGTGGTCAACCGCACTCATCTTGATTTGAGAATAGATAGTGGGTGTCGGGATTATTCCAGTGACAGTGGACCTGATTGAAGAAATTCCGGAACTTTCTGATGTGCTCTCGAGGCGCATCGAAACGGATGCACTACTCGGCGAGGTCATCAAGGACCTGAATAAAGCATCTGCGTTTTCGAAAGACACATCGATAACGGCCTCAGAGCGCGCCGAATGGGTCCACATCAAATCTGAACTCATCAACGAGCTTCGCCGGATGTTGAAGCGCAACCTGTGAGATACTCTAACTGAGGACCAATCCATGACCAAGGAAGACAATAGAAAAGACCATGACGACAAACAGGTTCAGGCGTCAGATCAAATTGAAGACCCGTCGCGGCGGAGTGTTCTAAAGGGCTTGGCCACTGGAGCGGCTGCCACAGGGGCGACTGGGTTTGCGGCAGGAACTGCCGAGGCCCACGAAGGAGACGGCCCACTAGGAGAGACACTCAAGAACCCATATGGTGGTCGACCCGCAGGCGGCATATCATTGCCGGAGTACTTCCGTCCGACGAAGTACATGACGGGTTCAAATGCGAACTATTTCCCACTGAGTGAGGAATTAGGGCCAGATGAGATGCGCATCTCATTCTGCGGCTCAACACCATATCCGCCGCGCGAAGATCAGGCGGGTACTTGTATCATGGTGGAGTTGGGGAATGGAAAACGGTTCTTCTTCGACTTTGGGTCCGGTTGTGTCCGCAACATCATTGCGATGCAAGTGCCTGGGCAGTTGATCAACGACATCTTCATCTCTCACCTGCATGTCGACCACTATGCCGACATTCCGTATATTTACCCCTTCCGTGCCTGGTCGGGTGGCTACACGCCACTACGCATCCATGGGCCGTCAGGTCGAACGCCCGAGCTTGGCACAGCCGGAATGGTCAAAGGCATGCAACAGATGCTCAAATGGCATCTGGAGGCCTTTGATGTTTTCCCGATTGGGGACGGCTACGAGATCGAAGTCAATGAATTCGATTTCCGCCAGGAAGGTGGTTTTGTTTATGACGAAGACGGTGTGACTGTTCGGTCTTGGCCGCGAAGTCATGCCAAGGACGGTGCGGTTGGTTATCGGCTCGATTGGAATGGTCTGAGCTTTGTTTGGACCGGCGATGGTCGCCCAGATGAGCTTTCACGAAAATACGGCGAAGGCGTTGATGTCTTTGTAACCGAAATGTCGGGGCAGGATATTGGTCAGTTGATGACCTACAAATACGGTATCCCACAAGATCTCTTTAACTACACTATCGATACGCATCACACCTCCCACTATGCCGTGGGTAAGCTCTTTGCTGACACAAGGCCGCGTTTGGGAATGGTGACACACTATACCCAGGATGAAGACATCGACGCTGAAATGCTGGCTGGTATTCGCGCCCACTATGACGGTCTGTTCCAATGGGGTCTCGATGTAGCCGTTGTGAACGTGACCAAGGATGCAATCTGGTACAGGAAAGCTGCACTGCCCGGAAAATCCGGTACAGTGCCACCATTTCGTGAACTGGCTGCGGCGGCCGAGGCCGGGCGTATTGAGCTTCCGGATGAAATCACATTACCGAACCCAAGACTCACTCGCGCAGACCAGCAAGACCAGAAGTATCGAGATATGGAGATCGATCCACGCGAATACTACCCAACTGACGTTTTCCGAGCACCCGGCGGGGACTGGCCGCAAGACTTTACCATCAGAGTTTCGGATGTAATCGGCTCGCGTGATGAAGACTGAGAGGAGATCGAACAATGATTGAATTTGGTTCGACTTCTGCGATCCCTGTTACGATCCTTACCGGCTTTCTTGGAGCCGGTAAGACGACACTTTTGAACCGGATCCTTACCGGCAATCACGGATTGCGAGTGGCAGTTCTGGTGAATGACTTTGGATCAATAAACGTAGACGCCGACTTGGTGGTTGGCCTCGAAGATGATGTGATGAGCTTGGTTAATGGGTGCGTTTGCTGCTCGATACGAGATGATCTGATTGAAACGGTAGAAGCTGTTCTCGCTCGGCCTGAGAAACCAGAATACATCGTCCTTGAAGCAAGCGGAGTGTCGGATCCATCGTCAATCGCCATGACGTTTACGGATCAACGGTTCCGGGACATGATCCGCTTGGACAACCTTATGTGTCTTGTCGATGCGGAACAGCTATTTGCTGCGCCAGAACAAATGGAACTGAAGCTTCGTCAAATTGCGTTCTCGGACATGGTCATTTTGAACAAGGTTGATCTTGTCGACAGGGCCACAGTTCAGAAGGTGCACGACTGGCTTGGCTCTCGCTTCCGTCGCTATCGTCTTGTCGAAGCTGTAAACGCAGACGTCCCTCTGGACATACTTCTTTCAGTCGGTCGCTTTGCCGCCGAACAGCTCGAAACAGAATTACCCGATCATCACGTACATGGGCCAGATTGTGGTTGCCACCACTCTGATCACTCAGACAGCTTCTCAACAACTATGATGAAAGCTGAACGCCCAATAAGCCTGTCTTCCCTCCGGAGTGCAATTCGGAAGCTTCCCGGCGACGTTTATCGCCTCAAGGGTTTTGTTTTCAGCGAGGAGGATCCAGATCATCGCATTCTTGTTCAGGTGGTTGGAAAACGAATGGACATCGCACGGGATGGTGCTTGGGGTGACCGCAAACCCGAAACAAGGCTTGTCGCAATAGGCGCACCGGGGGCGCTCTCCGAGGATGTGCTTTCGGACACGCTTATGGAGACAGTCTGAAAGCCAGTTTCGACCAAGTATTTTGGCTATAAGTCAACCAGGTTGAATAATTTCATCCAGTTCGGCGGTGGCGGACTGTGAGCGGGCCATTGACGTCATTGCCAATCTGGCGATCTCAAGTGCAAGCCACCCATGAGGAAACGGCCAGTTGAAAGGAGACCGCCTATGAAACTAAGGTTGCTACGCTGCTCCATACTTGCCGGGGTTGGTGTCCTTTCTGGTACTGCGTGGGCAGAGTCCCAGGAAGAAGAACTAGCAAAGCAACTTGCCAACCCCGTGGCCGCTCTGATTAGTGTGCCATTCCAGCTGAACTATGATCAGAATTTGGGTGCCGACAGAAACGGTTCGCGTTGGATATTGAATGTACAGCCGGTTGTACCCTTTAATCTTACGGACGATTGGAACGTCATATCCCGAACAATTCTCCCAATCGCCTCCATAGATGGTGGCATACCGGGTTCTGGATCCGAGACTGGGCTAGGAGATACTGTTCAAAGCTTATTTCTTTCGCCCAAAAAACCAAGTGCGGGCGGTTGGATCTGGGGGGCTGGACCCGTTTTTCTGCTGCCAACGTCGACAGATAACAGCTTAGGTCTCGGAGAGTGGGGTGCTGGAGTTACCGGCGTGGCACTCAAACAACAGGGTCCCTGGACATATGGTGGCCTGACAAATCACATTTGGGACATTGATGGTGACACCGACATCAACCAGACGTTCTTACAGCCATTTATTTCCTACACAAATTCGAACGCGTGGACGTTCACTATTAACACTGAGTCCACCTACGATTGGGAAAACAAACAATGGTCTGTGCCAATCAACGGTGTTGTCACCAAAGTTACCCAACTCGGGGATCAACTTATCAGCGCATGCGGGGGGATACGCTATTCGGCCGACGGCCCCGATATTGGGCCCGAAGGTTGGGGCGTGAGACTTGTAGCTATCTTGCTGTTTCCCAAATAGTTAAACCTTTCCTCAAAGAATATCGCTTACCGGATTCAGGCATTGCGCGGATGAAAGCGAACGGCAGATTGTCCGCATCTTGGAAGTCACCATGCCTGGATTTGAATGTCCGCTTTGGGCTGCAGGCCTGTCTAATGCGTCCGCAGCGCTGAACATTTTTAGCAATGGCCGGTAAGGGCTCTCTCTCGCCGTTCTCTGCGGTGGGCATCGATTTGAAGTAACAGCCCTCACCTGCCTTTGATTCCACCTCTGCCATTCGTTCATGCAGCATGCCACAACCGCGCATTCCTGACGTTCACAATCCAGTGTTAGGTGGCAGGTGAGCGGACCAAAGCTGCCGTTCAGCTCGAATCAGCGGGCCCACGAATTTGGCTCCGAGCCGACATCCATAAATGACCTCAAATGCTGCGAACGTAGCCCACTTTGCTGTTATGCATTGCGATGGTGGGAATGCTTCTTCTACGAGCGACTGCAAAGCGAACGAACTGCCGTGAATTTCGCGCAGGAACTCATTTCACCCGTAGGATTAGGTGAAACGGCTCTATCTGCTTTTGATTGGTTTAAGCCGTTGAATTCGAAGACCCATACGGTTGCGCATGGTCTTGATGGTGTGACGTTTATCCACATCGCATCAAATGAAGTCTGGACTCTGACTCTTTTCCCGACGATGAAGTACGAGTTGTCTACGCACGGTTCCAAAAACCTAGAAGATCACGGAAGTTGTAATCGGGACGGAGAGTAACTTACGTCACGTTTCAAAACAGATCGATGGTGCGCCCAATCCGATAGCATAGATTTAGCCGTAGCCTCCATTTCGGCTGCGGCTAATATAGTTCTTAAGCCATGCACCAAGTGATAATGCGCCTGCCGTACAGCTTTAGGCGGCCGACTTAACTCTTGTGGTTGGTTAGAAAGTCGGCCGCCACAAACCAACCGCGGAAAACCGACGCCACTCCAACGTCCGTTTCTGAACCTCGCTTGAGGATCGTGAAATCCATGGCTGTTTGTTTCGAGAGGGTAAGAAACAAAGCGAGAAGAACGCTACCGCTACTTTTTTTCATACCATTTTCAGAAAGAACAAAATTTTTGACATTTTCCCAACGCAATCGGTAGGTCAATTACCAGGATGGTGTGGATGCCAGAATGTGGTTCTGCAATTACCTTTTCATCACCAACGCAAGCTTCAACAAAAACTGCCGATTCTGGTAGATTTTCACAGACGCCCGTCATCAAATTGTCAAGGATAACGACAGAATCGCCTTGGTCCAGAAACTCTCAGGCGATATGGCTGCCGACGTAGCCAGCGCCTCCGGTGATGAGAACAGTCACGAAGCAACCACGGATTGTCCAATGCGGTCTGGCCGACATACGGCTCGGACAAACCGAGGCAACTCAATTTCCGGCCTATCCATAGACACATAATCGACGGCGTAATCTGCAGCGGCTTTAGAGCGCATTTCGTATTGATCGGATGCTTGAAGAATATATGCAGCTGCTTCGGCCGCAGTATTAACTCGTTCAAGATCCGGGAAGACTGACTCGGGAGCCCCAAAAGGTGCCATCATGGGCCAATTCCGTAGAACCGGTATAGCACCAGTAAGCATGCCTTCGACGAGACTCTCATGACTACCTTCTCTTTGGCTCGTAGATAAAACAAAGCCGATCGACCGGTACCAACTAGCAATGTCGTTTGTATACCCTTCAACTGAAACGCTATCGCCAAACTCAGAAAGTCTTTTCTTGAAATTGAGTTGATATTGCGCTTCAGAGTCCGATACATCGCTACCCCAAGGCTTTCCAACGAAACGAAGCCTCCAGGATGGATCATGCACCTGAAGTTCTTTGAGTATGTCGAGAGCGAATATTGGGTCCTTATTTGCGGAAGCGTATTGCGTCATACCCAGGGTCTTTATTGATAACGTCTCGCGCGCTAGAAAGTTGAAATTCGACACATCTCTAAAATTGGGAATGACATTTGTAGCGGTATCCAAAAGAGCCTTTTCACCCACCAGCGCAGTCAACACCTTACGAATTTGTGGCGCAATGAATATCAACCCATTGATCCTGCGAAAATTCGCGATCAGAGGGTACGTCGTAAATGCTTCGTAGCTGTGCAAACGAACTATCAGCGGCTTTTCTTCCTGCAAATAGTGACTCATCCAGACAGCGCCCTCCGTCAGCCACTCACAAAAAACGACATCAGCCCAACCAACAAGGTCACTCGCTAACGGATTGCGGTCTGCCAGCGCTTCACGGATAGCGGTCGCAGAGGGTCGCCCGGCGATGCTCCTTGTTTGGTACGAAATACCCAGTTTGCGATCCGTATTGGGAAACGCCTGCCTGATAATTCCAAAATCGAGGTAACGCACTTCAAATCCATCGTCCTCGAGTGCCTTCGCAGCCAGCGGAAAAAAGTTCCAGTTGTCAGAGACGACCAACACCTTTTTGGACTCGACGGGGGAACCACCATGCGCGCCGCCAACCTGCCCTGCCTCTATAAGGTTCTGCAATTCGATAGGGAAAGAAGCAACGGCGGGATCACCTTCCTGCACGATTTGCATAAACCTCTGAAAAACTTCGGGAACCAGAAGAGGAAGTCCACCCTTGTAAGGCACCCCGAATTTCAGTTCGTGCACCAACCACATATTGAATACACTTCGGCGAGAATTTGCCTCTTCGGCCACACCAAATTGGTCCAACAACTGAATGAACTTTTGGAAATGGCTACGATCCTCGAACGCATTACTCAACACGCCGATCATTGCAGAAGACAGTACCTTGCGGCGGCGGCGCGATTTCAAACGCGAAAGAGCGTCAAGCGACTGTTCGGCATCAAGTTGCAGTGCCTTGACGACGGCCAGCGCCTCGAACGTTGCATCAGAACACAATCTGCGGGTCTCAAGCTTCCGTTCGACTTCGTGAACAAGGTCTATCTCCGCTTCTGCAACTAAGTCTGCCTTTCCTGCTCTCACGTCCTCAGCCTTTGCTTTGGCAAGAAGCTGCGCGCCATTCCTCAGCGCTGGATTACAATTCAACGCCTTCAAAATCGTCCCCGACGCTGAACGAAAGTTCTTCTTCTCGAGAGCGTGTTTTGCCGCAGAACGAAGTTTACGTGCTTCGACGTACTTTCTTGGGTGTGTCAGTCGAAAGATTATAGCATGCAATGATGAACTAAGGTGAAGACTGAAGGGCAATTCGAACCACCGATCTGGATTGTATCAATAGATACGCAGAACTATTCTAGGAAAGCGCATCAGTGCAACCGGCGATCCCCTTTATTCAACTGCTATGCCACATAGTTGCCATACCATTCTGACGCAGCGTTGTTGAACTCAGAACTTCAATCGTATCAGAGGCACACGTTCAAGACGCAATCGTTTCCAACCAGCACAAGCCCCGGCACATGACTTTGCTATACAACGACTTGAACACACAATTTAAACCTCCGGCTTTTAACTTGAGACATATCTGGCAGCCCTAAAGTGGTTCCAGTATTCTTCTGGTGAGAAGAGAGCGCATATCTCTGAGAAGGCGTCGAACATTTCAGTGAATGTCCTTGCTCCAACGCGATCTGGCTTGGCCGAGACAGCTGGCGGGTGGCGGGTAGACCAGTCGTAGCGTTGTCCCCTTGTCCGTGTGTAGCGTCGCTCGGTGGCCATCAGCGTCTTCTATTGTACTTAAAGCCAAACTTGCTCGGAAACCTGTCATCGCATTAGGGTGTGATTGCACACCGGTCGTATATGCCAGTACATTGGCTAGTTCAGGCATGGTTGTGTCTTCGTCTTGCTCAATCCGTTCGATAAGAAATGAGCGATGGGGATCAAGAATGCTTTCACTGCAAGGTCGACCCTGCGGCGCGGCCTTCAATCGTCCAGTTCGTCGGACCGTAAACCTTGTGCGTGCGCCGGTTGCAGGCGAAAGTTACAACCATAACGCCGTCGCGCTCCCGCATAACCATTCTTCAATCAACTTTCGAAGCCGCGACCGAAACGCATCTGGCAATGGTGCTGTTATGATCCATCCTCTCATAAACGATGAATTACAATTCAGTTCTCATGGGAATCCCGGCGCTTCAGTTTTTCGATAGGACGCTCTAGCGATGTTAGTCCACGCAACAAAGCCTTAAGTGCACCGATCTTGTTCACGGTGTCGCAACAACGGGAACAAATTGAACGGCGTCTATCCAACAAAAAGAAAGCTAAGTGCATGGCCCTGCTGATCGCGACCACATAAAAGTCTTCACCGTCAAATCTAATCCCTACGCAAAAATCCATCAGGTGCAACGGTCACCTGCAGTTTAGTCGCCATATCGCGATCAATGGTGAAATCGGGATTGTCCTTTAACCAGCTGTGCAGAGCCGTTTTGGGGTTGTTCCCAACATCCCAAGGGCGGTCTTCGAAGAATCCCCGCGGCATGTTTTCTACAAAGCTATCAAGAACCAGGCAATAGCAACCTGAGGCAACCAAAGGCCCTTATGCCTCTATTTCGGCGACAACATGGTCGTGGGTATGCATCGAATCGAGACAAACCATGACTCTTTTTGCGTCGCCCACAGCATCCTTGGCACGCGCGATAGTGTCTGGCGCAGTCGAGGATCCCTCGATCATAGTGATCCGGGAGGCCATCGGATGGCGTTCCATCGCGACTTTGTTGTGTGCACGAATATCGATGTCAATGCCGACGACGCGTCGCCTCGGATTAGCCGGATCAAGCAAATCTCCGCTTTCCACAGCGTCAGCATAGTCGAGCATGGCCAGCAATGACGCGGACAAAATCAAAGAGCCACCATGGGCGATGCCCGTCTCAAGAATAACATCGGATTTTGTCTCCCATACTATCTCTTGCAAGGCGACTATATCCTGCGGATATTGGATAATTGGCCGCCCCATCCAATCGAAATTGTAAACGTAACGCCGCTGCATGCTTTCGCGCCGCCAATCCTGGGACAAATGCTGAAAACTTGCATCATTTCGAAAGTCCAGAAGAGATGTGAGCCTCCCCAACTGAACTGGTCCACCGATATGTTTAGGAAACGGATGAATGAGAATGGCAAACTAGCGACCGAAGCCAGAAGAGATTGTCTCGTGGTTGCGGCAGGTTGAAGTTCTTATGGGGCAAGGCATGTCCCGTCTTGATGCGATCAGACTGATCGGGGTTGTTGAACAAACCTATTACTGCTGGAGAAAGAAGAACGGTGGAATGGGCGTAGACCAGTTGAAGGAACTGAAACGGCGTTAGAGAGAGACCGAGCGGCTGAAACACGCGGTTTCAGATTTGACTTTGGACAAATTGTTCCTGACGGTAGCCTCAAAGGGAAACTCTTGAGCCCCGCTCGTCGTCGCCCCCATCCGCGATCACGCTTTCTTTGAGCAGGCGCAATTCCAAGGCCTATTCAGCAAAAAACTTTCTTTAGATCACGGGCTTCCCGTCTCAGATCCTTTACTTGGGTGGAAGTCGCCGCGCGGGCCGTATCACCTGCCACGCGTTTCTTGCCGGATTCCAGGAATTCCTTGGACCAGCTGCAGTAGAGGCTCTGTGCAATGCTTTCACAGCGGCAAAACTCGGCATGCTATCCTCACCCTTCCGGTCATCCGGAACGGCCTGATATTTTCCTCTGCGGAATACTGTTTGCGGGTCGCACGGGGAATGTCCTTTACGACCTTCTCACCGTGGCTCTGCTTGGTTCCGGGTTGCTTTCTCATCTCCACTCCTTGGCGGTTACGATGAGCCAGAAACCCTCTCTTATCAAATCGACTTAAACTGTCCCATTAGCGATGACGTCAGGCAGTTGCGCAGGCGGTACAAGTTGCCTTTCTGGTCGTTCGCGGGTGGAGCAAGCTTACAGAACTACTTCATCTCCACCCAATAAGATCAAATCATCGCGCCTTCATTCACTACATCAGCGAAGGACTTGAAGAATTTTCCTGCGAGCTTCTTGGCTGTGCTCTGGATCAAACGACTGCCGAGCTGAGCCAGTTTTCCGCCAATCTCGGCCTTTGCTTCATAGCGCAGGATCGTTTTGTCGCCGTCTGCACTCAGCGTCACATCTGCGCCACCCTTTGCATGACCAGCGGTACCACCATTGCCCTGACCAGACAGCGAGAATGCATCAGGGGCGCCGGTCTGGTCCAGGGTGACATTGCCTCCGAACCGCGCCTTGACGGGCCCTACTTTAAGCAAGACCTTGGCCTCCAGTTCAGTATCAGAATGCTTGATTAGTTCTTCACAACCCGGGATGCATTGTTTCAACACCTCGGGATCATTCAGTGCCGCATAGACGCGATCTTTCGGGGCGTTGATGATGATTTCGTCCTTCAGTTCCATAGTCTAGTCCTTCTTAGCAACATGGAAATCTTATGTTGTCTGCTTGTTCAGTGGTCATTTCGAGCGATTTAAGACGCCTGCGCATCCAGATCAGAAGTCGGCTCATGAGATCGGCTCCTTCGCGGTTTCCAAATGGGTCGCATAGTCATCCGGGGTATCGACATCGGTGTAGAACCCGGGCGATGGCAGCGTAGCGGCTTGTACATGTTCGGGATGATCGCGCGTGAAGCCCAAGCAGCCGGGGCGTGCGGGGTTTTCCAGCAATCGCCGGCGCAATAGCTGCGGGATAGTAATTGGATTGCCTCGTGCGCCGTTATGGACAGGTATCGTCACTTTAGTCGCATCACCTGCAACGTGAGCGGCAATCAGATCTTGCAGATCCTGAGTGCTCAATAGCGGCTGATCACCCAAGCCGATCAGAAGCAGATGGGCGTCAGGTGCACAATGCAATCCCGTGGCAACCGAGCTCTGCTGGTCGCTGGTGAAGTTTGCATTGTGAACCAAAGAAACAGCTAGCCCTGATAATGCCCGGCGCACGGCGCTCGCCTCATATCCTGTTACCACCGTCAGGTCAGTATCAATGGCGCCTAAGTAAGCCATGGCTACACGGCGGATCATCGGTACGCCGTCTATTGGTAACAGCAGCTTGTTTTGCGCCCCCATGCGACGGGAAAGACCGGCGGCCAGAAGGATCGCGGCAACATCAGCCATCGGCAAGCCCCACAGTCTGCCGTCTGACACGGACTAACTGCGCAAGGATCGACAGCGCTATTTCCTCGGACGTGACCGCCCCCAGGTCCAGACCCGCCGGGGCGTGGACGGTGTTGATGGCCTCGGGCGTTATGCCGGCGGTCTTTAGTTTTTCAGCCAGTGTCGCGAATTTCCGAGCGCTTCCGACGAAGGCAACATAGTCGGGCAAATCTGTCAGTACGGATTTGAGCGCGTCCAGATCTCCTTGGCCTTGCGTCGCAATGACAACAAAGCGTCGTCGATTGCACGTCGTATCAGTCGACGAGGTGCCAGAAACCGACCAGTGGAATTGCGGTGCCAGGGAACTAAGCGCTTGGGCCACAGGGGATGCGCCAAGCACGACAAGTTCGGGCATTGGCAAACAGGGCTCGATAAAAATGTCGACGGTGCCTTTTGACGGGCAACCATTGCGCGCAAAGCGCGTCCCGTCGACCTCATCCCCCGCTATCACGCCCATTTCTTCCAGGAGTTCCTCGGGCGCGACAGAAACCAGTTGCGGCTGACCGGCGCGCAAAGCCTCTACCGCAGCGCGTTTGACCGCGCCACGCGTGCATCCGCCACCAAGCCATCCATGCAGGATTGTCCCGTCCGCGCTGAGCAGCGCTTTGGCACCCGGCTTGGCCGCCGTCGCCCCCGCAGTGCGCACGATTGTCGCGAAGGCGAAAGGTTCTTGCCGGTCACGCAGGTCTTGTGCCGCATCGGCAAGGTCCGAGTCTAAGATCTCTGCCGGACTCATAGCGTCACCAATTTTGGTTCCAGGGCGGCAAGATCGGCAAGGGTGTTGGCCGGTTGAAAAAGGTCGAGATAAGGCAAGGCCGCAGCCATTCCGCCAGCTACAGGCGCGTAGTCGCTCCAACCCTTCAGTGGATTGAGCCAGATGATCTTACAGCCGCGTTTTCTCAGCTTCTCAAGCGCTGCTGCCAGGATTGCGGGTGGCTCAGTATCATAGCCGTCCGACAAGATCACTACGACAGACCGGCCATCTACAAAGCGCCGCGCATAGGTATCGGCAAAGCGTTGCAACGATGGCCCGATCTTTGATCCACCGCCGAAGCCATCTGCCATCAGCGACATCCGACCAATTGCACGCAGTGCATCTTTGTCGCGCAATGCTTCAGTGATGCGTACCAGCCGTGTGTGAAAAAGATAAGCGTCGGCATCTTTGTCAGCGCGCATCAGCCCAGCGAGAAAAGCAAGAAAAACTTGCGCATAGACGCTCATCGATCCCGATACATCGCAAAGCGCTACGATTTTGCGGCTGCGATCAGGGCGAGACTTGCGCAAGAGCTGCAGAGGTTCCCCTCCTGTCGCAAGGCTCAGGCGAATGGTCTTGCGAAAATGCAGGCGGTCGCCTTTGCGGGCGGCGATCCGACGGCGCGAACGTCGATCGCGCAAAGCGGCACCGATGCGACGCGCAACTGCTTCGGCCTCTGCGATATCATCCGCGCGGACCAGATCACGCAGATCGCGGCGGCTGAGATTGCGTTGCTGAGTTGCGATAAGTTTACCGGTGCCATCGCTGTCGGCTTCGCCGTCACCGGAATCAGGAGCGATGGCGCTGCCCGATGCGCCCATATCCTGACCCTTGGCTTGACGAGAGGAATGCACGTCATCGCTGAGCGCAGACTGCGCTTTGGGCACGGCCCTTTGCTTCACCCGACCGGAATCCATCCAAAAACTATCGAAGAGGCTGTCGAACCGTTCGGCCTCATCCTTGCATCCTGTGCAGATGGCCCGTAACGCGCGACGGCTTTCATTCGGGACAACGGCATTGACCTCGCCGAGGGCAAGCAAGGCAAGCTCTGCCTCTGCCACACCTAGGCGCAGGCCGTTCTGGCGCAAATGCGCAATGAACCCGGCGACACGGGCCGCTGGCCCCGGATCACGCGCCGCAAATTTGGAAACCCGGCTCATGCGGCCTTCCCCGCGATACGGGCCGCGACTTCGGCGGTGATCTGTGCCTGATCGCTTTGAGTTTTCAGCAGCGTGGTTAAGGTGGAGTGCAACACGGTTGGATCGTCGGTCAGATCCGCAATCCCGAGTCCCATCAAGGCGGCAGCAAAATCGAGCATCTCAGCGATGCCGGGCGTCTTTTCCAGTTCCTCCTCGCGAAGCTTTTGTACAAAGCCTACGACTTGCGCGCCAAGACGCGCCTCAATCGCAGGGCAGCGGGCTTTGAGGATTGCAAGTTCTGTCTGTCGGTCCGGATAATCGACATAGGTGTAAAGGCAGCGACGACGCAGTGCATCGGATAGATCGCGTGTGCCGTTTGATGTCAGGATCACGATCGGCTTACTAGAGGCCGTGATGGTGCCGAGTTCTGGCACAGTCACTTGATAGTCGGCCAGAACTTCCAGCAAGTAGGCTTCGAATTCCACATCAGCGCGGTCAATTTCGTCAATCAACAAGACAGGCGGCGTGTCCTGGGTAATGGCGGCCAATAGAGGGCGTTCCAACAGGAAATCACGGGAAAAAATACGCTCCTCAACGCTTTTGCCCGTCTCACCATCTTCGGCGGCGGCGCGGATCGTCAGCAATTGCCGCTGGTAGTTCCATTCGTAGATGGCCTGCGCGGCGTCGAGCCCCTCATAGCATTGCAGTCGGAGCAATTTGGTGTCGCGCGCATCGCTCAGGGTGCGCGCGACCTCTGTCTTACCTACGCCCGCGGCGCCCTCCAGAAGAAGGGGCCGCTCCAACGTCAGCGCCAAATGGAGAGCAACTGCTAGGTCGCCGGATGCGACATAGCCCTGCCCTTCAAGAGCGGATTGTAAATCGGTCCAGGTCATGTGTGTCTCCGGGCAGAGCGGAACGTCTCCGCCCTGCCTTTCGCCTTTAGTCGTGCAGGCCAAGCTCATTGGCGGTCTTCCAGATCCGCCAGTGATCATGTGGCATGTTGGTATGTCGCAGACCAAAGGCCCGGAACGCATCCTGCACCGCGTTGGAGAAGCATGGCACCCCGCCCACATGCGGACTTTCGCCCACGCCCTTCGCACCGATGGGATGATGTGGCGACGGCGTGACGGTGTAGTCGGTCTCGTAGTTCGGAACCTCCCATGCCGTCGGCAGGAAGAAATCCATCAGCGTGCCCGTCTTCACGTTGCCCTGATCGTCATAGGCGATTTCCTGGCCCAAAGCGACGGCGAGTGCTTCGGTCAGGCCGCCATGCACCTGTCCTTCGATGATCATCGGGTTGATCCGGGTACCGCAATCGTCCAGAGCGTAGAAGCGGCGGATGTCTGGCACGCCTGTATCCACATCAATATCCATCACGCAAACATAGGCACCGAACGGATAAGTCATGTTTGGCGGGTCATAGTAGCTGACCGCTTCAAGCCCTGGCTCAATCCCTGGAATGGCCTGATTGTAGGCGGCGAATGCGATTTCTTTCATGGTCTTGAACCGCTCGGGCGCTCCTTTGACCACGAAACGGTCGACGTCGAACTCGACGTCATCGTCATGCACTTCCAACAGATAGGCCGCGATCATTTGCGCCTTGGCGCGGATCTTGCGGCCAGCCATGGCCGTAGCCGCCCCGGCAACCGGGGTCGAGCGCGAGCCGTAGGTGCCCAGACCATAGGGCGCGGTATCGGTGTCGCCCTCTTCGATGGTGATGCTATCGGCAGGTAATCCGATCTCGGAGGCCAGTATCTGTGCGAATGTCGTCGCGTGGCCTTGCCCCTGCGAAATCGTTCCAAGCCGTGCAATTGCAGAGCCCGTGGGATGGATGCGAATTTCGCAGCTATCGAACATGCCGAGACCCAGGATATCGCAATTCTTCACTGGGCCAGCACCCACGATCTCAGTGAAGAAACTGAGACCGATTCCCATAAGCTTGCGCGTTTCGCCCCGTTTGAACGCCTCTACACGCTCGGCCTGTTCCTTGCGCAATCCCTCGTAGTCGACGGTGCTGAGCGCTTTGTCCCATGCAGTGTGATAATCGCCAGAGTCATATTCCCAGCCAAGCGCAGCCTGATAAGGGAATTGCTCTTTCTTGATGAAGTTGAGCCGGCGCAAATCTGCCGCGTCCATGTTCAACTCGATCGCCAGCACCTCAATCATCCGTTCGATGAAATAAACCGCCTCTGTCACGCGGAAGGAACAACGGTAGCTGACCCCGCCCGGCGCTTTGTTGGTGTAGACGCCATCAACCTCAAGGAATGCAGTCGGGATGTCGTAAGATCCGGTGCAGATATTCATGAAACCCGCCGGGAATTTGGTTGGGTCGGCGCAGGCGTCAAATCCACCATGGTCCGCTGTCACATGGCAATGCAACCCGGTGATCTTGCCGTCCTTGGTGGCAGAAATGCGGCCCTTCATCCAATAGTCGCGGGCAAAGGCGGTGGTCATCAGATTGTCCATCCGGTCTTCGATCCACTTTACCGGCTTGCCGGTGACGATGGAGGCGACGACCGAACACACATAGCCCGGATAGGCCCCAACCTTATTTCCAAACCCGCCGCCAATATCGGGAGAGATCACACGGATATTGTGTTCCTCGATCCCGGAAATCAGGCTGACCACAGTGCGGATAGCATGAGGCGCCTGGAACGTGCCCCAAAGAGTCAGCTTGCCATTGACCTTGTCCATTGAGGCGACGCAGCCGCAGGTTTCCAGTGGGCATGGGTGCGTACGGTGGTAATACATGGTCTCTTCGGCAACGACCTCGGCATTGTCGATTGTCTCGAATGTTGGATCCTTGTCGCCCGCTTCCCACGTGAAGATGTGGTTGTGATGCTTTCGAGGACCATGTGCTCCATCGATTGGTTTGCCATCCTCGCCCACGGTGTCTTCACGCAGAACTATCTGTGATTCCATCGCCTTGAACGGATCAACCAGAACCTCAAGCTCTTCGTATTCGACTTCGACGGCCTCGATTCCATCTGCCGCCGCATAGCGGTCTTCGGCCACCACAAACGCCACTTCCTGGCCTTGAAACAGAACCTTGCCATCGGCCAGAACCATTTGCTTGTCGCCGGCCAGCGTCGGCATCCAATGGAGGCCGAGCGGTTCAAGGTCCTTGGCGGTCAGCACAGCGAGAACGCCGGGCACTTCAAGCGCTGCCGCCGTATCGATGTTGGTGATCCGCGCGTGAGCATAGGGAGAGCGGACGAAATCTCCAAAGAGCATCCCGTCGAGCTTCACGTCATCGACGTAGTTGCCCTTGCCTTGAGTAAAGCGGGCATCTTCGACCCTTTTGCGCGAACAGCCCATGCCCTTGAGGTTCGCGGTGCGTTCCTCACGATCTGGTGTCATGTCATTCATTGGGCCGCCTCCTTGGCTGCATTCATCTCGGCCGCTGCGGCTTTGATGGACTTCACGATGTTCTGATACCCGGTACAGCGGCAGATATTACCTGCCATGCCAAAACGGATCTCTTCCTCGGACGGGTTCGGGTTCTCTTCGAGCAACTTTGCCGCACGTGTGATCATGCCCGGTGTGCAGTAGCCGCATTGCAGCCCGTGATGTTCCTTAAACGCCTCTTGCAGCGGGTGCAGCGCGTCAGGCCCACCGATGCCTTCGATGGTTGTGATATCCTTGCCATCGGCCTGCGCCACGAACATGGTGCAGGACTTGACTGATTTGCCATCAATGGTGACGGTGCAAGCGCCACAATGGGAAGTCTCGCAACCAATATGCGGGCCGGTGATATTGAGCCGCTCGCGCAGCGTGTAGATGAGAAGTTCGCGTGGCTCGGCAAGGAATTCCTCTTCCTTGCCGTTCACCGTGATCTTGTAGTGTTGTTTCTTTGACATCGGACGATCTCCTCACGCACGCGACCAGGCGCGCTCAATGGCGCGGGTTAGAATGATACCTGCCACGTGTTTTTTGAAAGCGACGGGGCCGCGGTTGTCCTCGGTGGGGTCAATATCACCGAGCATGGCGGCCACAGCGGTCTTAATGGCATTTGCATCGACGCCGGTGCCAACCAGAGCGGCCCCAGCCGCCTCGGAAAAGACCGGTGTGTCGCTCAGATTGGTCATTGCAATCGAGGCGGAGGCACAGGTGCCACCTTCTTTCACGATCTGGACTGCAGCAGCAGCGGTAGCATAATCACCAATCTTGCGCTTTTGTTTTTCATAGGCGTAACCGCCATGCGGCGTTGGGATGGTGACTGCAGTCAACACTTCTTCGTCTTCCCGAGCGGTCATGTAGGCGGCTTCGTAAAACTCGCGGGCAGCGATGTCGCGTTCCCCGTCAGGACCCTCGACAGTGAAACGCGCATTCAGGCACTGCATCAGGCCGGGCATGTCATTACCGGGGTCGCCATTGGCCACGTTGCCACCAACTGTACCCATGTATCGGACTTGCGGGTCTGCGATCTGAAGGGCAGCTTCGCGCAGGATCGGAGCGGCCTCAGCCAGTGCGTCGTGATCAATAATCGCGTGCTGGGTGACCATCGCACCGATGCGAATACTGTCACCTCCGATCTCGATATCAGACATGCCGCCAACATCCTGAAGATCGATCAGATGCGGCACATCCGCCATCCGCAGCTTCATCATCGGAATCAGGCTGTGCCCACCGGCCATGACGCGGGCATCATCGCCATGCTCTTCCAGGATCGACAGCACACCGGCCATGTCCTTGGGTCTGTAGTATTCGAATGCCGCTGGAATCATCGGCTCTCCTCCCTTCAAGCAAATGTTCTGGCTGAAAGGATCACTGCATGCGCTTGGATGGCGACGCTTCAGTAAATCAATAAAAAACAGGTATTTTGCACGAAATGCGCCCTAGGTCGCACGAATTGCGCCGACCTGCGATGCAAGCGCATCCTGAACCGTCTTGAGTTTGGATCGACTGACCGGCGCGGGTGGCAAACCATCCCCGTCGAACAGGCATCGGCCCTTATCCTTGGTACGCTCAAACCGCGCCACGCGCTGAGGATTGACAAGGTAGCTGCGGTGGGTCTGGAGAAATCCGGTGGGCACCAATCGCTTGGCGGCCTCGGTCACTGGCCAGACACAAAACAAACGATCCGTTTCGGTGTAAACTTGGGTGTAGTGCCCATCCGCGCGCAAAAACAGAACATCTTCGGCAGAGATGAAGACCTTTCCACCATCCCGTTCGCAAGGAATTTGCAGCAATGGTTTTACATCCGCGGTCGCTTCTGTTGGCTCCGGGTCTTTCCTCGAAGGTCCTGGTAGGTAGGTCACGCTGACCCACAAGCAAGCACCAAATATGATGAAACTGAACAGGATTACGCCAATGGCCAGCGTCTCATTGCTCATCAACGGGCCAAACTCAACCCCACTTGGCACGGCGACGAAACGGGTGCTAGCCAGAGCAAGAAAATGAACGGTGCAAACCGCCGCTGCAAAACACAACGTGCCCAGCAAAATGTTTCTGTTTGTTCGCTGCCCGTAGGCAATCGCGAAAGCCAGCATACAAAGCGCTATTGCCGCAATCGAGGACAAGATGACGCCACTGGGCGTATACACTGCCCGGCAAAGCTCCAAGCCAGCCATGCCAATATAGTGCATCGCCAAGATGCCCAACCCAACAACGCCTCCTGCCATCGCAATCGTGGCGCGGTTGCGTTCGGTGAAATGCAACAGAATAAGCGCAGCTCCGACGAGCAGGATCGCGACAAGGGCAGACACAAGTGTGATTGCAGCGTCGTAATAGAACAGGATCGGCATCTGAAGCCCGAGCATGGCCACGAAGTGCATGGCCCAGATTCCACCGCCAAGCGAAACAGCCGCAAGAGCCACCGAGGCCTTCTTTTCAAAGACCGGCTTCGTCGAAAGATCTCGCGTCATCGACAATCCTGTAAACCCTGCCACGAAGGCAACGATGCAGGACATGGCGACGAGGAAACTGTTGTGGCTGACGTCGAGAAACTCCATTGTCGCAAATTGGCTAAAAAGTATGCGTTTGGCAAATGGATCAACGATATCGGACGTTCAAAGAGCGGTTACACATTAGGCGATGCCCAGCTCCCAAGCATTCGTGCCGAGGTGGCTAGCATGCTGCTATTCAGCGGCTTTGAGGCCAAATCCGCCGTTCATATTGATTGGTTGAAAACCACAATTTATGGCTAATGAAGGTCTGCTCGACCCCTCCCGCCGTCATCATTTGATGTTTAATTTGTGACTTCCGAAAGCTGTTGGGTGGAATGGCTAGAGATGCCTTTGGACCGCTTTATAAACTTGCCAGTCTTCGGATAAGCCCTTCAGTTCTTTTGTTCCAAGATTTTCGAAGTCCAGACCGGACCCAGCCACCAGATCTTTTACTGTTCTGGAAACGACGATGTCGCCGCCTCCGCCCAATTCAGAGATACGCGCTGCAGTGTTAACGGAAACTCCGCGCACATAATGCAAAGAAACTTCGACCTCGCCTGTGTGAACCCCTATGCGAACTTCCAGATTCAGCTTGGAAATGGCATCGCCAATCGCCTTGCCACGATGGATCGCCTGGCCGGGTCCGTCAAACGTAGAGAGAAAGCCATCGCCATATACTTGGTAGGCAATGTGCACCTCATCACTGTGCCTCCTTAGGACAACCCTATTGGCAAAGAAAGGCTATGAGCCACGCTTGGTTCAATCAATATCTTTTCAATCAGTAGTGAAGGCCAGAAGGCCAGCCCGTTAACCGATGGTTCGATCCTTATAGCAATCGATTATCCACAATAGTGCTTATGGTTTCGCTTTTTATGCTAGCGTTGGGCAGTTGCGAGCACGCACGTTTGAGTATGCTGACGAAAGTGGGAGTATGGAGATGCTGGTTGACCGATATGGACTGACGCTGACGACCAGCCTGCCAGAGGCGCGGGACGCCTATGTCGCGGGGCTTGATCACATCCTTGCAGCAACGTTTGGTGCAAGCGAAGCTTTTTCCGCCGCCATCACGGCCGATCCCGGCTTCGCCCTCGGTCACGTTGGGCTTGCTCGAGCTCGAATGTATGAAAACGATATGTCTGGCGCTCAAGAGGCAATGGCGTCGGCCCGCGCCTGCGCATCTGGGTTGACTGAGCGCGAGGAGGGTCATCTTGCGGTATTCGATCTCTTGCTTCAGGGACGTGTCTTACAGGCACGAAGCGCAGTTCTGAAGCACGCTGCTCATCACCCCCGCGATGTCCTTGTCGCGCAGATCTGTACCAACATTTTTGGTTTGATTGGGACATCGGGTGAGCCTGGTCGGGAAAGCACGCAACTTGCCTACACGACCAAATTATTTGATGCCTTGGGCGAAGACTGGTGGGTTATGAGCGTACACGGTCAGGCGCTGTGCGAAGTTGGGCGGCATGATGAGGCCATGTCCATGATGGACGGCTCGCTCGCTTTGAACAACGCCAATGCAAACGCGTCACACTTCAAAGCGCACACGCTCTACGAGCAAGGTTATGGAGAGGCCGGTCGCGCGTACCTTGCCGACTGGATCGCGGATTATGATGTGCGCTCGGTATTGCACGGCCACTTAAGTTGGCATCGCGCTCTGTGGGCCTTGGAGCAAGGGGATGAGGCTGAGCTATGGACGATTTACGAGGGAGCTATCGCACCCGCAGCGTCCTATTCGTTGCCGATAAATATTCTAACCGATGCTGCTGCACTTTTGCACCGCACTGAAATTGCAGGTCTAACAGTTGCGCCCAAACTTTGGCGCGACCTGAGCGAATACGCATCACGGTTTTTTCCAAACCCAGGCATGAGTTTTGCGGACATACATGGCGCGCTGGCTCATGCAATGGCAGGGGAAGGTGAACGCCTTGCGGTTCTGACCGAAACAAGCTTGGGTTATGCGGCAGATCTTGTTCGCCCGGTGGCCCGTGCTTGGGGTGCGATTGCGCGACAAGATTGGACGGATGCGCTGCAACAGCTGACTCCGGTCATGGCAGATCACGCTCGTCTGGGTGGCAGCCGCGCACAGCGTGACCTTTTGGAGCTGACTTACCTGAATCTGCTATTGAAATCCGGCCATATTCAAGAAGCTCATCGAACGATTACAGCGCGACGCCCGATCTTCAGTCATACTGCGCCCGTTGCAGGCTTTGTCTGAATTCACAAAGCTCTAGTTTATCAGCTCTTTTTACCCCTCCTTTGGCTAGGCTGCGCACGACCGGAATGGACTGATTACTTCCTGATTACAAATCCCGTATCACGCCATTTATGGTATGCAAGCCTGATCAATCGCTCTGCAACCTGGTCGTAATTTCTGACAGGCGAGACCAGGATTGTAAGGTGACGGGCAAAGCAAGTGCGGCTTCCGCAAACTCCCACGAATAGCTGATAATCGAAAATATCATGCCCGGTGTCGCATCCAGGTTTTGGGTCGCGAACCACAGGTTGAATAGGAGCAGACCTATTAACAGAATGAAGATTACGCCATACAGAACGGCTTCGATATCCGAGAGCTTTACTTCGAACCGGCGCAGTTTACTCAGGTGGACGAAAACCGGACGGTCACGTCGTTGTTCCAGAACACTGACCTGATGCTCCATTTGCTCATTCAGCGCACGGTTCCATTGCCAAAACGTCGAATGAAACAGAGCGTACACAGATATCATTCCGACAAGAACCCCACAGGCAGACAGGGCCAGAACTGGCGAGAAGTAAAACAGCAAAATTGCTGATACGACGAACTGCACCACCCCCGCGATTGCCGAAGGCAGGATCTCTTCAAGAAAGTCGGCCAGTTCGCGCCCCATCCCGATCCGGGCGTTCAGCGACGAAATTGGAAGATTTGAAAACCGCGCGGCAAGCGCCTTGCCCAATTCGACACGGATCATACCGTAGACACGTGTATCGTAAATCCGCCGGATCACGCTGATCATAGTAAGGGCAACCATGAGCGCACCTAACTGCACAAAGGGCTGAAAATCTTCGCTCAGCAATCCATCTATGGCGAAGCCGACGAACAGCGGAATCAAAACTGTCAGGGCAGTTTCAACCAGGATCAGGAACCACGTAAGTCCTACGCGCCAGCGGAACACACTCAGAAGCGTGCCGATTGTCAGTTTTCGATCTGTCAGCATGTCGAATTACTGATCATAGTGAATGCGAACACGCACATCGCCCGGCCAGACCGAGGCAGCCTTGAAATCCGGCTCGTCCTGAGGGTCTGAGGCACCTGTTGAACCCAGCCCCTCCAACAGTTTTGTCTCAGTCATGTTCAGGTCATCGTCCTTGTTTTCGTCATGAAACAACAGCACAGCGTATGGGCCCGTGTTCAGGTCAGAAAACTCATGGCTGACGCTGCCTTTACGTGACGGAATCTGGGCGTAGTCAATGGCGCTCCAGACATCCAAACTGTCAAAGGCGCGCGCGTTATCGAATACAAGGATCACGATGTTGCCGTTGGCGTTGCGGATGCCGTCCACAGTCACATTCAGACCCTCGGCGGCGGCCGGTGGCGCAAGCGTTACCACGGCGAACGCAGGGGCTAGAAGGTTCCGTATCATGGCTTTGTCCTTTCTTCAGAAGGCTGCGGAAGGGGTGACTTGAAAATGGCAATGACATCCTCGGTGATGGCGATCAGAACCGGCACCAGCAGCAGCATGAGGGCTGTGCCGAAGAGTTCTCCAAAAGCTAAAGAGATTGCCGCAGGGATCAGATACTGTGCTTGCTCAGAGGTTTCGGTCAGCAAAGGCAGCAGACCAATCACTGTAGTTGCGGTGGTCAGAAAGATCGCCTTGAAACGTCCAATGCCTGCGCTTCTCAGCGCCAGATTCACGGGCTGACCTTCCTCTCGCGCCTGATTGTAGCGGGTGATCATGACCAGACTGTCGTTCACAATCACACCGGTCAGAGCAAGCATGCCGAAGAACGAAAACAGCGACAGCGAGACATCCATGATCAGGTGCCCGACGGCGGCTGCGATAAAGCCGAATGGCACGATGGCCAGAATGACGAAAGGCTGCCAATAGCTTTTCAACGGCACGGCCATCAGCACATAGATCAGAACGGCTGCCAGCAACAGCGCGCGCTTCAGGCCATCGCTTATATCGGCCATTTCTTCCAGTTCACCGGCCGGCAGGACGGTTACGCTGGGATATTTGGCACGGAGTTTCGGGACCAGCTGCTCGAACACCGCCTGCCCCACCTCTTCGGGAGCAACAAGGTCGCGGTCGATGGACGCGGCTACGATGTTCATGCGCTTGCCGTCACGGCGATCGATAGTGCCAGAGGCATAGGTGCCCTCGATTTCGGCGACGGTCTCAAGCGGCACCCAGGCGCCGGATGCGCTGCGCAACCGGGTCTGCACCAGATCCGCCAACGTATCGCGGTTTTCACGCGCGTTCTGTACGACTACGCGGACTTCGGACCCATCGCGTCTGACCTTGGTCACCTCGGCCCCGCCGAACCCATAGCCAATCTGTCTGGCCAGAGCCTCGGCGTTAAAACCAAGGTGCCGCGCGTCCGGGCGCAGGCGGAGTTTCAGTTCAGGTTGGCCGCCCACCAACCCATCCCTTACATTTGCCACGCCCTCGATGTTCGACAGGAAACCTTTCATTTCGGCGCTGGCTTGCTGCAGAAGGTCTTCGTCTTTTGACGCCAACCGGATTCGGAACCCTCCGGCAAGCGTTTCCGATCCGGTGAACTCCAACTCGGTGACGCCCTCGACCGCACCGACCCGGTCGCGCCATTCGCGGACCACGGAAAGGATCGGGACATTCGGACGCTCAGCTACCGGGATCATTTCAGCGAAAATTTGGGCATTTCCAGCGCTGTTGATGATGGTGAATATTGTCTGAACGGGTGGAGCAGACATACTCGCCTCTTCTGCAAGCTCGACGTTCAGCTCGTTCAACACGGCTTCGATCCGATTCACGTTCGTGCGGGTCAGCGCAAAGGGGGAGCGGGCATCCATTTCCAGGTTCATCGTGATGACCTGACCGGGCACCTCGGGAAAGAACACCGTCCTGACCTTGCCCTTGTACATCAGGCCAAGCCCCAGCGTTGCGGCGGCAATGAACAAGATCAGCACAGCGTAGCGCTGACGCACCGCCGCGACGAGCAAAGGCTGGTAGATGCAATCCCGCACCCAGTACAACCCGCCCTGCGCAGAATCCTGTACCCGCCCCCACAAGCGGGTCGGCAAGTATCGACGCTCTTGCCGCATCGAAACCTGCGCCAGATGGGCGGGCAGGATGAATTTGCTTTCGATAAGCGAAAAGATCAGCGTCAGGATCACGATGCCCGCGAACCCGGCAAGTACCTTGCCCAGCGGATTGTCGATCAACAGCATCGGGAAAAAGGCTGCGATTGTGGTCAGCACGCCAAAGACGGTCGCAACAGCCACGCGATGCACGCCGCGTTCCGTGTCCCTAATCGGGTCCTTCCCCTTGCGGCGTTCTTCAAAAACGCTTTCGCCGACTACAACGGCATCATCTACCAGAATTCCCAAGGCAATGATCAGACCAAAAGTCGTGACATCGTTCAGCGAATAGTCCACCCATTTCGAGCCCGAGACAGCAAGCGCCCCCATGACCGAAACGGGAATGCCCATGGCAACCCAGAAGGCCAAACGCACGTTCAGGAAAATCGACAGCATCAGGGTCACAAGGATCAAACCCTGCACCCCGTTTGAGCGCAACAGCGCCAGACGGTCCGAGATGTAGCCAGCGCTATCACCCCAGACCTCGACCTGAACCTGCGACGGCAGCTGTCGGCTGAACTCGTCAACCGTGCTGCGCACGACATCACTGATCTCCAGCAGGTTCTCCTTCTGCCCGACCAGAACCTCCATCCCTACGGTTGGTTTGCCGTTCAGGCGAAACAGGTACTCGCCGTCCTGAAACCCGTCTTCGATTTTGGCAATATCGCCCAAAGGCACATAGGAACCGTCGTCACGTTCGATGATCGGCAGAGCTGCGTATTCCGGCACGTATTTCGCCCTGTCATCGGCCCGCAGATAAATCGTGCCACCATCGGTCCTCAGACGACCTGCCTGAAAGGCCAGCGAATTCCCTTCGATGGCGCGGGTCACATCCGAAACCGTCAACCCATAGTGGCGCAGCAACGCCGGGTCGATTTCGATGCGTAATTCACGCGGTATCAGGCCCCAGATTTGCAACCGCGACAATTCCGGTTGCGCCAGCAACTCTTCTTTCAGGCGTTGCGCCAAGCTCTGTAATGTGGCGGGGTCTGTTTCTCCGAACAAGTTCAGATACAGCGCCGGGAAATCGAAACCCGAGGCTTCGATCACGGGTCGGCGCGCAGTATCAGGCAGATCAGTCAAACCGTCGATCCGAATACGGACACGATCCAGGACGGCTTGTAGTTTCTGGCCACCTGCGCGGCGGACAGTCACGACACTTAGGTCATTTTGGGATTGTGAGGTCACACTACGCACGCCCTCCAAACCTTCGAGGGCCTGCTCAACTTTCTGGGTCACCAATTCATCAACCTGTTCGGCTGTGGCGTCCGGAAACTCGATCGCGATTGTAACACTTTCCGGCGGAATGCGGGGGAAGCCTTCGATCCGAATGTTCAGCAGCGTTTGCACCCCAAGAAATAGGATCAGCGCCATCATCAAATTGGCAGCGACCGGATTTCGAATAAACCAGGAAGTCAGAGCGTGCATGGCTCAGCCCCCATCTGATTGCGGCGTCACCCGCTGACCCGGTAGAAACGAGGCCAAAGGTGTTTTGGCCACGCGCCACGGGCCGGTCCCTTCGGGAGCCGATACCGTCACTGTACTTTCGCTGCGGAACAGGATGTTCGGGCTAAGCCTCTGCAATTGGTCCTTATCGTCTACAATCCAAATGTATCCCGCACGGGTCAGGACGCTTTCGGGTAGGGTTAATGTGTCCGAGATCCGGCGTCCGGGAATGTGAACCTGCAGGAAGTCTCCGGCGAGTATGCGTTCATCGGGCTTTGTGACATCCAGAAAGACCCGCACCTGCCGTGTGTCTTGATCCAGAAACCCTCCTCCACGCCGGACTTGAGCCCGCCCCAACGCTCCGCCCGAGCGCTGTGTCAGATCAGCAGTGGCGCCAGAGATCGGATGATCCAACAACGCCCAGTCCGCCTGACTAAACTCGGCGACCAGTTCGAATTGCTGGTCGTCCGAAAGGTGTATCAGGGCATCGCCTGGGTTGACCGTCTGGCCCAGGCTGGCAAAGCGATGGGTTACAAATCCCGAAAAAGGGGCGACAACCTCCGCGTCCTTCAGTTCATTTCGCGCCGCATTCAGCCGTGCCTGTGCAGCTGCAACGGTTTTCTCGGCAATGCGCAATTGCGGTAGATTCACAGCCAGTTCGTTTGGCGGTTCTGTTTCATCCCGATCAAACTGTCGTTGCGCGACTGTCACTTTGTTCTGCGCGCGCAATAACGCCAGTTCCGCTTGCTCAAGCTCCATCTCAGCGGCTGCAACGGCGCTTTGATAAGGTGCATTTTCGATTGAAAACAAAGGGGCACCCCGTTCCACCTTAGTCCCTGCCAAAGCGGCGTTGTGTACCGCAATGATGCGCCCGGACACAGCAGATCGCAGCTTGGCATCCCACCGAGGCCGAACTTCGGCAAACGCCGAAACCCGCGCTTGTACGGTTGCCGAAACTACTGTGACGACGGAGACGGTCGGTGGCGGAGGTGAGGTCGTTGTTGTCTGAACATCAATTGTATCTTCTGTATCAAACAGGAGGACGACGATCGCTACAAACAGTGCCAACGATAGTCCAATCCAAAGCCATCGCCGGGTCGGTCTTTGCCGAGTTTCCAAAGATTTTTCTGTCATAGACCAGTCTTTCCTGTGCCGCCGAATCCATTGCACCTTGTGGCATTCGATAGAGTGTCATATACTATGAACGATCGTTCGTTCAATATTAAGTTGAAAAAATGTCCGATGACACCAAGAAGCCGGAATCAATCCGGGAAAAGGCAACAGCCAAGCGTCGCAACCAGATTTTGGAGGCCGCAGTTATGTGTTTCCTTGAGCGCGGCTATCATCAGACAGGCGTCCGCGATATCGCTGCGCGGGCGGGCGTCAGCCTTGGAAATCTCTATAATCATTTTCGCGGCAAACATGATGTGCTTGTAGAAATCGCAACACTTGAACGCCGCGAGATGGAGCCGTTTCTGAAAATCCTGAACTCAGATGCGCCCGCGCCCAAAGTCATAAGAAAGTTCATCAAGGCCTACGCAAAATACCTTGCTGCGCCGGATAACGTTATATTAACATTGGAAATTTCGAGCGAAGCAGTTCGTCAACCGGACATCGCGCAGCTGTTCGTCGAGAACCGGTCGAGTTTGACTGAGGCCCTGGAAGCCGTAGTGAAGCGAGGAATTACTGGCGGTGAATTGCGCGCCGTTCCGGATCCCCTTCAGGCGTCACAACTAGTGATCGAAGTTCTGGAAGGCAGTGCATATCGTAGTGTGCTGTCAGAAATACCCATGACCGGGATCATTGTGTGCACTGAAGACTTTATTATGAGTTCCCTGCTGGCACGTCATTAGCACGTGGGTAGCGTGTCGTTTTGGAATTCGTGAATGTCAGCCAAAAGGAAACTGCCTGACACATTCATGTAGGCAGCAAACATCGACTTTGAGCCGGCCAAAACGCGGTGGAGGTCAAAGGAAAGTTGGATTTGCGGTTAGGACTATTGGCTAACGCAAAATCATCCGAGGTTCGGTTACCAGACTTCGTTTATTCACAAGACAAAGCGGTCGCAAAGCGCATGCAGATTCCAACCACCGGCACAGCGCCAGATCGTTTTTTGATGCGATTGGCGCACTGATCTATTGATACTGTAGGGATCAGGCGATCAGATACGATGGCAGATTTCTCAAGCATCCGCCTTTATCAGGTCGCTTGCCTTTTCGCCGATCATGATCGCTGGTGCGTTGGTGTTGCCGCTGACGATTTCCGGCATGATCGAACAATCGGCCACCCGCAGGTTCGAAATACCGTGTACCTTTAGTCTTGCGTCGACAACAGACGTCTCGGCGTTCCCCATCGCGCAGGTGCCGGTTGGGTGGTAGATCGACACGCTGTTCGATCTGGCCCAATCCAGAGTGCCTTCATAATCTTCGCAGCTCAGCTCTGCCGTTGGTCGAAACTCTTCTGATATCTTCGAGGCCAGAGGGTTTTGTTTGGCAATCCCGCGCGCGATGTTCACGCCGTCGACAATGGTTCGGCAATCCGTTTCAGTGGACAGATAGTTCGGGATGATCTTGACATGTTCGGATGGGTCCGGTCCGTTCAGGCGCAGCTCTCCCCGACTTTCCGGACGCAGTTGGCAGACCGACATCGTGAAGGCCGAAAACGGATGCACACCTTCGCCTGGGCTGTCGGCGGACCAGGGTTGCACGTGGAACTGAATGTCGGGCGTCTCAACATCGGGCCGGGTTTTCATGAAACCAGTCGCAAGGCTGGCGGCCATTGTCATCGGACCCGCACGAAATAGTGCATATTTCAGCGCGATTCGCGCCTGATTGAACAGGCTGCGAACTTCGTCATTCAGTGTGGGCTCATTGCATTTGAACACCAGCCGCGCCTGCAAGTGATCCTGAAGACCTTTGCCAACACCCGGCAGGGCGTGCAGCGGTTTGATACCATTTTCCTTTAGATGATCCGGCTCTCCGATCCCTGACAACATTAGGATTTGGGGAGAGTTGATCGCCCCACCGGACAGGATGACCTCGCGCCGAACTGTCAGGGTCTGCTCGGCACCAGAGCGATCCCGGTAGACCAGCCCGGTTACTTTTTTCCCATCCAGAACCACACGCGACACAAGCGCTTTGGTGATGATGTTGAGGTTCTGACGACTGCGAATGGGCTTGAGATAGGCGACGGCGGCGCTACAGCGGCGGCCATTGCGCGTGGTCAGTTGGAAGTAACCCACACCTTCTTGCTCGGCCCCGTTATAATCTGGGTTGAACGGGTAACCGGCGGCCTGTGCCGCCGCGACCCAGGCATCGCAGATCGGGCGCTGAATGCGCATGTTGGACACTGACAAGGGGCCATCGACGCCATGATATTCATCCTCGCCGCGCTCTTGATCCTCACAGCGCTTGAACAGGGGTAGCACATCGTCCCAGCCCCAACCCTCGTTGCCCATTTGCCGCCAGCGGTCGTAATCTTCCTTCTGGCCACGCACATAGAGCAACCCGTTCAGCGAGGATGAACCACCCAGCACCTTGCCCCGTGGCCAGTCGATGGATCGACCGTTAAGGCCGGGGTCGGGCTCAGTGCGATAGCACCAGTCAACCGAGGGGTTATGCATCGTTTTGAAATAGCCGACGGGGATGTGAATCCACGGGTTGGTATCGCGGCCACCTGCTTCGAGCAGCGCAACAGTTGTGTTGGGGTCTGCGCTCAACCGATTGGCAATGACACAGCCCGACGATCCTGCGCCAACAACTGCATAATCCACCTCCATGACCGCCTCCTTCCAACGTCGCTGAAAAAAACTCTATGCAAGATGCAAGAATTATACTAGCCTTTTTTGATACAAAACGTCTCAATAATTGCGATCAGGGAGGTAAGCAATGGAGATCGGACGGAAACTAAGTGGTATTTCACGGCGAGATTTCTTCCGCGTGGCCGGGCGTTACGGCATGAGCTCGACACTGCTGGCGGCGGGCGGGTTCGGCGGCGCGATGAGTCTGGCGAATCTGGCGCAGGCCGCCGAATCCACCTATGAAAAGCGCTTTTCGAAAGAGCCGAAGCACACGCTGAAATTCGGCGCGTCGGGCTTCAACACCCGCAACCTGTTGATTGAACGCGCCGGCGCAATTGAGTTCGCGCGCGACCTGGAAGAACGCACGGACGGCGAGATTCGCATCGAATTCATCGGCGACAACCAGATCTGCGGCCAGCTGAGCTGTGTCGAAAAGACCCAGCAGGGAATCGTCGATATTTATGCTGCCTCAACTCAGAACTCGGCCGGAGGCGCACCTTATCTGAACGTGCTGGACTACGCCTATATGTTCCCCAGCCGCGCGGCGCAGTATCACTTCTTCTATAGCCCGGCGAGCCAACGCATCCTGCGTGATCCGCTGGAAAAACGGCACGGGTTGAAGTTCCTGTTTACCCATTGTGAGCTACGCGGCCTGCAAATGGGATCGACCTTTGCCGACAAGCCGACCGTCACCAAACTGGAAGAGTTGTTTGGTACCAAGAACCGCGTGACGGGTACGCAGTTGGGCCGGATTGCAATGCAATTGCTGAATCTGAACCCAGTCCCGGTGGCTTGGGAAGAGACACTGGATGCGCTTAAGACAGGCCTGATCGATGGGGCGGAAACCTGGGCCTCGGCCGTGGCTTACGCCAACATGGCGCCGGTGGTTTCGCAGTCGGTCAATCTGAAATTTTTCTGCGGCACTGAACATACGTCCATGTCGGCCGAAGTCTTTGACGGTCTGAGTGGAGAATTGCAGGACGCAGTTATGGAGTCTTCCTACTTCACTCAAGCGTTGATCCAGGGTGCGAATGAAGCCGCATTGCTGAATACGGTAGGCTTCTCGGAGCCGCAATTGCCGGACACTATCTTCGCCGAAAATGGCGTGCGCCCGGCATTCCTGGCTGACGATCAGATCAAGCTGGCCGAAGAGATGTGCGCTCCGAACTACAACCCAGAGCCTTGGGCCCAGTGGCGCGAACGTCTGAATAAATGGGCAGGCGGCATTGATACCTATCAGGAAATCTACGACATCGCGCGCGAGATTCCGGCTGACACCCTGCCGGAAAATGTCGAACCGCGCCGTTGGTGGAAAGGCGAAGCCTGATAGACTGTTACGAACCGGCCCTGAGCGGGCCGGTTCAACTTCATACCGACTGGGAGGACGGGGTTCATGTCGTTTTGGGCAGACATCGGCGCGATTTTCAGCGCCTTTCTCAGCCAGGATTCGTTCGAGATTCAATCCGCACTGGAATCCGACGCCGCCTGGGTGTTGGGCGCGATTGTCTCGGCGATTGGCGGAATCGTGATCATGTTGATCTATCGGGCGGTGCCCTTTGTTGAACGTCATCTGGAACGGTCGGTGATGGTGTATTCCTACCTTGCGATCGCATTAATCATCTTCTGGGGCGTGATCGACCGGTTTGTGTTCAACGATCAGGAACCCTGGTCGACCACCATTCCCCCGCTGCTGTTCATGGTCATGGCGTGGTTTGGGGCGTCGTACAATGTCCGCCTGCGCACACATTTGAGCTTCAGCGAATTCCGCACTGCAATGCCGAGGGCTGGGCAATTGGCTTGCCTGATACTCGACGCGATATTGTGGTTCATCTTTGCGGTGATCGTCATCGTGACCACAACACGGCTGGTGGCATTGTCGGCATCAAACTTTCAGATCGTTCTGGGAACAGACAATATCATGCAGTGGTGGTTCCTTCTGGCCGCACCGCTGTCGTTCTTTCTGATGGTCGGGCGCGTGTTTCAGAACCTTGCCGATGATCTGAACAACTGGAAAACAGGCGAGCCGCTGATCAAGCAGGCCGTGATCGGAGCAGACTGATGACAGACGGAACTATGGTCACACTGATCTCTCTTGCGGTCACCTTTCTGTTCATGCTGGGCGTGCCGGTTTTGTTGGTAATCGGCTATTGGGTCATCGGCTGTTCGTTTGTTCTTGGCCTGACGCTGGACAACATGGGTGCTGAACTTCTGAACGTGTTCAACAAGGGTTTCGCCTTGCTGGCGATGCCGCTGTTCATCCTGACCGGAGACCTGATTAATAAATCGGGCATCGCGCGGCGGCTCAGCGATTTTGCTTATGCCTGTCTGGGCTGGATACGCGGCGGGTTGGCGATGGCATCCCTCGGGGCTTGCGGATTGTTCGCAGCAATCTCAGGCTCAAACTCGGCCACAACCGCCACGATCGGTTCGATGCTGCACCCCGAGATGGTCAAAGGGGGGTATGACGAACGGTTCAGCGCGGCCACGGCGGCGGCAGGCGGTACGGTGGGGATCATCATTCCTCCCTCGATTATCTTCATCGTCTACGGCTTCCTGATGAACCTGCCGATTTCCGAGCTATTCGTGGCGGGTATCCTTCCGGGCGCGCTGATGGTCTTTGGCATGCAGTTCGCCTGCTGGATCATTTGCCGCATGAACGGCTGGGGACATCTGATTCCGCTGCAACTGAACCGGGTGCTGAAAACTGCATTCGGTGCCTGGCTTGGATTCTTTGCCATCGGGCTGGTGCTGTGGGGTATATACACAGGCAAATTCTCACCAACTGAGGCAGCCGGAGTGACGGTCGGCTTCTGCGTTATTGCGGGGTTGGTCAGCTATCCGATCAATCGGATCATGGGCGCGCGGAACGACATCTCACCCACCGAAAAAAGCTATGCCGAGATGTTTGTCGTCGAAGGCTTCACGATCCCCGAGATCCCCTCAATCGTGATCCGCTCGGCCCAGATCACAGGTATCCTCGCACCGCTGATCGCGATTTCTGTGGTGATGCAGCAGATCCTGTCATTGCTTGGCGCTCAGCAAACCATTGGGGATTTCGTAACCTCGATGGGTGGCTACCATGCGGTTCTGTTTACTTCGATGGTGATCGTTTTCTTCTCGGGCATGGTACTCGAAAGCCTGCCTGTCACGATCATCCTGGCCCCGATTCTGGCACCGATTGCGGCCTCGGTCGGGATTGATCCGATCCATTTCTCGGTAATCTTCCTTGTGGGGGCTTCGATTGGCTTCATCACACCCCCCTACGGTCTCAATCTTTACGTGGCATCAGGGGTGACTGGCGTTCCCTACTTCCGTCTGCTTCGGTACACTGTGCCCTATCTAGCAGCGCTGATATCAGTGTGGATTTTGATCTCGCTTGTACCTGATCTGGCCTTGATCCTGCTGCCAAATAACTAGACTGTTGCGGGATGGCCGAAACGGAAACACAAGACAAAGAAACCCAAATCCCAACTAACTTGCGCCTTCTCCTCATCCTTGAGGAGGTGGCGCGACGCGGGGTTGCCGTCAAACCATCGGACCTGATCGAGGCACTCGGTCTGGCGAAACCAACAATCCACCGTTTGTTGCAAACAGCAGAGGCCGAAGGTTTCCTGCAGCGTGATCTGGATGGCCGCTCATACGGTCCCGGGCACCGTCTAAGGTTGCTTTCAGTCAACACCATGTCGTCCGAGCATCTGCGCACAGCGCGTTTGGCGATCTTACGCAGTATCGCCGAGCAGGTCGGTGAGACCTGCAATCTCGCCATCCCTGACCGAGAGGGCATGATCTATCTTGACCGGGTTGAGACGAAGTGGCCTTTGCGCATTCAATTGCCGGTTGGGACACAGGTTCCCTTTCATTGCACCGCCAGCGGCAAGATGTACTTGTCCACGCTCCGGCAGAAAACACTGGATGGATTTCTTTCAGCAGGAAATCTGCAGCCACAGACTGAAAGTTCCCTGACCGATCCGCAGTCATTGCGCACGGAAATCCAACATATCGCTCAGAACGGTTATTCCACTGATGATGAAGAGTTCATGAGTGGAATGGCAGCCCTAGCAGTACCCGTTCAAGATGGGCAAGGCCGATTGGTGGGCACACTTTCGGTTCATGCACCGACACAACGTCACAACGTCAACAGCCTGATGTCGTTTCTGGGTATCCTGAAAAAGGGGGCAAATGAACTTTCGGCTCTGTTAACCACGTGACCAGAACCTGAAAGACAGCCGCGACATAATAATTTTTGCCCGATTGCCACGGCAGGCATCGTCCGGTTCAGGGCATTCTGCATCGCAACGGATGAGCCGCGCACAAAGGCCTTCCTCTCAGCAATCACTCTCACAGCTCTCTTGGTCTGCTAGCCATAAACTCTGAGTCTAAGAATTATTCACACCAGTAATTCAAGTTGGATTGGCCGCGCATGCCGAATCCGGGTCGTACATCGTTGGTAGATTCGAGCGAGTGGATTTCCAGACATAGCCCTCAAGGTCGGGATCACTCAATAGTGCGGGCAGGACCGAGTGATTGACGTAGTCTTATTTCTGTCGGCAACTCAACACTTTGACCGCTGTGCGCATCACGAAGTATCTGGATCAGCATCCCAGCAGCGCGACGCCCCATCTCGCGATGCGGGACATGGACCGTCGTAAGAGCGGGTTCGGCGAGCATTGCAATTTCGATATCGTCAAAACCGGTAATTGAGAGGTCTCTGGGCACCTCAAGCCCCATTTCCCGAGCCGCGCGTAAGGCTCCGACCGCCAAAACGTCATTGACGCACATCACGGCAGTCGTTTCTGGTGCGGCTGTCATGACCTCGCGCAAAGCAACTTCACCAGTTTCAACGCCGTAAGCGGTCTCGACAAGAAACATTGTATTCGGGTCCTGACCGGCCTCTTGTTTGGCATCCCGAATGCCTTGAACGCGTTCCCTTGCCCGATCATTCGAAGCGGTTGGAGCAGAGATACATGCGATATGCCGATGCCCATATCCAATGACCTGCCGGGCAAGGGCAAACATCGCAGCCCGATTGTCAAAGCCGATGGCCGGCGGGGATTGGTCAGGATCAAATGACCAGGCGATCAAAGTTGGTACACGCTGCTTTTCCAGAAACGCATAGATTTCCGGTTCGCGATCGTACCCAATCAGCAGCAACCCATCTGCACCCCGCGCTACCAACGCACGCACCTGTTGTTCTTCCAGCTCTGAATCATAGGCGGACGAAGCAACCAGAAGCGTTTTACCATGCCTCACCAGCTCTTCCTGAAACGCCTGTAATCCGCGTGCAAAAACAGCGTTCTCCATAGTCGGTATCACGGCGGCGATGGTATTTGTCTGCCTTGCTGCAAGGGCTTGGGCTCCGAAATTCGGCGCGTACCCAAGTTCTCGTACGGCTGCCAGAACTCGTTCCCTTGTGCTTTGCCCTACCCGCTCTGGCGAGTTCAGGCACCGCGAGACAGTTGCGGTGGACACGTTCGCATGTCGGGCAACATCTGCAAGGGTTGGGACTGTGTTTTCGTGACCGCTTTGAGGCATGGTTTTTCTTGTCATTTTGGATGGGCAACTAGCTCAAGACGAATTCTATCAAAAGCACGATTTGTCGGGAACCTACAACACATGTGCAATGTAAGCGCTTGCATAACAAAATGTAAGCGCTTACATTGCGGGCGACTCAGTGCGAGGCATTAGATGGGTTGGGGAGGACGCATGTCATACTTGATAGCTGGAATATTGCTGCTCGCGTTTGTAGCGAACGTAGTGATCGGAGCAGTGTCGAATGCGCCCTTGGTCAACAATATCTGGGAAATGTTGATCTTGTTTGCCGCGGCCATCGCCTTTTCGATCGGCATTCTGCGGAGCGAAGCAAAAGAAATTTCGGATAAAAAATCAAAGGAATAAATCCGAAAAAAAGTCCAACGGGAGGAGAACACATGGACAAGACTAAACAGGAGCTGGCTTCGGCCGAGCGTCGGAATTTTTTGAAACTCGCGGGCACCGGCTCGTTCACGGCGGCCATGGTCGCCGGCGCGGCTGGGACATTGTGGTCCAGCGAAGCGGCAGCACAGACCGCCGCCGAGGAACGCGATCGCGAAAACGCGGCTGAATTCAAGATGACGTTGGCAACGGCCTATGTTCTGGGCGCGTCTCGCAGCTATCCGATCATGCAGCTGGACCTGAAAGAAAACATCCAAAACATGACGAATGGCAAGGTCTATGTGAAACTGGCGCCCGGTGGTCAGCTTGGTGCAGGTGGTGCGTTGGCGCAGGCGGTTCAGGGGGGGACCATTCAAGCCGCGCAACACTCGTTGTCAAATTTCGCACCCTTCGCAAGCGTCGTCGACCTGATCAACCTTCCATATTTCTGCGGGTCCAACCAGCGGTTCACGAACCTAACTTCCTCTGAAGCTTGGAAGGCGGAAGTAGACCCCAAGATCGCGGCATCCGGCTTTAAAGCGCTGATGTATATCGTGATCGATCCGCGCGTCGTCGCTGTTCGCCAGGGAGGCAACGCAATTATCACCCCCGGCGATATGTCCGGTGTCAAATTCCGCGTACCCGGATCAAAAATGCTGCAGCAGTATTATGGCATGGTGGGTGCGAACCCGACGCCTGTTGCGTGGGGTGAGACTCCGTCAGCGATCCGGCAAGGCGTCGCAGATGCGCTTGATCCCTCGGTGGGCGCGCTGCATGTCTTTGGCTTTGGTGAGATCCTCAGCCATGTGACCTTCACTCAGGCGGTGCCGGACAGTCAGGTCTATTCGATCAACCTTGAATGGTTCGACAGCCTGCCGATGGACGTCAAGGAAGGTATCGAATTTGCGGGCGAAGTCACCCAGCAGCAGAACCTGTCCAAAGTGCCTTCGGCACGGGCCTACGCCATGTCTCAATTGATCGCGAACGGCGTCGAGTTCCACTCGCTCAGCGAAGATCAGTTGGGCGAATGGAAAGAGGCCGGTGGCTATCAGCGCAGCGAATGGGACAGCTTCAAGACCGAGCTGGCCGGATCGATGGATGCGTTCGCCAAGCTGGAAGAAGCCGCAGACACGCGTGCGAAATACTACGTGCACGACGCCTGATCGCGTCTTCGGGCCGGCGCGTCCAGCGTCGGCTCATCCGATGTTTGCCCATTAAAAACCCGCTAGAACACGTCGCCGCCGCGTGACGGTAGTGAGGATGCTATGTCTCAGCTCTTTCGAGCGATTGATAAAAATGCCGAACGTTGGCTGCTTTTAGTCTTCTACGTCATGCTCGTCGGCACGATGTTTATCGAAGTGGTCCGGCGCGAGGTCTTTGCCTACTCGTCCATCTGGGGCGAAGAAATCGTCCGGTATGCGTTCATCTATCTCGCATGGATCGGTGCCGCCGCTGCGGTCAAGGAACGCGGGCATATCCGCATTGATGTTCTGATGCACTACGTCCCGCGCACGGTCAAAACGCTGCTCTACATCTTCGGCGACATCGTGATGTTCATCGTGGCACTCGTCGCGATCTATTGGTCGTGGGAGACAGTCCACGTGTCCTGGAAATTCGGGTCTGTCACACACGGCCTGCGGATCAGCCAGGTCTTTTTCCTCATGGCGGTGCCGTTTGGCTTCGCGCTGGTCATCTTTCGGCTGGTGCAGTCCTTCCTCCGCGACATTGCCGACCTTCGAACGGGCCGTCCCGTCTACGAAGGCGACAAGCTATTTGATTAAGGGAGGGCCTGAGCCATGATGTGGCAACAACTCGGCGGTCAAACGCTTGAACTTGGGTGGGATTTCTACGCCTCCGTCATTCTCTTCGTCGCTCTTGTCGCGCTCGCCGTTCCGGTCTGGGCCGCGATCGGCGCAGCATCGATCACAATGCTGATCATGTCCGGCGCATTGCCGCTGAGCCTTGTCGGCGAAAAGCTGTTCTCGGGCATCGATGCCTTCGCGCTGACAGCTGTGCCGTTGTTTATCCTGACCGGAGACGTGCTTGTCCGAACCGGGCTCAGTCGAAAGTTTCTGGACGTCGCCGAAGCCCTGACCTGCTGGGCCAAGGGTGGCTTCGGTTCGGCCACCGTTTTGGTCTGTGGCATGTTCGCAGCGATTTCCGGGTCGGACGCAGCAGGTGCGGCAGCGGTAGGGCGCATGACTATCGACCGGCTGGTCGAGAGCGGTTATCCCCGCCCCTACGCCTGCGCTTTGGTCGCGGCAGGAGCCTGCACCGGCATCCTCATCCCGCCCTCTATCGCCTATATCATCATCGGCCTCGTGCTGGGCATAGCGGTCTCGACCTTGTTCCTTGCTGCGCTGATCCCCGGCCTTTTGATCCTGACGGCCATCCTGATCACCAACGTCGTGATGAACCGGCTGAACCTTTGGGAAGGCGGCGGCATGATGACCGCAGCTGAATGGCGCGCGAACCTGTGGAAGACGGTCAAGTCCGGCTGGTACGCTTTCCTTGTCCCCGGCATCATTTTCTACGGCATCTTCTCGGGGAAACTGACCCCGACCGAGGCAGGTGCCGTGGCGGTCGTCGTGACCATATTCATCGGGTTTATCCTGGGCACACTGAAATTGTCCGACTTCCCGGCCATGCTGGTCAGTTCGGCCAAGGTCAACGGTGTGATCCTTCCGATCATCGCCTTCTCGATCCCTCTGGCCGAAGCTCTGGCGATCATTGGAGTGCCGCAAGGATTTGTCGGAGCTTTGACCTCAGTCAGCAGTAACGAATTCGTACTGATCGCCATGATGGTCCTTATCCTGATCATTGCGGGCTGCGTTATGGAAACGACGCCCAACATCGTGATCCTGGCACCGATCCTCTACCCGCTGGCGCAAGAGATCGAGATGAACCAGATTCAGTTCTGCATCATGATGATCACCGCGCTGGGGGTCGGGTTTATTACTCCACCCTTGGGGCTGAACTTGTTCGTGGTGTCGGGGATTACGGGCGAGTCGATCCTCAAGATCGCCTACCGCGCCATCCCGTTTGTTTTCTTCATGCTGATCGTGACGTTGATGATCGCCTATATCCCGGCGTTCTCTACCTCGCTGTTGCCTGATGTCTATCGATAAGCCGCCGAAAGACGCGGTAAGAAAAGGACCTAATTCATGACCCGTGAATACCTGAAGAAAGCCACGCTGACCGCGCGCAGCGGAGCGTCAGATGTCAGTGAAATTGTGCAGGGAATCCTGACCGACATTGAGACAGGTGGCGATGCCAAGGCGTTGGAATACGCAGCCAAATTCGACAATTACGAAGGCAACGTCATTCTCAGCGATGCCGAAATCCAGGCCGCGATGGATGCCGTGCCAGAAAAGCTGAAGCGCGACATCGAGTTCAGCCACAGCAACGTCAAACGCTTTGCCGAGGCACAGAAAGCGTCCATGACCGACATCGCAGTCGAGGTTGTGCCGGGCCTGACCGCTGGCCAGAAGATGATCCCGGTGGATGCAGCCGGTTGCTACGTCCCAGGCGGGCGATACAGCCATATAGCCAGCGCCATCATGACGGTCACCACGGCAAAGGTGGCGGGATGTAAGCACATTGTCGCCTGCTCACCGCCGCGCCCCGATGTCGGTATCGCGCCTGCGATCGTCTACGCCGCGCATATCTGTGGCGCCGACAAGATCATGGCCATGGGCGGCGTGCAGGGGGTTGCGGCGATGACCTTCGGGTTGTTCGGGCTTCCCAAGGCTAACATCCTTGTGGGCCCCGGCAATCAGTTTGTGGCCGAAGCAAAGCGTATCCTGTTCGGGCGCGTCGGCATCGACATGATTGCGGGCCCGACGGACAGTCTGGTCCTTGCGGATGTCACTGCTGATCCGATGGTTGTTGCAACTGACCTCGTTGGGCAGGCCGAGCACGGATACAACTCACCGGTTTGGCTGGTGACAGACAATCGCGACCTCGCCGAAGAGGTTATGCGCTTGGTGCCAGTGCTGATCGAGGACCTGCCCGAAGTGAACCGCGAAAACGCTACGGCTGCGTGGCGCGATTATGCCGAGGTCATCCTGTGCGCGGATCGCGAAGAAATGGCGGCGACATCGGATCAATACGCTCCAGAACACCTGACAGTCATGGCCGATGATCTTGATTGGTGGCTGGATCGGCTGACGTGCTATGGGTCGCTTTTCTTGGGCGAAGAGACCACGGTTGCCTTTGGCGACAAAGCCTCGGGCACCAATCACGTGCTGCCCACGAGCCGGGCGGCCACTTACACCGGTGGCCTCAGCGTCCATAAATACATGAAGATCGTGACCTGGCAGCGCTCGACCGCTGATGCGATGAAGCCGATTGCGCAGGCGACGGCCCGTATCTCACGCCTTGAAGGTATGGAGGGGCACGCGCGTACTGCGGATATTCGACTGGCCAAGTTCTTCCCCGATGAAAACTTTGACCTGACAGCCGAAGACTGACCCAACCCGTGACCTATCATCCTGATCTCACTGGACATACCGCTCTTGTGACCGGGGCCAGCTCCGGCCTTGGTCGCAGAGCGGCAGAGGTACTGTCGCATGCCGGCGCTAAGGTCGTGGGCGTGGCGCGACGTGCAGAAGCGTTGGCCGAGCTGGATCAGGTTCATGCGCTGCCATGGGATCTTTCGGATCGCGATCGGTTGGCGGAGCTGGCCGTTGCCGCGTCGCAGCCGTTTGGGGCACCGGATATTCTGGTGCATGCCGCCGGGATCAACACGCGCGAGGCTGCGGATGATGTATCGCCTGAGGGGTGGGACATCACACTGGGATTGAACCTTGCCGTTCCCTTCTTTCTGTCGCAGCACCTAGTGCCCGATATGAAGGCCAAAGGCTGGGGACGGATCGTAAATTTCGCATCGCTCCAGTCCAGCCGGGCTTTTCCAGGTGGGCTTAGCTATGGGGCGTCTAAGGGCGGCGTGGCACAGCTGACCCGAGCAATGGCCGAGGCCTGGTCATCGAGCGGAATATGCGTAAACGCGATTGGCCCTGGGTTCTTTCGAACCGAGCTGACGGCTGCGGTGTTCAATGATCCTGAACGCGCGAACCGTAATGCTGCGCAGACCTGTATCGGTCGCAACGGTGAGCCCAAAGACCTCGACGGCCCGTTGCTGTTCTTTTGCTCTGATGCCTGTGCCTTCGTGACCGGGCAAGTTTTGATGGTTGATGGGGGGTTTACAGCGAAATGAAAGCTTTGGTTTACACTGATGTCGAAACACTGGAATACCGCTATTTCGCGGACCCGGAGCCCGGCCCCGATGAGGTTCTCGTCCGTATCGATAGCGTCGGCATTTGCGGGTCTGACATGCACGCCTATTTGGGCCATGATGACCGCCGCCCGGCACCGCTGATCCTTGGCCATGAAGGGGCCGGTGTGACGGCTGATGGCCGTCGCGTAACCATCAATCCGCTGGTCAACGACCCCAACAGCGCGGCTAGCCGGTCCGGACGTGAGAACCTTTGCCCCTCGCGACAGATCATCTCAATGCCGCCGCGCGAAGGCGCTTTTGCGGAATACGTCGCTATCCCAGAGCGCAATTTGATTGAAGTGCCCTCGCATATCACGCTGGAGCAGGCCGCACTCGCCGAACCGATTGCGGTCAGCTGGCATGCGGTGCGGCTGGGGCTTGCGGCCCTGCACCCGGCAGACGAACGGCGTGCCCATGTGATTGGCGGCGGGGCAATCGGGTTAGCGGCAGCTCTCGCGCTCACTGCGATGGGGGTCGAGCAGGTGACCTTATCCGAACCCAACGCAGCCCGTGCGACCTATCTTCGCGACACCTGTGGAATCGCCGTTATGGACACACCGGAACAGGACATTCCATTGGTGATCGACGCAGTGGGGTTTGCGTCTACCCGTGCGGTTGCCTCGGCGCTCGTCAGCCCGGGCGGGGTGATTTTGCACATCGGCCTAGGCAGTTCCGAAGGTGGATTGGATATCCGACGCATCACGCTGCAGGAAATCACGCTAATCGGCACCTACACCTATACCGCACAGGACTTCCGCGACACATGCAATGCCATGTTCAAGGGCCGCCTCGGGACGCTTGACTGGGTTGAAACCCGCGACCTGTCCGACGGGGCCGCGGCCTTTACAGACATTCGCGCTGGCAAGACGCTTGCGCCGAAAACCATCCTTAAACCATAGCAAAAACCGGAGACCTTCATGTCAAATCCAGCCCCAAATGAAATACCGCACCTTTTGGTGCATGAAGAGGAAGACAATGTCGGTGTCGTGGTCGTCGAAGGCCTGACTGCAGGCACCGACATGCTGTGCTGTATTACACATGACAACTCGACCTTTCGCCTGACCGCAGGTGCGGATGTTCCGATTGGCCACAAGATTGCGCTCACGGACCTCAAGAACGGCGATACGGCGATCAAATATGGCGAAGACATCGGCAAGATCATCGCTGACATCCCACGCGGCGGGCATGTCCACACGCAAAACTGCAAGACCAAGCGCTGGTAAGGGGTTAATACCATGAGCAAATATTCAAACATGACTGTCATGGGCTACCGGCGCGAAAACGGCCGGGTTGGTGTGCGCAACCACGTGCTGATCCTGCCCGTCGATGACATTTCCAACGCCGCCTGCGAGGCAGTCGCCAACAACGTCAAGGGCACGCTGGCAATCCCACACGCTTATGGCCGCCTTCAGTTCGGTGAGGACCTCGAGCTGCATTTCCGCACTATGATCGGCACAGGGGCCAACCCGAATGTCCACTCGGTGGTGGTGATCGGCATCGAGCCGGGTTGGACCAAACGCATTGCCGACGGCATCCGCGAGACCGGCAAGGACGTGGCAGAGTTCTCAATCGAACAGAACGGTGACTTCGAGACCATCCGGCGCGCTTCATGGGCGGCCAAAGATTTTGTCCACAAGGCCACCGAGGTCCAGCGCGAGGAATGCTCGATCAACGAGCTTTGGATTTCGACCAAATGCGGTGAAAGCGACACGACAACGGGTCTGGGGTCCTGCCCAACCGTTGGCAACATGTATGACAAGTTGCTGCCCGAAGGGATCACCGGGTTCTTTGGTGAAACCTCGGAAATCACCGGGGCGGAACATATCTGCCAGAAACGCGCCATCAATGAAGAGGTGGGCGAACGCTGGTACAAGATGTGGAAAGCCTATCAGGACGATGTAATCTTTGCCCATCAGACCGATGACCTCAGCGACAGTCAGCCAACCAAGGGCAACATCGAAGGTGGCCTGACCACCATTGAGGAAAAGGCGCTTGGCAACCTCGAAAAGATCGGCCGGACTTCGCAATATATCGACATTCTGGAACCTGCCGAGCAACCTAACTCGGGCAAAGGCCTTTACTTCATGGACAGTTCATCAGCTGCGGCGGAATGTGTGACGCTGATGGCGGCGGGCGGTGCTGTGATCCATACCTTCCCGACAGGTCAGGGCAACGTGGTGGGCAACCCGATCGTTCCGGTCATCAAGATCACCGCGAACCCGCGTACAGTGCGCACCATGGGCGAGCATGTGGATGTTGATGTTTCAGGCATCTTGCGGCGCGAACAAACCATCGATCAGGCTGGTGATGCTCTGATCGATATGATCCGCAGGACAGCAAACGGCCGTAACACCGCGGCAGAGGCGCTGGGACATCGGGAATTCTCGATGACAAAACTGTATCGCAGCGCATAGTAACCTCAAGGCGGCCATTGCATATGCGGTGGCCGTCTTTCTCTTGAACCGAGGTCCAGAATGGGCGCGGCTCGAGGTGTTTGGCCACTAAGGCAGGGCGGGGTCCTGGGCAACAGATCAGAACCGTTAATTCTGAAAGTACTTATCAAGTTATGATGCACCAAGCCCTGCTCGTTGACATCGCCGAAACTCACTGGGAGTGCTTTACATGTATAAATCCATATTGATCCCCGTTGCCATTGATCATGAAGAGTTGGTTGCCGAGAAAATCACCACTGCCCGCAAGCTTTTGGCAGCTGACGGAAAGATCACACTACTTACAGTTCTGGAACAAATCCCGGGTTTTACGGCGGAATTCGTGACAGTGAAATCCGAGAACCATCTGACCAACAAAATCATGGGAACCCTAAAGTCGATCGCCGGAGAAGCGACCGATATAAACTGCCAGGTAGAAACGGGAAAGCCAGGGCTGCGTATTACCGAGTTCGCGCGAGAAATCGGCGCTGATTTGATTGTTGTCGGAGCGCATCACCCATCGGCAATGGACTATTTTCTAGGATCAACGGCAGCGCGTGTTTCTCGTCGGGCATCGTGTTCCGTCTTGATTCAGCGACCGCAATCTTGAAAATTCTCTAAGCGTCGACCCGAACGCTACGGCTGCGTTGCGAGAAGCAGGTGGCCACGGAACCACTCCATGGGTTCGCACCCCTGTTGGATGTTTTCAACCGTGTGCGATCGACGCCAGCGAGAATTGCCCAGGTACACTATGGGAGCCGACGATTGCCTTCGAGATATGCGGACATTTACCCCTCGGAACCTTTACTAAACAGCGATGCGATCGAGCGGCCTTCGGCTGCAGGGTTGATGTCCGTTCGGTATTTCCGGGCTGAGCCGGATCAGATGCCCGAGGATGTTTTCAAAGAGCATCACGTGCTTCTCAATCTCCAGACCATTCCGCACAGAGTTCGGAACTGGAGGGATGGTGAGTTGCGGGATTTCATGTTTCACAAGGATGAAATCATCGTCACTCCGGCTGGTATGCGATCGGGTTGGCAATGGTACGCGACGTCTGATGTCATCGTTATCACGCTGGACCCGGCTAAGGTTGAACGCTTTGCTCAGTCCGAGCTGGGCATGCTGCTTGACCCGCAGCAATTTCGGGATTTGCCGCAGTTCTCGGACCCTGATCTGTGCACGGCTGGCGTTATACTGCGTGACGCATTGGAATCGACCGACATGTCTTCGGTCGTGATGTTCGAAGCCATGAGCCGCGTATTCCTAGTGAAACTGCTCCAGAAATATGGAAAACGCCGGATCGAAGATGTTCAGCTGTCATCCCGCTTCACATCCCGGCATTACCAGCGCGTTTTGGCCTTTGTACAGAACCGGCTGGATCAGACCATAACCGTTGAGCAGCTCGCGACCGAGGCGGGAATGAGCCCTTCGCACTTCGCACGCATGTTCAAAGAGACGTTGGGCACGACCCCGATGCAATATGTCATGGCCTACCGAATTGAACAGGCGATGAAGATGATGCAAGACCAGCAGCGTCCTCTGGGTGATATCGCTTTGGAATGTGGCTTTTCCGATCAGGCTCATTTCACGCGCAGCTTTAAACAGGTGGTGGGACAAACCCCCAAGGCTTATCGCGCGGCCAACATGGCTTGATGCAGGATCATTCAAAAACACAGCAGTCCGGTGCAATCAAGTGAACCTCCGGCAACGTATCTCTTTCGTCATCGGGCTTGCGCCCATCCAGACAGACTTTGGGAGATATCGCGATGAAAACCCTCGCTCTGAATACCGCTGCGGCTTTAATGGCCTCGACAGCTGCCGTCGCACAGGTCGAAACCCGCATTGTCACCTTTGAGAATGAAGGTGCCACCCTATCCGGCACACTGTACCTACCCGAAGAACGCGGCGATGCACCTTTGCCAACGGTCGTGGTCACAGGGGCCTGGACCTCGGTACAAGAACAGATGCCGGCGAACTATGCCCGGGAAATGGCCGAACGCGGATTTGCCGCCTTCACCTTCGATTTCCGGGGCTGGGGTAAATCCGGCGATCTGCCGAACCAAGCGCGCTTTGTCGAAAGCCCCGAAGCCAAGACCTCGGACATCAAGGCAGCGATCGAATTCATAGCGACCCTGCCAGAAGTGGACGCCGAGCACATCAATGGGCTGGGTATCTGCGCCTCAGCGGGTTATATGGTCGATGCCGTCTCGGGCAACCCGCTGGTTCAGCGACTTGGTTTGGTTGCTCCCTGGCTGCAGAACGCCGAAATTGTTGAGGCCGTCTACGGCGGCGCAGAAGGTGTTGCCGGCTTGCTTCAAGTCTCTCGGGCTGCCGAAGCCGCCGGGGGCCAGATCATTCCTGCCGCGGGTCCAGAAGGTGCCGAAGGCGTGCTGATGCCGATCGGTGGCTACTACTATGAAGCGGACCGTGGGGCGATCCCGGAATATGATGACAAATGGAACAATGCAGGCTGGGAAGGCTGGCTGACCTACCATCCCGCCGACAACCCACAGCGTCTGGATAAACCGCTGACCATTGTTCACTCTGAAAGCGCAGCGATCCCGCAGGGCGTGCAGACCTTCCTTGCCGGATTTGCCGGTGAAGCGGCTGCGCAGTGGCTCGAGGATGTCACGCAGTTCGATTTCTACGACAACCCCGAGGACGTGACACGGGCGGCCGACGCCGTTGCCGACCACTTCCGCGCCGGATTGGATAATTGATCCTGCTGATCAGGCGTCGGGCCTCGCTATCCGACACCTCATTCCCTTGGAGACCCCTATGACCCGAAAACTTCAACTAGCACTCGCGGTCGCGACCATTATGGGAGGCAACGCAATGGCCGATACCCCCGAAGACAATATGAAAGTGGTTCAGAACTTTTTTGCGGCTTACGGCTCGAACGACCTTGATGGAATCGCCGCAGTCATGGACGAGGACGTACAATGGCACATTCCCGGCCGCCATCCGCTGAGCGGCACCAAAAACGGTCGGGATGAAGTTTTGGCCTTCTTCGCCCAGTTGGGCGCAGCTGGGTTTCAGGCTGACCCGATCTACTTTGGCGCGGATGAAACCCATGTTGTAGATATTCACCGAGGCTGGTCCAACGCCGAAGGTAAGCCGAATGTCGATACCATCTGGGCTCTGGTCTACCGGATCGAGAACGGCAAGATCGTCGAGGCCACCAATCTCAGTGCCGATCAGGATGCGGCAAATGCGTTTTTTTGGTCGCAATACACCTTAGCGCCCGTGCCTGAACGCCTGGCTAATGAATGAAGCAGGCGCAGCAACGTACGTTGCTTTGTCCAACTCTGACAAAGGACCCGGATATGAAACGATCCCTCATCGCCATGCTCACCGCCATAACAATGATTGGAGGCCCTGCATTGGCCGATCAAACCGACATCACCCGCACCCTAACGGATATCGCTGCAGGCGCAGACCGGCATGATTGGACCCGTGTAAGGGATGCCTTCGCCGATCACGTCAACATTGACTACACCAGCCTTTGGGGTGGAGACCCGGCAACCCAACCCGCTGACGAACTTGTTGCGGGCTGGGCCGCCTTCCTGCCCGGGTTCGACAGCACGCATCACATGGTGACCAACCACGCAATCACCTCAGTTTCAGAAATCGCCGCGACAGCGCAGGCTGATTTCACCGCTACCCACCGGCTTGACGATGGCCTATGGGTATTGGGCGGCCGTTATGACTATGTGCTGGAAAAAACAGGTGACCGCTGGGTTGTAACAGCGATGACAATGACCGCTCTTTGGGAAACCGGCGACCGTGGTCTCGTCGCCCTCGCCGGTGAACGCGGGGCCGGGGCCAACTGACATCAGTTAACGCCGCATCGTTGCGCGCCGGTTGCCTTGCCAGAGCGATGTTGGCAATCTCACTATTAGGTTTTGCTTTCGGTTAACTGACGAAAATTCAAAGGAAACCTCATGACCGAACAACGTATCGCACTTGTGACCGGAGCCAATCGAGGCATCGGCAAAGAAGTCGCCCTACAACTGGCCCGCGATCATGGATTATTTGTTTTGGTAGCATCGCGCGACCCGCAAAAGGGACAAGCCACGGCCGAAGAGATTGGGCATGGAGCTAAGGCCTTGCAACTGGACGTGTCCGATCAGAGCTCGGTCAACGCTGCCTTTGATAAGATCAACTCCGAATACGGATATCTCGACATACTGGTAAACAATGCAGGCGTTGACTACGACACGGATCAGCACACGCTCAGCGCTGACCTGGTGCGCGTGCGCCGTGCTTTCGAGACCAACTTCTTCGGAGCCTGGGCAACAACCATTTCGGCCGTTCCTTTACTTCAAAATGGTCATGATGCCCGGATTGTAAACGTGTCTTCCGGCTCAGGAGCGCTGACAGGCATGTCATCCAGCACACCTGGATATGGCATCTCGAAAACAGCGCTCAATGCGCTGACCATCAAGACTGCGGCTGATTTGAAACCCGAAGGCATCCTTGTCAACGCAGTGTGCCCCGGCTGGGTCGCCACTGACATGGGCGGGGGTGGTCGCCCGGTGTCCGAAGGGGCCAAGGGCGTCGTGTGGGCTGCAACACTGCCCGTGAACGGTCCAACAGGTGGTTTCTTTCGGGATGGGGTGCAAATTGATTGGTAGGTTTTATCCCGGCGCCATGAAATCGATCAGTTTCCTGACGCGCTCGGGCAACAGGCGACGGCTGGGATAAACCGCATACATGTCTCGAGTCAGCGGGACAGTATTCTCAACTTCCAGTCGTCGCAGATCGCCCTCCACCATATCCTTCGGCAACATCGCTATCCCCAGATTACGACGAGCGGCCTGTGCGATGACATCAAGGTCGCCAATATTGTGGGCTATTTGGGCTGGATTCACCGTCTCTCCCGTTTCCAGTACCCAGGGTTGACCCGCTATCAGCGCAGGAAGAGTCTGGAACTTCGGTCGCGTCAAAGGTCCCGAAAATCCGTGCTCTCGAATGAAGCCCTGCCCTGCGCAAAAACAATATGGAACTGACCATAACCGCTTGGCAACAAGACCGGAGTCCGCAAGCGGACCAACCCGAAAGGCGAGGTCGATGTTGTCCGCGAAAAAATCCAGCATGATGTTAGTCGTCGTCAGTTCAAGCTGGACCTGAGGATTTTGTTCGGCGAAATCCACCAGCTTTGGCCCAATCGTTGTACGGGCTGCCAAAGGTGGGGCCGTAATGCGAATCGTGTGGTGCCGCGTGTCATCGGTAAAACCCGCAATACGCTGAAGCGTTTCAATCGGATCCTGACAACGATCCAGAAGACGGCGCCCCTCTTCGGTCAGGCGCACCTGCCTTGTCGTGCGCTCGAATAGCTTAGCGCCCAGATGATCCTCTAACTTGGCAATCCTGCGGCTAATCCTGCTAAGCGGAATACCCAGCCGATCTGCAGCTTTGGAAAAGCTGAGGTGGTGGGCGACAACAGTAAACAGGCCAAGGTCGTTGTAGATCATAATTCTATTTATGAGATAATACCTTCTAAATTCAACTATTATCACGAAATGGCGTCATCGCTATCTTCTGCGAAACAAAAGGAGATGCATTATGCCATACGCGATAGAAATCACCCAAACTGGCGGGCCCGAAGTTCTGCGAAGCGTTGACCAAGCTGTCGCACAGCCCGGTGCCAGAGAAATCCTGATCCGTAATCATGCCGGGGCGGTGAATTTTATCGATACGATTATTCGTCGTGGCGAAATGCCCGAGGGCATGATGCCAGACCTGCCCCATGTACCCGGCGTTGAAGGTGCCGGAATCGTCGAAGCGACGGGCAAAGATGCCGTTGGTTTCGCCGTGGGTGATCGCGTCGCATGGATGGGGCCGATTGGTGCGGGCGGCTATGGTACGCATTCCGTAATAAGTGCACCTTATGTAACTAAAATTGCCGATACCATCGCCTTTGAAACCGCCGCAGCAATCCCTGTCAACGCAATGACGGCCTATCACATGCTGGTCAATCTGGGCGGTGCGGCGGCCGGAAGATCCGCACTGGTGCATGCGGCTGCAGGCGGAGTGGGCACGATGGCCCTCCACATCGCCAAGCATCTGGGCATGACTGTGATCGCGTCGGTCAGCACTGAAAAGGTCGGATACGCCCAGGCGCAAGGAGCAGATTTTGTCATCGACTATCGTACTCAGGACGTGGCCACGCTGGTGTCAGAGATCACAAGTGGGCGCGGTGTTGATCTGACGTTGAATCCGGTTTCCGGTGACTCCTTGAAATCAGACCTTGATGCGCTGGCTCCCCTTGGAACGGCTGTGCTCTTCGGATTCCTTGCCGGGCCGCCAGCTGGCGATTTTGCCGAGGATCTGGCGAAACACTTCCAGAAATCTGTCTCAGTGCGGGTCAGCGATATTTACACGTATTTTTCCAACCGACCAACTGCATTCGGCGCGGACATGACCAAGGTATTCAAGCTGTTGGAAACTGGCATTCTGCGTCCTCAGATCACCACATACCCAATCGCCAAGGCCACGGAAGCGCATCGCCGCCTAGAGGCGGGCGAAACCACCGGCAAGTTGGTGCTCAGCATCGATTGACTCATTTAACAGACACGACAAGCAAGGAACCAAAGCAATGAACTCGGTTTTCGAAACGGCCCTCATCGGCAAACACGTTGTTGTCATTGGCGGCAGCAGCGGCATGGGTAAGGCCACCGCAAAGCTGGCGGTGGCGCTTGGTGCGAAAGTTACCATCGCCAGCCGGAGTCTCGCCAAGCTGGAGGCAGCAGCGGCAGACATCGGAGGCGGAGTTCAGATCGCACCGGTCGATACCACCAACGAGACTGGCACGAAGTCCTGGGCCAGCGGCCTTGAGAAAGTAGATCATCTGGTCATCTCTGCCTCAAGCGCAGCGCGTGGGGCCTTCGCCGAATTGCCAACCACTGACCTGCGCGCGATGTTCGAGGCTAAATTTATCGGGCCCTATGTGGCGGCGCGTGAAGTCTTGCCTGTCTTGACTGAAGGCGGCTCCATCACCTTCTTTTCTGGCGTCCTCAGCCGCCGACCCTCTGCCGGTGCAACGGGTCTTGGGGCCGTGAACGCGGCGGTCGAAGCCCTGTCCAAGGGGTTGGCATTGGAGCTATCAAACCGTGCGCGTGTGAACTGCATCAGCCCTGGAATGGTTGCAACCGAGGCTTACGCGGCAATGTCGAATGAGGCTCGCGAGGCCATGTTCGCTCAGGTTGGTAACAGCCTGCCCGTCGGACGCATTGGTGAGGCAGAGGACATCGCCCAAGCTGTGATAATGGCAATGACAAATGGCTATCTCACAGGCGCTGTGCTGGATGTGGATGGAGGTCACCTGGTGCGTGGCTGAATGGCCAATGCGGATTGGCCTGATCCAATCAGGGCTCTTCCGCGTGATATAGGCCTAGCTGATGGCGACGCTTGTGAAAGGTCGCCACTCTTTCGACAATCTCGTCGCTGGCCACTGCAATGACGAAGGACAAAAGCGTTTCGAGCAATGCGATAGTACTTACTGATGACGGGAAGAATTGCGGCGTATCCGCCGAGATGACGAACCCGTGTTGTGCATTGCGCAGAACAGGGCTGGCTGGGCTGTCAGAAAGACCGACCACCGTCATGCCCTGCTCTCGGGCAACTTGCACCGCCTCGACCACTTCATTCCGATAAGGTTTGCAGGTCATCGCAATTAGTACATCGCGTTTGTCCGCCCATGCCAGATCGTCAATCGGATTTGATCCGGCGCGCGGGATAGCATGAAACTGCACCATGCCCGTCGAGGCCAGATAAACAAAGTTTCGCGCATTCGAATTGTTCACGCCAACGCCCAGCACGAACACGTTACGCGAATTCCAGATATCTTCAGCGGCGGCTTTCAGCTGTTCGGACGAGATATTGGCAAACGTCTCCTCGACATTGCGCAGGGCGTCCTGAACCATATCCGCATAAAGCCCGCCCATATTGCCGGACTTACGAATATCCTGCAGCCAACGCGCGCGTTCCGGGAAATCGGCCTGCCCGCGCCTGATCGCCTCGCGGAAGGGAACCCGGAAATCTTCGTAGCCTTCGAACCCCACCTGCCGCGCCATTCGGACAATGGTATTGGGTTTCACATTGGCGGCTTCAGCAATTTCGCGTACAGTCGATACGCCCACGTCGCGCGGGTTCTCAAGCACATAGGTCGCAGCCTTGCGTGCCTCGGGTGTCAACTGAGACAGTTCTTCCGCCAGCCGTTCCAAAACTAAATTTGATACATCTGTCCCATTCATGATTGACGATGGTATTTTTGTTTGCATACGGTGTCGAGACCAAATCGACTCAGGGGGGGGCGGACCGATGTCTTTCAGTTCACTCCCGCGCTTGATTGAGGTCACCGTAAATGCATCGACGGAGTTTGCCGCATGGCCCAATCCGAGACAATGAAGGCGATGGTCACCATGGGGCACGGTGATCTGGATCAGATGGTCTGGCACGAAAACTGGCCGTGTCCTACTCCCAAACCGGGCGAAGTTCTGATCAAGGTCGGTGCCTGTGGCCTGAACAATACCGACGTAAACACTAGGTCCGGCTGGTATTCTAAAACCGTCAGCGACGCGACCACCGGTGGCGCGTTTGAAGAGGTCGGCACTGATGACCCAACCTGGGGCGGAGCGCCACTGGCCTTTCCGCGCATTCAAGGGGCGGATGTCTGTGGGCAGATCGTTGGAGTTGGAGACGGCGTGGATCCAAACCGCTTGGGCGAGCGTGTGATAACCGATTGCTGGTTGCGCGATCCGACCGATCCGGTGAACAAGGACAAAACCGGCTACTTCGGATCAGAGCGAGATGGCGGCTTTGCCGAATACACAACGATCCCGGCTGTCAATGCGATAGCCATCCAATCAACACTTTCGGATGCTGAGCTGGCAACCTTCTCCTGTTCCTACTCAACCGCCGAAGGCATGCTGACCCGCGCCAAGGTCACCGCGGCTGACACTGTTCTTGTTCCGGGCGCATCTGGCGGCGTCGGTGGCGCTCTGGTTCAACTGGCCAAGCGCCGAAATGCGCGGGTCATCGCGATGGCGTCGGAGGCTAAGCACGACGACGTGGCCCTGTTGGGTCCAGATGTCATCCTGTCCCGCGCCCCCGATGATTTGCGCAAATCGTTGGGAGACGAAAAGATCACGGTCGTTGCCGACGTGGTGGGCGGGTCATACTGGCCGCAGCTTATCAGCATTCTTGAACGCGGCGGACGCTATACCTGCTCGGGCGCCATCGCGGGACCTATGGTCGAGTTCGATTTGCGGACGTTCTACTTGCGCGATCTGACCTTTACAGGCTCGACTGTCATCGACCCCGAAGTAATGCAAAATCTTGTACGATATATCGAAGCGGGCGAAGTAAAACCGGCCCTGGCCGCAACCTACCCTCTGAGCCAATTGCATGAGGCACAAACCGCCTTCATCGCGAAGAAACACACCGGAAACATCGTGGTGATCCCATGACGTTGGATGATGTTTTAATGGCCGCCAGGCGATTGCATCAGAACCACCCGGATTTGGCGGGTTTTGGGGGTTGGCCAACAGATTTATCCAGAACGGACTTACAGCCCGCACAGATTCCGGCAACCCGGCTTGTCAGCAAATTTGGTCTGAACGGTACGCCCGAAACACAGGCATTGGTTACGGCTATTGCAGCAACTGCTGAGCAAGCGCACTGGAAACTGACCTATTCCGAATCCGAAGTCGGTGCGGATTTCTTGTCTCGATACGGGTATTACGAACTGTTCGGACCCAGCGGGCATTTCCATTCGACCCAACTACGCGGTTATGTCGCCTATTGGGGCGCAGGTCTGCAGTATGACTGGCACAGCCATCAGGCTGAAGAGCTATACCTGACGCTCGCTGGAAAAGCCTGTTTTAAGGTTGAAGGGAATGCACAGCTTGTCGGGCCGGGCCAGACCCGCCAGCATGAAAGTTGGCAAAGCCACGCCATGACGACAAGCGATCATTCAATCCTGACCTTTGTCTTATGGCGGGGCGATGGAATGGATGAACTGCCTCGGATGGATGCCGCATGACATACTGCGTCGAGGTGAAACCAAAATGAAAATTACCGGGATTTCTGTCTTTCAAATCGACCTGCCATTGGAGCATCCATACTGGCTGTCAGGCGGGCGATTGAAGTTTGAGAAGCTGGATGCGACGCTGGTCAAGATTGAAACCAACAAAGGGCTTGTTGGTTGGGGCGAAGGCACGCCCTGGGGGCATACCTATGTACCCGCCCACGGCCCCGGCATACGGGCCGGGATCGAGACGATGGCACCGTTTGTTCTTGGCCTCGACCCGCGGCGAGTTCTGGATGTTGAACGCGCGATGGATCAGGCCCTACCCGGACATTTCTACGCCAAAAGCCCGATTGACATGGCGTGCTGGGACATAGCCGGTCAGGTTGCTGGGCTTCCGATTGCTGATCTGATGGGGGGAGGGTCGCGTACGCCGCGCCCTATCGCATCCTCCGTAGGAGCCAAGACAATTGAAGAAACCCGCGCAGTCATCGAACGATACCGGCAGCGCGGCTATGTCGCCCATTCCGTGAAGATCGGCGGTGATGTGGCCCGTGACATTGCCCGAATCCGCGACGTTGAAAGCCTGCGCAATCCCGAAGACATCATCCTCTATGACGTCAATCGCGGCTGGTCGCGGCAGCAAGCATTACGCGTGATGAGTGCGGTCGAAGACCTCAATGTCATGATCGAACAGCCTTGCGAAACACTGGATGACATTGCAGCGATCTCAGGCAAACATGCTTCGCCTGTTTCGGTTGATGAAAGCCTTGTTACCCTTCAGGACGCGACGCGCATAGCCCGCGATGGCATTGCCGAAATATTCGGCATCAAGCTCAACCGGGTCGGCGGGCTGACCAAAGCGGCCCGAATGCGCGATGTCGCGCTGGCGCATGGGATTGACATGTTTGTAATGGCAACCGGTGGTTCTGTGCTGGCGGATACCGAAGCGCTGCATCTGGCGGCGACAATTCCGGATGCGAATTGCCATGCTGTCTGGGCCTGTCAGGACATGATCACCGTCGATATCGCCGGTGGGCGTGGGCCGAGAAACGTGGATGGCCACCTGCATCTACCCGAAACACCGGGCCTTGGCGTTCACCCAGATGAAGATGCGTTGGGTGATCCTGTGGCGATCTACCGGTAACGATACACGCCTCTTGTGCAAGTTCGATAACGGTCATCTGCCGAGGTTGACCTTGCCGCTTCGCCATGGGAACGATGCGCGATGGCTTAGTCGAACAGGATAGCGCGATGAAGATCGAACCCTTTGGCGTCGAAATCTGGATGGATGAATGGGAAACCCGCTGCGCCTATAACCTTGCAGAGACTTGCGTCGAGAGCCTGAGTATCGCCGAGCTTTTGAAGCTTTCCGGCAAAAACTCGGATGATCTGTCTGAATTGCTGGGGATGAAAATGACCTATGGCGCGATTCGGGGCTCGGACCGGCTGCGCGATGCGATTTGTAGCCTATATGACCAGCAAAAGCGTGAGAATGTCATCGTCACCCATGGCACCATCGGTGCCAACATGCTGGTCCACAAAACGCTGGTCGAGCGCGGCGACAAGGTGGTGGCCGTCGTGCCCACCTATCAGCAACACTATTCCATCCCGGCCAGCATCGGCGCGGAGGTGACGCAGATCCATCTACGGGCCGAGAACGCTTATTTGCCCGATCTTGAGGAGCTGCGCGCCGCCGCAACTCCGGGCACCAAACTGATTGCCATCAACAACCCCAACAACCCAACCGGTGCGGTGATGGATCGCGCGTTCCTGCTTGAGATCGTCGAAATCGCACGCTCCGCTGGAGCATGGTTGCTGTGTGATGAAGTCTATCGCGGTACAGGGCAAGAAGGTTCGGGCATGACGGATGCGGTTGCAGATCTTTATGAGAAAGGCATTTCAACCGCGGGCATGTCCAAGGCGTTTTCGCTGGCAGGGCTGCGACTGGGTTGGATTGCGGCCAACCCAGAACTGATCGAAGCGGTTTCGATCCATCGGGACTATGACACGATCTCGGTCGGCATGATCGACGACCATTTCGCCGCGCTTGCGCTGGAAAACAACGACAAGGTTCTGGCGCGCAGCCACGCCATAACGCGCGGCAACCTCGCCATGCTGGAAGAATGGGTCGAAAGCGAGCCCAAAATCAGTTGGGTCAAACCCAAGGCCGGAACAACCGCGCTGTTGCACTACAACTTCGACATGCCCTCGCGCGAGTTCTGCGTGAAACTGCTGCAGGAAACCGGCGTGATGTTCACGCCGGGCTCTGCCTTGGGTCTCGAAGGCTGTGTTCGGATCGGTTACGCCAATACTCCGTCGATCATTCGCGAAGGGCTGGAAAAAGTTTCCACCTTCCTTGCGAAGCTCGACTAGCGCCTCATCGACTGACCGTTGTGGAACAGATGCACCTTTTCGGGTGCCGCCGTGACCGAGACGGTTTTTCCTCGCAGATTGCGCTGAACACCAGGTAGTTTTGCAATCACGGCTTCCCGTCCATCCGGGACTGCAAAGTAAAGCAGCGTGACCTCACCCAAAGCTTCGGTGAAATCCACCAAGCCGGAATAAATTGGTGTTCCATCAGTGATATTTAAGTCCTCAGGCCGGACACCGATATTGACCTTTTTGCCTTCGTCAGCGGCATCCGTCGGGATCGATGAGATTGCCACGCCGCCATCATCCAGCGTGACGGTTGTTGTCTCTCCTGTCGCGGTAATAGTCCCAGGCAGCAGGTTCATTGCTGGTGAGCCGATGAACTGCGCGACAAACTCGTTATCTGGCGTCTCATAGAGTTCCAGCGGCGTGCCGACCTGCGCAATTCCCTTATTGGCCAAAACCACAATACGGCTGGCGAGTGTCATCGCCTCGACCTGATCGTGGGTGACGTAAATCATCGTGCTGTCGGGCATCGCCTCTTTCAGGCGTGCGATCTCGATCCGCGTCGCCACGCGCAGGGCAGCGTCGAGGTTCGAAAGCGGCTCGTCGAACAAATATACTTTGGGGTCGCGCACGATGGCACGACCGATGGCAACGCGCTGGCGTTGTCCACCAGACAATGCCTTGGGCAGGCGATCCAGCAGGGGTTCAAGCTGTAGAATCTGGGCCGCGCGCTCCACTGCGGCATCAACCTCAGCGCTCGGCATCTTCGCGATCTTGAGCGCGAAGGCCATGTTTTCGCGCACCGTCATATGCGGGTAAAGCGCATAGGACTGGAACACCATCGCGATGCCGCGTTGCGCAGGTGGCACATCGTTCACCACCTGCCCTTCGATCTCAAGCGTACCGCCAGTGATCTTTTCAAGGCCCGCGATCATCCTCAGCAAAGTGGATTTTCCGCAACCTGATGGGCCGACAAAGACAATCAGTTCGCCTTGCTCGATCTCGAGATCGATATGTTTCAGAACATCGACAGGACCATAGGATTTGGCCACATCCGTAAGCTTGAGTTCCGACATGGTTTACCTCTTTTCCCGAGCCAATAGACAGAATTGAGCGGCATCCAGCGTCACGTTGCTTTCCCCGCGAACGCCGCCCAACTCTTCCCCGATCACTTGCCAGTCACCTTCTGGCAGGGTCACGTCAACCGGACAGTCACCCAGATTGAAGGCGCAGAAGACCTGCTCGGCTTCATCCTCTCGGGTGAAGGTCAATACCGAACCGATTTGTGACATCCCTGTCTGCGCGCCGGACATCAGCGCTGAGTGCGCATGACGCAATGCAATCGCATGGCGGTAGTGGTGCAGCATCGACGCTGGATCTTTTTCCAACCGATCCACCGCCCGCTCGGCCTGCGCAGCGCTGACTGGCAACCAGGGACGGCTCGTGCTGAACCCGGATTGTTCGTCCTGTGCGGTCCAGACCATCGGAGTACGGCAGCCATCGCGACCTTTGAATTCAGGCCAGAATTCAATGCCATAGGGGTCTTGCAAATCTTCGAACGCAACATCTGCCTCGGGCAGGCCCAGTTCCTCACCCTGATAAAGACAGGCTGAGCCACGCAGGCACATCATGAGAACGGCGTGCTGCCGGACAGCTGCATCGTCCAAACCCCAACGCGAAGCATGGCGTTGCACGTCGTGGTTTGAGAAGGCCCAGCATGGCCATGCATCACCCGCCTTGTCCTCAAGCTGGTCAAAAACCTGCTTTGCGTAAGCTGCCGTCAAAGCCCGCTTTTCGAGGAACTCGAAAGCATAACACATGTGCATCCGTTTATCGCCGCTGGTGTATTCGCCCATAATCTCAAGCCCGCGCTGCGCGTCGCCGACCTCACCCAGACAGGCGCGGCCCTCGTATTCGTCAGTCAGGGCGCGTAGCCTTTCCAGGAAGGCGATATTCTCGGGCTGACTTTTGGAATAGAGGTGATCCTGATGGTTATACGGGTTCACCATCGGCGCAATTGATGAGTTCCTTTGATCCATCGGCAGACCAGGATTGTCACGTAGCTGGGCGTCGTGGAAATAGAAATTGATGGTATCCAGACGGAAGCCGTCGACCCCCAGTTCCAGCCAGAAGCGCGCCACATCCAGCAGGGCATCCTGGACATCCTTGCAATGGAAGTTCAAATCTGGCTGCGAAGTCAGGAAGTTGTGCAGATAATACTGCAAACGCCGCGCATCCCACTGCCAAGCCGAACCGCCAAAAATCGATAACCAGTTATTCGGAGGTGTCCCGTCAGGCTTGGGATCGGCCCAGACATACCAATCGGATTTCGGATTATCTCGGCAGGTGCGGCTTTCACCAAACCACGGGTGCTGATCTGAGGTGTGGGATAGCACAAGATCGATCATCACCTTAAGCCCGTGTGCATGGGCCTCATCTAACAACTCTTTAAAGTCCGCCATAGTGCCGAACATTGGATCGACATCGCGGTAGTCGCTGACGTCATAACCGAAATCCTTCATCGGAGATTTGAAGAACGGCGAAATCCAGATTGCATCAACCCCTAGCGAGGCGATGTAGCCAAGCCGCTGGGTGATACCCTTTAAGTCTCCGATCCCGTCACCGTTGCTGTCCTGAAAGCTGCGCGGATAGATCTGATAGATCACCCCGCCCCGCCACCAATCTGACGCCGACTTGATTTTTTCGAATGCTTTCGCGTTGGTCTGCACGTTCATCACACGCCCTTATTTTACGGAACCGGCCAGCAAGCCGCGAACCAGATATTTCTGCATTGCAAAGAAGACTGCCAACGGCACCGCGATTGAGACAAACGCCGCCGTGGCCAAGATTTCCCAGTTACCGCCCCGCGTACCCAGCAGCTCGACGATACGGTTGGTCATTACCGTTGTCTGGCCGCTGGCATCGATCAGGAAGACTTTGGCAACCAACAGATCGTTCCATGTCCAAAGGAACTGGAAGATCGCAAAGGATGCCAGTGCCGGAAAGCTAAGCGGCAGGATCAACTTGGTAAAAATCTGAAACTCGGTTGCGCCATCTACCCGGGCGTTCTCAATCAGGTCACGAGGCAGCCCGGCCATGTAGTTACGCAATAGGTAGATCGCCAATGGCATCCCGAACCCGGTATGGGCCATCCAGACCCCCAGGTATCCTTTGCCGATCCCGATATTGAGATGCAGTTTCAGCAACGGGATCAGCGCCAGCTGCAATGGCACCACCAATAGGCCAACCACCGCAGCGATCAGCAGGGCACGCCCCGGGAAATCCATCCATGCCAGCGCGTAAGCCGCAAATGCTGCGACAAGAATCGGGATAATCGTCGCCGGGATCGTCACCGTCAGGGTATTGAAGAACGCCTTGCCCATACTGTCGGAACTGCTTTCGTTGAAGAGAACATGGGCATAGTTTTCCAAGGTGAATTCAGGCGGCAGAGTAGTCGTCACAAACACGCGAGGGCCGCGCTTGCCCGAAAACTCTTCTGCGTTTTCCATCCGATAGTCACCGTTGGCCTGAACCGTGATCGTCCCGCCACGACGAAGCTCAGCCGTTTCGCCCGGAGCAAAGGCATCAATCGCACGGGAATTCACACCCCATCGCGAAATGTCCGAGGCCCGATCACCATCGAAGATATTGCCTTCGATCACATAGAGACCATCCTGCAGAACCTGCGTTTCCGGCGCAGCCGCGCGCAGAGTCAGGTTCTGCTCCGACGGGAAGAGCGCCCGCCACCAGCCGCTGCTGGAAATCTGGTCCGCCGTTCTGAATGACGAGATCAACAAACCGAGTGTTGGGAAAACCCAAAGCACCACAAGCAGCACAACCGAGGCGTGAACGACCCATCTAAGGGCTGGGCGGGTTCCTGCAATATCGCTCATAACCCCGTCCTCCTACTGCATTTCTTTGCGCGCATTGCGCACGTTCCAGATCAGGATCGGCGTCACCAGCAACATGATCACCATGGCGGATGCCGATCCCACGCCCCAGTCATTGGCGCGGAACATCTTGTCGTACATGTAATTGGCCAGAACCTGGGTCTCCCACTGGCCGTTGGTCATCGCAAAAACGATGTCAAAGACCTTGAGGACCACGATGGTGATGGTGGTCCAGACCACCATGATCGTGGTTTTGATCTGCGGCACTTTGATCTTGAAGAAAATCTGGAACGGATTGGCCCCGTCCAGAATGGCGGCCTCGATGGTCTCTTCCGGGATGCCGCGCAGCGCGGCGGACAGAATGACCATGGCAAAGCCAGTTTGTATCCAGACCAGAACGATCATCAGGAAGAAATTGTTCCAGAAAGGCAGGGTCAGCCAGGTGTGTGTTTCGGTTCCACCAAAGAAGATGTAGATCGCGTTCAGGACGCCGATCTGATCCTGATCGGCCGGACGCGCATCATAGACCAATTTCCAGATTACCGAGGCGCCAACGAAAGAAATCGCCATCGGCATGAAGATCAGCGACTTGGCGACGTTACCCCAGCGGATGCGATCCGTTAGCTGCGCCACGAGCAGGCCAAATGCGGTGGACATGGCAGGTACAACAATCAGCCAAAGCATGTTGTTGCGCATCGCCTCCCAGAATTTCGGCTCGGCTACCATCTGGGTATAGTTGTCAAAACCCGCCCATTCATATCCGCCTCCGGCTACGCGATCAGTCAGCGACAGGCGCAGCGTCTCAAACACCGGATAGGCAAGATAGACCCCAAGGGCGAGGATCGCGGGAAGCAGAAACAGCCAGGGCCGGATCATATTCGCGCGGTTGATGTTGCGACCCGCGTTCGGTCCACGCGCAGGGAACAGGACTTTATCCAGAAATTGGTTGGACAGGTAGAAATAGCCCACGCATCCCGACACACCGATTACGATTGTCAGCAGGCCCTGAATTGCCGGATTCATGGCGTCCTCTCCCTTGCTAGGGTTTCGGGCAACCTGATTGAAAGGTTGCCCGAAGGTTCAGCAGATTACTTGATTGCGTCCCAAGATGACTGGATTTCGCCGGTGACTTCTTCGGCGGATTTCCCGCCAGTATAGTCAACCATGCCGGTCCAGAACGTACCCGCACCCACGGCGCCCGGCATTAGGTCCGAGCCGTCGAAGCGGAAGGTGGTCGCGCCCAGTAGAATGTCACCCAGACCGCGCAGAGTATCATCCTTATAGGCTTCGGTGTTCACGCCCTTATGCGGGGTCAGGAATCCGGTTTGTGCCATCATGACTTCATGTGCAATCGGTTGCTTGAGGAACTCCATGAACGCGCTGGTCGCATCCGATGGATTGCTTACCGCCATCAGAGTACCGCCACCCAGAACCGGGTTACCCAAGTCCTTGTCTGCGAAAGATGGCATGTAAAAGAAATCTGCATCCAGGCCGAACTCGACATCTTCGGGGAAGAAGGCCGGAACAAAGGACGCCTGACGGTGCATGTAGCACTGCGGCGGCGATGAGAACATGCCTTTGGGGCTGTCGCGGAAGTCAGTCGAGGCGACAGCATCTGACCCACCCGAGACCTTGGCGTCATCACGCGCGAACCAGCCAAACTCTTCGATTGCGGCGATAACGCGCGGATCGTCAAACGGGATCTCGTTTGTCACCCACTGGTCGTAAACCTCGGGCGGCTGAGTCCGCAGCATCATGTCTTCAACCCAGTCGGTCGCGGGCCAACCGGTGGCGGCACCCGATCCCAGGCCAATGCACCACGGGGTTTCGCCATCGGCGACGATCTGCTCGGTCAGGGCCTTCAGTTCTTCCATGCTCGTCGGCACTTCGTATCCGGCATCCTCGAAGTTTTCCGGGTTATACCAGACCAGAGACTTGACGTTCACATTGTAGAAGAAGCCATACATCTGGTCATTGCCGTCAGCGTCTTTGTAAGTGCCAAGATCAACCCAGGAATCGCCAGCCGCATAATTGCCACCAACCCAGACCGCCATATCTTCACCCAGCGGCGTCAGCTGCCCTTTGGATGCCATGATCGCCGCCAGTCCTGGCTGCGGGAAGACCGCGATATTGGGGGCTGATCCTGCCTCGGCATCGATAACGATCTGCTGCTCGAAACTGTCGGAACCGGTATAGATCACATCTGCGCCAGTCGCCTCTTCGAAATAGGCAATCATGTTGTTGAAGTAACCGTCTTCCGGGGTCAGCCACGGACCAAAAATCGTGACCGTCTGACCGCTCAGATCCGGGGCGCTTTCGGCCCAGGCATTATAGCTGTCCCAGTTGAACGGCCCCTCGCCCGGCGCGAAGACCAAATCTTGTGCTTGTACCGACCCGGCCAGCAGAGCGATCGCCGCCGCACCCGAATAAAGTGCGTGTCTCATGAGTTCTCCTCCCAATATTTTCGGCGCAAACGAGATTCGTTTTCAAAGCGCTTTGGATGCCGTACTTTATCCGCTAACATTCAGACCCTGTCAATATCTCGCCTACTAACACCTAAAAAACTGCCATTCTAAGACATTCTCTCGAAACATGTTGACTGAGCCAGGTTTTCACAACAAAACAAATGGGCATCAATTTGAAGGCGCTTTGAGTAAAATGAACCTAAAGCAACTCTCTGAGATCCTCGGCCTTTCACAAACAACCGTCAGCCGCGCGCTGAACGGTTACCCGGAGGTCAGCGAAGGGACGCGCATCCGGGTTCAGGCTGCTGCGAACAAGCATGGTTACCGCCCCAACAGCCGCGCCAAGGGGCTGGCGACAGGGCGGTCTATGGTCATCGGCCATGTGATTCCCACCTCGTCCCGGCACGAAATGGTCAATCCGATTTTCGGAGATTTTGTGGCAGGCGCAGCCAAAACCTATGCGGCGAACAATTATGACATGATGTTCACGCACGCGCCGGACACATCAATTGAAGAATCCTATCGCAGCCTGTTCAATCGGGGCGTCGTAGACGGCGTGGTCCTGCAAGGCCCCAAGGTACGAGAGCCGCGCATCTCGGTGTTATCGCGCCTCGGCGTACCCTTCATTGTTCATGGCCGGTCGACCTACGCCAAAGAGCCATATGATTGGATCGATGTGAACAACCAGCGTTCTTTCGAACGCGCTACTCGGTTTTTGATCGATCTGGGCCATCGGCGCATCGCGTTAATCAACGGACTCGAGGAAATGGATTTCGCGCGTCGGCGGAGGAACGGCTATCTGGCGGCGCTCAAAGAAACCGGGATCTCGCCTGATCCACACCTGCTGCGCAGCGCCGAGATGACCGAGATTTATGGGCATCAGACAGCCTGCGACATGCTGAAGCTCGACGACCCGCCAACAGCAATTTTGGCCTCTTCGATTATCTCTGCCGTTGGAATCCGGCGCGCACTTGAAGAACGCGACCTGAAAATGGGGCGCGATATCTCGGTGATCGCTCATGATGACGAGTTGTCCTACATGCGCAATGGTATGGATGTTCCAATTTTCACCGCAACGCGCTCGTCGGTCAGACACGCGGGCGAGGTGGCTGCCGAAATGCTGATCGAGCGGATCAACGCTCCGGATGACCCACCCAAAACGCGCTTGCTGGAGGCTGAACTTGTCGTCGGCAGCTCGACGGGGCCAGCCCCACAAAGGATGTGAGATGAAGTACAAACGCGCAGATTTCCCGCCAGATTTTCAGTTTGGCGTGGCGACATCGGCCTATCAGATCGAGGGACACGCCAATGGGGGCGCAGGCAAGACCCATTGGGACAGTTTCGCTGCAACTCCAGGTAACGTCGCCAATGCGGAAAACGGAGATTTGGCCTGCGATCACTATAACCGGTTCGAACAGGATCTGGATCTGATCCGGGGCGCAGGCTTCGACTGTTACCGTTTTTCAACCAGTTGGGCGCGCGTGCTGCCCGAAGGGCGCGGACCGATCAATCAGCAAGGCTTGGATTTCTATGATCGCCTGACCGATGCGCTGATTGAACGCGGCATCAAACCCTGCGCAACGCTGTATCACTGGGAACTCCCGTCACCACTCGCCGATCTGGGCGGTTGGCGAAACCGGGATATCGCGAATTGGTTTGCAGACTTCACCGAGATCATCATGGGCCGCATAGGCGATCGGATGTTCAGCGTCGCACCTGTCAACGAGCCTTGGTGTGTAAGCTGGCTGAGCCATTTCGAAGGCCAACATGCCCCCGGCTTGCGCGACATCCGGGCAACCGCGCGCGCGATGCATCATGTATTGCTGGCCCATGGCCGCGCAATCGAAACTATGCGCGGATTGGGCATGTCGAACCTTGGCGCAGTGTTCAACCTTGAATGGGCGGAACCTGCTGACGACAGCGATGAGGCTCAGACTGCGGCGGCGCTTTACGACGGGATTTACAACCGCTTTTTCCTGGGCGGCGCATTCAAGAAATCCTACCCTCAGAATGTTCTGGAAGGATTGGAGCCGCATCTGCCGGACAAGTGGCAGGATGATTTCGACACGATAGCTGCACCTGTCGATTGGTGTGGGCTCAATTACTATACGCGCAAGTTGATAACGCGCGCAGATACGTCTTGGCCTTCCTTGACCGACGTCCCCGGCCCCTTGCCAAAAACGCAAATGGGGTGGGAAATTGATCCGGCAGCCCTGTCCCGTTTCCTGATCCGGACCGCGCAAGAGTATACTGGGGACCTGCCTATCTACGTGACCGAAAATGGCATGGCGAGCGCAGAACGTCAAAACGACGCTGACAGAATTGACTACTTGAACCAGCATCTTGCCGAAGTGTGTAATGCCCTGGACCACGGCGTTCCGATCAAGGGATATTTCATCTGGTCCCTTCTCGACAATTACGAGTGGGCGCTGGGATATGAAAAACGGTTCGGGCTGGTCGATGTAGATTTTGAGACGCTGGAAAGAAGGCCAAAGGATTCCTACCGCGCGTTGCAGGCCGCTTTGGTCCGGGATCAGTCTGGTTGACCGTCAAGCTTTGCTGCTGCGGGCACACGCCGGTTCAGTTTGGCACCTTCAAATGTGGCGTTTGGCGTTCCACCGTAAGGTTCTGTGTGGCCGAGGATGATGTCAGCTCAACAAACAAGCGCTCGGCGCGCGCAAACCGTTCGAAATAGGTGAACTGGATTGAAGTCACTAACGACGGCTCCTGACACTGCACCAGATAATCGGCCTGAAATTCGGTGTGATGCGCGGCATTATCGCTGACTTGCCCCTCATCCTGAACGAAGACATCACCAACAAGCGCGACATTGGCCGTTGCAGTCACACACCCCGCTTCAGGCGGCACCTCAAAGATCTCAAGCGGTTTAGAAAGGTCCGAGATTGCGACGGCAACATCCGCCCTCTCATCTTCGTTCTCGGCAGTGTGCTCGAACCCAACAATATCTACGCCTGGCACTTCAAGCGTCAGGCTAAATCCGGTTTCAACAAATGAAATTGCCATATGACCCGCGCCATGAGTATGCGCTTCGATGGCGGTCTCTGCCTGCGCCATCAGCGCGGCTGGTATTAGCGCAAGAACAACGGCCGCGCGTTTCATTCTGTTCACCATTAACCAAACAAACCGTAGGGCATTTTAATACAATTGCGCCTCAGCGCAATGTTCGCCGGGTGCATCGGGCTCCCCAGATATGGTTAGTCAGAAATAGGAATATTACCTGACAATAAAACTCAGGTTGACATTGCTGACTATTTCACTAAGAAATTGCCAGGTCCAGCCCCGCTGTGCCTGCCGGGGTCCGAATCCCGCTAAGAAAGAAAAGTGTTCCACATGACCAGATTGTTCAACGCGGCCAGTGCCCTGACCTTGTGTATCGCAAGTACAGCTGTCGCCGAGGCCCCGTCCAAAGCCGATGTTCTGACCACATATTCCAACATCGCCGAAGCCAAATATGACGACAGTCTGATTGCAGCAAAGAATCTGCAAGCTGCCGTCAACGCCCTGATTGCTGACCCATCCGATGCCACTCTGAACACCGCACGTGCCGCATGGGTCGCCGCGCGCGTGCCGTATCAGCAGACCGAGGTTTATCGCTTTGGAAACGCCATCGTCGACGATTGGGAAGGCAAGGTGAACGCATGGCCTCTGGACGAGGGCATGATAGACTATGTGGATTCCTCCTACGGCGGCCCCAGCGATGAGAACGAGTTTGCCGCACTGAACGTCATCGCCAACCCCAGCTTTGATCTGTCTGGTGAGACCATTGACGCCAGCGAAATCACCCCTGCTCTGCTGTCGGATACGCTGCACGAGGCTGACGGGATCGAGGCGAACGTCGCCACCGGCTATCACGCCATCGAATTCCTGCTGTGGGGTCAGGACCTGAACGGCCACGGCACGGGCGCAGGAAGTCGTCCTTATACCGATTATCTAGTTGGTGACGGCTGTACAGGTGGCAACTGCGATCGCCGCGCCCAGTATTTGACCGCGGCAACTGGTCTGCTGATCAGTGATCTGGAATGGATGACTGCCCAGTGGGCCGAAGATGGTGACGCACGTGCCGCTCTTGCCGCAAATGAAACTGCTGGCGTTAGTGCGATCCTAACCGGCATGGGTTCGCTGTCCTACGGCGAGCAGGCGGGTGAGCGTATGCGCCTCGGCCTGATGTTGAACGACCCCGAGGAAGAGCAGGACTGCTTCTCGGACAACACCCATAACAGCCATTACTATGACGGCCTGGGCATCCAGAATGTGTATTTGGGCAGCTATACCCGCATCGATGGCACGCCTGTTTCGGGTGCATCCCTATCGGATCTGGTGACCGCAGCCGATCCGACGCTTGATACAGAGATGAAAGCCAAGCTGGCCAACACCATGCTGGCGCTAGGCCGTATCAAATCAACCGCCGAAGCGGGTTTTGCGTATGACCAGATGCTGGAACGCGGCAATGAAGGTGGCGAAGCGCTGATTATGGGTGGCGTCAATGGACTGGTCGATCAGACCAAGACCATCGAACGCATCGTGACCGTGCTGGAGCTTGACCAGATCGATTTCGAAGGCTCGGACAGCTTGGATAACCCTGACGCGGTATTCCAATAGGCATCATGGCCGGGCGCATTTTTAGTGCTCTCGGCCTTTCTCAACATCGAGTGTGGCGTCTTGGCACTGGACGCACCCTCAATAACCTACTATTTCACTAGGAAATAGCATACCCCGACTGAGTCGCCATGATCGTTTGCCATTGCACCAACATCTCTGACCACGATATCCGAGCGGCGATCGATTGGATGCGCACGGCAGACCCACAGACCATCATCACTCCCGGCAAGATCTATCATGCCCTCGGCAAGTCAGCGGATTGCGGCGGATGTATGCCGCTTTTCCTAGACACAATGCGCGCAGACGATAATCTTAAAGTCCCCATGCAGCTTCGGTCATTACGATCCGAAGTATCACAGGAGAAAGCACATGAAGGGCGATCCCAAGGTCATAGAATACCTCAACAAATCACTGCGGCATGAACTGACGGCGGTCAGCCAGTACTGGCTACATTACCGCCTGCAAGAGGATTGGGGGCTTGGCCATATGGCCAAGAAAAGCCGTGAGGAATCCATTGAGGAGATGGGCCATGCAGACAAGCTGATCGAGCGGATCATCTTTCTGGAGGGCCACCCCAACCTGCAGAAACTTGACCCACTCCGCATCGGGCAGACCCCGAAAGAAACACTGGAATGCGATCTAGCCGCCGAACAAGACGCGCGGGCGCTTTATGTCGAAGCGCGGGAATACTGCCGCGAGGCCGGCGACTATGTGTCCATGGGCCTGTTCGAAGAATTAATCAGCGACGAAGAAGGACATATCGACTTCCTCGAAACGCAGCTCGACCTTTATGAAAGGATTGGCGAAGCCAATTATGCGCAACTTAACGCATCCAAGATGGACGAAGGCGAGTAAGCTTGCCCTGGCATCGGTGGCCGCACTCACGGCCACCTCTTCCCAAGCCACCGAGCTGCGGGACCCTCATCTAAATTTCCTTCCAAGAACTGCCGAAGAACGCGCCCGGATCGACGCTGTCACAGCAACGCCGGACGACTTCAGTGTGCCGCAACGGTTCGAAGAACTGTCCGCTGGTGCTGCGACTGTGCGGGCGCGCACTGATGCGGACGCGTTTTCTCAGCCCTCCGCCAATTTAAGCTTCGAACAGGAGCTGGACTTCAAAGTCGGCAACGGGTTGTTCAAAAAGATCTGGGTCTCGTCTCCGTCGTCCACTCTGGCTTCGGACGGTTTGGGTCCGCTATACAACGCCCGCTCGTGTCAGCGCTGTCACATCAAGGACGGGCGCGGTCATACGCCTAACGGCCCGGATGACAATGCCGTCTCGATGTTCCTGAGAGTTTCGGTTCCCGGCAAGCCAGAGGGCGCGCCTGCCGAGATCGAAGACTATATCGCCACCCTGCCTGATCCGAGTTATGGCACTCAACTGCAGGATTTCGCTCTGGCAGGCCATCCCGCAGAATATCGGCTGGACATCACGTATGAGGAAGTCCCCGTCGCGCTGTCCGATGGCGAAATGGCCTCGCTCCGCCGCCCCAGCTATAAGGCCGCCGATTTAGGCTATGGCCCGCTGCACCCGGACGCGATGCTTAGCCCTCGAGTTGCGCCGCAGATGATCGGACTGGGGTTGCTGGAATCAATTCCGGTTGAGGACTTGCTGGCCAAAGCCGATCCTGATGACGAAGATGGCGATGGCATCTCGGGCCGTCCGAACATCGTATGGTCGACGGAATTTGGCGAACCAATGATGGGCCGCTTTGGTCACAAGGCCGGGATGCCCACGGTGATGGAGCAATCGGCGGCGGCCTTCGCAGGTGATATCGGCATATCAAGTCCGCTTTACCCCGCGCCGTACGGCGATTGCACCGAATTACAGGCCAACTGCATCGATGCACCGCACGGAGACAACGATGCGCGGGGATTCGAGATTGACGCGATTGGCATGGACCTCGTCGCCTTCTACAGCCGCAATCTCGGTGTTCCGGCGCGCCGAGACACCGATGACCCTGAAGTGCTGCGCGGGAAAGATGTGTTTCTTGCCTCGGGCTGCGCATCCTGCCACACGCCTGCTTATGTCACCCACAGGATGCCCGATAGGCCCGAACAAAGCTTCCAGTTGATCTGGCCCTATACCGACTTGCTGTTGCACGATATGGGCGAGGGTCTGGCCGATAACCGCCCCGAGGCCCGCGCAACGGGCCGCGAATGGCGCACGCCGCCTTTGTGGGGCATCGGCCTGACCCAGCGCGTCTCAGGCCACACCCAATTCCTGCACGATGGTCGCGCGCGATCCCTGCTTGAAGCCATCCTTTGGCATGGTGGCGAGGCGCAGGCCGCCCGTGACACGGTTGTTTCAATGCCAAAAGCCGACCGCGACGCTCTGATCCGCTTTCTTGGGAGCCTCTGACCCATGCGTAGCCTTACTTTCGCCGCCGCCCTGCTGGTGCCCTTGGGCGCCTTTGCTCAGGATCGAGCTCCGATTTTGATGGATGTGACCGAAACGCATATTCTGCCACGCTTTGCAGAGCTAGCTGATGCAACCGGAGCTTTGTCGACCACAGCCCAAACAGATTGCGAACCGGAGTCAGACGACCTGCGCGCTGATTACGCCACGGCATTCGATAGCTGGATTTCGGCCAGCCATTTACGTTTTGGGCCGTCCGAGGCTGACGATCGTGCTTTTGCACTGGCTTTCTGGCCAGATACCAAAGGATTCACACCCAAAACCCTGTCCCGACACATCGCCAGTGAAGACACTGCCGTCGACGACCCCGATGCCTTTGCCGAAACCTCAATCGCCGGGCGCGGCTTTTTTGCATTGGAACGAATGCTCTTTGATCCAGCGATGACAGAACAAGGAAGCGCCGACTATCGTTGCGCGCTTATCCGCGCCATCACCACTGATATCAACCGAAATGCCGTCGCGATCAACGCGGACTGGCAAAGCTACGCACCACGACTGACGCAGCCGGGGGACAACAGCCCCTATCGCTCGGGCGATGAGGCGATGCAGGAGCTATTTAAGGCGCTTACAACGGGGCTAGAGTTCACAGCCGACACACGCATTGGACGCCCTTTAGGAACGTTCGAGCGTCCGCGCCCGAACCGTGCTGAAGCGCGGCGGTCCAAGCGGTCGTTGCATCATGTCACGCTGTCTCTGATCGCCCTGCGTGACTTGGCCGCCCGTCTGTCCTTTGACCACCCCGAGATTGCTGCAGATCTGGATGCCGGTTTCGCGCGGGCCATCGACCGGGCTCAATCACTGGACGACCCCGCCCTCGCCGGTGTTGCGACACCGCAAGGTCGCGTCCGCATCGAAGCGCTGCAGCAATCGATCAACGACATTCGCGAGATCGCCGCGACCGAGCTTGGCCCGACGCTCGGCATCAGCGCCGGATTCAACTCACTGGATGGGGATTGACCATTGACGAACCGCCGCGAATTTCTTGCAGGCCTTGGTGCCGCCAGTCTTGCTTCGGTGCCGGGCTGGGCGTCCGTCGGCGCGCCCCGCTATCTGGCCGCTGCCTTATTCCCAGATGGTAGCTACCGCCTGTCCGGCCTGGATAACTCGGGCGCAGTTTTGTTCGCTATACCGCTACCCGCGCGCGGGCACGCCGCCGCGGCCCATCCGTTCAAAGCCCAAGCGGTCGCCTTTGCCCGCCGCCCCGGGACCTTTGCAATTGCAATTGATTGTACAGATGGTTCTGTCCTAAAGCGGCTGGAGGCACCCAATGGCCACCACTTCTACGGGCATGGTGCATTCTCGGCTGATGGAACACAGTTTTTCACAACCGAAAACGACTATGAGGCCGCAGAAGGTGTGGTTGGCGTCTGGGACGCGATCAGCTTCGCACGGCTGGGAGAGTTCTCGTCAGGTGGGATAGGCCCCCACGACATGCGCTTGCTGCCCGGTGGCGACATACTGGTCGTCGCCAATGGTGGCATCGAGACACACCCCGACAGCGGTCGGACCAAGCTAAATCTGCCAACGATGCAGCCCAACCTGAGCTATCTCGACATTTCGGGTTCGATTTTGGAGCAAGTGGAGCTACCCTGCGCGCTGCACAAAAACTCGATCCGCCATCTTGCGGTGCGTGACGATGGTCTAGTGGGTTTTGCAATGCAATGGCAAGGCAGCCAGACCAAGTACCCTGCCCTTCTGGGGCTTCACCAAAGGGGCGAAAAGCCTCGCCTTTTGTCAGCGCCCGAAACGCAGCAAAGAGAGTTGCAAGGGTATGCTGGCAGCATTGCCTTTTCCACCGATGGCCAATCGGTTGCGATCACCTGTCCGCGAGGCGATGCATTGCACCGTTTCGACGTAAATAGCGGAGCATTCATCGAAGCTTTAGTGTTCGAAGATGTTTGCGGTTTAGGCGCCGGCAAGGCTGGGTTGGCGTTTACCACCGGAACCGGTGCATTTGGCACTCTGACGACCACCGGCGCCGAAATCACCGCGCGGTCGGATTGCCAGTGGGACAACCACCTGATCCCGATCCGTACATACGGCTAGAATTCGGCGGCGAACCCTCTCACAGTTTACACTTGGACGAATCAAACCGCTGCCGTATTGGCAGGCGCTAAACCAGCACACCCAAGTTAAGGACTGATCTGATTGAAACAGACGCCCGACGCACCGCATTCCATCTACGGGGTTGAGAAATGGGGCCATGGCCTCATTGAGGTGACAGAAAGGGGCGAGATAGCTCTGCGCAATCCGATGGCCCCCGAGGCCGAGGCAATCAGCCTGCCGGGCATCCTCAGCGATCTGGACGACCGGGGGATCAAAGCCCCGATGGTTTTGCGTGTTGCGTCTTATCTAGAGCATGAAATCGCGCACCTGAACGAGAGCTTTGCCGAGGCAATCGCGCGCGTAAACTATAAGGGCCACTATCGCGGTGTTTTTCCGATCAAGGTGAACCAACAGGCGCAGGTGGTCGACCGGATCGTCGAGTTCGGCAAGAAATACAATTATGGCCTTGAAGCAGGATCAAAACCTGAACTGGTGGTGGCCCTGGCCCATCGCCTGGCCCCCCAAGCGCTGATCGTCTGCAATGGCGTCAAGGATGCTGAATTCATCCAATTGGCGATCCTGTCTCGCAAGATCGGGTTCAACACCGTCATCGTTCTGGAAAGCCCAAAAGAGGCCAATACCGTCATCGAGGTCTATAACCAACTGGGGATCGAGCCCCTAATAGGCGTTCGGGTCAAATTGACCAATCAGATCAGCGGCAAATGGGAAGAAAGTTCGGGCGACCGTTCCGCCTTTGGAATGAACACCGACCAGCTTGTTGCCACCGTGGACAAGCTCAAAGCGGCGGGTTTGCTGCACTGCCTCAAGCTGCAACATTCGCATCTGGGTTCACAGGTGCAAGACGTTAACGATGTGCGCCGCGCTGTTGGCGAGGCATGCCGGTATTACACCGAACTCTCGCGTGAAGGTGTACCACTCAGCTATCTGGATCTCGGCGGCGGCATGGGGGTGGATTACACGGGCGAAAAAAAGGCCGCGGAAAACTCGATCAACTACACGGTCGAGGAATATTGCGCCAACGTAGTCGAAACCGTGGCTTACGCCATGGACGAGGCTGAAATCGACCACCCCACACTGATCACCGAAAGCGGCCGTGCGGTGGTTGCGACGTCGTCCATGCTGGTCTTCAACGTGTTGGAAAGCACACTCTACGACGCCCCGGACGGACCAATGGCCGAGCCCGATGACCACCACATGGTTTCGGACCTCGCCGCAGTACACGGCTATCTCAGCAAGGATCGGCTGCAGGAATGCTGGAACGACGCAACTTTCTATCGCAATGAATTGCGCGCGCTTTTCAGGCGCGGGTATGTCGACCTGCGCCAGATGGCCCGAGCCGAGCGCATCTACCTGTCCCTTATGGCCCGTCTCAAGGCCTTGGCGGCAAGTGATGATCTGGACACGGAAGTGGATGACCAGCTTGAGAAGGTCGCAGACATCTACCATTGCAACTTCTCGCTGTTCCAATCCCTCCCCGATGTCTGGGCCATCGACCAATTACACCCGATCGTGCCGCTGCAAAGCTTGAATGAAACACCAGACCGCCGCGCGGTCCTGTCCGACATTACCTGCGACAGCGACGGTAAGATTGACCGGTTCATTTTGGCCGACGGCGTGTCCCCCAGCCTGCCGGTGCATTCGCTGCCCGAAGAAGGCGAGTATTTCATGGGCGTCTTCTTCGTTGGCGCCTATCAGGAAACACTTGGCGACCTACACAATCTGTTCGGCGACACCAATGTTGTCACCATCGACCTGCGCACCGACGGTGGCTTCGACTTGCTGCATGAACAAGAGGGCGACACAATTTCTCAAGTCTTGTCTTATGTGGAATTCGACCCGCAAGACTGTGTCGCCGCGTTCCGCAAAATGGTGGACGAGGCGATTTCGACCGGTACTCTGCAAGCCAAGGACCGAAAAACCCTGATGAGCGCCTATCGCGACTCGATCAACGGCTACACCTATTACGAATAACCCCTTGAGAGGAGACTATCCCATGGGCAAAACACTGGTTGTCGGCGCGGGCGGCGTGTCCCACGCAGCCGTGCACAAAATGGCGATGAATTCGGACATCTTTACCGAGATCACGCTGGCCAGCCGCACGAAATCGAAATGCGACGCCATCGCGGCAGCCGTTAAGGACCGCGTCGGTGTGGACATCAAGACCGCCGAGCTGGACGCCTACAAGGTCGCGGACACGGTCAAACTGATCAAGGAAACCGGGGCCGAGATCCTCGTAAACCTGGCCCTGCCGTATCAGGATCTGGTTCTGATGGACGCGTGTCTTGAGGCCGGCATCCACTATCTCGACACCGCGAACTATGAGCCCGAGGACGAGGCCAAGTTCGAATACCACTGGCAATGGGCCTATCAAGAGCGGTTCAAAGAGGCTGGTTTGACTGCCATCCTCGGATCGGGCTTCGATCCGGGTGTTACATCCGTCTTCGCCAAATGGCTGAAGAAGCACAAGTTGGATACGATCCGTCAGATCGATGTGCTGGACGCGAATGGCGGCAGCAACGATCAAGAATTCGCCACCAACTTCAACCCGGAAATCAACCTGCGCGAAGTGCTGGCCGAGGTGCGCCATTGGGAAAACGGCGCATGGCAGCACAGCCCGGCGATGACCCACAAGGTCGAGTTCGACTTCCCCGCCATCGGCCCCAAGAAAATGTACCTGATGTATCACGAGGAACTGGAGTCGCTCAGCACCCACTTCCCCGAGATTGAGCGCGCCCGCTTCTGGATGACCTTCGGTGACGCCTACATCACTCATGCCAAAGTGCTGGAAAATGTCGGCATGACCCGCATCGACCCGGTGATGCATGACGGCAAGGAGATCATCCCGATTCAGTTCCTGAAAACCCTGCTGCCCGATCCCGGCGATCTGGGCGCGGAGACCAAGGGCAAAGCCTGCATCGGTGACATCGCCACAGGTCAGGCCAAGGACGGCTCGGGCGAAAAGACCTATTATATCTACAACATCTGCGATCACGAGGAATGCTACCGTGAGGTCGGCAGCCAAGCCGTCAGCTACACCACCGGCGTCCCCGCCATGATCGGTGCGGCGCAGGTGCTAAAGGGCAACTGGACCCAGCCGGGCGTGTGGAACATGGAACAGCTCGACCCGGACGACTTCATGGACATGCTGAACACCCACGGCCTGCCGTGGCAGGTCCACGAACTCGACGGCCCCGTCGATTTCTGATCCGCATCAGCTTCATCTGGCTATAAATATCTCGGGGGGTCCGGGGGGCAGCGCCCCCCGGCCTCTCCACAATCCGGAGACACCCGAATTGTCCGACATGATGACCACCCAAGCCGGAGATGCCGGAGCTTTCCGCAATTTCGACTTCAACCGCGTGCCCACCCCTTGCTTCGTGGTCGATGAGAAAGCCGTGGAGCGCAACCTGACCATCCTCTCCGAGATCGGCACCTGTTCCGGCGCACATGTCCTGAGCGCGCTTAAGGCGTTTTCCATGTTCTCGCTGGCCCCACTGGTGCGCCGACACCTCGGCGGCACTTGCGCGTCCGGCATCTATGAGGCGCGGCTGGGGCGCGAGGAATATGGCGGCGAGGTCGCCACTTTCTGCGCCGGATATAAAGACGCGGACATGGACGAAATCCTGTCGCTATCGGACCACATCATCTTCAACTCACCCGCGCAAAAGGACCGCTTTCTGGCAAAAGCCCAAGCCGCCGGCGTACAGGTCGGTCTGCGCATCAATCCGGAACATTCCGAAGGCGAAATCCCCAAATACGACCCTTGCGCGCCCTGCTCGCGTCTGGGCACGCCGGTCAGCCAATTGTCCGCCGAGACTATGAGTGGCGTGGACGGGCTGCACATGCACACGCTCTGCGAACAGGGGTTCGCGCCGTTGCAGCGGACATGGGACGCGGTTGAGCCAAAGCTCAAACCGTACCTTGGCCAAATCAAATGGCTGAACTTCGGCGGCGGGCATCATATCACCCGTGATGACTATGACCGCGACGGGCTGGTCGCCTTCATCAAATCCATCCGTGAGATACACGGTATCGACGTCTATCTGGAACCCGGTGAGGCAGTGGCCCTGGATGCGGGCATTCTGGTTGGCGAAATCCTCGACTTGCCGACCAACGGTATGACCCTTGCGATCACCGATATCTCGGCCACCTGCCATATGCCGGACGTCATCGAAGCCCCCTATCGCCCCGCCCTCATGGATGAGGCCGAGGCAGGCCATACCTATCGCCTTGGCGGCCCGTCCTGTCTGGCGGGCGACGTGATCGGTGACTACACTTGGGACAAGCCACTGGAAATCGGCCAACGCTTTGCCTTCCTCGATCAGGCGCATTACTCGATGGTCAAAACCAACACCTTCAACGGAGTTCCGCTACCGACTATAGCGCTGTGGAACAGCGAAACGGACGAACTGAAAATCATCAAACAGTTCGGCTATGACGACTTTAAAGGCCGCCTCTCATGAGTATTTTCCTCGACAGTGAACTGTCCGCATCCGAGCGCACCGAGGACGCGCGGTTCCGTGTGATCCCTGTGCCGCTGGAACGCACCGTATCTTACGGGGCGGGCACCGCCAAAGGCCCGGACGCAATTATCGAAGCCAGTAATGAACTGGAACGCATCACTGGCCACGCCGAGCCCTGCGTCGAGGGGATCTTGACCGAAGAACCCGTTGACTGCGATGCAGCGTTGTCAGAGATAATGGAACGCCTAGCCCAACGCACGGAAGCGGCCGTTCGCGCCGGCAAAATCCCGGTGACGCTAGGTGGAGAGCATTCACTTAGCTACGGCGCAGTGTTGGGTGTTGCCCGCGCTCTAAACCAACCGATTGGTATCGTGCAAATCGACGCCCATGCTGATCTGCGCAACGCTTATCAGGGCGAGAAACACTCTCACGCCTCAGTCATGCATCTTCTTGCCGAAGAAGGTATCCGTCTGGCGCAATTCGGCGTTCGCGCCTTTTCGACTGAAGAAGCCCAAAGCCGCCTGAGAAACCACGTGTTTCATGTGGACGCCGAAGAACTGGTTACCGGCAACATCCACTCGGTTGATTTGCCCAAGGATTTTCCCGATCTGGTGTACGTCAGCTTTGACGTTGACGGGCTGGACCCGGCAATCATGCCCGCCACTGGAACACCCGTCCCAGGCGGGCTGGGATATTATCAAGCACTGCGCCTGGTGGAACACGCCCTGAAGGGCCGAAAATGTGTGGGTTTCGACGTCGTCGAACTGGCCCCGAACGGCAATGCCGCCTGGGATTTTACCGCCGCCCAGATCGTCTATCGCCTGATGGCCGCCTGTTAAGCCTCGGCGGTCTCATTCAGTTCCATGTGCCCTTCGCCCTTGTTCAGAACGCGGCGTAGCATGGGTTCGAAGAACTCCAGCGGTTTGGTCGGATAGTCCGGGTCGAACGCCTTCTGATCGTATTCATGGCAAAAATAGCGGCAGTCCTCCCAATACGGGCTGTCGCGATATTTGTCGCGGGCATTCCGATCACCACCTAGATGATGATTGTAGTAGTAGCCCTGAAACACGCAGTGGTGCTTGAGAATCCAGTGTGTCTTCTCACTGACATAAGGCTTCATCATCGCGGCGGACAGTTCCCCGTGATTATAAGGCGACAAGATATCGCCGGTGTCATGGATCAGGGCGGCCACAACCAACTCTTCATCAGCGCCGTCCTCATACGCTCGTGTCGCGGCCTGCAGGCTGTGCTGATAGCGATTCACCGGATACGGCGTCCATTCTTCATCCAGTGAACGAATGGCGTCCAGTATGCGATCCGGCAAAGCAGCGTTGTAGCTCTCTTCATACTCCATGACCGCATCCCAGTCGGCCTTGCTCGCCTCTTCAAAACTGGTCCAGGTGGGTTTGTGGCTCTTGTCCAGCATCGCGCGAATCCTTTGGCTACGTTCGTCAAATCACTTTAAAGCGGCATATGTAGGCAAAAAAATGAATTGATTTTATCAATACGATCAAAAAATACTTTCAATATGCAAACCAAATCTCTGGAAACATTTTTAAGCGTTGCAGAAACCGGTGGGTTTCACTCAGCGGCCCGTAAGTTGAATGTAACCCAAACCGCAGTCAGCGCCCGGATCAGGGCCCTGGAAGACGCAACAGGCAAACCACTGTTCTCGCGCGGGGCCGGCGGAACGGTATTGACCGAGTACGGTCGCCAATTCAAACCCTATGCGGAACAGATGCTGTCGCTGTGGTCGTTCGCCGCCAACGACCTGCCTGAACAGATTCAAAATCGGTTGGCACTGCGTCTGGGTGCCCAGTTGAGCGTGTGGGATCCGTTACTGGTGGACCTTGCTGTTCGCTTTGAACAACGGTTTGGACAATTGCTTTTAACCCTGAATTACGACCATGATTTGGATATGGTCGACGCCGTTGCGACCCACGTACTTGACGCCGCGCTGACCCATGAAAAACCTACGGACCGGCGCGTGGTATTCCACGAACTTGCGCCCGAACGGCTGTCTTTGGTTCAAAGCAAGAAGGATGCGAACACCGACGCTGAACGGGTATTTGTCAACATAGAACTGGGCGAGACCTACCGGGATCATGTCCGTTCCACAGCGCGTCTCGCGACAGGGCAAACTATCTTTCTGGGTAATTGCTTGATGGCTTTACGCTATCTCCTACAGCGTGGCGGGTATGGGTATTTCCCGGACTATGTCATCACTCAGCATCTGAACTCGGGCGAGCTGTTGCGCGAGAAAGATGCGCGCGACTTAATGCTACCGCTGTATTTGGTGGTCCGTTCGGACAGTCAAGAAGTTGCAAACATCCTGCAGTGCCTGGAGGAACTTCGCCGCTGACTTCAGACCGGTGACGGCTTTGGTGCTCCGTTTCGAACCCTTTTTCGCAGCAAGGGTCGCCCCGCGGCCAGTAAAAACAGAACCGACACAAGCACGCCCATAACGGCGGGAAGATACAGCAAGCCCCAAAGTCTGGGATCATTGATGACGAACGGGGATACGAATCCCCGAACTCCCTCAAGCAGGACCAGAATGGTAAAGGCACCCAGGATCTGAGGCCAAAGCCCAAAGCGCGAAAAGCTACCCAGCATCAGGGTCGAATATCCGACCAATGCGACCGCAATACAAATCGCAATCCACGAGAACCTCTGGTGCAGCTCATCCACCAGATGGCCGATGCTGTGATCATCTTTCACTGAGACCGCTTCGCGATCCCAGATCAACTCGACCGTCGGGATGGCTTCAAGGCTGCGATGGCCCATACTCGAATTCTGGGTCAGTTCGGAAATGTCGTAAGAGGCGTCTTCGAACAACGTGGATGACAGCGTGTTACCAGCCTGATCATACCGCAGCGCAATCCCATCCAGCATAACCAGATGAATGCCCGAAGCCTGATTGACCAGATAGGCGGTGGCACTGGAATAGCTGACAGGGTTAATCCCATCGCGACGGTCTGAGACGAAGACTTCGCGCAGCGTTCCGTCCAAATCGATATCGCCGATATAGACGGTTACACCTTCTGCTGGATGCAAGAATTCGCCCTCATTCAACAGCTGTGCGGTGACATCTCCGGCAACTTCATCCTGTCTTAATTCCAGTTGATCAACCGATGCAGGTCGCAAAAAGACGCTGATGACAGCCATCATCAGTCCCGCACTGAGCCCGAACACCAAGACCGCTCGCGCAAGTCGCCACGGGCTGGAGCCTGTTGCCAGCATCACCGTCATCTCGCTTTCGCGGCTCAAACGGTTGGTGGCGTAAACAGCGGCCGCAAACACCGCCATGGGCATGACCGTCCGGATCAGCGTCGGCAAGGTCAACGCCGTGAACTCCAGGAATACCATCGCCGATTGGCCGCCGCTGATGACCCGATCAAAAAGGCTGACTGAACGCGTGATCCAGAACACCCCGACAAGCACAAGGGTGAAAAAGCCAAACAGCACCAGCAATTGCCGCAGGAAATACCCATCAAAACGCGACATGCGACCTCTTGTTTCTTGGCGATTGGCGTTGCGGCGGACTTTAGGTGATTCAACGCGCCGAGGAAACCTCGATTAAGCCTGATCAGCGGCGGGGATCACGATGCGATGATACCAAAGCCAGCGCAGAATGCGCGACGCCGTGTGCGTGGCCAAAACCTCTGACCAGCTCTTGATGATGTTCAAAGTGGTTGTCGGGGCGCCCAGCCGCTCTAACAACGGTCCCAGCATTGCGCCCTCCAGATTTGCAACTGGCCTTGGAAGATTCGGGTGCCCTATGACAAGGCCGGGTTCGATATGCGAAGCGGTTTGCACGCCGGAAGTGATGAGCTTGGCCTGAGGTGACAGGATGAGGGGCTGATCATCACGCAACGCCTCCGTGTTTGGATCGAACGCTGGAGACTTTACCCAATCCAACGGCTTTGCGCGCTCAGCCCAGAAGTGCGAAGGATCGACAGCATGCTGCCGTGCATAGAAATCGGCTGCGAGCGCTGCATGGGTCTGCACACGCTCGAATTGCCGATCCGCATAAAAAGACAAAGCCAGATCACTATGATCGGGGGTTGTCAGAAGCGTGTTCACCACAGCTGCGGCCTGCACCGCCTGCCCCATCGCCAATTGCACCCCCTGCGACGACAAAGCGTCGACCGCGAAGCTGGCCTCTCCGACCCGCAGAAGGTCGCGCGTTGGTGGTGTTGTCTCGGCCTGGCTGGTCGCATCCGCCCGCCGCGCAGGCCCGATACGGCGCTGTTCCAGACAGGGCGCTAGTAGTGTCGAACGGGCCAGAAGATTCAGATAGAGATCGCGTCGATCTGCGGGTGGCAGCCCGATGCAGGCGTCGGGATCGACAAAAACCATTGCGTTGACCACTCCTCCCGGTAACAACGCGCCCCAATACCAATGCCCTTGTCCCGCCTCGACCCGGGCTTGCGGGCCAAAGCCCGGCGGCACGTGCCAATAAGCATAAAGCGCCAACAAAGGTTGGGATGCAGGGCGAAACCTGCGGCCCAGCCCGGCTTGCCGTCCCGCTGCGTCCAGCAGGATTTGTGCCCGGATCCGAAAGGCGCCCGTGTCGGTCCGAACGGGAATCTCCCAACCAGACTGCTGGCGCACCGGGCGGTATGCGCGCGCAGGTTGGACGACCTGTGCCCCCGCCGCTTGTGCTGCATGTAACAGCACCGCATCAAACTGGCCCCGGTCAACCAAAAGTCCGGGGTGATCACCTTCGACGCCGCGACGTTCGAACGCTCCGGCCCAATGCAAAAGCGATCCGCTTGCACGCAGAAAACCGGCTTGGGAAACGGTTTCGTCGACCCCCAACAGGTTCAGGATCGGCCAGATTGATGGCGGCAATGACTCGCCGACATGTTGGCGCGGGAACGTTTGCCGCTCGATCAGGCAGACGCGCCGACCTAGCTGAGCCAACCTCAGCGCAGCAGCGCTACCTGCCGGGCCGCCTCCGATCACGCAGATTTCGGTCTCAATCTCCATCCGTTCAGGCAGAGGCCACCCGTGCGGACACGCCAAAATAATCCGGACGTGCTTCGGACAAGCGGACATAGGCTTGAAAGCAATAGTGCAGCCAACCTCGAATGTAGTCGCAAGCGGGGCGTCCGCGATGGATGACTTCGTGATGACACCCGCCGCCGCAGAGATACCGCGCCCAGCAGGTGCCGCACGGGGATTGTGTGTGCACGTGCCGATCCGCCAACCAGTTCTCGCGCCGAAGATCAGGGCCATCATATACATCGCCCATGGCTCCGGCTTCGTCTTCAACAAAGCGATGGCAGGCGAACAGGCCGCCATCAGCGGACACGCCAAAATACCCGCCCCCTGCCCCGCAGGCATAGGGCCGATGGGTGCCTCGGTGGATCTCCTGCATCGCCGCTGCCATGTTCGAGAATGGGTAGCGCCGCCCTTCGATGACCGCCGCCTCGAAAACTTCGCCGCAACGGATCATCTGCGATAGCATCTCGTCCAAATCACTCCGGTTCAGTTCATGCTGACCGTTGGGCGAGGCCAGCATGGGCGAGAATCCAATCGAATGAAATCCCATTCCCACAAACCGATCCAGCGTCTCTGGCAGGTTCATATTCTGCGGCGTAACCGTCACCCGGGCACCAACCTGCATACGGTGTTGAGCTGCCAGCAAAGGCTCGACCCGTTTCAGGATCGTATCAAAACTACCCCGACCGCCACGATTTGGGCGCAGCTTGTCATGGACCTCGCCCATGCCATCCAGACTGATGGTGACAGCAAATCCATGCGCTTCGAAAAACGCCGCATCCTCGGGGCGTAGCAGGGTCCCGTTGGTTGTGATCGATAACCCGACGCTCAACCCGTTGGCCTGCGCCTGATCGACGGCATATTCCGTAGTGCGTTGCACCAGATCGCGGTTGATCAGAGGTTCTCCACCCAAATAGGCAAGGTTGATCCGCACACCGGGTTCGGCTTCGGCCACCAGCCGATCAACCGAAGCCTTGGCGACTTCCCATTCCATATTCCGCGCGGGTCCGCCAAATTCTCCCCCTGCAGCATAGCAATAAGTGCAAGCCAGATTGCATTTCTGCGCCACTGCCAGTGACAGCGACCTCACGGGCATACTCTGAGGCGGCGTGTCATCGATGAAAGGTGTTCCATCCAATCCCATGGACCTGAGGAAAGCGCTTTGACTTCTCTTGTCCATCGTTGCGAATTGGTCCGCCGTCCCCTCAGGCACATCAAACACGCGCGATCCATCAACGGCCAGCATGTGATCTCCATGCCCTGTGTCAAAGAAATGCACCTGCGCGGCGGGTGGGATCACGCCTTACCCTCCGTCCAGAATGGGATGCCAATCCCCTTGGCGGCCAGCGCTTCGCCCTCGACGCGGAACAGCTTCATGTCATCGCGCACCTGCTGGATGTAGGCCTGGGAGTCTTCAAATTTGCCATCCGCTTCAAGCGCATAGGCGTTGGCTAACCCATCCTTGACCTTAGCGTAGAGTTCCAGCGCCGTCCTGGCCTCCTCCTCAGTGCCAACCTCAATCTGACGCAAATAGGCAGGCGTGCCTTCTCCCGTATCGTATTTGGCCAAAACGTCCTTCATTTGACTGAAGCGCAGGAAGTGCTCGTCCCCGTCGGTGTCGATCCGTACCGCCAGCGCATAAAGGCGGCGTTCCGGGAACAAATCCTCCTGCTCCAAAGTCGCCACACATTGTGCATAAGCGCGGTCGATAAAGCCTCCGGGGCGCTCGATCTCGATGAAATCCGCAAGCGCTTCGGCCGTCAATGGCCTCAGTGCGCGCGGCTGCGTCTTACCCTTGCCCGCCGGCAAGGTTTCGGACGGGGTCAAGATGGGTTCATACCCCTCGGACTCAAGCTCCCAAAGCAACTGGTTCGCCCAGCGCATATGGGTCATCTCGCCAATCGCGACCTCCAGCACCGAACGCCGGGCAAATATCAGATCGTCTTTCAGCGTCGGCCATTTTCGGGTATCCGCCGTTTCGGGATCCGCCAGCGAGAAATAGGCATAAAGATATTGCAGGCTCAGCGTCATCTCCATCGCGGCCAGACGCGTCTTGAGGTCCTCGATCATCGCCTGCGGCGTGTCATAGGGCTCCACACCTGGCATTTCGGGATCAACTTCATAAACCTCGCCCGTTTCGCGGCCTTCAACGACGATAGGCAATTCGCTCCACATCTGATTTACCTGATAATGGTCAATTTGGTAGGGGCGGTTTTGTTCGACCGTATTCAGCGCCGCGACGTTACCGGACGCAGACTTGTCCGAGCGCAGCCAATCCAGATAGGTCTCGGCCTCGATCGGGTTCTTTGACTGTCCCGAGGGTAACTGATCGTCAGGCGCCACCTCAGCCATCACTACGTCGGGGTGGTTCGAAGGCCAGTAGTGGCAGCCGCAGTCGCGGAAGTCATGGGACCACGGATTGCACAGGCTTTGCGTCAATTCTCCGGGATCATAGGCTTCGCTGAAGACCCCCGCCTCGGTCCGGTACTGGCGGCGGAATCCGTGCAGGACGACCTGCTCGGTATCCACGATGCCCTCATGATTGCGCCGTTCCAGAGCAATGCTGACCGGTTTGTCATCACCATGTTCCAGACTGCGGATGAACCGCCAAATCATCAGCCCGTCATAGGGTGTGCCGTCTTCCTCCTTGAAAGTGATGCGCTTACCGCTCTGCTCGACCCATGACAGGAACCAGCGACCTTGGCTGAGCTTTGCGCCGATGTCACCGCTGTAGGCCTCCAACAACGTCTGCACCCACTCCTCGGGGCTGTTGTCAGGCAGCATCGGGTCGTAGAAATAGTCCACAAAAACCAGATGGAAGCCCTGCGAATTCTTCGGTGCCTCGGGCACGGGGTTCAGCGGCACCCGCGCGGCGTTGAACACCAGACCGGGGAAAAAGCGGCGGTCCAGGTTGCGCACATCCATTTCCAGACCGGGAAAGCAATTCCCCACCGATCCGTCCAGTCGCGTGTTGTCGGGGTTGCCCGGTACCTTATAGGCCGCGCGGGCGGTCAGGTTGCGGGGTTTAACGCGGATATGGCCGGGCTGATCAGACATTCTGAGCCTCCGTTTCCTGTGCAACCAGATAGTCGATGAACGAGATCACCAGATGGTACTGCCTGCGCGACAGCGACAGCGGGTAATAGTTGGAATCGCGCATATAAGGCGGCATCCGCGCGTCGTGCATCGAGTCGCGGATAATCCGAGGATCGCGAAAATCCGGGTTCGGATTTTGATCAGGGTTCGGGTTTGTCTCAAGCTCGGTCAGGATACCATATGGTGGACGCAGCAGCGTTTTAACGAAATCCGGGCGACGGCGCAGGAAATCCAGCAGGTTGGCCTCGTCAATCAACTGCTCATGCACGAACTTCGTCGCCACTGTATAGGGCAGCCGATCATTCGGCACGGAGTTCGAAAAGACCGAGATCGGTTGCGGGCGGATCAGTTCGTCGATCTTGTCCGGCGGCCTTGCATCCTCCTCCGTCATGGATTTCGCATCGGTTGACGGCAGGCCCGGCGTCGGGGAAATCCCGGTTTTCGCCTGTAATTTGGCATTGTCCTTCAAACCTTGCGCGCGGATATCGTCGAGGTTGATCAGGCTGTTGGTCTCGAAGGCACGGCGGAAAATATCAACCACCTCATCCTTAGCTTGCGTGTAGTTCTCTTCAGTTACCGAGATTAGCGACAGATCACGATCGGCCAGATCATCCTCAAGGCTATAGAACGGACGCGCATCAGGTGCAAAATCGGGTGGTCCGGTCATGATCGTGGCGCGTGCGGTTAGGCGTTCGCCACGCACGGCCAGCGTCGCCTCGATCACGCCATCGCTGGTGTCATCGGCCACTCCCCAGGATTGGTCATTGCCCACACGGGCACCGTCGTAACTATCATGCGGCTCAGGGTCGTCCGAGGTGCCGGACATCATGATCCATTTCGACCAAGGGGTGTCGGGGTTCAGGATGCGGTTCTGTTCGGGCACGATTTCGTGGATGCGACCATATTCCGATTTCGGCGGGTCGTTCTGATAGCCCGGTACGGCCAGCGTCGCCGGACCGTATGCAGCATCAGGCGGGCCATAAACCTCACCTTTCGGAGGCATAAAGCGCAGGCGCAGGATGCTGCGGTCGATGAACTCCCCTTCGACCGGTTCATCATGACCCTGCACAGGATGCATCACACGGATCGAGCCTAGCGGGATCGGGTTATGCTCATAGACCATCGGCTGTTGTTCGGACGTATACGGGCTGAAGGCCAGCAGGGGTTTCGGGGTGAAATCCTGACCCGCAATCTCGACCCGTGCACGAAACCCGCAAGCCGCGTCGCCAGTCCGGCGCTCGGCCTTGGTGTTCCCGACGGTGACCGAATAGCGCACGTTTTGCAGCGACAGGCCCTGATCGTCGAGCAGATCGAGCGTCACCGGTGTCTCATATTCCTCGCCCGTCTCGGCATCATGCATCCGCGCCCACAGCTCAAAGAACGGGGCAACCGGACGCAGCGCGCCGCCTTCGTCGCGAAAGCGGATCGTGTCGGGATCGGGAAGATAGGCGGTGACACTGCCATCTTCGATCTCGCGCAGGGTTATGTTCGAGCGGATGACCGTTTTGTTGTTGCCATGGGCATCCATGTCCTGCTGCCACTCATAGCTTTCCAGCGGTGTCTCGCCCGGTCCCAGGCGAGCAACCGCCATGGGTGGCAGAAAGAAAATCTCTTGGATCGTGTCCATACTGGGCCCTCCCCCGTTTGGCCTTGGCAGCCCCTGCTTTCAGGGGTTCGAATAGCTCTCGTATGTGATCGTTGGGTCGTCGAAGATCGACTTGGACGTATCTCGGATGATGTCTGGCGGAGCGTCATCCGGCACCGGTGAAATGCTCTGCTGATAATGGAAGAAATTATGCGGGTCGAATTTCTGCTTCACGAACAGCAAAGAGTTGAAATACTCGCCCCAGTATTGCCAGCGATAGTTCTTCTGGGTCCGCCGTGGATAGTTCTGATAGACGCGATCAATGAAATAGCCTTCTTCGGTCATCAGTTTCATGAATCCGTCGAGCCACGGCACCACGATCTCTTTTTCTTCTTCCGACACCCAGAACACATCGACGTAGAAGTTCAGCGACACATCACGGTGAATGAAGGCATTGCCTTGTTTGCCCAACGGCATCCGATTGATCGCCCCCCCATAGGGTTCGATGGCCACAGCGCCATAAGCGTTGGGCGTGCTGTCGAGGTAGTCTACGACGCGCTGCCATTCGGCTTCGTTGAGCTGGCGTTCAATATATCCGGCCTGCTTATCTTCACGCGCCTGATCGGGGACGACGGGGATGTCATATTTGTCGTCATACAGCCATGAGTTGATTTCTTGATAGGTGCCATAGTTCTGGTCGTCCTCACCCATCTCGCCGCCGATTTCATCGCTCAGCAGGGGCTGAACAAACGCGTTCCCCTCTTCGGACGTGCCATCATAGAGCGCCGACACCAGCAGCACCTTTCGATCTCCCTGATAGGCCAGAAAGATATAGGCCCCGAAACGGTCATCTTCGCAGGTGCGCATGTAGTTGGCCTGCAGGTACTCCAGTGCCTTGGCGGCTTTGTCCAACGGCCATGTGATGTGGCAACCCCAGACTTTATACAGCTGGTGCAGCTGGTAGCGGATTTCCAGCAACACGCCAAAGTTATTGCCGGTCCCGCCTCGTATGGCCCAGAAGAGGTCGGAGTTCGTTTCTTTGTCCGCGATCACGATACTGCCGTCCCACAGCATGACCGTGACACCCAGAACGCTGTCGCAAGCCATCCCAAGCCGGCGTGAGGTAAAGCCATAGCCGCCGCCCATCATGAAACCCGCAACGCAGACATCCTGACAGGCCCCGCCCGGCACGTGCAGGTGATAGGAGTTCAACTCCGAATTCAGCATCTTGAACGGTGTGCCCGGACCGACATAGGCCATCGGCACCTTTGGATCGACGGTCACGTAACGCATTCGGCTGGTATCCAGCACCATCTGGTTATTGACCGAATATCCCGCCGTGCTGTGACGCCCTGACCGCGCAACAACCCACAGTTCATGCTCGCGCGCGAAAGCAAGGCTGGCGCGTACATCCTGAATGGTCTCGCAATAGACGATGATCTCTGGGTAGTCCTGGAAAGCCGGATTCCAAACCTGCCGGTCATTGTTGTAATCCGCGTCGGTCGGCAGAGTGACCGTTCCGATCAGTTTCTTCTCAAATTCACGTATCTCATCGGGCGTGATCGAATGGTACTGCTGCAGCGCCAGATCGGTACGGCTTTGCGCCAAGACATCCTTGGCCAGAAGGGTTTTGCTGATCTTACGCATTAGGTCTCCTCATACCACAAGAGCGGGGCGCCGGACTGGTGGCCCAGCGCTTAAAAGTCGAAATTCAGGTATCATCCCAACTCTGCCCGCGCCCAAGCTGGCAGCAAGTTGGCCTTCGGGTCAAGTAATCGTTTCCATCAACGCTCGTGCGTCTTTGAGGTCCGGCAGTTGGGCATCTTGATGGAAATGCGACATGACCGAATTCAACGCCTCACCAACCGGTTCGCCTCGGTGTTGCCGCCACTCCGCCAACGCGACCGCCGCACGAAGCTCGTAAAGCCGCGCGCCTTGCCTTTGCGCTGTTTCGATAGCGCGCAACAGCAGCGGTACGGGATCGCCCCCTGTCTTGGCTACAAGGGCAGCCTCAATACGAAGCTGATCGGCCTCGGCCCATTTCTCTTCGGTTTTACTCAGAACATTTCTGGCGTGCGTCAGAGTCTGATGCGCCGCGTCGTGATGGCCGGCGTTTGTCTGAATCTCGGCAATCAGCGAAGGGAAGAAAGTCTTGTAATTTCCGGCCCCAACCGACCACCAGTCTTCCGACGCCTGACGCAGGTCCTCGATATGTTCGACTTCAGAGGTCGTGGTCGCCTTTGCCCAGCTTTCCCATAGCCGCGCAATTGTCGCCATAAAGGGTAGCGAATGCTCCTCGGCGACTTCGGACAGCGCCTTAACATCCCTTTGCAATGCAGGGATGTCGCGCGCCAGCAGGTGAACCTTGCACATGTAAACCAAGATCTGCGCCACACTATGCGCGTGCTTGAGGTTCTTGGACCATTCCAGCGCTGTATTCTGCACCTGCAGGGCATCTTGATGCCGACCCATCAGGCAATAACATGTGCCCAGAAATGCTGATGTAATCGCGGCATGATCCGTTCCATAGACATAGGCTAGCTGGCTGTGCTGATCAAAATCATAAAGCGCCCAAGCTTGCTCAAGATGGCGCTTTGCATCTAACAGGTTGCCCAGATGCAATTGCACCGCCCCCATGGCGCGATGACCGACCATGCGGTGTTCGGTCTTGCCGCTTGTCGCCGCCAGATCGAGGATCTGCGCAGCCACGCCTTTCGCCAATCGATATTCGGCACGCACAAGATGGAATGCATATAGCCCGTTGAGCACAGGAAACAGCCGCTCGGTCTCGTCAGCTCGGTGACATAGTTCGCGCAGACGCCCATAGGCCTCACCCGTCGCATCCCCCGAAATACCACTTGTTGAGCGCAGGACACCGGCACGCAGGATCTGGATGTCGATCTCTTGCAAATCCCGTGCACGGCTCTTTGGCAGATCGGCAAGCTGATCCAGAGCTTTCGACAGATGGGTCAACGCCTCGGCCTGGGCCGAGCGTTCGATCGCTCGACGCCCCGCGCTTTGCCAGTGCATCACGGCCTCATCCGCGCGTTGGGCCAACGTGTAGTGCTGTGCCAGAACCTCGGGCTGAGTCTGGGCCAGTTGCGGCTGGTTCTCTAGCAACGCACCCGCCGCGCGGTCATGCAGCGACTGCCGTTCCGTGCGCAGCAGGCTGTCATAAGCCATGTCGCGAATCAATGCGTGGCGGAAGATGAACTCATCCTCTGCCGCATCCGGGGCTTGAAGAATGATCCCGGCCGATGAGAGCTGTTCCAGTCCGGCCTGCAGAACCGTCGGAGACAGAAACGAAACAGAGGCCAGCAACGCGATCGAGAACTGCCGCCCGAACACGGCGCCGGTTTGCGCCACTTCTTTGGCCTTGCCCAAACGGTCTAGACGCTCCATCAGCGAATCCTGCAACGTGCTGGGAACTGAAAGCGATGGCAGGGGGCCGCGCACGACATACCCCTTGTCGCTCAAGCGCAATTGCCCCGATTCCAAAAGACCGCGGGTCACTTCCTGGACATAAAGCGGAATGCCATCCGTCTTGGCCGCAATAAGGTCGCAAACCTCGGGTGGTACAGGGTGCCCCCCCGCCACCTCAGCTACGATCTCAGCCACATCCCGATTGGTCAAACGCTTGAGAGGTATACGCAGGGTATTGTTGTGGTGACCCCAACCCGGATCGAAACCGGTACGTGCTGTTACGACGATCAGCACCGGTAAGTCCCGAATATGTTCGATCACCCGATCTGTAAGAGACAAGGTGGTCGGATCAACCCAATGCGCATCTTCGAACAACAGCAACACCGGTCGTTCTCGCGCTAACGTTGCAAGCTGTTCTGTCACTGCCTCCAACGTCTTCTCAAGCTTCACTTGCGGCGGCAGGTCGAGAGGTCCCAGCGTAGCATCAGCATCAACGCTCAACAAATCAGCGATCAGGCGCACATGCTCCGGCGGGTGATGGCGCAAGAGGTACGAGAGTTTTCCCAGTTTATCCTCATCGTTGTCTGTCGGCGCAAATCCTGCGGCGCGTTCCAGATGCTGAATGATCGGATAAAGTGCCGAGTTGGCATGAAAGGGCGAACACTGGAAGTTCAGGCGAAGCGCGCCTTGATCCAGCACTTCTTGGCTAAGCCCCTCAATCAGGCGTGATTTGCCGATCCCTGCCTCGCCAGTGACAAGAACCGATTGTCCAGCGCCCTGACTTGCCTCATTCCATTTGTCGGTCAGCTTGCGGAACTCTGCCTGGCGCCCAATGAGCCGACCAGAACCGGCATCAGGCATTATGTCAAATCTGCGCTCGATCCGCGCCTGCCCGGTGACGCTCCAGGCTTGTATCGGTTCCGAAAACCCTTTCAGTGCGAAAGACCCGCGATCCTGCAGTTCAAATGCATTGCCCACCAATCTGCGAGTGGATGGGCTGATGATCAGTGTATTGGGCTCGGCCAAACTCTGCAAACGTGCTGCCAGATTGGGTGTCCGCCCCATGACCACGTCATGTTCCTTCAACCCTTCGCCATGGATCTCGCCCACAACGACAAGACCGGTCGAAACACCGATCCGCGCAGTCAGACGCTCCTGGCCTTCCATGCGATTCAATCCTTCAAGAATATCCAGACCCGCATGAACGGCGCGCGAGGCCGCATCTTCCACCGCGTGAGGATACCCGAAATAGATCATCGCCCCGTCACCCATGAAATCGGCGATATGTCCACCAAAGCGAGCAACCGAGGTCGAGCAAATTTCCTTGAACCGCCGAAGCAGCTCCCCCAAGTCTTCGGGATCAAGCCGCTCGGACATGGCAGTCGAGCCAACCAGATCAACAAACATAACTGTCAGTTGCCTCCGCTCGGCGACAATCTTCCCACTGCCTTGCACCGGTGTCGGATTGGCATCCCGCGCCTGCCCCAATGCGGCCATCAATCGGCGCCTTGGTCCAAGTGGCAGCCCAAGGTCGATCAAATCATGTTCGGAGAGGTGTGCGAGATCGGCCAATGTAACTTCGTTCGACGCGAATACCGGCGCATACTTCGACAGCCCGTGTTCTTCAAGGAATGCGTCGATCTCTGTCATTATCCCCGTTGTCCCCGATCGTCTCCGGGTTCCCCTACCCGGTCAGGCTTGCATATTGTGACACAAAAGCCGAACGACTTTAGCACATTAGCTGGACAGTCCTGATGGCTTTTCCTTCAGCCTTGATCAAGCTTTTTCTTTATTGCCGCACACGTCAAGTGAATTGCGCCACACGTATGCACCAAGCCCACGCCTCTGTTGCAGGAATTTCGCTTGTCCGGTGGGAAATGGCAGGGGCAGCAGGGTTCGAACCCGCGACCTACGGTTTTGGAGACCGTCGCTCTACCAACTGAGCTATACCCCTAGGCTGGGCCATCAGATATGACAGAGGCGCAGCGGACTCAAGAGGCTTTTTGAGTTTTCCGAACACTTTACCGCTGACAAAAAAGTTGCGCCCGGCGCGCAGTTCTTTAAGACAAGGCTCGGCCAGCAGGAGGACCGCAGCCTTGAGCATCCGCAAGAAAATCGCAGACAGCGAAGCCGTGCTGAACTGGGTCGCGCGACGGATCGCAAGCTATATCCGGTTGGTGCATCGCAACACACGCTGGCAGCGCATCGGTTACGAAGAACTGGATCAACTGGCCGAACAGGGCGAACCGGTCATCGTGGTGCTGTGGCACCAGAGACTGGCACAATCGCCATATTTCTTCCCACTGGACAAGGGCCGCATTTGCTCGATCACTTCGGCAGCGCGCGCGGGCAGCATGGTGGGGCGGGTGCAGAAGCTATTCGGGATGGATACAATTGCAATGTCCAGCCGCAAGCGCCACGTCGCCTTGTCGCGCGAAGTGCTGGGAAAGATGAAACAGGGTATCTCGATTGGCATTGCCGCCGACGGCCCTCGCGGACCCGAGCGGGTATCCTCGACCGTACCGCTGGTCTGGGCTCGCACATCAGGTAAACGAGTTTTCGGCATCACCTATTCCGCGCGGCACGGGCGCGAAGCCGGAACTTGGGATCGTCTGCTGATGCCTCGCCCCTGGCGCAACGACGGCGTATTTCTGTGCCGCGAATGGACCGATCCAGTTCCACGCAAGGCCAGCGAAGAGCAGATTGAGGCCCTTCGTCTGAGCCTTGAGCAGCATATGAACGACATCACCGCCGAGGCCGACCGGATGGTCGGGCGTGAGCCATGGGCAAAGAGCATGTGAACCCAGAACCCGGCGTGAAACGACTATTGCGCCGTTAGGCCGCGTCTGCGCTGGTTTTGACCGAGGTCGCTCCTCTCGCCATGCTGTCCGACATTTCAGCAAGCTTGATATCAAATCGCTTGCGCTCTCGGCAAAAGTCGCTGATTTTGCACTCAACTTCCTGTTCGTCGTCACCGAGTACAGCGGCTCTCATATCATCCAAATCCTTGCTGTGAAGGATTTGCGTTCCATAGTTCAGAAATTCAAAACCAAACATCTTAGTCTCCCCTGATCGCCGGGGCGCACTTGATTTGCGCGTCACCCTTGCTGTTGCAATAGAGAGCTGGGAGTTCAGTCTTCGTTTGGAGTGGACGGTAGATTAAGAATGCGAGATCGACAGCTGTTTTGTTCAATGAACTCAGCTTGCCCGAGATCATTCGACGAATAATCTCAATGCGCCGAGAAGATTGGATGAGAAAAGGCCGCCCCATGTAGAGCGGCCTTCTTTAGTTCACCGATTTGTCGGGCCAAAGCCCGACTACCGTGATTACTCGATGATTTTCGAGACGACGCCGGCGCCGACGGTGCGGCCGCCTTCGCGGATGGCAAAGCGCAGGCCGTCTTCCATCGCGATCGG
>NZ_JBQGAC010000006.1:0-311744 GCF_056542625.1 Ruegeria sp. AB7 | reverse complement strand
AGCAAGTCCCATGGGTGAATGAACTCTCGGAAGGTCTGTCGCCAGATGATATTGCGACAGCGCAAAATGTTGTTGACCGTCTTAAATCACGCCTTGAAGAAGCCTCAATACGAGAGGTTCAGACCCCAAATCAGAGCTGACGCTTATCCAGAGTGCAGCATCGGTTATTCTGGGCTCGGAACCGACCTCTGAGGCAATCCAGCAATAAGTGTAACCAAAATGGTCAACGTCGGGTTCGAGAGGAACACGATGCTGGGGCTTCGCTGTTGCTCTATCATATTGCGCCAAAGGACCATCAGAACACGCCAAAGGGTTTCAAGCCTCTGGCGCGGTGGAAATCACATGCGAATATAGGATGCGCTAATACACTCGCTTCAGGAGGCGAAATCGCCAAACCGTCTTTACCCAATGGCCAAGTCTATTACACAGTTGGCCAAGTTGTTGAGAATCTCGCCCGAGAAGGTGTTTCTCCGAGCCGGGTTTCCACGTGATTTCCTGCGCAACGAGGGCAAGGGGGTCACGCCCGCGCAAGTTTTCGATCTGTGGCAAGCAGTTGAAGAAGAAGCCAAGCGCCCAGAATTGCCGCTCGTCTTGGGCAAACTCTTTGCTCATGCGCCATTCACGCCCGCGATATTCTCTTTCTCCTGCTCGCCCGATGTACGTACCGGGCTTCAACGACTGTCGGTGTTCAAACCGCTGATGGCGCCGATCACTCTGGACCTGTCCGAGGACGATGATTGCCTTCATGTTGCAATCGGTTCAGTCGATCCCACCATTCAAATCCCACCGCGAATGCTCTGGTTTGAAGCACTTTACCTGCTGGAGTGCGCCCGTTGCCACACTGCCGAGCATATCGTGCCAGCACACGTGAAGCTTCCAGTCATTGAACATCCGGGTGAGGAATTACTTTCGTATCTGGGACGCCACCCAACGCCTGGCGCAAGCATTTCCCTTCGTCGCGAAGACGCGGACCTGCCCCTGATCACTGAAAACGAGGAAGCCTGGCCGGAATTTGAAAAGCAACTTCGTCGCAAGATGGAGTCTTATGAAACAGACACGCCCATCGTGATGCGCGCCAAGCGGGCTCTACATGACATGTTGCCTTCCGGTGAGGCAAATATTGAGGCGATGTGCAAGAGGATGGCCATGTCCAAGCGCACGTTGCAACGCCAACTGAAGGAGCAAGGTGAGACCTTCAAAACTCTGCTGGAATCAACCCGTTTAGAACTGGCGATGCACTATCTGAGTGAGGAGGGGCTGAACGTCGAGGAAATCTCTTATTTGCTGGCATACCGCGAGCCGAACTCATTCTATCGCGCGTTCCAAGGCTGGACCGGCATGACCCCGGCCGAGGCGAGGGATATGTCGGAACTTAGTCCGCGCCCGCAACGAAAATGAACAGCCGCGCAATCGTACGCTCCAGTCTGCGTTTGTATCCGGAGATACCGAACGCATCGACTCGGGCCGAACGGTGCAACTGATCCGGGACAAGACAAGCTGTCCAAAACAATTGGAGTAAATAATGGCAAACACACAGCAAGTTGCGCTCGTTACCGGTGCATCGTCGGGCATGGGTAAAGTGATCGCTCAGCAACTGATCAAGGATGGATTGACTGTCGTCGTCGCAGCCCGACGGATGGAGCAAATGGACGATCTGAAATCGCTCGGCGCGCATCCTGTTGCCATGGATGTCTCGGATGAGGCCAGTCGCAAATCCGCTGTCGCTGAGATCACCAACAAGTTCGGGGGCGCGGATGTGATGGTGAACAATGCGGGTTTCGGACTTTATGGTGCGGTCGAAGACGTGCCGATCGAGGAAGCACGCTATCAGATGGACGTGAATCTGTTCGGTGCTGCCGCGTTGATACAGGAACTGCTTCCCTACATGCGCGAGAAACGTGCGGGCAAGATCATCAACATAACGTCGATGGGTGGCAAGATCTATACGCCCTTGGGTGCTTGGTATCATGCCTCGAAACACGCTCTCGAAGGTTTGTCTGACTGCCTGCGGCTTGAGCTGAAACAGTTTGGTATTGACGTGGTTGTGGTCCAACCCGGCATCATTCAGACCTCTTTCGGAAATGTTGTCGAAGGCCCGATGCTGAAGTTTTCGGGCAATACGGCCTATGGACCGATGGCCAAAACCGTCGCCAAGGCAACCGCCGAAAACTACAAGGATGGTGGCGGCTCGTCTCCACAAGTGATTGCAGATGTTGTGTCCCGGGCGGTGAAGGCCCGCAGACCCAAGACCCGCTACGCCGCCGGAAAATACGCAAGCTTGATGATGGGCGTCCGCAAATGGTTGGGCGACCGTGCTTTCGACCGCATGGTCATGTCGATCGCTCGCTGATCCTGCTTTCCCCAACTCGCTCCGACCGAACACTTAAGGACAATCAGATGAAAACCAACAACGCCATTACTCACTTGAACCCGCAGAAATGGGCCGACACCTCTCCCGCCGAGAGGTTAGCCCTACTGGAAGCTGTACGCGAAAACCTAAAGAAATTTGGCGGTGAACTCGCTGCCTCGGACACGGCCATGAAGAATGATCAGATGGGTGAAGAGATTTATACTGACCCGTTATCAATGATCGCCACGATTGTTCCGATGGCCAATACCGTTTCTGCTGCAATCGACGTTTATGAAGGCATCGTGCATGGAAAGATGCCGGAACCGATCAGCATCACCAAAGTTGGTAATGATCGCTATGACATTGCGGTCTTCCCAATCGACACCAAGGACAAGCTGATGAACGGCGACCGGAAGGATTTCATTCGGGTCAAGGGCGAACCGAAGCAAGTGAATCCGATGGACAAATCTGCCGGGATCACCGCCGTATTGGGCGCAGGGAACTATTCGTCGTCTTTGGAGATGCTCAAGGCAATCTTCTTCGACAACAAGGTCGTGGTGCACAAACCACACCACCTGAATGCCGATAGCGATAAGGTTTGGGAAAAGGTCATGGCCCCGCTGATCGATCATCAAGCCCTGGCTTTCGCTGATCACGACCAAGGCCGTGTGCTGACGACTGATACCAGGATCGACAAGATCTACTTCACGGGCGGTGCGGGTACCGCCAAAGCAATTCAAAGTGCCACCCAGGCCGAATTGATCTCCGAATGCGGAGGCAACAACCCGGTGATCATCGTGCCGGGCGACCGCCCTTGGACCGATAAGGAAATCGCTCATCAAGCACACCAGATCGTCACGATTAACAAGCTCAACGGTGGAGCTGTCTGCGGTCGGGTTCAAACATTGGTAACCTCGAAACACTGGGCCCAGCGGGATCAGTTCCTGGATGCCATTCGCAAGGCGATCGTCGAAGACACGCCCGCCGAGGGCACCTATTATCCGGGGGCTGGCGAGGTGAAAGACGGGTTCCTCAACGCCTATCCGCAAGCTGAGCAGCTGTCACCGGAGGGCGGTTTGTTCAAGGCGGCTGAAAACCTGCTGATCACCGGGATCGAAGTGGACAGTTATGGCACACGCAACGAGGCCTTCTGCCAGATCACAGGTGAGGTGCCGTTGGACGTGCCTGCCAACGCTACCGAATTCCTGCCCGCTGCAGTTGCCTTCTGCAATGAAAAGCTGCTTGGCACGTTGGGCAGCGCAATCCTGATCGACGAGGACACCAAGAAAACGCATCAGGCTGCTCTGGACCGAGCGATAACTGATATGGAATACGGCGCAATTGCCGTAAACGCCATGCCACCATTCATCTTCCTTTCACCCTGGTTGACATGGGGCGGCAACGAAGAAGGCAAGGAGTTCGTCTCGGGAGTCGGCAATTTCGGCAACGCCATGTGCTTCGAGAATGTCGAGAAATCGATCTTGACTGCTGGCTTCATGTCGCCTGGTCACATGATAAAAACCAACAAGGGCGCCTTTGACACGCTGGCTACGGAAATGGCCAATTATGCGGTTGAGCCATCCTGGCGAAACCTAACATGCCTGATGGGTGGTGCTATCATGGGTGGTTTCCGTCGGAAGGATTTCTGAGGCCAGTAACCCGGAGCCACGGTGCGTTGTACGTGATGACCCTAATACCATTTTGGCGGTAGGGTTTGAGGTTGTGGGCGTTTTTTCAAAATGCTGGATTGGGCGGTTTTGCGACTCTCGCGACCATTGGGGGCAGGCAGTTACCTTCTGATAGAGGCGTTTGATTATGTTAAGGACGACCTACCCCGGACGTTCAACTCGAGTTTTGAGATTTCCGTGTTGGCGGGTAGAATAGCCATTCTTTGACCGCGTGCATTTAATTGGCGTTGGCTCTTAGACGATCCACTCAAAGGCATACCCGGCTCCAATCGACCCGAAGACAGCAAGCAACAGATATAACATGAATGGCTTCAGTTTGAGCACCGGTGCGATGGCCATTGCACCCCAGATGCTGACTACGCCACCCGATACAAGGAAAGCCATCGCTGCGCCTTCGGACATGCCGTTGTCGATCAGCCCTCGCGTCAGTGGGAGTGCCGCGTACCCGTCGATATAGGCTGGGGCACCAATGAAGACAGCGGCGGGTATGGCCCACCATTTGTCTTCCCCGACATATACTGCTAGCGATCCGGGCGTCAGTGCCGTGTTCAGGGCGTACTCGGCTGCAAACGCCGGAATCAGGCAAATTAGGATAAGCCGACTGGTTGCCGAGAACTGTTTGCCAAAGGAACGTCGTCTCGCCTCGGACCTCCATACCCAAGGATCAAAGGGCTGACCTTCGCCGCATCGCGCAGCACTTAGTTGGCGAGCGAGATCATTATCGCGAAGCGCATTCATTGCCCAAGGCGCCCTGGAAAATAGCCCGGTAATCGCCCCCCCGAATACACCCAATCCGAAAGCTGCAAAGGTTTTGCCAATCGCAAAGCTCAGACCCAATGTTGCGGCGGTGGTCGCGAGCATCGCCGGGTCCGTTATCGGAGAGGACAGCCAGAATGCCATGATCGGTGCAAGCGGTACACCTGCAGCCAGCAACCCAGCCATTAACGGCAACACTGTAACACCGCAGACGGGCGTAACAGCTCCGATCAGCGACGCGGCCAACACCGATCGAAATGTCCTGCCCTCAAAGGCAGCAGCAATATGAGTGTCCGCGCTGCTGGCAATGATCCAGGCCGCAAGGATGATACCCGGAATGACGATTGGGGCGACGACAATCAAGCCCAAGACGACAAACTTTACAGCGTTTGCCGCGTGTTCCGGCCAAACAAGACAGACACCCGACAACAGCACCAGAGAAACGCCCCACATCAGATTTTTCCGGGTAGATGGTCGATGGGCAGCGGTTTGATCGGACATTACCTACTCCTTTGAACTTGAAAATTAGAGTGGCACGAGCCATCTTTGAAACGAATAGTTTCAATTTCAGATATTGGAAAAACAGATGGAGAATCTGGATAGCGATCTTTTGCGAACCTTCGTCGCCGTGGCTGAGGCTGGCAGTGTCACGGATGGTGCAGCTCGTATCCACCGGTCCCAATCTGCAACGAGCCTTCAGATCAAACGCCTGGAATCCATTCTGGGCCGCCCTGTTTTTGATCGGCATGGTCGCGGGGTTGTGTTGAGCGATGCGGGGCAGACGTTGCTGTTCGTTGCGAAAGACGTGACGGCCCGCCTCGACGCGGTACAGCGGGAGATTTCACACAATTCTGTGAGCGGAAAACTACGCTTGGGCATACCCGACGATCACGGGCGCGCCAAACTCGCGACGATTATTGCGGCGTTTACCAGTCATCATCCTAAAGTCGAACTGGAGGTCACCTGCGCCTTGAGCGCACATTTTCCTGATGCGCTCGACAAAGAGCTGTTGGACCTTGCGGTTTACGAGGTCGAAACTCCATCTGGTTTTGAGGAACTCCTTTATGAAGACCCGACTTGTTGGGTGTCTTCGGCACATCGGGATTTTTCAGCCGATGAAGTCCTACCAGTGGCCCTTTTCGATGAAGCGTGTTGGTGGCGCGACGCTGCAATCAGTTCGTTACAAGCACGCAGAAAGCCATACCGTATCGTCTATTCGAGCCAAAGCGTTTCTGGCGTGATTGCAGCGGTAGAGGCAGGGATCGCGGTTGGATTGTTGGGCCGGTCGTCGCTTCACATCGGGCTATCCGTGGTCAACGAGACATTGGGATTTGGTAGCACACCTGCCTCCAAACTTGTGATGACTTCAGGCAGACCGAAAGGGCATGGGCCGCAGGACGCAATGAAAGCTGCTATTCGAACGGCATTCTTGTCCAGAGCATGATGGGCCGTTCTAGCCCTTTTCCAACCTTCTTTGCATGAAGGATCAATGGCCGCTTGCAGGTGAATTGAAGCAATGGACGTTGGGCGCGATGATTAGCTGACCACTCAACCAAAGATCGCTTCACAAAATTCTCTATGCCATCACGTATGTCATCCAAATGAACGGTCTGCTGGCGGAAGATGGTGAGATCGGTCAATAAACGCTGCATCAGGTACTGATGCTGAACAGAGCTGTCACGGCAGCCTTTGGGGAGGGCAAGAAAGTATTAAGCAGCGCCAACGAAAGTAGTCTGACTCGCCACATGTCGCGCTTTCTTCTGGCGAGGCGGCGGTGGGTCCAATCGTGGGAGGGCAATGTCTTAACCTGTCTGAATGCCGGGAATGTCGGCTATGAACAAACGTGACCATCTTCTAGAATACTGAACTTGTCGCGGCCAACTAACCTACAGACTAAGTTCTCAGTGTGCTGGTCAACTCATCCTATACCCAACATTTCTAAGCGTAACGATCCGCTGACCCTCGCTTCCAATTTTGCGCCGTAGGCGACCAACGTAAACATCGACGACGTTGGTTAATGGATCTTCGTTCATGCCCCATACGGAGTTTAGGATGCGCTCTCGGGACAGAACCCGACCCACATTTGTTAGAAATAGTAGAAGAAGATCGCGTTCTTTTTTAGATAACTGAACCTCCTTGCCAGCCACGGTCACGTGAAGGGAGCGTCTGTCAAAGCTCAGGGTTCCGCATTTGATGACGGTGTCTCCGAGATCGCTGGCATAATTGTTGGCGCGCCGGTGCAGGGCTTCAATGCGCGCGATGAGTTCGTCGAAGTCAAACGGTTTCGGAAGATAGTCGTCAGCGCCAATTTTCAATCCTTCGACCCGTTCTTCGGGGCTGTCCAATGCGGTTAGCATCAGGATGGGGATTTTGGATTTACGGGCGCGCAACTTGCGGCAGACATCCTGCCCTTGAATTCCCGGCAGCATCAGATCCAAAAGGATGACATCGTATTCGCCTGTGGTCACGTGCTCTAGAGCTTCTTCCCCGCTTGAGGCATGATCGACGGTCCAGCCTTCTGCGGACAAACCACGACGGATGAAATCGGCAACGCGTACCTCGTCTTCCACAAGTAGAATATTCATGTCAGCCTCAATTCGCTCGGTGCTTCAATCCATCACAATGCCAAAAGGAGTATGGCCGCTTCGGTTCTGGAAACAGAAATTCAAATAAACAAAAAAACATCAGCCCATCTCTCGCCACGTATCTGATTGCACAACTTTCATCCGTGGCCCTTTGGGCAGTGTTAAGACAATTTTCAAACCACCGTTTCGACGGTCCTGAAGGTCAACGGTTCCACCATGGGCCTCGACAATTGATTTGACGACTGGAAGGCCAAGACCGCTGCCCTCGATTCCCTGACCCGAGGCGTTCGAACCCCTATAGAAGCGGTTGAATGCCTGGGACTTTTCTGCAGCGCTTAAACCGGACCCGTTGTCTTCGATTGTAATTGAGCAAGAGGCGAGGCCCTCTTCCAGCTTGGCCTCGATCGTAGGACCGCCATAGCGCCGGGCGTTTTGCAGCAATGCCAAAAGGGACTGGCGCAGGCGAACTTCGTCGACCGAAGCGACAACTTTGTCCTTGGGCGTTTCAACCTGAACCGGCTCAGGGAACATGGCGATGGCATCGTGCAATACCTTTCGCAAGTCGGTCTTCCTGCGATCAAGCCGAAGCTGACCCGCCTCGAACCTTGCCACCGTCAACATATCGTCGACGATCTGATTGGTGTGCTTGGCAGAATCCCGGATACGGGCCAGGGAATCTGAGACTTCTTCGGACAGCTTGTCAGATGTCCTTAATGTGACATCGGCCTCGCCAAGTATGATCGCCAGTGGCGTGCGCAATTCGTGGCTTATGTCGGCCATCAGCTGTTTGCGGTTTTCTTCCCCGGTCTCAAGTTTGTCGATGAGTTGCTGGAGCTCGGACGTTCTTGCCGCGACGGTTTGTTCAAGTTGTCTTTTTTGTTCCGCGCGGCCGGCTTCACGTGCGGCCAAACCTTCGGCCATGCTATTCAGAACGGTACCGAGTTCCCTGAACTCGCGACTGCCACCAAGCCTCACAGGTTCAGAGTAGTCGGCCCTGCGCAGATGGCCGATACCTTCGGCAAGTCGGATCAAAGGCTTCCTGATCTGACGATTGAATGACACGAGGGCCACCAGAAGCACTCCAATGGCAGCTGCCACAATCATGTAGACCAATCGTTTGTTCCATTCCCTGAAAACCGTGGCCTCTGTCAGAACGTCTTCGACTTCCTCGATCTCTTCATCAAGCGCGGATTTAATTTTTCGGTCAAGTTCGTCATCGATGTCTCCGTCCAGAAGGGCTGCCAGACGTTCGATGCGAACAAAGGTTTCAACCGGGCTGCCTTCTGCTGTGAGGCTGGCAATGGCTGCGTTCACGGATTCAATGTCGTCCTCAATCTGATCGAGCAGTTCTAGTTCTTCGATTTCCTCGTCGCCGACCATTTGGATTTCGCGCGCGATGACATTTCGAATGTCTTCAAGAGTTTTCGCGATTTTAACTTGCAGCTCTGCTTCCCGGGCACCGTCATCCCGATCCCCGATCAGAAGCGCGTCGCCATGTTGTTTGAACAGGCGGTAAAGGTCTGCCTCAAGCCGGAGATGGAGCCCATAAGATTCTTGAGCCAGCAATATCCGGGCGTCCCACCAACGGGTTTTTTCCAGACTGTAGAGGGTCAGTCCCGCAAGCCCGCACAGAAACCCGACGAGAACAGCGGCGTATACTCCAAACAGGGTGGATGAGCGCATATCAAATGACCTTTGAATTCTCATTCAGATTAGAGGTGACGTGATCATCGGCCAATATTATCGTTGCCGACGAAAGCTCTTGAAACGCCGCGAGCAGTTCAGCTTGTTGATGTCGGCAGGCAGCCCACCTGATTGAGGAGATTACAACAACTTCGGCCTCGCACAGTACAGCGCGCGCAAGATCTAGCCGCAAAGTTTGATCAGATGACAGCCCGTGGCCGTTTTCAGCGATACGTTGGTCAAGACCTTCGGGGGCCATGAGCAAGTCGGATAGACCTAGTTGCCTCAGCACATTCGCGATCCTGCGGTCGCTGGGCCGTTTCCGGCACATCAAGGTTGCGGATCGGCGCAAACTGCCCTGAAGCCCGATATGGGCGTCTCCGATGAGCGCGAGTTTTGGTGGAAATTGATGCTCACCATAGCGCACTTCAATGCCCTCATAAGTGTCAAAGCCCGCGATACATCGCGCGAGCTTACTGGCGTACGGTCCCGTCAACTCTGAGGTCCTGTTCGGTTTGGCAACAAATGTGAAAGGTGCTTCGTCAAGTTTTCCGGTGACTTTAATGACTACGGCATCGGTTTGTTGTGCGACGTTTCGATTGACCGTTGGCTCCGAAAGAAGCCGTTGAGCTTTCTCGCGCGCAACGCGCCAGGCACAGTGATGATCCCAAGCACTCGCGAGATTTTGTAACGGAAGCGCGATCAATGCCATCACAGCAAGGCAGGCAGCAACGGTCGCAGGGGCGATGCCTGTTTGGCCAGCTTGCCAAAGCATCAAGAGACTCACGAATGCTACACCCAATCGCAGGATCGCCTGAAGGCCAACCACGCGGCCACGGCGTGCCAGCGCATCATGGCGCAGCGTTGCACCTTGTGTGTCTAGCTTCTGTAATTCGCGGTCTGTCCTGCCCATTAGGTCGAGTTCAGGGGCAATCGCAATCCGCTCGATCATGGAGATCGCAATGCTGGCCCGGCGCCGGCGCAGTCTTCGGTGCCTATGCTCAAGATGCCAGGCCATTGCCGCTGCTAGCAGCAGAGTCAGACCAAGTGCTGCCATACCACTGACCGCAAGTACGGGATTTAGATAAAATAGAATGGCTGCGGCGCCTGGGATTATAACTGCCGCAGAACAGACGCTTGGTAAACCGCGTCCAAACCAAATGCGGGCTGCTGACAAATCACCAACAAACCTTAAGGACAGCGCGCCGACTCGGCGTCTCTCATGGCGCGATTTGGGAAGTTTTGCGATCTGCTGATAGAGCGCACGCCGCAATGAGATCGCATAGCTTTGGCCGAGCGCTTCCGCACGATATCGGCACAGGAACAGACATGCGGCAGTGCCTACACCGGAACCGGCCAATTGCAATACGGTCTCTATGGCAAGCGCATGTCCCGCGTGTATCGCCCCAAACGCGTCCCGTGTCGCGAAAGCAGCAAAGGCTAGTGCAACCGCTTGAAAGACACTGCTTGATACCACGAGGACCGCATCGATGATGCGATCCCGTGTGGCCAACCTGGGGAGGGGGGTCATGCGGCCACGTTCTCTGGTTCATGCCGCATCAGGGGGGCAACATGTTGGGCGATCATTGCAGGCGACCAAAGGTCTTCACGCGACAGGATCGGGCACCCGGTGGCTTCGAGCGCTTCGGCCGAGGCGAGGGGTGAGCAACTTACCTTCCCGGAAATCGCAAATGGGCTTAGCCCAACCCGTTTAAGCACGGTGACGCCGCCTAATGCGCTCAGCGCATCTGGTGCTGCAAACAGGATGCCATCAAGACGATCCCGAATGCGTGAGGATCGGAGTATTGCGCGGGTTTCCTGTTGGAATACGCCATCTGCGATTTCTACAACCACCACCTCGGCCCCTCGCGATGCGGCTGTCGCGACCAGAGTGTCAAAGCCGGTTTCGATCTTCTCCAGAGGCATCCGATAGGTTGATGCCATCCCGACATCCGTAAAATCAAGCGCGGGCGCGCCTGCATCCTCAAAACTGTTGAAATCGCCAAAGGCCCCGGTGCCTGTGGCTTTGACACCCGACGCAGAATACCCCGCACGCGTCAAGCCATGCCCCAGGCTTGACGCAGCGGTTGTCTTGCCGGAATTCATCGATGCCCCAAAAACGCCGATAACAGTCACTTGGTTATTGGCCGGCAATTGGGGCAGAGCATAGTCCGCGATATTGATCACCCGATCATTGGCGTCGGTGAGAAGGCCTAGGGTTTTCAGCCGTGTGGGGTCCTCCATCCGGATATGCGCGGCATCCACCCGGCCCGCTACGCCGCCGCCCGCAACCAGATCGATGAGATCATCGTCGACAACGGCACTGGCAAGAAACTGGTCTGGCGCATAGCGATCACCCAGGCACAAAACAACAAAATCGCCTGGATAGCTGGTCGAAACACGCCGTTCGGCTAGCTGTATTTTCTTGTGGTGCCCGATCTCGACGATCTCGCAGAGGATCAGATCACCTGCTTTTGCGTTGTTCATCTCAGTGCTGAGCCCGTGAACATCCGACCGATCAACGCGGCGGGTTGTGAATGCCCATTTTGCGATTTCACAAGCGCTGAGGGGGATTGGGGGAAACTGTTTCATGTTTTGCTCCGTGGCTGACGTGTCCATGGTTTCATCTTGTCAGCACCGTGTGAGAAAAGTTGCAAAGGTGCATGAAGGGACGTGGTGCGATTGAATGAACAGCAGATGAACGCGATGTTTGAGCGGGGGAATTGGGCGCGAGCTTAGATTCGTAGCGGCCCCAAAATCCCGGGTTGGCAGAGAAAGACGGATTGAGCTAAACACCCAACGTCGGGTGGCCGGCGATCAGTCGTCATCGCCGTCATCATCCCCATTGTCGTCCCCGCTATCATCTCCACCGTCATCATCACGGTCGTCACCGCCACCCTTTCTGCCAGAGCCGTCATTGCCGTCATCTCGCTCTCCTCCGTTCCGATTTCCCCGATCTTCACGCTCGTCTCGATCATCATTCTTCCTGTCCGAGCTTTGCCGTAATTCCCTGATCGTAATGCGGCTGTCACCATTTTGGTCGATATCCTCAATCAATCTGCGCGCACCTGCTTCTCCGAATGCAGCCACAAGTTCATTGAAACTAAGAACGCCGTCAGAGTTTGTATCGACAGAGCGAAAGCTCGCTGTCTGTGCAGTGGCTTTGCCCGATAGACCAATCCCGATCATCAAGATAAGAGCGAAAATGAACGAATAGAACGTATGGCCGGATGTCCTTATTCTGCACTTTGTCGCCTCGCGTCGATCTAACAACAAAGATATCCCTTTAACCGACGTTTGTTCCTTGAGATTCAAGTATTTCTATCTCAGTAGGACAAGATAGCGCGCTCGGATGAAGCGCTGATATTCTGCTGATGAACGTCAGATGAATTTTGGTGACGCTATGGAGTGCTTTGCAGATTGTTTGGCGTGGAATTTAAATTAGCGTTTTCGCTGGCTAAATTTATCAGATGATAAATTAACTATACTTTGCAGCCGCGTGAGTTATCGGGTCCGATATGTTTACTTAATGTCAGCTTGCAACAGACCTTCAGTCAGTTCGCTTCCCGACTGAGAGTATTTAATACTTTCGTATTAAGTGCTTCTACCCGAAAAAACCTAGAGGCTTGTCAATTGTTTTTATGGAGCTTGACCAGTTCGTGACAGCTTCTTAGTTGGTTGTACCATCGCATAACTCGTCAGGAAGTCTGGCGACTTTCTTTAATATAACAACAACTTGCTTGCTCTCACCGTTAGAAGGCATACCAAGAGATTCAACGTTAAGCCACAGCCGACGTCTGAATGCTCGCACGGTCAGTTGATCAACCATTTGCTCCGAAGCTTCCATTTTTCGTCAACGTAAAAAATAAATTCTTACAAATGTTTAAGCTTTATGAAAGGTCGGTTAAAACTCTGAATACTCTACGGACCACTTAGTCGTTTGGTAACGAGGCGAAGGTCTGATGCTGAGTTCTGTTTTATCCGTTTTGGCTGGCGTTCTTTTTGAGCTCGGTCATTTGTGGCCCGCATTCCTTCTTGGTTCGGAAAGTGTACTGGCTTTTACAACCAACACTGCCCAATATTTGGCCCTTGCCTGCGTTGTCGCACTGAGTTTTTTGCACAGAGGGCACAATAACTCCCGAGACCCTAGCGCAGCAGTTTTGAAAGTGACATCAGAACCCAAGTGTCTTCCCCGTCAAGGGACAGGCGATCTTCCTTGTTTGGATGACAGATTGGTTGATCAGCTGTTTCTTCACGCCCAAGCAGTTCGAAGAAACAGGCACCCAGTTCGACATTCTACTTCCACGATCACAGCGAGAATTGGATAGCAAATGTCGAGACACAAAGGTGATGCCACCTCTGTGCTGGCCAGATTTGGCGAAAGGTTTGGCTTGGTTCAAAAACTCGTCATTACCATCCCACCTGCAAACAATAGGACTCGTCCAATCAATCAAATGCGCGGTGCGGGTCAGATCAACAATTCTAAGGCCAAAAAGGAGCCAAACATGTCGTTGGACATTTCTAAACTAAGTGAAATCAAAGGTCTTCTGGGGGCGTGCCTCGTCGACAGCGATACAGGCCTTACTTTAGGCACAGAAGGCGGTTCCAAGTTTGATCTTGATACCGCCGGGGCAGCGAATGTTGAAGTCGTCCGTGCCAAACTTCAGGCAATTGAAGCTTTGAAACTTAACGATACCATCGAAGACATTCTGATCACGCTTGGCAAACAGTTTCATCTGGTTCGTCCACTAGACAAAAACCCAAACATTTTTGTGTATGTCGCGTTGGATAAGAAGACCGCCAATCTGGGGCTCGCCCGATTGCAAGTAAAAGCTGTTGAAGAAACGCTCAGCCTCTAGCCTGCAACGAAATGCCAAATGGACTTAGCCATCCCGTTATGGCTGAGTTCACTTAACCCCGCATTGGTAACTGCGATAAACGGATCCAACGGTAATGTCGGAGGTCTTAAAATGAAAATACTCGTCGCAGAAGACGACAAAAAGACCGCCGAATTTGTCAATTCCGGGCTGAGATCGAACGGTTTCAGTGTGGAGTGGTATGATGATGGTCGAGATGCTCTCTCATATTGTTTGTACAACGAATGTGACGCCATAGTCTTAGACCGTATGTTGCCCGGAATGGATGGTCTCTCTGTTCTCAAGGCCTTGAGGGCCGCGAAGAAACAGACCCCAGTTTTGTTCCTCACATCAATAGGCGACGTTCAGGACAGAGTTGAGGGTTTGACCGAAGGTGCGGATGACTACCTGGTTAAGCCTTTTCATTTTTCAGAACTTCTGGCGCGCCTAAACAGCATTATCAGACGACAGCCGACCGGCATTGCCTCAACTGGGCTTCAAGTCCACGATCTTTCGATGGATCTGCTCAGCAGGGTGGTGAAAAGGCAAGACGTTACAATAGACTTATTGCCCCGTGAATTTGCGCTGTTGGAAGTTTTGATGCGGAATGCCGGTCGGATCGTGACACGCAACATGCTTTTGGAGCAAGTCTGGGACTACAACTTTGATCCAAATTCGACCGTGATTGAAACGTATATAAGTCGCCTTAGGTCGAAGATCGACAAACCCTTCGAGACGCCACTTTTGCACACGTCTCGAAACGTTGGATACAGCATTCATGGGCCGCTCTAGCATTCTCTCAGGTGCTCCGTTCCGATCGGCTTGTTTCGCGGCATTGATAGTCTGGATCATAACTGCAGTGTTTGGCTCTGCTGTCTACTTAGCGCTTGCAGACAGGCTTCGCAGTGATCTCCAGCAACAAATCCTCGATGAAGAGCTCCTGCTTCATGAGATTTTACTGGACGGCGGCTCAGAACCAGTTCAGCGAGCAATTGAACATTTGAATAGTCCCATTCGAACTGGGCTTCACGTAGTCGCGCTGTTCGACCAGAACGGTTCATTACTTGCTGGATCAGTTGCGAAAACGCCCGATACGATAGGTTGGCACGAAGTCGATCCGGATTTTTTGCAGATCGGTGGGACCGCGCCCGTCTATCTTCTCCATGTATCAGAGTATCTTGGGTATCGCACAGTGGTCGCTCGCAGCCTGACACCACCTAATCAGGCTTTGAAAACCCTTTGGGAAGGGTTGTTGCTGCTGACGCTTTCGACAACTGCCGCTGTCCTGGGTCTTGGCTATTACTTCAGCGCTCAAGACCATCGAAAACTTCAAAGGATTGAGCGAACCCTCGACCAGGCCTTTCAAGAAGATATCAGCCTTCGTCTTCCCGTGTCAGATACAAGCGACCTAAGCGATCGAATTTGCCATATGATCAACCGACGTCTCGACTGGATTTCGAGCTCACTCAACTGTGCTCAATCCACTGCGGTCACAATTGCCAGCGATTTGAGGAGCCCTTTGTTGAACGGGTTCATGGCTTTACAAAAGGTATATTGCGAAGTTGAGCATGGTGGTGACCCACGACAAGGCCTCGACGATTTAGAGAAAAATCTTAGGCGCATCAGAACTGTCTTCGACACAGTACTCATAGTATCTCAAATCGAGGCTGGCGGGCATGAAGTAAGCTTCCAAACCGTCAATTTGAGTGCACTCGTTGAGAATGTGGCAGAGGCGTTTCATCCGGTTGCGGCGGAAGCAGGTAAACACATCACTGCTGACTACAACGCCGACACGATTTTGATACGAGGCGACGAAGACATGCTGAAACGGCTGCTCGTCAATCTTGTGAACAATTCACTCCGGTTTTGCCCTTCTGGATGTTGGATCAGGATTTCCCTAACGGCCACGACTGAAGCGATACAGCTGATTGTTGAAGACAATGGACCGGGGGTTCCGGATCCACAAATCAGCAAGATTTTTGACGCGTTTTTCCGAGTTGACCACACAAAAAACGACACTGGAAATGGGCTCGGCCTATCGCTTGTTAAGGCCATCGCAATGCGGCACGGCGCACTTATCACCGCAGAAAACAACAAACCGGGCCTGCGGGTATGTGTGAGCTTTGGGAAGCCGCCGATTGCGGCCCGAACACAAGCTGATGATTTGTGCAGCTCAGAATTCTAACCATCACCTAGACCACTCAAACCTGAAAGTTCAACCTCTTTGATCGGAAACACAATGATGAAAAATGCAATATTCCTAGTGGCACTCCTGCCTGCGAGTGCGGCGACTGCGGGCGAGACAGTATTCCAATGCAGGTCAGAAACAAACGGAGAAGTAATCCAGGTTTTTCAGGATGCCGACCTCTCAGAAGCGCGACTAATAGTGCAGGATACAGAAGGCATGGCCTCTGTCGCACACGGTCTGGACGGCATAACATTCATCCACATCAAGCCCGACGAAGTCTGGACGTTGGTGCTCCATTTTCCAACCATGACCTATGAGTTGTCCACTCATGGTGCCACACCAATCGAAGATCACGGACATTGCACAAAGAGTGGATGATCAACACAAATCACTCGGTGTTCATCGGGTAGATCGCAATAACCTTTCAAAAACGTAAGGATGGTGAAAACCCGCTGGCAAGATCACGTTGCAGAAGGTGCTGTCAGGTTCGGAACTGAAGCCGAATACTCGACTGAGGAAGCACTCGTACCCCTTCTTGAGGGTATTACCGGTGCCGTGAAGACACGGACCACTCACTCGTAAGCAAGCTTCCCTCAGTCAAAGCAGCGCGCCCTTCCTCCCCCTCGGAAGGGCGCGTTGTAAGTTCAACTAAACCTGCTTTCTGTTGCTTCCTAATACCGGCCGTGAACTCCTTGTGCGTTGGCTGTCAAAAATGGCTCGATGTGCTCAATCAAGTGCAGCTTGCATGGACCTCAAAGCGTTGACTCTACTGAGTTTCGCTGGGTCCGCATCGCCAGTGTTGCAACACATTCGGCCAAATTCCCCATTTTTCGAATGAAAATGCAGCTAAAACCCTCAGATCACATACTCGATCCGCCAGAACAGGTTCGTCGTTAGCCGAACAACATGGTGACGACACAAAAACCGGACTAAAGAAGAATGAAACGCTCAAACATTGTATCTGGAGCAGCCTTTACTACCGCGTTGTATGCTGCGGTTGTCATACTTCTTTCGGTTGCAGCATTGGCATTTTTGACATTTGAAAGAATTCGTGGCGACTTGCAGCGTGAAATGGACTCGTTGCTAATCGATGAAATGCGTTTCATACAAGAAATTCTGGACGATAACGACAACGATTCCGACGTGGTGCAAGCGATTGATGACGCGACACTCTGGTTGCCGTTCGACACGAGTTTGATTGGTCTGTTCGATAGTCAAGGGAAGCGTCTGGCTGGAAACATCGACGAGTACCCATCCTTTCGAGGCTGGGGGGAAATCGAAGATGATGGCATTAACCTAGGCGGTGAAAAGCGTATCCATCGTGTAAATGTGCAAACCTACCGTGGCTTCGTAATCGTGGTTGGTCGCGATCTTGCATTTGTAACAAGCACACTTCGATCGTTGGCTTGGTCTTTGGTTGCAATCGGATTAGGAGCAACGCTTTGCACGCTATTGGTTGGCTACATCACCAGCATAAGAACATATCGCAAACTTGATCAAATGGCGAAGACGCTCAACAAAGTCTCAAGAGGGGAGGTCAAAGCGAGGCTTCCGGTCGGCAAGAACAATGATCAGATAGACCGGGTTTCAAGGCTAATGAACAGCCATCTCGACAACCTGACTGCTTTGATGTCAACAACACGATCAGCCGCTGCGGCCATTGCGCATGATCTGAAGAACCCGCTCACCCATGCTTACATCACACTTCAGCAAGCGAGGGATTCACTGCAATCGGAGGGTAAATCTGTCGAAGCTATTGACCAAATTCAATCTGAACTTGATCGGCTCAAATGGACCTTTGAAACAGTTTTGCGGATCAATCGCATCGAAGAAGGCAACAGTTCAAAAGCGTTCAGCTATCTGGATTTGAATAGACTGGGTCGAGAAGCTGTTGAGAACATGATCCCGCTAGCGGAATTGAAGGCACAAAGCCTTAGTTTTGTGGAGAACCAATCAGGGCGCACACTAATCGAAGGCGATGAGGGTATGCTAAAACAGCTCTGTGCAAACCTTTTGCAGAACTCAATTGATCATTGTCCAGAGCATTCCAAGGTTCTGCTGATCGTTGAACAAGAAGAAAGCATCGTTACGCTTTCGGTAGTCGACAATGGCCCTGGCGTTCCAGAAAACACACTAGGTAAGCTTTTTGTTCCTTTCTATAAACTGGAAAGTGAACGTAACAGTGTTGGGAATGGTTTGGGGTTGGCGCTAGTGAAAGCTATTGCAGACCACCATTCGTCGCTCTTAACTGCCATAAACAATTCACCTGGGTTGACTGTTTCAATTCAATTCGAAGTTGCGTAAGGGCACTTAATAGGTGAGCGAACCTATCTTGGTGTTTACGAAACTTGGGACCGAAGAAGGTAGTCGAACAATCAAAGCCGGGAGAGACTGTCTCGAAACAGCGACCGTTCGAGGTGTCGACAGGGCGGGGATGCCCCGCTTTGATGTAATCAGGTAATTCGGCGTTTCTAAACAAATCCAATATCGCTGACGGAAGCAATTCGTCGCGATGGGTGTGGATAAATTAGTGGACCTAGATTGGCTATATAAGAAGAACGAATTGCTTAAACGAGCCGAGTCGGATTTAACGTTGTACAACTTAATCCTGTTGGTGGCTTCAAACGGCAACTTCTAAGGCCGGCTGATCGTTGTGCGTGCATTGACCGTGTGTGCTTCAGGCTCAGCGTCTTGGAAACGCCCCGGTGGCCGACATCGAATACCAGAACCGTTTTGAAATCGGTCTAATCGGTCTTGGTATAGTTGGCTGACTGCCTAAAGCCCGTGCGGCCTGGAATATTGGGCTACTTTGATGTGATGGAAAACCTTTGAGTCGCAAAAGGCAAAACCAGTGTGCCTATCAAAAGTCGAATCACTCAAAATCAATGGCTTACTGGTCGCCGAATGGCAAAACTATGTGTCGCCCTACATTCCTGTTGAACGTCACATGAACCTGACCCAACCGTCATAGTTGGACCAGAAAAGCAGTGAACGTTTGACATCAGAAGGCGACCCCAATGTTGGACATCAGTTGAATTTGACCTTTGCGTCATCAGCTAACACGCCGCTGCCATTTCATACTCCTGCAGATAGTTTGGTTTGTTCTGACTTCCCTTTCGGAAAATCAGAGCTGATTTGTAGGTCAGACAGCGAAGCTGCCTGTTCCTGCCAATCTGCCACGTGGCGAACGCGGGAGGGGGCGAGGCAATGCTATTCGACAGGGGTGGTGCGGCCCGCAGGCGCAGCCGAGGACACGGCCCTGTCTAAAAGGGTTGCCCGAGGGGGAGGGCCGGGCCCTCACCTTGACGGCTAGGGGAGTTTGGCTTGTCCAAATCCCGCTGGCCCACGAAAGGACGGTGATGGGAAAGAGGGCTTGCTGCTGTTTGCTATTGAACCCGTCTGTCAAACTTCAAAAAATAATTGTGGCAACACAGCAGACTTTCGCTGCGCTTGAAAAACCTGACTAGGCTCTGGGCAGTGCCTTCACAGCGGTGCAGCTCCGCAATGCTGTCCTCACCATTCAGGCCGTCCAGCACGATCCTGATTTGCTCTTCTGCCGAAAATTTTTATCGGGTCACACGGCGAGTGTCCTTTACCACCTTCTCACCGTGGCTATGCTTGGTTCCGGGTTTCTTTCTCCTCGCTACTCCTTGGCGGTTATGGTGAGTCCGAAACCCTTCTGTAATCGGGCCCGGTATTGCAAGGATATTGCGCCCGAAAGTGCTTGCTTCTGTCCCTGATCTGCGTGGTGCACTCAAATGCTGCGGTTGGCTCTGACGGGGAAAGCCTATTTCCCTTGCGGCATATATTTTTATCAGGGTTTCTGTCGGCATTTCCCGCGCTGCGTCCTTTCAGGGGCGCCTTCCTCGCGGAAGAGTTGGTACTCGTTGTCTTTCAGACGGCTCTGAATTCCGTGCCGTCTATCCACATCCGATGCATGATGACTGCCAGTTTCCTCGCGAGGGCAATTTTGGCGCGCTTTGCACCACATCGGGCGGCAACACGCATCGGCCATGCCTTCAACGGAGTCCATCAGGTGGTTCTCACAAGCATCACATGCGCTGCTTCGTAAAGCGTCTATCCCACACTGGCATCGCCGGCCTTGGTATTTGATGTGACTCGATCCGTTTGTCTGGATTGGTTTGGCCATGGCGTCAGGCCAAAGCAGGCTTCCACCGACTTAGATGAACGGAAACGTTTTGGGTCCCTCAATGGCAACACGGAAGGTCATTGCAACTATGGCGCCGACACCGGGAGTTGTCATAAGGCGACGACAGACATTATCTTTGCGAGACTGATCTCGAACCTGCTTGTCCAATTCAGCAAATTCTTCTGCCATCGCATCACGCGCTGACGGGAGCGGGAAGATTGCCGCCACAAGGACCGGGTTACCTGCGATCACGCAAATTGCCGCGCTCTTGACTGAAACATCAAGACCCACGAAATAAGTCTCGGTCATCTCCTTTGAGCTTCAAATCACTACCACAATTATGGTGAACCGGCCCGACGACCGCATCTCCCTTATCAAATCAACCTAAACTAATCCATTGGGGCCGACGTCAGACACGTCTGCATGCCTGATCTGAGACGGCAAATTGTTGACCCGTCAGTTCCCTCGATTGCGAGCCTCCAGCCGTTCCAGATTGATGACTGTAGACAGCATCAGCCGATCGTGGCTCCAGTCCTGTGTTTGGCGAACTGATGCTGATCCGATGGCGAGAACTAATGCAAATGAAAGTATCAGTCCAAGAAATACCGCAGGCAGTCGGGTGTCTGCCATCGGCGCTTCGGTCAACGCTAACACGCGCTGCCGCAGTACGTGCTTTGCCTTTGTTCCGTAAACCAGTGCCACATTAAGAACACGTGGATTGTTCAACGTAATCGATCGCGCGCAGAATTCCAGCAAACAGGTCGTATACTCCTTTGAATCTATGCCCTTACGAGACACGACGGATTGGTCACAGGCCAATTCGCGTAGCCGGTCGAATTGGTGTTTGAGCACCAGATAGGCCGGGTTCCAGAACAGCAAAGGTCGCAAAAGCTCGAACCCAAGCTCCCATTCCACGTCATTGGCTCGGATGTGCTGAAACTCGTGCGCCAGGGCAAATCGCAACTCATTTGGTGTGTTCAACAGATGACTGGGCAGCACGACGTGCCGGCGGCGGAGGCCACGCACAGCGAACGGTACGGTAATCCGATCTGACAGGCGAATGTCCACCTTGGCGGATTGCCGCCACAGAAAACTGGTCGTGATCGCGCTGCGGATGGCCCATGCATCGCGCATCACACGAACTGTCAGCACCGCTGCAATAAGAGCAAATGCGATCAAGGCGCAGTTTGCGGCCATGCTTGCGCCTGCCAGTACGTGGTCCAGCCACCGCTCGCGCGTGTTCAGTAGGGTTTCAAACTGTGCTGCTGGCATGGCAATGTCGCCGCGCAGATAAGCGGCCACGGCAATATCCCCCAGTGCAACAGGTTGCCCCGGCCAGACCAGTCCTGCAAGGCTCGAGACCCCTGTAGCCAAAATGGGGTTGACAAGAACGCAGATACAAAGTGCCTTGAGCAAGCGAAGCTGAGCCACAAATCCATATCGCATCGATGTCCTATCCAGCGCCGCGCGCACTGCCAACCAGATAAAGGCCGACAATCCAAGCACGACATTCAGATCAAGAAACGTATCGAGAACCGGTTTAACCGCTGTCATTTTGCAGTCTCCTCTCTACCAGTGCTCGAATTTCCTCCAAATCATCTTCTGTCAGCCCCTCATCGTCGACCAGCCTTGCAACCAGCGTCGCGGGTGTGTCGTCAAACAGGGTCCGAGAAAGATTCTGCAGCGACCGCGACTGGTACCTGTCCTTTTCCAGCAGGGGTCTGTAGATCAGCGACTTGCCGTTCTTCTCGCTTTCGACGAACCCTTTTTCATCAAGGATACGCAGAATAGTCGCGCCGGATGTATAGGCCAAATTACGATCAGAAGGCAGGCGATCAAGGACATCACGGACCGAACCCTGACCCAGCGCCCAGAGTTCGTTCATGAACTCAAGTTCCACGTCGGTCAGAAGATTTGTTGTCTTTTTCTTTCGCATCGATCTCGGTGTCGCCATTTTCTAGTATGCCTGACAGACAAGCATCCTTTCGCTGTTTCTCAAAGCTTAAACTTTCCAGAAGACGAAGACGCCCCAACCGATGGACAGGAAAAGAGGCGTCCATACAGGTTGGCCTACCAGCCCAAGCCAGGCCAGGAAGATATAGGTCGAGCCGAGCAGTGTTATGAACAACCGATCGCCCAACGTGGTTGTCAGACCAAGTACACCGCGACGTTCAAGGCCGTCGCGGAACTTGAACCCTTCCAATAGTCCAATTAGTGCGATGGCCGCGAAGATACCCACGAATACCGCCAACGTCGCCGGGGTCCAGGCCATCCAGAAATCAGGCCAAAGAGGGGCGGTCCACGAGAATCCCTTTTCCTCTTGCTGGCCAACATTGCCCCATCCGGCTTGCTGGGCGAATGCCCTCGAAGGCAGGAAGGAGAGGGTGAGAAGAAGTCTACGCATATCGAACCTCACACACGGCCCATCGCGAAACCGCGCGCGATGTAGTTGCGGACAAACCAGATGACAATGGCACCAGGGATAATGGTCAGTGTTCCCGCGGCTGCCAGCAGACCCAACTCATACCCCGCGCTGGAGGCGGTGCGGGTCATCACGGCGGCGATGGGCTTGGCCTCGACCGCGGTGAGGGTCTTGGCCAGCAGCATCTCGACCCATGAAAACATGAAGCAGAAGAAGGCCGCGACGCCGACACCCGCTTTGATGTTGGGCAGGAAGATCGTCACGAAGAAGCGCGGGAAAGAATAACCGTCGACATAGGCTGTCTCATCCAGTTCTTTCGGGATGCCGCGCATGAAGCCTTCGAGAATCCAGACCGCCAGCGGCACGTTGAACAGCGTGTGCGCGAGCGCCACGGCCAGATAGGTGTCGAACAGGTGGATTGACGAATAGAGCTGGAAGAAGGGCAGCGCGAACACCGCCGCTGGCGCCATCCGGTTGGTCAGCAGCCAGAAGAATAACTGCTTGTCGCCCAGAAACCGATAGCGCGAGAACGCATAGGCCGCTGGCAGCGCTACACAGACCGACAGCACCGTGTTGATCGTCACGTAGATTATCGAGTTGATATAGCCCCAATACCACGTCGGATCGGTGAAGATGGTAATGTAGTTCTCCAGCGTGAAGGTCTGGGGGAACAGGGAAAAGCCCGACAGGATCTCGTTCGTGGTCTTGAAGGACATCGCCACCAGCCAATAGATCGGCAGCATCAGGAACGCGATATAGAGGATCGGGATAAGGGACCGCTTCTTCATTGCGCGTCATCCTTTGTCATCAGAGTGTAGAAGACCCAGCTGACCAGCAGCGTGATGGCGAAGTAGATCAGGCTCATCGCGGCCGCAGGGCCAAGGTCGAACTGTCCCAGCGCGATCTTCACAAGGTCGATCGACAGTAAGGTGGTTGAGTTGCCGGGACCGCCGCCGGTCAGAACGAAAGGCTCGGTATAGATGTTGAAACTGTCCATAAAGCGCAGCAGAACGGCGATGGTTAGTACAGTCTTCATCTTGGGCAGCTGGATATAGCGAAACACTGACCAGGGGCTCGCGCCGTCGATCTTAGCAGCCTGATAATAGGCATCCGGGATCGACACGAGGCCGGCATAGCACAGCAGCACGACCAATGAGGTCCAGTGCCAGACATCCATCACAATGACCGTGATCCAGGCCGACAAAGGTTGCTGCGTCATGTCATAGTTGATGCCCAGGACGTCATTCAGGAAGTAGCCCAGCAGGCCGATCTTGGGCAGAGTAAAGATATTCCACATCGAGCCGACCACGTTCCACGGGATCAGCATCGGCAGGGCCATCAGGACCAGACAGACCGGCACCCAGAACCCTTTGCGCGGCATGGAAAGCGCCACGATAATACCAAGCGGCACCTCGATCAGCAGGATCAGAAAGGTGAACAGGAACTGCCGTCCCAGAGCTGCCTGAAACCGGTCGGAACGCAGGATCTGTTCGAACCAGCCCAGTCCTTCCCAGAAGAACTGGTTGTTACCGAAGGTCTCCTGCACCGAATAGTTGACCACCGTCATCATCGGCACCAGCGCATTAAACGCGACCAGCGCCAGCACCGGCAGGACAAAGAACCATGCTTTTTGGTTTTCCGTTCTCATTGCGTCCGCTCCTCGGTTGCGATCCAGCCGTCGCGGTAGACGCGAGATTGTTCGGGTTTGAATTGCAGGTACACATGTGAGCCAGGGTTGGGCGCATTGTGTTCTGCTACGGCTTTCACCGGCGTATCACCGACCATGGCACTGACCACATAGTGTCGTCCGATATCTGCGACCTTGGTGACATGGGCAGGGATGCCGGTTTCGCCAAAGCTTATATATTCAGGCCGGATACCCAGATCGGTGCGGCCTCCGTCACCGTGGGTCTGGCCTTCCAGCATCACTTCATGGCCTTCGAACAGGGCCCGATCGCCCTTTGCTTCGCACGGCAGCACATTCATGCCAGGAGAGCCGATGAAATGGCCGACAAATGTGTGCTGAGGGCGTTCGAACAGTTCCACAGGGGTGCCGATCTGCACGACTTCGCCTTCCTGCATCACGACTACTTCGTCCGCGAAGGTCAGCGCCTCGGTCTGGTCGTGGGTCACGTAGATCATCGTGGCTTTGACGCGCTGGTGCAGCTCTTTCAGCTTGGACCGCAGTTTCCATTTCAGATGTGGGTCGATAACAGTCAGCGGCTCATCGAACATCACCGCGTTCACGTCGTCGCGCACCAACCCGCGACCCATCGAGATTTTCTGTTTGTTGTCCGGGCTCAGACCTGAGGCCCGGGTATTCAGCATATCCGTAACGTCCAGCATCTCTGCAATCTCATCGACGCGACGTTTGATCGTTGCAGGGTCGACTCCCCGGTTTTTCAACGGGAAGGCCAGATTTTCGCCCACAGTCATCGTGTCGTAGATCACCGGGAACTGGAACACCTGCGCAATGTTGCGTTGATCTGGGGGCAAGGCAGTAACGTTCTGACCATCGAACAGAATCTGTCCCTCGGAAGGCGTCAGCAACCCCGAGATGATGTTCAGCAGCGTTGACTTGCCGCATCCTGATGGCCCCAGCAGCGCATAGGCGCCGCCATCGCGCCAGGTGACGTCGATTTCCTTCAGGGCGTAGTCCTGTGGCCCCTTGGGATTGGGGAAATAGCTGTGTCGCAGGTTTGCAAGCTTGATTTGTGCCATGTCAGGCTATCCTTTTGCCGTCTTGGCCGAAATACCGGCAATGGGCCGGGTTCATGTAGAAGCTGTGGTCTTCGCCCACCTGATAGGGATGGACACCCGAGGCCAGGGACACCCACGCCTCATCCCCATGCTGGAAGTGCGCGCTGGAATCCGAGCCCGAAAGCTCGGTCACGATGACTCGCCCGGTCAGCTCCACGTCGGCGTCGGAAGAGCGGAACGGGGTCACCCGGTGCGGACGCACGGCGACCAAGTAGTCACCATCGGCTATATCGGTGACTTTCCAGCCACCACCGCCGACCAATTGCGCCTGCGCATCAGACACGGTGATGCGCGCCACATTGATGGGCGGGTCAGAGAACACACGAGCTGCAGAGATGTTCTCGGGGTTGCGATAGATATCTGAGGTGGGGCCAAATTGGGTGACGCGCCCGTCCTCCATCAAGGCGGTGTTGCCGCCGAGCATCAACGCCTCTTCCGGTTCCGAGGTGGCATAGACGACCACGGCCCCGCGCCCGGCGAACAGGTCGGGCAGTTGTTCACGCAGTTCTTCACGCAGCTTGTAATCGAGGTTGGCCAGTGGTTCGTCAAGAAACACTGCGCGGCTTTCCTTTGCAATCGCGCGGGCCAGCGCGGTACGCTGCTGCTGGCCACCTGACAACTCATGCGGACGGCGCTGTAGCATTGGGCGCAACTGCAGCAAGTCGGCGGCCTCTTCGACGCGGCCTTCGATTTCGGATTTTGCCATCCCCGCCACGCGTAAGGGCGAAGCGATGTTGTCGAAAACGGTCATATGCGGGTAGTTCACGAAGAACTGGTGTACCAAACTGATCTGCCGCTTTTGCGTGTTCAGCTTGGTGACGTCCTGCCCGTCCATCAGAACTTTGCCTGAGGCGATCGGGTCCAGCCCTGCCATCATCTTGATCAGCGAGGTTTTGCCCGACCCCGTAGCGCCCAACAGCACATTGAAATGGCCAGTCTTGAGCGTCAGGTTCGTAGGCTTGATATGGATGACATTGCCAACCCGTTTGGTGGCGTCTTTAAGTTCGATCATGTCCGTGGGTTCCGGTCCTTCAGTGCGTCGCACTGGCCTTGGGGTGGGGATGCCGCACACGGCACCCCCGGTTTCGTTTGCTTACTGAGACTGCCAGCGCTGAACCAGTTCGTCATAGTTGACGGTCTGGCCCTGCGGCTTTTCGTTCTCAAGCTTGGCCTTGGGCGAGCCCGGCTTTTCCAACCAGAAGGCGGCATCCTGCGGCTCGTTCAGACGCGGACCACAGCCACCGTAGACACCGGCGCTTTCGTCAGCGGCCTGCATTCGGGCCATAGTGATGTCCATCTCTTCTGCCAGACGGTCCATCGCCTCTTGCGGGGTGAAGGCGCCCGAGTTCACGTCACCGATCTGCTGCCACCAGATCTGGGCCAGCTTCGGATAGTCCGGCACGTTGATGCCGGTCGGTGACCATGCCACACGGTCGGGTGAGCGGTAGAACTCGACCAGACCACCCAGCTTGGGTGCGCGCTCGGTGAACGACTCGTGGTTGACCGAGCTGTCGCGGATGAAGGTTAGGCCCACATGGGATTTCTTCACGTCGACAGTCTTGGACGTCACGAATTGGGCATAGAGCCAAGCCGCCTGAGCACGATCCGCAGGCGTCGACTTCAGGAAGGTCCACGACCCCACGTCCTGATAACCAACCTTCTGGCCTTCTTCCCAATAGGGGCCGTGCGGGCTGGGCGCCATCCGCCACAGCGGCGTGCCTTCGTCATCCACGGTGTTGTTGCCTTCGGACTTCGGCTTCACCATGTCTGCGGTGAAGGCGGTGTACCAGAAGATCTGCTGAGCCACGTTGCCTTGGCTAAGCGCTGGCAACGACTGGTAGAAGTCGTAAGACGCCGCACCTGGAGGCGCATACGCTCGTAGCCATTCATCCCACTTGCGGATCGCATAGACCGCAGCGGGACCGTTTGCGGCACCGCCGCGTGAAACGGACGCACCGACCGGGTTACAGGTGCCCGCTTCCATGCGGATGCCCCATTCGTCGACGGGAACGCCGTTCGGTTCACCCACGTCACCGGCGCCGGCCATCGACAGCCAGGCGTCAGTCATGCGCCAGCCGAGGTCAGGCGCGCGCTTACCATAATCCATGTGGCCATAGATCGTGGTGCCATCGACTTCTTTCACGTCATTGGTGAAGAACTCGGCGATGTCTTCGTAGGCTGACCAGTTGACCGGAACGCCTAGATCATAGCCGTATTTCTCTTTGAACGCGGCTTTGTTGGCTTCGTCATCGAACCAGTCCTTGCGGAACCAATATAGGTTCGCAAACTGCTGGTCGGGCAATTGATACAGCTTGCCATCAGGGCCGGTGGTGAACTGAATGCCCATGAAGTCATCCAGATCCAGCGTTGGCGAGGTTGTCGCCGCCCAATCACCTTCCATCATATCGGTCAGCGGATAGGCCAACTGCAGGCGCGAATGTGTCCCGATCAGGTCGCTGTCGTTGACATAGCCATCATACAGATTCCGTCCGGTTTGTAGCTGAGTCTGTACGGCCTGAACCACTTCGCCTTCGCCGAGAATCTGGTGATTGACCTTGATCCCGGTTATTTCCTCGAACGCCTTGGTCAGAACCTCGGATTCATAGGAATGCGTCGGGATACCCTCGGACAGGACATTGATTTCCATGCCCGAGTACGGTTGTGCAGCTTCGATGAACCACTTCATTTCGGACAACTGTTCATCCTTCGACAAGGTCGATGGCTGGAATTCGTCGTCGATCCAACGTTGTGCTGCGGCTTCGTCGGCCCAAGCAGGACCATGCCCCGCAATGACGGCCGCTGCCGCCACGGCGGAAAGTAGATGTCTCCGCATCTGTCTCCTCCCAAAGATTATGTGATCCGGTGCAGACCGGATGGCAAACAGCATCGATGATATTCGGCGCTGCTGTCAAACTAATTTTTTAGTAGAAAGGAAGAAGTAGATCAACCCATTGTTTTACATCGATTATTACCGTTTACGTTGGAGGGTGAACTTCATGGATCACGCCAATTAGCATCAAATACGTGCGCTGCAAACGGCCCATTCCTTCCGTTCGACCCTGGTCACCTTCTCGCGGTGCTGACCGTCAAAGCTGTCGTTCGCTGCAATCGCGAAGCTGGAAAGTAGACGATGGTCTGGGGAACGGCTTTGAGCGGAGATGTAACTTTAACGGACGATGTTGCAGCTTAACCCAACAGACCTGCCATCTATGGATTGTGGTTTCGTCAGGACCCAAGGGCGGGTGCTGATTTGGATGGCCTTTGTGTACTTCGAAGATCTCACGTGCAAACTATCATCCCAGCTCGAACATCTGATCAGTCGGACTTGGCGATCTCCAATGCTTGTTCCCTTAGCCAATTGATCGCTGGATTGAAGCGGCTGCGCTCGTGGCGGACAAGAAAATAAGGGAAGCCACAACTCGGCCGAAACGGAGCTGAACAAAGAGAGGTCAATTTCTGGACTTGCTTTGCCAGCCGCTTGGGGACAGCTGCAACTGCATCCGTCTGTCCTACCAAAAAAGGTAATGTGGTGAAGTAAGGCTGCTGGAACACAGCATTCGAACCATCTCCTTTTTCCCTCATGATCGTATCGGGTTTCAGACCCGAAGTGCCCGGAAAACTGAACTCGATTAACCGGTAAGCCGAAACGTCTTGCGGAGTAAGTGCCCGTTTTGATGACGCATGTTCTTCAAGCGGATGGCCTTGTCGGAACAGGATTTCGTAGGTTTCATCAAATAGCTTCTGAACAAGTAAATCGTTCCTGGCATCCAAATCCGCGTATAGCAGCAGATCAATTGCTCCTTTTTCCAAATCGGTAAAGCTTTGCGGCACCAGTGGCGAGACATCGAACCTTATTGCTGGTGCGGTAACGGCAAAGACCTCCATCATGGGTCCCAGGACAGCCGCGACGCCGTAATCTGTCGAAGCGATGCGGTAGCAATAGTTGGACTGTGCTGGATCAAAGGCGGAAGGCTGGAAGACGTCAGCTATCGCTGACAGGGCAGCATCGACCGGTTCATTCAAGCCCAGAGCATGATCCGTTAATTGGTATCCGGACTGCGTTCGGATCAGCACCGGATCTCCAATAAGGTCGCGTACCCGGGCGAGTATTCGACTGGCGGCGGGCTGGCTGATCCCCAGATGTATTGCCGTGCGTGTCACGCTGCTTGTGCGAAGCAGGAGCTGCAGGAACCGTAGAGTCCTAACATCCAGAGAAGTTAAAATGTCATTCATTTTTTGCATGCTCATCATGCTGTTTGCGTCATCCCAATTATGCCCGTCGCGAGTTAACTGACAAGTGAAGCCTAACCGGGCGCCCCCCCCCCCAGATCGGGGCGCTCGATCCAAGATCGTTTGGTTGTCGAGACCATCAAACTGTATACGAAAGGGCAGCAGCAGTGATTACACGACGCATGTTCAACTCAATCGCGATTGCAACATCCTTGAGCGGAGCTTTCGCCGCCCGCGCTAGCACAGCGGAGGCATCCGGTGACCCAGATCAATCGGCATTTGGCTCTTATGATGTTGAAACAGTGTCCTTTGACAGCTCTGGGGAAACCCTTGTTGGAAAGTTGTTGAGACCTGCTTCGGAAGGACTTCACCCGGCAGTTGTGATCATCGGCCCTGTTGCATTCGTCAAGGAACAGTCACCGGTGCAATATGCAACCCGCCTGGCATCACGCGGGCTGGCAGTTCTGATATTCGATCCACGCTATCACGGAGAAAGCTCGGGCTCACCCCGACGCTACGAGTCTGGTGAAGCCAAGGTTGAAGACTGCCAAGCCGCCCTCGGTTTTCTCGCAAACCAAGAAGGCATCGACGCAAACCGGCTTCATCTTCTCGGGATCTGTCAGGGTGTCAACTGGGCGATTGAAACAGCGGTGACAGACGGTCGCGTGGCCTCTCTCGGGGTTGTCGCGGGCCACTATCTAACTGAGGAAACCGCCAGAATGTACCTTGGCAGTGATGCCGAGGTTGAAGCACGCATAGATCGCGCGGCCAAAGCAGCCACCGAATTCGAAAAAACGGGGGAAGTAAGCTACATCCCGATCGTCGGCTCTGAGGATGCCCTTCTGACCGCAACTGCCATCGCAGACTGGTACCTACCATGGGATAACAGGGCCCCTTGGCTGACTTTCAAAGGGGGTTGGGAAAACCGCATCACCGCGATGAGCGAAGCTGGCATTTGGGGCTGGCGGATCGACGAAACAGCCCCTCAACTGAACCTGCCTGTATTGATGATCCATGGCGACAGAGCTGCAAGCGGTCAGGTCATTCCCCGCCGCATTTTTGAAGAAATCGCGTCAGAAAAGAAGACGCTGTATTGGATCGACGGCGCCAACCAGCTTCAGTTTTACGAAGACCCGTTGATCATTGATGCCGCCGTCAATGCTCTGGCTCCGCACTTTCTTGCCTCCAATTGAACCCTTTGATGCAAACCGCTCGGTTCATTGACGCCGCCCCGGAACAATCATTGCCGGAAAAACGGGCGGCAACATCAAAGCATAGATACACCGGAGAATTATTTGAGATGAAAGTTCTTTCGTTATTGGTCACTTGCACCACGGCCTTCCCTGTTGTCGCCGAACAGGAGCTGCCGCCCTTTACCGAAGCCGTTTTGCCGATGGGAAATGATGTCTATGCCGTATCGATTGGACCGGGTGGGCCAGATGAAGAGTTCAGCTCAGACGCCACTAACGGCGGGCTCTACAAGCTCACTCCTGATGGCGCGACCGAAGAAATCAAACTCTCGGATGGGCAAGGTCTGCGCAACCCAACAGGGATGGTGCGTTCCGGCAACCAGATTGTCATTGTGGATGGCAATGAGGTCATTTCTACCGCTTCGGATGGCACGGTAAACTGGCGTCAGGCTCTCGATGACGATGGTGTTTTTCTCTACGATATCGAAGCCCTCGACGACGACACCCTTCTTGTGAGTGATTTTGGGCGCGGCGCATTCCTATCGGTCGCAGCCCAAACCGGACAAATTCAACCTCACCTCGGCGATTTGCGCATCAGTGGTCTCGCCCGCTTTGCAATCGCAGAGACAGGTATTTACGCTGTGTCCTGGGGCAGCGACGACGCCTGGGACAGCGCTTTGTATTGGGTTCCGCATTCAGGCAACGGAGATACTGCTGTAGCTGTTTCAACCGGCTTTGGTAACTTGGAATCCGTTGAAGTCGTGAACGGCACAATTGTTGTCGGGGGTTACCGGGGTCACGAGAAGTACCCGAATGCGAGGCTCTTGCGCGTTGAAACTGATGGGTCCGTAGATCCGCTGAGCGTCGGGTCTCATTCGCGTGGGATTTCCGATATACTCTTCGATGGGTGGTCGATTTGGCTGACCTATTTCTATGACGCATCCTATGCGGAGTTGCCGTCTCAGACGGTGAAAAGTCTCGACCAATAGACGCACGCACTCCGGTTTTCATAGCGCCAGGCTTCCGCAGTAGCATATGGTCGGGGAGCTAACTAGCGGTCCAAAGCGGCCACTGGACATGCTGCAATGGCAGCGCACTTCCAGACATTCGCTACAGACGCGTAATGCTCGCGCTGCAGGTGGTCACGTTAATTGTTTCCCATTGCGTGCTTTAGATATCACGTTCGTTCGAGTGTTAGTCTTTTGATGTCAGATTATGGCAGCCGATCACGCCTGCATATTTCATCGCTTACAAATTTCTCCACCCATTGATCAACCCAACCGCCGCGTCTGCATAGCTCCTTGGGAACTGGTCGGATGTCCGGGCTTTCATGATCGTATGAAGTCCCAGCAACAGGCCGATCAGCAGCTTTGCCGCCTCATCCGGGTCAACATCGATGTGCACGGTCCCTTCAATTTTGGCGCGGCTGAGGATCGCAGCAAACCGTCTTTCCAAGGCGGTGAGGTATCTCTCGATTCGGGCATTCACCTCGGGGTCAGTGCGGTGAAACGAACTGATCGAATTGAAGGCAAGGCACCCCGCATCCTCGATCTTCGGCATACGTTCTGCCGAGGCGATACCCTGGAACCAATCGCTGAGGTCATTCAGCGAATAGGTGTCGGGGTCGGGGAAGTGCCGAGCCTCGGCATTGTCCAGATAAGTATCAAGTGTCTTTAGGAAGAACTTCTCTTTTCCGCCATAGGTGGTTTGCAGTGTGAACCGAGTTAGCCCGGTCTCCTGCTCCAGTTCCCGCGTGCTGGCACCATGGTATCCCCGCCGCCAAAACAGGTCCAAAGCGCCTGCCACAGCACTGTCGTGATCCGTCTTGCGTTTGCGCGCCACAGATTTCTCCTTGCTTTTTCTATCCGCATGGATAGTAATAAATTCCTATCCACTTGGATAGCATTGCGGGCGCGCGGCTGCAAATGCCGCGTGGCCCCACGTCAAACGGAGACCTGACATGACCGCCATCGACCCGACAACCGGGGCCTCAAAGCCCGTAACACTGCGCGCCATCTTCATTCTGAACGCGCTGAAAATCCTGCTGGCCCTTGGCTTCTTCGCCGCGTTCAAATTCTACGGGCTGCAGGTCGGAGAACTGGCAGGCCCCCAAGCCGCCAACCTGATGCTCTATACGATGCTGGGATATATGGTGACTTTTGCCTGCATCATCGCATCCATCCTCAGGCGCAGCCTGGTCGGTATCCGCGCAGCGATTGCCGTTGATTTTCTGGTCTCGATCCCGGCAACGGCGGTCATCGGCTTTATCATCGCGATCATCAGCTTGGGCCTGACTTTTACGGCCTCTGTCCACTCCTATTTCGCCTATCGCGGCTGAGGTGTTCAGATGAGTCACCCAAACACGATCGACGGCCAATGTATCTGTGGCTCGGTGCGCTATCGGGTGCGGGAAAACATGGCCGCCTTCAAACTCTGCTATTGCAGCTTCTGCCAGAAGGCCTCGGGCTCGGCCCATGTTGCGAATGCGTTCACCACGCCCGATCAGATCGAATGGCTGGAAGGCAAAAACATGCTGACCACCTTCGACGTGCCCAATTCCCAAGTACGCCGGGTGTTCTGCCGGAACTGCGGGACGACGCTGCCATTCGAGACTCAAAACGGCAAGATTCTGATTGTCCCCGTTGGCAGCTTGTCCTGCCCGCCGTCCCAATCCGTCAACGCGATCGTTGGCTGGTCGTCCCGACCTGCGTGGTATGGTGAGGCGCTGGGCCTGATCGAAGAGACTTGCAATGCAGAAAGAGTGGCTCAATGAGTACCGAACAAGAGATCTCAGCCGACTTCCCGTTTGACTCGAAATATGTCGAGGTGAATGGGCAGCGCATTCACTATGTCGAGGAAGGCGACGGCTCGCCGGTTCTGTTTCTGCACGGCAATCCCACCTCGTCTTATCTGTGGCGCAACATCATTCCCTATGCCGCCGGGCAGGGCCGCGCTATCGCGATGGATCTGATCGGTATGGGCAAATCGGATAAGCCGGATATTCCCTACCGCTTTGTCGACCACGTTCCCTACGTTGACGGATTCATCGAGGCGCTGGGGTTAGAGGACGTAACGCTCGTCATTCATGACTGGGGCTCGGCATTGGGGTTTCACTATGCGCACCGACATCCCGAGAACATCCGCGGCATCGTGTTCATGGAGGGCGTGGTCCGCCCGATGAGTTGGGCGGGATTTCCGCCCGATTTCCGCACCGGGTTTCGCTTGATGCGGACGCCGGGTCTGGGATGGATGATGATCTCGGGCCTGAATATGTTCGTCGAGAAAATCCTGCCAAGCGCCATAGTACGTGATCTGGCACCGCAAGAAATGTCGCAGTACCGTGCGCCCTTTCCCACAGCACGAAGTCGCAAGCCGGTTCGTGTGTGGCCTTGCGAGATTCCGATCGATGGCACGCCTTCTGACGTTCATGAGATCGTCAGCGCCTACGGCCGTTGGTTGGGAGAAACGCAAACCCCGATGCTGATGTTCCACGCCACGCCCGGAGGCACCATCGGGACAAAAGAGGTCGCCTGGTGCCATCAGACCATCCAGAACCTCGAAGCGGTGGATATCGGCAAAGGCATTCATTTCCTACAGGAAGATAACCCCCATCTGATCGGAGAAAAGCTGGAGGAGTGGTTGGCGCGATTGCCCGCATGACCCCGTGCTGCCACGTGTAGCGGCTGAGCCGTATACATAAATCAGATTTCCTGATTTTATGCTTTAACTATCACCCAATACGTTCAAAGGCCAAACACCGGAGGGAAACCCTGTTGAATCTGACGACCCCCATCCCTTTGATTCTAGCGGCTGTACTGCCCGCCTTTCTGGACCGGTGCTCCGGGTCTGATACCAGCGTCGCTTTGGGCGTATTGGCGCGCGACCGGGTGGCCTTGACCGCGACAGCCAGCGAAATCGTCGTCGATTTGCCTATTGCCGAAGGTGCCGTGGTCAAGGCAGGCGACACGCTGGTTCAGCTTGATCCAACATTGCAAAGCTCAAAACTGGCACTGGCGCAGGCTGAACTGGAAAAGGCGCAGGCCACGCTTCTGAAGCTGCAGGTGGGGCCGCGAGAGGAGGAGATTGCGATAGCCGAGGCCAAAGTCGCGGGCGCTGTTGCACGCCTTGCCGATGCCGAAGCCATCTATGACCGAAACGCCAGACTGGTCGAAAACTCGGTCGTGACCGAAGCGCAGGTAGCAAATGATCTGGCCCTGCGCGATTCCGCGCGAGCTGAACTGGCCAGCGCTCAGGAATCGCTTAAAGAGTTGCAGAACGGGACCAGACCCGAAGACCTGGCGGTTGCCGAAGCCAACGTACGGGCCGCCGAAGCGTTGGTTTCCGCCGAGCAAACAGTTCTGGACGACTTGACGGTTACGGCCACCCGCGACGGCGTGCTGGATTCCCTGCCGTGGAATTTGGGCGAGCGGGTAACATCCGGCAGCCCGGTTGCCGTGATGGTCACGGGCCAGACGCCTTACGCGCGCGTCTATGTGCCCGAGCCGCATCGCGTCAATCTGAAACCCGGCGACACGCTGGAAGTACGCATTGACGGGCTGGCCGATCCGCTGGACGGCGTGATCCGCTGGATCAGCGACGACGCGTCCTTCACCCCCTATTACGGATTGAACAAGGACGACCGCACGCGCCTGGTGTATTTGGCCGAGATTGACTTGCCCACTGCAACACCCGACCTGCCCGCCGGAGTGCCAGTGCAGGTCCCCATGCCATGAGTGAAATCGTCGTCTCGACGCAGGGGCTGACCCGTCGGTTTGGGGAAAACACCGCAGTCAACAATCTGGACCTCGAAATCCGAATGGGCCAGATATACGGGTTTCTCGGCCCCAACGGCTGCGGCAAGACAACCACCATGCGCATGCTGACCGGCCTACTGACCCCCAGCAGCGGGGCAATTTCGGTTTTGGGCCGATCAATGCCCGAAGCGGCTGAGCAGTTAAAAAATGAGATCGGGTACATGACCCAGATCTTCTCGTATTACCGCGACCTGACAGTGCTGGAGAACCTTCGGTTCGCGGCAGAAATTTATGGCATTCCAGTGAAGTCGGCCAAGGACCGGATTGAAGAACTGCTGCACACCTATGACCTGACAACCAACATTGATCAGCTCAGCGGCAGCATGAGCGGCGGGCAAAGACAAAAACTCGCCCTTGCAGCGACCGTCATGCACCGACCAAAACTGTTGTTTCTGGATGAACCGACCTCGGCCGTTGACCCCGAAACCCGACGCACTTTCTGGGAACAGCTGTTCGATCTGGTCGATCAGGGCGCGACGATGATCGTCTCGACCCATTTCATGGACGAGGCCGAACGCTGCCACCGGTTGGCGATCTTGCAACACGGGGTGAAGAAGGCGGACGGCTCTCCGCGTGAGTTGATGGATGATCTGCAGGCCGATGTTGTCGAAGTTGAAGGCCCGGACCTGCGCAAGGTCAAACACGCATTGGACGTCCAGCCCATGATCCTGTCGACCGCGCAAGTCGGATCGCGGCTGCGTGTGCTGGTGGACAAATCCGAACCTCAGCCGGTGGACATGTTGCGCGGCCAACTTGCTGCGTTTCCCGACCTGTCCCTGACCCCGCAGCGACCAAATCTGGAAGACGTGTTCGTCAGCGCCACACGGGGGCCAAAACAGTGATCTCGCCACGCCGCATCGCTGCTGTATTGAAGAAAGAGCTGCTACAACTTCGGCGGGATCGGATGACCTTTGCCATGGTGATTATGATCCCCCTGATCCAACTGCTGCTGTTTGGCTATGCGATCAACACCAACCTGCGCCATGTGCCTGTCGCACTGGTGGACAAGTCCGGAACCGAGTTGTCCCGAACATTGGCGCAGATCGTTCAGGCCACGCAGGTCGTAACCATCACCGAACATCTAACAACCCCACTAGAAGCCGAGCGCGCGATCACTGAATCCCGCGTGCGCGCCGCGCTTATCATCCCATCAGACGTCAGCCAACGCCTTGCCCGAAGCCCGTCTGTCGGGCTGGGCCTGCCCAACGCAACGGACAAGACCAGCAGCCGACCGGTTGCCCATTGGATCGTCGATGGCTCGGACACGATGGTGGCCAGCGCAATCAAATCCCTGCGCACGATGCCTTTGACAGAACTGCTGAAACAACCACCAAACCGGCAGGTGCCTACCTTCGAGGTGACGCTTTACTTCAACCCTGAACAGCGATCAGCAGTCAATATCGTGCCAGGTCTTGTCGGCGTGATCCTGACCATGACGATGATCCTGTTCACTTCAGCCGCCATCGTCCGCGAACGCGAACGGGGCAATATGGAGATGCTGATCAACACCCCGATCAAATCGATCGAACTGATGATCGGGAAGATCATCCCCTATATCTTTCTGGGCCTGATACAGGTCGCAATCATCCTCGGCCTCGGGCATGTCCTTTTCGATGTCCCGATAAACGGCGGATTGGGCACTTTGCTTGTGGTGACTTTGTTGTTCATCATCGCCAGCCTGTCGCTTGGGCTGGTGATTTCCACGCTTGCGCAGAACCAATTGCAATCAATGCAGATGACTATCTTTGTTCTGCTGCCATCGATCCTGATGTCGGGCTTTATGTTCCCCTTCGACGGCATGCCGCAACCAGTCCAGATGATTGCTCAGGTTCTGCCCGCCACTCATTTTATGGACATGATCCGCGGCGTGGTCCTGCGTGACGCGTCGCTATACGAGTTGCGCTGGGGAATTCTCTGGATGATTGGATTTGCGGCATTCGGATTGTTGGCGGCCACTTTAAGGTTCAAGAAACGGTTGGGTTGAAGGCGGCCCAGAGCCGCCGTCCGTGCGGGATTTGAATGCTGCATTGAGGCTTCCCAGAATCGGGAATTGAAAGACCTCTGTTGAAAACTAAACAACTCGAGGCGCAACCGCAGCCTCATCCGAGCAATGTACGCAACTCACCGTTTTCAAGAACAGCAGTACGACGAGGATCGTGCATCGCAGTTTGAAGCATGGCATGAGCCAATTCATCGGAAGTTACACCGATGGACGGCATCAGCCTTTGGAGCGGTTTGAGAAGATAATCACCCTTCTTCCACGTGTTCCTCGGCCCCGACGGCGCAATATAGCCTGGACGAAAGGCGAATTTCCTTTCGAGGTCAGATGCAAATAGCTTGCTCTCCGCTTCGCCCTTAATCTTCAAAGCAAAGGACATGCCGCCGCCAACAGACCCAGCGCCTTGAGCGGAAAACAAGCAGAACGTCACACCGGGCGCAGACCTCTCGCAAGCCACCAGCAAAGCGCGCATCCAATCGACTGTGATTTCCTCGTATTCTGTTCGACTGACGCGCGCGGAATAAGTGGCAAGGCAATGGAAGACGGTGTCGATGCCATCAAGATAGGCTTCGATGGCTTGGGTATCGCCGAATGCTGCAAACCTCACATCGGTCAGCTTTGGTTGATTCATATTGCATGGCCTGCGCCCAAGTGACACGATTTCGAGCGCAGTTTTTTCGTTCAGCAATGCCGCAAGTACCGAGGAACCCACCATCCCCGTCGCACCGGTCAGCAAGACGCGTCCAAGTGGTCGTGTTGTCTTGTCAGGTGGATTGGGCACGGCGCTCTGCCTCGGCTTTCAAGCCGCGATTGAAAGCTTGGTAACCTTCCACATACATCTTTGCCAATCGTCCGCCCATCAGGAAAGTGATGCCCCCCATGATTTCATCGGATTGTAAGAAGCGAGTTTTGCCACCCTCCAACGGCTCAACACAAAAGTGGTGGTTATCGCGAATGCCACCCGGCCCCTTCTCAGCCCAGAAAAACTCCGTCCCCTGCACGACCGAGATGGTATGATCCAAGGTGGTCAGTTTCTTCTTTGATGAATCAAGCTGAAAGTCGACGGTGATTGTCGATCCATCCTTGATCTCTCCGTGGATGCCCACAAGGAACGCCGCCCAGTCCTTGTAGTTTGGCGTGTCGGTCAACGCCGACCAGACCACGTCCGGCGGCGCATCGATCACAATATCGGTGTGGATTTTGTAATGTGAGAGGCTCACTTTTTCCGATGATCCGGTTTCCATGACAATCCTTCCTTTGAGGTCTCAGGCGTTCTGTGGTGATACGCGATCCCCGCCCTGAATTGTGATCTGCCCAAAACGATCCCGCATGCGCTTGGATCGAAAAAGGTAGATCGAGATGATGATGTAATTGACACATTCCTGGGCGAAGTTCCGGTAGCGATCCGGATTTTCCAACATGTCTAAGGTTTGCACAGCACACATCGTGGCAAGCGCGGTGAACATGACCAGCATGGCAATCGGAGTGACGCTCCAGCGCAGGACGTATCCGGCCAGATAGGTGGCACCCGAAGCGGTGATCAAAATCCAATGGAGAGTTTGCATGCCCGGCGGAAAGGTCGCGTTTTGCAAAGGCATAAGCGGCGCCAGCCCGGTGAAGTATTCAAGAAACCCGAGAAGTCCCCAGCCCAACATGATAGCTGAGGCGAGCACGATCAGATACTCGAACCCCCGCGAGAGTCGCTGCATGAACCTGTTCATCCCCGTCCCTCAGATCGTGAATGTCTGGTCGGTCATCTCTTCCGAGAGACGCCACAAACGTTCGGTCAAACCGTGGTCTTCGCAAATTGGATTGCGGATCGCGATTCCGGTCTTGCCACTCATTTCTTCGGGGCCTGTAGGGCCGTAGTACTCGCCGCCTTTGACCTGATCAGACAAAGCGGCGAACAGAGATGGCCTCGCAGCGTCTTCATTGGAGTGCAGAAGTTGTTCGACTTGTGCCTTCATGTTAGCGCGCGTTTCTTCGTCCAAATCGTTGAACAGACCGGAGTCCGACCCGCCCGGATGCACAGTTAGCGACTTCAGCAACTTGCCCGAAGCCTTGAGTTGACGGTCCAGTTCGTCGCCGAACAGAAGGCAGGCGAGCTTTGATTGACCGTAAGCGACACCACCGTCCCGGTCGCATGCAAGATCGTCAAAGTGAATGTTCGCGTTCTTGTGGGCGATACTGGAAAGCGAGACGATCCGTGATGCGGGGTCGTCCAGGAACATGTCGATCAGCAGTGCGGTCAGCAGAAAATGTCCCAGGTGGTTGGTTGCGAATTGCAACTCGACACCATCAGCATTTGTTTGAGCTGAGTAAAGCAGAATACCCGCGTTGTTTATCAGCACATCCAGCGTGGAGTACCGGGCTCGGAAAACCTCAGCGAACGCGCGAACCGAGGTAAAATCGCTGAGGTTCAGCACTAGAATCTCAAGTGATGCGGACGGGATCCGCGCAAGAACGTTTGCTTTGGCGGCTTCGGCTTTTTCGAGGCTGCGGCACGCCATGACGACGTGAAAATCTGCTTCGGCCATACCGACTGTTGTTTCAAATCCGATGCCATTGTTCGCACCGGTGACGATTGCGACTTTTCCAGATTGTCCAGACATCTCGCATCCTGACAAGTTGACATATTGTGAGTGACTGTCAACATTGACACTAAGCGCTCATTTGTCAATATGTAAATCATGGAAGATCGCCACGACTATATCCTCGAAGCCGCGAAACGACTTTTTCTTCGCTACGGCGTGAAGCGAACGGGTATGAGCGACATCGCCCAAGAGGCGGGTATCTCGCGTCAAACTCTTTACAAGGCATTCGCGAACAAAGACGAGGTGTTGCGGGCCACGATCCGGTCGCTGGCAGACAGAGTCGTTCTGGATATCGAGGCCGGTCTTAAAAAAGCTGACGGACTTGGAGCACAACTTGATATCGTCTTCAAATATGCCGTAATTGAGCACTATGATTTCTTGCAGTCTTCGCCCAATGCCGAGGACATCATCGCTGGCGTAACTTCGACAAGTCAGAATGAGCTGGAGGCCGGCGCAAAGCGAAACACCGAGATCATCGCGCGTGTCCTGGAGCCGTATTCGAGTGCGATTGAAAGCTGTGACCTGACTGTTGATCAGTACGCGGATTTTATCCAGCGCTCTTCAACAGCGGCCAAGTACAGCGCAAAGAACAAGAAACACTTGATCGGATTGCTGTCCGCTTTGCGAATGTCGGCGTTGAAAGTCACCAGCAGCGTTTAGACGGGTTAGGCCCATAGCAGACCTTGAACAGAAAATTGAAATGCTGCGTTGGCAGCCCGCGTTGCCGACATTGGCGGCAAGCGCACAGTATCGATACAGTTCTGAAAGCTACCTAGGGCGGTCTGGGGCGTGGGGGTTACGCGTTATCAAGCTTTCTATTTCGTTTATTGCTGCAACCGGCAAGGCACCGAAGGTCAATGCCGCTGAAATACCCTCAATTTGTTCTTCTGTCCGAGCGCCTGGAATCGGTATGTATGTTTCAGATTGGCCCCAAATCCACCCGAGAGCCCCCTGCACAAGCGTTCGGCCATTTGTAGTCAGTAAATCGCGAACCGCATCGAGTTGTCGCATGAAGTCTGGATTTGCCCTGCCATCCGTATAGTACTCCATCCAGCTTTCGCCGGATGCGCGCACATCATCCGATGCGATAACGGTATTCTGATGGTACTTCCCTGAAAGCAGCCCCATCGCAAGTGGTGAGCGGATAAGGGACAACAGTCCTTCCTCTTGGACAACCTGTTGCATGCGAGGCGCATCGAAAAAGACGTTCATCACGTATTCGACCGCCTTGAAACCATCCCTGGACGAGGCCGTCCTGGCGTTTTGGGAATAGTCAGTGCTCCAACCATAGGCGCGCAACTTCCCCGCCTCTTTTAAACGGTCCAGTTCGTCAAACACGGCCTCGGCCTGGTCTATTGGCATATCGTTCACATGCAACAGCAAGAGATCAATCCGATCCCGTTCCAGCCGCGACAGACACCCATCTAGGGCAGGGCCAACCTGAGCTGGGGTGAAGGGGTCAAATGAAATCTGCCTGCTCGCTTCATCGATCCCAACCCCAATCTTTGTGACAATCAGGGTGTCGGGTCGATGCTTGAGCGCTTTGCCTAACAAACGTTCCGAATGCCCCGCGCCATAGGCGGCAGCGGTGTCAAAAAGTGTGATTCCACCATCCAATGCGGCGTGGATTGTACGAATGGAGACACCGTCGTCCGATCGGGTGTAACCCAACGACTGCTCGCCACAATACATTTTGCCACCAATCGGCCAGCACCCCATGCCAAGGGGTGAGATTTCGGTTTCGAGAAAGTTCATGTGTGAGTCTCCTGACTGATACTTCAGAAGAAACGCCATCACAGTCTTTTCATCAACAATATAAAATGTAAGTTTCATTTCATGTATGAAAGCTACTTTGACTGGGACAACCTGCGGCTTTTTCTTGCGGTTGCCAGAGCGGGCGGGCTTGGGCCAGCAGCTGAACAGACCGGCAAGAGCGCACCCACACTGGGTCGGCGCATGATCGAGTTGGAACGCAATCTGGGAACTGAGTTGTTTCACCGTAAACCGCGTGGGTACGATCTGACTGAGGACGGACAAGCGCTGTTGAAAAAAGTCGAAAGCATCGAAGCGCGTGTCCTACCTGTCACGGAAAGCGGCCTTGCCACCTCACCACCGTTGGTCAAAATTTCGGCCGGGACCTGGGTGACAAGGATTTTGATCAGCGCTGTCGGAAGACTTACGGGATCAATGTCAGTTCGGCTGCGTTTCATCTCGTCAGAAGACCTACTGAACATCGGGCACAGGGAAGCCGCGATTGGTATTCGAAATCACCGGCCAGAAGAGATAGGCTTGGCCGGTCGCAAGATCGGGCGAGTTCGGTTTGGAGTCTATGCTGCGGATGAAAGCATTTCGACCTGGGTTCGCGTGATGTCCAAAACACCCTCGGCCAGATGGGTGAGAGAGCATTCGCAAGAGGACGACGCCATCGAAGTTACGGCGCCACAAAATGCGCTTGAGCTTGCAAATGCAGGTCTTGCCCGAGCGGTTCTGCCAACTTTCATTGGAAACACGCAGCCGGGCCTGATACCAGTGTCACCTTTGATTGACGATCTGGAACATGATCAATGGCTCGTCACGCATCATGAAGATCGGTTTCTTGCTGAGGTGCGGCATGTCATAGATCGCGCTCATGCAGTGATGTCGGAAGCTTGTGAAAACGGTTGAACCGATGTTGGCTGTTAGCACTATTCGCCCAACAGTTCCATCAACCGCGCGTAAGCTGTTTGGCCGCGTCTGAAGGTTGGCAGACGGAAAAACTCGTCCGGTGCATGTTGGTTTTCATCCTCATGTCCAAAGGCAAACATGACAGCGTGCAAACCCAGTTCGTCCAGTAAGGTCGACATCACAGGGATCGAGCCACCAACGCGGGTTTTATAAGCGGGTTTGCCGTAAACCTCTTCGAGAACCTGACCCGCGATGGCAGTTGCGTTGTGGCCAGCAGGTACAAGAAATGGGTCCGCGCGCCCAGGGTTGCGCGATACCTGAGCGGTAACACCCGGCGGGCATTCGGCCTCGACATGGGCGGAGATCAGATCAAAGATCTTTTCAGGACTCTGATTGGCGACCAAGCGACACGTGATCTTAGCCGAAGCAACCGCGGGCAAAACGGTCTTTGTGCCTTCCCCTTGCCAACCGCTGGTCAGCCCATTGACCTCAAGCGTCGGACGTGCCCACAGATTTTCACGTGTGGAATATCCTGGCTCGCCCAAGGTCTCTGGTGCTCCAGTCTGGGCAAGATAGGCCGCTTCATCCCAAGGCACCCGCGCAATTGCCGTGCGATCTTCATCGGTCAGCTCGATGACATCGTCGTAGAAGCCATTCACCGTGATCCGACCATTGGTCGATTTCATACTGGCCAGCAACTGGGCAAGCGCCATCGCGGGATTTGCGACGCCGCCGCCATGCATGCCAGAATGCAGATCGGATTTCGCGCTCTGAACCGAGATCTCAAGTGAGGTGAGCCCTTTCAGACCCAGAACCAGTTGCGGCGTCTCGGTATCCCACTGACTTCCATCGGCTGAAAAGATCATATCGGCCTGAAGTCGGTCGAGATTCGCCTCGATAAAGGGCGGAAGGTCGGGCGATCCGATCTCTTCTTGGCCCTCAAAGAAAAACCGCACGTTCACAGGCAGCTTCCCAGTCTTCGCCAGCAATGCCTCAGCCGCGAGGATCGGTATTAACATTGCACCCTTGTCGTCGGTCGCCCCACGCCCGTAAATCCGATCGCCGCGGATCGTCGGCTCGAACGGAGGCGAGGACCAGAGCTCAAATGGTTCGGCTGGTTGCACGTCAAAATGGCCATAGATCAGGATTGTAGGCGCATCCGGCCCGGCATGCAGCCAATCGGCACAGACCACCGGATGACCTGCTGTCTCCATCATCTGAACGTTTTCCATTCCCGCCATAACCAACCGATCAACCACCCACTGCCCGGCCTTTCGAACATCGCCCGCGTTTTCGGGTTTGGCTGATACCGATGGAATACGAATGAAGTCGCACAGCTCTTCAACAAAGCGCGATTGGTGTGTGTCGAGATATTCGGTCCAGCTCATTCCATACCCTCTCTGATGCTGGCGCTCAACTTACGAAACTGGCCGTAGCCCGCAAGCCTGCGGAAGATAAATTGGGGTCAGGATCATAGCCAGCGCTCTTGCTCAACACCCGTTTGATATCAACCCGAGGCTTGCCGTGCGACTTAGTGGAGAAGGGGGCGAGCTTCGCCATCTACTCGTCGGTTAGCTGATAGAGGTCTCTTATGTCACCGCACCGCTTTAGGAGCCGTGAACCATACAGCAAGCGAAAATCAAGGCATCCTGACCCTAAAATAGTAACATTTGAAGACGGTCGCGCTTCGTCTGCGTTTGCAAAACAAGTCTGCTGCATTTGCAGCAATGTCAGTTTCAAGGTCGAGATTATGAAAAACTAAACTGACGATGCCTTCAGCACTGCGAGATCAGGGCGTAGATAGGCCTCAGGGTAAGACATTGGTTTAGATGGCCCTCGGGGAACAACGCCATTCCAACTGCGCCCGAAATATCCCTGGCGGCAATGCACAAGGGATCCGGAGTTTGCAACGCCAGGCAGTGCATACACACGGCATAGCCAACGCCATAAGTATGGGTAGTCCAATATCCGCGCTCCGTTAAGCTTCATCCGCACATAGTAGACGGGATCATGGCGATAAAGCGTAGGGAACAGGCGCAGGTCGGCCTCTGTGAAGTGAATGCCGGTTAAAAAAGGCCTGCCATCAGAAAGGAGCTGCTCCAATTGTTCAAGTGCCTCGAAATAGGCGTCAAATGCTGCCGTATAGATCGTTTGATCGGACGAAAATCCGGCCTTGTAGGCGCCGTTGTTGATCGCAGTGTAGATCAAGTCATTCAAGTTATGGATGTGTTGGCGCAGTGCTTCGTCGTCCGGGTAAAGCCTCACGTGCCTCTTTGCTGGGATGGTGCCGCCAAGGGACTCTGCAGAGGCATCCAACATGCGGATAATTTCGGCGCTTTCGTTGCTCACGATTTGGCCTGATTTCTTATCATAAAGGATCGGCAGGGATTGTTCTTCGGAGCCTTCGGCACGGTAAATATCTTTGGCAAGGCGCAGTCCTCTGCCAGTTCCGGTCTCTCCGGTGCACTCTGGCAAGGTCTCGCTTGTGAGCGAAGCAATGCGGTTGGGTGCGAACTCCCACAGGTTCGGTCCTTCTGGATCGTCTTTGCCAGTGCGGTTGGAAAATGCCACATCCATCGTGACGCCGTCCTGCAACCCCAGAACACTGCGCGCCAAGGTCACGCGATGACACCACGGGCAATTCAGCGCCACAAACAGGTGATATCGGTTGGGTTCTGCAGGAAAATCCGGATCGCCAACGGAGTGGCGAAAGCCGCTGACGCCGCGCACAAATTCACCCCGTGCGCGGCGCTCAGTGATGGCAGTCTGGTCTTCTTCAGTAGATGTGTCGGTCATGACGTCAGCATCATCCTCTGAGTCTGTGATGCAAGATAATTGGTACGGCCAATTCTTCTTCATCACTCAAGTGGCGTTCCAGAAACGCTTTGATCGCTTCGCTTGTCGCATGGAGCTGCCCGGTCTCATCATAGGCTTGGGCCTCATCCAGAGCAGACAGTTTGATCACACGGTTCGCTGCGCGGGTGAAATCATCCAACACCTTGTTCAGATCGGCGTGATCCTGTTCCAGAAGCTCAAGCCCCGCATCAAATCGCGGGTCTGCAGTCGACAATTCAGGGAAATAGCTACGATCTTCCCAGCCGTGATGACCATGCAGGCTCCCGACCAGGTTGCCGCCATAGTGGGACAGCCGCCCAGCATAATCGTCCAACCCCAAATCGTTGTTCAACACATTTTCCGTGTCCAATCGAATACGTTCCGCCAAGTGGTGGAACATCAGGTGTGCGCCGAGCCAATGCTTGGTTTTTTCTTTGAACCCAGGGTGCGCATCCCAGCTGTCGCGCGGGTATTTTTCCAAGAGAAACCGCATCTCTTTCGGCATATCGTCTTGGCGGATAGTGTATTTATCGAGCATCGGTCGTCTCCTTTCGAGACATAGGTGGGAAATCGGATCAGTCTCACCAGTAGCGCAAAACGCACAGTGACTATGCGTCAGCGAACCCCCGCAAAGTGCATGCCGCCTTGATCAGCGATCGCGTATTTAAGTTGGTGATGTCACGTTGCGTGAAGTCAGACAGGCTGTCTTGGCCGCAAACGCCAGCGTAGACCTGCATAAATTGAGCGGTTATACTAGAGTTTCGCGCGAACCGTTCCGCACCGACCTTCAATTCAAACACTGGGTTGTAATGCACGCTCTAGTGCGCGCTTCTCCGTTGGCCATTCAGATTAGAAGTGCGGGGCAAAAAAAACGCACCCCGCACCAGCTTCTAACGACCGCCCGCTTTCCCGGGCATGTTCATCCTCTTGGCCGTTCGTCGTGGCATTTTCATGCGCAGGTCACGCGGCGGTTTGGCTTTGGTCTTCACACGATTCGCAGATTTCGATGTGTCCTCCGCAGCAGGAAGGGTTCGCACAAGGGCGATTTTTGGTGGCTTAAAGGGCATATTGCACCTCATGACAAAAAGAAGGTTAAGTCGCGCAGATGCACGACTACGAATGCCCACAAGGGGCTAGCGTCGTGTGTCCATTGTCAGAGTCCTCCGCAGGAGTGTTTCGGTGCGCATTCTGCCATTTAGGTCAGCGCGCGGCGGGATCAGAAAGTATGCTGGTCCATTGTCAGAATATCCTTTGCGAGTGTTGGGAGCGTCTCAGACAACCGAGTATCTGTCAAACCTGTTCAACGAACAGCGACATTTGTCGCCTCGCTTCCGAGCGCGGCCCTGAACTGCGGTTGGTCGATCGGTATCATTGCAATTGCGCGTGGCGTCAGAGAAGAAAATTTCTGCTCAACCAAAACAGACTGCAGTCCTGCATCAAGAACCTTGAGACTACCCCAATTGTTCATGCGGGCATTTCTTAGGCTTATTGCTGATCAATTTCGAATGCTCGGCGATCAAGTCAGCCAACTCTGGCCGGCATGAACCGCAGTTCGTTCCCGCATTAAGGGCGTCTCCGATATCGTCCATATTGATCAAACGCTTGTCGTGAATGGCGCGGATAAGGGTTTTTAATCCGACCTCGAAACACGAACAGACGATTGGCCCGCAGTCCTCAGAACCAACAGATGACTGGCCAGACAGAATCTGCTGAGGCGTTACCTCAGGCAAAGTTGCCAAATAGTCTCGCATCAGGGTGATAGGTCGGCGCGAGACGAAGAGCACTGCCAGAATGCGCTGACCGTCTGACAGCGCAATTCTATAAGAGCCGCGTTTGGGATCTTCTACCGAAGTCGCCATCGCATCCGGTAAACCAAACCAAACGCGAGCAGTCCTTTCCCAGTCTTCAATAATCTGGTTCCCTGCCAACTCCATCCTATAGCCGTTGTTTGTTCTGGCTGTCGCCGAATATTCTGCTTCAGGGAACGCTGCATCGGCTGAAACGGCGAAACCGTACCATGCTGCTCTCATACGTCGAACAGATACCGCTGTTGATTTGCTTTCCGGCTGACCAGAAATCGGGTCAGTTACACTAGGAATTATCTCGTTTACACGGGCCGACGGTGCCGTTTCTCCGGTCCAATGAATGGGCGCAAACACATTGCCACGCGCAATAGATTCCGTAATGCGAAGCCGAAATATGCCGCTGCCGACTGAACTGCTAACTTCGACCAAATCGGCAGGACCAAGCCCCAGTTGATCAACGTCCTTCGGGTTCATTTCCAAATAGGGCTCGGCAAGGTGGGCCGATAAACGAGGCGACAATCCGGATCGGGTCATGGTGTGCCACTGATCCCGATTTCTCCCTGTGTTCAACAGGAAAGGGTAGCGTTCTGATGGCTCTGCCTTGGGCGCTCGAAGGGTGACCGGCACAAACCGCGCCTTGCCATCGGGATGAAAAAACTGCCCGTCTCCGAAGAAACGACCGTCAGTTTTCCGCGATGCCGTGGGCCATCGTGTCGGGCACATCGCATCATAATCTTCGTCGTTGATGTCCGAAAAGCCAGCAATCTCAAAGTCTTTGCCAAATGAGACGGCAAGCGAGGACATGTTCGCATATTCCCTAAAAATCTGCGCCGCAGACTCATAGCTGAAGGCCTCGGCCCAACCCATGCGGCGGCCAACCTCGGCCAAGATATCCCAATCCGCACGTGCCTGTCCCGGAGGGGTCAGAACGGCGCGTTGCCTGCTGATCATGCGGTCGGAATTGGTTATTGTGCCGCTTTTTTCGCCCCATCCTGCTGCTGGAAGCAATACGTCTGCGAGACGCGCGGTGTCTGTTTGGGCAGTCAGGTCGCTTACAACGGTGAATGGGCAGTTTTTGATCGCCGTCTTGACTCGATCGGCGTCCGGCATCGTGGCCGCTGGATTGGTGTGGATGATCCAAAGTGCTTTGATCTGTCCATCTTTAACGGCGCGAAACATGTCGACAGCTTTGAGCCCCTGCTTTTCTGGCAGGATGGGCGCTTTCCAAAAGTCCCGGACGGCTGCTCTGTGGGCCTCGTTTTCGATATCCAGGTGACACGCAAGCATGTTGGCCAGACCGCCGACCTCTCGACCACCCATGGCGTTTGGTTGACCGGTAACCGAGAACGGGCCCATCCCTGCGCGTCCGATGCGCCCCGTAGCCAGATGGCAGTTCAGGATCGCGTTGACTTTGTCTGTTCCGCTGGAGGATTGGTTTACGCCTTGACTGAAAATCGTAACAACCCGCTCGGTTCCAATCCACAGATCGCAAAACGCTTCGATTTCACCTGGGGTAAGTCCGGTCTCATCCGGATCATCAAGCTGTGCGAGTTCGAGGGCTTCAGTGTACCCTACGCTGCGATCCAGAAAATCCGGTGCCACATGCCCCGATTGGTGAATTCTGGTCAGCAGACGATTGAACAGCGCCACGTCGCTGCCGGGTTGCAACGCCAGGTGAAGATCTGCTTGATCGCAGCTTGCTGTTCGACGTGGATCGACAACCACAATCTTCGTACCGCGCGCCTGACGCGCAGCTATGACGCGTTGATAGAGAACGGGATGGCACCATGCGAGGTTTGAGCCAACCAAGACAACCAAATCAGCCTCATCCAGATCCTCATAAGTCCCAGGCACGGTATCTGTGCCAAAGGCGCGTTTGTGTCCCGCCACAGTTGACGCCATACACAGTCGAGAATTGGTGTCGATGTTGGCCGACCCCATAAAACCCTTCATCAGCTTGTTGGCGACGTAATAATCCTCTGTCAGCAACTGCCCCGAGACGTAAAATGCCACGCTGTCCGGTCCATGGTTCTTGATTGCGGCAGAAAACCGATCTGCGACCAGTTGCAGCGCGTTGTCCCAGTTTGTGTCTCGGCCGAAGGCGCGAGGAGCCAGCAAGCGATGTTCCAGCCCAACTGTTTCGCCCAAAGCAAATCCTTTCGAGCACAAACGCCCAAAATTCGCTGGATGATCCGGATCGCCGCGAACGGTCAAGCCTCCGGCCCCATCGGGCCGCAAAAGCACACCGCAGCCGACCCCGCAATAGGCGCAAGTCGAGCGAACTTCAGGCAGACCACTTCCGTCCATCAGGCGGCGCTCCGCCGGGTAACTGCGCTGTCGTCTAACAGGATACGGTCGTCTTTAATACGCACGGGATAGATGGTGATGCGGCCATCATCCGCGCCTTGCGCCTCGCCCGTATTCAGGTCAAATACCCAATTGTGCAAAGGACAGGTCACCGACTGCCCGTGCACGATACCCTCAGACAAAGGACCGCCCTTGTGCGGACAGCTGTTAGTCGCAGCATAGACCTCCACCTCGGCAGTACGGAAGACAGCGATGCAGCCGATATGCGTCTTGACCAGACGCGCCCCACGCAAGGGAACCTCGTCGATATGTCCGATGTCGATCCAGCTCATTCTGCGGCCTCCAGTGTGAAATCTGCAATTGGCGCGTAGGTTTGCGCTTTTTCTTTGACGTGTTCGGCCCACGGGTCTTTGCGGTAGATGTTTTGCGACAGTTCGAACCGCGCGACGAGGGCCGCGCGATTTTCATGGTCGTCCACGACCTGCACCTTGACCCAGTCCATGCCCACCTTACCCAGCCATTTATATAAACGGTCCAGATACTTGCCGCCTTCGCGATAGGCTTGCGTGACGGCCATCACGATCTCGATCGCTTCTTCTTCGGTGGGAATCTGACAGAGTAGCTCGGTCTCTTTGACATCCATCCCTGCGGCCCCGCCGATGCTGATCTGATAGCCAGATTCGACGCAGACCACGCCGATGTCCTTGCAGGTCGCCTCGGCACAGTTTCGAGGGCAGCCAGATACGGCCAGCTTCAGCTTGTGCGGCGTCCACGACCCCCACAGGATTCTTTCAAGCTTTATGCCAAGCCCGGTGCTGTCCTGAGTCCCAAACCGGCAATGATCGGTGCCGACGCAGGTTTTGACCGTGCGCAGACCTTTGGAATAGGCGTGGCCAGAGACCAGCCCGGCTTTGTTCAGGTCTGACCACATGGCGGGCAGATCTTCGCCTTTGACGCCCAGCAGATCGATCCGCTGACCGCCTGTGACCTTGACGGTGGGAACATCGTATTTATCCGCCGCATCTGCAATGGCGCGCAGTTCGTCGGGCGTGGTGATCCCGCCCCACATACGCGGTACAACGCTGAACGTGCCATCCTTCTGGATGTTGGCGTGTTTGCGTTCATTGACGAAACGGCTTTGTGGGTCGTCTTGGTATTCCAGCGGCCAGTCGGCCAGCAGGTAGTAGTTGATCGCGGGCCTACAGACATGGCAGCCATTGGGCGTCGTCCAACCCAGTTCCTGCCAGACGGCAGCCTGACTTTTTAACTCCTGCCCTTTGATCAGGCGTCGCACATCCTCATGAGTCAGGTCGGTGCATCCGCAGACCGGCTGCGCGGCAGGCATCTGGAACGCGTCGCCCAGAGTGACCTGCAACAATTGCTCAACCAATCCTGTGCAAGTTCCGCAGGATGCGCTAGCCTTTGTGGTCGTGCGCACCGCGCCCAGATCACCCGCCCCTGCATTGATCGCCTCGACGATGTCACCTTTGCATACGCCGTTGCAGCCGCAAATCTCCGCCTCATGCGGCAATGCTGCAACGGCTGAGAGAGGGTCCGCAGTGTCGCCCCCCTGATATGCGGGTCCGAAGATCAGCGTCTCGCGCATTTCTTCTACGCTGGTGCCGTCTTTGATGAGGCCAAAGAACCAGCTGCCATCAGTAGTGTCACCATACATGACCGCGCCGACCAGCCGGTTCTCTTCAATCACAAGCCGTTTGTAGACCCCGCGCGAGGGGTCGCGGAACACGATATCCTCGCGCCCCGGCCCATCCGCAAAATCCCCTGCACTGAACAGATCGCAGCCGGTGACCTTCAACTTGGTCGAGAGGGTTTTCTGAGCAAACGCAGCCTCTTCACCCAACAAAGCCTGCGCAGCCACTTTTGCCTGATCGTAAAGCGGCGCGACAAGACCGAAGACCGCCCCGTCATGTTCGACGCATTCACCTACCGCAAAGACATCCGGATCCGAAGTCAGCATCTGGTCATCCACATGGATACCGCGCCCGGTGGCCAGCCCAGCCTCTTGCGCCAGAGCTGTGTTGGGGCGGATACCCACGGCCATTACAAGCAGATCACAGGGCAATTCGGTCCCGTCGTCCAGAAGCAGCGCGCGGACCTTTCCGTCCTGTCCGAGGATTTCTTTAGAGTTCGCCTGCAGGCAAATCCTGATGCCTTTGTCTTCTAGCGATTTCTTCAGCAGGTAGCCTGCGGCCTCGTCCAGCTGTCGCTCCATCAGGTGGCCCATGATATGCACCACCGTCACGTCAACGCCATGGGCAGCCATACCCGCGGCGGCCTCGAGCCCCAGCAAGCCGCCGCCGATCACGACCACCTTGTTTTCAGGGCCCATGCCCATCATTTGCTTGGTGTCTTCCAGATCGCGGTAGGCAATCACACCCTCCAGATCATGCCCTGGCAGAGGGATCATGAACGGGTTAGACCCGGTCGCAATCACCAGCTTGTCATAGGGAACGTGGCCGTTCTGACCTTCGACCACCTTCATCTCGCGGTCGATCTTCGCGACCTTTTCACCAAAGCGGCAGGCAATGCCCCGCGCGGAATACCACGCGTCGTCATGGGTGACGATCTCTTCATAGGTTTTCTCGCCCGAGAGTACCGGGCTGAGCATGATGCGGTTGTAGTTCCCGCGCGGCTCGGCGTTGAACAGGGTGATGTCGAACGTATCCGGCGCGGCGTCGGTCAGGTGTTCCAACACCCGGCCTGAGGCCATACCCGCGCCTATGACAACAAGTCTTTGCTTCATGATTTCACTCCGCTGCAATCGCCTTGGGGGCGGGTGTATTTGGCTTGGCTCCATGTTCATATTCTTCGAGGAAATCGAGGACTTCCTGCCGGTAAGCATAGTAATCCGGGTGCTCCAGAAGGGCTTTGCGCGTGCGCGGACGCGGCAGCTCAACCTTGGTGATCTTGCCGATGGTTGCCTGCGGACCGTTGGTCATCATCACCACGCGATCAGCCAGTAAGATCGCCTCATCCACGTCGTGGGTAACGCAGATCGCAGTGACCTTGGTGCGGGACCAGACCTCCATCAGGACTTCCTGTAATTCCCATCGGGTCAGGCTGTCGAGCATGCCGAAGGGCTCATCGAGCAACAGCAGTTTGGGGGACAGAGCAAAAGCACGGGCGATGCCGACGCGTTGCTTCATGCCGTTCGATAGGTCGCTTGCGGATTTGTCCATCGCGTCAGCCAAACCGACGCGTTCCAGATAGTATTCAACCACATCCTGACGCTCGGCCATGCTGGCCTTTGGATAGACCTTGTCCACCCCAATCGCGACGTTCTCCTTGGCGGTTAACCATGGGAACAGGTTGGGGGATTGGAACACCACCGCGCGTTCGGGATCGGCCCCTTCGACGTGACGGCCATCCAGCTTGATCGCACCCTTCGAGATGTCATTGAGCCCAGCCGCCATAGTAAGAACCGTGGACTTGCCACAGCCTGAGTGGCCAATCAGCGAGATGAACTCGCCCTTATCGATCTTCAGGTCGAAATCCTCGACCACGGTCAACGGGCCTTTGGGCGTCGGATACACCTTGTGCAGTTGCGAGAAGTCGAGGAAGCGGTTCTCGATCAGCCCCTTTTGCGCCTCGGCCACCGCCGTTGGAACACCGTGGATTGGGGTGACATCCGGGAGGATACGCGAGCCTTCGACCTTGGCCTCGATCCCCACATCCATCAGGTATTTGGTGACGTCCGCGCGCAGGCGTTTGAATGTCTCGTCATTGTTCATCGCAGCGCGTTCGCGCGGACGCGGGATCGAGACACGGAATTCCTGCCCCAGCGTGCCATCCGGGTTCAGGGCAATGATACGGTCGGCCAGAATGATCGCCTCATCAACGTCATTGGTGATGAGGACACAAGTTTTCTTGTCGGCTTCCCAGATATGTTCGATCTCATCGGCCAGATTGGCGCGGGTCAGCGCGTCGAGCGCCGACAGAGGCTCATCCAGCAACAAAACCTCGGGGTTCATCGACAAGGCACGCGCCACGTTGACCCGCTGGCGCATCCCACCCGACAGCTCTGCCGGGCGGCGGGTCGCGGCGTGACTGAGGCCGACCATCTTGACGTAATGCGCGACTTTTTCGGCCTTCTCGGTCTTGCTGAGACCCGGAAAGACCGTATCCACCGCCAACCCCACATTGCCACTGACCGTCAGCCAGGGCATCAGCGAGTAGTTCTGGAAGATCACGCCACGCTCAGGGCCCGGCCCTTTGATCGGAGTGCCTTTGAAGGTGACCTCTCCGCCGGTTGGGGTGTCCAGCCCGGCCATTAGATTGATAAGGGTGGTTTTGCCGGTGCCGGAAAAACCGAGGATCACCAGAAACTCACCCTCTTGCACGTCCAGATTGATGCTTTTCAGCACATCCGTGCGCGCGGTACCTTCACCGAAGGATTTCGAGGCGTTCTTGAAGCTCAGAATGCTCATCGCGATCACCGGTTGTTCGTGAAGGTAAACAGGGATTGCAGCGCGTACATCACCCGGTCCAGCAGGAAGCCGATGATACCGATGGTGAAGACTGCAACCATGATCTTGGCGAGTGAGCTGGACGAGCCGTTCTGGAACTCATCCCAGACGAATTTGCCCAGACCGGGGTTCTGCGCCAGCATTTCCGCCGCGATCAAAACCATCCAGCCGACACCCAGCGACAGGCGCAGGCCGGTGAAGATCAGCGGCAGGGCCGAGGGCAGCACCAGTTTGGTGATCTTGGTATAGGTGTTCATTTTCAGGACTTTGGAGACATTCACCAGGTCCTTGTCGATGGAGGCTACACCCAAAGATGTATTGATCAACGTGGGCCATAGCGAACACAGGGTCACGGTGATGGCCGAGATCAGGAAGGATTTCGCGAACCAGCCGTCATTGGTGACGTAAACGGCCGAGACGATCATGGTGACGATCGGCAACCAGGCCAGAGGCGAGACCGGTTTGAATATCTGGATTAGCGGGTTTAGGGCTGCATTTGCAGTCGGAGACAGGCCGGCCGCGATACCAAGTGGGACCGCGATGACGGTGGCGATCAGAAACCCAAAAAACACTGTTTTGATCGAAGTCCAGATTTGCTGGTAATAGGTCGGAGCACCCGTGAAGGCGACCTCTTTCACTTTCTCCGGCTGGCCAGCGTCAATGAATTTCTGATTGCGCTTCTCGACCATGGCCTCGAACTTCGCGCGTTTGGCCGCTTTGGCCTTGGCATCCTGGTTCAGGCTGACCATCTCTTCCCAAACCTGCGCCGGCCCCGGAACCGCGCCGAGAGAGGTCTGCACCTTGGGGGCCAGCGTTCCCCACAGCAACAAGAAGGCGCAGATCGACAACAGAGGCACGATCAGCAACCGCCATATCTCGGTCATCTGAGCGCGGGGATTGTCCCCGGCGGCGGCTTTCAGGACCGGGGTCGCCCAGCTGAGACCCAGAACCTGGAACCATTTGTCGGCTGCATTGATGCGGGTGAAAAGGCGGGCGCGACGTTCCTCTCGGGCAGCGTCTGCGTTGAATTCGGGATCGACCGTTGTCATCTGATGTGTCCTTGCGATGGCGGGGCACTTTGGGGGCTGCGCCCGGCGCGGGCCGGGCGCAGGATTAGGGGAATTAGCCTTGCACGTCCGAGCCGATGATCTTCTGCTCGCCCTTCAGGCCTATGGACAGGCTTTCGAGATAGGCGTTGGGTGTGCGTCCGTCGTAAGCGATGCCGTCAATGATATCCTCGGCCGGGGTCGGCGCTTTGTAACCATCGCTGTCCCAGGGGAAGTCGGCTTCATTCGCCAGACCTTCGTCGACCAGCAAGCGGGCGGCTTCCAAATAGATCTCGGGTTTGTAGACGGACTTGGCGACCTCGTCATACCAGCTGTCGGGCTTGGACTCGGCAATCTGCCCCCAGCGGCGCATCTGCGTCAGGTACCAAACGGCGTCCGAGTAGAACGGATAGGTCGCGTTGTAGCGGAAAAACACGTTGAAATCGGGGACTTCACGCTTGTCGCCCTTCTCATACTCAAACGTGCCGGTCATCGAGTTGGCGATAACCTCATAATCCGCGCCCACATATTCAGCCCGGCTCAGAATCTCGACTGCTTCAGGGCGGTTGGCATTTTCGTTCTCGTCCAGCCACATCGCCGCGCGTATCAGGGCCTTGGTCACGGCCAGAGTGGTGTTGGGGTACTGTTCTGCGAACTCGGCATTGAGACCAAAGACCTTTTCGGGGTTGTTCTTCCACAGCTCGTAGTCGGTAATAACCGGTACGCCGATACCCTTGAACACAGCCTGCTGATTCCACGGCTCGCCCACGCAATAGCCATAGATCGTGCCGGCCTCCAACGTGGCAGGCATCTGCGGTGGAGGGGTCACCGACAGGAACACATCCGCACCAATCTGACCGGTCACGTTTTCAGGGCTGTAGTAACCCGGATGCAGACCACCGGCGGCCAGCCAATAGCGCAGCTCGTAGTTATGGGTCGAAACCGGGAAGACCATGCCCATGTTAAATGGCTTGCCTTCTGATTTGTACTTCTCGACGACCGGGGCCAGAGCCTCGGCGCTGATCGGATGCTGGGGACGGCCGTCGTCCATCACCGGGATGTTCGGCTTCATCTCTTCCCAAATCTCGTTGGAGACGGTGATGCCGTTGCCGTTCAGGTCCATTGAGAATGGCGTGATGATATGGGCTTCGGTCCCATACCCGATGGTTGCGGCCAATGGTTGTCCGGCCAGCATATGTGCGCCGTCAAGCTGTCCGTCAATCACGCCATCCAACAGCACCTTCCAGTTTGCTTGTGCTTCCAGCGTCACGAACAGGCCTTCGTCCAGAAAGTACCCATTCTCATAGGCGACAGCCAGCGGCGCCATGTCGGTCAGTTTGATAAAGCCAAAGGTCAGCTCGTCTTTTTCCAGTTCCAATTCGGCCAGTGCTGGAGACACAAGCGCCGTCGTCGCGGCGAGGCCTAAAAGAAGCTTTTTCATCTCGATCCCTTTCGGTTCAGCCCAACCCCATGGGCAAACAAAAAAAGCCGCCGACACAGTCCGCCGGGAGGAGGTGGCGGATGGTCGAGCGGCTTTGCTCTTCTAAGGTGCCCTGGATTGTGGGCGAATTCCGTCGGTGGGCGTCGTTGCCTTCCGATGTCCCGATTAAGTCAGACGCGCAGTGCGACGTCATCATTTTTTGACATCTTCACTTCGAGAATTCTGCATCGCAGCAAAAAGAGATGCTGCGCTGCAAAAAAATTGTGCAATCTTACCCTGCGGGCTCGAAAATGCGCCGGTCGAAGAAGACGTTCCGAGACAGAATCAGGCTGCCATTGGCTGAGGCAACTGCCGTCGACTCAGACAAAGCTCCTTCAAGTTTCTCGGATGCGCCGGGTGTTTCCACACCAAGCCCTTGCAACTCCCGACGATAGAGATCACTTCGAAAGACCTTGGCTGCTTGTCGTTCCGCTGTACCGGCGTCCAGCCCGTTTCTTAGCGCCAATTGATGCGCGACCCATTTTGCCTGACTACGCCACGGGAAGGTGGCAGCACCGTCAAAAAACTCGACAAACCCTTCCACACTGCGTTGCTCGCCGCGTGCAGATATGGCGAACTCACCCATTAACGCTCGGTCGATCAGCTCGGGTGAGACATTGAGGTAGGTTTTGCGTGACAGCATCTCGGACGCGGTTGTTCGGCTGTCCGTGTTTGACAGCCAGCGTCCCGCACGCCATACGGTCCGCATGAGACTTCCCAGCAAATGCGGTTCCGTCTCGGCCCAGTCGTTTCTGACTGCCAACACCTTTTCAGGTGCACAAGTCCAGATCGCCTTACCGGGCAACAGCAGTGCGCCAACACTGTCGTCCACTGCGAAGGAGCCCCAAGGCTCGCCCACGCAAAAGGCATCGATCTCGCCTCCCGCAAGCGCCTGCGCCATGAGTGGCGGCGGGACGGTGCGGATTTCGACCTGTTTTGAGGCCAGTTTGGTTCCCGCAATCCAATAGCGCAGCAGCTCGACATGCATTGAAAATGGGAATGGCACGCCAAACACCAAGACTTCATCGGCAGCTTTTGCCAGTGCAGCCCCAGCCGCAGCGGCATCGGTGAAATCAAAACCATAGCCCTGGTCGATCAGTCGCTCGGCCAATTGCGTTCCAACACCTATAACATTGCCGTTCAAAGACAGGACAGATACCGCAGATAGCGGTGTCGCGATTCCACCAAGACCCAAAGCCATCGCAACGGGGACAGGCGATAGTAGATGCGCCGCGTCCACATGCCCAAAGGCCAGCATATCGCGCAAAGAGGACCACGATGGCGCCGGACGCAGGTCCAGCGAGATGCCTTCAGCATGGTCGAACCCCATTTCGCGCGCAACGATCAACGGGGCCGCGTCGACAAGCGGCATATACGCGACGGGCAGTGTTACGGTTCTCATGACAACAACCCCGAAGCAGTGACCAAGGCTTCTGCCACCTCGGCGACACGGCGGTTTTGGTTCATCGCGGTATTTCGGAGTAGCGCATAGGCTTCGTCTTCCGAAATGCCCTTGGCTTTCATCAGCAAACCTTTTGCGCGGTCGATCACTTTACGCTCTTCAAGCGCACGGCGGGTTTCTGCAAGTTCAGTCCGCATCTGGCGCAACACCTGAAACCGAGCGATGGCGGTATCGATAACAGGTTTAATTCGCTCAGCTTGCAATCCATCGACAACATAGGCCGATACACCGGCCTCAACAGCAGCTTTTGCCAATCCGCCTGCGGCGCCTGAGACGAACATAGCCACGGGTCGTTCCAATGGGCCCGAAGCAACGGTAAGTTCTTCCAACATATCTCGAGAGGGGTTGTCGATATCAATCAGGACAATATCTGGGCTATGAGTAGCAATTTTCCTTGCCAGCCCGGAGACATTGCCGATTACAGAAACGTCTACGTCTCCGGCCTCTTTAAGAGCATCTACAATCGCAAAGGCTCGTTCTTGGTTCTGCTCGACTACAACGACAGTTAGATGTTGGTTCATAGGGTCACAAGTGAGGCCAAGGCGCATTGGTAGCAATTCCAGCGCCATTTAATGCTTCATCAGGCTGCCGTTCGCCCAATTTTTCAGCTTGATTTCACACTTAGCGGAATAGCTGCACAGTTTTTCTACATGCCATCAAAGAAATCCGTGATAGCACATCGCATCATTTTTTGGTTTTTCAGTTGCGCTACCAGTTTGCTTGAGGCACCAGATTCCACTTCCATTTGCAGATCAAAACCGAAGGTCCGCTTTGACAACTAATACAATGTGTTCCCGCGCCTGCAGCAAATGACTGCTTTCCGCCGATTCTTTAGAAAAGCAACGTGTTCTGGAGCAGAAGTAACGGCACAGCCAACTCAGCCGCACTTGTTTTTGGGGCTAGTAGGATTTGGACAAGCCAAACGCCTCTGGCGATCAGGGGTAAGACGCTGCCTTCCCCCTCGGGCAACCCTATTAGACAAATCCGTGTCTTCGGCTGCGCTTGCGGGCCGCACCACTATTGTCGAATAACATTGCGTCGCCCCCAAGCGCGTTCGCCACGTGGCAGAGCAGCAGGAACAGGCGCCTCCGGCGTCTGATCTGCAAATCAGCCCTGGTTTTCTCGAAAGGAAGTCAGGATCAACTAAATCGGTCCGGGTTCTGGATGAAGGAAGGGACGCGAAAACGGCAAGGCTCTGTCGCTGCTGGCAGAACTATGTGTCGCCTTACAACAAGGAAATGTGGAACTTCACTGATCGTGGACTCAATCGACAACCAAAACCTCAACAAAGCGGTCGATCACGTCATTCAATTCTGACCCAAACGTCAAGCATTTCTGACCCAATACTAGTAACCGCCATTCAACGACGCTGCTGTTAGTGTCTCAAAAGAGTACAGTTTACCGTCCATCTTTCCGAATAGAATAACCGCTACTCCCGCTTTGAGGTTCCCGAAACCCAGAACTCGTTTCGCCTAGACCTGACCCGCTCGGACATAAAATCGACGAAGAGTCGGACACGCGTGGTGTTTCTAAGATCACGATGCAGCAATAGCCAAATGTTTCGGTACGGTATCGGCTTTTGGAAGGGCGCACGGATCAGATCGGGATGGCGGTCGCCAAGATTGCACGCAAGATAGGCCATGCCAAGACCGGACGCCGCCAATGTGATCAAGGGCACAAGTTCTGAAACACGATGCTTAAGCCGGGCTTTCGGATAGTAACTGTCTTTGATCCATTTGGCTGTAATGGCCTCTTCTGGCTCATGCCAACCGATGAAATGCAACCCCTCGCCGCCATTGTCGCAGATCCGTTCGGCGTAGTCTCGCGTGCAATAGGCTGCTTGAGACATCTGGACCAACTTTCGCCCGACCACATCGTCCGTCACCTCATCCGCGATACGCAGGGAGATGTCAGCCTCTCGTCGCATCAGGTCTCGGATGTCGTTGGTGAAGTTCAAGCTCAGGATGATGTCTGGGTAAAAATCTGCGAAGGCGGCAAAATCATCCATCAACGATGTCATTGCCAATCCATGGGGAAGAGTAACGTAGACCGTGCCCGAGGGTTGCGCATCTCTGCCAACAATGACGCGAGACGCAGCGGTCATTTCAGCTTCTACCCGTTCGGCGTGAGGCATCAGATCTTCGCCGAGCTGAGTCAGGGCGAGGCCGGTTTTTGAGCGATCAAACAACCGGCTGCCGACGCGTTCTTCCATGACTGAAATCCTGCGCGTCAGCGTGGTGTGGTTCACCTGAATACTGTCAGCTGCCCCCCGAAGAGTTCCGGTTCGGGCAACCGCCAGAAAGTACTTCAGATCGTCCCAGTTCAGGGAATGGCTTTCCTTGATCGACATACATCTTGTGTTTCATTTTTGAAGCACTGTGTCCAGAAATACCTATCTACAGATCATTTATTGGCCATCCTACCTTGGGCGCATCAATCGCAAACCCAAGGACCATACCCTATGAACCAAATACAATCTGTATTGATCACAGGCGCAAATGCCGGACTGGGCCGCGAGGCGGCCCGACAGCTTGCACTGCAAAAGGGCATATCCAAAGTTTATCTGGCTTGCCGCAACCCAACGAAGGCGGAAGCCGCAATTGCAGCGTTGGAACGTGAGACCAGGCGCAAAATCTTTGAAATCGTCCTGATGGACGTGACCGATCCGGCTTCGGTTCGCGCCGCTGTAGCCGAACTTTCCACCCCAATCGACGCCGTAATCCTGAATGCAGGCGGTACGGGTGGACGGCATCCGAACAGCCTCACCAGCGATGGCGTGACCAACATCTTCGCCACCAATGTTCTCGGCCACGTGGTGTTGGTAGACGCATTATTGGAGCGTCAGTTGGTAACGTCCACAATTCTGTATGCCGGATCCGAAGCCGCACGCGGCATTCCCAAAATGGGTATGCGCCGCCCGGACTTGTCCGATAGAACAGTCGACGAATTCAAATCAATCGCTGATGGCAGCAAGTTCGGCCCCGAGGGCGATCCGATGCAGACCTACGGCTACGCCAAGCTCACCGCGACCCTGTGGATGGGAGCGATGGCACGTCAGCACCCCCATATTCGCTTTGTCACAATGAGCCCGGGTGGTACCGCAGGTACCGCTGGCTTTGACGACCTGCCGTTTATAAAACGTATTGTCTTCAAACATATTGGCGGCGTTCTGATGCCCATATTCGGGATGATGCACGGCGTTGAGGCTGGGGCAAAACGGTATCTGGACGGTTTGCTGAACCCGGAATTCAAGACTGGCCACTTCTACGCCAGTCAAACCGGCTATCCCACCGGAGCAGTCGTGGATCAAGCTAGCATCGACGGGGCTCTGTCAGACGTCACCACTCAGGATAACGCGAACCAGGCACTACGTCAGTTCGCCTGAAGCAAAGGAGAAATGAAATGGAAACCATACTGAACATCTTGGTCATCCTTGCAACTCTTATGCTGTCTAGTCTCGGCCTCATGTCAATGTTTGCACCCCGGCGCATGATAGCCAACTTTGCTATCGAGCCGGTCGGCACCACTGGACTCAGCACGATCCGTTCGGTGATCGGCGGGCTGTTTCTGGCCTCAGTGGCTTTGCTGGTGATCGGTCTGACCACTGGGCAGACACTGGGATATGTGGCTGTTGCAATCCTGATGGCGGTTGTTGCTGTCGGACGTATTGTGGGAATTCTTGCGGATGGGTTTGACAAGGCAGTTCTGCCACCGTTGGTCGTTGAACTTGTGATCATCGCGGTTTTGCTGTCAGCCTACTACCAGCTCTCCTACTAATCGCCTTCGAAATAGATGGATGGTGGCGAGAGTGAAGTGGCCGCCGTCCAATCAGCCCATCATTATTCGCACCAGCTAGCATTCGAACAGTTTCCGCTTTGTCCCGTATAGCGACCGGATCAGATCACGGGACCGAACATTCCGGATATCCAAATCTGTCATTCGTGAGGGGCACAAAGAATGTCAGCGACGAGCCCTATGAAATGAATGCCGTGAACTGCTCGAACTGATAGTTCGATTTGACATGCAACATTATTGTTGCATGATGAAGCATGAGCGTTCATTTTGATCCGCAACTAAGCATTCTTTTCAACGCCCTTGGCGACACCAAGCGGTTGTTGATCCTTGAAGAGCTGAGAAAGCGTCACGACCAGACGCTTTTCGAACTTTGTGCTCGTTTGTTGGAAGAGCATTCAGTCACAATTTCCAGACAAGGCATAACTCGACATCTGAATACGCTTGAGCAGGCAGGTCTGATCACCACGACTTGGCGGGGGCGCACAAAAATTCACACCCTGGTGGCCGCGCCGATCGCGGATGCGATCAATCCCTGGGTGGACCTATATTCCCAAGGAGACGCACTAAGAAAATGTACATGATGAGTATTTCTGTGGATGATCAATCTAAGGCTCTGGATTTTTACACCAACAGACTTGGGTTTGTAGTGAAGCACGATTTTCCACTCGGCCAGCACCGCTGGTTAACACTGGTATCAGCGGAGGAAGCCGAAGGAGTGGAGTTAGGCTTAGAACCGAATGTGCATCCGGCGAGCCGTGCCTATCAGGAAGCACTTGTGGCTGATGGCATTCCCGTTTCGGCATTCAGTGTTGACGACATTGACGCTGAGGTTGGCAAGTTCGAGGCGACAGGGGTGGAATTTATTCAACCCCCAGTGAAGGCAAGTGGCGCAACAATGGCAGTGTTCGACGACACCTGTGGAAACCTTATTCAGCTAGTTGAGTTGCATGTCTGACCGTCAAGAATGGCAATCCCGTCAGTTAGACGACGTGGGTATGCAAGACATCGATGTCAGCTTTAGTGATGGAACACTGGGGCACGTCACACAACCCATCAACTCAGACCTCCCAGCTGAAACCAGTCGCCTTTTCGGATACGTTCCATAGCTGAACCATCACATCCTTCTCATATGCGTGTGGGTTCAATGTACCCTTGCCAACCGCGCCAACGGCTTCAAGACGGCCCGTTGGTCCGTAGAGCGCGCGTTGTTCGGTCAAAGTCTTTTCGGCGGCGCACATGACTTCGGGATAGGACCCTTGCTCGGCGGTCTGAACCATCGGTGTTTTGGTCATGAGCCACCAGATGAACCGCATCGTCCGACTGCCACTTGTGCTGATCAGTGACGTTGCCGAAGAGCCGGGGTGGCAGACATAGACCTCGACCTCAGTGCGCCCGGCGGCGGCAAGCCTGTCCTGTAGTTCATAGGCGAACATCATTTGCGCCAGCTTGCTTTGCGAGTAGGCGGTATTCGGCCCGTAACCCTCTTCCCAGTTCATGTCGTCGAACTTGATCGTCTTCAGGCCCATGTTGTAGCCAAGACTGGCAACAACAACGATCCGACCTTTCGAGGCTTCGATCCGCTCAAACAGTAGACCACAGAGCAGGAAGTGACCGTAATGGTTGGTACCGAGCTGACTCTCGAACCCATCCTCTGTCAGCTTGCGGGTTGGCACCTGCGCGATGGCAGCATTGCAGATGAGCGCATCAATCCGGGGAACAGAATTCAGAACTTCTTCCGCAGCTTCGCGTACGCTCGTCAGCGAGGCCAGATCCATGCGAATGAAGCTCACTTCCGCCTCGCTGCCGAACTCAGTATTCAGGTCCTCAACAGCTGCCTGAGACTTCTCAACCGAGCGGTTCAACATTACGACCTTGGCGTTCTTTTTTAGGAGCGTCCGCGCGGCCTGGAACCCGGCACCGGCGTTGGCACCCGTGATGAGGTAGGTCTTGCCGGAGAGGTCGCCGAGGCGCACAGGCATCCAGCCTTTGGGTCCAAAGGTGGTATCGGGCATCTTTTGTCTCCTAACTGCGTCAGCGCAGGGATCGAGTGAAGAGTGTGTTAACTTGGAAATGCATATAACTCTCACCAAAGCACAGAAACAGGCGAGATCATCGCGAATTCTTGCCCGATTACATCAAGGTAGTTGCCAGCATCGATCTGGAGCCATTACATCTCTGTTATGAGCAAGGATCAGATTAAACAAATCATCGCTAGCCGAACCGAAACAGACGGCCTGACCGAGACAGGCATCACGGGCGTGCGGCTATTTCGCGCCACGCAATCAATCCCCTGTGTTCCCGTCGTTTACGAGCCCTGCATCGTGGCCATTGTGAGTGGTGTGAAGGAAGCCGTTCTGGATGGCCGAAGATACGAATATGACAACAGTCAATACCTCTGCTGCCCAATGTCGATGCCGGTCAAGGCGGGGACGCCTTTGGCCTCGCATGACAACCCTCTCTACGGGGTTATGATCTCTCTTGAGCAACGCGCCATGGCCGAGTTGGCAATGGAGATGGAAAATGCCGGGGGCGTTCTGCCTTCGGTCAAAGGAGATCTGCGGGAGCCAGGAATTAGGTTTGCACGATGGGACGATGGATTCACTGAAGCTCTGCTGCGGCTACTGCAGCTCGGAAACAGCGAGACGGATACAGCAGTTCTTGGCGAGGCGCGATTACGTGAGGTGTTCTATGCGATCCTGAGGGGAGAAGCTGGCACCTTCGCCCGGCAGGCATTCGGTGCTGGCAACGCCATCGCACGTTCAATTGCACATGTGTCGTCACACTTGGATGCGCCGGTCTCGATTGACGATATGGCAAGCCGAGCGGGCATGAGCCGGGCCGTCTTCCATCGTAAATTCAAGCAAGTCACGACGATGGCACCAATCCAATTCGTTAAGTCGATGCGCCTCAACAACGCCGCCATGAAGATCGCGGGCGGGATGCCTGTGAACGAAGCCGCAATGGACGTTGGTTACGTCAGCCCGTCCCAGTTCAGTCGCGAGTTCAGGCGCATGTATGGGCAATCGCCGAGGCAATGGGGTAACGCACAGAAACTTCCGGTCAGTGTTGCTCAACGCTGACTTTCGAAGGGAAGGCAGACGTTGGCGCAGCTTGGGCGAAAGCTTCATTCGTCCCGTGAGGAGGCAGCCTTTCGAACTTGTTCCACAGAACGGTCATCACTCAACCAGAGATCGCTTGACATAAAACCGCTTCAGCAATGTTCGCGGTTTATTATGGCGCTGCAATTCGAGCGATGGTTGCAAAAATCAGTCAAACTGGAAACTCTGCTGGTTTCAGCGCCAAGCTTTATCGCAACTAACTTCATGGAGTCGCCTGGCGCTCTTTTTCTGGCCAGAATTCATCCACCACGACATATGCGATAATTACAAAGAAAGCGGCGCTGGCGACTTGCAATACACGAGTGATGCTCTTGACGTCAGCTTCGTCTGAAAACGGCGCAACCGAACCGCCATATACAATCAGAGCTGTTGTAATAGCGGAACCGGCGGCGGCGGCGAGCGGGACTTTTGACTTTCCAAGTGCTCCGAGTGTTAGGCAAAAGAAAAAACACAGCAGAATGGGGGTTAGAATAACCGGAGCTATTACGTTTATTTCATAGCATATGATGGAGACTGCCGCCCCAAGTAGATTTGCCGTCAGCATTGCTTTTGCAACTGCTTTGCCTGCAGCAGGCATTGCCGCAAGTTGCTGGCTCAGCAGGGCGACAAAAAACAGAACCAACAAAGCAGAAGCGCCGGAAATAAAGAACGCCATAGCAAAGGGCACTGTGACAAGAGACATCCTGACTATTCGGCGATGTGAGTCGAAGTCCGGCGATGCTGCAGCTTTCTTTTGAGGTGCCGTTTGAGGTGCAGCGGGTATCAACACGAACATCAGCGTCGATACGAAGCCAGCAAACAGCAGGTTCAACGGGATCCAATACACAAGCACCAAAGCCAGATCCTGTGATTGCAGCACCAAATTCGGAATCATCAACGCCCCCATGAGAGCGATGACACCCGGCAATACTCCGGCACCGGAAACTGACCAAATGAAAGACAGGATTATTCCAATGGCCACCAGAATGAGAAACACAAGAGGATAAGGTGAGAAGATTGACGACAAAAGGAATGAAATGAACATCAATCCAATCGAGAAGACAAACAGCTTACCAAATGCTGCCAAAGGTAGTGCCGCAGGTGCTTGAAGGAAAAGGGCAGTGAACACCGCCCCAACAACGGCAAGGGGCCACCCAAGAAATAGGCCCAATGCAAAGACACCGGTAACACCCAGCGCAAGCCGGGTGACAGAGCTTTGATCCTCAGTACGCATAGGAGAAGATTGAAACTACGCGGATGTAGGCGCGGCCTACGAGGTTCAGCAACGAGTTGTCGCTTAGATACATGATCACATCGGCCTGCCCGTTCAGTTGAAAGCGAAGATCGTCTTCGGCACTTCCAGCTTCATAGCCGGGTAAAACAATCCTGACCGGAAACCTTTCAGGCTCCCGCAAAAATCCCTTGGTGCTTGGCGGGCTCGCCAATTGCCCCGGCTCATCACCGCCACTCAAAGAAACAGCAGCACTAAAGCTCTCAATGACGCCCGGAACAATCTTACCAGGATGCATATCCAACACCACATCGACCGGAGACCCTATTGAAGCTCTTCCCAGATTGTTCTCGGTAAAATACGCCTCGATCCAGACGTCGGTTGCATCCAGAAACGTCAAAAGATCCTGACCGGATCGCGCATACGTTCCGGGGGCAATCAGCAGATTAGAAATGACACCTGTCGCCGGAGCACGCAGTTCGGTCCATTCAAGGTTCAGTTCCGCATCCGCCAAGGCCGCCAGTGCGCGCTGGATTTTCGGGTTTTCAATCCCATCGTCACCAAGCCTTTGCTTCGCTTTTTCCAGATCAGCTTTTGCGTTCTCAAAGTTTGCCTCAGATTCTGCCAGTTGTCCTCGTGCATCATCGGCCTTTGAGACGGCAATCAAACCTTTCTTTTCGAGCGCAAATACACGTTCCGTCTGAATGCGCATCGTATCCAGATCGCTCTGCGCCCTTGCGAGTTTGGCTTGTGCCGCACTTACCTCTGCCGAAGACGCACCCACTTCTTGGGTCGCCGCTTCAAGATCAGCTTCCGCCTTTGAACGCTCGATTTCGTAGGGTCTGGAATCTATTCGAACCAGAACATCACCTGCCGAAACGACTTGGCCGTTTTCTACCAAAACTTCCGTTACCGTTCCGGTTACCTGAGGCACGATTTGGGTGGCCACAGCTTTTACTCTGGCGTTCCCGGTAAATGGCGTTTTTCGATCAGCGACCAGATACCAGACAAGAAAAATCAGAATGACAGCCAGGGTTGTCCATATCGTTTTCCTCATTTCGCCGCACCTTCAACAGTGCCCTCGGCTTCAGGTGAGGTATCAATCCAAACCTTGAACAGCTCATAGAAGACAGCAAAGAGTACCGGCCCCATAAAAACGCCGATCAACCCGTACGCCATCATACCTCCGAGAACACCGATGAGGATGACCAGCATGGGAGTCTCAAGGCCTTTTGAGATGAACACAGGTCTTAGGAAACTGTCCATTATCATGACGGGAACGGCCAATATGGTGAAGATCAAAGCAGTTCCGCCGGACATGGAACTCCAAGCGTAGATAATAACGGGTATCAGAACCAGTCCGGGCCCGATTTGGATAATCGAGAGTATGAGGCAGACAAATGCCAGTGTGGCGGCCGAAGAAATCCCAAACAAAGCCAGCAGTATCCAAACGAAAACAGCCTGAATGGCTGCTACGCCAATCACGCCTTTTGTAACGTTCCGGATCGTTGCACCTGCCAGTGTCACGAATTCACCGCCGCGTGGTGCAAAGACACGATTGGCAAAGCGCTGAAGACCCTGGACCAAATTTGGCCCCGGGCTGAACAATGCCCCCATAATCAATACGGACAGAGCTAAGCCAAGAAGCCCGATACCAATGCCCAGCACCTTTCCGAAGAGCGATTTGGTTATCTCAAGGATTTGCGCGCCGTATTTTGCAAGCGCGCCGTCAAGATTGCGCTCAAACATTCCCCAGACATCGGAGATTTTATTTCCAACCAACGGCAATTCCTTGAGGCCCTCGGGCGCAGGGGGGATTTTCAATTCACCCTTGTCTGCTTGTTCCGCGAATTCAGACCCAAGTTCTGCGGCTCCAGATACCGCAGTTGCGACTGGCCCGAGGGTCAGAACAAGGCCCAACAAAACCAAGATCGTTGTGGCAAGCTTTTTCCGCCCTCCTAGCTTGGATTGTAGCCAATCAAATGCCGGGTAAAGCGCAACGCAGAGGATCGTCGCCCAGATGACTATGCTTGCAAGCGGAGCCACCATTACCAGGGCGCTGTAAAGGAACAATCCGAGAAAGAGCAATCGTATCGCGAGGTCGACAATCTTCGCGTCCTGGGTCTTTTCCATTCCATCCCTCCACTATCTGTTTTCCAAACAATACACTCAAAAAACGTAATATGTATATTTTTTGAGTTTTCGGCGCTCATCTATCAGTTTGAAGGTACGAGTGAAACCGAGGCACGGCTTCAGATGCGCGGTCGCACTGATACCTGCGCATGAACTCAAATTGCCTTAATTTGGGATAATCTATTTGTCCGTTTTTTCGTCGTCTTGGGACAAGATTGTATCTGCCACTGTGGTCGCCGCAGTCACGAAAACACCCAAGCCTACAATGATATATACCATTGTGAAGATTTTCCCCGCCGCAGTTTCAGGTGAGAAGTCACCGAACCCTACGGTCGAAATTGTCACTACGGAAAAGTAGATCGAGTCTAGCCAACTCCAACCTTCGACAAAGTGGTAGAAGACTGAGGCCCATAAAATCATTCCGACTGTGAAGGCAAGAAGGCCTTTCACTCTACCGTCCTTGAAAGCGACGCCTATCCCACGTGTTATTCTAGTTAGCGAATTCATTGTGTCCCCGTCGTTTGAAGAATTCACATATAACAGTAATTAGATGGATGTGGGAAATTGAAGCATTTTAACCGCGTCTAGTTTAATTGGGGTGTCCAGGCGCAGTAGTCAAAGCTAATGCAATGTGCTCGTTTATGAAACGTTAAACGCGTTTCAAGCCAGCTATTTTGAAACTGGGTCAGCAGCACATCCTAAATTTGGTCCTTTAACCGTTTCTTGGTCGCCCGACCAATTCCGCAAGAGAAGTCGGCTAAATGGTCAAGGTCATTTAGGGTTCAGCAAAATAAGAAGCCACATATTCCATTAACATGATGCTTTAATGGTCTAGTCTGCCCAAGAAAGGAATCAGAACCTTAGGAGAAAAGCGTGCGGTTCATCACAAGAGGTGTAATGATTTGTTGCGCTGTCGCGTTCGTCGCGGTTGTTGTGGCATGGCTTTTCCTGTCCTCTGCGTTGTTTTCTTCTGTCAGAACCACTTTTGTTGAAAACCTGATCTCGAAGAAACTTGGTCAGGACGTGTTGATAGAAGATGAAGTGCGTCTAGGCCTTGGTCGGCAACTGCAGGTATCCGCAGCGGGATTGGTACTACCCGGCGCGATCAAGACCAAAGCGAATCTGGCGGCAATCGACAAACTTGAGTTCAATATTTCTGCCCGCGACCTTTGGAACAGCAAATTGTCGCTGAGTGAGCTTTCTATCTCGGGTGTTCACCTCAACTTGATCACGGACAAAGACGGTGTCGGAAACTGGCAGTCCGCTTCCCAAACGGGCGCTAAAGCCGGGGATCCGGCCAAACCTGCAAACCTGTCTGTGGCTGGAATTCTAACGGACCAAAAAATTGACCTGACCGATGTTGCCGTTCTTTACCAGAACGATCTAAACGGGCTTGTGCTGGATCTGCAGCTTCCTGAGCTGTTTTTAAAGCGTGATACGGAAACCGACGTTGCGACCGCGGTTGGGGCTGGTTCACTAAATGGAGAGAAGTTTGATCTGAACGCGAGCATTCCCGCGGACGACCCGTTTCAGGTCGCAGTGAACTTCGAACAGATTGCGATTGCCGCCGAAGAAGTCCCTGAAGAGAACGGGCTACAAGTGAATACGACCATAGAGGTTGCCGAACTTGGTCAGCTTCTTGATATCCTGAAACTCAATCGCGTTCTGGAGGGTTCAGGAAGCATTGGTGCAACATTCAAATCAGTCGACGGCGTAGCCCGGATTGATGACCTGGCTGTATTGACTGAATTGGATGGTGGGCAAAGCCTTTCGCTGACGGGACAAATCGGAGAGTTGGGAAACCCAGAAGACGTATCCCTGATAACCCGCATTCGGTTGTACCCTGAAGATGCTGAACCCGCCCCAGCCGCGTCGCGGTATGATCTAAAACTAATAGCAGTTGACATGGTTATCGATAGCGTACCCGGGCAGGTCCCGCAGCGGCAAATGGTCATTGAAACCAACGGGTTCACATTGGATACCTCTGGTGAAGGGCCGCCCCCGATTAAGTTTTCCGAGCTTTCCAGAACTCCTGAAGGCGCCTTGAGTGTTGGAAACATCAATTTGAGAATTGGGAACCCTGCTGATCCATTTATCATTTTGAACGGTTCGGTCGAAGACGCGTTGCAATTACAAGGCATATCGGCCGACGGGTTAATGGATATACCCGCAAGCAGCTTAATCTCACCAGAGCTTCTGGGACCGGATGATCAACTTGGTCGATTTTCTGGTAACTTTCGTTTGAACGGCGACATCAATCAGCTTTCGCTGACAAATTTGGATGGCCAAACAAGCGAAACGGAACTTTGGAACCTTGAGGTGCATGGCTCTGTCAAAAATGTGCTCAAATTCGAGAACCTGGATTTGGCAATTCAAGTAGAAGTCCCCTCCGGAGCGGACCTGTTAGAAGCCCTATCGCTTGAACGGGTGGAAACTGGGCAGGCTAACTTTGAAATTGGCCTTGCCAGCGAAGGAGCCGATTGGGATGCGAATGCCAAAGTCAAGGTTGCTGACTCTGTCTTGCAAATTGAGGCCGATCTTGATGATGCAACGAGTGATCCTGTACTGCAGGGTTCCATAGAGAGTGACTTGATAAAGATAGATCAGATCCGAACCATCGTTCAGGCCGCTGCACAATTGAGGAAAATAGGCGGTCCAGAGCCCGACGAGGAAGACGTCATTGAGGAATCCGGCGACACTAGTCCTCTAAGAAACGTAACACTTAAACCTATTGGGCGTTCAATTCTCTTGTCCGGTATGGATATGGATGTCGACGTTGACCTTCGGCACATAGAGGGTGCCAAAGGCATCAGCAGTTTGCAGAGTGAACTGACGCTCAACGAAAATGAACTCAAGGCCGGACCTTTGAATTTTGAATACGGAGGTGCTCATTTCGATGTCAGCGGACAAATGGATCTATCGAACGACGCGCATCTGCTCACGCTGACCGGCACAGCAGGCGGCTGGCAGCTGGATGAAATTCTTCACAACCTGAACTTCAAAAAGGGCGCAAGCGGTACCATCTATGCAGATTTTTCGGTGACCGGCGGAACCGATTCACCTAAGCATTTTGCCAGCAGCATGAACGGCAATGCCACGGTCTCAATGCGTGACGGCTCGATCGAGACCCAGCTTTTGGATCTGGCAGGGCTAGGGATACTACCTTGGGTGTTTACCAAAGAGAAACAAAAGGTTGCTCCGATCATATGTTTGCGTGCACCGATTAGTATTTCGAATGGAAATATTTCGACGAAACAAACCACACTGGAGACAGATCATGTCCAAGTCGTCGTCTTTGGCGGTGTTAATGTAGCGGGCAAGGTTTTGGACCTAAACCTGCAGCCCCGCAAGATTGGCGAACCTCTTTCGAAGAGCCCCTGGCCCGTGACCTTGAAGGGCCCACTAGCAAAGCCGAAGATCAAGGTAAAAGACGGTCCCAAGCGACTGAAACGATCGGATGGTGCGGACAAAATGCCGGCAAAAAGAAAACTTTGCGTTCCGGATATTTTACAACTGCAGTAGTGGCGAGGGCAGTCGACAAAAGAACACAAATAAAGTTCAAAAGCTTAGTTAAGCGTGACCGACACATAGTTCTGCCACCAGTGACAAAACTTTGCCATTTTCGCCTCACTTCTTTCATCTGGTATCCAATTCAACTTCATCTTTTGGGATTACTTCGGGCGGAATGCGGAAATTCGCAGCAGGTGAGAGGGATATCCGGCGAACTTAAGTAGCAAGCATTCAGGCTTAGGTGACTGTGCAGGCTGTACTCTGACGAGCCGACCACTCAACCAGAGAACGCCTCACATAACTCCCACAGGACGCTCGTGTTTCGACGTTTTTAGTAAACAACCAATGGTTTTGTACCCCGCCAATGAAGGCTTCTTTTAGCGATGATTTCTTTTTTCCCAAGCCTTGTAGCCAAGCGTTCCTTTCGACCTACCTGCTCATGGAAGATAGATTACTGGAGCTTAAAATGAATCGGCGCCGGTAGACTGAGGGTTGCGACGAAGCGATTAAAACACAATGCGCGCTTCGCCGTACACTGTAGTTACTTCAAATAAGTGTTGAACCAATCAATGGTGCGGTACCAGGCTAGGTTTGCCATTTCCTCGTCATAACGAGGCGTGCTGTCATTATGAAAACCATGGTTGGCATTATCGTAGATGTAGGCTTGGTAAACCTTTTCGTTGGATTGCAGGGCGGCTTCAAAATCCGGCCAACCTGCGTTGCTGCGCTCATCAAGCTCTCCCATCTGAATCAGCAACGGTGCCTGAATTTTGGCCACATCCTCAACTGCTGGCTGGCGACCATAGAATGGCACGCCCGCCGCCAATTTTGGGTAGGCCACGGCAATTGCGCTGACCACACCACTGCCATAGAAGAAACCCACAACTCATCCCGCCCTGGCTCTGAAACTTCACTAAGCCTTTGATAAATATTGATACTTTGATCACTGGCGTAGATGCGGGCTGTCGCCGAAAGTTGATCCGCATCCAACTCAAGTTGGTCATTCAACTAGACAAAAAAGTCTAGTTTCTCCGTATCATTCAGGGTGTGGTAGCGCCCTAGGATCGTAGACGCGAGCATGAAGTCTGAAACTTCACCTTCGGCAGACAATAGCGCTTCGCATAGTTCGGCAATGGACCGTTTGTCATCTTGGCCACGCCTATTTCAGTACGCTCCAGAAATTGGTTCAATAGATCACCCAGAAACCAATTCCGCTGAATTTCAGGGCTCCATCTGACTACTCAGGTATTCGCCTGTTCGACGATAGTGATCAACCAGGTGCCGAGTTGCGCTGTCCGCGTCGTGGTTCAGTGCGGCGTCCAAGATTTGCTGGTGCTCAGCGGCAATGTCCCGCTTCTTGTAGCTCGAACCGCCAGCCGCCAGATAGCGATAGCGAATGTTCAGGTCGTAAAGCTGCGAGCAATACCGCATCAGCAACGGCAGATTCGAATTGTCCAACAAGGCCATATGAAACTCCTTGTGAGCGTCTTCAAAGTCACGCGCGCCGTTCTGGCCGGCCTTTTTCATATGATGGTGACGCAAAACAAGCCGATCTTCCCAGGCCTCATCCGCGTTGGTGATAGAGGCGCGCAACGCGGTTTCCTCAAGGTTGCAGCGCAACAGAAGTATTTCTTCGAAGTTACACTTGCTGACTGGTGCTGCCCGAAATCCGCGCTGATCAATCCGCTCGACCAACATGTCCGAAGTCAAAAGGCTAAGCGCTTCGCGAACCGGACTAGCGCCGGTGTCCAAAAGCCCCCGAAGCTGCTCGATCTTGAGTTTTTGTCCCGGAGGTAATTCTCCGGTCAAGATCATGTCGCGGAGCCTTCGATACGCGCCATGCGTGGCTGATGTCTCTTTACCCTCAGTATCAAGCATGGCGTCCATATCCGACCGTTCCTTTGTTTGCGGCAAAACTCTTGATTGCTCTTAACTGAGGGCACTCGTTCCAGTCGATAGGCCAACTGAAAGGCTCAGCGAGCCTTCGTTGATCATCCAGCGCCGAAGTTCAAATTCGCGCGCACCGCTTTGGTGCATCGGATCGTCCTCGGCCAGTTTTCGGGCAGCCTCAAGACTGTCAGCACGATAGATAATCAGGCCCATTCCTTGCATGTGCTCACCAGTCTCATCCGACATTGGCCCTGCAAAAGCCAGCTGTCCCGCGCGTTCAAGCTGTGCTTGATAGGCCAGGTGGTCAGGAAGTGTCGCCTTTACATCTTCGGGTTTTTTGGCAGGTGTGCTGAGTACTACGTAGAGTTCCAAAGCAAGTGCACCACGGCTTTTTGCTTCTGATTTGTAGTTCGCCCAGGCAACCATTTGCGTCCTCCAAAAATATCGATATTATTTGACATATTGCAAAATAGTCGGCAAAAATCAAGTGAACTGACATGGATGGTGAAAATGAAATACCTGGTGGGAGAGACTTTGGATGGCACAGCGGTTTTTGCTGTAAACGGCGAAAATGCAGTGAATCTAACGGCTTTGCATCCTGCAATCGGTTCGGATTTGATGGGTTTGATAGCCAAGCCTGAACTGGCCGACTCACTTGCCCCCCAAATTGACGCGGCAGACAGTGTGCCCGTGTCTTCCATCACTCCGGCATTGCCCGTTGCCGCTCCCGGAACGATCATTTGCATGGGGTTGAACTACACGGATCACATCAAGGAAGGCGGGTATGATATCCCGGAGTATCCGACGCTGTTTATGCGTGGGAAGAATTCGATCATGGCGGCAGGGCAACCTATGGTGCGGCCGACCTGTTCCGAGAAACTCGACTACGAAGCCGAGCTTATGCTGATCGTTGGAAAACGCGGCCGTCATATCTCGGAAGAGGACGCACTGGATTATATCTTTGGCTACACCGTGTTTAACGACGGGTCGCTGCGGGATTATCAGCGTAAAACCGTTCAATGGACGCCCGGCAAAAACTTCGATGACACAGGCGCGATCGGCCCTTTCACTGTAACGCCGGAAGACTTGCCGGAGGGAGCATCCGGCCTGAAAATCGAAAGCCGAGTGGGGGACGAAATCCTGCAAAGCTCGAACACCGCCAACATGATCTGGGGGGTCCCTCAGGTCATCGCCACGATCTCGGAATATACCACTCTCGAACCCGGTGATCTGATTGCGTTGGGTACGCCGCCGGGTGTTGGTCACGCCAAAAAGCCCAATCCACGTTGGTTGAAGCCGGGTGAAACCGTCGAGGTCGAGATTGAGGGCATCGGCATATGCGCAAGCCCCGTCATCGACGAAAAGGACGCCGAGACTAAGGTGGCCGCAGCATGAGCGCACCAACCGGGTCAGAGCTGGAGGCACTTCGCGCAAAGGCGCAGCAAGATCATCGCGATCTGCGCGAGCGCATTCCACGTCTTTCAGACGACGCAATTGCTCTGATCCTCCGCGAATCCAGATCTCATTACGCCTGGACCGACAAGGCTGTTTCTAACGAATTGCTTGAAGAGATCTATGACATCACGATCAACGGCGCGACCAGCATGAACACGCTGCCCGCCCGCTTCGTTTTCGTTAAAAGTGCGGAAGGAAAAGAGCGCCTAGCTAAGTCGTTAAAGCCGAAGAACGTGCCAAAGATGATGGATGCGCCGGTCACTGCGATCATTGCTTATGACATGGACTTCTGGAAGGAATTACCTTTTCTTTTCCCGCACGAAGATCGACGGCCACTTTTCGAAAATAGTCCCGAATATGTAGCCGATACAGCGTTTCGCAATGGAACGCTTCAGGGCGCTTACTTCATGATCGCCGCGCGTGCGGTTGGGTTGGACGTCGGCGCCATGTCTGGCTTTTCAAACAAGATCGTCGACGAGGAATTCTTCGCGGGCACGACGCTCAAGTCGAACTTTCTTTGCAATCTGGGCTACGCAGACGAAACAGGATTGTTTCACAAGCTGCCTCGCTTCTCATTCGAAAAGGTTTGCTCTTATGCATGAGGAGGTGACGCTGTGGCGATGAAAGTGAAACCTATCGTGACCTACCGTACGACAGCTCAATGCCCGACACACGCGCGCACCGAGATCCCAATTCGCGATCTGGACGTGATTATCGACGAGCCTGTCGAACGAGGCGGAACAAATCTTGGTCCGTCTCCGACTGAAGCCGCAATGGCAGCCCTGATCGCCTGCACGAATGTCATCGGGCACAAGAATGCGCACCGCTTGGGAATTGATCTTGGCACCGTGACAATCGACGCGAAATGCAGGCTGGATCGGCGCGGTGTCCTGATGGAAGAGGAGATCGATGTTCCGTTTCCCGAAATCGAACTCACTGTGAAGTGCGATACGCCCGCCAGTCAGGAGGATCTGACACGCGTGGGCGAGGAGACAGCCAAGTATTGCGCCATCGCAAAACTGTTTCAAGCGGCAGGCACGGACCTGACCGTCAACTGGGTCAAAACCAACCAATAAAAATCGACAGGACCCGACTTTCTGGGAGGAGAGAAATGAAAAACTGGACTAAACGCAGCCTAATGGGATTTGCTCTGGCAGGCACCATGGCGTTGCCTCTTGCAGCAGAAGAGACCATTTCCGCCGTCGTGATTGATGGCTATCCCGATCGGGCCTTGTGGGTGAAAGAATTCACCAATTTCTTCATTCCAGAAGTGGATAAGCGGCTGGCCGACTCCGGCAACTACAAGATGAACTGGCAAGAGAACTATGGCGGTTCGATCGTAAAGCCGAAGGGCGTGCTGGAAGGGATCCAGCTTGGCCTTGGCGACATCGGCATTGTCACAACTATCTTCCATTCGTCCAAGTTGCCCAGTCAGGGGATATCGGGGTCGACCCCCTTCGTGTCATCGGACTCTCGCGCGGTAGCCAAAGCCGTGGATGAGATCGCGCGCGAATACCCAGCGATGCAAAATGAGTTCGCTGCGCAGAACCAAGTCTATCTGGCGACCGGTGTAGTGCTCGATACTTATCAGGTTTTTTGTACAGAGCCGGTCTCGGCTGTTTCTGATCTGGAAGGCCGAAAAGTGGCAGGGGCGGGACTGAACCTCCGATATCTCGAAGGTATCAAAGATGCAGCGGGGGTTCGCGGTGGCCTGACCGATTTCTACAATATGCTGCAAACCGGCCTTGTTGATTGTGCGATGCTGTGGCCTGAAGCCGCCAAGACCTTCAAGATCGCCGAAGTGGCTCCCTACATGCTCAAAGCTGACTTGGGTGCCGTGAACTCCAAGACGATCACGGTGAATTCTGACTATTGGGCAAAGTTGCCGGATGAAGTCAAAGGCGTTCTGCAGGCCGTCGCAATTGACTACCGTGATCATGTGGCCGGCATAGCTATGGACCGGGCTGCGGCCTCAAGGGACGCATACACCGAAGCCGGCGGGACGATTGTCGAAGTTTCGGACGAAGACCGAGCGGCCTGGGCCAACGCAATGCCAAATGTAGCACAGGAATGGGCAGCCACGCTGAATGAGAACGGTGAACAAGGCGACGCGATACTGGCCGCTTATCTCGGCAAGCTGCAGGACGCCGGTTTTACCGGAGTGCGTGACTGGACGGCCGAGTAACAGTCTGGCGATCCACGAAAGGGGCCTTTCATGCTGAAGACCGCAGTTGCTGGCTTGTCGCGGGTCGCCAATTCGCTTGCTATCGCCGCCAACGCATTGGGTACGCTTGTCGTCCTTGCGTTGGTGGTCATTCTGAATGTCGACGTCATTGCGCGCGGTCTGTTTTCGGCACCTCTGCGTGGCACCTATGAAATGGTGCAGTTTTCGGTCGTGATGATCGTTTTTTTGCAGCTGGCCGACGTAGTCAGAGTGGATCGGCTGACGCGCTCGGACGGGTTTCTGAACCTGCTACACCACCGCCGTCCTGGGCTAACGGCCAACCTGAGGCGCATTATCAATGCCATCTCCGCAATCTTCATGGGTCTGATTGCTTATGTAACCTTTCCCGAGTTCCTGCATATGTGGGAGACAAAGGACTACTTCGGAGTTCCGGGTCTTTTCACTCTGCCATGGTGGCCGGTCAAACTGGTCATCGCGTGCGGTACTGCGCTTGCCTGCGTGATCTTCCTTCTCAAGGTTGTCACGGCGCAGGACCGCCCGCATCTAATTCGTGCACCTGAACATGACGAGGCCGCAGAATGACGCCGATTGAGATTGGCCTGATCTCGGTCATAGCCATCGTCTTTCTGATTTACGCAGGCGTTTACATTCCGATCGCATTGGGCGTTGTCTCGTTCGTGTCGATCTGGCTGATGCGGGACAATTTCACGCTGGCGCTCAACCTGCTGAAAGTGGCAGTCGGCGACAGCGCGATGGAATACAGCTTTGCAACCATCCCATTGTTTACTTTCATGGGGCTCATTGTCTCAAAAGCCGGGTTGGGCAGGGACATCTACGAAGTCATGACCATGCGATTTCGCAAGGTCAAAGGCGGTATCGGTATGGCAACCGTTGGAGCCAACGCCGTCTTTGCCGCAGTGACTGGGTCGTCAATAGCCTCCGCATCCGTGTTCACCAAGGTCTCGGTCCCGCAGATGATGGCGCAGGCTTATAACCCACGGTTTGCTGTTGGCGTGGTCGCCGGGTCTTCGGTTTTGGGGATGATCATCCCGCCCTCGGCGATGCTGATCATCTATTCCTTTGTCGCCGAGCAATCTGTAGGGGACATGTTCCTTGCGGGGGTTATTCCGGGAATCATGCTGGCGATCGCTTATGTAGGCGCGATTTGGGTTATGGGTCGTTTCACCCCAGCATTCGTCGGTGGCCGCGTTGTCGAAGACACCGAGTGGATGTCAGGGCGCGAGATAGCCTCCAAAACACTGCCGACACTGTTCATCATTACCATCGTCCTTGGTGGTATCTACACAGGTTGGTTGACTGCGGTAGAAGCAGGGGCCGCCGGCGCTCTCGTTGCGCTAATCATCGCGGTTGCCCGTAAGTCGATGTCTCCACGCGCATTCTGGGACGCGTTGCTGGAAACCGGTCACATCACAGCCGCGATCCTGTTCCTGATCACGGCCGCTTCAATCTACAGCCGCATGCTGGGGCTGGCCGGGCTGCCCAATCAACTACAGGATCTGCTTGCGGGGAATTCCGCATCTTTCTGGTCGATCATGCTGCTCTATGTTCTGTTGATGCTGTTTCTGGGAACATTGCTCGACACCGCATCGATCATTCTGATTGTGGTACCGCTGTTCCTGCCCATGGCCGAAGCGCTTGATATGTCGCTGATCTGGTTTGGCATTATCACCGTGGTCGGGGCTGAGATCGGTCTTTTGACACCACCTTTGGGTATATCCTGCTTCGTTATCAAATCCACGATTAACGATGACCGCATATCACTTAAGGACGTGTTCATGGGCGCACTTCCCTTTGCGTTCGTGATGCTGATCGTTCTGTTCATTCTGATCGAGTTCCCGATCCTCAGCCTTGCCCTGATTTAAGGAGGACAAGATGCGCTCTGTCACCAAAGACAATATCACCGACGTCTTCATGGGGTACCTGTCAAAAGATACTGATCCACGGATGCGTGAAATCATGGGCTCCCTGGTCAAACACCTCCACGACTTTGCGCGGGAAACCAACCTGACGCATGACGAGTGGCGGGCCGGGATTGCGTTTCTGGAAGGCTGCGCTGCGGTGGAAACCGAGGATAGGCATGAATTCGTGCTAGCCTCGGACGTGTTGGGCCTGTCGTCATTGGTTGATATGCTGCATTCCAGTGCCGATGCGACCAGTTCGTCCGTTTTAGGTCCATTTCACGTCTCGGGCGCCCCCCCGCTGCCAATCGGTGGCGATATGAAGCGTCACTACGGCGGGCCGGTTCTACTTGCAGAGGGCGTGATCCGCGATACCGAAGGTCATCCGATTGCCGGGGCAGAACTGGATATCTGGCAAACGGCACCCAACGGCCTCTACGCCAGTCAAGATGAAGAACAGGACACCTATTCTTTCCACGGGCTGATGTCAGTTGGCGATGATGGCAGATATGCGTTCACCACAGTTAAACCAGTTGAATACACCGTGCCGTCTGACGGGCCAGTCGGTGATATTCTGCGCGCTTGTGGTCGCCATCCATGGAGGCCCTCACACTTGCACTTTATCGTCAAAGCCCCCGGGTATCGCTCACTCGTGACGGAGATTTTTCCGGACAATGATCCCTATTTAGATCAGGATACTGTCTTTGGCGTTCGGGACGATCTGGTAATGACATATGTTGAACGACCTGCATCAGAATTTCCCGATGGCATGGAGCTTTCTGGTAAGATTGCCGAACCTTTCTTGCACGTGAATTTCGACGTGACGCTTGCCAGGGTCTGAATGATATTGAGGAGGCTTGAGGTGCTGAAACATATCTCCATTTTAAGTGCAGCGTTATTTTGCAATACCGCCGTCGCAGAACAGCGACCGATCTTTGACGCACATATTCACTACAGCCACGATTCTGTCAAACTGGTTCCGCCTGAACAGGTGGCCGAAATCCTTCGAGATGCAGGCGTGCGTAAAGCGCTGATTTCCAGCTCGGATGATAATGGCACTCAGCTATTGTTGGCCGTGGCACCGGACATCGTTGTTCCGGCGCTTCGCCCTTATCGTCGTCGCGGTGAGATCAACACCTGGATGCACGATGAAACTGTAATCGAGTATCTGGAAACAAACCTGGCAAAAAACAACTACGAGGCCATCGGCGAGTTTCACGCTTACGGAGATGACATCAAGACGCCGGTCATCCAGCGTATGATTGCACTGGCGAAAGAGCGGAACCTAATCCTGCACCACCATGGTGATCGCGAGGCCGTTGATTTGATCTTCGAAACATGGCCGGAAGCTCGGGTATTGTGGGCCCATTCTGGGTTTGACGATCCAGCCAGTGTGGTCGATGCGCTAGACATCTATCCCGGGCTATGGGCCGATCTGGCATTTCGTTCGGACATGGTTTCGCGGGGCCGTGTCGACCCGGATTGGAGGGCTGCGTTCCAAGCCCATCCCGATAGGTTCATGGTCGGTACGGATACGTTCGCACCTGAACGTTGGTACTACGTAGGCCCTCATGCCGATTTTTCGCGTGAATGGTTGGATTTGCTGCCGGACCAGATCGCAGACAACATTGCCTATGCTAACGCAGAACGTTTGCTGGCATCAGAATGACCCACTGCGCTGCTTGGTTTCTTATATGGTCCAGCGCGGCGGTTGCTTGTGAAGCGACGGGGCAACGCATGAATTCGGAAGTTCAAAACGCACCCAAGGTTTATCTGGCGGTCGACGAAATTCCGTTGGCCCAACCGTTTTCGGTGTTGGTTTCAGTTTGTAGTGAAACTGCTGTGGGCCAAATGCGTGTGGATGCAATCATGCCTGCTCATCAACATGGTATGAACTATACTCCCAAGGTTATTGCATTGGACGGCGGAGTGTTCCGAATTGATGATATGTTGTTTCACATGCCGGGTTTGTGGGAGCTGCAAATCGATGTCGACGTCAGTGGCCAATCGGTGTTCTACACGTCAGAAATTGCGCTGAAATGAAGCTGTGGATGACAGCTGCGCTAATTTTTCTGACCGGGGCGGTACGTGCAGATGTCTTGTTGACCGAAGACGAAATTGAACAAACGTTGTCCTTTGGGCCGTGGCCACTATCCTTCCAGCCGGATCCAAGCAATAGATTTTCCAAAGACGCCACGGCAATCAAGCTCGGACAGGCTTTATTCAACGATCCGGTGTTGTCGGTCGATGGTGCATTTTCCTGTGCAAGTTGTCATGATCCTGAACAGGCATTTACGATGCCGGAGGCGCGGGCACTCGGTCGTGATTTGTTAAATCGAAACACACCATCACTGCGAAACCTTGCCGGGCTGCGCTGGTATGGTTGGGGCGGCAAAAGCGATAATCTTTGGGCAGCCAGCCTGCATCCGATCATCGAAGAACAAGAGATGGCGCATAGTGCCGAAAGCCTGAAGATAGCTATCTCTGAAAGTACCTACATTGATGATTTTGAAGCCATATTTGGTCACCTCCAGGATCAAAGCCCTGAACTTTTTCTGGTGAATACTGCAAAAGCTCTTTCTGCTTACTTAGAGACCTTAGCCACCGACCGGACGATATTTGACGATTTTCGCGATGCTTTGGAGCGCCGAGATATTGCAGCGGCTAAGGAATACCCCGAAGCAGCTCAGCGAGGTCTTCAGCTCTTTTTAGGGCGCGGGAAATGCGTATTTTGCCACAACGGTCCGAGGTTTTCCAACAACGAGTTCCATGACGCTGGTGTGCCATATTTTCTGAATGAAACCGAGGTTGACCAAGGTCGGTTCGGAGGATTGAACATTTTACTCTCAAGCCCCTACACATTGGACGGCGACTGGAACGACGATCCAGAAAAGAAAGGTGCCTGGGCCGTTCGAAATGTACGCAGGAGCCATTCTGATTTTGGGACCTTTCGGACGCCCAGCCTGCGGGGAGTGGTTGAAACCGCTCCTTACATGCATGACGGCAGCTTAGATGATCTGAAATCTGTGATACGGCATTACAGCAAAATTGATACTGAAAGGCTGCACGCCGACGGTGAAGCCATTCTTTCGGAATTGAATTTGTCTGAGCAGGAGATTGCAGACTTAGTTGCGTTTTTGGTCACGCTCTCCAAGGATTCTTAATAAAGCACTGGTGTAAAGGGCTTGGGAATGGGCTAATTGGCGAGCTATCTTAGCCTCTTCGTCTCTGGGACTAATTCGCTTCCGAAATTCTTAAACCTCCGCCTTTCACAAGCAGATCCACAATTGCGTCGACCCCGCTTCTGTGACGAAGTGACGAAAACAAGAAGGGCCTTCCTTTACGCATCATTTTCGCATCACGTTCCATAACCTGCAGCGAAGCGCCAACATGCGGCGCAAGGTCGGTTTTGTTGATTACAAGTATGTCCGATTTCGTAATCGCCGGCCCGCCTTTCCTGGGGATTTCCTCGCCCGCGGCGACATCAATCACATAGATGGTCAGATCCGCCAGTTCCGGGCTGAATGTGGCTGATAGATTGTCGCCTCCGCTTTCAATCAAAACAATATCGAGATCCGGATGACGTGTCTGCATCTCGGCGACAGCCGCCAAGTTGATCGAGGCGTCTTCGCGAATTGCTGTATGCGGGCAACCGCCAGTTTCGACGCCGATGATCCTGTCCCGCGGCAGGACCTGCATGCGCATCAGCGCTTCGGCATCTTCCTGCGTATATATGTCGTTAGTAATAACTCCCACCGAACAGACATCGCGCAGCGCTTCAGACAAGGCGGCGGTCAAAGTGGTTTTTCCGGCTCCTACTGGGCCTCCAATACCTACGCGAAGCGGGCCGTTCATACTGGTCATGTGCGGAAAATCCTCGAATATTGTGTTTCGTGCTTCATGGCCGCAATGTCCCCCAAGAACGCGGTAGAGCTTAACTCATCCAGGCTCGCCTTTTTTGCCCTTTCAGCAATCTGGGCACACAACTGTGTCAGCTGGCGGATCAACCGCTGCGCATCGGTCTGTCCCAGTGGTACAAGACGCGTCGCACAGGCGACAAGGTTGCTTGCGAATGCTTGCAGAAACATCTTGGTCGTCAGCTGCAAGGGAAGGTTTTGAAGTCTTGCAGCCCGTCCAATCGAGACGGGGTAGGTGAATTGCCCAAGGTCCAATTCCCAGACACCTTTAGTGACGTTTCCGAAGGCCTGTCCCAGCAACTCGGTTTCCATGAGCCTTTCGGATGTCGCACAAAAGGCGCGCGCCGCGATATCGACGTTGATCAGTTCTTCTTTGTCATGCGCGTTGAAGGCCGCCACAACGAACACAGCATCATTCCACCCAGAGCCATGTTCCAGCACATCTGAAATCCAGGCTTCAGTATCCCGAGAATTCGCGACAGTTCCCTGGTCAATCGCAGCTTCAAGCCCGTGAGAGTAGGCAAACCCCCCAACAGGATAGGCAGGGGACAACCATTGTGTCAGCGTCAGGATGTCGGCGTCAGTGGGTGTGGCCATGGGTCCTGCCGTGGCCATAGGCCCCGCCTTCGGGGGTGAATGGTTCATTCACCTCTCGCACTTTTGCTCCGATTTTAAGAAGCATATCACGGATGACGTGATCGACTTGGATCAACAGGCGAGTCTTTTCAATCTGACAAGGCGTGTGCCGATTGCCGATATGCCAGGCGATACGTGTCAGGTCCGGTGCTTTTACCTCCAGCAACACTTCCGGTGCTGCCTGTATTTCCACTTCGCGACCGTCGTCCAAAACCAACGCGCCACCGTGGTTCAGTGAGGTCGTTTGCGCGAGATCGATGAGAATCTGTTCGCCGCTTTCGCAGGTAAGAACCTTACGCCGCAAAAAACGGTCGTCGTAGGTCAACGAGAGACAGTCTGCCGGATCGCCATGCGTGTGATCCGAATACTGGCGCGCAGTGCAGAGCAGGGCGGTCATACCATCACCTCCTCTGCAGCGGGAATAGTCAGAGCCAGATTGAGTCCGAGAACACCCGATGCACGATCCGTTCGCGCGTCAGACCGCGGTTTTTCAGCTCTTCGTCGCTGAGCGATTGCAGGAATTCGACTTGCCGGACGCGAGATTGAGCTTCGGCTACGCTGATCAGGGCCGAGTAAATTGACGACCCGATGGATACGATTAAACCGGCCAGCGAAAAGCGCGTGTTTGTATGTGTTGCTGAGTGTGCCATTTGGACCCTCGTAAACGTTGGTCCTCCCATGGGTTTTTATATCTGTCATATTGGCCTCACTTAGAAGTGCGTATTTGGTCATTGCTGCCTTGCACGCGCCGCAACGCAGCACATTTTTTGATCAGAATAAAAAATATCGTTGCGCCATCGGCAGCGTTTCGGCGGGTTGGCAAGTCAGCAATTCGCCATCCGCACGCACCTCGTAGGTTTCCGGGTCGACCTCGACATGCGGTGTCGCGTTGTTCAACAGAAGATCCTGCTTGCCAATTTCTCGTGTGTTTTGGACGGCGACGGTTTGCTTTGCCAATCCCAGTGTATCACCGATCCCATCTGCATGGGCCGCCTGCGAGACAAATGTGATCGCCGAGTTTTCCACCGACCGTCCGTAAGCGCCAAACATTGGGCGACTATAAACCGGCTGCGGTGTAGGGATCGACGCGTTAGGATCGCCCATTTGCGCGCAGGCTATGGTGCCGCCTAGCAGAACCATCTCGGGCTTCACGCCGAAAAAGGCCGGGTTCCAAAGGACGAGGTCAGCGCGTTTGCCTTCCTCGATGCTCCCGATCTCGTGGCTGAGCCCATGGGCAATAGCAGGGTTGATCGTGTATTTGGCAATATAGCGACGGACGCGAAGGTTGTCGTTCTCACCGGTTTCTTCGGGCAGGCGCCCGCGCTGTTTCTTCATCTTGTCAGCGGTTTGCCACGTGCGGATCAAAACCTCTCCGACCCGACCCATGGCCTGACTGTCAGACGCGATGATGCTAAATGCGCCCATGTCGTGCAGTATATCCTCGGCTGCGATTGTCTCACGCCGGATGCGGCTTTCGGCAAAGGCCACGTCCTCGGGGATGGATTTGTCGAGGTGGTGGCAGACCATCAGCATATCCAAATGTTCCTCAACCGTGTTCACGGTGAAGGGCCGCGTGGGATTGGTCGAGGACGGCAGAACGTGGTTCTCGCCGCAGATCTTGATGATATCCGGAGCATGGCCTCCGCCTGCGCCTTCGGTGTGGAAAGCGTGAATAGTGCGACCCTTCATGGCCGCCACGGTGTTTTCAACAAAGCCTGATTCATTGAGCGTGTCAGTGTGAATCATCACCTGCACGTCCATCGCGTCGGCCACCGACAGGCAGCAATCAATGGCGGCCGGGGTGGTTCCCCAGTCCTCGTGCAGTTTCAGGGCACAGGCTCCGGCTTTGACCTGTTCTTCGAGCGCGGCAGGCAGCGAAGCGTTGCCCTTACCCGCAAAGGCCAGATTCATCGGGAAAGCATCCGCCGCTTGCAACATCCGCCCGATATGCCATGGACCGGGGGTGCAAGTGGTGGCCAATGTCCCATGCGCAGGACCTGTGCCACCGCCCAGCATGGTGGTCAGGCCGGAATGTAGTGCGTCTTCAATCTGTTGCGGGCAGATAAAGTGGATATGACTGTCGAACCCACCTGCCGTCAGGATACGACCCTCGCCAGCAATGGCCTCGGTTCCGGGTCCTATGATGATGTCGACACCGGGTTGTGTATCGGGGTTTCCCGCCTTGCCGATCTTGGCGATCCGCCCGTCTTTCAGGCCAACGTCGGCCTTGTAGATGCCCGAGTGATCAACGATCAGAGCATTGGTGATGACCGTATCCACAGCGCCTTCGGCGCGCGTGGTCTGAGATTGCCCCATCCCGTCGCGGATTACCTTTCCGCCACCAAACTTGACCTCTTCGCCATAGCTGGTCAGATCATGTTCGACCTCGATCACAAGATCGGTGTCGGCCAACCGCAGCTTGTCCCCTGCGGTCGGGCCGAACATCGCGGCGTAGTCTGAGCGCTTGATTTTTGCTGGCATCAGAGTGCCCCCATGACCTTTTGATTGAAGCCGTAGACCCTGCGCGCACCACTGATCGGGATCAGCGAAACTTCGCGGGCCTGCCCCGGTTCGAACCGCACAGCGGTGCCTGGCGCAATGTCCAGGCGCAGGCCACGCGCGGCAGTTCGGTCAAAGTCGAGCGCCGGGTTGGTTTCGGCGAAATGGTAGTGTGAGCCGACCTGAACCGGGCGGTCGCCGGTATTGGCGACCATCAAAGTGATCGCATTAGTATCGGGGTTCAGGGTAATTTCACCATCAGCCGGGAACAGCTCCCCGGGGATCATTTGTTCAGCTTTGTGATCAGCGCGACAGCAGCCAGCGCAACAACCGCCAGCCCAACGCCCATCGCCGCATAATCGGTGCCGTGCGCGTGGATATGCGTTCCGTTGTGGGCGGCTGCCGGGCCAGCGAAGATCAGGGCGGGGAAAAGCATGCGTGTCATATTGGTTTCCTTTTCAGCGAATGGGGTTGTGGACGGTCACCAGCTTGGTGCCATCTGGAAAGGTGGCTTCGACCTGAACTTCGTGGATCATTTCGGGCACACCTTCCATGCATTGCTCTCGGGTGATCACCTCGGCCCCGGCTTGCATCATGTCAGCAACTGAACGCCCATCGCGTGCACCTTCGACCACGGCATCGGTGATCAGGGCGATCGCCTCGGGGTGGTTCAGTTTGACGCCGCGGTCCAGGCGTTTGCGGGCGACTTCGGCGGCCATGGCGACCAACAGTTTGTCTTTTTCGCGAGGGGTCAGGTTCATGTCAAAGCATCCAGCATCGAGGCAGCGTGTCTTTGTTCAACCGTCGCAAGATCGGCATCAATGTGCGACGGAGGGCAAAGCTGTTTTCGGCAAGAACACGAGCAACCAACAGGTCATTGCGGATCATAGTTGCACCTGCGGTGTCGGGCAGCATCTGACGAATGGCATTCAGATGACCTTCGGCTGACTCCGATACAAAGACGATCAACGCCATCGCACCCGCGCCGTTTGCAATATGCGGTTTGGACAGATGTTTGTGCCAATCACCCGAGAACTGGATCGCGTCAAGGAACACCTTTTTTCCTTGGTACCGTATCTCGATCCGATCGTTTAGACGGATATCGGTCAGCGTCTCGCCCATCGCAATACGGCCGAAGACCAGCGGCTCTACCATCAGCATCTCGGCATCTGGCGCCATCTCGATTTTCAGGCGTCGCTCCAGAGCGCTGCCATTGAACAGAATAGTCTCTTGCGGCAACCAGTTCAGCCGGGCTTCAGTCTCAACAGTCAGATGACTGGTAATCTGGCCACGTTCTTGCGGCTTGGCCTTGTAGGCGCGCTCGCAGGCTTGTGTTGTCAAAGTCAGCGCCGTTCCTTTTGCTGCCTTACCGGAAAGTCGAAATGAGTCGCCTCCGGTTACGCCGCCTGCCGTGTTAAGAAGAACCGCGTCAAGATCAGGTGTGTTGGTTCTGGGGAACAGACATTTATAAGACCCGGACTGGCGAAACTTGTTCAGCACCGTCCTGTCACCCAATTGCTTGGTACTCAAACTGACGGCGCCTGCAGCGCGCGGTGGAATAGCACTGTGCATAGGCAATATGGCTGCAACGTGGGTAATAGGGCACCTTTGGAGCTTTGATTGGTGCCACTTGTTTCTCTGTTGAAGGGGCGGAACACTAATCTACAGTGTCGAAATCTGCTTAATTCGACATCGCGCGTCTAAATTTTAGACAGCGACCCCGGTCTTGGATGAAAAATTAGGCGCATCGCGCCGATTTTCCGAATTGGGTTAAAGGTAAGTTGCCAAGCTTGCTGCGATGCAGAAACCGTATGGGTGCCACCGCGGAAACGACCCGGGGGTGTGTGACGGCTGCGCGAATTGGACCTCGAACACAACCGCCACACGGAACGCAACAACAGTTGCGGGGATCAGGTAGAAGAAGAGTGTGCCTTTGTGCAAGCCCTCTCTCCCGGCCCCGCCAGGAGGATCACATGAAATCGCTCAAATCCACACTCGCCGGATCGGCAGTATTTGCTGTCATGGCCACCGCCGCCTTGTCGACCGAAGACACGATCAAGGTTGGAGTGCTGCATTCGCTTTCAGGTACGATGGCGATCTCGGAAACGACGTTGAAAGACACTATGCTGATGCTGATTGACCAGCAGAATGCCAAGGGCGGTCTGTTGGGTAAACAGCTTGAAGCTGTCGTGGTCGACCCGGCCTCTGACTGGCCTCTGTTTGCCGAAAAAGCGCGTGAGCTGCTAACCGTCCACGAGGTGGATGTAATCTTTGGCAATTGGACTTCGGTGAGCCGCAAGTCGGTTCTGCCAGTGATCGAGGAGCTAAACGGTCTTCTGTTCTATCCGGTCCAGTACGAGGGCGAAGAAAGCTCTAAAAACGTCTTTTATACCGGTGCCGCTCCGAACCAACAGGCCATCCCCGCCACGGACTATTTCCTGGAGGAACTGGGGGTCGAGAAATTCGCTCTGCTCGGCACAGACTATGTCTACCCCAGGACCACCAACAATATCTTGGAAAGCTATTTGAAGCAAAAAGGTATCGCGGAAGCAGATATCTTCGTCAACTACACGCCTTTCGGCCATTCCGACTGGTCCAAGATCGTGGCGGACGTGGTCGCGCTGGGCGCGGATGGTAAAAAAGTCGGTGTGATCTCGACCATCAATGGTGACGCCAATATTGGTTTTTACAAGGAATTGGCAGCGGCTGGTGTTTCGGCAGATGACATTCCGGTCGTGGCCTTCTCGGTCGGTGAGGAAGAACTGTCCGGTTTGGACACCACCAACCTCGTCGGTCACCTCGCCGCTTGGAACTACTTCCAGTCGGCGGATACTGAGGCCAACGCGGAATTTGTGGACACCTGGAAAGCCACCATGGGTGATGAACGTGTGACCAATGACCCGATGGAGGCGCATTACATCGGCTTCAACATGTGGGTAAACGCCGCGACCGAGGCCGGTTCGACCGAGGTCGATGCCGTGCGCGCCGCGATGTATGGGCAGGAATTCCCGAACCTGACCGGAGGCACCGCTGTGATGCTGCCGAACCATCACCTCGCGAAACCGGTTCTGATCGGCGAGATTCAGGAAGACGGCCAGTTCGATATCATCAGTGAGACTGATGTCGTGCCGGGTGACGCCTGGACCGACTTCCTGCCGGAGTCGGCTGTGCTCGTCTCGGATTGGAAAGAGCTGGGTTGCGGTATGTACAACACCGAGACCAAGACCTGCGTTCAGACCCTGTCGAACTACTAACAGACCACGCAAGGCGGGTTTGTTTGCCCGCCTTGCCACAAAAGACATTCGGGTTTCACCACATGGTACGACTTTTCCTTGCGGGCCTCGCAATCCTGTGCGCCTGCCTGACTGCCAACGCTCAAGAGGTCGGTCTACAACCGATCCTGCAAGAGCATCAGGAGATCATCGCCAAAAGCTCGCGCAAGACGATCAAACCGGCGATTGATGCGATTGCGTCAAGCGGCTTGCCCCAAGCGCAAGTGATGCTTGAGACATGGGCAGCCAAGAACATGTGGATGCGCAAGTCGGACGGTCTGTTCTTCGCTGGCCAGAAAGGAGAGGGGCGGTCGTATGAATTGACCGACTTCGATACCGGAGAAGTCGTCGGTACATTTGAGAAATCCGAGCTTAGGCAGCTTAAGCCCAACAGCGGTATCCGCGCGATGATCGGGACCGCTCTGGTCCAGTTCCAACTGACCGATCCGGATCGCGCAAAACGTCTGGCCGCATTGCAATCCATCCAACGTGATCCCGAAAGTGCACTCTTGGAGCCACTTCGCGCTTCGATAGGGGATGAACCCGAAGCAGAGTTGAAGGCGCAAAAGCGACGGCTCGAACGATTGCTGACGATTGGATTTGACGAAGATACCGCAGCCCGCGTGGCGGCGATCAAAGAAATGTCCGGCGATCTGGGCGTAGACGTTCGTGCGGCTCTGAACCCGTTGCTCGTCACTGCCCGCCAAGCCGCTACCGAATTGCCCCAGGACCTGAACGTCGCCGTTATTCTTGAAGCGGGCTCAGACGCCTTAACGTCTGACGAAGCATATGACTTGCTCGTTGCAGGAAACCTGGCCGCACCGCGTGTTTCGGCGGAAGATATCAGATCGGCACTGGCGGCCAATATAGAAGGTGGTCGTGTAGGTGGTACTCCCGTCGCACAGCTGAATTCAGATGCAATGCGCGCGCGTGCGTATACCTCTCTGGCAGAGGCGGGGACTGTGCCAGCCTTGGTCACGAAGGCGGATGTCAACGCTGCAGTTAACACGCATGTATTCTTCGAAACCTACAGTGAGCCATCTGCCGAGGTCACTGAAGCAGCAGAGAAAGCCCTGCAACAGATCGAACTGAAGGTCGGCCTGAACCAAACACTCGACCTGACGCTGGACGCGATCTCACTGGCGTCGATCTATTTCCTCGCCGCCATCGGTCTGGCCATCACCTTCGGCGTGATGGGCGTGATCAACATGGCCCATGGCGAGTTCATCATGATGGGTGCTTATACCGGCTACGTGGTGCAGCAGATTATCCCTGATCATACGCTTTCGATCATGGTCGCTATTCCAATGGCTTTTGCTGTCACCTTCGCGATGGGCGTCGCTATGGAGCGGTTGGTGATCCGCTGGCTTTACGCTCGCCCGTTGGAGACGTTGCTGGCGACGTTCGGCATCTCTATTGCCCTACAGCAGCTGGCCAAGAATATCTTTGGCACGCAGGCGCGCCCGCTGACTGCTCCCGATTGGTTGGATGGTTCGTGGATGCTGAATGACGTGGTTTCAATCAGCTACATCCGCATTGCGATCTTCGTTCTGGCGCTTATTTTTCTGGGACTTTTCCTCTACATCATCAAACGGACGAGGCTAGGGCTTGAGATGCGTGCAGTAACGCAGAACTCGCGCATGGCGGCGTCAATGGGGATTAATCCCGGGCGAGTGAATATGCTGACCTTTGGGCTTGGCTCCGGCATTGCCGGCATCGCCGGGGTCGCGATTGGCCTATTCGCCAAGGTCACGTCCGATCTGGGCAGCGACTATATCGTGCAAAGTTTCATGACAGTGGTTGTGGGTGGTGTTGGTAACATCTGGGGCGCGCTTGCAGGTGCGGGCATGATCGGCTTCCTGCAGAAGGGGATCGAGTGGATGAACCCGTCGAACACCCTCGCGGCCCAAACCTACATGATCATCTTCATCATCATTTTCATCCAGTTTCGGCCGCGGGGCATTATCGCCCTCAAGGGTCGCGCGGCGGGGGATTGAGCCATGGAACGCAGCTTTATCGCCAAGAACCCATCCGTGCTGGTCTTTCTTGCCATCCTGTCCCTGTTCACCCTGAGCGTAACCATCCTGTCCGAGGGATTCGGGATCGGTGTAATCTCGACCAGTTTCGTCAAAACGCTGGGCAAAACCCTGTGCCTTTGCCTGATCGCAGTGGCGATGGATCTGGTCTGGGGCTTCACCGGCATCCTGTCACTGGGGCACTTCGCCTTCTTCGGGCTGGGGGGCTACATGATCGGCATGTGGCTGATGTACGAACGCACCCGCCTGATCGTGGTCGACTCGCTGGCACAGGCCGAAATTCCACCGACGTCGTCCGAAGTGGTGGACGCGATTGGAACACAAGTCTTTGGCGTTGTCGGATCGTCGGAGTTTCCGTTGATCTGGGCGTTCTCCCACAGCCTGACCCTGCAACTGATCCTGGTTGTGCTGGTCCCGGGTCTGTTGGCGCTGGCCTTCGGATGGTTGGCTTTCCGGAGCCGTGTCACCGGTGTATACCTATCGATCCTGACACAGGCGATGACGTTGGCACTGGCACTGTATCTGTTTCAGAACGACAGCGGGTTGCGTGGGAACAACGGCTTGTCCGGCCTGCAGAACCTGCCAGGTGTCACCGCCTCGCAGGACGTGGTGTCGATCTGGTTCCTCTGGGCCTCGGCGCTGGCCTTGGGTCTGGGCTATATGCTGGCAGCCTGGATCGTGTCAGGCAAGTTCGGCTCGGTCATCCGCGGCATTCGCGATAACGAGGCACGGGTGCGCTTCCTTGGCTATTCAGTCGAGGTATTCAAGCTGGCTGTCTTCACCCTGACTGCTTGTATCGCAGCCATTGCCGGCGCGCTTTATTACCCGCAAGCAGGCATCATCAATCCCGAGGAAATGGCCCCTATCGCCTCGATCTATTTGGCCGTCTGGGTCGCCATCGGTGGACGAGGCCGATTGTACGGCGCGGTAATTGGTGCAGCTTTTGTCAGTCTTCTGAGCACGTGGTTCACGGGCGGACAGGCCCCGGATATTCCGCTTGGATTTTACACGATCAAATGGGTCGACTGGTGGCAGGTGCTATTGGGCATAACTTTTGTGTTGGTTACGCTGTTCACCCCGCAGGGTATCGGAGGATTGTTCGACTTGTGGACCGACAGCCGCCACCCGGACAGGCATGGGGCAAATCTGGGACCGGATGACGGCGCTCTGCGCGAGAAGGAGGCCATCGAATGAGCACTTTGCTTGAGGTTAGCGGCGTTTCGGTCACTTTCGATGGTTTCCGTGCTATCAACAACTTGTCGTTTCAGATCGGCGAGGCCGAGCTTCGCGCCGTGATCGGCCCAAACGGGGCAGGCAAGACCACGTTCATGGACATCATTACAGGTAAAACCCGGCCCGATGAAGGACGTGTCATCTGGGGGGAGAAATCGGTATCTTTGTTGGGGCTGTCCGAGGCAAAGATCGCGCAGGCTGGGATCGGAAGGAAGTTCCAGAAACCTACGGTTTTCGAAGACCAGACCGTGCAGGAAAACCTGTTGATGGCGCTTCAGAACAAACGTGGCTGGCTTCACGTGCTTTTCTATCGAACCTCCACTGACGATTTGCAAAAAGTTGAAGGTCTGGCTGTTGAAATCGGTCTGAATCAGAGTTTAAGCCGCAAAGCTGGTGAACTGAGCCACGGTCAAAAGCAGTGGCTGGAAATTGGCATGCTGCTGGCTCAGGAGCCACGACTTTTGCTGGTGGACGAGCCTGCCGCTGGCATGACACCGCAGGAGCGCGAACACACCACCGACTTGCTAGTACAAGCCGCCAGAACCCGTGCCGTTGTAGTGGTGGAACACGATATGGAATTTGTACGACGCCTGAATTGCAAAGTCACGGTTCTACACGAAGGGTCCGCCTTGGCTGAAGGCAGTCTTGATCACGTGACATCTAACCATGACGTCATCGACGTATATCTAGGGCGCTAAACAATGCTGAAGCTAACAGAACTGACTTTGCATTATGGGCATTCGCAAATCCTCAACGGGATTTCCATGGAAGCCAGACAAGGTGAAGTGACTTGCGTCATGGGGACCAATGGTGTCGGGAAAACCAGCCTTATGAAAGCAATATCAGGTACGCATCCGCGATCGGGCGGCAGTCTGGAACTGGACGGGGAAATTCTGGGCGTCCTGCCTGCTCATCAAATGGCGTGGAAAGGTGTGGCCTATGTCCCACAAGGTCGTGAGATATTTCCTTTGCTCACAGTTCGCGAAAATCTTGAAACGGGATATGCCTGTCTGCCTGCCAGCGAACATTTCATTCCAGGTGATATATTTGATATGTTCCCGGTCCTCAAACAGATGCAAAACCGTCGCGGAGGTGACCTTTCTGGCGGTCAGCAGCAACAGCTGGCGATTGCACGGGCATTGATAACACGACCACGCCTGCTTCTGTTGGACGAGCCGACCGAAGGTATTCAGCCCAACATCATCCAACAGATAGGCGAAGTCATCCGACACCTCAGAACCACGAGAGGAATAGCAATCATTCTAGTGGAGCAATACTTTGACTTTGCCTATGAACTTGCCGACAGATTTATCGCGTTGCGACGAGGAGAAGTCATAAGCAACGGCACCAGGGAAGACGTGACACGCGGTGAGTTGCTGCAGGCTGTAACAGTCTAGTGCTGATACTTGAAATTGGTTTCGGAATTGAAGGATGAAATCCAAAATTTGGCACAATCTAAGCTCGGGACATGGTTTGATGATCTGAACAGGTTCAATTGAAACTGTATTTTCTTCTGAAACCCCATCGCGTGGTGTCTTCTGGCTTGAAGAGTAAATATTTTTTGATCAGATGACGGACTTCATTTCGTCCTATGGCTCGACGTGGACGCTCCTCCAACTTGCACCGCAATTAACGTAGTGACGGCTTTCTAGACGCACCTTTGTTGTGGAAGGCTTTTGAGCCGCAAACGGCAAAACCTGTACGCCGAAGAATTACCGAATGACTAATAGTCAATGACTTAAGTGTCATTGGAGGGTAAAACTATGTATCGCACAACTTTCCTGTTGAATGTCACACAAACCTGATCCAACCGTCATAGTCAGACCAGAAAAGCAGGGTACTTTCGACATCGGAAGGCGCTGCCAACGTTGGGCATCAGTTGAATTTGACCTTTGCGTCCTAAGCTTTCCGCAATAGCGGGGGCGCTGCAGCCGGAGGGCGGCCCGGTTACGCGAATCTACTCCGTCCGAGGCAGGAGCAAAGCAGTGCATCTTGATGAACTGTAAGAAGCCGCATCGCGTTACAACAATCTAACCTTTGTCCTGCGCGAAACATCCAAAGTGGACCGCTTCGACGCATCGGCCTTTTTCGGTTTCGCGAGAGACATGGTAGAAAAACCGTTTTGCATTGCGGACCCGTCACCCTTCGGGATGCATTTTGGAAAGGCCTTAAAGAAAAAGGCCAGTTCGCCCGACGCTTTCACTATGCGTTGTTCGAGATCCGACAGGTATTCAACGTCCGTTTTTGTTGTTGGCGGTGTAATCAAATGCTGCCTCCAGCTCTACACTCAGACTTGCGGCCAAATCAAAAAACCGTCGTCGGACGGTCTCGGCGTAGGGATTGGCCTTCTCAATCGCTTCGAATACTTCTGGCGCATCGTGCTGAACCATGGAAATCGCCTCAGACAGCAAGTCAAAACTCTTCGTGGTCATGCGCGTTGGCAGCGGTCCCATTCGCAGAAGCACTTTGGCGATGAGGTGCGTGAGCCCTTGGACTACTGCCGCTTCTTGGTCGTGATCTTCTGGAGTTGTCATGATGACAGTCAGACCCAGTGTCTTGCGCAAAAACGCAGCAAGTCTGGCATGTTGCCTTCCCTGAATGGGGCAGACGGCAATTTTCAAACCCTTAATACCTGTCGCAGCACTCTGAGGACCAAACAAGGGGTGGGTCGCGATTATGTCTACATCGTTCGGTAGCCGCCGCCGCATGATTTCCGAGGGAACTACCTTTACTGAGCCTACATCAACAATCAGCGCGCTGGGCTTACAAGCAGCCGCGATCTCGCTGACAACTTGCTCAAATGAGGATACTGGTGCAGCAATGAGGACCACGTCAGCCTGCGATACTGAGTATAATGATGACAGACGTACTCCGAGTTGCTTTGCGGCCTTGGCAACGTCTGGGGACGGATCGTAAGCAGATATTTCGAAGTGCTGGCTAAGATGAAGGGCTGCAAGCTGTCCGAACGCACCAAACCCCACGATACCTAGTGAAGTGTTTTGATTTCTTCTGTTGTTGTTCATTTTTCGACCTTTAAATTTGCCGCCCGGCACAAGGTCGATTGTTTGTTGACCGCTGTCAGGGGCAGCGGAAACTAATGATGAAGCACCCGCAGCTATCGAAGCTGAGGATAATAGTCCTGGAGTGCAAAGAACGATTTCATCATGACAACAGCGATAAGACACCCGAGAGAGCAGAGTCAACGATATTGCTGCATAGCGGCAATCGGCTAGGGCGCTGCGTTTTAGAGTTTTGGATTCTATGCGGCCGTTCGGCCAACTCGATTTGAAGCCCGCATTGCGGGTAAAGTAGATGTTGCTTTTGACTCAGACTGTCCTTCTGGCAGCCGATTACTCGGCTGCCAAAGCCTTGTGCCGGCAATAACATGATGCTTTGATTGGCACTTCGGCTCGGGCAGCGGCCTTGTCCAGTTGTAGTTTTATTTGGGGCGCTTCAACCGTTTCACCGCGCCGAGTCAGGCATTCGTACAAGCCGTGCAAGCTCCAGACATTGCCTGGGTGCTGGCAGGCCCGGCTAAGCGTTGCATCCAGACCAAGGTCGGCGCGATAGACGCTTTCCGCTTCCACCATATGGCCTTGCTCCAATAATAAAGCGCCGAGCGCATGCCGAGTGGGCTGCATCCAACCCCAGGGTTCGTCATAGGGCAGCGCATCATCAATCTCGACCGATCTGCGAAGATGCTCGAAAGCGCTCTCGTGCTCTCCCTTGTGATAGGCTAGCTCACCTAGCATCATTTGCTCAGCAACCTTCAAGATGTCGAGGCACGTGTTGTTGAACAGCATTCTGGTTTCAGGCACCCGATCCAAAGCTTCATAAAACTTTACCTTTTCACCATCGGCTTCAGTGATCTTGTGCTGGTTCGCCAAGGCAACGGTTCGCGCGTACCGCATCATGGCGGTAGTGACGCAGAAAAGCTCTTCATCCACTGGCAGGTCCTGATCGAGTATCTCTTGCCAGCGTCCGAACCGGATCAGAACATGTTGCTTCATAGGGATGAAACCTTCGAACCAGTCAGCCATGGGGCGAAGGGTCTCCGCAGGTAATGTCGCAATCAATTCTTCCGCCGCTTCGATCGCTGCACTCGGTTGTCCGAGGAACATCGCTCCGTAGATCTTGAAGTGGTAATTGTGGCAGCGATAAACGGAGTAGAAGTTGTCGGGGCCTTCGTGCTTCAGAAACTTCCTGTCGGCAACGATGGCCGCTTGATTGCGAAGCACCACGTTCATGTAGTCACCGCACAAAACGTCGACATGAGTAGGCATATGCAGTAGGTGCCCGGCGTCCGGAATCAGTGTGCTGAGCGCATCGCCATGGCGCAGCGCCCTTTCGGGGTGCGGGGACATTTCCATCAGATGGATATACATGTGCAGAAGCCCAGCATGTTCCCATGCGCCAGGAAGAGAGGAGAACGCTGTGTCGAGCACGCCAATTGCCTCAAGCGTGTCTGCGCCTTCGGCTGGCTTCCCGGTCGGTAAATCCCAAAGCTGCCAAGGCGTCCGGTTCATGATAGCCTCGGCAAGGACGGCGCACACGTCCAGATCATTGCTGAATTCGGCATGGACTTTGCGCATTGCGGTAGCAAAGGCATCATTCCAGGGTCTGAAATCCTCTACGTCTGGCGAACTCGGATAGCGGGATGGGATCGCCTCGATCAAGGCACGTTCAATTGGTGTCAATCGATCTAAAAGCACGGTAGCGGCTTCGATTGATGCACTTGCCAATGCGATGCAGTCGGGCTTCTCGTCGTCCTCAAAAGTTTCCCAAGGCTTGTTGTAGTTAGGTCCGATGCAATACGCGATGCCCCAATGCGCCATCGCACAATCGGGGTCGGCGGCAAGAGCCTTTTGAAAGCAAACTATCGCCTCTTCGTGATTATAGGCATATGTCCACGCCAAGCCCCGATCAAACCATCTCTGAGCGTTATCTGACGACGTTGAAATCTTACGAGTGTAGTCGCCGAGGTCGTAGTACTCCATCGGGATTTTCCCCCACTAAATTCGCTAAGTTTATCATGGAACGCCTTGAGTCGATAGCGACGCCGCAATTTGGCGAGAAATGGAGTACCTGCTCATTCTTTTAGCTGATTTGCGCTCACTGTTGTCATGTGGGCGCTTCTGTCTGATGACGCCTGTCTTCGCTATGCGGTTCTTGGCTGTCTCCGGTTCGAGGTTTCAGTCTTTCAGGTCCGGTTCTTCCGTCTGCGTAAGCTCATCAAGATCGAGGCAAGGACAGAGACTCGGACAAAACGGCCTTTCGCAAAAAGACGTATCTGCAGGCACTTTACGTGACTGTATCTCCGATTTTCCGACTTTTAGAGACCTTGCGAACGGTAATCTCGAAGCAAAAAACACGCCTTCTGACAAGTTATCGATTCTAACATCTTATGGGCGTGGTAGAGTTTTCGAGCAATCTTGCGGGAAATAACCATGAGCCAACGTCGCCTTGCTGCAATCCTGTCTCTCGACGTCGTCGGCTTCAGTCGGATGATGCAGGGTGGCTCAAAGGCACTGCTCAAAACACTGAACACGCTGTACCGCGATTTGGTGACACCAATCGTCGGACAGCACCATGGCCGGGTGGTCAAACTTCTTGGCGATGGGGCACTAATAGAATTTCCGTCAGCGAGTCACGCACTCGAAGGGGCAATCGCGATTCAATCCCACCTTAGAGAGCCAGACCATCCATATTTGGTTCCAGAACGCATTCAGCTTAGAGCAGGCTTGCATGTAGGCGATGTCACTGTGGACGGTGAAGATATCTTCGGAGGCGGCGTAAACATTGCGGCACGTCTCCAAGCGGCAGCTGAACCCGGTGGCATTCTGGTCTCAAAAGTACTCTGCGATCTTGCCGGGTCGGATTATGCCAACCGATTGCACAGAGAGGGACTGCGGACACTCAAAGGTATTGCACAGCCGATTGAGGTATTGTCGATTAATTTCACTGATGAAGGTGTATCAAAGTCACGAGTTGATTTCGCCAAAACACAAGAAATCCGCTACTGTCAAACTGATGACGGCATTAGTCTGGCTTGGAGCGTAGTGGGTGACGGATCCCCGGTTGTTAAAGCACCAAGTTGGATTGGACATCTAGAACTGGACTGGCGCAATCCTGCGGTGGCTCCAATTTGCACTTCGGTTGCGCAACATCACCGACTAATTCGATTTGATGCACGGCTCAACGGTCTTTCCGACTGGGATGCAGAAACTTGCACGTTCGATAGGTTCGTTGATGACTTGGAAACCGTTTACGACGCGGCTGGTTTAAAGCGCGCGCCAATCCTTGCGATTTCACAGGGGTCTGCTGTAGCCGCCGCCTTTGCAGCCCGTCGACCAGACCGGGTCTCGGCAATTGTTATGATCGGTGGTTTCCCAGTAGGACGAGCAAAACGTAAGTCTCCGAAGGATGTGGAGCGGGCTCTGGCTATGAAACACATGATGAATGCAGGGTGGGACGACGAGTATCCGTCTCTACGCGATTTGATGGCGCAGATCATTGTGCCAGGCGCGAGCCAAGAAGCCCGGCGGCAATATGCAAAAGACATGAGCCAAATGATCTCGCCCGAAAACATGGGACGGTATCGCGATGTGATCGACCAAATTGATATCCAGAAAACATTGTCAAAGGTTGAAGTGCCGTGCCTAGTTTGTCATGCGACGGGAGATAGGATGCAACCGGTCGATCAGGGACGGCTGTTCGCAAAGGGATTGCCCAACGCGAAGTTCATCGCCTACGAAAGCTCTAACCATGCCATGCCGGACAACGACCCAGAGTGGCCGCGTTTCGAGAGAGACGCATTGGCTTTCTTAGCAGAGCACAACTGAAAGGTTTTGTCAGATTAACTACGCTTCACCGTGGCGCGGGATGGCGTTTGGGAATGACCAGACCAAACTCCGTCAAGTACTTCAAAAGCATTCCTGGGGTCATTCGCCCAATCGTGATACTGGTAGGCATCGACCGCTATCCGGCGATTGAAGTAATGGTTTGCTTGGTCCGCAGGAGAACTGACCACTCAACCAAAGATCGCTTCATGTAAAACCCGTTAAACATCGCTTGTCGTTTGCTTTATCCCATTTATGGCGAGCGGGTTTGAAGGTGCTCGCTGAAGTATGCGTGCCGCAATTACCATGAATTCAAATAGAATGGCTAACGTTAGTTGTTTAACAAGTCCGCACTCAAAGTGCTTTTTCATATGCAAATTTGCCAGCATCGGCTTTGGTTTCTTTCTCACCATTTACATACGTCCAAGTCACCTCGTCGCTGGAAAAATCTAGTTTCAAAACGCCGGGAGCATTGGTGATCAACTGATCCGCAAAAGCGGCGCGTTCTAATCGATCGGTTTCTGTATTCCCTCCAGCGCCTGAGATGAAATTCATAGTGCCACCCTTGGCGGGCCTCCCATTTCCATCCGTCGGCTCGGTGCGCTCGTAAAATGGTTATGCCCATATAACACAAATAAAACACCGGAATCCGCCAGGACTTTAAAAAGTGCTTTTGCGTCGGAGCCGCCCCTCGGAACGGTTGAGTAGGCAGGTTTGTGATAAAAGTCACCAATGCAAGCATCCGGGTTTGCGGCAATAATTTCGTTCAACCAGGTTGCCTGTGGAGAGCCAGGCGACGCATCAGCCTCGCTATTTAGCGATAGCAGGGGCCAATTACCTGATCGAAGCGCATAGTAGCCCTTCCGATCTGGCCCTGCGCGTTCTCGCCAATAATCATAGTATCCATAAGCACCCGGAGATTTGCATTCATGATTTCCGGGAGCAGGCCATGTCCGTGATTTTGCCGCCCTCCAGTAAAGCTCATGGTGATCGTCAAACGCGGCAGGTTCTCCACGCCCATTCCTGATCCACAGTTTGGATATGTAGCAACTATGGCCGCTTAGGTAAACTAAAGTTGGGCATGCGATGAAGTGGGCTTTTTTTCGCAACCTATTCTGCGCGGTTGCACCTGCATCCGGTCAATTTGCGCGCTTCGCAATCGACTAGTGCCTTGAGCCGATCTACCACCTCAACGACATCGAGGTAAATCGCTTTAGAACCCACTTAAACGTTCTATGAGCCAGTACATCGATACCGACCCGATGCCATAAGCGGCAATCACAGTCGCCCTTTGGCTAACTGGACGTGCCATCAATCGCCAGATCGCGACAAGAAGTGCCAAAGCTCCGACAAAGCTCAACTGACCAGCTTCGACGCCTAGGTTGAAGGCAAACAAGGCTGCAGGAATATCGTTGGAGGGAAGTCCTATCTCGGCCAAAGCGCCTGCAAAACCAAGGCCGTGCAAAAGCCCAAACCCGAAACAAACGATCCAGGGCTTTTGTTTTGAAAGTCGAAAACGCCCGTCGCCGCCCTTAACAATTTCCATCGCCAAAAAAACGATAGAAAGCGCAATGACGGCCTCGACCGGCGGGCCGGGGACATTCAGAAATCCCAGCGTTGCCAGTGCCAGTGTTATTGAATGTGCCAAGGTGAATGCCGTGATTGCTCCCGCCAGTCTCCACGGATCAGGGACCAAAATAAATAGGGCGAAGACGAAGAGCAGATGATCCCAGCCTTCTAGTATGTGTTCATAACCCAACTGAAAATAGGCTATGAAAACAGACCATGTTGTCTGTTCAAAAGGTATGTTTTGGATGGCAGCATCCGGGGTGAAACGAAGCGTGGCAGGCTCGGCGTGCAGAGGATGCACACGGACCAAAACGTCGTTCTTTTGTGCCGCCAGTCCGTCGATCTCGATGGATTGGCCCGCGATCTCAGCACGGCATTCGACAACCCAGGAAGAAACCCACGCTCGCCCATCGGAGATTGGGTCAGGGCCGTGTGAGGGTGTACAGCCATCCGGTAACACCGCATCAATCGCCATTGGTTGACCATAAACATCTGGTTTTCGCCAATTAACACTCCAAGTGTCCGTAGTGATTTGTCGAATTTCCAAGTATCCCGGATCAAGCGCATGCGCGTTGGCGTACCCCGTGGGCCACGCGAACAGCAGAGCAAACATCAAGCTGAGTATGAAATTCATTTGACCTGACCTGTGAGATCGGGTGCTGTGATCTCATAATTGTCGGCAAGAGCCTCGTATTGCGCCTGCGCCAAATCTTCGCTCATGGCGCGACGCCAATCACGAAGCACCACACTGTGGATTTCTTGCAAGCGAGGTATCCGGCTTGGTTCAATGGCAAGCACTTTCACCAGATGGATGCCGTAACCCGATTGGACCGGCCCCATCCACTGACCTTTTTCGAGATTGGCGAGACCATTGGAAAATCCGGTTCCAAAGACCGAGTCGATTACCCGTGTCGCGGTTAGGGGCATTGATGCAGGCAGCAGTGTCGCGCTTTCCAAGCCGGAAGTCTCTTGTTCCGCACGCAAGGCGGCCAGTGCCCTTTCAATCTCGGTCTCACTTGGTCCTTCACCAAGAAAAACTTGAGTGAACGCGACCTTATTGGGTGTCGCGTAGCGGTCCGTGTTTTGTTGGAGGAAAGCCTCTAGATCTTCGTCTTCTGGAATAACTGAAGCGGCGATGGCTTCGGTCAGAAAATCCATCTTTTGGCTCAGCCGCGATCTAATCACGCTATCTCCGCGTTCCAAGCCAAGCTTCCTTGCTTCCCTAACTAAAACTTCTTCGCGAATTGAAGCGTCGACCAACGCTTGTAGCTCAGAACCGCTTGGCTGGCGTTTCCACCTCGCTTCGAACTGTGAAGCTAACAGCGCGGCATCACTTTCGCTTATCGCTATCGTCTCCGGATCTGCAGCGGCGTCGTTATCTGGTGATATTATGTGGAACCAAATGAATATGGCAGCTCCGATCAAGAAGAAATGGAACAGAGGTTCTTTCACTATTCGCATGAAGGCTCCTGCGTGAAACGCGATACGGCATTATGTTTTATGCTGGCATCAGGCAGTTGAATAACACAAGGAATTGCAACTCAAGGTGCGCCGCTTATCATAAGAGCGTCCCGAGTTAGTGATTGCGATCTGGGTCCCCAAATCTGCACGAAGTAAGGTCAATCTGCCGGCGTGTACCAAATCGGCGAGGAATACGCGCGCTCCTGATGCGTAAGTACCGCATCTTCCGGCAGCTCCGCACCAAACCTCAGTTTGTCGTACAACACCCAGCGTGGGGTTGGGATTTCGAGCGCACGTACGTAATAGAATGCCCGCGCATTTGGATCGAAATCAGGGTCAGACCAAACGGTTACCAGTTCGGCGGTTCCAATTGTATTGGTCCAGCTGGCGGTTTCCAGATCCACGGTATTCCCAACCGCAGGGATCTTGCCGTTTTGATCGGCAACACGGTTGTCCGACCATGCCACGTCATAGACGTTTTCCTGCAAAGCACCTTCGGAATCGAGCCATCCCTTTATCACCTGTACACGATCCAGGTTGGCCCCGACCGGGTCGCGTAGAGCGGCGATCAGGAATGTGGGTGGACCTTCACCCTCGCGAGGTCGCAGATCCGAACCCATTGGAACACCTTTTGTGTAGCCCACATCCGCAAGGAAGCGAGTTTCGACATCAGCGTCGAGGAAATCCCATCCGCCAAAGAACCGTAGACCAATCCGCGGTCCAGTGCTCGCGTAGGTTTCGCGCCGCTTGAACGCATCGAAGATCGCAGCGCGAGTATTGTCGGTCGCCCAAACGGCCGTGTACCCGGAAGCTACAAGGAGGTCGCCAGGAATTTCGCCAAGATCGTTGGCGATGAAAGGATGCTTTATTCTCGTGGCCGAAGGTTCAACGCTGACGGATTTTCCGAAGAAGTTGTCTTCCTCAGCAGTTGCCAGAGACGTATGGCTGTCCGTCGCGCCACCCATGCCAAACTTATATGGGTTCACGCCGAACTTCTCTTCCAACAACAAACCGCGCTTCAAGGCTTCTCGGGCGTACTCGCCGGCCAGCATGTCATCGGTTTTCAGCTCGGTTATGTCGAGATTGCCAACGTCCCAGTTTTCGTAATCCGCGAATTCGTCGTCGGGGCTCAGATAGGGGTGCGCTTCGCCATCGCCCTTGATCTGAGTGACTTCGTAATGGGGTTCCCATTTTGCGCGGGCAGCCACATATTCCTCGTCGACCTTGCCACCGTGATAGGTGTCTTCGGTCGGGAACATCCATCCGTTCGACAGGTTGCCATTATGGGCGAAAGCTACCGCGCGACCACCCGTTTTTTCTTGATAGTCATCTAGCCATGCATACAGCGTTCTTGGGTCGGTATCACCAAAGGGCGGTTGCGTGACTGGCGGCACCATCTGAAGCGCCCTGATGGGCCCATCGCGCAGCATAACATTCCGGTGCAGGTTGAAGCCCTTGGGTACAGAAGTCCACTCGAACCCTATGAACGCCGTGAAATTGCCGGGGTCGTTATGTTCTTCCGCAGCCAGAACGATTTGCTCCCATGTAAAAGCAAAAGCGTCAGCACCCGGGCTGTAGGAGTCCAGCAGGACTTCTGGCAGGGTCATTTGCGAGAAATTGGTAATGATATCGAACGCCGCTTTGCCGGCCTCTTCGCCGCCTGCCTTGTAACCTTCGTACCATTCCAAACCTTTCGGATCGGCAAGAACGCCTGGCTTGCCAGCCTGAAGGTCAGGGGCGAATCCCATTAGGTCGGTGTGATCCGTAAGAACCATCCAGTCCAGAGGCCGGGCCAGTCTTACTGGTTGACCCGTTGAAGAAGTAACCTGTTTACCTTTTGCAAAACGCCATGCTTCATCAGGCAACAGAGTGTTCCCAAAAGCACCTGCGTCCAGCGAAAGCCCGGTGTGAAGATGCGTGTCTCCCCACAGCGGTCGCTCGGGGAAAGTGCGTTCGGCATACGGGGAATACGGTTGATCTGAGAACAAGCCTGCCGCGGCTTCTTCACTTGGAACAGCATCTGCAAGGACAGTCGATGATGCCAGCCCTAGTGAGATAGAACAAACAAAAGCTCGAAGCATGTGGAACTCCTAAATCAAGATAGCGCGGTGGTGCCGATGACCTACAACTCAAGAATTTATATTCCTATTTATCTATATAACATCAATTTTCCGTTTGTGGGGATATTCCGCTTTTGGCATTGTCACGATGGTACACTTAGGAGTTTGTCTGAAGAAGTTGGTCTAACAATAACTCCATAAGCCATCTCCTAGATTGTTGTGCTCAACATCGATAACGGAAGCTTTAGAGAAATTGCGACTCAGCACCGTTAGGATTGGCAAATGCTCGGCCGCCCTCCATTGCAGCAGCCATCTAACTTTAAGATGAAGGCCTGAGATGGATCTTGGGATGATTTAAGATCAGCAACTCGCCGCAGCCCAAACCAGGCCTTCAAACCTGCGCCTTGCAATTCTAGCTTTGCAGACTTTGCCGCTATTAGCGATTAACTGTTTTAATGTCCGCTCTCAGATCAAAGAAAAAAGCAAAAAAAGTGGTCAGGCTAAGGAAAGCTGACCTTCGACGACCCGGAGCTGAAGGCCCCGCTTGCGGACAAAGCAAGGGTAAATTTCAGAACTGAATCGCGGTAATTTAAGTTGCTAATAGTATCAAGATATTCAACGCTGTGCATCAGATGGGCGCGCGCGCATTGCTCGGAAGCTTGCTTGAGGGTCCCGTTCAGCCAATCCCTGCGTTGGCGAGGATCAATGTTTGCACAATGATTGGATAGCCCCATGGCCTTCTCATTTCGCTTCCTGTTAGCGCCCGTTGCATTAATCGCCCTTGCGACGACGGCAGTACACGCTCAAACCGCCGACACCATATACACCAATGCGCAGGTCTATACGGTCAACCCTGAACAAGAATGGGCCCAGGCGTTTGCGATTGAGGATGGACGTTTCATTGCTGTCGGTTCAGCAGAAGAAGTCGTTGCGCTGGCTGGGAGCGAGACTGAAACGATCGACCTTGCGGGTGCGATGGTATTGCCGGGCCTTTATGACATCCATGTTCATTTCCGCAATTGGTACGTTGCTGCGGCATTGTCTGACGAGGTGATCCTACTCCCGGGCGATGCCGACCCGGAAGCGGCAACGGAGTTGATTCGCGAATTTGTAGCTGCGCGCCCAGATCTCGAATACCTTTTTGGATCTGGATTGGCCAACGAGCTGTTTGATGGAGAACCGAACACGACTTGGCTTGATGAGGCAGTCTCTGATATTCCGGCCTATATTATCACTGCAACCGGGCACGAGGCAGTGCTGAATACACCGGCGATGATCGATAGCGGTATTGATGTCGATACACCGGACCCACGGAACGGGATCATTGTGCGGGATCCAGAAACAGGAGAAGCAACAGGCTACATGAAAGAGGCCGCGATGGGTCTTTACGCGATGCCATTTCTACGCGGGCTGGATATCGAAACCCACGTTGATGGCGCAAGGGACGTGCTACACTTGCTTGCCTCAATGGGTGTGACATCTGCCAGAAACATGCATAGCGAATTGATAAATGTGCAGGCGCTACATCGGCTTGCAACGACCGAGGGGCTTCCGATCAGGGTTAGTGTGGCGTGGACCTACGATTCTCCGACGCGGGCATATCAATCCGTGGAAGACCAACGTGCTGCAATCGACACGTTTCAAGACTTGATCGCGCCACGGCTGGACCCAACCTTTATTAAGGTCAATATCGATGGCATTCCGACTGAAACCGGAGCGATGCTGGAACCTTTCCTGACGAACGCCTCGAAAGCGGAACAGTCCCAATCTGACGCGGTTTCAAAGTATGATCCTCTTGCTTCTGGTCAGGGCGACTATGGGCTAATCTTTTTCACCGAAGAGGAACTTGTGGCCGACATTATCCGGTTTGAAGAACAAGGTATGAAAGGCATGGTTTTCCACACTGTGGGTGATCGCGGTGCTAGGCTTGTTCTGGACGCAATGGAAATCGCACGAAACCAACTGGGCGAGCTGAAAGGCCGCTACCAGCTTGCCCATTCGTTTTTCATATCGGAAGATGACATGCCAAGACTGGTAGAACTCGATCTGACACCGGAATTCTCGCCAGTACTATGGTTTTCGAACCCCCACAACGATGTCGTCAACCGCGTGGTTGGCCCGGAACGCGCGCAGAGGGTTTTCCCAATGCGCTCTGTGGCTGACGCCGGAGGACGGGTCGTTATCGCTTCTGATGGTCCGTTGTTCATGCAGACCCCATTGGCATCGATCGAGGCGGCCGTGACCCGTATCGATCCTGTGGCTGACACGAGTCCACCCGATCCTGCGGTGGGCCAAGCGATCACGCTGAAGCAGGCAATTGATGCCCGCACAATCAACTCTGCATACTTGGATTTTGCGGAAGAAGAGCTTGGCTCAATCGAAACAGGCAAGCTTGCCGATTTCATCGTGCTTGACCGCAACCTATTTGAAATTCCGATCTCGGAGGTCAGTGAGACGCAGATATTAAAGACGTTCGTCGAGGGCGAGATGGTTTTTGAGGCCAAATAACGTTTTGATCTGAGTTTATTTAACTCACTGGCAGCAAGGCTTCCGAAAGAGACGCATGGTCCAGGCTCTCTTGGGGGTTACAAGGCCATGCGCTTGTGAACGCACCGGGTTCAATTCGGCAAGGCCGAGCGCCTGTACAAGTGTTTGTTTCAAGGCACGCCTTCAACCATGTAATTCTCGCTTTCCGTGCTTCTTTTTCATTGGCAATCCTTGCGTCATTGGGCGCGATGGGCTCGAGGCACGTGTTTGGCAAACTTGAATAATTGGCTGTTAAGCAGACAAAAGCTGCCGTTGATCGTTCAGTACGATCGGTACTCAAAAAACTAGTCGGTGGGCATTCTGAGAAAGCCGCTATCGCACCTTCTTCACTTTCTGGGTTGTGCTTTTGATCACAACGAGTGTCTCATCTGCTTGTAATATGTTCGTTGGATCTTAGCCGTGTTCGAAGCGCCGACATACCTCGCGATAACATCGATTGCAGTCATTGGTACTGTTCACGTCTTCTGCGTGTCCTTTTTCCGCAGATTCCCGGCCCCGGCAAGCTGGCTATCTGATTTTTCATCAGGGATCGGACTTGGCTATGCTTTCCTATTCTTGCTGCCAAAAATCGGTGAATTGTCAGCCGGTTTAGCTGCAACCGGGAAATGGGAACACTCGCTGTATGGTTACTCTCTGCTAGGATTTCTCGCTTACTACTTGTTGGAAGCCGGTCGCGAGATAGGGGTCGACAACAGGTTGTCTCTTGGCTTGGATACAGTGGCACTCGGAACCTATAACTGCTTGCTTGCCATTACAGTCATGCAAGCAACCGCAACTTCGCCTGAACTGTACGTCATAGGAACGTTGGCCTATTCGCTGCATTTATTTGGAGTGAATATTTATCTCTATAAAACCCACCCCGGGCATATGTCTGGATGGTTACGTACATATTTTGTCGCTTCACTTACGGTCGGCATATTAATCGGTCTCAACGCGGACAAAAGTAGCATGCTCTATTCAATCGCGACCGGGTTAACGGGGGGCGTGATTATAGCTCTATCTCTTCGGGTTAAACTGCCCGATCGTTCTTCAATGAATACAAAGGCTCTTTTGATTGGTGTGGTGTTCGCTGCGGTCGCAGTCGTTGTAACCCGGTACTGATCCGAGGACACTATTGGACTTTTCTTTAGATTAATGCACCGGATGTTTCTCAGCCTTTTTTGAGAGATATGGGCAAAGCATCGGATTGCTCTTCAGGCAGCGCCCGCCACCTACTGGCTTTGAAAACACACCTAGAACTTCAGACGGATGATCGTGCGTTTGCCACAATTGTTATTTTCGTCCGGCCACAATCCGATCTAAGATTAACGCGCAGAACAAGATTGCCAAACCGGCCAGAATTCCTTGTCCCGCCGCTGCGTATTGCAGTGCCTCTAGCACGTCCTCGCCCAAACCCTTGGCACCGATCAGCGAGGCGACAACAACCATTGCCAGAGACATCAGGATAGTCTGGTTCACACCTGCCATGATGGTTTTGTGCGCCAAGGGCAGGTCTACCCGCCATAGCAGGTAACGAGGCGTTGCTCCAAAGGCCAAAGCGGCTTCCCGCACAGTTTCAGGGACTTGTTGCAGGCCAAGTACGGTAAAGCGGATTACCGGAGGGCTACCGAAAATCATGGTTGCAACTACGCCTGCAGGCTTTCCAGATCCAATAAAAGCCACCACCGGGATCAAGTAGACGAAGGAGGGCATTGACTGCATGAAATCTAGAATGGGCCGCACGATGGCAAAAGCACGTGGGCGACGGGCGCAGTAGATACCCAATGGAATGCCCAGCGTGATCGAAATCAGCGCCGCGGCGCCCAACAGGGCGATTGTAGTCATCGCCTTTTCCCAAAAATCCAGCAGGCCTAGATAGGCCAGCGCGGCTCCGGTGAAGATCGCCACACGGGGACCAGCCGACAGGTAAGCCAGCATGATGATCACCAAAGCTACGACCGGCCAGGGGGTATCGACCAGCACAACCTCGATCCAGTCCAGCAGGGTGCGCATCCCATAGGTCAGCCCATCAAAGAAGCCGCGCCCGGCAGTCTTGGTCCACTCGAACACCGCTTGCACACCATCGCCTACGTTCAGACGCCAGTCCCGGTTGGTTGGGAAGGTCTTGAGCACAGCCACCGCGTCCGGTTGTGCAAATTTGATCATGGACAGGATCACCACCACAGCGGTCAACGCCGTCGCCACAATCAGCCGAGAGATAGACCAGCCATGGGCTACACTTGGGTCTGAACGCCAGCGCGCGAATTGACCTTCAAGCGTCCAGTTGGCCAGCGAAGCAGCTAAAAACTTGACTGCCAGCAGAAGGGCGATCCCAATGATCAGATACGTGACACCGGTCGAGTCCGCTGTGCGTGCGGCCTCCTGCGCGCCAGCCAGAGCTCCTTCAAGTGATTCCGCCGCGCGTTTCAACGACTCCAACGTGGTCGACCCGGATTGCTCCGCCGCTGCAATCTGCTGTCGGCGCAGCTCCAGTGTCTGCTCGATCTGTATCGCCCGCTCGCGGAACTCGCGCCCAAGATCACCAAACAAACCCAGACCGATCTGGATGTAGGCCAGCGTTTCCAAAACCAAAAACCCGAGAAACCACGACCACAGCCCGCGTGCACCAAACCAGATCGGCCCGAGGATTGCTGCAGCTGTGTTTAAAGTAAAGCGATAGCCTGGGGCCTGCATCATGTAGGCGAAGGTCTTCTGGTAATAGGCGTTCCCCTGACCGACAAAATCTCCTATTAGCCCATTCAGACGGTCGGCGGTTTCCGGTTGGATCTGTTGCGTATCAACATGTTTCATATCGTTGCCCTTACGCCTGACTGTCCTGAATTGCGCGGATCAAACCCGCGCGGTTAATAACACCTACCGTCTTGCCATCCTGCGTCACAGCTACGACTCCATGTCCGTCCACGCAGAGGTTCATCAGGTCGGACAGATCCATATCTGGGTGAGCCTCTTTGGCATCCTCCGGGAGTTCGCCGTGATGCGCCTCGAACTCATCGACCGGTTTCATGACCGCATGGGCGAAGATCATATTGAGTTTCGAAATCCCCGCCACAAAGTCGGCCACATAGTCGTCAGCGGGATTGAGTATGATCTCTTCCGGCGTGCCGATCTGCACGATGCGCCCGTCCTTCATGATCGCGATGCGGTGGCCGATGCGGATTGCTTCATCCAGGTCGTGGGTGATAAACATCGTGGTTTTGTTCAGCTTGTGACTGAGGTCCATGAACTGATCCTGCAACTGCTTGCGGATTAGCGGGTCTAGGGCCGAGAACGGCTCATCCATCAAAAGGATTTCAGGGTCTGCAGCGATCGCACGGGCCAGTCCCACGCGTTGTTGCATGCCGCCTGACAGCTCATGTGCGTATTTGTCTTCCCAACCGTTCAGTTCAACCAGCTCCAGCACCCGGTCCGCTTCTTCCCAGCGGCGTGCTTTCCCGGTTCCGCGAATTTCGAGCGGCATTGCTACATTGTCGCGGACTGTGCGGTGAGGCATCAGGCCAAAGTTCTGGAACACCATCGCAACGCGCCGGTTACGCAGATCGCGCAGACCTTCATCGTTTAGGCCCATCACATCCTCGCCATCCAGATAGATATGGCCGTCAGTGGGCTCCAGCAGACGGTTCACATGACGCACAAGGGTCGATTTACCCGAACCCGACAGGCCCATGACGCAGAACAGCTCGCCCCGTTCGATCTCAAAGCTGGCATCAGCCACGCCGACAACGCAGTTGAAACGCTCCAGCACCTCAGCCTTGCTCAGGCCCTCGCTGTGGATAGCGTTCAAAGCCTCCTGCGAGCGTGTACCGAAAACTTTCCACACGCCTTTTGCGTCGATTGCTATTTCCGCTGTCATATTGGCCCCATTGGAATTGTGTTGGTTCGCGCCCCCGATAGTCAGGGGCGCATGGGCTTTAGTTGGTCGTCAGTCCCAGCCAACCGTCGACGATATCGCCGTTGGCGGCGATCCATTCGGCTACGACTTCATCCGTGTCACGGCCCTTGACCACGACTTCATAAGTCAGACCGCTTAGCTCTCCCGCATCCATGTCGATATTGGCAAGGAAAGAGGCCGCTGCCGGGTTGCGCTGTTCCAGCGATTTCGAATGCGCCACTGTCACGGTTTTGACCGGTTCACCCGTGCTGACATGGGATTTGTTATACCAATCGGCATCCTGATCGGGCTGAACCATCTTGTAGGTGGCCGCGTCGTGCTCGGGCTCTTCCAGAATGGTCACATCATATAAGGCGTGTACGTAGTGTGGCGCGTAGCAGTAGAAGGCCGCGCCTTTCTTCTGGTCGATCTGATCTTTCAGACGGGAATAGAACACGGTTTCGTCTTCGGTGGTCGGCGTCAGAAATGTCTCGATCCCATAATCCCGCACCCGCACCTTGAACGTGTTGGTCGAGGCCCAGCCCGAGGCACCAACCCAGACCTCACCCATGCCGTCGCCATCGGAGTCAAACAGCTCTTGCGCGACGGGTGTCGCTAGGTCGTAGATCGAACGGATGTTGTGATCTTCGACCATGTAGTTTGGCACGCAAATCCCAGCGCGGCCTTCGTAACTGCCTGAGGACAAACCTACGGTGCCTTTCTGATCGACATATTCATCCGTAAAGGACGACTGGTTCGGCAGCCAAACATCCGGGTGTACGTCGATGTCACCACGACCGCCATCCATGGCGGCAAAGATCACCGCGTTTGCTCCGGGGGCATAGCCAGCTTCTCCACCCAAGCGGGTCTCAATGATCTGGCCGATCACACGGCTCATTATTTTGGCACCGGGCCAGCTGGGCTCGCCCACCATAACCTTTTCTTGTGCCATCGCCGTTGTTGCGCCGAAAGCAAAGGTCAAGGTTGCAATAAGTTTCAGTTTTTTCATGTACTTTCTCCCGTTGCGTTGAGTTGCATGCGCCTTCAGGCGCGCGCCCGCTTACGTTGCGGGTCTATGAATGGAATATCCGAGACGGTGGCGCGCAGGCGTTTCATCCGCCCGTCGAGTTGACCGATCTCAAGTTGAGTGCCGTTTTCCGCGTGTTCGATGGATAACCGTGCCATTGCGATTGCGTGTTCCAGCGTCGGTGATCGGGTGGCAGACGTTACCACTCCTACTTGCCGTTCACCTGTATAGACGGGTGCACCGTGCGCTGGCACATCATCGCATCCGATTAAAAGCCCTTTAAGCGCCCGACGTGGCTCGCGCAGGTTGCGTTCCAGTGCGGCTTTTCCAGTGAATTCAGTTTTTGTCAGATCGACGGCGAAGCCAAGACCAGCCTCAAAGGCATCGACACCCGGCGCAAACTCGGCATTGGCCGCGGCCAGCCCTGCCTCTATCCGGATGATGTCCAGGGCGGCCGAGCCCATTGGCGTGATCCCAAACTCTTCCCCAGCCGCCATCACCGCATCCCAGATCGCAACGGCGTCGGATTTGGAACAGAAGACCTCATACCCCAACTCACCGGTATACCCCGAGCGTGACAGCATAAACGGCGCACCCTCGCGGTCACGTAGCCGCGCGACGGTGACGCCGAACCATTTCAGATGATCCAAGCCTGGCACATGCGGTTGCGTAAAGGCGATCTTGCGTAGCAGTTCGCGCGACTTTGGCCCTTGAATGGCCAGGTTGGGCATTGCTCCACGCAACGCATGGATCCGCACTTGCAGGCCACGCGCATCGGCCAGTTCTTGCAACGCGCGCCCGCTTTCCTCGGTGCCGCAACACCAACGGAAGATTTCGGGCGCAAGTCGGAACAGGGTGCCATCGTCGATCACCGAACCGCTCTCGTCACACATCAATGTATAAGACCCGCGCCAGACCGGTAGCTTCGCCACATTGCGCGTGGTGGCCAATTGCATCAGAGCCTCGGCATCCGGGCCGACAATATCGAATTTGCGAAGCCCGCTCATGTCCTGAACAGTCACCGCCTCGCGACAGGCCCAGTATTCACCCAACGTGCCGTGGGCAGGGTAACTGACGGGCGCCCATAGGTCGCGCGCAGGTGCGAAATGCTGGGTTAACGGGGCCAGACGGTCGTGAAAGGCCGACTCCTGACTGATCGACATGGGCGCGTCTTCCTTTTCACGATAGGCAACCGCACGGCGGATGGGCGTTTCGGGGCGGTAGATGCGTACATGCACATCGGTCGGGTTCCAGCCATTGATGGGATCAATGTCGTCCGGGCAGGCGGTCGAGACGCAAACCAGATCCTCAAGCGCGCGCATGGCGACATAGTCACCGGGACGCGAGTAGGATTCCTCGGTTAGTATGTGATGGTTCGTCGGGTCGATCCATGTATTCCAGAAGAAGTTGATTGCAGGCCACGCAGCCCGCTGTGAAACGCCGTAAGGTGCCAACGCGTTTGACATATTATCCGAACAGTTCACATGGCCGGGGAACCCTCGCTCTTCATACCCGCGAGCGGTACAGGCTAGTCCGAATGTGTCATGCCGACCGCAGGTATCCTGCACTACGTTCAACAGCGGGCGCATGTCACGATCAAAGAACTTGTCCAGCAAGCCGGGGCCGGGATAGGCACGGCGCACCATCGACCGAGTGGCAGTTGAATCGATCATCCATTCCTGGCCACGATCCAGCCCATCAGTCCGCAGCGCCATGAAGTCAGAACACTGCTGGCCTTCAATGTCGATGATTTGAACAAATTCTCCAGCCTTCAGTTCATAGGCCAGAGCGCTACCGCGTTGCACGGTGAATTCGTCCCGTGTATCACCCAGCAAAGGTGGCAAAGGCGGCCCTTTGACCATTGCTGGTTTGTGCAAGACTGTGATGTTCCCGGTCGCACTGCCTTCAATCAACCCTGTGACCGCGGTTGTACGGATCACCCAGACAGTAACCGTGTGGTCTGCGCGGAGAATCAGCGGCTCGGGTATATGGTCCAGCCTGTGACAGGGAACCTGCCGACTGCCGCCATGCGCCGTAACCCAAGTCAGGAGCTGTGTACTATCAAAATCGTCCCATTTGACGTGCCCGGTTGCTGTCAAACTCAGCGCCGCCAGTCCCGACTTTCCATCATTGGTGAACGCCACAACATCCAGTGCTTGCTTTGGACCAACCCCTTCTATCGAAAGCAAATCACCGTGCTTTGCGACCAGTCGAACAGCCTCACGTGGGGTAAGGATGTGCATGCGGGTGTCAGAAGCGTTTTGAAGCCCAGGGAACAGGCGGCCAGGGCTGTCAAACCCCGAGTTGGTAAACGCATGTAAGACGGATGACCCCTGCATATCGCTGCTGAATTCCCAAAATGTAACTAGTTACAGAGGTTGATGAAACTAGTTACATATGTCAACTCTTTACTCAGAAATCCGCGAAATGGACACCAAATCCTACGATGCAAAAAGCCCCAGAGCCTAAAAAACGCGCAAATCTCAGAGATGTAGCAAAGGCTGCGGGCGTGTCTGTCGCGACGGTGTCGCGCGTGTTGAACGAACCGAGTGTGGTTAAGAAAGATACTCTGGAAAAAGTTCAAGCCACCATCGCTGACCTCAAATTTGTCCCAAGTGCGGCCGCGCGCGCGATCAACTCCGGACGCACTAGATTTGTCGGCGCATTGGTCCCAACTCTGGACAACGCAATCTTTGCCCGCTTTCTTGCGGCGCTAGAGCGCAAGCTGTCGGACCACCAATTGTCACTGATCGTAGCAACCACCGAGGCAAATCTGGATATCGAAGCCAAGAAAGCCAAAAGCCTGCTGGATATCGGAGCTGAGGGGCTGATTATCACCGGAGCCACACACAATGCCGCGCTGCTCGATCTGATCGAGCGCACTATGTTGCCAACAATCATTACGTCTTTCTTTGACCCCGAAAACCCGTTGCCGACCATCGGGTATGATAACGCAGCCGCGGCGCAACTTGCATTGCAGCACCTTGCAGATCTCGGACATCGGGACATTGCTGTCGTACATGGCCCGGTTCACGACAATGATCGCACACGAGCTCGCCTTGCAGGCATTACAACCTTTCCCTTCGCTGGAAATCTTTCAACCTTCGAAACCGAGATCAGCCATCAGGGCGGAGTAGACGTTGCAAAACACCTCGGCGGTCTAAACACCAAGCCAGATGCAATTTTATGCCTATCTGACGTCGTTGCGCTTGGGGTTTTGCTTGGTCTTCAAGCGCAAAACATCGGCGTCCCGGACCAGATTTCTATGATGGGCGTTGACGACCTTCCAATTTCGTCCGTGACCGTTCCGCCACTGACAAGCGTGCATCTACCTGTTTCTAAGATGGGTGAACGAGCAGCAGACGCGCTAGCCGATTGGATCGCTTCTGATCAGGCACCTAAATCCGAAGAGCTCGCCACACGACTCGTTGTTCGGAGCTCTACAAAACGAATTTAGACGACCTGGACATCACGATTTGCGAAACGAACAACGCTATGGATGATGCCGAAGGCCTAGTGCGGGCTCTGATCGCCAGTCGGCGCAAACCACGGTGGATGTCAGCGAGAAGCGCGTTTGCTCATTAGTCGAGACGCAGCGAATACCTGAGAAATTCTAAGAAGGGCGCTGACTAACCGGAAATGCCTTGACTTGCGAATGTTTATGTCTGCGCTCCTCTGAGGAAAAATAACATATAAAATCAGTAAGCTAATATCTATCAAATGGCGAAGCTGTGTGTCTCACCACATTCCTGTTGTTTAAAGTCAAACGAACCCGATCTAACCGTCATGGTTGGACCAGACAAGCGGTGGACGTTCGTCATCAGAAGACGCCCCCAATGTTAGACATTAGTTGAATTTGACATTTGCTTAATAAACTAACCCACCGCCCCCAGTTCATGCTCCGACGGACTGTTTGGTTTGATCTGACTTCCCTTTCGGAAAATCAGGGCTGATTTGTAGGTCAGTCAGCGAAGCTGTCTTGGGGACGAGGTAATGCTATTCGGCAATAGTGCTGCAGCCCGTAGACGCAAGCTGAGGACACGGTTTTATCCAATGGAGTTGCCTTAGAGGTCAGCCGCGCCTTTTGCGACGTTCGTAACCGTAATGATCGCGCGCTTCCTGCCACCGGACGAAACCCTTGAAGGCCTGAAAGCGTACAGTCCGCCTGAGCGAGGGCGCGACTTCCCGTTGTTCTCAGCGGCAGAGTGTTTTGTTGGCTATGCGATCAACCAAAGCTCGTTGTACAATGGCAAACCTCGGAGTGTGTGCTATTTCATCAAGTGTCGCGACCCACAGTGGAACATCAATTCCAGGATCCATCTCGCTCGATAGCTGAAGCCGAGGGTCCGCGTTCCCGATGAACAAAGGCAGAAACGCTCTGCCCACCCCAGATGCAGCCATCTGCTGAAGCACTAAGAAGCTATCTGCTCCGTTGGTCATTTCATCCGCACTGACATGATCGGCAAGCCATTTTGCTGGAAGAGAACGACTCAATGCCCCATCAAGCCGCAACCATTTTCGATTGGTGCCGCCGTCGTCGAAAACTCCAAATGACAGCGTACCTGCGCGTTCCCCAACAAGCCCTTCTTCAAGTTTTATGGAGGGTCTTACGGCGATGTCCGCAGTTAATCTCGATAAATCATGATGGCTGTTGCCGCTCAATAAAGTCAGCTCCAAGCCAGGGTATAACTGGGATATCTCTTTAAGTATTTGGGGCAAAACAAGCTGGCAAAGGCTGTCAGTTGACGCGATACGTACGTGACCTACCGGAGACCGGTTTGCTCCTACAAGCGCACGTTCGACCGATAGCACCGCATCTTCGACGCTTTCCATAGCCGACAGAACTGCTCTGGCCTCGGGCAGTGCGGAGTATCCCGAAGGGCTTTTCTGGAAAATCACACAGCTATTGCGCTCTTCGAATGCGGCCACCCTTCGCAACACGGTCGCATGCGTGACGCCCAGTGCCGCTGCCGCTGCATTGAGTGAGCCGTATTTGCTTACGGCGAGCGCGAACCGAATATCATCCCAGTTTTCGTTGTTCATAAATTAACAAGTGACGACCAATAACAAACAATTACAAGAAAAATTGTTCAAGCTAACATTCGGAGCATTAAACAGGGAGACACATCATGAAGAAGAAGTTCTCAGTATTCGCGGCAGGTCTTTTATCATTGGCCGCCATTGGCACAGCCATCGCCCAAGAAAGTGAAAACCCGGCTGTGAAAGCTCGTACCTCAATCATGCAACTCTATGCCTTCAATCTTGGTACACTTGGCGGAATGGCTAAGGGAGAGGTCGATTATAATGCCGAGGCCGCAACTCGGGCCGCGAATAATCTTGTTGTACTGACACAAATCGACCAATCCGCGATGTGGCCCCAGGGATCTGACAATGTGTCCGATTCGACCACCCGTGCATTGCCTGCGATCTGGGAGAACTTCCCTGACGTTGGTGCGAAAGGGCAGGCCATGGCAGACGCCGCTGTTGCGATGCAGGCTGCGGCAGGTCAAGATGTTGATGCCCTAAAAGCAGCGATGGGCGATCTGGGCGGAAGCTGTTCGGCATGTCACAAAGCATACAGAGCTCCAAAGAACTGATTGGGCCCTGATGGTGCGGCGCTTTCTTTTCTTTGTCGCAATCGTCATTGTGTTGGTCGGGTTGGCCGGTTTGGTGCTGACCCGACCTCAACGAATGGAGCAATCACGACTCGACGGTTTGAACCCAGATCTTGCCAGAGGTGAAATTGTGTTCCACGCGGGGGGATGCGCATCCTGTCATTCAGCGCCGGATGCGGTCGGTGAAGACAAGCTCGTGCTCGCTGGTGGTCGCCGGTTTGAGACGGAATTCGGTACGTTCATTGCCCCCAACATTTCCAGTGACCCGGAAACTGGTATCGGATCCTGGTCTGCCCTGGATCTGGCCAGTGCCTTGATCCATGGAACCGGACCCGAAGGGCAGCACTATTTCCCAGCGTTTCCCTATACCTCTTACGCCAACATGTCGGCCGAAGACGTGGTTTCGTTACACGCATTCCTCGGCACGCTGCCAGCGGCCGCAACGGAAAGTGTTGCGCATGACGTAGGTTTTCCTTTCAGCGTTCGGCGCGGATTGGGGGGATGGAAGCTCTTGTTCATGTCATCAGGCTGGGTGGTTGAAGGTGATCTGACCGACCAACAAAAACATGGCAGGTATTTGGTCGAGGCGCTGGGTCATTGCGCTGAATGCCATACCCCGCGAAATGGTTTAGGGGGCCTGAAACGAGACCTTTGGCTGACGGGTGCACCAAATCCAAACGGGAAAGGTCGTATCCCCGGCTTAACCTCAGACCAGCTTGATTGGTCAGAGGCAGACATTGCCGAATACCTAAAATCTGGCTTTACACCAGACTATGACAGTGCGGGTGGTGAGATGGTGGACGTCATCGAGAACACCTCACGGCTGACGGATGAGGACCGTTTGGCGATTGCCGCCTATCTCAAGGCTGTTCCTGTTTCGTCGACCGGGCTTTCATCCGAATAACAGTCGTTTGGCGCCACGCAGCGGCGACCAGATGCTGTCGCCAATAGGATGCCGTAAGACCTATTCCCTTTTCGCCAAACACCTGTTTTACGTTTTGAACATCGGAGCTCACCAATCACCCGAGTTTCTGTTCATAATTGACTGAGGGTCGCGGCCAAATGACACAAAAAATCGCTCTTTGGTCTATCCCGATATCCATTGCGGTACTGGCCCTGAAACTGTTGGCTTGGTGGCTGACAGGTTCGGTGGCTTTGTTGTCAGACGCAATGGAATCAACCGTGAATGTTGTCGCGGCTTTGTTGGCGTATTTCGCAGTTCGGGTTGCCAATAAGCCCCCTGACCAAAACCACCCCTTTGGTCATAAAAAAGCGGAGTATCTTTCAGCCGTGTTTGAGGGCGCGCTGATTGTGTTGGCGGCGTTCTTGATCATCAGAGAAGTTGTACTGGTGCTCCCGAACCCGCATCTTGAGGATGCGCCGCTGCTTGGAATTGCCGTCAATATCGTTGCAACGGGTGTGAACGGTGCATGGGCCTACCTCTTGCTTAGGACAGGTAGGCGCGAGGGATCGCCCGCCTTGGACGCGAGCTCCCGCCACATTTTTACGGATGTTATGACTTCTGTTGGTGTCGTCGCAGGACTGATACTAGCGCTTGTCACCGGCTGGTTGATCCTTGACCCGATCCTGGCAATTCTTGTTGCGCTGAACATCTTGTGGGAGGGTTGGAAAGTTATTCGGGCATCCGTCGATGGCCTGATGGATGTGAGCCTGTCGGAACATGACTTGCAGACTGTTTCTAATGCAATCGAAGCAAACCTCGGCGCAGCCTTAGAGTATCATGACCTAAAAGGGCGCAGATCCGCGAATGTTATCTTTGTAGAGTTTCACCTTGTTGTGGACGGCACAATGCCAGTCAGCGCAGCGCACGATATATGTAACGACATAGAGGAAGAACTAGAGTGTCTGTACCCGGGTTCCGTCTTTGTCATCCACCTCGAACCTGATGACGAGCTGAAAGGCGACGGGGTTAATCCCCACTAAACTGCTCATTTGGTTCTGCAAAGAATCTATTGGTTTGACTGATCGGATTAAGACGTTCGGCTTGAAATTCGTCAGACCTAAGCCCGATGTGGGAAAGTCGGGCCGGTAGTAGCCTGTCTCCAATGTCATGAAGCGTGACGATCAAAATTGGAGGCGAAAATGAAAATTCAAAGAAAGCTGGGTCAACTTCTAAGTACCGCGGCGTTGGCTTCGTTGATTGCCGCGACGCCTTATGTGCCAACCTTTGATGACGATGGCCGCCTACATTTTGAACCGTCATATGCCTTTGCCAAAAGCGGCAAAGGGAAAGACGGGGATGATCGTGACGATGACCGGGATGATGATCGTGACGATGACAGGGATGATGATCGCGACGACGATCGGGATGATAACTCGGGGTCGGGTAATAGCGGCCGTGGTGGCGACCGAGATGATGATCGTGATGACGATAGAGACGATGATCGAGACGACGACAGAGATGATAACCGGGACGACAATTCGGGGTCAGGAAAAAGTGGTCGCGACGACGATGATGATGACGATAATGACGATGATGACTCCAAACGCTCCAATAAGGGCAGCGGAAAGAAGGATAAGTCTAATTCAGGGGGCAAATCGTCGGGTTCGGCTGGGATAACAAAGGTCGAAACGAACGCCAACGGCATTGAAGTGCGTTACGCCGACGGAACCAAGGAAGAGATCGAAAACGGGCGGTATGAGAGAAAGAATGCTCAGAACCGAACTGTTGAGGAACGCCCCGCGACAGGCGCTGACGTTTCAAGGCTTCGGTCCTTGGCGAATGTTATCTCAATCGACAATGTACGCTCATCTGGGCAAGGCGGCACTGCTGGAAGTCGACCCACGAAAATCGAACGCCAAGGCAACAATATCGAAGTAAATTATGCCAATGGTTGGAAAGAGGAGATCGAGTTTGGGCGTTACGAGTTGAAAGACCCTTACAACCGGACTGTTGTTGAAAGAAACGCAACGGCCTCTGATCGCCGAAGGTTACAGTCGGTCGCCAACTGAGCTGCAATTCCAGTCGATAATCCGTTGGCGGCTTCTTTTTGGTGAGGGGCCGCCACCGTCGTCAACGAGACCGCAGCTATTCTCCCTTGTTCCAAACATCATGTGCAATGAGCGCGGCCTCTACCCGATTTCGCGCATGAAGCTTGGACAGAACTGCGGTCATGTAGTGCTTCACGGTCTTTTCCTGGAGGTCTAACTCGTCAGCGATTTCACGATTACTCAGTCCTTTGGCCACACGTCTCAGTATTTCTTCCTCACGATGTGTAAGGTCATCTAGAATGCTGCTGTTAACAGACATGCCGGTGTCAGCGTTGATTTGAAGAAGTACCCGCGAGGCCAAGCCAGGAGAAACGAACCCTTCACCTGCGGCGATGCTGCGTAAAGAAGCGGTTAGTTCGCTTGCGGTTACTCCCTTCACAATGTACCCAATCGCACCCGCCTCCAAGGCGTCCGCGACATCGCCGCTGTTCTCTGAGACTGTCAAGATTGCAATGACAGGTGGATTTGCCATTGCCGCGATTTTACGTGTCGCGCTTATCCCGCCACCGGGCATAGAGAGGTCAAGAATAGCTATGTCCGGCTGATGCGTGCCGACCAGCGATACTGCCTCTTCAGCACTGGACCCAGCGGCTAAAACTTCGAAGCCATCAGCTTCATCCAACGTGCGCTGCAAACCATCCCTGAATATCGGGTGATCATCGGCTATTACGACAGATGTAGTCATGATGTGCCTAACTTTCTGGGAAATAGTGTCATAGCTATGGTGGTGCCTTCGCCCGGTCTCGATGCGACGTCGAACCTGCCACCAATACTCTCGACCCGATCTCGCAAGCCCATAAGCCCTTGGCCACCATCATCTCGCAACGCGGTTTCTTCTGACCTGTCAAATCCTGGTCCGTCGTCTGTGACCTTTACAACTATGCGGTCGTTCTGCGCCTCAGCGATAACAGTGCACTTGGAAGCTGGAGCATATCTCACCGCATTGGAAAGCGTTTCCTGGAGGAACCGAAAAACGCACAGTTTGTCGGACAATGACAACACCGGAGCCTGGCTACCCAGGAATGAAATATCCGGTCGCAACGGGCTGTGTTCGGCGTGATCCTCTACGGCTCTCTTCACAACATCGACGAGTGACAGGCTATCGATATCTGGCGCGGACAGCCCTCGCGAAATTGCACGAATTTCAGCCAGCGATTTTTGCAAAGACTGCTGAATTTCCACTGCCTCTTTAGGCCTTTCCGACTCTTTGGAAAACGCCGCCTCCAATCTAAGGGCGGCGAGCGACAGGTATTGCGCAGGGCCATCATGTAGCTCAGCTCCAAGATTCTTGAGGAACCGATCTGTTTGCGTGGTATATCTTTCTGACGCCTCGACCACACGCGACCGCAGCAGCGCATTCTGCTCAGCCATCTTCTCACTTTCTTTCAACCGCTGTTTTAAGAAGAGACCCCTGTCGTCGAATTGTTTTGTCGCCAATTGCGACGATGGAATACAGAACAATAGTACTTGCCAGAAATGCGGAGCCGACGACCAACCAACTTGTTCGCCTGGCCTTGGCTAAGTCTAACTCAAGCTGGTCAGCTCTTTCGTAGAACTCCGCAACTGCGATGATTTCGCCGGACCAGAGTTCGCGGATGGGGCTGTAAACTTCAAGCAGTGGTATCCCCAATGCCGCCTCGGCGGCGCTCTCGGCATGATCAAGCTCTTCGAAAGAGCCGGAGATATCTCCGCTCCACGCTCGCCTTAAATCATCCGTTGGATTGAAACGGTTTCCTATGATGTCTGTATCCGAGGCATGCGCAATCACACCGCCTTGCTTCCAGAATTTGTAGGAAACGATACGGTCACGCATTGGCTGGGTCATGAAAATCTCATCCAGCGCCAGGCTCGCCTGCTCAGAAAGGCGGTCGCCATGTGCCAATTCCTGGCTGAGCGGGGAAACTACGCTTTCCATATACAGCGCTGCGGAGTTGGCGGAGTTTTGCACGACTGCGTTCTGAATTCGATTAGACACCCAGACCCCAACGATTGCGGTAGCAGTACCCATCACGAAGATACTTGCCGCAAGAAAGACTCGCGACAACGACCAATTGCCAATCGTCAGGTCAGTTACTTTCGCTCTCATCGTGAAATCGACTATGAACTACAATCTGTTACCGCACCACAGACCTTGGTCTGAGGTGATCTGGCTAAATCTCAGACCCTGAGTTTCCGCCCAGTGTCCAGAGTCAGATATCATCCATCGTTCGCAGACTTTGCAGCATCGGGCAGTGAACGTTACCACTATCACAATTGGCAGTAAGCTCACTCAAGGCGTGCTCCAGACGTCTGAGCTCATCAATCTTGCTTCGAACGCTAGAAATATGCGCCTCGGCCAGCTCTTTCACCGACCGGCAGTCTTCGGCACTTCCTTCTGACAGCTCTAAAAGCGCCTTTGCGTCTGGGAGAGGAAATCCCAGGTCGCGGCACCTCTTCAAAAATCGAAGTCTTCCCACATCGCTTGCTGAATAGAGGCGACGATTGTTCAGAGCTCGCACAGGTCTTGGTACGATACCTTCGCGTTCGTAGTAGCGGATGGTTTCTATGCCAACCCCGGATTGCCGGGAAGCCTCACCTATCGCAATCATGTGAAGTGCCTCCACTTGATCCTGTAGTTACTACAGGAGTTATACGCTCTGAATACCGGTGCTTCAACACAATCAAATCGAGCATCTCGGGAGCAAAAGATGAAGAAATACGTGAACCTCAGCTACTTGGGATCGGTTTCAGCTCTGGGCGTCGCAACATGCTGTGTTCTTCCAATGGCCATGATGTTGTTAGGCTTGGGCGGCAGTTGGTTGGCTGTATTCGGAAAATTAGCGGCGGCAAGCTACTATGTTCTCGCCGTCTCAACAGCGCTGGTCGCGGTTTCGTGGTTCTTAGCGCATCTAAACGGGACGTTGGCAAATCTGAAATGGTGGCTTGTCGGAAGCACGGCGACTACCGCGTCGGCATGGGTCATCGTGTTCAATGAGGCTCAAATCAATGACTATCTAATCATGCGGATGTGAGACAATGACAAATCAAACTGTGGTGCTCGATAGCATTTTGACCTGCCCTCGGTGTGGGCACGTTGAAACCGAGAAAATGCCAACTGACTCGTGCCAGTGGTTTTATGAATGCAAATCATGTGAGGCAGTTTTGAAACCGTTGGAAGGCGATTGCTGTGTCTTTTGTTCCTACGCGACTATACCGTGTCCGCCAATTCAGTTGGGGGATAGCTGCTGTAGTAAGGCCACTGCCGCTAAAGGTTTCGATCCCCAATGAAAATAAGTGAGCTAGACCGATTATTACCTTGGCTGCTTGGGAAAAGATTCAATCATTAAATCCGCTCAATTTTCGCTTTTCAGATGCGACAAGGGTTCGTGCGGGGCTAGTGCAACGGCCCAACAAAGGTTTAAGTGGTCTTAGTCTTTCTAAAACTAAGAGTGCCAGAATTCGCCAGCACAACTTAGGTTTTTAGTTTCTACTTTGTTTCCTCAGTCCGCCCAACGAACCCTTTGAAAACTGCAAGAGTCTCTTCGCTTACATGATGCTCAATACCTTCAGCATCATGCTCTGCGACTTCCTTTGAAACACCCAAGGCGATCAGGAAATCCACGACAATTCGGTGACGCCTTCTACAAGCTTCCGCCAATTGACGCCCGGCATCGGTCAGTTGAAGTGAGCGGTAGGGAATTTGTTCTATGAAACCTTCTCGTTTCAAACGGGCCAAATTCTTCGAAACCGTAGGTTGGGTTACGCCCAACCGCTCGGCTATTTCGACCGGGCGCGCCGAGCCATTCTGATGGATCAACTCCGCAATAAGTTCAACGTAGTCTTCAACCATTTCGCTTTGGTGGGCCTGTCGCACAGCCTCAAATCCACTCGCCTGAGTGTCAATAGTACGATCTGAATCTTGCGGTGTCGTTTCAGTCATCGGCTCACGATTAGGTCGGTAATCCAGTCACTAGTGTATGCACCTGAAAGCCGAACTTGACAATGAGCATGCCTTCATCAATAAATTAGACAAGGCTAACTTTAATAGACAGGGCTATGAAATATCTAATAGCGTCCACACTTCTTTGCGCATTGCCAGTGATCGCCGATGCCACGGCGATTGAAGAATCTCCTTGGGCTCCGCGCGCTGCCGCGTATCGACTGACCTTGTTCATGGGAAATCTAACCCCGGTTCCCTGGGATGAAATTGAGAGGAGTTGGACCTCGCCCGCACCTGGCAGTGACATTCAGGTCGCTCCATTGTCACGCGTTTCCGACAAAGAGGCGCTTGCGATCAACCAAGCTATGCAAGCCGAAGATCTCCAGGCGCTGTTCGAAGCAAGCACAATTGCCATTGCTGAGGGAATCCTGCGCCATCTGGATGTCGCAAAGACCGCGTTGGGTCAGCCTGAAGCGGCACGCGAGGTTGCACAAGCGGCAGCTCTGTTCCGCGCATTCGAAGATGGTATCAAGGCTGCGGATGCGTCGGCGGCTCGCGATCTGGGCCGGGCATGGCTGGTTCTGAACTCCACCCTTGGCAGCGCAGGAGTACTGGGCAATGGTGCACAAACGGTGGATGCCGACCAATTTGCGGAGGCTCAGGCCATTGTCGCTGCCTATATTCGTGCCAACTATCTGCCATCCGAGTATGCCCAACGCGACAAGTTAACACCGCTGCCTGAAACAGTTGTGCTTTCCGGCGAACAAATCACAATGCCCGCCACGCTGCCGCCAGGGTCGAACATCGGAGATCAGGCGCAGCTGCCGCGGCTGGTTCTTCAGTTTGAAGAGGCGGGTGAGGATGAAGCCAATCTACCGCTGGTGGCCTATGGCGATATGCTGTTCGACAGCCCTGAAATCTTCGGCGGCCCGGCGCGCGAGTTAGGCATCGCCTGCTCGACCTGCCACAACCGCTCCGACGTGAACCGGGATTTCTTCATTCCCGGCCTGTCATCCCATCCGGGTGGGATGGATGTGGACGGTTCGTTCTTCAATCCAATGTTCAATGATCGGACCGATGATCACTTGGATACGCCTTCCATGCGCGGCATCCGCTTTACCGCACCTTATGGCCGCGACGGGCGCGAACCCAGCCTGCGCCGGTTCATCCGAAATGTGATTGTGACCGAATTCGCGGGAAAGGAACCAACGCCGTTCCAACTGGACGCGCTGGAAGCCTATGTCAAACAGTTCGACTTTCTTCCCAACCCAAAGATCGATCGGTCCGGTAAGCTGACGGATCTGGCGTCAGATGACGCCAAGCGTGGGGAGGTGCTATTCAACACCAAATTTGCAGGACTTGGTGACAAGTCCTGCGCTTCGTGTCACACGCCTGACCGTCAGTTCCGCGATGGTCTGACCTACGACATCGGCAGCGCTGAACCACCATTCCCCGGCGGCACGGCTTCTGCGTTCGAAACCCCGACGCTGCGCAACGTCAATTTCACTGCACCTTACATGCATGACGGATCGCTGCCGACGCTGGCCAGCGTTGTTGACTGGTTCAATGATACCAAAAATTTGGGTTTGGACGAAGCACAGCGCGCAGATCTGACGGCCTACGTCGAAGCTGTTGGAGACGGTGAAGAACCCTATCAAGTATTCGAGGGTCGCAACAGCGTATTCCGCTTGTCCTGGGAGGAGCTGACGACATTCGCCAGCACGCTCGATACCCTGCTGCCGATGCAGGATGCCGAAAACATAGCGGTTCTGATCGACACGGTCGCTCCTGATCTGGCCGCGGATGCCAGTGTCATGGTCAATCAGAACGCCAAGCCCGAAATCTACGAATTCGCCGCGATCCTGCGGGCGGTTGGCGATGCCAGCGCCGAAGGAAACTGGACCGAAGCCACCCGCCAGTGGGAACTGTTCAAGGCCATGCAGGCCGAAATTGACGAGAGGATGTTCTGATGTTGTCACGCCGCAATTTTCTGGTCGCTGCAGCCGCATCTGCAGCCCTGCCCGTAATGGCTGCAACTGACCGAGGGCTGAAGCTGGCCTTCATCCCGCAGGAGAACCCCGAAAAGTTATTGGGTGACATCAACGTCATCACCGGCTGGCTTTCAGAGCAGATGGGCGTCCCGGTCACGGGGTTTGTCACGTTCGACCACGCTGCTGCCGTTGAGGCGCTGCGCAACGGTGATGCCGATATCTCGTTCATGGGAGCGTTGCCCTTTGTGTTGGCCGAAGACCAGATCGGCGCCGTACCGCTATTGTCCGAGGTTTATCGCGGGCAACCCAGCTATTCGGGCCGGGTCTTCGTGCGGCGTGACAGCGGAATCGAAACGCTGGCCGATCTCCGGGGACGTGACATCGCCTTTTCCGATCCGGTCTCGGAATCCGGTTACATCTATCCGCTTGATCTGTTTGTGCGCGCCGGGCTGTTCGCGGGCACGGGCGATGCCGACAGCTTTTTCGGGCAGAAGTTCTTTGCTGGCGGATATCAGCAAGCGATGCAGGCCATGGCCAACGGACTGGTCGATGCGGCAGGCGCAAGCCAGTATGCCGATCTCTATCTGACCCCGGATCAGCAGGCCGAGGTCAAGGTGCTGGCGGAATCAGAACAAATTCCCAGCCACGCAATCATTGCCCGCCCTGATCTGGACGCCGGGCTGCAGGCAAAGTTCATTGAAACCATGCTGCGCCTCAACGAGAGTGAGAACCGTCATCTGTTGGCCTACCTCTATGGCCCGGATGGCTATCTTCCTGCTGATCCATCGGTTTACGAGGGCGTGCGCGAGACTGCGCGGCGGTATGGGTTTCTGAAATGAACCCTGTAGTTTCACTCAACGCGGTATCGCAGCACTTTGCCAGTGCGGCAGCTCTTACAGATGTTTCACTGTCGGTGCAGCCGGGTGAAAGCGTCGCGCTACTCGGTCCTTCGGGTGCGGGCAAATCAACGATGCTGGCTTTGTTGGACGGTCGTCTGAGCGGTTGGCAGGGCGAGGCTCAGGTACTGGGCAAGCCACTTTTGGCAACTGGGATTCCATCCCGCGAGGACCGTGCCAATACTGGCTTTGTCTTCCAAGAATTCGCACTGGTTGATCGGCAGAGTGTTTATCAGAATGTAATGAACGGTCGGATGGGCCGGATGAGTATCTGGTCTTCGCTTTGGGGGCGGTTCCGAGAAGAGGACCACATGTGCGTGACACGGGCTCTTCAGGATACGGGGCTGTCCGACCTGGCAAGCCGCCGTGCCGATCAGTTGTCGGGTGGGCAACGGCAACGCGTTGCGATTGCCAGATGTCTGGCACAAGAGCCCGAGTTGATCCTTGCGGATGAGCCCGTTAGCAATTTGGATCCTGCTCACGCCGAACGCATTCTGAGCTTGATCACCAGCTCTGCACATAGCCGCGAAATCGGCGTCATTTTCAGCTCGCATCAGCCCGACCTGTCACGCCGCTTTGCTGAGCGCATCATAGGCCTGCGAGATGGCGTGGTATTGTTCGACAAACCTTCGGCTCAGTTGACCAGCGGGGACATCGATGAACTGTATCACGGTGCCGGTGTCACATCAGGGCTGCGTGTAGTCAGTTGATGGGTCGATCCGTCATTTGGGTCATGCTGGTGCTGGCGATCCTGTGGTCGCTGACCAGCGGGGATATGGGATTGGGCAAGCTGCCAGGCGCAGGGCCCCGTCTGGCAGAGTTTTTGGGGCGTATGATCCCACCTGACCTGTCCGTTTGGCGCGAGGTTCTGACCGGGCTGGCGGAGACACTGAGGATCGCCATTCTGGGAACATTGTTCGCCGTGATCCTGTCGGCGGGACTGGCCGTTTTGGCCTCTGAAACTATGGTACCAACAGCGATCTGGCGTCCCGTCCGTACCTTGCTTGCGATTAACCGGTCGATCCCGCTGATCCTGGTCGCTATGCTAATGGTGGGCGCTGTTGGGTTGGGCCCGCTTCCCGGTATACTGGCAATCACATTTCACGCGACCGGCATGTTGGCAAAGTTCTATGCAGAAGCCATTGACAATGTTGCCACCGCTCCCGTGGCGGCGCTTGAAAGCGCAGGGGCCAACAGAATTCAACAGTTGCGCTGGGCAATCTGGCCGCAGATGGCGCCTGTGATCATGCGCGATACCGTGTTTCGGTTTGAGCTAAATCTGCGCGAAAGCCTGATACTGGGCATTGTCGGTGCCGGTGGCATCGGGTTGTATGTACAAACCTACGTACGGTCGTTTCAGTATGAAAAGGCTGCGACCGTGACGTTGGCAATCATCGTTTTGGTTTTATTGTCAGAGGCACTGAATACGGCCTTGCAAAAGCGCTTCAGTTGAAGCCCCGCTATGCATTTCCGTGTGTATGCGTGGCGGCCATTCGAGCCTTCAGCTTCCCATTGCGCAGGGAACGTACGCGCGCGTTCATCCAGTGACGGAATATGAAGCGATAGAGCCAACCACGAATGCTCCCGAAACTTTGCGCATGGTCAGCATAGAACGCATCCGGAGTATCAAAAACGCCAAAATCCTGCACGATGCCGGTTTTCTGAATGTACGTGTCACGACCTTCCCATTCGACCTGAGGGTCGCTCAAACAACCGGTGCCCGCCCCGTAACCGCACAGGATTTCTGTTTCTGCAAAGTTACGCTGCAACGCCTCCAGGTATGGCTGATCCAGAATAAATCCTTCGAGGTTGACCCAACGATCGCCTACTTCAACTTCGACCCACGAATGCAAGATTTCTTCTGGCGCCAGCGGATAAATCAATTCGGGGACCACACCCCTCTGCAACTCTTTGTGGATCATAAAGCCATGCAAACGGCATCGAATACCGCTGCCGCGAAACAGTGCCATCAAAAGCGTGCCCTTGGTATTGCATTGCCCAAAGCCGTTAGCGAGCACCTCTGAAGCCGGGATATCGTCAGCACGGTTGTAACCAAAGGCAATCTCGTTACGCACGAAATCATAAATAGCGCCAATTCGATCCGAGACAGGCAGATCGGGCCAGCGCCGTTCCGTTATGAGTCCCAAAATTGCGGGTGTTTCAAAATCAAGCAGAGGTGTGGCGGTTAACAACGGGTCTCGGTTCAGCATTTGGTCTCTCGTCGAATCAACTCAGAAAGACTTGTAATTGCTACAGTGACTGTAGCTTCAAGAGGCTATTTCCAGTTCGCAACAACGCTGCCCAGGGTTACGCGCCGATGTCTTCGTGATCAGTAAGACATTCGGAATGATCGCGTAGAACTTCGAGTACACGACAATCCGAGGTGTTGCCGCCACTGCATTCATGCACCATGCGCTCCAGCTCGGTCCGCAACGCTTCTAGCCGCGCCATTCTTTGCTCAATCTGTTTGAGTTGCCGGCGCGCAATACTGTCGGCTTCATGACATGGGCGATCTGGATCGTCGGACAAATCAAGCAGTTCGCGTATCGCCTCAAGCGAAAACCCCAATTGGCGTGCGTGACGGATAAAAGCCAGGCGATCCAGTTCGGTATGGCCATACCGCCGCTGGCCACCTTCGGTGCGCCCCGGTTCCGGCATAAGTCCGATCTGCTCGTAGTAGCGGATCGTCTGAACCTTGGTTCCGGTCTTTTTTCCAAGCGTTCCGATCGTCAGCATCTGGGTCTCCTTACAAAGTTACAGCTTATGTAGGTTCGGGTTGGCGCCGCACAATAGCACCTTCCAGACGTTGGACCTGTGACACCCAGCCGCAGGCTCAAAATCCCCTTTGAACCTCTAGCAGGTAGAGGGTGTACATGCCGTTCTGAACCAAGAATCACAGGCGGACGGCTAACTTTGAAACTGACCGTATTTCAAAAAATCTTATGGGTACTGGCTGGTGTCGCAACGGCGGCATCTGCCTATCTGATGCTGTGGTCAGAATATAGACCTGCGCGGATTGAGGAGGGGTCTGTTCCGTTCGAAGCCAGGTTCGAACTTACAGATCACTCTGGTGTTGTCCGCACCCAGAACGACTTTGCAGGCAAGTGGATGTTGGTGTTTTTCGGTTTCACCAACTGCCCCGACGTTTGCCCTACAACACTGTCCGAGGTGGCAGCAGTGCAGGAAGGTCTGGGAAATCAATCAACCCAAGTGCAACCTATCTTCATATCCATCGACCCCGAGCGCGACACTCCGGCCGTCCTGGCCGAGTATGTGCCACTTTTCGATGCGGGGATCATTGGGCTTACAGGCACGCCAGAACAGATTGCGCAAACGTCCAAGACCTTTCCAATTTTCTACGAACGGATCGAACAAGCCACTGCGCCGGACGGTTATACGATGGGACATACCTCTCATCTGTTTCTGTTCAACAAGGACGCTGGATTCGTTCAGTCCTGGTCATATGGCACGCCAGCCGAAGAAATTCTTGCGGATCTGAAACAAAGACTCTGAGCACCATGTCCCGGTTTTCCAAAGATACACTTCTTGCCCTGGCCTGGACGATTGCCCTGGTTGCGTCTCTTTCTGTTCTGTTCATTGGAGAGATCTTGGGGCAGAAGCCCTGCGTGCTTTGCTGGTTCCAGCGTGCGTTCATGTTCCCATTGGCGATCGTACTGGGGCTTGGCCTGTGGTGGCAGGACCAGAACGTGGGCCGCTACGGAATAGCACTGGCATTGGGGGGCGCTGCTGTCGCCTTGTGGCACATGGGCCTGTATGCTGGTCTAATCCCCGAAAAAATCCAACCATGCTCGGCCAGCGGTCCGTCCTGCACGGATGCAAATCAAACTGTTTTGGGCATCCCGATTCCGCTGATGGCGCTCGTTTCGTTTGCGCTGATCGGCGCTTTATGTGCTCTTTCACTCAAGGAGAAACAAGTATGAACAGACGTGGCATGATCTTGTCCGTTCTCGCGCTCGGTGGGGCCGGATTCGGGGCCGCCGCCTGGTACGTGAACCGAACGACTGCTTCAGGCAATACCGAGCCTGTCGCACCCGAAATCGCTGAAACACTTATCCGTTCTTACTCGCCTGTTCTCGGCCCTAAAGACGCACCGGTTACAATCGTCGAATTTTTCGATCCGGCTTGTGAAGCCTGCCGTGCCTTTCATCCGGTCGTGAAGGACATTATGGCACAGCATGGAGACCTCGTGCGCGTTGTGATCCGGTACACTCCTTTCCATGGCGAAGGCTCAGAGGAGGCGATCCGCGTGCTTGAAGCGGCACGCATGCAGGGGGTCTTTGAACCGGTCCTGGAAGCTGTGCTGCGAGAGCAGCCCAAATGGGCCGCGCATGGTGCGCCTGAGCCTGGTCTTATTATTCGAATTGCAGCAGCAGCGGGACTGGATGCCGAGGCAGCGCAGACACAAATGCTCGCACCCCAGACAGTCGGTGTTCTCAATCAGGATCGCGCTGATGTCGAAGCAGTTGGTGTACGGCAAACTCCCACGTTTTTCGTCAACGGCAAATCGCTCGATCCGTTTGGTGAGGCCGAGTTGAGGCGCCTGGTCGCTGCAGAAGTTGCAGCGCTGCAAAGCTGATCTATAGCGAGAGATAAAATGAGACTCACTGCAAAAAATACTCTTCTAGCAGGGGCGCTAAGTGCATTCGGTTTTGCGGCCATTCTCTCGGCGCCGGTACTAGCAGGGGTCGATGATGTTGTCGTTGAAGGAGCCTGGTCGCGCGCGTCAATCGGCGCCAACCGGCCGGGGGCCGCTTACATGACGATCCGCAACACCGGCAACGAGGCCGTAACGCTGACCTCTATCCGCACCGATCTTGCGATGATGCCCGAGATCCATCAGACATCGACCAATGCAGAGGGCGTCAGTTCCATGGCACCAGCTGGCGAGCTGGAAATTGCGCCGGGCGGTTCCGTAGCGCTTGAGCCGGGCGGGCTCCACGCAATGCTCATGCGGCTGCAACGCCCTATGACCGAAGGCGAGAGCTTTACGCTGACTCTTATCTTTGCCGATGGCGCAGAAAAGACTGTCAACGTGCCGATATTTGGCATTGCTGCGCGAGGCCCTGGGAACTGATGCAGCGGCGACGCGTTCTCAAATTCGGGGCTGCTGGACTTGGTGTAATCGGCCTGACACTCTTTGCTGGATGGTGGCAAGTGGATGGGCCGGGAGCGGCTCAATCTGATCGCCTTCGTCCCCTTGCGTTGTCGGGCATGAGTTTTCGCATGGTCGATCACGAAGGGACTACCGTCACCCCGCAATCGCTGGTCGGACGTGCAACAATGGTGTTCTTCGGCTTTACCTACTGTCCGGATGTTTGCCCGACGACACTCTCAGATATTTCCCTCTGGCTGGATGATCTGGGCAATGACGCGGATGAGGTGAACGTCGTGTTCATAACTGTAGACCCTGAAAGAGACACCGTTGAAGCCATGGCCGATTATGTCAGCTACTTTCATCCGGCAATTCGCGGATGGGTCGGCGTTTCGGACCAAATCGCTCAGGCCGCGGACGATTTTCGCGCCACTTATGAAAAAGTTCCAATGGAAGATGGCGACTACACAATGAACCACACTGCAAGTGTATTTCTGTTTAGCCCCACAGGCGAATTTGTCAGCACCATCGACTATCATGAGCAGAAAAAATTCGCTGTACCCAAGATCCGCCGCGCTTTGAAAAGTGGAGCGGATACAACATCATGAACGCACGATTTCTAGCAACCTCGGCGATCGCGATCAGCAGCGTCTCGATTGCTTCGATCATGTTCATTGCCTCGAACAGGTCTGAAATGACGGCGCCTGCGCCCACGGTCTTTCAGGTGCCCAAACTTCCTGCGGAACCGCAGATCACATCGGCTCTGTTGTTGAACGTACCATCGGCAGAACTCGCTCCAAGCCCGGTTTCGTTTCGACCTGCTCAGCCGGAACCCATTCAGGCAGAGGAACCTTTGCCACCTGTTGAACCACCTTCACGAACATGGACGCGCGAGCTTGCGGTGGGTGACACACTCGACAGTATGCTGTCTGACGCGGGGGTCGACGCAACCGATCGCGCCGAAATCGCACTTGCACTTGGCGCTGAATACGACTTGCGGCGCTTGCGGCCGGGTTACTCGATAATAGTCGTTGCAACGGCAGCGGATCAACTGCGGAGTGTGGAGCTCGCCGTGGAAGATGGCGTGAGAATTGAAGTGACACTTAGCGAGACGTTGTCCACGCGCGTGGTCTCACCGGAACCCGACACTGTCATTCTGGCCCGCAAAACAGAGATCGAAACTTCGATCTCAAATGCTCTGAGCAGCGCAAATATCCCGGTTCGTTTTGCGGTGGATCTCGCTCAGATGCTGAGCGGGACAGTGGATTTTCGGAGGGACCTGACAGGTGGTGAAGCTCTCCGTCTTCTCTGGCGTGAAAAGAGCATTGATGGCGAGAAGGTAGGCCAGTCCGAGCTCATTTTTGCAGCGCTGGAAGTGGATGACCAACTTTACGAAATAGCATGGCCAGACGCCGAAAATGGCCGCGCCACAATCTATGTCGATGGTGAGCTTCTTCGCGTCTTCTCGCAACCAGTTGAGGGCGCGCGCCTGAGTTCTGTCTTTGGTCGGCGGAAACATCCGGTCTACGGCAATGTGCGGATGCACACCGGTGTCGATTTCGCTGCCGCACGTGGTACTCCGGTACATGCGACGGCCCCGGGCCGCGTGTCTTATGTAGGTTGGCGCGGTGGGTATGGGCGTGTGGTGGAAATCGCTCATGGATCGGACACGGTCACACGATATACGCATCTTAGCGCAACCGCCGATGGTCTGGCCAAAGGTCAGCGCGTGGAGGCTGGCGAGATGGTTGGCCGTGTCGGGTCGAGCGGCACCGCGACCGGCCCCAATCTTCATTATGAAGTATTGGTCGACGGGCGCCCGACAGACCCGCTTTCTGACGATCGACTTGCTGCCGCTGCGAATGACAGGGTAGAAAACGAAGCAGCGCAAAAGCGATTAAGTAGTGCACGGGCACAGCTTGAGAAGCAGCTGGGCGATCTCACTGCCAAGAAACGCGAAGCTAACTCGTGAGAGTTCTTTCAGAACGCCTTCAGACGCGCGGCTATCAGTTTGACGGTTTGAACGCCTGAAGTGAACTGCACCGCAAATGAACAAAATCAGAGGATGTAAGATGATGGCAATCGCGGGTGCCTTGGTTGGCGCCGTTTGGGGTGGGGTCCTGGCAAAGCGCCGGAATGGCAACAGCCTTGATATTCTTCAGTACGCCGCAGGATATGCCATCGTTTGTGGCCTGATTGCGTTCTTTATGTCGATCGCAGTTGTGCGTCTGATTTCCTAGGCTGATCCGATTGGTGGTTGAAATTGAAAGCGCTGCTCAGGATTGTGCTTGGGTTGGTTCTGGCAGCCCTGTTCATCGCTACTGTCTGTTTCAGCACGGCTACATATCTCATGCTGGCTTCTCTTCCGGACTATGAGGAAGATTTTAGGTTAGAGGGTTTGAAAGATTCTGTGGACGTCCTGAGGGACTCTATGGCGATCCCACATATCTCGGCTTCATCCCCGTCCGATGCCTATTTCGCACTTGGTTTCGTTCATGCGCAGGATCGATTGGGTCAGATGTTAAGGGAACGGCGGTCCGCTTCGGGCAAAGTGCCGGTTCCGCGATATCGCGATATGGATCCAGTTTTGTCCGAAATGCTGATTGCCTATGCAGCTGGCGTAAATGCCTGGATCGGGGAGGTGTCAAAAGACCGGCGTGGCCGGGGGGCACCAGAACTGTTGTTGTACGATGAAAAGACAATCATGGCCTGGCGGCCAGAGGATAGTCTCAGAATAACTCAACAGTTCTTAGGCAATCTTCGGCAGGCCGAGAGTGGCGGCGCGTCAATTCCAGGCGACAGACCGAAAACACCCGGATTGCTCAAGAGCACGCCAAAAGCTCGGCTGGGTGCCTGGGCATTGACCAGTGAACGAACGGTTTCCAATTCCCCAATTCTCGCGATCGAGACTAGCGGGCCGCTTTCGCTCCCATCAACCTTGTACATGGCTGATCTTCAATTTCCCTCGGGGGCAGTAGCAGGGGCGACTTTGCCCGGCGTTCCGTTCGTTGTTCTGGGTCGTTCAAATGACGTTGCTTGGGCCTTGGACTCAAATGCCGGGCAACCTGAATTGCAAAACGGCACATCCGAACGGGTAGATAGCGATATCTTTTTGAGAACTCTTTACCGACTGACACAGGTAGTCACCGCAAAAGACGCCGTGAAGTTGATCTCTGAAATGCCTCTGTTCGGGTTGGAGACCGTCGTTATTGACAAAGAAGACGTCATGACCTGGCCGGGCATCTCCGATGAAGATGCAATCCTGCTTCGGCAGCAAAGGCTCAAAGAACTTGATGCGCGCCAACGCGTTTTTTCAGTTGATGGTGTTATGGCGGTACAACAAGATACCGTTAGTTCAGCAGCGCGTAGCTTGTTGCCTCTGATGGCAGCGGACTTGTGGCGTTCTGCACCCATGATCCCCGCAACCGACGACCCGCTCGATGGAATCCGACAGGATGCCTTGAACCGCTTGGCTGAATGGAACGGTGAAATGGATCGTTTTTCGCCGGAGCCATTGATATTCTGGGCATGGACGCGTGCTTTGCAACGCCGATTTCTACAGGATGAATTTCCTGCGGCGCGTGATTTGTGGACCAATCCGAATCCATATTTTCTTGCCGCGGTTCTTTCAAATAGAGACGAGGCCGCGATGTGGTGTGACAATCGCACCTCAACTCGTGTCGAAACCTGCGACGAGTGGATCGTTCTCGCACTCGACGATGCGCTCGTCTGGATAACCGAGCGCTACGGTCCCGACCTTTCTTCGTGGAGCTGGGGAGCTGAACACATTGTGAATCTGGATTGGTCTGCGGTTAGCCCAGCCGGATTCCTCAATGGGTTGTTATCTGTGCGGGAACCGAAGTCCGGAGGACCTTATTCATTGCTCTCGTCTCAATTCGGGATGTCTGACGAAAAACCGTTTGCAACAAGTATCGGCACGAATTTTCAGGCCGTCATGTCTGTTTCAGAAGACAAAGGCTTCTTTTTCCTGACACCATCCGGGCAGTCGGGACACCCGCTTTCGCGGTTCTACAAGAACTTGTTTTCTTCATGGATGCGCGGTGATTACAGGATGATGACAATGGATCTGGCGGTAGCAGAGGGTGGGGCAGTGGGGCGATCCAAACTAACCCCCCGCATTCAGGATGAAGTTGACTGATTAAAGTGCGGGGCCGGGAAACCAGATCAGTGTCAATGTCCCTAATCTTCAGGATGAAATGCCACACAAAGCCCAGGACTGATTGATATATCGGGCACCACGCCACAGTGATAAATTGCGAAAATCGGCTGTGGGATGCTGTTTTCAGTGGGCATCCCACAGCACACGCGATCTTAGGTTCCGCGCGCCTGATTACTGCCCATGCGCCAATTCAGCATTTTCACCTGGCGTTCCAACGGTTTCTGTTCCTGTTGAGTGTATGTTACCCTCCGAGGCATTCAGAAGCCGCAAGGCGTTAGCCACGACCAGCAAGGACACTCCGACATCTGCGGCGATTGCACCCCACATTGATGCCAGCCCAAAACCCGTCAGAATGACAAACAGCGCCTTGGTCGCAAGTGAGAAGCCGATGTTCTGACGGATGATCGACATGGTTCGACGTGAATGATCGATCAGCCAGGGTACTTTGCCGATGTCATCAGTCATCAGAGCAATGTCTGCAGTCTCAATAGCAGCATCAGATCCAACTGCACCCATCGCAACTGCATAATGTGCCCGAGCCATCGCAGGTGCGTCGTTGACGCCATCGCCGATCATCGCAACCATCTCGTGCTGTTCTGCCAGTTCCTCAATCGCAGCGACTTTGTCCTCCGGCAGAAGTTGGGCCCGGACTTCGTCGATGCCGACTTCGGCTGCTACCGCTCTCGCGGTTTGTTCGTTGTCACCTGTCAGCATGATGATTGACTTCACGCCCTGCGCGTGAAGCCGGGCAACGATGTTCTTGGCTTCGGGGCGAATGCGGTCCCGCAGCTCAAGCAAACCGGTGACTCCGTTCTCATCCCCGACAACCACAAGTGTGCTTCCCGCGCTCTCGATTTGGTTGCGCAATTCGGTAGGGATGGACGCGCCAAAGCCCTTCTCTACAGCGAAGCGGTCGGAGCCAAGCCAGATATCTCCGCGCTCGGTGCGGCCTTCAAGACCCCGACCGGGAACGGTTCGGATGTCTTCAGCCGCAGATATCGAAATGTCGGTCTGTTCTGCTCTGGTCAAAATGGCGCGGGCCAGCGGGTGTGAAGACCGAACCTCGAGGCTGGCAGCGCTCGCCAACAGCTCCTGCTCGGATGCGTCACCCAGCGGATACACATTGGCGACTTCAGGCTCTCCCATGGTGATCGTGCCGGTCTTGTCCATGGCCAGTGCGGTGGTACGCCCGGGAGCCTCGATATATGCGCCGCCCTTAATCAGAACCCCAGCCCGGGCCGAAGCGGTCAAAGCCGCAACGATTGAAACCGGTGTGGAAATGACGAGTGCACAGGGGCAGGCGATAACCAGAAGAACAAGTGCATTGTAAAACCAGAAGCCCCACGATGCGCCAAATGCAAGCGGCGGGATCAGGGCGATAGCCACTGCGACGACCATAACGATGGGCGTATAAATCCGCGCAAATTTTGTAACCCACTGCTCAACCGGCGCACGGCGAGCATGAGCATCACCGACCATCCGGATGATCTTGGCAAGCACGGTATCGGACGCTGTTTTCGTCGCACGTATTTTGAGGGTGCCTTCACCATTGATTGTGCCGGCGTAGACCTCATCACCCAGCTCCTTGGGGATCAGTGCGCTTTCACCTGTGATTGGAGCCTGGTCAACGGCACCGGCCCCTTCGATGACTTCCCCGTCAAGTGGAATGCGATCCCCACCTCGAACGATGAAGCTGTCACCGACAAAGACATCCGCCGCCGGGACCGTTGCCTCAGAACCGTCAGCACGAACCAGCCGAACCGTCGGGGGGGCCAGATCAAGCAGCGCGGATACCGCGTTCCGAGCACGTCCGACACTCCAGCTTTCCAGATAAAGAGAGAGCGAAAAGAAAAATGCTACAGTTGCCGCTTCAAAAAACTCACCCAGAGCGATGGCACCAGCGACGGCAACAACCATCAGAAGGTTCATATCCGGCGAAAGGCGCCGCGCCGAAGACCAGGCCTTAGGGGCCACCAGCCAGACGCCAAACAAGATCGCGACTGCGAACAAAGCTGCCTCGGCTAAAGGCATCGGAACCTCACCATGTCCCGAGAACAGCCCGAGCGCACCGCCCATGCCGGTTTCGAAAATGTGCCAGCCAAAACCTGCTGCCCAAAACCCTCCGCTAAGAGTGGTGAACCGCCGCTGACGTGCAATATGCGCCGCCTGGTCCTGGGCGGCATTTCCGTCATCCCATGGTTTGGCGGTCATACCAGTACTCGCAACCAGCAGCATGACATCTTCGTCAGATAACTTGGAAGCACTATCAAGAAGCGTCATCCGACCGTTAATCACATCAAATGCAAGATGCTCTTCGCCACCTGCTTTCGGGCCGACGACACGGTTCAGGATCGCCACCTCTTCGGCGCAATCAAGGCCAGAGACCTGAAAGCTTCTACCACCTTCAGGAATTGGACCGGCGGGGGCGATGTCGCCACACCCGCCACTACCGCATGCGTGGTGACCATGTTTGTTTTCGTGGCCATGGTCGTGGCTATGGGTATCGGATGACATGATTGGACCTCAAGAATCTCTATGGTCCTTTGTAAATAGTTCCTACAGTAACTAGAGCTTCAATACCTTTTATATTTTTTTCATCCGGGTTCTTTGCCTGCGATATTGTTAGTTCATTTCGTCTTGCGGGCCGGCCGTGTGGATGCAATCTAATTGCAGATGACGCAAAAAATTTGGAACAGATCAATGCAGAAACGGATCGCCATTACCATCACGTTAGTCTCGATTACGGCTGGTTGCTCAGCCCAGTTCACCGGGGCCAAAAGCAAAGCATTTGAACCAGGCAACGTGCCAGATTCGGTCGTAGCGCTGGCAGGGCCGGCGCAGGATTTGACCACGGCACGCCTTTTGCCAGAAGATAATTGCTTTTGGTATGAGCACAGCGGACCCGTCGAGACGACATTGGTACCATTGCGCGCGACGAATGGCGCTCCGATCTGCATTGCGCGCGAGGCCTGATCGAAATGAGGGCAGCGACGTCCATGTACGCTGCCCAATATTCATGAGCGGGCTGTGACGCTATCTTCGGCAGAGTATAGGAAAGCGGTCGAGCCGGTTTTCACGTTTGGGTAGAGGTCATTGATATGGGCCATGATCATTCGCACACATCCAGAACTTGCGCGACCGCCGATGCTTCTTGGCTCAGGCGTGCCGTGAATTCTGAGATATGTGTCTCGGTCTCCAACGTATAGATAAAGGGCACGAGAGCCGAGAGCATTATTCGGCCCGGGCTCCATGCCATTCCGGAATTCCGCGTATTCGGGGTTGCGCTCGATCATTGAAGCGGTTGGTGTCCAGTGTGGCCATTCGACCTTTCGGCGGATAACATAGGTGCCGGGCTCGTAAAGATTCCCACGCGCGATCGCTACGCCATAGCGCATTGCGGTCCCGTCTTCTTCGATATGATAGAGATAGCGCGCGACGGCATCCACATGGATGTCACCTGGAACCAAACCATCATTTGCCGCGACGCGTCTTGGTAAAAAACGGTCATGAACACCCCACGGATTTGAGGTCATTGGATCGTAACCAATTGGCGTGACCTGACTGTCCCAATAGGTCTTCTGCGATGCGGTTGGCCAGGTTTTGGCGATCAATGGACTGGCCGCAGACGCCGAGAACAGCGCTGTGGTGGATTGAATGAAATGGCGCCTTGTAAGCATAGGTCTCGTCCTGGTTCACAAGTTTAACGTATTTGGATCGCACTATCGCGAATTAATTCGAATCTTAAAGCCTCTAGCAGCTAGAGCTTCAAGAGGTTTCAGGTAACGCTTGGTTTACCCAGTTGATCACGTGACCGGTTGCGTGAATCCTGCTTCGGTCGAGTTTACATTGGAATAGGTCGCAAAGACAATTGACACAGGCGAAGCCGCCATTGTAGCGGTGATTTGTTTTCGGTTCCTGATGGCGGAAGCCAAAAGGATTAAAAGGGAATACGGTTCGGTGTTTTCAATGGCGCCAATTCCGTAACTGCCCCCGCAACTGTGAGCGGAGAGCGATGCCAAGACACCACTGGTTCGTAATGGAACCGGGAAGGTTGGCGGAGCGAGCACCCGCGAGTCAGGAGACCTGCCGTAAAGCGCCGGGCTATGCCCAGACTGAACCTGTCGGCCTTACGGTCGATTCAACCTGACAAGCCGCCGGGTGAGGCGGTAGGGAGAAAGAACATGCATATCGAACCGGGCATCGTGAATGGTGCCAAAATCGCGCTTTCCTATGTTACCGCCGCAGGTGCGGCTACTTACGCAGCGAAAGAAACGTTTTCCACATTGCGAGCGAATGGACCTGCATCTTTTGTTATGCGCTCGGTGCTCGCCACCGTTGGGGTTTTCCTTTTCTTCGAAGTCCTGCCGCATTTCCCGGTTGGTGTCTCTGAAGTCCACTTCATCCTGGGGTCGACGCTGTTTCTGCTTCTCGGTGCTGCACCCGCGGCTTTTGGATTGGCAGCTGGTCTCCTGATTCAGGGTGTGTTTTTTGCCCCGTTCGATCTTCCGCAGTACTTCATCAACCTGACCACTCTGCTGGTGCCGCTATTTGCGCTACAAGCACTGGCCAGCCGCATCATCGCACCCGGCACAGCATATGTTGACCTCAAATATGGCCAAGCTCTTGCCCTAAGTGCGACGTATCAGGGAGGAGTAGTCGCATGGGTTGGGTTCTGGGCCTTCTACGGCCAGGGTTTCGGCGCAGAAACCATGGCGTCGGTTCTGTCCTTTGGCGGTGCTTATATGCTGGTAATTGTCATTGAGCCGATTGCTGATCTGGCAGTGCTTGCGGCAGCCAAGGCGATGCGCGGTTTGAACAGTACAGGTCTGGTGACTCCGCGTTTGTACAACGCTGCGAAAGCTTGACCAAAGTTTGAAGCGGTGTCCTAAACTTGGGTTGCCGCGAAACAACCAGTAGCCGCAGGACCAAAATTTTATTGTGGCGCGTCTCGAGGGCGCGCCACATTGTTTTTAGCCGCTAGAAACCTGTACCCAACGATCAGGGTGATTTGGGTCCTGTATTCGTAGGAAAAGATACCTCGTTTCCTTCCACGATTTGATCCTGTTGGTGACATTGTCCAGAATCAAATCGCCTTCACTCGAGCGATAAACTAAAACTGCATGGCCACTGCGATTGGTGTTTAAGACAGTTGCAATAAGTAGCTTCGTAGGATCCAAGCCGTTCTGCATTAGTTCAAACTTCTTTTGCAAAGCGAAATCTTCGCAATCCCCTGACCCCTGCATTGGTAGCGTCCAGTATTCCTTTGTCCCGTATTGGTTTTGATCCGAAACGGCGCGGATCCTCCGATTGACGCGCAAGTTAATCGCTTTAACGATCTGTTTCTCCTGCGCTTCTGGCAGACCAGAAGTACGAGTATTCGCGCACGCCCACGAATAATCTTTGCAGAGTGATTTGGCGCCCGATGGCGCCTGAACCTCTCTATCTAGTTTGATCCAGGGAAGCTCAGAAGCTTGCAATGAAGCGGCGGAGACAAGGTAGCTGCATATGATACAGGCCAACGATAGATAAACTGGTAACCGTTCCGAAAGTTTTTTCTGAGCGGAAGTAGGTTTTGTCATATCTGCTTTCCCCATACTCGTTTCTCCTGGGTATCTGAAGCTACCGAGCCAAGAGAACTCTATTTCAATCTTTTATATTCATCGACGCATTACAACAGCTTATTCAATTTAAAATGCAGAGCAGCAAAGTTCGCGAGCGCGCAGTTATTAGTCGTGATTGTGTGCGTGAGCTTAATTGAGATTCTTGCAGCAGCATAGAAGAAAGCCGGCTAGTAGTTCTGGGTTAGAAACGCTTGAGGTTTGGGACGGATTTGGATGACGCGTCAAGCCGAACATCTTTGTGCAATGACATGGGTATCAACCGTTCGCCGGGGCGCACCCTAACAGTGTATCTGCGATTATATGTTTCATGCGGCCAGATGTAACTGGCAATTGCAGATTTCCCCTGACCAAGGTGTGCAGGTTTTGATTGGAAATTCTAAAACAATGACTTCGTCGCTACACTCAGTCCTCTGTTAACGCGCACAGCGACGGGAGCGATGAGTTGGGCAGGCTCAGTGGCCTACGAGCCATATTGCGTCAGGTTTCTATTATGCGTGTAAGTTTCGTACGATCGACTTTGGAGGCATGACGCTTGTCCATAGGAATGTGCTTAATCGAAATCACATTTGGAACGTCAAAACCAAGCGCAGATTTAGTCCAATCGTCGATGTGATCCGCGGAACCTTGGACGCAAAGTGTGGGGCCTGCTTTGGTATTGACGAGCGCGCATCGATCTACACCTGGCCATCGCTGTGCCGCGACTTCGATAGCAAAGGGGAAGAGCGTACCTGAAAAGACTTCAATTTCGGACCCGACGCGCCCCCATAACCATAAACGCCCGTCATCATCCAGCGTGCCAGCGTCACCGGTCCGATGCCATATGACACCACCTTCTGCGATTTTGTTGTTCTTTGAGTGGGTCGGGTCCAAATACCCGTCATTCACATGTGCGCCGGCGACCTGAATTTCATTGTCGCGGATGCGGAGCGTGATTTCGGGCACCGGGTATCCCACAAGTAGACCCCTTCCAACAGCCATGTCGTGGTGATCCTTCACCGTGATATCCGCGGCGTCAAGATGGGCAATCGGTTCAGCCTCAGTCGACCCGTAGACGCACACAACCGACAGACTGTGCCGGGTTCTCAACGCCTCGACAAGACTCGGAAACACCGGACCGCCGCCGGTGAACACCGTGTGCAACGGACCGGTATCGTCGGATTGAACCAGTTTTTCACATAGCGATGGTGGGATGAGGGCCCGGGTGACCTGTTGCGTTTGGAGCCAGCTTTCCAACTGCACAGTCGACAGGCGGTCCGGCTTGCTGAACCTCCAGTTGGGCAGAACACTTGTGCGCCCGGCCGCCAGATTGATCAGGGTGAACACCGGAAAGGCCACCAGATCGCGCTCGGCCTTGCGGCTGTCGAGGAGGGGTGCGATGGCATCGTGCTGCGCCATCAGAAACGCATGTGAGCGCGGAATGGCCTTGGGCAGGCCGGTTGTACCAGAGGTAAAGGAAATAAGGGCGATATCGTCCGGTTGTACCTTTTGCGCCACCGGGTTACTGCGGCTTTTACCAGGCGTCAGCAGGGGCAGGGCCCAGAGATCCGGAACCAGAAACTTCAGCAAAGAATACGTACCCGCTGCACAGAACGCTTTTGGCTTCGTTGTTCGGGCGGCGTGGCGCAGACCGGCCAGCCCCAAGGCTGGCTCTGGTAAGACAACGGTTGCGCCAAGGGTCCAAAGCGCAGCCAGACTCGCATATAGGTCCGCGTTGACAGGCATGGCCAACAACACGCGATCACCTGACTGGATACCCTTGTCCTGCCACCGACCTGCCAAGTGCTGAACGCGCGTGTGCAGGGTTTGAAAGGTGATCTCGCGGCCCTTGCTGTCCACTATGGCTGTCCGGTCAGGAACCCGTTTAACCGCCGCGGCGAATTGGGACAGTAGGTCATTCATTCAGTTTCCGTCCAAGCAAAGTATAGCGCCGGAATATTGTCGCGCCTTCCGCTGCACTGCGCTCGGCGGAGGTGTTGTCATCATGGATCAGCGCATGAATGGCGGTTTCGTACCCCATCCTGAGCGCCGCCTTGTGAAACCGGTGAGCCAGATGCCGTCCGGCGCCCGGTTCGAGACTTGCATAGGTCTTGAGGATTGCGGATGCCGGATTGGGGCCTTCGGCATAATTGGGAATGCCAAACAGAAACCCGGCCAATGTCCCGTCATGGCGGCGCGCAAAAAGGATCAGGTCGGGCTTCATCATCGGCACAACTGGCATATACATGGCCAGAAAATCTGCCTCGGCAATCGGCTTGTAGAACGCGTTGTTTGAGAACGCACGGGTTGAAAGTTTAAAGACCTGACGAAACAGGGCCTCGGGGTCTGTTCCATCCCATTCTTCCACGACAAAACCATTGGTTTCTGGCGGTGCTGATCCAGCGGCGGTCCGCAACGGCACCCGGGCCGAAAAATACCGGCTGATCTCTGTAAATCCTGCCGACTGGAAAACCCCCGGCTCATGAAGTTTGTTGGTAGGCTCCATCAGGAACGGAGCGGACCCGTCGCTATCCGAGACGAACCGGTAACTGTGCCAGGTATCGCCTGACATCGGCCCGATGATGCGATCCAGGCCTGCGTCTTGCACCCTCTCGATCCCTTTGCGCAGGATTTCGGCACCGGCTTCGGACGTTTTGCAGGAAAAATCGCCGAAGGTCGCAGCGGGAACGCCGTCCCAGTTCGGACCGTTCAAATAAACGGTCAGCTTTGCATCCGCTGTTTTGATTGTCTCTTTGGTCATGAAACGACTCCGGTAAAGTACCCTGCACCAAGCGATCCAGCAACGATCCAAACGTAGTAAATCAAGGGCAGGGTGAGGGCCAACAGTGTCAACCTGAGCACTCGGTCTTTTTCGAACCAATGTGGTCGGAGCAGCGGCACTGCGACTGTACAAAATAGCGACAACAGGGCCAGAATCGTCAGTGGTTCGGCCCAGTTCGACTGTTCAGAATTCATGGAAACAGCCCAAGCCCGAATGAAATAAAGGACAGCCGCAGCAAGCGGTATCAAAATAGGAATAGGACGCAGCGCCACAGCAGTGAGCCCCATAGCCAACCCCATCGCACTGAGCCCAAAAAAGGAAACCGCATCCCATCCCGTTGCATTTCCCACCGCAAGCCAACCAAATCCTAAAAGCCCCAAGGCGGCTATGATATCCAGATCGGGGTACTTACTGTCACAAGGAGAAGCGGTACGCGCCCAGCCGTGTGCGGCAAGAACCATGATCGGCAGTACTGTGTTCTGCAGTTTTGCGGCGGCCAGCAGCAAAAAAACCGCGACAACATACACACGGGTCGCATGTTTGCTCAGGCCCAGTTTGGTTCCCACCACGCCAAAACTGGCAAGGGCGGCAAAGAACATGGCGGCCAACAGGGCGAGCTCTGCCAAAGAGCTGAAATAGTGGCCGTTTAGGAAAATCAACAAGCCAAGCGGCAGGAAAAGGTTGTCAAACCCGCGCCAGCTTTGTGCTTCGACCAATGTGCCAAAAGCCGCAACCATAAGGCACAACATCATGATGTTAGATGGCGGGAGTTTCGATAAGAACAAGAAGCAGATGATCGCAACCAATAGCGTTACGACAAAAAACACCACGGACCCTTCTAAGCTCTTGTCGCCATCTTCTACCACGTAGCGTTTGGTTCCATACGTAGTCCCGGCAAGCGCAGCGGCTGCATCCGCCAGTGTTAGAACGGCGATTGGCAGGATGTAGAACAGCGTGTTTTCCCCGGCTAGCAGAAAGCATAGCCCAACTGACAGGGCGAGCAGAAAGTCGCCGTAGGACGTACGATCCACACCATGCAAAGTTGCACCCAGACCCGACGAAAAACGAGGCAGGCGCAGCACCAGCATCACCAGGATTGTGGCCGCAATCAGCATGTAAACCGGCCAGCGATCGGGAAACAACCAGGGCAGCAGCAACGCAAAGAGGCCGGTGCTGACATGCATAAGCTTGCGCTGCACTTCGGGTTTCAGGCCCGCTGTATTGGCCAGATTGCGTATGACCATCATTACGCCGACCAGAGCCAGCACCGACCCCGCCGCCAGCAGAATCTGCCCAATAACAGTCACGGTTGAAACTCTTCGACGACGAAATCCGAATAGAAGAATGCCATGTCGCGGGCCTTCTGCTGTGTTTCGATGTCGGTCAGGGTTTCAACCTTGTTTCTGAATTCCGGCGGAACCCTCCGGGGTGCCATCATGTTCCAATAGACTAGTCGGGCATTTGGCTCCGCAGCGGTCAGGATCGACCCGTAAACCTGATGGAAGGTCTCGGGCGACATGTACTCGAAGATGTCGGACAGGTTGAATCCTCTGGCTTTTTCGTCGGTCGACACAAAAGCCTCAAGCGATCCAAGGCGGATGTCGAGACGATCCAACCGGGATCGGATTGTCTCATAATGCTCGGGACGCCACGCCATTGGCAGCGCGTCGCCATGATCGCCTTTGAGAATCCAGTGCAGATAGGGATTTTGCGAGGGATCGGTGGTGACTCCCGCATGACGGATGCGGCGGGAGACATGTTGGGCCGGGCTACCCTCTACATGGTCGAAAAACGCACTGTCCCGGCCCATGCGACCCATGACGAGGCGAGAGAAGAAGATGTTCAGCAAAAGACGCCATCGCACCGTGTTGAACCGCGTGTCGAAGAATGTCAGTCGCTCTTCGGGCGAGCGGGGAACAAACACTGCGTCGATGGTTCGGCGTGAATGCACAAGAGGCAGTAGCCAAGTTCGAAAGATGCGAAAATAGCGCTCGAACTTGCCGACGCCACCGATGCCGTGTTTTTCGACATCCGTGATCAGAGTCCGCCAGAAAGCGCGCGTTTCGGCATCTGTGGCTTCCAAAACCTGGTTCAGCAATGCGCCCCGTCGGGTACTTCGCCGCGAGCCGGTGAGTTCAATGAATTCGGGATGGGTCAGCATTTTATAGGCCGCGATCCTGAGCTTAAGGCAGGCGATCTGGGCCGGTGAAAGATCCAGAACGACAATGCGCGCGGGATCGAGTGTCAGCATTGCCAGCGCATTATCCCCGGCAGAGCAGATGGAGACCAATGTCTTGCCCGCACAATCACCCAGGGCGGAGGTGAGAACATCCGCGTCTTCCCACAGTTGGGCATAGCGGATATGGTCGAAATCCGCCTTTTTCTCAATCTCACTGCTATCCATCGCACCGCTCCACCGCGCCGCTTGCCCCGTCGACCCGGATCATCTCACCATCTTCGATCCAGTTGGTTGCGCCTTTCAAGCCAACCACGCAGGGGATACCCAGTTCGCGTGCGACAATCGCAGAATGTGACAACAGAGACCCCCGTTCGACGACGATGGCGGATGCGTTCGAGAATACGGCGATCCAGCCCGGATCGGTGTGGCGCGCCACGAGTATATCTCCGGGGTTTAAGGCCTCGGTGCGCGGGTCGCGGATCACGCGCGCGCGCGCCTTGATCTGACCTGCAGAACAACCTGTGCCGTGCTTCATCCGTGCAGGGTCCACCTCGGCTTCTGCGTTCTCGGACCAAACCGGGGCGATGGCGGGGCCACGGATTTCGATGCGTTCCGGCGGATCTGGGCGTCGGGACGAGGCTTCGTCTTCCAGTTTGCGCTGCGCAACGATGCCTTTCAGATCAGGTGACAGGCTATAACCTTCGACTGCTCCGAGAGCTTCATGTGTTGTCAGGAAGAATACATCCTTTGGCGATGAAAGCAGGTCACGCGCAGCGAATTCGCGGCCGATGCCCAGAAACACGCGCCGCGCATAACCAAATATGCGCGTGCGTTCAAAGCGCAGGTTTTCACGGTCGCGCACCCGCGCCTTGGTCCAGCCCAAAATCCATTTGGCGAAGTACCGTTTGAGTGGGTTTGACGGAAACAGAGCCTTCCAGTCCGGTTCATCGCCGTCCTGACGCCCGGAAGGTGGACGTTCAGCGCTGGCTGCAATGGCCAGCAACAGACTGGTCGGGTCGTCGCGCAACGGAACGCTTTCCAGCTTGAGCTCTTCCGTACACCGGTCGCCGAACTTCTCAAGATACGCATCAACCTCGGCTTCGATTTGCCGGTGTCCTGACAAAACCGACAGATGTGCATTGGCCTTCAAAGGAGCGGCAAGCCCTGCCTGCCGAACCAACTCTCCCATCCGGGCGATGCGTTGCGCGGGTTCCGCCGAAACGATATCGCCTTGCCCGATCATGAGGTCGTTGTGCAAGGTCAACCCGGCCTCGCCCAGCCACTTTTGCAGCAGGTTGCGCGAGCCGCCAAAGGCAATCATGCACAGGAAATCGTTGATCAGCGGGGCATCCCACCGATCCAGCAGAGTGCTTTCAATGCGCCGGTATTCCGCAGCCAGTTGGGTCGCGTTAGAGGCATCCACGTTCAGCCCCGTCTGTAATATGTCGTTCAGCCTGCGGTAAAAATCACGCCGGGTCTGCGGTAGGCGGATGGCCTGCCAAATCAGGCCGCCCGCAACCTTGGCCAGTTTCGCGTACTCCACGATCTTGCGCCAGCCGGTGGTGGGGGGTGGGGCAAGAGCATCCGTGACCTCACGCGGCATCGGTTCAGAAACGCCCATCATCGTTTCCATATAGTCGCGGTTCAGTGAAAACCCGGGCAACAGTGCCAGCGCGCAATACCAGTTGATCAGATTGTAATAGGCGCGCCCGTCCACCCGCCCCAGTAAATTGTCAAACACAGTGGGGTTCAGCGCGACCGTGTGCCGGGACACGCCCAGCAGCCTAACGAAAGCGCGATATACCTGAGAATACACGTGCAGGGCAAAGGAATAAGTCAGCGGGCTGACGATGCCCGGATAGCTTTCGACGATATTGGAATTGTCGAAAATGGTAAGCGTCTGATCTTCGAGCGGGGCAGGGCGCAGGGCCGTGGTGATCGGGCGGGCCTGCAGAATATGCAGCCCTTGCGCATCAATGGCCCATTCGATGTCCTGAGGAGAACCGAATAACGCCTCGGCCTTTCGGGCGAGGGCCGCGATGGATCGCGCCTCCGTGACGGTCAAATGTGCAGGGGCGTCAGGAGCGCTTTCCGGTACGCCATCTGCATCAATGACCCAGTCTTCTCCGTCCGCTTCCCCTGACACAAGCTGCTCTGCAAGCCCGTCAATCGCTGAGATCACGACCACATCGCGCCGGCCACTGACCGGATCGGCGGAAAAGGCTACCCCGGCCGCTTTGGCATCGATCATGCGTTGCACGATGATTGCGGGGGCCTCGGCCTCGCCACCGGATTTGACCGCGCGGTAGGTTTCGACCGTTGATGAGAAACCGGATTGCCAAACCTGCTTGGCCGCCGCGATCACACTCTTGCCGGGAACATTCAGGACCGTTGCGAACTGTCCTGCATGGCTGTGGTCCACGCCATCTTCGGACTGGCCAGAACTGCGTACCGCGTACGGCCCGGACCCGAGTGTTTCAAGCGCGGTGGACACAGCCTGTCGCAGGCCTTTTTGCGCGATCGGGCCCGATTGCCCCATACGAAACGCGTCATTTGTGATGACAAAGAATGCGGGCGGGGAAAACCCGTGCTGTGACAGTTGCGACAGGGCTGCCGCTTTGCCTCCAACCACAGAGATGTCGTTGGCATCCATTTGGTCGACGATGAAAGTCATGCTACGGCTCCGATCAGGTAGGGTAGGAAACCAGCCGTGGCATAGCAGAAAAATACCCACAGACCGGAAACAGCGTCCATCCTGTTTTGTGCTTTCACAGTGGGTGCCTGACCGTAGTGGAATGCAGCAACCCCGCAGGAGACCAGCGCCAGCGCGCCGATCAGGGCGCTTGGCCAGCCAACTCCGGTGGCGCGTCCTGTGCCGACGAGAAGCGCGTAGGATAGCAGAACGCAGCCGATCCAGATACGTCCCGCCATACGCGGACCCCATTTGGAGGAATAGGTGTCGACCCCTTCAATCTCGTTTTCGGGCGCCCACAATTTCCGCCCGATCTCAAGGACGCATCCATTCGCAAAGGACAACGCCAGGAACAGCCATAGTGAGGGTGCTGCGCCGCCTGCCGGCAGCCATTCGAGGCCAGTCAGCAATAGATCGATCAAAGGCATGATTGCCATGTGGCTTAGCAGGTACAGAACCGGCCGGGCCTTCAGCCAGGCCGGGACACCGAATTCAGCTGTCATCGCAGCGAGCCAGATCCAAACCGCGCCCAACAGCCACAAAACCGACGGGTGCCAGAACCAGGAAGCCGCAAGAGCAAGTGGAATGGTCAATAAGCCCAAGCTCAAAACTTCGCCTGGTGAGACCAATCCGCGTGGGATTGGCCTGTCGGGCCGGTAACGTCGGTCATCCTCGGCGTCCTTGAACTCGTCACAGACCCGCATCTGGAAGAACAGCGCCATGGCCAGCACAAAACCGGCGGCAAAGGCAGGCCACTCGGGCAAGGGGCGGTCTGCCAGACGGGCAGACACACAAATGCTGGCCGAAGAAAACACCAGCAGCAGGGGGACGGTTTTCTTAAGCGGAAAGCGCTCGGATTGGTAAATCCAAAATCGGTTCTGAAAGCTCATCTGTGGCGGGCCAGACTTTCATGGGCGCGGGTGAAATGACCGGCAGCAATCGCGGCGACAATGGAGATTTCGCCGCATAAGCACGTGGCCGCAGCAACTTCGGCCAAAGCCGTGCCACACCCGCTGCCCCGTAGACCGAGTATGTTCAGCGCTGCTGCCTGGCTTGGCAAACCGGTTCCGCCGCCGACCGAGCCGACAAGGATATTCGGAAGCGTAACCGAGCAGAATAGATCGCCGCCCCTAGGTTCCATACGCGTGACGCCCATTGCACTTTCGGCAACGCAGGCCGCGTCTTGTCCGGTTGCGATATAGAACGCAGCCAGCCCGTTGGCATAATGCGCCTGTGCGCCAAACTGGCCAGACAAATGTGCGCCCAGATTGGCGACACGGCCATAGTCCAGCATCGCCTCGACCGTTGTGCCCAGCGTCTTTTCGACAATCTCAGCAGGAAGCGTAACCGAGGCGCTGACCTTACGCCCGCGGCCCGTCACCAACCCCAGCGCCGAGGCCTTTTTGTCGCCCGAGAAATTACCTTCGACATACCAGTTCTCAATCGCAACAGGACAGCTATCCGCGATTGCGTAGCAAAGGGCGTCGGTGGCGATGGTCACCATGTTCTGACCTGCAGCATCACCAGTGGTATAGCGGCAAATCAGGAAAACGACGTTGGTGTCAATGAAAGGCTCCAGCGATACAAGCTTGCCATGACGGGTCGTCGCTTCGGCCGCAGATTTGAGCCTGTCAACATTGGTCACCACCCAATCCACAAATTGCCCCGCTCTTAGCAGGCTATCGAACACAAAGGCCGGGGTCCGCAGCACGCCTTCGTATAAAACAGCGGTACTGATACCGCCCGACCGAGTGGCGGCGTAGGCGCCCCGGGCATAAGATGCGACCAGCGCTGCCTCGGTTGTTGCGAGGGGGACATGAAAGTCGCCGTTGGCGTTCATTCCGTTCAGGCGCAAGGGGCCAATAACCCCGACTGGAAGCTTAACCGTCCCGATGAAATTCTCGATATTGGCGCCATAGGTTTCGGCATCTTCGATAGCCGCCAAATCTGCAATTTGTGCCTGATCCTTGTCGCTGGCCGTTGGTTTCAACTTTTCCCAGAATCGTGCGACCATCTCCTTGGTCGGCTTGCGAGATGGGCGTAAGGTTGAAAACTCAGCATCGCTTGGCGCCATCTGCTGAGGTATCTGGTCAGCATCAAATCGTGCTTTTATGCGTTGAAGCATTTCCCGGACATGAAACGGAATTACCAATAGCGCGCTCCAATAGATTTTCTGTGCAACGCTGTTGCAACCAAAAACCGCTGCGAGGCAAGTTATCAGTCGTTTGATCGAAATCCAGTCAAATGTTCATCGATCAAGTGTTTGATCCTAAAGGGTCTCGCATTTGTCGCAGTTGAAAGTACCGGTAGGCCTGAGGACGATGATCTTGGCACGACACGCATCGCCAATGCGGGCCCCCAACTCACGCGGGGCCGGCACGTTTAGTGAACATCTCAGTCGCAGCAAAAAGGATGCGGAAAACCTACATTCGCAGCAATTTTAAATAATGTATTTCAATCCTGATAGGGGCCGGATTTGTCAAAAACGAAACAATTCAAAGGATTATCGGAAGCTCAAGCGTAACGCTCGCTCCTCTTTCGACTTGGTTGATTAAGACTGATCCTTCGTGGCGCTGCGCCACCGCAGAGACGATTGACAAACCCAGGCCACTGCCTTCGGAATATTCCAACTGGGAGAACCGACTAAATGCAGCTTCGCTTTGGTCGGGCGAAAGGCCAGCGCCGTCATCAGCGACAGTAAGCCTAACGTTTCCGCCGTCAGAACGCAGGACGACTGAAATGCGGCTTAGTTTAGCGCCACCGTGCTTAACAGCATTGTCTAACAGGTTCTTTAGAGCTTCAGTTAGAAACACCCGATCACCTGATACTATGACCGCCGTCTCGGGCATAGTGACATCAAACTCGATGCCTTTTGCAAGAATGTGAACTCCCATTTCTGCGCAGGCTTCTTCGACAACCGAGCGGAAATCAATTTCAACCATTTGATCTTGGTGCGTCGGTTGCCTGAGCCGTTCAAGTGATAGCAGTTGTTCAGCGACTGTTGCTGAGTTCTTTGCCGCTGCGACAAGCTCGATGATGCGTTTATCGCGGTCTTCATCGGTTTTCGCATCTCGAAGCGCTTCGGCCATCGACTGAACGGCGGCCGCAGGGTTCCGTAGCTGATGTGCGGCTTCGGATATGAACACCTGATGGGCATTGATACTTTTTTCCACCTGTCCAAAGAGTCGGTTCAAGGTTTTGACGACACCTTGAACTTCGACCGGTACAGGGCGTTTGATCTCACTCAGGTCATCTGGGGAGCGCAGGTCGATTGCGTCCTGTAAATCCAGGAGGGGCCGCAGGCCGCGAGCAACTCCGAACCATACCACAAATGCCAGAGTGGCAAGTAGGATTCCCATGAGAATTCCTGCGCGGATTGACAGCTCATTTGCAAACGCGTTGCGATCCGCCATACGTTGCCAAACTGTGACCGTCGCATCTCCTATCAAATTTTCTATGGTCACACGTTCTGTCAGCTTAAGAACTCGCACCGGCTCGTCGCGATAGAGTGCTTCGAAAAACTGCGGCCTGTTCGCCTCTTGTGTAGACGGGTTCGCGGGTGCCGGAGGGTATGCATAGCCAGTCACGTAGATGCCACCCGGGCCCGTAACATGATAAAAGATCTCTCCGCCCGACGCGTCGCGGATCAAGCTGCGCGTGGTGGGCGAAAGTGCGTCACCTCCTGAAATCGCGACATCTCGTGAAATTGCAAGACCGGCAGATAGCAGGCTGTCGTCAAACAGCTCCTGAGCCGTTTCCTGGGCAATCATGAAGCGCCAAAGCCCAAGAAGGATCGCAAGCAACACCAAGGGCGTCAGGATAAGAATGAAGAGTCGTAGCCTGAGGGAGCCGTGCCTGATCACTTCTGCACCTCAAGAAGGTACCCCAGACCGCGCGCTGTCTTGATCTTAATGCCGAGATTCTGAAGGCGTTTTCGTAACCGCGACACATGAGGTTCAACAGCTGAGTCATCGACATCGGCCCCAACGCCATAGACATAATCTGTGAGTTGGCTTTTAGGAACAATTCTGCCCCGACGCTCCAACAGGCATTCAAGCACCGCTATTTCCCGCCGTGGTATATCCATGACTTCGCCCTGAACACTAACCTGACGCGATGCACGGTCGAATTCCAGGCTACCAATGCTCTCCCGCGCTCCGTAGTCAAGCTCTTTGCGCCGAGAAAGCGCTCGGACGCGTGCTTCTAACTCGTCCATTTCGAAGGGTTTGACCAGATAGTCATCTGCGCCCATATCCAAACCGGTCACCCGGTCGCTTGTTTCGGTGCGCGCTGTTAGCAGGATCACGGGCGCACTGTCACCACGTTCGCGAAGCGATCTCAGGATGTCCAACCCTGACCGGCCGGGTAGGTTGATATCCAAAACGATCAAATCCGCGCCTTCTTGTTGAAGGTACAGGTCGGCCGCATCTCCGTCAGTCAGTATATCCGCCGCATGACCTCGGTCACGAAGGCGATAAGCAATGGCATTGGCGAGTGGCTCATTGTCCTCGACTATGACGATCCGCATTAGGTCTCCCGCAAGTTTCGCGCAAGGTTGGCGCTCCATGATTGCCAGATGGGAGGGGGAATCAACCCCACAGTTCTATTTGCGATCACGGTAGCGCCGGGGGCGATGACGTGATTGTCTGGTCAACAGGGAGGAACCAATGACCATTTCCAACTTCACCCGTCGCGCCGTCGTGGGGCTGATCGCCGCCGCCGGTATCGCTGCACCTGCCGCTGCCGAGGTTGATTTCTCTGGCAAGACCATCGAATGGGTCATCCCGTTCTCGGAAACGGGTGGTTCGGCGAAATGGGCCAACTTCTTTGCGCCGCTTCTGTCCGAAGCTCTTCCAGGGCAGCCGACCGTGGTCGTGAAATTCATGCCGGGTGCCGGTTCGACCAAAGGCGCAAACTGGTTCCAGGACCAAAGCCACGATGATGGAACCTTGTTGTTCGGCACTTCCGGTTCAACTCAATTCCCTTATCTGCTGAGCGATCCGCGCGTGCGTTATGAATACAACGACTGGATCCCGGTTATGGCGTCCGGGACGGGAGGTGTCGCCTATCTGAACGCAGAAGATGGTGCCAAGTTTGATGGCTCCGCAAATGCGTTGAAAGACACGAACTTCATCTACGGCTCGCAGGGCGCAACGCGTCTGGATCTCGTGCCGCTGTTGGCATGGCAAATGCTGGGTATGAACGTTGAGCCAGTCTTTGGCATCAAAGGCCGTGGCGATGGTCGTCTGATGTTCGAACGTGGCGAAGCTAACATCGACTATCAGACCTCATCCGGCTACTTGGGTGGATCGGCCCCGCTGGTTGAGGCCGGTCAGGCTGTGCCGATGATGACCTGGGGGGCGCTGGATGCCGATGGAAACATTGTCCGTGATCCGACCTTCCCTGATATTCCAACCTTCAAAGAGGTTTGCGAGGCAACGGATGGCTGTGAAACCAGTGGCGAGGCGTGGGACGCTTGGAAAGCGTTCTTTGTCGCGGGTTTCCCGGTTCAGAAGTTGGCTTTTCTGCCTGGTGATACACCACAGGAAGTGGTCGACGCCTACACCGCAGCGTTTCAGGCTGTGACCGAGCGCGGCGACTTTGCTGATATTTCGTCCAAACGCGTCGGTAAGTACCCGGTATTTGTCGGCGACGGTTCCAAGGCGGCGCTGCAAACCGCGACAAACGTCGACGACAATGCCAAAGGCTACGTTCTGAACTGGCTCAAAGAAGCCTATGGTGTCGAGCTGAACTAAGCCCACACACCACAGCGCGCACCCCAATGTCGGGTGCGCGCTTTTTTAAACACAAGACAGTATATGAAAGGCGGCCGCTATGGAGGTTTTCGCCACCGCTCTTCCTGCGCTCAATGATGCGTGGGGTTTGATCCTGCAACCTATCGTACTGGGATATCTTGTTCTCGGTGTCGTTATGGGACTGGCCGTAGGTGTTTTCCCGGGACTTGGCGGTATTGCCGGTTTGTCCCTGTTGCTGCCTTTCATGTTCGGGATGGACCCAATCCTTGGTTTGGCGCTGATGATCGGGATGGTCGCCGTTGTTCCGACCTCTGACACCTTTGCTTCTGTTCTTATGGGGATCCCCGGCAGTTCCGCCTCTCAGGCAACTGTCCTGGACGGCTTCCCAATGGCGAAGAAGGGTGAGGCTGCGCGGGCGCTATCTGCCGCGTTCGCTTCATCGCTGTTTGGCGGTTTGGTCGGCGCAACCTTCCTAACAATGTTCATTCTGGTCGCGCGGCCCATCGTTCTGGCGTTTGGTCTACCAGAGATGTTGATGATCACCATCCTCGGCCTTTCCATGGTTGCCATTCTGGCTGGGCGCATCCCCTTAAAGGGCGTCGCAGCTGCTGGGCTTGGGTTGATGGTTGGCACAATTGGTGAGGCGGACGCTGGCGGTTCGCTCCGTATGGCAACCTATGACATTCCGTATCTGACAGATGGTTTGAAGCTGGTCATCGTTGGATTGGGCATCTTTGCCGTTCCCGAAATCGTCTCGCTGCTGCGGCAGGATCGATCGATTGCCAAAGGGGCTTCGCTGGGGGCGGGTTGGCTGGACGGCGTCAAAGACTGGGCCGCGAATATCTGGCTGTCTGTTCGCTGCTCGATCATCGGGGTGGTCGTTGGCGTCATTCCCGGCCTAGGCGGTTCGGTCGTCGACTGGATCGCTTACGGCCATTCGGTTCAATCGACCAAAGATAAAAGCAACTTCGGCAAGGGCGAAGTGCGTGGCGTCATCGGGCCGGAAAGCTCAAACAACGCCAAGGAGGGCGGCGGGCTGGTGCCTACGCTACTGTTCGGCATTCCCGGCTCGGGCTCGATGGCGATCTTCATCGGCGCAGTGGCTCTGTTGGGGTCTGGCGACATCGAGGTCGGTCCAAGCATGCTCAAGGACAATCTCGACATCACCTATTCGATCGTTTGGCTTTTGGCGCTTGCTAACGTCGTGGGCACCATCCTGTGCATCGCGGCTTCCGGAGGCATCGCCAAGCTGACAACGATCCGCTTCACCTATCTGGCACCTTTCCTGTTTATGCTGATCAGCTTTGCAGCCTTCCAGTCCGGTCAGAACTTCGAAGACCTTCTGGCGCTGTTCGTGATCGGCCTGATCGGGATCTTCCTGCGCCGGTTCGATTGGTCGCGTCCGGCCTTTCTTATTGGGTTCGTGCTGTCGAACCCGGTTGAGAAGTTTACCAATCAGGCGTTCCAGATCGCCTCATTCCGGTTCCGCAAAAGCTTTGGTGAGGGCATGGAGTATGTCTTCAGCCCGATCGTGATTGTTCTGATCTTGGTCACTGTGGCTTCGGTCATTTTAGGAATTCGGCAGGCTAAGATGATCATGGCCGAAGGTGAAGTCCAGTCTGGCAGCAAGCGCGCGCCGTTGATCTTCCTGCTGGTGATCATGGCCTACCTAATCGCGGCATTGATCAACGCCAACATGATCCCAGACTACAACATGACCGACAAGATCATCCCGTTGGTGATCGGCGGTGTGTCCTTGTTCTGCTGCGTGATCCTGCTGATCCAGATGATGCGGAGACCCGAGGGTGATGCAATCTTTGCCGATAAGGAAATTGCCGGTGAAGATGCGAGCGCTCCGCATGGGCTTTGGTCGACGTTGGCGTGGTTTGCAGGTCTTATCGCGGCAACGTGGGTTGTTGGTTTCATCCTAGCCCTGATCGGGTTTCTGATTGCCTTCTTCCGCATTCGAGCCGGTTCAAGCTGGCAGATGACGCTGATCCTGACAGCCTGCGGCATCGGTTTCATGTGCATCATGGCAGGCGCTCTGAACCGGGATTTCCCACCGGGACTGTTGCAAGACATGGTGAGCCTGCCATGGCCACTGAAATGAATGCTCCACTGAGGTCCGGCCTGCGAAGCAGACAGGTCGGACAAAGCTGAAAACACAACAGTTTTTGACGGTTTGTAGAGGAGGGGTTCGAGATGACCCAGACAGCAATCCCGTATATTTTTATGCGTGGCGGCACTTCGCGGGGGCCCTATTTTCGTCGCTCTGACCTGCCCGTGGATATGGGCACGTTGGCTGATGTGCTGGTCGCTGCCCTAGGGGCTGGGCAGGCGTTTAACATTGACGGAATCGGTGGCGGTACTGCTGTGACGACCAAGGTAGCCATGCTATCTGTCAGCGATGATGAGTGGGCCGATATCGATTATTTCTTCGCGCAGGTTTCGGTTGAGGAAAAGCTGGTCGACTTCAAGCCAACTTGCGGAAACATTCTTTCCGGCGTCGCTCCGGCCGCAATTGAAATGGGTTTGTTTCAGCCTCAAGGCGATGAGACCGTGGTCCGGATACGCGCAGTTAATACGGGTGCGCGAGTGGTTGCCAAAGTGCAGACCCCGGGTGGTGAACTGGCCTATGAGGGCGATGCCGAGATTGCCGGAGTTCCTGGGCAATCTGCACCGGTACAACTGAGTTTTATGGGAGTTGTGGGTTCGGCAACAGGTGCATTTCTGCCCACCGGAAATCTGCGCGATACGGTGCATGGGGTCGAACTGACCTGTATGGATGTCGCGATGCCTATGGCTATGGCCCGCGCCACCGATTTTGGACTAACTGGGTATGAAAGCGCGGAAGAACTGGACGCCAACCGCTCTTTCTTTGCCCGGATGGAGGCAGTTCGGATCGAAGCCGGGGAACTGATGGGTATGGGGGATGTATCGAAATCGGTAACCCCCAAATTCGGGCTGTTGGCACCAGCCAAAGAGGGCGGAACCCTTGCAGTTCGGTATTTCATGCCATGGAAAACTCACCCGACAATGGCCGTTACGGGTGCGCAGTGCATGGCGTCTTGTGCTTTGACGCCCGGAACCGTCGCTGATGGGTTGTTGGACCGACCTAAGGCAAGCCCGGCTGAAGTTGTGCTGGAACACGCTTCTGGGAAGATTGATGTGCTGGTGGACTTCTCGAATGACGGGTACTTCAACGTAAACTCTGCTGGTCTGGTGCGGACTGCGCGAAAGCTTGCAGATGGGCATGTTTACATACCCGGATCTGTGTGGAGCGGCAGTTGAAACTGAGATCTCCGTTATGTATACTAAGGTATACAATATGAAGGTGCCACGATGAACAATTATTCTGAATGCCTCGATATTGCGCGTCAGGAACTAAGGCTGGCGCAGTCGGTCCTGCGGCGGGACATCGCGGAATACCCAACACCGATCGCCGGGTGCGATGAGCAGTTCAACCATTTGCTGGATCAAAGCGAGCGGGTCCGCAATGCGCTTGCAGCACTCGATACGCTGCATTTTGTGCCGACGCCAAGAAAACTGAACACCGGGCAGGGTGTGGAAAGTCGATGAAGGTTCACATTCTGGATGATTGGTTTGATACACTGAATGGCTTGCCTTGTTTTGGGAAGCTATCCGACCACGAAGTGAAGATCTGGACAGATCATGTCGAGGATACCGATGAATTGGCGGCACGGTTGCAGGAGGCCGAAGCGTTGGTTCTGTTTCGCGAACGCACCAAAGTTACCCGCGAGTTGATCGAAAAGCTGCCGAACCTGAGATTGATAAGTCAGCGCAGCGTGTATCCGCACGTTGATGTGCAGGCATGTTCGGACAACGGTGTTCTGCTGTGTTCAAACATGCATGGTGGAACGCCTTCATATGCTGCAGCCGAACTCACTTGGGCGCTGATCATGGCCGGGATGCGCGATTTACCGGCGCAGATGGCCTCGGTCAAAGCGGGGCGGTGGCAGGCCGGAGTTGGCAAGACGCTGAGAGGGCGGCAGCTGGGACTGTACGGCTATGGCCGTATCGCACGCGCTGTCGCGGGCTACGCCGAGGCATTTGGAATGAATGTAGTCTGGTGGTCCTCAGATGAAGGTCGGGTTCGGGCGCAGGCAGATGGTGTTCAGGTCGCCGCGAACCGCGAAGCTTTCTTTGCCAACAGCGATGTTGTCTCGATCCATGTACGCCTAAAGCCAGGCACAAACGGCATCATTACTGCGTCAGACTTCGCGCACATGAAGCCGGGATCACTGTTTGTGAATACATCTCGTGCTGGCCTTATTGCAAAAGGGGCATTGCTTGGGGCGCTGAATGCCGGTCATCCCGGGAAGGCCGCAATCGATGTCTTCGATTCCGAACCCCTCAATGATCCGAAAGACCCCTTGCTTTCGCATCCAAATCTGATTGCGACGCCGCATATCGGCTTTGTGACCGAGGATGAGTTCGATCTGCAATTTTCGGACATTTTCGATCAAGTGAACGCCTACGCTGCAGGCGCTCCGGTTCACATGATCAACCCCGAGGTTTGGACCAGCGCAGGATAAGGTTGGCCGCTATCGGCGCACCGATGATTACCAACACGATCCTTGTCAGATGATGCGTGATCACAAAGCCCAGATCCGCGCCTGAGACGATGGCCAGAACTGTCATTTCTGCCTGCCCGCCGGGGGCAAAGGCCAAAAATGCCTCGACCGGTTGCCCCAGCCCCAAGGTGGTGACAACGGCGGTGAATGCGGCTGCCAGAACGGCGAGGACAATGACATAGGCGAATCCCGCCGCTACCACACGGCGTAGTTCGACCCATGTGACACCTACGAATTTCACGCCGATACCGCAGCCGATAAAGAACTGAGCTGCAAGGATGGCCTCGCGAGGCGGTCGGGTGTGAATGAAGTCGCCCAGTGACAACGCAGCCGTCAGGATCATTGGCCCTAGAATCGACGCCCCGAACAAGCCGATCCGCTCACCGCCTTTCCAGCCGACAAAGGCAGCAAGAACCATCAGCGCCAATTCATGTATCGGCAGGTTGCGCGCGGGCTCTCCGATTGGGTTGGTGAGTTGGGCGTCGTAAAACACCGTAAGAAACAGCGGGGCCAGCGTTACAATAATCAGAACGCGGGTTCCGTGGATCAGGGACAGCGTTCGCGGGTTAGCGCCAGCCTCGGCCCCGAAGATGATCATATCCTGCAATCCGCCGGGCATGGCCGCGTAAAACGCGGTCGTGGTATCAAAGCCCCAGACCTTGCGGAAGAATGGCACTCCGACCAGCGCGATCAGCAGGATAAAGAACGGGATCAGTGCAATCGACGCTGCCATCTTCGGCAGTTCTGCAAATAGGGCTGGGGTAATCGAAGCCCCTACGGCCACGCCGAGTATGGTGCGCGCCGCAATCGAGACCTGACCAAAGCCTTCCATTGGAGCATGAGCCAGAGCCGCGACCAGACACGCGCTCATCGGGCCGAACAGAAAAGGCAATGGCAGATCCAACGCCCAGAATAGCCCTGTGCCAAGAAGTGCCAAGCCCAGTGTTAGGGCCCGCTTTGCGAGGAGAGAAGGTGTTTTGTTCTGGGTGGGCAAAGTGCAGCTTCCGACTATATTGACTCACTATGTATCCAAATGTATACAATTGGACTCAAGAAGACAAGTGAGCACGCGATGACCATTCAGGACGACCCCTTACAGCCTGGCCCGCAAGGCAATTCGGCGTATCAACGCCTGTTGGATGAGATTCGCGAGGGCACCCTTCTGCCCGGCGAGCGCCTGCGCGAGATTGAGCTGTCTGAACGGTTGGGTGTCAGCCGAACACCGGTGCGCGAGGCGATCCGGCAGCTGGAGACCGACGGCCTGGTCACGCATGTACCGCGGCAGGGCGCGACCGTCCGCAGTCTGGATTACGCCGAGGTGATGGAACTCTATGAGATGCGCGCAGTGCTCGAGGGCACTGCGGCGCGTCTAGCAGCGCGTGCGGCGTCGGATGTCGAATTGGACGAGTTGGACGTTTTGAATGATCGCTTGGCCGAGGCTGGCACAGGTCCAGACGCGGCTCGGATCAACCGGATATTTCATGCCACACTTTTGGATGCAGCCAAGAACCGTTTTCTCGCGAAATCCATGTTGTCCTTGCAGAAGGCGCTGCTGATCCTTGGGCCGTCGCAATTGTTGGACGGAGATCGGGCCGAAGCGGCAGTCGCTGAACATCGGCGTATCATGGCCGCGCTGAAGGCACGTGATGGCGCGGCGGCCGAGACAGAAATGCGCGGGCATATTCAGGCCGCACAACGAATGCGTATCCGGGCGTTGCAGGAACGCGATCGGACAACCGACGAAAATCACTAGGTAGACAGGATATGGCCACCCAAAAGGAAGCTTACGATATCGCTGTGATCGGTGGCGGGAACGCTGCTTTATGCGCCGCGATAACCGCCGCCGAAGCCGGTGCCCGCGTTCTGATACTGGAAACCGCGCCAAAACCCTATCGCGGAGGAAACTCGCGCCATACGCGCAATTTTCGCTGCATGCATGGTGGCCCTTTGGGCCCGTTGATCGAAGAGTATAGCGAAGACGAATATCTCGCGGACTTGATGAAGGTCACCGGCGGCAAAACTGACGAGCATCTGGCCCGCCTTGCGATCCGCACTTCCGAGGAATGCCTGCCATGGATGGAAGAGCACGGTGTCAGGTTTCAACCCTCTCTTTCCGGAACACTTTCTTTGGCACGGACAAATGCCTTTTTTATGGGAGGCGGGAAGTCTCTGGTGAATGCTTATTACCGAACTGCGGCGGGTTTGGGTATCGATGTTTTGTATGAAGCCGCCGTCACGCATTTGGAGCTGAACGGGGATCGGATCGAATGGGTCGACTATACCTATGAAGGTCAAAACCACCGGATAATGCCAAAGGCAGTCATCGTCGCCTCGGGCGGGTTTCAGGCCGATACGGATTGGCTGACCCGTGCATGGGGTGAGCCTGCAAAAAACTTTCTGATCCGAGGCACTCCTTATAACCGAGGCGTGGTCCTGGCTGATCTTCTGGATCAAGGCGTCGAGAGTGTTGGCGACCCGACCCAATGCCACGCCGTTGCTATCGATGGGCGTGCACCGAAATTTGACGGTGGTATTGTCACCCGTCTGGATTGTGTGCCGTTTTCGATCGTCGTGAACAAGGATGCCGAGCGCTTCTACGATGAGGGCGAGGATGTCTGGCCCAAGCGCTATGCAATCTGGGGGCGCTTGGTGGCAGCCCAACCAGATCAAGTTGGCTATGTGATCATCGACGCCAATTCGTTGAATCTGTTCATGCCGTCGGTGTTTCCACCGCTGAAGGCAGATACGTTGGAAGAACTGGCCGGGATGATGGGCCTGCCTGCCGAAAAGTTGACCGCAACAATCGCTGAATTCAACGCCGCCTGCGGAGACACCAGCGCCTTTCATCCGACAGAGCTGGACGGCGTTTCAACATCTGGCTTGAACCCGCCCAAGACCAACTGGGCGCGTCCGATCACCGAGCCGCCATTTTACGGTTATTCGCTGCGTACGGGCGTAACCTTCACCTATTTGGGCCTCAAAGTCGACGACGCCGCGCAATGTTCGAGCGCCGACGGCAAGATCAAAAACATGTGGGCGGCTGGCGAAACCATGGCGGGCTCGATCCTTGGGCAAGGCTATCTAGCCGGTTTCGGCATGACCATCGGAACCGTCTTTGGACGCATCGCAGGACGTGAGGCCGCCGCTTATGCAAATTGAATTGATACAGGAAGCCCGCCGTCAGGCTGAAATTTGCAACGCCTGCCGCTATTGCGAGGGCTATTGCTCGGTCTTTCCGTCGCTTCATGCGGAACGCGCGTTCTCGGATGGGGACATCACGCAACTGGCCAACCTGTGCCACAACTGCCGCGGCTGCTACTACGCCTGCCAGTACACAGTCCCGCACGAGTTCGACCTGAATTTGCCGAAGGCTCTGGCCGAGGTGCGGAGGGACAGCTGGGAAAGCTTCGCATGGCCGCAGCCGTTGGCGCGCCGATTTCACACCCATGGCGGGGCGATTGCGCTGGCACTTGTGGTCGGATTTGCCCTGTTGTTCTGGGCAATTCGCGCGATAGGTTCCAGCGGAGGGGACGGGTTTTATGCCGTTCTGTCGCATAATGCGATGGTTGCGATTTTTGCTCCGGCATTCTTGCTGCCACTCTTTAGCATTGCCATCAGCCTAAGGCGCTATTGGGCCGAGGTGGGGGGAAAACCCATCAAAATGGCGGACCTGCTGGCCGCCTTCAAACGAGCGGGTAAAATGCAGGATCTTGCCGCAGGTCATGGTGAAGGCTGTAATTTTGAAGACGAAGACCGGTTCAGTCAGGCGCGACGTCATATTCACCACGCGATCATGTATGGCTTCCTGCTTTGCTTCGCGTCGACCTCGATTGCAACGGTTATGCATTATGGCTTTGGAATGCATGCGCCGTACGGGTTCTGGTCTTTGCCCAAACTATTCGGAATCTCCGGCGGTGTGTTGTTGACAGTGGGTTGCTGCGCCATGGCAATTCTCAAGCAAAGGTCCGATCGCAATCTCGGTGATGCTTCGGCATGGGGCGGCGATATCGGTTTCATCCTGTTGCTGGGATTCGTCGGTTTTAGCGGACTTGCTCTTTACGCTTTCGGATCAACGGCTTTGATGCCCGCGTTGCTTGCTATTCATCTTGGATCGGTCCTGACATTCTTCCTGCTGACGCCCTACACCAAGATGGCCCACGGTTTCTATCGGCTTGCTGCTCTTATCAAGGATGCGCAACGGAGAAGAGATAGTTACTAGGCTGCGGCGACCCTGTCGCCCCTTGGGAAGCGGTGGAAAAGTAAAGTTAAATCGCAGCTTGAGGTCTGACTTTGGGATCAGACAGGGCGGTCCCATCTTGGTGTCGTTGAAGCAAATTGCCCTCCTGTATGTAGAGCGCAATCACGATCATGATTCAGCCTAGCGACCGGCACCTCTAGATCGCGCAGCCCGGGCCGATAATGGCCCGGGCCACCCCCAGTTTGCTTTAGCTGGCCAGGCCGCAGGAGGAAGAGTCGCTGTTGTTGGTGGTGTCTGTCTCCGTCACACCATCGGCCGGATTGGCATTGACGGTGATCTTGAAGGGGATCTGCTCGCCACCTTTGACCTCGTCCGGGAATTCGAGCGATAGCGTGGTCTCATCCCCGTTTGGCCCCAGTGCCGGTGTCGGCAGATCGACCACCACGCCGCTCTGGAAGAAATCGACCCGCGTGGTCGAAGGCCCGGCAGCCCCTGCACCAATGTTACGCACGATGATCCTCAACTTGCGCGGCTCCTCACAATACCAAGCCGGGAAGGGTGGCGGGCCGGGAGGGAAGGGCTGCACCGGGATCAGGTCCGGCTTGTCCTCGGGTGGAGGCGGCGGCGGAGGTGGCGGTGGCGGGGGCAGTACCTTTTTGATCAGCCGAGGCACGACTGGTTCGACATCGATGGTTTCCACTTCGCCTTCACCATGGGCAGCGGTGTATACCGCGACCACGTCCAGCGGTGTTTCGCTGTCGATAAAGACAAACCCTTTCAGGAAACAGCATTCGGCCACCCGCAGGTGTCGTGCCACATCCTCGCAATCGATCTCCATCGATTCCCAGGGACCGAGTTTGTTTTTCGTTCTGGCCGAGACATTGCCCGGTTTTTCGTTTGGCAAGGCCGACGACACCCGTTTACGAAAACGCACAGCATCGCCGCTGCCGTTTCCGATGTTGATTGCTGTGTGATAGCGGCCCTGGGACAAAATGCGGCCCTTGGAACAGCCGCAGACGAACTTGACAGCGTAACGATACGTCATCTTCGGTTCTTCCTCCTCGCAGCAAGGGGTGTCATCTTCGGCGCGGTTCACCTCCATTCGGCGAAGGGCGACGTTGTTGTCACCAAGCGCCAGTCGATCGACAGGCAGACTGCCTGCGATCGTTTCGACATTGCTGCGGTCTTCTGGCGTATCCACGCTGGCAAGAATGTATTCCTCGCACAGGTCCTCGGGGCACCATGGGATCGGGCCGACGATCACTTCGTCGCCACAATGCACTGATTGGCCGATAGGTTCGCCTACGATAAGCGGATCCCAGTCATCCGGCCATGTGGTGCCCTTGCCTTCGGTCGCGCGGGCTAATGACAAAGTCACTGATTGGGCTGGGTAGTTGCCGCGATTGCCGATCCGGACATACAGATAATTCTCGACGCAGCGGTGCGGAGTCTCGTGGTCGGTGCCGCCGTCAGGACGGTGCCGATTCCAGATGCCGGGAGCATTGTTGCCCGGTTGGTGCCAAGGGTATTCACCCTGTCGTCCGTCATCAATGAAGACGTCAACATCAGGCGGGGATCCGTTGTAGAGCGCCTGTTTCTCAAAGCCCCAGCGTACCACTTTGTGTGCCCAGCCTCCGGCTGCACCGTCGAATTGAGCAGTGTTCTCGTCTGATTCCTGCAAGGCGCGGGAAAAACCTTCGACTGTGTTGGGCACGATCCCGGCCAAAAGCGGCACCGCCTGCAGGATCAGATAGATCGTGTAGCGGCTGGCATGCAGCCTGTCGTCCAGTTCTGTGGAATCACCTCCAAGAGATCGATAGATTCGGCCCAAAGTAGTGGCATTGATCTCGGTCGACCGATATCCGCCCACGTCCATCGTGCCACCCCAGCCCCAACCCGAGGCGACCGACCGATCCCATCGCCGGGTGATCAGGTTGCTGAAGGGGAAGGTGCGGAAACGATCTGGCGCGATACCCTGCGGATCGTAAAGTATTGCCGCCAGCGCGTCACCAAAGCCATGACAAAAGCCGAAATTAGGCCAATTGAGATGATCCCACAGCACCGCATGCCCGAATTCATGCGCCGATACGCGCGAGTCTGTGGCCATGCCGACTGTGGAGCCATTTGCCGCAAGCGCATAACGAAAGCGTAGTACACCATTGCCTATGGCATTGCCTGGCGCCTGAGCATTCACCGGTCCTGCAATGGGATTGAACCAGCGGTGATCAACATCCACTGGGAAGGTCACCCCGTCGAAATAGCTGGGCAGATCGAAGCCCAAAGACTGGACGAAGCGATACAGGAAATCATGGTTGTAGTACGCACAGACCGCCGCGAAATCGTCGCTGTCGGCGGGATAATCAAAGATCGATGCGGCACCGGCGTTTTCAGTCGGTGGGGCGATGTTCGGTGTGTCGAGATCCCGTACCGCCACCAATTCGCCGCTTAGTTCCACCGGTGCGCCACCGCCCGGTAATATCAACCGTTCCAGCGCCACCAGTTCGCGCTGCGCATCCAAAAGCGCAACCGGGGCCGTCGGATCAAGCTCTGAATCTCCTGAAAGTGATATCGGGTCGTCTGTGAAGACGTAGCCCGAAACACACCCCACCAATGGCCGGATGTAAAGCACCGCGCCGGTCTCCCAATCAACCAGCGCTCGCCAGTTCAGCTCTCCGTAGTCGGGAATTTTGCAGCCAAAATGTACAAGGCTTACGAAACGCCATTCACCGTCCTTGATGCCCTTTGGTACACGACCGATCTCTGGCAGCGGGGTTAACTCGGCCCCTTCGATCTCGCCTGGTTCTTTGTGTGGCAGGCGATGTTCTGCGTCGTAGCGATAGACAAAGTCCCGGGTGTCATTAACCTTAAATTTTGTGAACTTGGCCCCTTTCACAGCTTCGCGCAGAACCGTGCCAGCTTGTTTGTCGCGGCCAGCAGGCGGAGTAGGGGCGTTGCTGAGTTCGATATCGGCAGCAACACTTGAGGACGAACCGGTGACCACATTGTCTGGGCCGGCCATGCGCAGTGTCAGACCGCGCTCCCAGACCGGAACACCGTGATGGGTCTGACGAAATGTGTAGACCAGAAAAGACTGTACTGCCTTGGCTTCTTCCAGCCGTAGCTTGCTGCCCTCCTCGCGATTGTACTTGCCTGAAACACTCTCGCCGAGCCTGTCAAGAAAATCAGGCTTTATCCGGTAAAGCCCCGCCACTTCGGCGGCATAAGCCTGCGCCACATCCAGCGCACTGGTTCCTGTAGAACGCCCTCCAAGAGGGTCGCCATGATGCTGAAGTCCAATGATCGCGCCGTCTGGCGCGCGTTCAAATACTGTTTCGGGCATGTCTGCCTCCGTTCAAAATCATTCTAAAACGCTGGGCCAGAAGCCCTGGATCGCCCGGCCGAACGGCAGAAAAAAGAACTTGTTGTAATAAAAAAGAATAACGAAGCGCGATGGCCGGAGAGACCCAGCGGCGATCCTGCCAACAAAGCTATCGTAGCATTTATTGCCGATTCCCGCAAAAATCTGCCAGCTAAGCCTGAAGGCACGATCACCTTTGTTTTGCTATCGCCGCTCACCCGAGGCTCTCGGTCAAGGCGGAGCTGTAGCTGCAGGTATGTAACGGTTAGGGCCGTACAACTGGCATCGAATTTGCACCGCCATTGCGGATGTAATCACTGTGTTGCCGAAGAAGAGGGTCATCAGACTAGGAAGCCATGAATATCCTCTACGCGGACATTCACATTGATGGCCTAGAATGGTGCGACCGGATTTTCAGGAAATACCGTCCTATCGCACCGCTGCATTGCCTGACCAGTCGTTCGCGACAACGCTTGGCATTTTGGGCGCTATTAGAAATGGTGGCGCGGAATTGCGAGCGCGGCGAGATGAGTTTTCCGCATTCCTGTTGCATAAGCTACATCAGCTTTGTTTGGGCATACCCAAGCAACCATCTTGGGTTGGTGCACAAAGATGGTAACCTGATCTGCAAGACGATTGCAGGAGAAATGCCATGAACAATTCGTCGCAGCTTTGGGGCACCATGTCAGTGCGCGATCATCTTCGACCGAGCGCTTTCGTCGCCGAGTTGGTGCTTTTCGAGACACTGGTGATCCCCCGGCCACCGCAAGGAGCGACCTGGCCTGCAAAATGGAACCCGGTGCGCCAGGACAAGATACTAAGCTGGATTCCCAGAGATCGTTTGATGGAGGTTTCCTGGGACAACGCGCACCACATGGAGTGGAAAAAACGAAAGATCGCTACGGACGCCGAAATGGATGTGGCCGATCTTCAGCAACAGCCCGGATTCGAAGCAGCGCAAAAGGAAGAGGATTTCGATGCGCCTGCGTTTCACCTAACCCGTCGGGTTCTTCAGGATTTCGTGGATGCCAAACGGAACCGGGCGCTGATCAAGGGAATACCTCTCACCGAGGTCGCAGTTATCCCGGCCTATGATGGCCCTCAGGCTTTCCTTGATGACACTCCAGAGCAGGAACCTTTGCTGCGCGCGTTTGGTTGGGAATTTCTGGTTCCACATCACGAAACTGCTGAGGGCAAGACACGCTCTCATCAAGACCAGATCAAGGCCGCGCTTGATCTTTGCGCAATGCCTGAGGTGCAGGAACACCGCAACGCCTTGCGTGCCTGGACATCGGTCGAAGCTTTGAGAGGAACCAGCAAACAAGAGGCGCGCGAGCGCATGGAGACGCTGGTTAAGGCCTACGCAAAGGCTGTTGCAGCCACCAAAATACCAGTCAGATTGAAATGGGGCGCGGGCATCGCTGAATTCATTGGTGCGATCGCAGCTTTGTCCATCAATCCTGCCTTCGCACTGCTCGGACCGGCGATCAAATTGGGCGAAACAGCAGTCGAGCCCCATGTTGAAAAGGCGGCAGAGATTCCCGATGCCATAAAACCCGCAGGATTAATCCATGCCATGCGAGAAGAGTTCACAAATGCTCAGGTCGCACACCTGAACTTTGACGACGCTCAACGGACCAGGATTGAAGATCACTGGCCCAATGGTTCCCCATATCTGTTCCTTTAGCGGATGATGAGAATCCCATCATCAGCATAAAGGCATACGCATTGGGCGTAATCACTGGTCAGTTGCGATAACTCGAAACAGACGAATTGGACTGGTTGACCAGTTTGAAATGCGACCAATCAAACGTGATATTAAAGACAACGTTCCAAAGCATCGCTGCCAAGGAGAAGAACACCCCAAGCATCAGTGATTTCTGCGCGTCGATATGTGTGATTAGCGGAAGTATTAGGGCAATACTTATAAGCGCAAAGATCTCGAACAACACCGCGTGCACAATCCGACCGGCAAAGCTCATGAAAGTTCTCCTCAATTCATATCGTTGGGCAAGTAACGGACTGTTGTTGCGATCCATAAAGCTGCCTACCATACTGATAATAGATAGATGGAAAGAGGGTTCTGATGCGCGCGTCATTCGAGCAGTTGGCGGCGTTCGTTACTACCCATAACGAAGGTTCCTTTTCCGCCGCAGCCAGAAAACGCAACAAAGCACAATCGGTGATCAGCACTTTGGTCGCCAATCTAGAGGTCGATCTGGATGTCGAGCTTTTCGATCGCAGCCGAAGATATCCCTCGCTTACCAAAGCAGGAGAGGCGTTGATCTCACCGGCCGAAATTCTGTTGGAACAGCGCAGCCGTTTTCTAGCGGTTGCAGATGCCTAGTCCATGACATTGGAAAACCGCGTTACCCTCGCCATGGCGCCGCACATCAAACTGGCCAATCTGGGAGAGATCATTCGCAGCTTCAGTGAAGAATTTCCTTCTGTCGATGTGGAGATACGTGCCTTTACTGCCGCTGAGATTCAGCGATTGATCGTCGATGGTGTGGTGGATTTGGGGGTTATTCTGGAACCTGAGGGCATCCCCCAGGCACTAGACTTTTGCGCATTGGGCACGCTCAGGCTGGTGTGTGTCAGCCATCCCGAAGGTCCGCTTGCTCAAATGTCGTCAGTCTCTTGGGAAGAATTGCGACTACATCTTCAGATATTATTGAAGGAAGCCGATAATCCCAACAGCGCTATCCTTAAGGCATCGTCGTCTATTTGGCAGGTCAGCACTGCATCGGAAGCCATTGATCTTGTGCAGGCCGGCCTAGGGTGGTCGGCGCTGCCATTGCACGCGGTGGACGTCTTTGTTCAGACCGGAGCGTTAAAAATCCTGCCACTGCAATTCGAGACCAAGAACTACGCCGAACGCTCGGTGGATATGATCTGGTCTTTCGAAAGGCCTATAGGTCGAGCGACGGTAAGGCTTAAGGAGTTGCTCGCTGAAAAAGCCGTTATTCAAAATTCCAACGTGACTTAAGCCTCATTTCGAAGCTCCTCGGCGAATGAGGTAATGGTGTGTTTTGGCGCTCCAAAAATCCCACGGGTTTCTCTGTCCACTTGCTCTTCCCGCAACTGTTGCACAAACGTCAAAACGTGTTCGATGAAAACGGCCTGCTCTTCCGGCAGCCCCATTTCATCAAGAGCATCCATGGGTAACTCAACCACCTCCGCCTCGGGGGCGAAAGAAGCGAGGAATTCTTTGGCCGCTTCGGTATACATGACGGCCTGTTGACCCTGCACGGCAAATTCCATGTTTTTGGCAGCATCGTTACCGATGGCATTGTGGACGAGTTCTTCAAGATCGCTGGGATTGGTGAACCAGATTGGATGAATGTGATTTCCGATTACGGCCAATTGATTGTCCATCAATAGCTTGGGCAATGAATCCAAAAAAGAAGGAGCAAAAGAAAAAAGTATTAGGAATGCCAGATGCTTTGATGGCATTGATCCCGCCCGTGCGTATCGCGTTGGTGCCATAGGCCATGCCCTCGGTCGAAAACTGCGGATAAGCGTAGTCGACCCCTGCAATTTGCATGATGTGCTGAACATCGACCTCTTTTGCTGCCGCGATAATGTTAATTACGCCTTCCCGCTCTGTGTGGAATGGTGCGGTGGTGTCCAGAGATTCGGCATTCAGCGTAATGTACAGCGTCTCAGTGCCGTGAAGGGCTGATCTCAGGCTGGCCAAGTCCGACACGTCGCCCTGGATAAGCCGAACCTGCGTGGGAAGCATTGATTTTGCCGCCTCAGGATCACGCACGATGGCAGTTACTTCTGCACCTTTCTCAACAAGTTTCGCGGTCACGCGATGCCCCAAATGGCCTGTGGCACCGATGATTGTGATCTTCTTGGTCATAGTGGCATCTCCTGTGTTCTGCCACGCTTCGACAAGTCAGGATGCGATGTGTTTAGTTATGATCTATCTAGATGATAGATACTATTCACAGGGCGATAAGACGAAACCAGCAGCGCCATCGCGTTAGTATCGGTCACTAAACTCTTGAACATCCGTTCCGACCAATGCAGCGCGCCGGAAGTCAAAAGAAAGACCTCGGGAACAACGATCCATTCCCCAATCCAGACGCCACCGGATCGTTCATGCTCATGATGGGTCAGTTCACCTATTTGTCCGGCCCGTTGGCGTCCCAGCCGAGCGACGGCCTCCCCAAATTCCGATGCGCGTTGATTTCGTTTGTGGGTCATCGCTGAAGACGATCCTTTGCCAGGTTCATGAACTTCGGCGAATTCACCGATGTCGGATGATGACAGTTGATTGACGTTGTGGGCGATTTTGCACAACGTCCCGCAAAGCGAGCCAAGGGCGGTGACGATGTCAGCGATACCGTCACGAGCGTTCTGCCAGTGCGGTTCGACGACGTTCAGACCGAGTGAATGAGCAACATCCTGTTTAATCTGGCGACCAATGCCATTTTCATATCCGCGCAAGTCTCCGACGGGGCCACCAATCTGCACATTCAATCCACGTTTTGCTGCCTCTTGAAGTGCCTCAGACCGCCGACCCAGTTCAGATCTCCAGACTTCAAGCTTCGTCGCAAGGCGAATGGGCACAGCATGCTGACCATTGGTTCTTCCCATCATCATTGTGTCTGGATGGGCGGAAACATGATGAGCGATCGCAGCCATGACATCGCCGAGGGTGCTTTGTATTTGCTCAAGCCCCAGTTTCATCTGCATCGCCAACGCCGTGTCCATCACATCCTGCGTGGTCGTACGATAGTGCACATGGGCCGAGTGTTCTGGCAATAGTTGGCGCAACTGTTTGGCCAGTCCTACGATGGGGCGGCCAACAAACATCATCTCTTTCCGCAATTCTTCATGGTTCAGATCGCAGATCGAAATCTCCTCAATTGCCTCAGCAGCCTCAATCGGGATTAGACCAGCCGCAGCTTGATGCGCCGCAAGAACCTGTTCGACCTTAAGCCAGGCGGATATCGTGGCGTGCTCAGACCAGATCGACCGCATATCGGCGATGGAAAAGCAATCTCGGTAGATACTGTATTCAAGCATCTTCGAGCCCTCCACGAGAGATGCGGCGTTCTTTGACGATACCTCGGATTCGGAACGCCATGGCAGCAAAGCCGACGATGATGAACACAAGAGCTATGGGGCGTTCGACAAATATCAGTGCGCCGCCTTCGGACATCAGTAGGGATTGGCGAAAGGTTTCCTCGGCACCCTTAGCCAGCACAAAGGAAATTACGAACGCTGCAACGTTGAAGTCGTATTTCCGCATCAGCCAGCCGGCGAACCCCGCTACGGTCATGACGGTTACGTCAAACATCGATCCACGGGCTGAATAGGCCGCCACAAACGCGGTTAGGAAGATCAGTGGATACAGCACATTGGTCGGAATCTTCAGGATCAGGCGGGCAACTCGTGTGGCGCCGAAGTAACCGATCAAGCCATAAGCCAGAATACCCAGCATGCCGCATGCAAAAAGTTTGTACACCAGCTCCTTATCCGTCAGGAATAAGGTCGGACCAACCTGAATGCCGTGGATCAGGAAAACGCCCAGCAATATTGCCCCGATGGTCGAACCTGGAATGCCCAGCGTCAGCAATGGAGCCATTGATGGACCGGACACAGCATTATTGGCAGCCTCAGGTGCGGCAACGCCTTCTAGTGCCCCCTTGCCCCACATCTCGGAGTTGTTTGCGCGGCGTTTGCCTTCTCCATAAGAGATGAACGCCGCGATCGCTGATCCCAGGCCGGGCAATACTCCGATGCCTGCGCCGATGAACCCACCACGCAATGCGTGCGGAAGACAGGGTTTGTATTCCGCCCAGGTCAGGCTGTTGCCATCCGCTGTGGTTTCATTCTCTTTGGTCTCTCCGGTAGCCTTGCGGCGGGATTCTAGCTGCGCGAATACTTCGCCCAATACAAAAACACCTATCATCAGGGGTACCAAGCCGATGCCATTGGATAGATCGAACGATCCGAATGTATAGCGCTCTTCGCTCGAAATCGGGTCCAGCCCGACCATGGCGATCAGGATGCCCATCAAGGCCGATACCAGACCCTTGACGATGGAAGTGCCAATGACAGAACCGATTACGACAAAAGCGGCAAAGTAGATGGCGAAAGTCTCAGGCGGGCCGAGTTTCAGTGCGACGGCCGCAATGAAACCTACACCGATGACCAGCAGGACATCCCCCATCAGGTCGCCGATGACGGACGAGATTGTCGCCACTTTCATAGCTTTTCCTGCTTTGCCCGCTCGTGCCAACGGATAGCCATCGATCTGAGTCGCTGCACTGGCCGCTGTTCCGGGTGTGTTGAACAGGATTGCTGCGATCGAGCCGCCGTACCGACCGGACTTGCCGATCACATACAGAAATGCCAACGCAAAGATCGGCGACATATAAAAGGTGATTGGAAGCAACATCGCGATAGCCGCAGAGGCAGTCAGGCCAGGTGTCGCACCAACCACCATCCCAACCGCCGCTGCAAGTACGATGGCAAAGAGCAATGTAGGGTCAGTCACCACCGACAGAAGTGCAGGAAAGATCTCCATGATGTTTTACCCCTGAATCCAGCTGAGAAGGTCGAAAACTTCGCCATAAGGCGGGTACACACCCAGCAGGACAAAAAAGATGAGATGGAAGACCAGCGGGCAAAGAACGATCGACAAAACCAATCCGATCCGACTGCGTACGCCGAAAATGTAGAGGACGATCGGCGTCACGGTCGCAGTCGGCAGCAGGTAGCCGAACCAGCGGAACGACTGCTGGTACAGCATAGCGATGATAAACAGACCTATGATCTGTAAAGTCGCGTTGCTGTCTTGATCGTCACTTGTATCACCCGCCGTCTGGCGCGTTGCGCTCAACACCATAACACCGGACAGAGCAAGTAGAGCGAGAGCGGCGGAGAATGGCACAATCCCGGCCCATGTATCGCCCGGAGATGCGGCCGGTACTTGCCAGGCCCCCCAGATTGCAAAGATTGAGATGAGGGCAAGCACCAGACCTTCTGCATAGGCACGCATGTCTTTCCTCCGAGATATTAACATGAACAAGGGGGTCGGGTGACCATTGTTCACCCGACCATGAGGACATTAGTTGGTCAGGCTTTGGACCAAGGGAGTGGCGTCCTCTTTCATTGCGGATAGGGTTGTTTTTGCGTCCGCTCCATTCTGGTAGACCGGGCCGGTTCCGCGTGAGGCAAGGAGTTCCGCAAATTCTGGCTTGGCGGCAATTTCTTCCAGCGCGGTCTCCAACGCAGCAATCACTTCTACCGGTGTGCCCTTAGGTGCAAAGACGATCACTGGGGATGATACTGCAGCGAATGGAATGCCCAGCTCACCAAACGAGGGGACATCAGTCATGATGCCATCCCGCTCCTGACTGTTGACGGCCAGTGCCCTCAATTGCTCTTGAAAACCAGCAAGTTGCTGAACGCCAAGGAACCCGAAATCAGCCTGCTCGCCGATCAGGGCAGCCCGGGTCGGCCCGCCGCCTTTGAACGGCACATCCTGGGCGTCAATCCCGTTACTGGCCAGAAAGCCCAACCCACCGACGTGGTGGAATCCACCACGCCCAGAGTGTGCCCAACGCAGCTCGCCGGGATTGGCCTTGGCCGCGTCAATTAAATCCTGAACGGTCTGATACGGACTGTTGACTGGCACCATAAGCGACGTCTGCAATTGTCCTACCTGAGCGACAAAATCGAAGCTCTCCAATGCATCAATGTCAGTATCTCGGGTCATCGTCGACAAAAGGAACGATCCTCCGGATGTCATCATCAGAGTATACCCGTCGGGCCGTGCGCCAACCACCGCATTGGCCCCATTCAGGCCGCCCGACCCCGGCTTGTTGACCACAACAACGGGCACATCCAGCGTGCCTTCCGCCGCGGCCGAGATGGCGCGGGCATAGGCGTCAGTACCGCCCCCGGCCTTGTAGGGAACAATCAGGTTGATTGGTCGTTTTGGCCAATCCGCTGCAAAGGTTGCGGTGGCAGTCGTGGTGACGGCTATGGCGGCAATAACAGCACCAAGAAGCGTTCTGCGTTTCATGAGTAACCTCCCAAATTCGCTTGGGATCAAATTACGCGAAAACATCAATTGTAAAAAATGCAAATATGTTATCTACTCTTGCAAAAATTGAAAGTATGGATTGATGAACATCAAGGCCCTACGCGCCTTTCGCGCAACATTGTCCGAAGGCTCGCTAGTTGCCGCATCCGAGATTCTGCACCTTAGCCAGCCTGCGATCAGCCGCTTGATTTCGGGGCTCGAGGCCGAACTCAAGCTGACGCTGTTTGACCGCAGCGGCCGCAATCTGACCCCGACACCCGAAGGGTTGGCGTTCTACCGCGAGGCAGGCCGCATCCTGGACAACCTTGATGAAGTTCCTCGGATCGCTGCCGAAATCCGGGCAGGTCGCACGGAAACTCTGAGGATTGTAACCATGCCCCGAATTGCGCAGTCGCTGTCAGCCCCGGCCGTAGCGCGATTCATGAAGGTCAGCCCCGGCACCAATATCAACCTTGATGTCCGGGCAAGACGTGAAGCGGGGAAATGGTTGGCCGGACGAGAATACGATATCGGTATTGGTGCTTTGCCCGTCGATCATCCGGGCATTGTCACTAAACCTTTGTTGAGAGTGAGAGCACAAGCGGTCTTACCATTGGATCATCCTCTTTCCATCCGAGAAGAAATTACGGCAAGTGATCTCGCGGAAGAAACTATCATACGCTTGATGCACGGTCTGTTGTTGCGCGACCAGTTGGACGATATTTTTCACTCTGCTGGTGTCACACCAAAGCAAACTTGCGAAGTGGCAGCATCTCAACTCGCGTGCTCGCTTGTTGCAGAGGGTGCTGGTGTAACTGTTGCGGACGAGTTGGTCGTCGCCCAAACCAATTCGGACAAACTAGCACTTGTACCGGTGACGCCTGAACGCTGGATGACGTTTGGCCTGCTTTACCCGATCGTGGATGCGAAGTCCGATGCCTTGCTTTCATTCGAAAAAGAGTTGTTTGGCGTGGTCAACGCGTTGGCTCAACTAAGCCCGACGCTTGAACGTGTTCAATGACCCTGTCTGCCGGACTCCATGTTTCGACAGATTGGGACTTACGGGAAAGATGTAATGATTGCAGTTTTCTACCCATTACTTCCCATCAATCAGCTCATTGCTGCCTATCGTGGCGTAACTAAAACTATGACGTGGTTGAACAAATCAGACATTGCTGCAAGGTGCGATACTGTCTGCAAGAAGACTGCGCACATCAAACGAAGGACTGTGAAACTTCGGCGGCACCTGACTTCAGCCGCTCATTTCGACCAGAAAATCGATCATAGCGCGGGTCTTTGCGGGCAGGTTGTCGCGGCTGGCATAGATCACATGGACTCCGATAGAAGGCGGGCTGAAATCGGGTAAGATCGCCACCAATGCCCCGGCATCCAGTTCAGCCTGACAGGAAAGCTGAGGCAGACGTGTAATCCCACGACCAGCAAGGGCTAGCACCTTTTCGGTATGACCATCGTTGCATCGAATACGAGGAGCGATTGGAACCGCGATTGCCTCACCATCTGGTCCTGGGTAGGTCCAGTTTTGGGTGGCCCCGTGAAACGAAAAATCAATTAGTTGATGCCCCTTTAGGTCATCGGGGTGGCGGGGCGTGCCGTTTCGTTTCAGATAGGCGGGGGAAGCCAGTGTAAGGCCTTGTGTGCGAAAAAGTTCGCGTGCAATCAAATCGGACGGAGGCAAATCACCGATGCGCACCAGCAGATCGATACCTTCACCGATCATGTCGGCCCGGCGCTCGGATATGTCAATGTTCAGATCAACTTCGGGGTATCGCTGCAGAAATTCGGGCAACCGATCGTTCAGCCATCCATGTGCAAAAACCACAGGAACGCTCATCCGAAGCTCTCCAAAGGGTCTGTCGCCGATGGAATGCAACCTGTTTTGTACGGCGCGGGCGTCATCCACAATCCGGCGGGCGTTTTCATAGTATATGCGCCCTGATTCCGTCAGGCTGATCCGACGCGTGGTCCGATTCAATAACCGGGCGCCAAGCCGGGCCTCAAGCCGTCCGATTTCTTTACTGACATGGCTAGGCGTATGGCCCAGCAGTTTTGCGGCGGCACTCATGCCTTCCTGTTCCACTACTGTGCAGAACAGAACCATGCCGTCGAACAAATCCTTATTATGATCCATTTGGAACAAATTACCTTCCAGATGAGCTATTAAGCATCAACACAAGTATAGTTACATTGGTTGCAGTGTAATGAAAGGCCAAACCATGTTAGATATAAGAAACTTCGATCACATTGGCATCCGCATCAGCGACCGCGATACATCAGTCGCCTTCTATGAGTTGCTGGGATTCGAGTTGATCGCGGATGGCGGCTATGACCATGGCCATCCGTTGGTGATGCTGCATCCGTCCGGGATCAACATCAACCTGTTAGGCCCCGCTACAGCTAAAGCTGGTGAAAACGTCTTGATGGATGAGGTCGAGAAGTTTCCCGGCATCACGCACCTGGCCGTCAAGTTAAGGGACGCCGAAGCAACCGAGGCCTTTGTTACCGAACGCAGCATAGCCATAACAGGCCGTCGAGAATTTCGCGGTACCAAGACAATTTTCATCCGCGATCCGGATCGTAATGTCCTGGAACTTGTTGGTCCCGGACCATCTGTCGCGCAACTGATCGCCGAGCATGTGCACGGTTGAACCCCCATCATTAATGGAGATGCTCCCATGACCACTTTCATCAAACCGTTCGCCGCAGCCCTGAGCTTGACGATCAGCGCCGTAGCACTCCCAGCAACCGCAGAAATACCTATGATCAAAACAGTGGATGGTGTCGCAACATACCCAGACGGCTATCAAGGCACGCCTGTCCGAGCCGCAGATATTGACCCGTTTCTGTCACCGACCAACTCGGCGCTGATCCTTATTGACTACCAGCCGCCGATTTTGGCTGGGGTTAAGAATATCAACCACGAAGAGCTGATCAACAATACCACGGGTCTGATAAAGACCGCCGTGATCTACGACATCCCGATCATATTCAGCCATGTAGCCGTAGGATTGAACGGCTATGATCCTATGATCGAAGATTTGCGCGAACTGGCCCCGAACGCGGTATTTGTTGACCGGACCAATGTGAACGCTTGGGAAGAGCCTGAATTTGTAGCTGCAGTTGAAGCAACGGGCCGAAAGAAGCTGATAATGGGCGGTCTTTGGACGGATGTATGTCTGGCTTATCCCGCGATTGAGGCCGAGTTGGCCGGATATGACGTCTACGTTCCGGAAGATGCCGTTGGATCGATCACTCAGACCAGCCACGCAAACGGCATGCGCCGCATGATCGAGGCTGGTGTTGAACCTATAACATGGAATGTGGTTCCAGCCGAACTGCAACGCGACCACGCGCGCACCGATAAACTGCAGGCCGTCACTCGCGTTTTTATGGAGCATCTTTTCAAAGTTGACCCGGACTCAACCTGGTAAATTCAACATCTGTCAGGGGCTTCGGTCCCTGACGACGAATTCTGCTTGAAATCAGGCTTTGCCTGTTTGCACTTGAGCAATTTCTAGAAAGCCGGCGTCTGTTACTATGGGGAACCTGATTGGGACAGCTCCCCGCTGCTGATTGCGGTTCAGCAACAACTTGTCCTTCCGGGCGCAAACACCAAAATCGAGAACAGCCCGAACCCACCATTTGCTTGAGGTTGCCATTGTGACGGTTGGGTCCGTCAAATCAGGCATTCGCGACATTGGCAATTTAATGGTCCGAACTCACACCATAGGCAATTTTGCGCACCCTCGGGGCTGTATTCTATATCGGCTGAATGGCGGAAACAGCTGAGCCTTCCACAGTTACTCGATGCATCAGGCGTCGAAATCCGTGATAGTCGTTGATGGCCTTGTGCCATGTCGCTCGGTTGTCCCACATGGTGATGTCTCCAGTCCGCCATCGGACGCGGCATTGGAATTCAGGTTGTTTGCAATGTTCATAGAGCATGGCAAGGATTGCATCGGACTCCTCACGGGAGAGGCCCTCGATATGCGTGGTAAACACCGGGTTCACGAATAATCCGCGACGCCCACTCAAGGGATGCGTGATGACTACTGGGTGGCGTGCGTCTTGAACGGCGTTTTTTGCGTTGCTCAGACGCCCGCTCGTTGCAGCCTCGCTTTCTTGCGCAGCTGCACCAAAGACATGCCGCGATGAATGAATGGCTGTAAGCCCATGCAGAAATTGGCGCACCGGCACGGACAGTGCGTCATAGGCTGCGCCCATTGAAACAAAAAGCGTGTCCCCGCCGTATGGCGGCATTTCGATGGCATGGAGAATAGAACCCATGGCGGGTTCTTGATCGTACGAATGGTCGGTATGCCATCCTTCGCCGACCGCTTCTCTTTGATCCTTTTCCTTAAGCACCATGGCGATCTCAGGATGGCCATCGACAGGTCTGAAGAATCGATTGACATTGATCGGACCGAAGCGACGGGCAAATTCCAGGTGATCGTCTGGGCTGACCTGCTGACCTCTGACGACGATCACTGAGTACTTTGCAAACGCGGCGTGAATATCTTCAAACTGGGTACTGTCGCGGATGTCAGCATCCATGATCTCAGCTCCCAAACCGCCTGTAAGTGGTCTTATGTCCATTGTTCTGCTCCTTGCTCTAGTGGCGGAAGTTTAAGGGTGGCCAATGATCGGAGAAACTGAACTATCTGGACACAGTTTTGTTGGTGCTGCGAAAAACCTGCATTTGAACTGGCTCGATCATTTCGTGTACAGTGCGCTGGTTCAGCATAGGTGCGTTTACGTTGTTCAATCTAAACCTTCGATAACATCAGTCCCCGCATTTCGATCAACCTGCACTACAGATAAGCTTGCCTCTTACCGCAGCGCTAGCACGTTGGTCAGACGAATGCTATTTGCGCGGTCAAATGGACTTTGGCGAGCAAGGATTAGGAAGCTTGCAATTGATGCTCCTTTGCGAAATTTATGGCTGTTTCACTGATCATGGCTGAATGGGTGTGGATCGCTTTGGTGCTGGATCCGGATGATGCCCAGAGGTCTCAAAACTCTGATGTTTCTTATGCAGAAAGGGGTAGGTGATTTGTCGGCAGCGCAAAGGCTCTTTCATGTGCCGTGGTTTTTTGACGGGCTCATTGGGCTTTGAACGGTTTTAAGCTTTCTTGAAACTGTTCGATGAATTCGAGTGTCACCAGTGACGGTTGTTTCAATATTGGGCGCACAAGCGATAGTGTATGTGGAAGCAATGGCTTGAACGGCCTATAGCTCAATCCACGCGTTGAATACTGGATGGCGTCCAACTCGCTTACCACGGAAACTCCGACACCTTTTAGTGCCAACTCACAAGCTGCGGTGAACTGCCTGACTTCGATGTGGGAATTCAACTCTACGTTGGCGCTCTGAAACGCTTTGGAAAGCCGCACAAAAAAGTCGCTGTTGCGTCGTGTATGGATAATTTTAGCATCTTTAATATCCGCTGGTGTCACCTCAGCGAGGCTTTCCAATTCATGTCCGGTGGGAAACACACAAACTGTGCGGACATTGATGTTTCTGCTTTCAACGGCCGGGTGACCGTTAAAGCTGTCTGTGATCCCGAAATCATACTGCTCACCTATCATCCACTCGAGAATCCGTTCCGGTCGGTCTGGTTCAATCGTCAGGGTGACGCCGGGCCGATCCTGCAAAAACTTGGCGACGAAATCGGGAAGATGACTTGTGGCGAATCCCGGTAAGCAAGCGACGCGGATGTGACCCGCTTTGCGCTGTGTGATGTCCTGACTGACATCCGAGATTTGCTTCATCAATTCCAGAACGCGCTCTACGCTGGGTTGCAGATATCGTACCTCCTGCGAGGGCACCAAGCGACCTTCGCGGCGATCAAAAAGCTGAAAGCCAAGTGATTTTTCCAAATCAGAAAGCAGTCTGCTGACTGCGGGCTGACTTATCCCAAGATCCGTTGCCGCAGCAGTGACCGACCCATTGGTGGAAACGGCCATGAGCGCTTCCAATTGCCGGATCCGCAAAGTTTGACTCATTTTTTGAACCTGGTTCATTGTTTGCCTGGCTGGTTTATAATGTAATGTTATGTTTTTCTCAAAAATTAAATGCTTGAATTATAAAATTGTAACGTTAACGTCGTGAAATCGTCATGTGTGCTGATTACGCGTTGCGGTCGGTATTCAACGAAGCATCAACCCCTGATGCATGGGAGGAATCATGAAAAAGAATTTTCTAGGCGCTCTCGCCTTAACAACTGCTCTGTCGCCGGTGGCGGCTATGGCGCAAACCGAAATTCAGTTCTGGCATGCCTTCACCGGTCGACTAGGCGATCTTGTGAAGGCTCAGGTTGAAGAGTTCAATGCCAGCCAAGATGAGTTCACTGTAGTAGAAAGCCATAAAGGCAACTATTCGGAAACCTTGAATGCGGGTATTGCTGCTTTCCGAGCAGGTGAACAACCACATATCCTGATGGTTTTCGAAGTAGGCACGGCAACGATGATGTCGGCCGAAGGGGCTATCAAACCCGTGTATGAAGTGATGGCTGAAAGCGGTGCATCATTCGATCCTGATGCCTACATTGGTGCTGTCAAAGGCTACTATACGACCACTGACGGGGACATGCTGTCGCTGCCCTTCAACTCGTCCACACCCGTTCTCTGGGTCAATCGCGATGCTATGGAAGCGGCGGGTGTTGACCCTGACACGGATTTGTCGACCTGGGAAAAGGTTGGTGACGTTCTTGACCAGCTTAAGGCTGGGGGTGAAGACTGTCCGCTGGTCACTGCTTGGCAAAGCTGGATCCACCTTGAGAACCTTTCGGCCTATCACGACGTCCCATTCGCATCGAAGGACAATGGATTTGCCGGTCTTGATACCGAACTGATGTTGAATGGACCGACGCAGGTGGCGCACCTGACCGCGATGGGTGACTGGGCCAAAGATGGTAAATTCATCTATACCGGCCGCAGAAACGAAGGTGGCGCGAACTTCCGGGCAGGTGAATGCGCGCTATTCACCGAAAGTTCGGCAGGCTATGCCGGCATTAGCTCTGAGGCTGAGTTCGAATTCGACGTGCGCCCATTGCCCTATTGGGAGGCGGTCGTAAGCGAGCCGCAAAACACCATTATTGGTGGCGCTTCGCTTTGGGTGATGGAGGGTCACGATCCTGAAGAATACAAAGGTGTCGGTGAATTCCTGAGCTTCCTGTCGTCTTCGGACGTTCAGGCGAACTGGCACCAGAACACAGGGTATCTTCCAATCACCGCCGAAGCTGGCGTCGCGACCCGAAATGCTGGTTTCTATGAAGAAAACCCAGGTACTGACATTGCTGTCATACAGATGACCGCCAAAGAGCCGACTGCGAATTCGAAGGGTCTGCGTCTGGGGTCGTTTGACCAGATCCGCGGCATCATCGACGAAGAGCTCGAGGCTGTCTGGTCCGGTGAAAAGACCGCTCAGGAAGCAATGGACAGTGCGAAAGAACGCGGCGATGCCCTGCTGCGCCGGTTCGAGTCTGCCAATCAATAAGTCCTAATTCGATGCGGGCCTGTTTCGGGCCCGCATCTTCTTTATTCGGTGGTTTATCGGGATGGAAAAACGCGTCACCTTTCGCGGCTGGCTTCTGCCATTGGCTCTAATCGCCCCTCAGGTCATTATCTCCGCCGTTTTCTTTTTCTATCCGGCCGGGCAGGCGGTGTGGCAGTCCCTGTTCATTCCTGACCCATTTGGGCTGTCGTCCCAATTTGTTGGATTGGGTAACTTCGAGTTTCTGCTGAGCGACAAGTTCTATCGCGCATCTTTCGTGACGACGGCGGTGTTTTCAACGCTCGTAACACTGTGTTCAATGATCCCGGCGTTGTTTCTGGCGGTCATAGCGGACCGCCTGATCAAAGGATCGGGTGTTTACCGGACGCTGCTGATCTGGCCCTACGCCGTTGCCCCCGCTGTTGCAGGCGTGCTGTGGCTGTTCATGTTCAACACGCGTGTTGGTGTCGTGTCGTGGTACCTCGGCCAGCTTGGTTATGACTGGAACCACGTTCTGAACGGCACCGAGGCCATGGGCCTGGTGGTTGTAGCCTCAGCCTGGGGGCGTATCAGCTATAACTTCTTGTTCTTCTTCGCAGCGCTGCAGTCGGTCCCAAGATCGGTGATCGAGGCTGCGGCAATTGACGGCGCGCGCTTCTGGCGCCGGTTCTTCACAATCGTGCTGCCGCTTTTGTCGCCAACCGCGTTCTTCCTGTTAGTGGTGAATGTTGTCTATGCATTCTTTGAGACCTTTGGCGTCATCCACACGATCACTGGCGGTGGCCCACAGCAGGCGACGACCATTCTAGTCTACAAAGTCTTCTCGGATGGGTTCGTTGGACAAGATCTCGGTTCGTCCTCCGCTCAGTCCGTCATCCTGCTTATTGTCGTTGGTCTGCTGACCGTCATCCAATTCAAATACGTGGAAAAAAGGGTGCACTACTGATGGCAGCCCAACAACACGGAATGGTCGAAAAACGTGGCATGGGGATCTGGTTGACCCATGCCATGATGATCCTTGGCGTCTTAATCATCTTTTTCCCGATCTGGCTGGCGTTCGTGGCATCGACTGTGACCCAGCCGGAAATCGTGTCGCCGCCCATGCCCATTCTTCCCGGCGATCAATTCTGGGAAAACTATAAGGCCGCGCTGTTTTCCGGCGTGAACGTCCCGGTCGCCACAATGTTGTTCAACAGTCTCGTGATGGCCATCGGAATCGCAGTGGGCAAGATCATAATTTCGCTGCTGTCAGCTTTTGCGATCGTCTATTTCCGTTTTCCCGGGCGAACGACGTTCTTTTGGCTGATCTTCCTAACGCTGATGCTTCCGGTCGAAGTTCGTATTGTGCCGACGTTCGAAGTTGTCGCCGGGTTCGGCATGCTCAACAGCTACTATGGGCTGATCTTCCCCTTAATCGCCTCGGCCACGGCAACGTTCCTGTTCCGGCAGTTCTTTCTGACGATCCCGGATGAACTGGCCGAAGCTGCACGCGTCGATGGTGCCCGCCCGATGCGGTTCTTCATTGATATCGTGGTCCCCATGAGCCGAACGAATATCGCGGCGCTATTCGTGATCCTTTTTATCTACGGGTGGAATCAATATCTCTGGCCGCTGCTCATCACTACCGATCCTGAAATGAACACCATCGTGATGGGTATCAAACAGATGTTCCCATCCGGCGACGACGTGGCGGAATGGCCGGTCATCATGGCCACTTCGATTTTGGCAATGATCCCGCCGGTCATCGTAGTGGTGTCTATGCAAAAGCTCTTTGTCCGCGGCCTTGTCGATAGCGAGAAATAAAAAATGGCAACAGTAAACTTAGAGAATGTCAAAAAGAGCTTTGGCCCGACGGACGTTATCCATGGCATCGACATAGATATTGCGGACGGTGAGTTCATTGTGATTGTTGGCCCTTCGGGCTGCGGAAAATCCACGCTTTTGCGAATGGTTGCGGGCCTTGAAACCGTAACGTCCGGTGAAATCCGGATTGGAGGAGAACGAGCCAACGACAAAGAGCCGATGGATCGCGATATCGCGATGGTGTTCCAGAATTATGCGCTCTACCCACATATGTCGGTGCGCCAGAACATGGGGTATGGGCTAAAAATCGCGGGGCTTCCAAAAAACCAGATTGACCAGAAGGTGACCGAGGCCGCCAAACTGTTGCAGCTGGAAGCTTTGTTGGACCGCAAACCCCGGCAGCTTTCAGGCGGTCAACGCCAAAGGGTGGCAATGGGGCGGGCAATTGTTCGCGAGCCGGCGGTTTTCCTGTTTGATGAACCACTCTCAAATCTTGATGCCAAGCTGCGTGTTCAGATGCGTTTAGAAATTCGCGAGCTTCAGGAAAAGTTAGGAATTACATCGCTTTACGTGACTCACGATCAGGTCGAAGCGATGACGATGGCAGACAGGATGATCGTGATGAACGGAGGCATCGCTGAGCAGATTGGGACGCCATTGGAGGTATATGAAACACCAGGAACCCTTTTCGCGGCTCAGTTTATTGGTAGCCCTGCAATGAATATCTTTGATGCTCAGCGTGAAAACGGAACGGTTAAGATAGGGGGCTTAGAGATTGGTCCATCCACGGGGCCTGATACCCCACTAAAGCTTGGAATCCGACCAGAGCATCTGTTTCTGGACGACAATGGTCCGTTGGAAGCCGCTATTCAGATGGCGGAACCGCTAGGCGCAAACACCTTATTGCATGGCCAGCTCACGGATGCAGGCGACGCGATTACGATAAGTCTTCCGGGTGTCCACCCAATCGAAGGCCGGCATCCGAGCATGCGGTTCTCAGTTGCCTCAGAGCACATGCATCTGTTTGACCATTCATCCGGCAAGAGGTTGGAAGGCTGATGGTCTTTCCACAGGTTGAAGCCTTTCGTGGTGGCAAAAACCTGATCCGGGTTGTGGGGCATCGAGGTGCGCGGGGTGTGCTGCCCGAAAACAGTATGATTGGCTTTGACTTTTCGCTCTCTATCGGCGTCCCGCTGCTTGAGTTTGATGTTGTCCTGACGGCCGATGACGTACCGGTCATAACCCACAACCATCGGCTGCACGCTCCCAGCTTTCGTGACGCAAATGGCCTGTTTCTGACCGGAGAAGAGCCGAAGGTCTCGTCATTGACGTTCGAGCAAATCCAGCAATTTGACATCGGGCGGTTGGATGGTCATTCGGCTTATGGCCAACGGTTTCCGGACCAAGCTCAACTGGATGGCATCCGTGTTCCAAAGTTGCAGGATTTGCTGGATTTGGTTGATGATCCAAAATACGGCGATGCCTATTTGATGCTCGAACTGAAGTCGGATCCGGATTTGGCTCACGATGCGCTTTATAGGAAGAAATTTGTCGGGCGGGTTCTTCAAGAAGTACGTGACAAAGGATTGTCTTCGCGCGCGGTGCTCCACAGTTTTGATTGGAACCTGTTGGAGGAGTGTCAGCGGCAGGCTCCTGACATGCCGTCTTCCTACCTGACGCAGCTTCCGGAAAACGCGGCGGATGTTGGTGAGGATTCCTCGAAAGCGGTTTGCCCTGACTTTCGTGGTCGTCGTGATGAAATTCCAAATTTGGTCAAGCAAGCGGGCGGTTCGCTTTGGTGCCCATACTACACGGATGTAACGGCTGAAAATGTGGCGCGCGCAAAAGAACTGGGCCTATGTGTTGCCGTGTGGACGGTCAATTCGCACGAAGAAATAGGCAGAATGATCGACCTGCGCGTGGATGCAATTGTATCTGATTATCCTGGGCGGGTTCAAAGGCATCTGTCGGATTTGGGCGTGAGGTGGAGTGTCGATTGCCGGTGAGCACCGCGCCACAAAAGCTGACGCCGTTCATGTTCTTTTCAGTTGCAGTTGGGAAGGATCAGACACATCAACTAGCCTAAATTTGCAAAAGAACCATCGTCTAAAGCACCGTGCAATTGTTAGGTAGCCGCATTGGATCATGCCGAAAGGCTGGCCAATGGATGCGATTAAGATCCGTGTGCAGCAGAAATTGCTTCGCTTGGAGAGGTCGGCGTGAACAGTGTGTTACACTAACAAAAAAACATACCGAGAAAAACAAATCTATCCTTGAAGTGGCGCATTCAACTAGAGGGGCGCAGTTTGTGAAAACTCAGTGTCGTATTGAATTTGCGGTGAATGAGCCGATATCCCCCGCTTCATCGAGATAATAATTTGGACCTGCAACCAACGGAAAACCGGATACTCGGGACAAATGCCCAATCAACGAAGCTTTAGTGTTCAATGTAGGCTGAATGTCCGTCTTGCAACCTGATGAAGCCGTCTTGAGGTTCGTTCAATTCAAATACCTCTTGTGCGGATAGGCCCAGGAATATTCCTCGAAACACGCGGGATGTTAATCCGTGGCCAATAATTATTACTGTTCCTTCGAACGAGCTGCTCGAATACCATGAGGAAACACGATTGTGCACGTCAGCATAGGACTCTCCACCCGGGGGTGGATAATTCCAGCGATCAAAGCATCGCGCTTCCCATTCCTTGGGAAACTGTCGAGTGATCTCTTTTTCAGTCAATCCTTCCCATTGCCCGAAACTGCATTCCACCAAACTGGTCTCGTACTCGATGATTTCTGGCGGCAGACCTAGTTCCTTGATCACGATTGATGCTGTCTGTGCAGCTCGGCCAAGCGGGCTCGAAAATATTGTCAGCGAATGATCGAAAGAAAGGCGGCTTCGTAGTTTACTTGCGTTTGCCAATGCTTGACGAATGCCTCGGTCGGTCAGGGGCGAGTCCCGACGTCCTTGCCTCCGTTTTTGGGAGTTCCATTCGGTCTCGCCGTGACGAAGCAAATAGAAGGTTGGGCTGATGTTCTGGTCTCGCACTTGTTGACTACTTTATTCATCGACGCAAAGCGAAGTAATTCTGATTTTTAGTTTAAGCAGTATCTCGTCTAAGCGGGCAACTATTGTCGAAAAAAGCAACCAATCCTCTGGTTGACACAATTGATAACACGAATGAAGGGCCGCTACACGACCTGTGCGTTAAATGAGGCGTCGCTCATTTTGATCCTTTAAGGGCTCTCCGCCGACTTGGTTTGCGCTTAAATTCGATGACATCTTCTCGGATGCGTGGACATGATGGAAGAACTTATAGGCGAAAATCGCAAAACTTGCGCGTAGTGGGTATTGGGGTCGTATCAAAATCGACGGCTTCGCTAAGGCCGAATGGCTGAATACTGTGTCGCTCGATATTCGTATCGGAGACTGACACTGCTCTGCAAAGCGCGTTCAGAAAAGGGCTCAACTGCGATTGATATATTCCGCGATAGCTGCCCGACTGCCGTGTTTCCAGATCGTAGTTAGCCAGAAGGCAAAAGCTCTGGGAAAGTCTGCGCCGAGGGCGCAAGCATCGCTATAGTGTTGCTGGCCGACCCAGAGTTCTGGATCGTCTTTGGACGCCAGCGAAACTTTCTGTAGACTCTCCCATTGGGGGTCATTGGGGGCGATTTCGGAGCCATCTTCACGGTATCCTGCACACATCCGGCACCAGAAAGCTTCGGCCAGCGCGAGCCCGCTTATGGAAGAGCCTGTCGCAAGTGCATCACGAAGTGACGGCAGCAAGAACCCGGGGTGTCGCGCCGATCCATCGAAAGCAACCCGGCGCGTCGTGTCGTGAATGGCCGTATTTGCAAATCGCGTCTCAACTTGCTCAAGGTATTCATTTGCAGTCGCTCCGGGGACGGCTGCGACATGAGGCAGAATTTCTTCTTCTTGGACCTTTCTGAAAAACGCCAAGATATCCCGGTCCTGCATGCAATCCGAAATTGTCGGGACATTCAGTATCTCGCCGACATTAGCAAGCAACTGGTGACCGCCGTTCAAGATGCGCAGTTTCATCGTCTCATAGCTTTGGACATCACGGGTCAGCGTGACGCCGACCTGTTCCAGGGGTGGGCGCCCGGCGCAGAAATCGTCCTCGATCACCCATTGGCGATAGTTCTCGTGCGATACGGGTGCTTGGTCATCGACGCCAAGTGCGTGGCATTGTGATATCACTTGGTCTGTTGTAGCGGGCACGATGCAATCCACCATTGAATTGGGGAATGCGCCGTTCTGGTCTATCCAGTCGGCCAGAGCAGGGTCAGACAGGCGTGCTAGACCGACAACGCAGTTCCTCAGGATCACGCCATTATCCTTAAGGTTGTCGCAGCTCAGCGCGGTGAAGGGTTTGATGCCCTGCGCCCTGCGCTGCTTGAGCGCCGCAATGATCGCACCGAATACTGTGCACGGCTGGTTTGGATTTGCTGCATCATGAAGAATTTCTTGGTGATCTGTGTCGAGGGCACCCGTGTTGGCATCTCGGTAATATCCACCTTCGGTCACTGTCAAAGACACAATCTTGATGGAAGGCTCGGACATCTTGCGGATCAACGCTGCATTGCCGGCCTCGACCGGAAGATAATCGATCATCGGACCAATTACCTCGGCGGACATCCTTTTCGGGTCCAGTTCGATCAATGTCGTCAAGCAGTCCTGCGCCAGCAGACGCCCTCGCATCTCGGAATCGTAGCTTCGCACACCGGCTCCGATGATTGCCCAGTCGTGGGCCTGACCTTGCTGCATCAACTGGTGGATATACCAAGCCTGATGCGCGCGGTGAAAATTCCCAAGACCGATATGGACAATGCCGGGCGTCAGGTCCGAGCACCTGTAAGATGGGGTCCTGACAGTTGTCGGCAGGTTTGAAAGGTTATCTCGCCTTAGATGTACTGCAGGATTTGCGTTTGCCACAGGGTTCATCAGCTCATCCAGTTTCCGCCATCGACGTTATATGTCTGGGCGACAATGTACCTGGCTTCGTCAGAGGCCAGAAACACAGCCATCCCGGTCAGATCCTCTGCGCGACCCATCCGCCCATAAGGAACAGCTGCCGCCACTTCGCGTTTCTTTTGGCCGAGCGGTTTATCTTCATGTTTTGCAAAGAACGCATCAACGCCGTCCCAATGCTCACCATCAACAACACCCGGAGCAATTGCGTTCACGTTGATCCCATGAGCGATCAGGTTCAGCCCTGCCGATTGGGTCAGCGATATGATCGCCGCCTTGCTGGCGCAGTAAACCGCGACCAAAGGTTCCCCCCTTCGCCCAGCCTGAGATGCCATGTTGATGATCCGACCTTTGGTCCCGTGCTCGATCATGTGCCGGGCGACCGCTTGCATCGTGAACAAAGCACCCGAGACGTTGATGTCAAACACGCGGTTGTAGTCTTCCCGCTCAATCTCAACGATTGGGGCGGCGGTGAAGATTGCCGCATTGTTGATCAGAATGCCGATAGGGCCGAAATGTGTAGCGGCTCTTGCGACGGCCTCATCTATGCTTTCTTGGTTTGTCACGTCCATCTCGATGGCGAATGCAACCTGACCCAATTCTGCGGCGGCGTCTTTCGCACGCTGGATGTCGATGTCGGCGATGGCAACACGCGCGCCTTCTGCAACATAAGCTTTGGCAAAGGCCAATCCGATGCCTCGCGCAGCCCCGGTGATCAGGGCGGTTTTGCCTGCCAAGCGTGTCATTCGATCCGCAAGCCTTTCGCGTCAAACCGATGGATGACATCTGCACGCGGGGTCAGGTGAATTCGATCCCCATGGCGGAAGCCGACCTCACCATCTGCGCGGACGGTAATGGTTTCGGCCAGGCCGGTCTCGTGGACGTGAAAAAAGGTGTCCGATCCCAAGTGTTCTGAAACGCTGACGATCCCGGACCATTCACCTTCAGTCTCCGAAACCGCGATGTGTTCCGGGCGAATACCGATTGTTTGTGCACCGTGTTTCGTCGCCTCTGGTCCTTCGATGAAGTTCATTTTGGGCGAGCCGATGAACCCTGCAACAAATAAGTTGCGCGGCGTCCGATATAATTCAAGCGGGCTGCCGACCTGTTCGATCACACCGGCCTGAAGCACGACGATCTTGTCGGCCATTGTCATGGCTTCAACCTGATCGTGCGTCACGTAAATCATCGTTGTCGCCAGACGTTCGTGCAGTTCGCTGATCTCCAGCCGCATGCCAACGCGCAGCGCCGCGTCTAGGTTTGAAAGGGGCTCGTCGAACAGGAATGCCGCGGGCTCACGAACAATGGCGCGACCAATGGCAACGCGCTGGCGTTGCCCACCTGAAAGCTGCCCTGGGCGGCGGTCGAGATAATCGCTCAGGTTCAGGACGCTTGCCGCGCCTTCGACCCGCTTGTCGATTTCGGCCTGATCCAGCTTGGCCATACGCAAGGGAAAGGCGATGTTCTTGCGCACACTCATATGCGGGTACAGAGCATAAGACTGGAACACCATTGCCAGACCACGTTTGGCGGGTGGTACGTCGGTTGCATCCGCGCCATCAATGTCGATGGAGCCCGAAGTGATGTCCTCTAGCCCCGCAATGAGCCGCAACAGCGTGGACTTGCCACAACCAGAGGGCCCAACGAAGACGGTGAATTCACCGTCCTCGATAGTCAAATCTAGTGGTGGAATGACCTCTACGTCACCGAAGCTTTTGGTCACTGACTTGAGTTGGATACGTCCCATAGTCGTCTTCCTTATTTCACAGCGCCGAAAGTCAGGCCGCGGACAAGTTGTTTCTGGCTGAACCAGCCAAGGATGAGGATTGGTGCGATCGCCATGGTCGATGCCGCGCTGAGCTTGGCGAAGAACAGGCCTTCGGGGCTGGAATAGCTGGCGATGAATGCGGTAAGCGGCGCTGCGTCAACGGCAGTCAGGTTGAGCGTCCAGAATGCCTCGTTCCAGGCAAGAATGAAGTTCAGTAGCACGGTCGAGGCGATGCCGGGCACGGCCATGGGTGTCAACACATAGAGGATTTCCTCTTTCAGCGTGGCACCATCCATCCGGGCGGCTTCCAGAATCTCACCGGGGATTTCACGGAAATAGGTGTAAAGCATCCAGACGATGATCGGCAGGTTGATCAGCATCAGCACCACGACCAGCCCTCCGCGCGTGTCCAGTAGACCCAACCGGATGAACAGCAGATAGATCGGGTAGAGAACACCCACCGCGGGCAGCATCTTGGTGGACAGCATCCACAGCAGGATGTCCTTGGTACGCTTGGACGGCACGAAGGCCATGGCCCATGCTGCGGGCACTGCGATGATCACGCCCAGAATGGTTGATCCACCTGCGATGATCACCGAATTCCACAGGAACCGCATGTAATCCGAGCGTTCCTGTACGATTGCATAGTTCTCGAGCGTCCAATCGAAGTTCAGGAACAGCGGTGGGCTGGCGATCGCCTGAGCTTCGGTTTTGAAGCTGGTCAGGATCGTCCAGAGGATCGGGAAAAAGATCAGCAGACCAACGGCCCAGGCAAGGGCGGTGTTCAGCGATTTACGACGGGATGTGACGGCGCGGGCCATGGTCGTTCCTCCTCACGCGTCCAGGTTTTTGCCGACGATGCGCATCAGGAAGATGGCAACGATATTGGCAAGGATGATGGCGTAGACACCTCCGGCTGATCCAAGGCCGACATTCTGGCTTTCCAGCACGCGCTGGAATATCAGGTAGGTGAGGGTTCGGGTGCCGAAGGCGCCGCCGGTGGTCACGAAGATTTCGGCGAAGATCGACAGAAGAAAGATCGTCTGGATCAGGATCACGATGGTTATCGCGCGGCTCAGATGTGGCAGGACGATGTGATAAAAGCGTTTCAGGACTGGCGCACCATCCATTTCGGCTGCTTCCAGCTGTTCACTGTCCAGTGACTGAATTGCGGTCAGCAGGATCAGTGTCGCGAAGGGTAGCCACTGCCATGAGACGATCATGATGATCGAAGTCATCGAGGCCTCGGATAGCCATGAGATCGGCTCGGCCCCGAAAAAGCGCCATAGATGGGCCAGCAACCCATTCACAGGATCCATGAACATGTTCTTCCACACCAACGCAGACACCGTGGGCATGACAAAGAAGGGAGCGATCACGAGGATACGGACAACGCCCTGACCCCACATGGGTTGATCCAGCAGCATCGCTAGTAGAATGCCTAGAATTACGGTGATCACCAAGACGCCGCCTACGATCATCAACGTCGCTTGCACGGCGGGCCAGAAGGAGCTGGACGAGACGAACCGGACATAGTTGTCGAACCCGACCCAGCCCAAGTCGCCACCGCGAAGGGGCAGATATTTCTTGAAGGAAAAATACAGCGTCATCGTCAGGGGCACGAGCATCCAGCCAAGTAGCAGGACCACTGCGGGTGCCATCATCAGGCGCGCGACGGATCGGGAATGTTGAGTTGCCATGACGCAAACCCTCTCTGTTCAGGCATAACCAAAGCCTGCGAGAAAAACGCGAGTTGTGGAAGGGTAGAGCGGGGGGCAGACCTCTGCCCGCCCGCCGGGGAGGGATGCCTCAGTAGCCTGCGGCTTCCATTTCTTCGGTGGTGAAGGCCTGCGCTTTGGCGAGTGCTTCGTCCACTGACTGCTGTCCGGCATAAACTGCCGAGAACTCCTGACTTACTTGCGTAGCGATGCCGGCAAACTCGGGGATCGCGACGAACTGGATACCCGTGTATGGCGTCGGCTGTGCGCAGCAATTCTGTGGATCGGCCATCAGGATCGACTCTAAGGTCATGTTCGCAAAGGGAACTTCCTTGTAGTTCGGGTTCTCATAGAGCGAGGTTCGCGCGCCCGGCGGCACATTGGCCCAGCCTTCATTTTCGGCCACCAACTCAATGTAGTCTTTCGAGGTCGCCCATTCGATGAATTGCTTTGCCGCGTCCTCTTGCTGCGTGCCCGCTGGGATCGCTAGCGCCCAGGCCCACAACCAATTGGCGCGTTTATCTACGCCTTCCGAGTTCGGTGCCAGTGCAAAACCAACCTTGTCTGCCACTGTCGAGTCGTCAGGGTTGGTCACGAAGGACGCCGCGACGGTTGCGTCGATCCACATGCCACACTTGCCCTGCTGGAACAGCGACAGGTTTTCATTGAACCCATTGGTGGCGAAGCCCGCCGGGCCAGATTCATTCATCATGTCGACGAAGAAAGTGAGCGCTTCTTTCCATTCCGGCTGATCGAACTGGGGCTTCCAATCCTCGTCAAACCAGCGTGCGCCGAAGGAATTGCCTGTCACGGTGATAAAGGCGCCGCCTTCACCCCAACCAGCCTTGCCACGTAGGCAGATGCCGTTGATGTCATTGTCCCGATCCGTCATCGCAGCGGCAGCTTCGCGGATGAATTGCCAGGTCGGCGCGTCGGGCATTTCAAGGCCGGCCTGTTCCATCAGGTCAGTGCGGTACATGATCATCGAGCTTTCACCATAGAATGGCGCTGCGTACAGCGTCCCTTCATGGCTTAGGCCCCCCGCCATTGCGGGCAGAATGTCCCCGACATCGTAGTCTTCGGACAAACCATCCAGCGGAACCAACCAGCCATTCGCGCCCCAGATGGGCGTCTCGTACATGCCGATGGTCATGATGTCGAACTGACCGCCCTTGGTCGTGATGTCGGTGGTGACGCGCTGACGCAGCACGTTCTCTTCCAGCGTTACCCATTCGACGTCGATACCGGTCGCTTCGGTGAATTTGTCAGTATAGCCCTGCATCCGGATCATGTCGCCATTATTCACGGTGGCGATCGTGATAGATTGCGCGTGGGCTGCGGCCGTAGCGACGAATGTCAATGCAGTCGCCGCGCGAAGTGCGTGCTTGAGATACATCCCTGTCCTCCCTGAGCTTGGATGTCGTGCAGAGAGCGTAGAGCGTAAATTGTCGCGCCGTCAATAAAAACTTTACGCGCGTTAAAATTATCGAGTTATGCCGAATTCCTTAATACGAGCCGCGCAGGGAAAAGGGTTTCTGTTCGCGCCTCAAATTCTCCCCCGTTTTCAATGAGTTCGAACAGCGTTTCGACACTTCTTCCGGCCACGTTGTCGTAGTCATGCGCAGCTGTGGTCAGAGAAGGGCAGGTGAATTTTGCGAACGGATGATCGTCATTTGAGGCCACGCGCAGCGTGCAATCGTTCTTGCGTCCGACCCGAATCCCCTGTTCGTAACAGGCCGCAAGAAAGCCAATTGCCAGTCGGTCATTGCTGCATAGAACTGAATTCGTCCTCAATTGACGCTCGTCCAGAACCTTCAACGCGCCCCGGTGACCGATCTCTTCAAATGCCCAGCCTATGCCGTCGACTTTGATGATATGAGGCTCGAAACCGAGACGCTCCATCACCTCAACATAGGCTTTTCGACGTTTGTTGGCGTTCGGATTCGCAGGCGTACGCATTTCAAAGAAAGATGGCGGTTCGCCCGTGCGGGTCATGTATTCGACCGTTTGTGACACAAAACTGAAATTGTCCGATCCAACAAAGGCAGCCCCCAAACCATCCAGGTTACTGTCAAACAAGACCGTTGGCACGTTGGCACAGAATTTCTCGATCGCGGATCGGTCCGAGATACGCCCCAAAGGGGCTAGCAAAACTCCGGCGGGTTTCAGGGATTGCAGGCCGTCCAGAATTTCGTTCTCGAGCTTTTGCTCGCCATGTGAGCTGAAGAGAGACGGTCGATAGCCCGCCGCGATGCAGGATTGTTCCAGATACCGTGCGATTTCTGCAAAGAAAGGGTCAGACAAATAGGGTACGACGATGCCGATATTCTTGGTCAGCTTTCGGTTCTGGTTCACCGCATAAATGTTAGGGCGGTAATCAAACCGTTCGAGCGCTTCTTCGATGCGCGCCCTTGTCGTCGGGCGAACACTTTCGGGATCATGGAAATATTTGGATACTGTGGGCCGCGAAATGCCGCTGAGGGCTGCGAACTCTTCCATGTTCTTAATCTTGGTCATGCTAGTCTGCCTGCGGATCATAGCCGCCTTGATCTTATCGTATCTTTACATATTCTTTGCGCGCGCTAAAAAATCAATAGCCAGACGGTCTCCGAGTAGTCGAATTGGGCGAGGGGTTTGAATGTATCTCGGGATCGATATCGGAACTTCGGCTGTCAAGCTTGCCTACTCGGATAGGGACCGGATTCTCGCGACATCTTCGGTGGGGATACAGACATCTTCACCCCAACCCGGCTGGTCTGAGCAGCACCCGGACCTCTGGTGGAAGGCGACAGTAGACGCTTTGAACCAACTTGTGGGCCGAATTGAGTTGTCCGAAATCAAGGCCGTCGGATTGTCCGGTCAAATGCATGGAGCCGTTTTGCTGGACCGCGATCTGCGTCCGATCCGCCCGGCGATCCTTTGGAATGACAGCAGATCAGCACGCGAGTGTGATGAACTGCGTGCGGCCGAACCAAAGATTGGACAGATTGCGGGTGTCCTGCCCTTGCCAGGCTTTACCGCACCTAAGATTGCATGGCTTAGACAACATGAGCCCGAACATTACGGTCGACTTGCCCATATCCTGCTGCCCAAAGACTACATCGGCTTATGCCTGCATGGAGAATTGGCAACCGATACGTCCGATGCGGCCGGAACAATGTGGCTCGATCAGGCGTCGCGCAAATGGAATGCCGCTGTCACCGAAGCCACATTTGTAAAGCCCGACTGGTTACCGCCAGTATTCGACGGTCAAACGGTTGTTGGGAAAGTGACCGCACGTGCTGCGGCAGAGACAGGGCTGAAACCCGGTATTCCCGTCGTGGCTGGAGGAGGGGACGCGGCAACAGGGGCGGTGTCATTGGGTGCTACCGAGCCAGGGCGTGGGTTCATCTCACTTGGGACATCCGGTCAGCTATTTGTGGCTAATCGAAGTTATAAGCCTAACCCTGAACGCTATGTTCATGCTTTTGCACACACGCTGCCCGATCGTTGGTATCAAATGGCTGCGATGCTGAACGGGGCAAGGCCCATTTCATGGATTGGGGATCAGTTGGGGCTGACTTCTACCGAAGTTGTCGCGCTTGCTGAAACGGTCAACGGTGATCGCGTTCCTATTTTTCTGCCCTATCTGACGGGTGAACGCAGCCCGCACGGAGACCCACGTATTCGGGCCAGTTTCTTTGGACTGGAGGATTCAACAACACGTGCTGACATCTGCCGCTCTGTAGTTGAGGCAATTGCGTTTAGCTTTGCCGATGCAGCGCTCAGTTTTGGTGACACAATTGACGACCTGCCCGAATTGGCCGCCATAGGAGGCGGCAGCCGATCAGAATTGTTGCTTGGTTTGATCGCAACGGTGATTGGAAAACCCATTGTACGATCTGATGGGGCGGATTCCGGTCCGGCATATGGCGCAGCCCGGCTCGCGGCGTGTGGTCTCGGCGCGTTGACGAAAGCCGATTTGGCATATCAGCCGCCCACAACCGAAAGGTTTGAGCCCGTTGAAATAGCTGCACTTTCCGAGCGGTTGATGAAATTCCGCCGACTTTATTCTGCGGTTAAAGGTGTAAATTGATCGCACTAATAATCTTCAGTATTTAGATCGTCCCCCGCGCTAGATGGACCTGCGTTGGTGAAGCAATAGGCATGACATGGATCGACGTATGGGTGATAACTAGGTCTGAGAGGTGCAGATCATGCCGTCAATTTTCGTTAGGATTAGGTGCTGCGGATCTGAGTTTTGGGCTGAGCTATGGCTATCTTGACCACAATGAAATGCGTGATGTCAGCGACCCAGAGCCCCTCAGGAACAAATCTGCACCATTAAAGCAAGAGCGAAAGGGGTTGCGAAGCAAAAACTCGTTATCGGCATAGCCATAGATTAATCCATGTTTCTTGGCGGTTGTCGATAGATACTCGTGGCCTTCAATCTTGTGCTCAGGCGGTAGCACATACTCCCTACCTGCGCGATCCGCTTGCCGTGATTGGTAGTCTTTTCGGGCGCTCGGAAGAACTCTTTCCAACACTTTTGACTGCGAAGCATTTTTTTCGATAGGCAGATTCAATTACTCGACCGAAACGTGTTTCGCACCACAATCAGCGAATCCGCGAATTAGTCTTGCCGCGTCTTCTTCGTTGTCCGGTACAAGCGGCTGCAGCCTCGCCGAGACGGGAATCCCCAGCCTCACGAGTTCAGCCATCGCACTGAGTCGCTCGGAGACCGCCGGAAAGCAACACTTCTCTGCAGCTAGTGGTGATCGAGGTCTTTCGGGACCCGTCGTGTGAAGTAGAAGACCTCTGCATTCACAAATGAGAAGGGAACGGTTTTGTTCTCCAGCATGTACTACGCCCTTGGTCAGCTCCAGTTAAAGCTGTAGGGAAACAGTAGCTTACCTGAGGAAATGGTGCCCGGGGGCGGAATCGAACCACCGACACGAGGATTTTCAATCCACTGCTCTACCCCTGAGCTACCCGGGCACGGGAATGGCGTTTGCCATTGGGTGGAGGCCTTCTATGACTTGCCACAGGCGGTGTCCAGAGGCTTTTTGACATTTTTTCAATGCGGGAGGGACGTGGGGCTTTCGGTTGGTTCCGAGGTCGTGTCGGCGTCTTCTTCACGTTGCGATGGCACCGCATAAGAACCGTTTAGCCATTTTGCCAGATCGATATCCGCGCAGCGTTTGGAGCAGAATGGTCGAAAGGCCTGCTGGGTATCTTCTCCGCAGATCGGGCAGCTCATTTCAGGATCTCCGTCAATGGGATACGACCACGTTTGCGCTGTAGTTCGAAATGGCCAAGCGGGGTCCAACCGGCCAGGATCGTCTCGTCAGGATCGGACTTGAATGCCGACCGCAAGGCCGATTCGAAACCCCTCCGGTCTTTCTTGGGCATCGGTGCAAGGTCCAGAGTGATCTGCCCCCCCAACCCGCGCACGCGCAGGGCGCGCGGCAGGGCTTTGGCGCAGGCGAAGTTAGCTTTGGTTCCCGCTGCGAGAGATGTGTCGGCGCCGGTGTTCACATCCACCGCAACCAGCGCGCGGGTCGGTTGGATATAGAGGTGTCCTCCACCGGGAAGCGTTTCGGAAATCCCCTTTGCTGTATCGAGCGCATCAACGACACCGTGGTCCTCAAATCCACCGGATGCGGTCACGACCTCTGCCGGGTCCGTCCAATCACGCCAGGCCAGGATATGCGGACCATCGCCCTCGCTCAGCAATTCTGGTTCACTGCCCGTATCAACCAATACCTGCTCGGCAAGTGCCAACATGGCTGTGATATCTTCAGCGATTTCATCTGCATCCGCCGTCTGACAGCACGAGCGCAGGATCAGGCCGTGCGTGCTGTTTCCCATTTGCTCATGCGCGATTTCGAGAAGTTGGTCGCGCGTATCTTCATCACGGATACGGCGCGAGATGTTCAGGCCGGGCGCGTCAGGTGTCACGATCGCAAAGCGGCTTTTGAACAAAATACGGTTCGAGACGGGTATGGCTTTGCCGGGCTCGGCATATCCAGTCACCTGCACCAGTAGCAAAGCACCGGGCGCCAACCCTTTGACTTGCCTCAGAAAAGCCGGGCCGTCGGGTGTGGTGAGAAACATGCCGCCCTGACCTTTGACCGGGCGATCGGCGCGGGCGCGGTAGATCGTACCTGGCGCAGGGGCATCTGTGGCGATCAGGAAATCGTCGAGAACACCATCCACCATCAGAGCTGCAGCTTCGCGTCCCTGAATATGATCCAGAATGATGGTACGACCCTTCATGAAACCTCGCGATATAAGGGATAGCCGATGCCTTGCAGCAGTGCAGCAGTTTCGGACAGGGGTAGGCCGACGATACCGGTGAACGAGCCTGAAATCCACGGGATGAACGCACCGGCAGGACCTTGTATTGCATAGGCTCCGGCCTTGCCCTGCCAGTCATCCGTCGCAAGATAGGCATTGATTTCGCTGTCGGACAGACGTTTCACTTTTACCAGAGAAACCACATCACGCTGGAGGATTTTAGCCCCGCGCCGCACAGCGACCGAAGTGATCACCCGATGGCGTCGGCCGGACAGGGCGTGCAGAAACTCAGCAGCTTGTCCCGCGTCTTCGGGTTTGCCAAGAATGCGGCGACCCAGTGCGACCGTAGTGTCAGCACATAAGGTGATATCATCGCTATCAGCTTGAACAGCCTGAACTTTTTTCCGGGTAATGCGGCTGCAATAGGGGGTCGGCAGTTCGCCATTCAGCGGGGTTTCATCGATATCCGGCGGACGGATCGCATCGGGCTGAACGCCAAGCTGCGCCAGCAGGTCCAGCCGCCGCGGGCTGCCCGATCCGAGGATAAACGCCATGTACGAAGCGTTACTTGAAGCGATAGTTGATCCGACCCTTGGTCAGATCATATGGGGTCATTTCGACCTGAACTTTGTCGCCGGCCAGAACACGGATGCGGTTCTTGCGCATCTTGCCTGCCGTATGTGCGATGATCTCATGGCCGTTTTCCAGCTCGACCCGAAACGTCGCATTAGGCAGGAGTTCCTTCACGACACCGGGAAATTCGAGCGTATCTTCCTTGGCCATGTTGTCTCCATCATTAGGTTGCACCTGCAGAATCTGCAGATCGTGCGCTTAAATGAGCCTATTTCGGCCTTATTTCAAGGGCGAAGTCACCTAAAGGGGTGATATTGTGACTGAATCGACCCGAGCGTCTTGCTCGGTCCAGTGCGTGCGGTTCAACACCCACCCGTCTGCGCGGACGTTTGCAATTGTGGACAGGTCGGCCTCGGCATAGGTCCAGCCGGCGGTATTCAGCGTGCCCTCGGCAAGCACTCCCGTCGGTGGGAACCCGATATCGGGCGGGCCAAACACGCCACCCATGCCGGTATTCATGTCGACTGCTTCGGACCATTCATTGCCGCCAACTAACGATGACATTACCGTAACGCATTGATTTTCAAGGGCACGAGACATGGCGCCGATCCGCACACGCCAATACCCGGACAGGGCTTCGGTGCAGGATGGTACGAGGATCAAATCGGCCTCGCTCAGGGCCCGGCCCAAGAGAGGGAACTCACTGTCATAGCAGATCAGAACGCCGATTTTACCCAATGCGGTATCAAACAGTTTCAACGAACCGCCCGGGGCGATGTCCCAGGCCTCGCGTTCAAACCGTGTCATGATCTGCTTGTCCTGATGATCGAGACGACCGTCAGGAGCGTAGAACATTGCGCGGTTCACCGGGCGCCCTGGTCCGTCGATGACCGGGGCGGAAGCCCCCAGAATGTATGTGTTATACATCTTTGCAAGGCGCGAATGCACAACTTGTACATCTTCCATCCGGTCGGAAACCGCCCGGATTGAGCGTTCGAGATCGCCGGCCACCTTAGGGCCGTCGAGCGTCGACAACTCCATTGCGCCATATTCGGGAAAGACCAGAAGGTCGGCACCTTGTCCTGCGGCCTCGGAAACCCATGCCTCAAGCTTGTCTTCATATTGAGCCCAACTATCGAGCCAATCGAGGTCGTAGGCGGCGGTGGCGATTTTCATTCCCAAGTCCTATGTCTGGTCGCTGCGCGACACTAGAACAGCAGATCGTCCAGGGCTACTGCAATCGCGGCACGGGTGATTCTGAAACCTATGTTGCGACTTACTGTTTCGAGGCGGGTGTGTGTTTATTGGCAGGTTTTCTCGGCCGCCGGTGCAGAGATTGCATCGAATGGCTGATCAGAGGTCGATTTGACCTATCGAAGAACCTGAACGAAACAGGCAAGGAACTCCACCTCGGGCATCAACTTTGCAACTTCTTCAAGCGCGCGAAGAGGCAGTTTTACATCAAGAACATTGGCCCCGGGGATATCGGCTCACGGAAACAAGGCGCTGTCATTTGTAACGGCATCGAGCACCAAGGATGCGGTCTGAAGGGCAAATCCGGAGATCAGGTATGTCGTCGATCCGGTCGGTCAGGCTGGTTTGTGCAATCCCGAAAAAGCGGTGAAATGCCCTGTCCAGACTTTCGTGAATCTCGAACCCTTCATCGAAAGCGAGGAAGGCAAATCCTAGTGAAATCTACAGCCAGATGATGTGCTTCCGTAGCAGGAAAACCTGAAAATTAGCCAAGGCGACTTAATGGACGCGATCAGGCTGTCGCAAAACGGTCACTACCACGCGCTCTGATCGTCGATAAACTGCGGCTCAATCGGGGCTTCAGGTTCATTTTGGGTGTGGATGTCGGGCTTGATTATCGGAACGGATCACTCGGGATTTTCCGCACGGAATAGGGCCCATGCGTCCTGCGAGGTGCCGTCCGGCTTGGTGCATATACCCACCTGACCCGAACCAGTGTCTTTGATCTTGTAGCTGCCGCCGATCTCAAGGCAGTAGGCTGCTGCTGGGTTCACCACCTGATGCGTTTTTCCATGTGCCTTGCGGTACAGCTCCCATGCATCGGCGGACGTACCGTCGCTCAGTGCGCAGCGAGACGTGGTCAGGTCATATTCGCCTCCAATTGAGCCACAGTACACGGCGGCGGGATTTGCAAGGCCGACCGGCTTGCTGCCATCCGCGCCCGCATGGTGTTCGCGAAAATAGGTCCAGGCATCGATCCGGGTGCCGTCGGGCAATTGGCAGATACCGCTCTGACCGTCCGGACCGTCATGTATACCGTAGAGCCCGCCTTGCGCGATGCAATATGTTGCCGCGGGATTGGCCAGACCGGTGTTGGCAGAGCTTGCGGCGGGCAGGGCCATTGAAAAGGCCATCGTCAGGGCCGCAATCGGGCCTGCGGAATTCAATAGACGCTTTGGCATGGTCACCTCGCAACATTGTGGACAGGGCAGGTTCTGAGGATCTTCGCCGTTTTGCAGATCGATCCGGTCCTGCACGGATACTGGGATCAGAGTTGTTCCACCTTGATCGAGTCTGCGGGATAAAAGGCCAGGTGATCCTTGATTTCGGCCACCGCGTCGATCGGGTTTTCATAACTCCAAGCGGCGTTTTCGGTGACTGAGGATTTGTTTACGATCGAGAAATGCGTGGCGTCTCCCTTGCCTGCGCATTGGGTGACTTTGTTGGTCCGATCCAGAAAGGCCATCGCAATGTCCGCACGCGGGAAGTAGATAACCGGGTCTTTGTCGCCTTCCAGAAGTTCCAGCGCGTTGTTGGTTTCACCCAAAATCGCGCCGCCTGAACGGACGCTCCATTTGCCCGGTGCTTTGCGGATCGTGATGGTGTCTGTCATTCCTGTTCCTTCCCTCGTCGTGTCAGGGCTTCTCCTCTGCCCAAACTATGTAACAATCCGGTGTCAGACCGGTGCGGTTGCGGCATCCAACCACAGTTGAGCGGCGTCGCCCAGCCTTGGCCGGACTTTTTCCGCCACGTCGCGGTGATAGGCGTTCAGCCAAGCACGTTCCTCTCGTGTCAGCATATCGACTACAATCAAACGCCTGTCGATTGGGACATAAGTCAGCGTACGCCAGTTCAGCATGGCGCGTTCGTCGTCACCGCTGGGCAGGTTTGGGGCCTCTTCCACTACGACAAGGTTCTCAAGCCGGATGCCAAAAGCACCCTCGCGGTAATATCCCGGCTCGTTCGACAGGATCATACCCGGCTCAAGCGGGACATGGCTGACCCGAGACAGACGCTGGGGGCCTTCATGCACGCTGAGATAGGTACCGACCCCATGACCGACCCCATGGTTGAAATCCTGCCCGGCCAGCCACAGCGGCAGCCGCGCTACGCATTCGATATCGCGTCCTGCCAAGCCAACAGGCCAGCGTAGCATCGACATGGCGATCATGCCTTTGAGGACGCGTGTAAAGCAGTCCTTTTCCTCATCCCCAACATCACCGATTGCAATTGTGCGGGTGATATCGGTGGTGCCGTCCAGATATTGCCCACCGCTGTCCAGCACCAGCAGGTGACCGTTTTCCAGCCTGCTGTCGGTTTCCTCGGTCACGCGATAATGCATGATGGCCCCGTTCGGCCCGGTGCCCGCGATGGTGTCGAATGAGATATCCTGCAGCGCGTTGTCCCGGCGGCGGCTTTCTTCCAGCCGCGTTACTACCTGTGTCTCGGTCAGGGTGCCGGGCTTCTGCGTGTCCAGCCAACACAGCAGTTCGATCACCGCTGCGGCATCTCGCAGATGTGCCTCGGCCGTGCCTGCGATTTCGGCCGGGTTCTTGCGGGCTTTGGGCAGGGCGCAGGGATCGCCGCCATCGACCATACGGTCCCCCAACGCATCCGCTATGATCTGCGGAACCGTTCCCGGATCGACCTGTACCTTGCCTTCAAGTGCCTCAACCGCTGTCAGGAACGCGTCGGGTTGGTGTTGGGTGACCTGCGGGCCCAGATGATCCCCGATCCCGGTCAGTTTGGCAGCGGCCATGAACAGATCCACCCGCCCATCACCGTGCAGGATGGCAAAGCCATGGGCCACAGGGTTGTATGCGATGTCCGCGCCGCGAATGTTCAACAGCCACATGATCGAATCCGGCAAGGTGATCACCGCTGCCGCACGATCTGCGCTCTGCAGGTCACTCGCGAGGCGCTTGATTTTGCTCTCGGCGCTTTCACCTGCAAATTCAATCGGATGTGCCCTGACAGGATTCATCGGAGGGTCGGGTTGATCCGCCCAAATTCGGTCTACAAGGTTATCACAGCGCACCAGTTCGACGCCGCTGCCTTCAAGCTCTTTCTGTGCAGACGAAATCTGTCCTGCAGCGTGGAGCCACGGATCAAACCCGACTTTGCCGCTATTTGGCAATTGCTCTTTCAACCACGCGCTCAGGCTGACATCTGGCCATGGGACCGGCGTGTAATCCTGTGCGACCTGGGCCTTTACCTGAGTGCGATAGCGCCCGTCGATGAAAACCCCGGCAATGTCCGTGAGCGCCGCGCAAAACCCCGCAGAACCGGTGAACCCGGTAAGCCAGGCCAGCCTTTCATCCCGAGGGGCCACATATTCACCCTGATGCGCATCCGCACGCGGGATCAGGAAGCCCTGCAGGCCTTCGCGCGCCAGCTCGTCCCGCAAAGCGGCCAGTCGTGGTGGGCCTTGCTCGGGGCGTGCGGTCACTTCGAAACTCTGGAACATGGGCGGCCTCATTCGTCAGTCTTGCTGCGCGCAAACCTGCGGCCTGCGGTAGGAAATGTCCAGCGCCCCGGCGCACACTATTCTTCTGTCTCAAGAAAGCGTTGAATGGCCTGGATATACGGGTTGTAGGCCTCATTTCCAGGCAATGGTATCTGGTTGCCGGTCTCAAGGATCACAAGCGAGGCATTGGGGATTCCAGCCGCCAGTTTGCGCGCCTCGGACAGGGGGTGAACGGCTGTGTGCCGCCCGTGCAGAACCAGCGTGGGGCATTGCACCATCGGAAGAAGTTGCAGCACCGAGGTGCTATTGGCGATGTCACGGTATTGAAGTCTTTCCTCGCTTGAATAAAGTGTCTGCAATTCATTCACCATGTGCCGAACGCTATCCAGCGGACCTTCGGGAAAATAGCTGAATTCAGCGCCCATAGCATAGCCGCTGCCCGGCTTGTTCCAGCCTTCCGCGATCAGTGACCGGATCGAGTCGGGTTGTTTGGTGTCTTCCCGGTAATCTCGCCCTTCAGCCCATCCGCCGGAGATAACCAGCTTGTCAATCCGCTCGGGGTGTCTTGCGGCGAAGTGTAGGGCAGGGAAGGTGCCGCCCATTTCACCGAGAATGGAAAAGCGGTCAAACCCCGCTGCATTCACGACGGTCAGGATTTCTTCTATTCTGCGGTCATACACCGCCTGATGGTCGATGTTTGAGCTGACGTCATTGTCCTTGTTGTAGCGTAACAGGCGGAAACGGTTTGCCATGTCCTGTAACCGGGTACGCTCGGACGGGATGCGCCATTCCGCCTCCAGATCGTGCACGACCGAACCGATGCGCAGCACCGGCAACCCATCACCGGAAAGCGTGTATGGAACAGCGCGACCCTTCGCACCGCGCGCGTAACGCAGCCGTTGCGTATGGTTTTCTACGCCTGAATCGGTGTCGGCGTCACAGGTCACATCCGCCGCCATTTGCAACCCGCGCCGTACGACTGTCCGAATGATCCGCTGCGCTTTGCCATCATCGCCGACTGCTTTACGCGCTGCTGCAATTCGTGCGCTGATGGTAGAATCCGAGACAAAGCGGCCACTCCATACCCGCGCGATGATCTCGTCCCGGGGCACCAGCTTACCTGGGTGCTGGGCCAAGAGGACCAACAGATCGAATACCTGAGGTTCGATTGCGACGGGCTCGCCCCGGCGGGTCAGGACGTGTCGATCCACATCCAGAATACAGTCTGCAAACTCATAGCGCATGGGGCAAATACACTCCGTTTCTCGCGGAACGACAAGGTTCAACAACAATCTCATGGGTTTCTAGGGCGTATCTCAGGACCAGCTACAAGCAGGCCGGGCAGGGTTGGGACACTATCCAAGCAGATAAACAGGAGAACGAATGATGTTCCTGCCCTTCGATTTAGCGCTTATGCGCTATCCGTTGCGCCACCATAAGCAAAGTCGCCTTCAGCGGTGCAAAAACTGGCTTGGATGGCACTAAGTCTGCACCGTCGAAGCAGGGCCGTCAACTGGCCCGCTTCATCCCCATCACGCGCGCGCGGGCGCGCGGATCGCTGTCGAACAGTGCGGCCAACTGCTCGGTCATAGCACCTGCAAGCTGCTCGACATCGGTGATCGTGACGGCGCGGTCATAATAGCGCGTCACGTCATGGCCGATCCCGATGGCCAGCAATTCCACCATCTTGCGTTTTTCCACCATCGCAATCACGTCGCGCAGGTGTTTTTCCAGATAGTTCGCCGGGTTCACGCTGAGCGTTGAATCATCCACCGGCGCGCCATCCGAGATCACCATTAGAATCTTGCGGGCCTCACGCCGCGCGAGCATCCGGCGATGCGCCCATTCCAGCGCCTCACCGTCGATGTTTTCCTTCAGCAGGCCCTCTTTCATCATCAGACCCAGATTGGGTCGCGCGCGCCGCCACGGGGCATCGGCGCCCTTGTAGATGATGTGGCGCAGATCGTTCAGACGCCCCGGTTGTTGCGGGCGGCCATCGTTCAGCCACGCCTCGCGCGCCTGACCGCCTTTCCAGGCCCGGGTGGTAAAGCCCAGAATCTCGACCTTGACGTTGCAACGTTCCAGCGTCCGCGCCAGGACATCTGCACAGATCGCGGCAATCGAGATCGGACGGCCCCGCATCGAGCCGGAATTGTCCAGAAGCAGCGTCACCACTGTATCGCGGAATTCGGTATCTTTTTCGACCTTGAAGCTTAGCGGCGTGGTCGGGTTGGCCACGACACGCGCCAGACGTCCGGCATCCAGAATGCCTTCCTCGCGGTCGAATTCCCAAGACCGGTTCTGCTGCGCCTGCAGGCGGCGTTGCAACTTGTTGGCCAGACGGCTCACTGCGCCTTTCAGCGGTTCAAGCTGCTGGTCAAGGTACGCCCGCAGGCGCTCCAGTTCAGCCGGTTCCGCCAGATCCTCGGCAGCAATCTCTTCGTCATGGGTGTTCAGGTAGACCTTGTAGTCCGGATCAGCCTCGGATGCGGGCGGAGGAGCAGGGGGTTCCAGCGGAGCCTCGCCCTCGGGCATTTCAGCCTCATCGCCCATCTCATCCTCGGCCATCTCGTCCATCGAGACCTGGGCCTGAGACTGGTCCTGCTGTTCTTCCTGAGTTTGTTCAGGGGTTGCATCGGCGTCCTGTTCGTCCTGATCATCCTGCCCGGTGCTGTCGGGATCGGGCTGCTCTTCGGCGTCTTCTTCGGCCTGATCTTCCTGTTCGTCGTCCAGTTCATCCGGGTCATCACCCAGCTGATCGCCGTAACCCAGATCTTTGATCATCTGTCGGGCGAACTTGGCAAATTCGGCCTGGTCCGAAAGGATTTCGTCAAGGTTTTCCAGCGTCCCGCCGGCCTGTTCCTCGATAAATCCGCGCCACAGGTTCATGACATTCTCGGCGGCAGGCGGCATGTCGCGGCCCGTGGCCAGATGCCGGATCAGATAGCCCGCCGCCACAGCCAATGGCGCATCCGCAGGCTGTTTGCACTGATCATAGCCGCGCCGGATCGCCTCGTGCCCGATCTTGACGTCGATATTCGACGCGGTGCCGGGCATGTCCCGCGCACCCATCGCCTCGCACCGGGCGGTCTCCATCGCCTCATAAAGATCCCGCGCCATATCACCTGGAGGGGCATATCGCGCATGGGTCGCGTCATCATGATATTTGCGTTGTAAAGCTAACGCGTCTGCCGTTCCGCGCGCCAACAGAACCTCTTCGCGCGTCATCCGGCGTGAGACCTGCGGCAAACGCATCGACTCGCCCGACAGGCCCGATGGATCAACAGTGTAGCTCACCGACAATTCGGGGTCGTCGGCCATAACTTTAGTAGCCTCGGCCAGAGCCTTCTTGAACGGATCAGCAGGATTGTCGTTCTTCTGCACCATGTTCAATCGCCCTTTGTGTTGCAGTGACCCGCCGCATCAATGCGAAACCGGATCCCCCTTCATCTGGCCAAAAATACCTCCGCCGGAGGCATTGCGCCCCGCAGGGCGCAATTCATATTGCTTAGCCCAAGCTCGCGCTCGCCGCGCTTTCCGGCAGTTCCTCATCAAAGCAGCGCTGATAGAACTCAGCAACCGTCTGGCGCTCTAGCTCGTCACATTTGTTCAGGAACGACAGGCGGAAGGCATAGCCGATGTTGCGGAAGATTTCTGCGTTTTGGGCCCAGTTGATCACGGTCCGGGGGCTCATGACGGTGGACAGATCACCGTTCATGAAGGCGGTCCGGGTCAGGTCAGCGACGGTGACCATCTGGCTGACGGTCTTGCGGCCCTCGGCGGTGTTGTAATGCGGCGCTTTCGACAGAACGATCATCGTTTCCGCATCGTGGCTGAGATAGTTCAGCGTCGAAACCAGCGACCAGCGGTCCATCTGCGCCTGGTTGATCTGCTGCGTGCCATGATAGAGGCCGGTGGTGTCGCCCAGACCCACGGTGTTGGCGGTGGCAAACAGGCGGAAGTTCGGGTTCGGTGTGATGATCTCGTTCTGGTCCAGCAAGGTCAGCTTGCCGTCATGCTCCAGCACGCGTTGGATCACGAACATCACATCCGCACGGCCCGCGTCGTATTCGTCGAAGACGATGGCAACGGGGTTGCGCAGCGCCCAGGGCAGGATGCCTTCGTGGAATTCAGTGACCTGCTTGCCGTCGCGCAGTTTGATCGCGTCCTTACCAATCAGGTCGATCCGGCTGATATGGCTGTCGAGGTTCACGCGCACGGCAGGCCAGTTCAGACGGGCGGCAACCTGTTCGATATGGGTCGATTTCCCGGTGCCGTGATAGCCCTGAATCATCACCCGGCGGTTATGGGTAAAGCCCGCAAGAATCGCCAACGTGGTTTCGGGATCGAACTTGTAGGTCGGGTCGATCACCGGCACGCGGTCGCTGCGTTCGGCAAAGCCTTTGACTGCCATATCGCTGTCAATGCCAAACACCTCGCGAACCGAAATGTCCTCGGTGGGTTTTGCGTTGATGTCGATCGATCCGTCAGCCATGCGCCTTGTCCTTATCCTTTGGCCCGTTCACCGGGTTTGAACCCGTGTGTGGTGCAACATATTGCGGGCAAGGGCAAGGGAAAGAGGTGACCGGATCACGTTAGCCAGATGTTTCTTTGAAACTGGCCTTATGCTGGCGCGGGTTCTAGTGAAAATCCCGGCTTGGGAACAGACGCTTGGCCTGTTCGCGCGGATGGCGGGCGCTTGGGCCGTTCTGCCGGGGGCGCGGGGTGTCATCCGCTTGCGGTTGGGTGATGCCGATGGCCTCATCCAGCGGATGCCCAAGCTCGGACAGTTTATGCGACATATCGGTGATTTCCTGCGCGATCAGATGCACGACGATCCCCTCGCGCTGCAGATACCCGCGGACCTGCAGCAACCGCCCGCCCATCACGATGCGGCGAAAGCGTTCATAGACCTTGGGCCAGACAACCACATTGCTGACCCCGGTTTCATCTTCAAGCGTCAGAAAGATCACGCCCGAGGCGGTTCCCGGCCGTTGGCGTGTGATCACCAGCCCGCAGACGCTGTAGCGGCCCAGCGGGATGTCCTGCAGCGTGGCATGCGGCACAAGGCCGGGGATGGATGGGCGCAACAGCTCCATCGGGTGCGAGCGTAGGGTCAGACGGGTCGAGACGTAGTCTTCGACAACTTCCTCGCCCAGATGCATCACCGGTAGGTTGACCTGTGGCTCGTTGATGCTTTCGCCATCGATCGGGTCATTGAACAGTGGCAGGGCGGTCCGGCTGCGGATGGCTTTGACATGCCACAGGGCGTCGCGCCGGGTCAGGTCCATGCCGGAGAATGCATCCGCCTCGGCCAGACGGGTCAGAACATCCGGGCGCAGCCCGGCCCGCAGCCACAGCGTTTCGGGGTCCGGATACCCATTGCCGCGCGCGGCCACGATCCAATCCGCATCCTCCTGCTTGAACCCCTTGATCTGGCGAAAACCCAGCCGCAGGGACAGCGCCCCATCGGCGCGGCGTTCCAGCAGATTGTCCCATTCCGAGGCGTTAACGCAGACCGGACGAATCTCGACCCCATGCTCGCGCGCGTCGCGCACGATCTGGGCAGGCGCGTAAAACCCCATGGGCTGCGAGTTCAGCAGCGCGCAGGCAAAGATCGCCGGGTGGTGGCATTTCATCCAGGCCGAGACATAGGCCAGCATCGCAAATGCCGCGGCATGGCTTTCGGGAAAGCCGTAATCGGCAAACCCTTCGATCTGGCCAAAGCAGCGGTCGGCGACCTCGGGCGTATAGCCATTGTTCAGCATTCCCGCGATGAACTTGTCGCGATAGGTGCCAATCGTCCCCATGCGCCGGAACGAAGCCAAGGAGCGGCGCAGGTGGTCAGCCTCTTCCGCCGAAAAACCTGCCCCAACCACGGCGATTTGCAGGGCCTGTTCCTGAAACAGCGGCACGCCCAGCGTGCGCCGCGTCACCTCTTCCAAGGCGGGGCCGAAGGGTTCGGATTTTTCCAGCCCGTTGCGCCGCCGGATATAGGGCTGCACCATATCGCCCTGAATGGGGCCGGGGCGGACGATGGCAACCTCGATCACCAGATCGTAGAATTCGCGCGGCCTCATCCGGGGCAGGAAATTCATCTGCGCCCGGCTTTCGACCTGAAACACGCCCACCGCATCAGCGGCGCACAGCATGTCATAGGTCGCCGTGTCCTCTTGCGGGACGGTCGCGATGCTGAGGGTTTCGCTGTTGTGCTGTTGCATCAGGTCAAACGCCTTGCGGATACAGCTGAGCATCCCCAGCCCCAATATATCCACCTTCAGAATGCCAAGCGCGTCGATATCGTCCTTATCCCACTCGATCACGGTGCGGTCTTCCATCGCGGCGTTTTCGATCGGGCACAGCTCATCCAGCCGCCCTTTGGTGATGACAAACCCGCCCACATGCTGCGACAGGTGGCGGGGGAAGCCGATGATCTCGCCAATCAGGCGAACCGTCTGCATCAGGCGCCGGTCTTTGAGGTCGAGGCCCAGTTCCTGCAGCCGCTCGGCATCAACGCCGCCATTGCTCATCCCCCAGATCTGGCCGGACAGGCCCGCGGTCACGTCCTGAGACAGGCCCATCACCTTGCCCACCTCGCGGATTGCCGCGCGGGATCGGAAATGGATGACCGTGGCACAGAGGCCCGCGCGGTGGCGGCCATATTGCTCGTAAATCCATTGGATCACCTCTTCGCGCCGCTCGTGTTCGAAATCCACATCGATATCCGGCGGCTCACCCCGGTATTTCGAGACAAAACGCTCGAACACCATGGCGATCATGTCGGGGCTGACATCGGTGATGCCCAGCAGATAACACAGGATCGAATTGGCGGCCGAGCCGCGCCCCTGACACAGAATGCCTTGCGAGCGGGCGAATTGCACAATGTCATGCACGGTCAGGAAATAGGCCGGGAAATCCAGATCGGCGACCAGCGCCAGTTCCTTTTTCATCAGGTTGATGGCCTTCTCGGTCGGGCCATCGGGATAGCGCCGTTTCAACCCCTCGCGCGCCAGACGTTCTAGCCGCGCCAGCGGGGTTTCAGTGCTGGCGATCTCGTCGGGGTATTCATAAGACAACTCACTTAAGTCAAAGCTGCAGCGGTCGGCGATTTCCAGCGTGCGGCGCAGCGCGCCGGGGTGGTCCTGAAACAGCCGGGCCATATCCGCGTAGCCTTTCAGCCGCCGCTCGGCATTGGGCAGGGCGCGGGTGCCGATCTGGTCAATCGTGATGTGTTCGCGCATGCAGGTCAGCACATCGGCCAGTTGGCGGCGGCTGCCACGGTGCATCAGCACATCGCCCACCGCCACCATCGGGGCCGAGGCCCGCAGCGCCGCCTGCGCACAGGCCGTCAGATAGGCCCGGTCGCTGCCGTCATAACGCGGCACGGCCCCCAGAAACACCGCATTGGGGAATTGCCGCCGGACGGTCTGAATATCGGGGATGGCCTGTTTCAACCCCGCCTGAGGCAGCGCGATCAGTATCATCCCCTGACAGGCCGCCAGCATGTCCTGCAGGTCCAGATGACAGTCGCCTTTCTCGGCCCGTCGCTTGCCCAGCGTCAGCAGCCGGGTCAGCCGCTGATAGGCGGCGCGGTCGCGGGGCAGGGCCAGCCAGTGCACCGCGCTGTCGCGCAGAACCAGACGGCAGCCGACGATCAACTTGGGCAGGGCGGGTACGTCCGGTTTGTCGATTGGCTGCACATGCCCGACCTCTTGTCGGGACGAAGAATCGAGGCGGTGCTGCGAGCGGATCTGAACCGCGCCTTCAGCCTCGCGCCGCAGTTCTTTCAACGCGCTCCAGCCCCGGACCACCCCAGCCAGTGAGTTCCGGTCGGTGATCGCGATGGCCTTCAGGCCCAGCTCTGCCGCGCGGGTTACCAGCTCTTCTGGGTGTGAGGCTCCGGTCAGGAAGGTGAAATTGGTGGTTACGCCCAACTCGGCATAGCCGGGGTCCTGCGCGTGCGAGCTGGGCGGGTTCGGTTTGCTCATGCGAATTCCCCATGCACGAACCATCCCGGATTTTGCGGCGTGTAATACAGCCACAACCGCCGCCCCTGCCGGGTTTCAACCTGCCAGTAATCGCGCAGGCCCGTGCGCCAGTTCTCATCTTCCAGCCACCATTCGGGGCAGATGCGTTCGGGGCCGGTTGAGCGGCCTGTGGTCAGCGACATCCGCCGCCAGCGAAAGCGGCGCGGCGGGTGCGGGCCTGATCCGGCGATAGGTTCTGGCGGAAACAGCTGCAGAGGGCGAGGGCGCAGGGCGACCCAACCGCCTGCAGGGTCGGAATAGGCGGCGGGCGAGATGATGAAGCTGCGCTCGGGGATATGGCTTTGCGCGGGCAGTAGGCGGTGGACCTGTTCCAGCCCGATCCGGGTGCCGATGCGGGTGATCAGGTCATCCAGTTGATCCTTGCCCCGGCTTGCGGCGCGGCTGATCTGGCGCACGGGCAGGGGTTCCACCAGCGTGGCCTCCAGCCGCAGCTGATCGACGCCAAAGCCTGCATCCACCTCGGTCAGTCCACGCTCGAACAGGGGCAGGATGCGATATGGATCACGCAAGGGGCGGGCCAGCCGCAGTTCGACCTGCTGATGATCCTGATCCACCCGGCGCAAGGTCATGCACAGCTTGCGCGCGCCCATTTCCTGCGCTTTCAGCTTGTCGCAGAGCCGTTCCAGCAGCCGTTCCGCCCCGGCCATCATGTCGGACAACAGCCCAATGGGCTCGGGCAGGGTCATGCGCACGCCGTAATGGGGCGGATCGGCCAGCGGGGTAATCTGTTCGGGCTGATCCCCCAACGCCTGATCCAGCCGCATCAGTACCTCGGGGCCAAAGCGGCGTGTCAGCGGCGCGCGCGGGGTTTGCGCCAGTTCGCCAATCCGGCGCAGTCCCAGCCGTTGCAGCGCGACCGAGGTATCCTCATCCAGCCGCAGTGCTGCCACCGGCAGGGCGCGGATGGCCTTCAGCGTATCCTGGGTCGCAACCCCTTCGCCATAATGGGCCAAAGCCCAGGCCGCACCGCGTGTCGGGGCCAGACCGATCTGCACCGCCAGCCCGGCCCGGGCCAGACGCCTGCGTATGTCGGTCAGCATCATCTCTTCCCCGCCCGCAAGATGCGCCGATCCTGTGATGTCCAGAACCAGCCCATCCTCACCCTCGAGCCCGACCCAGGGGCAATAGCGCGTGGCCCAGCGGCGCAGGGCGTGCAGAAACCGTTGATCCCCTTGCGGGTCGGCAGGATGGCTTTGCAGATCGGGGCAAAAGGCGCGGGCATCGGAATAGGGCATGCCGCTGTGCAGGCCCTGCCGCTGGGCCTGTACATTCAGGCAATACACCCGGTTTGCATTGTTCTGTTTCAGCGTCAGAACAAACGGCCCATCGACCGGGCGCACACGCAAAGCCCGGTCACTTGCCAGCCGGGGAAACCAGAGTGAAACGATACGGCGCTGCATCCCGCCGAACATATAAAACCCCCAAATGTTCTACATTTGTTCTTATATGTTCTTGACCCTCAAAGAGTCGAGTCCTTGAGGGTCAGATTGTCAGGGATTCAGAGCCCAGGCGCTTACTTCAACGCCCGCGCCAAAAAGGCTTGTGTGGTCTGGTGCGAAGGGTGGTCAAACACCGCGTCGGGCGGGCCTTCTTCGATGATCCGACCGCTGTCTAGGAAGCAGATCTTGTCGGCGGCCTCGCGGGCAAAGCCCATTTCATGCGTGGCCATCATCATCGTCATGCCCTGTTTCTTGAGCATCAGCAGAACATCCAGCACCTCGCCCACAAGTTGGGGATCGAGGGCCGAGGTGATTTCATCAAACAGCATGACCTCGGGCTGCATGGCCAAGGCGCGTACGATTGCGACGCGCTGCTGCTGCCCGCCCGACAATTGGTCGGGATAGTTGTGCATCCGGTCGGCCAGTCCGAACCGGGCAAACAGCGCTTCGACCTCGGGCTGCAATACAGCGCGCGTCAGCCCACGCACCCTGCGGGGCGCGAGCATGACATTCTCAAGCGCGGTCATATGCGGAAACAGGTTGAAGCTCTGGAACACGATCCCGATCCGGGCACGCACCGATTGCGGGTTCAGACCGGGGATTGAGATATCCTCGCCATCCAGAAAGATCGCGCCGTCTTCGATGGGTTCCAGCAGGTTGATACAACGCAGCAGAGTCGACTTGCCCGACCCGGATGCGCCGATCAAGCAAACCATTTGGCCCTCATCAACGGTGAGATTAATCCCGTCACAGACCGTGCGGTCGCCAAAGCGTTTCACCACGCCCTGAAGTTCCAGTTTGGGCATCAGCGCCTCTCTCGCATTTGGCGGGCCATCAGGTGATCGGCGTAGCGTGTGGCGGGGATGGTGACGATCAGGAAGATGATCGCCGCGCCCACATAGGGAGTGAAATTCGCCAGCAGCGACTTGAACACTCCGGCCTGACGGAAGATTTCGACCGGGCCGATGAAGCTGAGCAGAGAGACATCCTTTTGCAGCGCAATCAGCATGTTCATCTGTGAGGGCACCACGTTGCGGATCGCCTGCGGCAACACCACGTCGCGCATCACCTGCCGTTCCGACAAACCCAGCGATAATGCGGCGGCGCGCTGGCTGTGGTGGACGCTGTCGATGCCGGAACGGAAGATCTCGGCCACATAGGCCGAATAGGTCAGGATCAGCGCCAGCGAACCCCAGATATAAGGTGAATTCCACGGGCGCGGCAGGCCCAGCCCCGGAATACCGAAGCCGATCAGATAGACCGTCAGGATCACAGGCACGCCGCGGAAAATGTCGGTGAACGCCGCGCCAAAGATGCGCAGCGGAAACAGGGCGGGCGATTTGGCATCCCGCGCCAAGGCAATCAACAGGCCAAGCACGGCGATCGCCGGTGCGGACCACAAAAAGATCATCACGTTGATCCGAAACGCCTCAAGCAGTTTCGGGAAGGTTTTGACAAGCGTCTCGCCGTTAAAAAAGCTCTGCTGAACCTTCGACCAGCCCGGAGCCAGCGGCACCAGAAAGTAAATCGCGGCCACAACTGTGACCGTGCTTATCGTGGCGATCACCAACGACCTGCGTCGTTGGTGCGCCTCGTACCGTTCGCGGCGGGTCATCCCCGCCACCTTATGATCTGCCATGTTACTTGATCAGAGGGACACCAGTGGTGTCCTGCAGCCATACGGCTTCGATTTCGGCCAGTTTGCCGTTAGCTGCCAGTGCCGCCAGCGCCTCGTCCACGCAGGCTTTCAGAGGGTTGCCTTCTTCCATCAGCATGCCGAAATGATCCGGATTGTCATTTTCATCCGCCGGGAACTGACCGATGACCTTTGAGCCTTCGATCATCACTGCGCTCAGGAACAGCGCAGTGGGCAGATCGAACAGGGCCGCATCAATCTGGTTGGCCGACATGGCGGCGTTAACGTCAGCATTGTCGCCATAAAGCAGCGGATCGCTGTCGGGCTGGATGATGCTGGCCAGTTTCGGCACCGCCGTGGTCGAGCCGACGGCCCCCCATTGCAGACCTTTCAGCGCTTCAAGCGTCGGGGCAGTGTCGGTCGAATTGGGGCTGACCAGAACCGCCATCGGGGCGGTGTAGTAGGGGGCAGAGAAATCGACCACCTGATCCCGCTCGGGTGTGATCGAGTATTGCTGCATGTTGACGTCGAATTCCTTGGCGCCGGGCTGGATCGCCTCGTCGAAGGACGAGCGGACCCAGACCACATCATCAGCCGCGAACCCCATTTCTTCAGCCACGGCATAAGCAACGGCTGCCTCGAACCCTTCGCCGCTTTCAGGCGCGTCATCGATCACCCACGGATAGTAGGCCGGGTTGCCCGTTGCGATGGTGAATTTGCCGTCTGTCAGCGTTTTGCCAGCAGCGCATTGTTCTTGCGCATAGGCCGCTGTTGACAAAAACAGAATTGAAGTTGCCGCGATCGAGAGTGTCTTGGACATCCGATACAAACCTCCTGTTGGATTGGGTTGCGGTCAAAGTAATTCTGCCTAACCCGACTGTCCAGCGGATGCTTGATCGTCGAACTGCGGGACGGGTTGGCGCTCATGTGTCAGGTGACCTTGTGCCGGTCTCTTCGCCTGCCAGGAATCCCAGGGACGGCACAGGGAGGAAACCTGTTGAATAAGTGACCGCACGCTCGGCCAACGGCCGGAATGCGGCGCAGGAACTGGCAATATTCTGCCGGGGAGCAGCTGGGCTCTTTTCTTTTTCCTAAAGATATTATTAAAACTGCTTCACCACTCAAACCGGCAAAGAACCTTCTTGCAGTACAACGCACGCAATACCGATACGATCTGGTCGCGCCTGCCCGGCGTCGCGCGAATTGCCGTTGTTTTGGGACTTTTCAGTCTGATCTCGGCCTGTGCTAAGAATCCGAATGAGGTGGACTTGGATCCCGAACGTCAGGCCATGGCGTTGCAAGAGGTCTCAAGAAAACATGCGCTGGGACAAAGGGTGTGGTGCGTGCCCTACGCACGCAACCTCAGCGGCATCGAAATTCGTGGCAACGCCAAGGATTGGTGGGGCAAGGCTCGCAATGGGTTTGACCGGGGTAATGAACCGGAGGTCGGTGCGGTGATGTCGTTTCGGGCCACCAGAGGGATGCCCCTGGGACATGTGGCTGTCGTGTCCGATATTGTCACCGAGCGGGAAGTCATTGTGAACCACGCAAACTGGCTCCGGAATAAGGTGTCGTTGCAGATGGGCGTGAGGGACGTGTCCAAAAACAATGATTGGACGCTTGTGCGGGTTGAAAGCCGGCCGGGCAGCTACGGCAGTTCTTACCCGGTGAACGGGTTCATCTATCCGAATTTCGGCGAGTAACCCAAGCTCTCCTCACCCCCGCCAGTAGCTGGCACGGTAAAGCCGAGTGTCCGACATGCCGCTGTCATTCGGGCGTTTTTTGTTCGGTGGCGGGTTTGTTTACTTTGACACATGATCAATGCCCGCAGGGCGGACTTATCCGTCACTTATTTGTAGGCCAATTCCTTCAATTAACTCTGGCGCATCAAGCTTTCGAAACGCGTCTGCGACTGCATTCTGTGAATCCTGGTCAGCTAACTGTAGATGAGCTGCAATGTTTTCCAAGGCGCGAATATCGTTGTCACAATCCGTTGGGGCCTCGCGCGTCTCAATGTGTTTCACTGCTAGTGCGAGAGCCAAAGCCAAATTTTCCATCGCACAACCTCGATATGCTGAGATTTGAAGCTACAAGACCGAAATCATTGTGACAATGGGCTCTTACCTGCCCCTTGAATGCAAACCGAGTATCCTTGGCATCAGCTCATAAACTTGGCCGATGTCCACATAAAAAGAAACCCGCCAAAAGCTGGCGGGTTTCGTCTGTTTTAGCAATACTACAGCGGTCGGATCAGCCGAACACACGCCCCAGCGCGCCGTCTACGGCGTCGGTGATCTGGTCGATATCGTCCGCCGTTGCAATCAGCGCTGGCGAGAAGCACAGCGTGTTGTTGCGGCTGGGGATCGAGCGGTTGGTGGCACCGATGATGACGCCCTGCGCCATACAATCAGCAACCACGGCCTGAACGCGCTTTTCGTCCATCGGATCCTTGGTGGTCCGATCGGTTACCAGCTCGGCGCCAAGGAACAGACCCTTGCCGCGCACGTCGCCGATGACTTTGTGCTTCTCCATCAGCGCCTGCAGGTTGCCCATCATGCGATCACCCATGTCGACGCAGTTCTGCAGCAGGTTTTCATCCTGAATGATGCGCATGTTTTCAACCGCTGCCGCCGGACCGGCAGTGCAGCCACCAAAGGTCGAGATATCACGGAAATAGTTCATCGGGTCTGCCGCGTCGTCTTTGAACATGTCAAAGACTTCCTCGGTGGTGACCATGCAGGCGATCGCGGCATAACCCGAGGCAACGCCCTTGGCCATGGTCACGAAGTCCGGCTTGATGCCGTACTGCTGATAGCCGAACCACGTGCCGGTCCGACCTACGCCGCAGACAACCTCGTCAATGTGCAGCAGGATGTCGTATTTCTTGCAGATCTCTTGCACGCGGGGCCAATAGCCTTCAGGCGCTTCGATGACGCCACCGCCTGCGGTCACGGGCTCAAGGCACAGGGCACCAACAGTGTCGGGGCCTTCGCGCAGGATGACCTCTTCGATCTGATCTGCAGCCCATTCGCCAAAGTTCTCTTCCGGTGCGCCGTCCAGCTCGTGCTTGCGGTACTCCATGCAATGAGGCACGCGCACGAAATCGGGTGCAAAGGGACCGTACTGCGCGGTGCGCTCGTCCTGACCACCTGCCGACATTGTCGCCAGGGTGGAGCCGTGATAGTCGCGGTCACGGTACAGGATTTTGGTTTTCTTGCCGCCATATTTCTTGTGCGCGATCTGGCGGATCATCTTGAACGCCTTCTCGTTCGCCTCAGAACCTGAATTGGTGTAGTACACGCGGCTCATGCCCGGCATCTTGTCGATCAGCATTTCCGCGAAATTCGAACCGGGGATCGAGCCTGCGGTGTTGGCGAAGTAGCACAGCTTCATCAGCTGGTCATAAACCGCCTTACAGATAGATTCGCGGCCATAGCCCACGTTCACGGTCCAGACACCGCCTGATACGGCATCCAGGTGCTCTTTGCCCTTTTGGTCCCACACGCGCATGCCTTTGCCTTCGACAATGATACGGGGATCGTTGGTCTCAAACGGCTTGTGCTGGATCAGGTGATGCCAGAGGTGGGCGCGGTCGGCTTCGACGACGCGGGAAAGATCGTTTTCGTTGAACGTGCCGTCCATGACATGTCCTTTCAAAAGTGGGGCGCGCGGGGAATCAGTAGGTCCCGGCGGGCGCAAAGTGACGTGATACTGCAGATCAACGCGAATGGTGCGCGTGAAGTAGGGCCAGATTAGCCCATAGGATATCTCCAGTGTAGCTCAAACGCGTATTAATACGGGTTTGTTATGACGTAAACTTTGTGCTCAATACGACAATCTGACGAGTTTGGGAGGATCGCCGGATGACAGCCACACCTATCTACCAGCAACATCTGGATAAAACCCCGGCGAATTTCACGCCGTTGTCTCCGCTGAGCTATCTTGAGCGGACGGCGGCAGTGTATCCGGATTACCCATCCGTTGTGTATGGCGAGCGCCGGTATAGCTGGGCAGAAACCTATGTGCGGAGCCGACGTCTGGCCAGCGCGCTGACTACGCGTGGCGTAGGCGTGGGCGATACAGTCTCGATCATCGCGGCCAATATCCCCGAGCTGTATGAGGCGCATTTTGGCGTGCCCATGGCAGGGGCGGTGCTGAACGCGATCAACACGAGGCTGGATGCGCCGATCATCGCCTTCATTCTGAACCATGCCGAAGCCAAGGTTCTGCTGGTCGATCCCGAGTTTTCAGGCGTCGTGAAACAGGCGTTAGCGCAGGTGGATCACAACATTCTGGTGATCGACATCGAAGACGCCAGTTTTGACGGTGGCGAGCGATTGGGAGATCTGACCTATGAGGCTCTGTTGGCCGAGGGTGATCCAGAGTTCGACTGGTCTTTGCCCGCAGATGAATGGGATGCGATCACGCTGAACTATACCTCGGGCACCACCGGCAACCCCAAAGGTGTAGTCTATCACCACCGCGGCGCGGCGCTGAATGCAACATCGAACATTCTGACCTGGGGGATGCCGCAGCATTCGGTCTATCTGTGGACCTTGCCGATGTTCCACTGCAACGGCTGGTGTTTCCCGTGGACGATGGCGGCCAATGCGGGAACCTCCGTCTGCCTGCGCGCCGTACGGGACGAACCGATCTATCGCGCCTTCCGAGAAGAGGGCGTAACTCATTTCTGCGGCGCGCCGATCGTGCTGAACATGCTGGCCAATGCACCGGATCACCTCAAGGATTTCACGCAGCAGATTAAGGCGATGACCGCTGGCGCTCCACCGCCGGCCAAGGTGATCGAAGCGATGGAAGGGATGGGTGTCGAGGTTACCCATGTCTATGGGTTGACCGAGACTTATGGTCCATCCGTCGTCTGCGCCTGGAAGGACGAATGGAACGACAAGGGTGCAGAGGATCGCGCCGCGCTCAAGGTGCGTCAGGGTGTGAAATACGTGGCATTGTCTGGCTTGATGGTCGCAGACCCGGAAACCATGGAGCCTGTGCCCTCGGATGGCGAAACCATGGGTGAGATATTCATGCAGGGCAACATTGTCATGAAGGGCTATCTCAAGAACGCCGAGGCGACCGACAAAGCCTTCAAAGGCGGGTGGTTTGCCTCGGGCGATCTGGGCGTGATGCACCCGGATGGCTACATCGCGCTGAAGGATCGGTCCAAGGACATCATCATCTCGGGCGGCGAGAATATTTCATCGGTCGAGGTTGAGGATACGCTTTATAAACACCCGGCTGTTATGGAGGCAGCGGTGGTGGCCCGCCCGGATGAGAAATGGGGTGAAACGCCGTGTGCATTTGTTGAATTGAAACCGCAGGCAGAGGCGAATGAGGCGGAGATCATCGCTTTCTGCCGGGATCATATGGCCCATTTCAAAGCACCCAAGACGGTTGTGTTTGGGGCGTTGCCCAAGACGTCGACGGGGAAGATTCAGAAGTTCATCCTGCGCGACCGGGCGCGTGAATTGGCTTAATCGAAGATCGACAGATCAAGTGGCAGCATCTCGCCCATCCAGATAGCGCGATCCCGGTGATCAGCCAAGTGATCGCCGGTTTCTGGATGCGTAAAGATGGTCAGCCCTTGCCGGTTCAGGATCAGCCAGGGAAAGACCTGATCAAAGGCTTCGGCTGGAAAGCCCAGCTGGCAACTCCATCGCGGATGCGGGCCAACATTGCGCGCATGCATGTGGCCCATCTGGACAGCGGGAAACAGACGCGCGGCCTCTTCACAGACCTGCCGTGCCGTGTCCTGAGTGTCGGCGTCGAAATAGACATGGGCGTGGTAGCCGGTGATCTTGGGCATGGGGTTCTCCATCTGTCGTTGCATAGAAACCTAAGGACGGCGCGAGGATTTGTGCACCCGCACCGCCACACAGACTCTGTGCGCCGGTTCAGAGCGGAGCGTGCAGGTCAGGATGGGCTGCGGCAAAGGCCGAATGCTCGGCGCAGACGGCCTCGACTGCTGTCAGGCGTGGCATATCGGATAGATCAACTTCCCACCGGCGCGCATTATAAAGCTGTGGTATCAGGCAGATATCGGCCAGACCCGGCGTTTCACCGGTGCAGAACGGGGATTGATCAAAGCCGCCCAGCAGCGATTCAAACGCGAGCAGACCCGGCCGGATGAAGTGACGCATCCAGTCGCCGGGCATGTCGCCTGCACTTTGGGTGAGCGCGGTGGCATGTTTGGCAACCGACAGATTGCAGACCGGATGGATATCCACCGCGATACTGTGCGCCAATGCCCGCGCCGCGGCTCGCTTGGCCGGATCGGTTGGCAGCAGACCCAGTTCGCGGGTCTCATCCAGATAATCGATGATCGCCAGCGATTGGGTCAACCGAACCCCATCGATATCCAGCACCGGGACCAGACCTTGCGGGTTGCGGTCCAAATGATCCGGGGCGCGATGCGCCCCGTTCACCAGATCCACGACGACCGGGCGGTAGGTGATCCCAGCCAGATTCAGTGCAATCCGCACCCGGTAACTGGCGGACGAACGCCAGTAATCAAACAGAACCACTTCGGACATACGATGGTTAGCCTTTGCTTAGTTCCTTGGCATGCAGCCAGTCGGCATGCTGAGGGGCTCGTTTGGTGCGCGACCATTCTTCGAGCATATCCCATTTGACCGAATCCAGCCGGGCCAGCATGGCCTCTTCCTCGGGGTCGGGGCAAGCCAGTTCCACCCGGTGACCGTTCGGATCGAAGAAATAGATCGAATGAAAGATCGAATGATCCGTGACACCCAGAACCTCGACGCCGTTGGCTTCGAGATGGTCCTTGAATGCGATCAGCTCATCACGGTCCTTCACCTTGAATGCGATGTGCTGCACCCAAATCGGCGTGTTAGGATCGCGCCCCATTTCCGGCTTGGTAGGCAGCTCAAAAAACGCCAGCACATTGCCATTTCCGGCATCCAGAAACAGGTGCATGTAGGGATCAGGTTCATGGGTGGAGGGCACATGGTCTTCGGCAATCGCCAGAATGAAATCCATGTTCAGCATCTTGCCATACCATTCAACGGTCTCTTTCGCGTCCTTGCAGCGATAGGCGACGTGGTGAATCTGTTCGATTTTCATGGGCTTACTCCTGTTTCAGGGCTGCGGCGTCCAACGCCTGCTTCAGCACCGCGTTGTCGCCGATGTGGTTTGCCAGAACCAGCACAAGGCGCGCGTTGAACGCATCGCTTTCGGCTTTCTCAAGCCCTTCATGGGCGGCCACCAGATCGGCATAGAAATCGTCTGCCTGGGTCAGATTGGATGAGAGGATCAGATCAGCCATGTCGCTTACTCCTTGCCTGTGGCGCGGCGCACCGCGTGCCGGAATGCATTTTCTTCGTAGGTGTCGCGGCGGGCGGCCACGTGCTGATCGGGACGGATCAGATAGACCGCTCCGCTGGCATCGCCCAGATAGCGGCGCTTCAGCGTTAGGGTCGGGTCGTCTTTGACCGAGAGTGCCAGGCGTTTGACGATGATGCCATCGACCTCGATCTCATCTGGTGCATCGGCGTCGATGGTCAGCAGCGTGAACTGTCCAGCCAGTATAGGCAGTAGAAAGCCGTCACCCAAAGGCGCATCGGGACAGGACGCTCCGGGACGCGTCTGCGTCGGCCCGTTCAACGCATCCGCCGAATTCAACGACGAGCCGTCATAGACGCAAGGTACGCTCAGGCGGCCAGAATTCACCATCGGGCGGGCGAAGTCATAGTGCTCGCTCAAGTCCAGCACCGCGTCGCGCAGGATGCGGGACATCTGCGATTTCGGGGTGATGAAATCGGTCGAGCGGGTCGAGTTCAGGATGTTTTCGTCCGCACCGTGAATGCGTTCCTGATCGTAGCTGTCCAGCAGCGACTCAGGCGCTTTGCCGTCAATCACCAGTTTCAGTTTCCAGCACAGGTTGTCGGTATCCTGCACGCCCGAGTTTGCGCCCCGTGCGCCAAACGGGCTGACCTGATGGGCACTGTCACCGGCAAAGATCACGCGGCCATGGCGGAATTGCTCCATCCGGCGGCACTGGAAGGTGTAGATGCTGACCCATTCCAGCTCGAAATTTACCTCCTCGCCCAGCATGGCCTTGAGGCGCGGGATCACGTTTTCCGGGCGCTTTTCGCGTTCCTTGTCGATATCCCATCCCAGTTGCAGATCGATGCGCCAGACGCCATCGGGTTGTTTATGCAGCAACGCAGATTGGCCTTTGTTGAAGGGCGGATCGAACCAGAACCAGCGTTCCGAAGGGAAATCGGCCTCCATGATCACATCAGCGATCAGGAAGTTGTCTTCGAACACGCGGCCCACAAAATCCTTACCCATCATGGCGCGCATGGGTGAGCCCGCGCCGTCGCAGGCGATGACCCAATCCGCTTCGATGGTGTACGAACCCTCAGGCGTTTCGACCTCAAGCTTGACGTGATCGGGGTGGGTTCCAACGGCTTCGACCTTGTTGCGGCCGCGGATTTCGATCGGTGCACCCTGCGCTTGCAATTCGCGGACGCGGTCGACCAGAAACTGCTCGAAATAGTATTGCTGCAGGTTGATGAAGGCCGGGCGCTGATCGCCGCTGTCGGGCTGCAGGTCGAACTCGTAAACCTGACGTTCGTCGAAGAACACTTTGCCCTTGTTCCAAAGAACGCCCTTGTCCACCATCGGCTGCCCGCAACCCAGTCGGTCGAGGATTTCCAGAGGGCGCTTGGCAAAACAGATGGCGCGGCTGCCAAAGCTGACCTTGTCGTTGTCGTCCAGCACCAGCACCTCAACCCCTTGCTGGGCCAGATCGATGGCGGCGGCCAGACCCACCGGACCGGCCCCAACAACGATGACCTTGTGACGCACGGGCGCTGGCGCGGATTGATCCGGGCTGGCCTCGTAGGCATAAAGTGGAACTTCGAAAATCTTGTTCACGGTCTCTCTCCCAGTTCTGGTGCAGCGGGCACAACTCATCTGTTCTCCGGCGGGATAGCGCCGGAGGGTTGGTCTTAGCGTTTCACTGTCAAATCCGGGCCGCCACGATCTGGATCAAATCCGGCCCGGAAATCTTAGCCCTGCAGGGCCTCCCACATCTCCAGATCGCGCTGGGCGGTCCAGATCCGGGGCGTGTCGATGCCGCGGGCCTCGTCATAGGCGCGGGCAACATTGAAGGGCAGGCAGTGTTCGTAGATCGCATAGTCAGCGAATTTTGGGTCGCATTCTGCGCGCACGGCGTCCCAGGCTTCTTTCAGGCTGCCACCGCGCGCCGCAACCTTGGCCGCCGGGCGATAGGTGCTTTCGACGAAATCGCGAGTGTTCTCGATGGCCGCATTGACCATGTCCTTACCAACCAGAGCGTCGCCGCGCCCCGGCGCGATGGCGTCCACGTCAAACCACTTGATCTCATCCAGCGTATCGCCCCAGTCGCTGAAATGCCCATCGCCGCAATAGCACGCCGAGTGGTATTCGACGATGTCACCGGTGAACATGACATTCTGATCGGGCACGTGGATGACGATATCGCCAGCGGTATGCGCACGGCCCAGATGCATCAGGTCGATCCGGCGGTTGCCCAGATAAACCGTCATTGTGTCGCTGAAGGTGGTGGTGGGCCATGTGAGGCCGGGGATGCTTTCGTGTCCTTCAAAGAGACGCGGGAAGCGTTGGAATTCGCTGTCCCAGTCTTCCTGACCACGTTCAACCACCATTGCGCGCGCCATATCCGACATCAGTATCTGTTGCGCACCAAAGGCGCTCGCGCCCAGCACGCGTACTGCGTGGTAATGGGTCAGCGCCACATGGGTGATCGGCTTGTCAGTCACCGACCGCACGCATTCGATCACCTTGTTGGCCAGACGCGGCGTCGCCTGCGCCTCGACAATCATCACGCTGTCATCGCCGATGATCACGCCCGAGTTCGGGTCGCCTTCGGCAGTGAAGGCATACAGCCCTTCGCCCACCTCAGTGAAGCTGATTTTCTTTTCCGACATGTCCCCCTGGGACGCAAATGCCTTGGCCATATCAGTGATTTCCCTTCTGGACAGCGACTGGCTTTGATGATGTTGTCGCCATATGTTTGAACGTCGATTTTTGCCTTATTGGGCAACCGCTTGTGTTGTCATTGCCTGCGCCATCATCCTGCTGTGGATGGGCCGCGAACCGATTTGCAAATGCGGGTTTGTCAAGCTGTGGCATGGTGAAACCTTCAGTTCCGAAAGCTCGCAGCATCTGACCGATTGGTACACGCCCAGCCACATCATTCATGGCTTTCTGTTTTACGGTTTTCTGTGGCTGGTGGCGCGCCGCCTTGCCGTTGGCTGGCGGTTGTTCATCGCCACCTTGATAGAAGTCGCGTGGGAGATTTCCGAGAACACCAATGCCGTGATCGAACATTACCGCGCGGTCACGATCTCGCTGGACTACTACGGCGACAGTGTCGTCAACTCGATCGCCGATATTGGCGCGATGATGCTGGGGTTCTGGTTGGCGCGTCGCCTGCCGATCTGGATGACGGTCACCATTGCGCTGGGGTTCGAGATCGTGACCACCGCGCTGATCCGCGATGGTCTGACGCTGAACGTGCTGATGCTGCTTTATCCCATCGAGGCCGTTAAGGACTGGCAGAGCGCGCTCTGAATATGCGGACTGGACCTGCATCAATCTCTGGCGAATGGATTTTCGAGTGCGGGCAGCACGGTGCCGGTGCAATCGCCGAACCCGATGGTATAGCCGTCGCCCTTGGCTGCGCCGGTCAGGGTCAGCGTGTCGCCGTTCTCGATGAAGGTGCGGGTCTCGCCTGTGTCCAGCGTCAGTGGCTCTTTCCCGCCCCAGCTGAGTTCCAGAAGTGATCCGCGCTCTGGCTTGTTCGGCCCCGAAATGGTGCCGGACCCCAACAGGTCGCCCGTGTTCATCGGACACCCAGACGTCGAGTGATGCGCCAACTGCTGCGCCGCCGAGTAATACATCTCGCGATAATTGGTTCGTGCGATGGTCGTGGCGTCTTTATTCTCGGGCGCCATCGTTACGGATAGATCGATGTCATAGAGCATCGGGCCGCAATCCTTCAGGTGGTCCAGCAGTGCAAACTCACGGTCGGGCGTATCGCAGCGGAACGGTTCCAGCGCCGCTTTGGTCACGATCCACGGACTGATCGAGGTCGCGGTCGCCTTGGCCTGAAATGGCCCCAGCGGCTGGTATTCCCAGGCCTGAATATCGCGCGCGGACCAGTCGTTTAGCAGGACATAGCCAAAGATGTTGTCATCGGCTTCCTGCACTGAAATTGGGCCGTCAGACGGTGTGCCCACGATTGCACCCATCTCTAGTTCGATATCAAATCGACGGCTGGGCAGGAAAGCAGGCAGGTCCTGATCGGGCGATTTCAACTGACCCCAGGGGCGACGGATATCCGTGCCTGAAACGACAACAGACGAAGCGCGGCCGTTATAGCCGATGGGGATGTGCAGCCAGTTCGGCGGCAACGCGTTTTCCGGGCCGCGGAACATGGTGCCCACGTTCTGGGCATGGTGGCGGCCCGCGTAGAAATCGGTGTATTCGCTGACGGCAAAGGGCATGTGCATCTCGGCCTCGTCCTGCGGGATCAGCAGACCTTCGATCTTGTGCTGTTCGTCCGAATCTTCAGCCAATAGCGTAGAAAGGCGGTCGCGCAATGCAGCCCATACGGCAGGGCCTTCTTCCATTAGCGGATTCCAGAAGGGCAGATCGAACAGCGGCTCATCCGACAGCGCGATTAATCCATCAGCTTCGGCAGCAGTCACGTCGAAGATCATGTCGCCGATGGCAACGCCGCAGCGGGGCTCGGTGGTTTCGGTCGAGAACACGCCATAAGGCAGGTTGTTCAGCGGGAAGGGGTGGTCGGCGGAATTGGCCGATGCGACCCAGGATTTCTTCAAAGGCATATTGCGTCCTTATGTCTTTCGGTTACGAGGCGGCGCGCAGGGATTTGAAGCCCAGCAGGACTGCCGCCAATATCATGAAGCTGCCACCGATCCGGTCGAGCCAAAGCCTTGCCGGCCCCTGCAGGCGCCGGGCCAGCCAACTGGCAGTGGAGCCATAGGCCATCAGAAACAACCCGTCTATGATCAGATATGTGGCCGAGAGGATGGCGAATTGCGGCCAGAAAGGCAGCGCGCCATCGATGAACAGCGGAAACAGAGCGGCGAAGAACACCACCGCCTTAGGATTCGCGGCAGAGGTGATGAAGCCCTGCATCCACAGCGCCTTGCGGCTGGTGCGCGGCGCATCGTTGGTTTCGGCAACGCGTGCCTTCACGATTTGCTTGACGCCGAGATAGATCAGATAGGTCACGCCCAACCACTTGATCACGGTAAAGGCGGTCCCGGACGTAGCGATCAGGGCAGCCAGACCCAGACCGGCGGCCAACATTTGAAAGAAATTGGCCGTCAAATCCCCCGCAGCGGTAAAAAAACCTCGCCGCAGCCCATTGGTTGCCGAGTTCGACAGCATCAGCAACTGGCTTGGCCCCGGTGTGCTCATCAGCAGCAACACCGTCGCCACATAGGTGATCCAGATATCAAAACTCATCTCGTCTCCGGTGATCCTTCAACTTGTCACTTGTCGAATAATAGTTGATTTTGTAACTAACAAGGATGACCCAGCCTAAAAATGACCAAAAAGATGAGTTTGATTTGCGAAATTTCCTGCCGTTCCTGTTGAATCAGGCGGCCGAAGAAAGTTCGCTTGAGTTTCAGCGCGTTTACAAGGATCGCTACGGAATGCTGCGAACTGAATGGCGGGTGCTGTTTCATCTTGGCAATCATGGTGAGATGACCGCACGCGACATTGTTGAGCGTGCCAAAATCCACAAAACCAAGGTCAGCCGTGCGGTCAGCCGATTGCAACAGCGCCGATATCTGCAAAGGTTGCGGGATGAAAATGACCGGCGGGTTGAGCGGCTATCGCTGACCTCGGCTGGCCAAAAGGTTTATCGCGAGTTAAGCGGTATCGCGCAGGATTATGATCAGAAACTGGCATCGCGTTTCACCACGGGTGAGGCCGCTTTGCTGCGCATGATGCTGCGACGTCTGGCCGGAATGGATTAGGGCACTGGTAATCCGGTACAGCTGCCCCCAGATCAACGTCATAACGGACACAGGAACGACACATGACAGCGCCGGATTCCCCAACGGCAAAATCCCATGATCTGATAGATTGGTTGGTGACCCGAGGCCTGGAAGGGGCCGACAAACAAGAACTTTTGGACGGGTATTGCACCCGTTTGGTTGATCTTGGTGTTCCCTTGATGCGCTTTCATGCGGCGCAACCGGCCTTGCATCCCGTCTATGGCGGAACGGGCTATAGCTGGTACCGCAGCAAAGGAAGTAATCTGGAAACCTTCGAGTATTCCGAAGAGCCCAGTGAAGTTTGGACACAAAGTCCGCTGTATGCCGTATTGCACGAAGATATCGATGCTATCCGTGAACGGCTGGTCGATCAGAACGAACCCAGCCGTTTTCCCCTGCTAAACGAGTTGCGGGAAAACGGGGCCACGGACTATTACGCGACTGGCATCAGCTTTGATGTGCCGGCTCAACGCAACCCCTATGATGCGAAAGAGGCAATCGACGGCGTCTTGATGTCCTGGTCCAGCAATGCGCCGGAAGGATTCTGCGACGATGATCTGGACGTGATCAATACGGCGCTACCGCATCTGGGGCTGGCTCTGAAGTCAGCCTCGAACGCGCGGGTGTCGAAAGATTTGATGCGGGTTTATCTGGGGCGCGATGCCGGTCGTCGGGTCTTGTCCGGTGAAATCCGTCGCGGGTCACTGCAGCAGATTGATGCGGTGATCTGGAACTTCGATCTGGAAGGGTTCACCAGCTTGTCGGAAGAGATGCCAGGGATCGAAGTCATAGATATGCTGAATGACTACCTGGGTGTGGTGGTCGATGTTGTTCATCAATGCGAAGGCAACATCCTGAAGTTCATGGGCGACGGTGTCATGGCGATGTTTGATGTCGGCGAGATCGATGCCGATGCCCGCGCCGCGCTGGCTGCGGCGACCATGCTGCAAGAGCGTATGGCCGAATTGAACACTCAGCGGAGTTCACGGGGTCAACCGGTTTCGAATTATACGCTGGCATTGCACTCTGGTGAGATCCTCTATGGAAACATCGGCTCCGAAAGTCGGCTGGATTTCACCGTCATTGGTCCGGCGGTCAACCAGACGTCCAGAATTGCGGGGATGCATCGGTCGCTGGGGCAGCGGGTCCTGATTTCTGATGATGTCGCCCGCGCGGCCCATCCCTGCGATCAGGATCTGATCTCGGTCGGTCGCTATATGTTGCGTGGCGTGGCAGAGCCGAAAGAGCTGTTTACGATTTACAGAACGGCTGGCTAGGTCTGGCCATTGTACAGCTGCTTAATGCGGTAGCTTAAGGCCAGAGGTCAACACCACTATTTTTCAACGCTGACCAATCCAGAATAATCTGTCTTGGCAACGCTGCGAATGGCGTCTGAGATAAAGCTGAATGCGCGATGGTGGCCACTGGAGGCGCGCCAGACAAGGCCAATCGACCTATTCAGGCGGCCGGGCCTATAGGGCACAAGTGCCACGTCCCCGCCAAATTTGGGCACTTCGGACGCCACATAAAGTGATGGAAGGAATGAGATTCCGATATTTATAGCGGTCATCTGACGAATGGCATCCAAACTGGTGCCTTCATAGTCATACAGCAGATTTGCGCCGACCTCCTTGGTCAGGTTTTCGATCTGGCTGTGGAGGGTGAAGCGCCGCGACAGGACCAAAACGTTTTCCCCCTTTAGATCTTCGTCTTCTACGTATTCCTTTTTTGCCAGCGGATGGCTGAGGGCCACAGCCAGATGAAGAGGCTCTCGCAGTAATCGCTGAACAAAAACATCGGCCGATTTCACCGGCAGTTGCGTCAGAATAACGTCGTGCATTCCGCTCAACAGTTCTTGCAGCAGTTCTGAGGGGGGGCCGTCACGCACGATCAATCTCAGATCCGGGTGGTTCTGATGCAAATGCAGAAAAACGCGCGGCAACAGATAGGGCCCCAGCGTTGGGGATGAGCCGAGGCGAAAACTTCCTGAAAGTTCGGATTTCATCCGATTGTGTGTTTCTTGCAGGGCCATCACATCAGATAGTATGCTTCGGGTTTGCTCAAGAATTTCTCGTCCTTCAGGCGTCAGCATCGCTCCGGCGCGGCCTCGTTCGACGAGGTTCAGACAAAGCACAGATTCCAAATTAGCAATCTGCAGGCTAAGAGAAGGCTGGCTAATGCCGATACGCTCGGCGGCTTTCCTGTAGTGGCCAGTGTCGGCCAGCGTACGGAAATAGGACAGTTGTTTCAATGTCAGCTGGATGTCGATCAATAGGTTTTTCCAATCAAATATTGTTGAACAATAGGCTATCCTATTTTGTTGGAATATCCAACAATTGGCGCAGTCTCTTGTTTCAGAGCACTTGGTGTTGGTGTGTTCGCTCGGAGGACGTCATGAACATTCAAAACAAATCTATTCGATCTGAACACTCCTGCGGGCATTCGAGATCAGTTGATCTGCGCAGATTGAGGTCGCAGGGTGTTCTTTCCGAACGTGAAGTCAAATGGTGTCAGACGAACGGTGTCGAGGTCGCTTACGACCCGATTCAAATAGGCTGGGTCCCACTGGAATGTGAGGATGACATCCTGGGCACATTCGAGCGTCCGAATCCCCGGCCATTTCACTTCCGTGCATGGGATCTGAAGGACTCGGCAGTGTATGCGGCGATGCTTTCCTCTGAGCGCCTGTGGCGCTATCTGCCGGAGGTCTATCCAGGCCCAATCAGTGCGGACGATGCCGCCCAATTGATCGAACTGGGTTACGAAGATCATCATCAGGTGTTGGCCATCGAGAAAGATGGGCACGCAATCGGACAGGTTCGTATGCTAGAAAAGGGATCGGGCAGCGCCGAAGTCAGCTATTGGTTGGGTGAGAAGCATTGGGGCAAGGGGTACGCCAGTTCGATCGTCGCACAGTACTGTGACGAATATTTGCGCCAACGCCCCAATGTTTACCGGGTGATCGCGGTTGTGCACGCAGACAACTTGGCATCTCAAGCTGTTCTCCGGAAATGTGCGTTTACTGACTCTGCGCGCGACGGAGAGTGGCTTACACTTGAGCGGCTACGTAGAGCATCTTAAGGCACTTGGATTTACTTTGGTTAGCTGTGCAGGCGCTGCCACGCGGCTAGAAGTCGATCTCAACACCCGGCAAGCTCAGTTCCTTCATCATGTCGCGCAATTCCTGACGTGCGGCGATGTTTGAGATGTTTAATTGCTTGACCCCGATATCCTTGAGGTCCAGCAAAGTCAGTCCGCGCGGGAACAACTCGCGGAAAATCACTCGCTCGGAAAAGCCCGAGGCGACGCGGAAGCCGATGCGCTGTGACAGCATCTCGATCGCGCGTTGCATCTTTTCCTTGTTGACCATGCGCTGGGTGCCGACCCGGTTGCGGACGACGACCCAGTCGATCGGTTTCAGCCCAGCTTGGGCGCGCAATTGGCGGGCATTCCAGACCATCTCGGAATAGACTGAGGGGCCAAGGATTCTCTCACCTTTGGAATCGATCCGCGCCAGCAGGTCAAAATCGATGAAACTGTCGTTCAGCGGTGTAATCAGTGTATCGGCCAGCGAATGTGCAACCTGGCTGAGTCGAGTGTGCGAACCGGGGCAGTCGATCAGGATGAAATCGCTATCGCTTTCCAGTTCGGCCACGGCGGCCGAAAGGCGGTGGTCATAGATGTTTTCACCGGGTTGCAGAGCGCTGGCGTCAATCTCGGGCAGGTCGTGGTGGCGTGGGCTGGGCAGAGACAGGTCCGAGCCGTTCAGGAAGTTCAAGCGGTTCTCGAAATACCGGCCCAGACTGCGCTGCCGCAGGTCAAGATCGAGTGTGCTGACCTTGTGCCCCAGCCGTGCCAATGCGGTGGCCACATGCATCGACACGGTTGATTTGCCTGCGCCGCCCTTTTCGTTCCCGACCACAATGATATGTGCCATGCCTGTATTCCCAAGTCCCGCCGTGTTTGCCTACACGTTGTTGGCAGCCACTATATGTTGTGTAGGCCGGGAAGGGAAGAACCTCGGGCCGTCTTGAGCGCTATTATCAAGCCTCAAATTGGAAAAGTGCTTGGTACTTGGGGGTTAGGGTAAATCCTTGCCAAACACACACCCCTGTTTCACTGTCCATCCTATGGATTTGTGATCGAGGGCAGCCATTGGATCATCTGTTTCTGAACGTTTTGAACGTGGTTCTGCCTGTCCTGATTTGCGCTGGAATCGGTTACACTCTGGCTGTGATCAGGGCCCCTTATGACAACAAGGTTATTGGCGGGATCGTCTCGCGGGTCGGGTATCCGACGCTAATAATCTCGCACCTTTCAACCACCCAGATTGCGGTCGGCACCTTTCTTGATGTCATGATGGCCGCCGCTTTGGCGATTGCAGGTTTTGGGCTGTTGGGGCTTGTCGCGCTCAAACTGATGCGGCTGCCGGTGCGGGCATTTCTGACGCCACTGATGCATGGTAATGTCGGCAATATCGGCCTGCCCATTACCCTTTTGGCGCTAGGCGATGCGGGAATGGCCTATACGATGGCATTTGTGGTGGTTGTGCTGATCAGTATCTTCACGATCGGCATGTGGATTCCGGCCGGAGAGTTCTCGCCCAAGAAACTGGCGACTTCGCCGATTATTTACGCGGTCGCACTGTCGCTGGTGTTGATGGCGACGGGCACCAGCCTGCCGCAACCGGTGGCCAAATCCTTTGATATTCTGGGTGGGCTCTCGATCCCGCTGATGTTGCTGACGCTGGGCCACACGCTGGCGACCCTGCGGATCAAAAGCCTTGGCCGAGCCGTTTTGCTGACAGCGCTGCACCTGCTGATGGCTGCGGTGATTGCCAGCGCGTTGGTCTGGAGCTTCGGCTTCACCGGGGCTGAGCGGGGCGCGGTGATCCTGTGCTGTTTGATGCCATCCTCTGTCGCGACCTATTTGTTTATCGATCAGCATGTGCCGGAATACGGACCCGATGTGGCCGGGTTCATTCTGGTTTCGACTCTGTCCACGATCCTGGTGCTGCCATTGGCGCTGTCCTACTGGATCTAATAGGCGCTGGGCGCGCAGCGCGCTAAAAACAGTATCTATCAGCAAAAAACCGTTTAATAATAGGCACAACACGGTGCCCGAAGGGCCAGCGCGCTATTCCTGAACGGGGGACAGGCAGATGCCAAAAGACGTCACTGAGGACATATCCGGCGCGGGAGGGGCACGTCTGGTTCTGGTGATGACCGCGCTGTGCATGATGGTTGTTGGCTTCAACACAACCGCCGTTGCGACGATCCTGCCAAATCTGAAGGCCGAGTTCGATTTGTCGCCTTCCAGCCTGCAATGGGTGATGGCGATCTATACAGTGGTTAGCGCGACCCTCGTCACCATCGTCAGCCGACTTGGCGATATCACCGGCAAGATGGGCGTCTTCTTTGCTGGAATGATCGTGTTCGGTCTTGGCTCGGCCCTTGTGTTGTTTTCACAGGATGCAGCCATGTTGCTGGCAGGCCGCGGGGCCCAAGGTGCCGGGGCGGCAGCGCTGTTTGGCACCTCGCTTTCGCTGCTGACTGCCGCCACGCCCGAGGAACAACGGGCCAGCGTCACCGGTGCCTGGGGCGCGATCGTCGGGCTGGCAATTGGTGTTGGTCCGATCGTTGGCGGCGCGTTTGCGCATTACCTCAGCTGGCGGGGCGTGTTTGCCACCGATCTGGCGCTGCTGATCGTGGCGTTTGCGGTCGGGTTGCGGGTCAGCAAAGAGCATTACGTCCCCGACACCCGTCTTGCAGGCGCAAAGTTCGATCTTGCGGGAGCAGTCGCATTGGTCCTGCTGCTTGGCCCGCTATCCTTCGCGCTCAGCAACGGGGAAAGCCACGGATGGGCCACAAGATCGACCCTGATCCCGCTTGCCGTGTCGGCTGTAGCGGTGATTGCACTGATCATCACCTCGCGCCGCAGCGCGGACCCTCTGATCGAGCTGCGCTACTTCCGCCACCCCCGTTATTTCATGGCGGCGGCAGGGATGTTCATTACCGGCTTCGCGCTGTTCAGCTTTTTCGTCTATTTCAACGTCTTCGTGCAATCGCCAGATGCGTTTGGCCTGTCCGCTGTTGGGGCGGGGGTGGCGATCCTGCCGTTGAGCCTCAGTATGTTCGTCGTGTCCGTGGTGGCTCCGCGTTTTCTTGCACCTTACAGTTTTCGATGGCCGGTGATCCTGGGCATGGGGTTCATGACCTGTGGGTTCATGCTGTTGACGACAACGACGAACACAACAGGCATGGGTGCGATTTGGTGGAAGCTGGTGATTATCGGGATCGGGCTTGGCATCGGTTTTTCGTTATTGCCGCGTCTCGGGCTGCGCTTGTTGCCGGAAGAACATATGGGGCAGGGCTCGGGCGTAGTGAATGCGTTCCTCTATTTTGGTGCCACCCTTGGTGCCGTGGTTGGAGGTCTGGTCGAAGCAATCACTACCCGACGCGGCCTGTCCGAAGTGATCAACGCCTTGCCCACCGGGTCCGAGCAACGGGCTGATCTGGCCCATGCGTTGACACATGGCACTGCAAGTCAGGTGCAACAGCTTATCGCTGGGCTTGATCCGACCACAGGCGAAACGCTGGCGCGCGCCTTGCGAGATCTGCAGGATGATGCATTTAACAGTGCCATGCTTGTCGCCGCTATCGCTGCGCTTTTGGGGATGATCCTGGCTGCCGTAATGCTGCGAGGCCCCGTGCCTCCACCGCACAGCGCGGTTGATCTGACAAGGGACTGATCGTCGGTGGGGCCACTTGTGACCGGCACCCAATCGGCCTAGGCTTTTGTCATGTGTGGAAAGTTTGCAGCCGGTCACCTGACGCAGCGGGAAATGCTGGCGATTACCGAGTATTTTCTCTACGGCAAGGTCTCGCCTGATCTGCCCGAGCAGCTGCCTTCGGGTGGTTATAATGTGTCCCCCACCAATCGGGTTGGCATGGTCCGTTGGGACGGCGATCAGGCCGAATTGGCTACTGCGCGCTGGCAAATCAAGGATCCGCGCAGCAAGAAGCCGATGATCAATTCGAAGATCGAAAATGTCAGCTTCTGGCAGCAATACTGGAACAATGGGCGCTGTCTTATTCCGGCGCTGGGATATTACGAGTGGCCCAAGGACCAGGGCCATGATTGCCCGGTCTACATCACGGTTCAGCGCAATGCCCCGGTGATGTTTTTTGCGGGGTTTTACAGGACTGATGACGGCAGCCATAGCTGTACGATCCTGACCCGGACACCCAGCCCGCAGATCGCGCATATTCACAACCGCATGCCAGTGATCCTGACCCCGGATGAGATCGAAAACTGGCTATCAGGCGTCACGACCGCGCAAGAGGCGCAGCAGTCGTTGGGCACGCAGTACGAAGGCCGGTTTGAATATCACACCGTCAAACCCATCAAACGCGGAGCTGAGGGCGAAGATATGATTGAGCCTTACACGCCCCCGGTCCAGACCGGGTTTGATTTCTGAAACAGCCGCAAAGTGCAGTGGCGCAATTCCAAAACAAAAAAGGCCGCCCAAATGGACGGCCTTTCGCATTTCAACCAGGTCGGGATTAGAAGCCCAGACCTTCGTATTTCTTCTTGAACTTCGACACGCGGCCGCCTGCGTCCATCAGGCGCGACGAACCACCGGTCCATGCGGGGTGCACGGAAGGGTCGATTTCCAGAGCCAGCTGGTCGCCTTCGCTGCCCCAGGTGGATTTCATCTGAACCACAGAGCCATCGGTCATTTTGACGTTGATGACGTGATAATCGGGATGGATGTCTTTTTTCATCTTTCCGCTCCTTACGCCTCGGCGCCAGCCTTGGGCTTGTAGTTGGTGACTTCTGCGATACGCGCGGATTTACCACGGCGCGAGCGCAGGTAGTAAAGTTTGGCGCGACGAACGCGGCCACGGCGGACAACGGTGATGCTGTCGATATTGGTCGAATGCAGCGGGAACACACGCTCCACGCCTTCGCCAAACGAAATCTTGCGAACGGTGAACGAACCGGCGATGCCGCTGCCACCTTTGCGCGCGATGCAGACGCCTTCATAGTTCTGCACACGGGTACGCGACCCTTCGGTCACTTTAAAGCCGACACGGATGGTGTCACCGGCTTTGAAATCGGGGATGTCTTTCCCCAGGGCGGCAATCTGTTCCGCCTCAAGCTGTGCGATCAGGTCCATCGCAGTTACTCCTATCTGCTCGTGGTTGGTCCACGAAGTTTGGGCACGGCCTGAGAGCTCTTGGTCTTCACCGGGTCCTGCGCACAGCCCGCCAGAGGTCAGATCGAATGTTCCTTTTGGTCCGGTCCGCCCTGTCGCGCCGGTGCCGAAGAAAGCTGGGCGTCACGTCAGGATGCAAACCAAAACACCGGAGTCGCATAACGCCACACCGGATTGCGCTGCTTTACGGGCTTTGCGGGCGGGGATCAAGCCTTATTCTTGGTGAAACAGGTGAGTTTTTGCCACCCGTCAAATCCACCGTTGCCTTGTTCACCAGATCAGGCATTCTGGGATTAATTATAAGAGCAGATATTTGATACAGGATCATAAGATGCGCAAAGCACTTCTGCTGGCCGTTATGGCGCTTGCAATTGTCTCATGTGGTCGCCGCGGCCCGCAACCTCAGGCGGTTGAGCCGCAGGCCTTCGCGGACACGACCCCGCCTTCGATCATCTACCCCGCCTTTGGTGACGCTGACCCGCACCCGTGGGAAGGTCGCCACCCCGGCCAGTACCCCGTGCACGGGCTGGATGTCTCGCGTTGGCAGGGGCCGATTGATTGGCGCACCGCACAGAAGAACGGTGTCAGCTTTGCCTTCATCAAAGCCACCGAGGGCGGAGATTTTACCGACCCGATGTTCGACGAGCACCGACGCGGCGCACAAGCTGCCGGAGTGCCGTGGGGGGCCTATCACTATTACTATTTCTGCCGTCCGGCCCATGAACAGGCGCGTTGGTTCATCCAGAACGTGCCCAAAGGGGCCGACCTGCCGCATGTGCTGGATATGGAATGGACGCCTCATTCCAAAACCTGCACCCTGCGCCCTGATGGCCGAACCGTTCGGGCCGAGGCGCAGCGGTTCCTTGATATTCTCGAGCGCCACTATGGCCGACGCCCGATTGTCTACACGACGGTAGATTTCTACGGCGACACCGATATCGGACGACTTCCCAAAACCGAGTTCTGGCTGCGATCGGTCGCGGGCCACCCGCGCAACGTTTATCCAGGCTCGGTCTGGCGGTTCTGGCAATACACCGGCACCGGGCTGGTGCCGGGGGTTCAGGGTAAGGTGGACATCAACACCTTCAACGGCACGCCGGAAACCTGGGCGTTGTGGAAGGCAACCCGTTAGTCTTAGCCCTTATCTTCTGATTTTCGATAGGCGTCCCACAGATCGGGCCGCCGTTCGCGGGTGATCTGTTCCGACATTTCATGACGCCAATCCGCAATGCGTCCATGGTGGCCTGACATCAGGATCTCGGGGATCGGGCGGCCTTTCCAGTCGGCGGGGCGGGTGTATTGCGGATGCTCCAATAAGCCAGAGGAAAAGCTCTCCTCCTCGGCTGAGGCCTGGTTGCCCAGAACGCCCGGGATCAGCCGCACGGTGGCGTCGATCAGGGCCTGTGCGGCGATTTCTCCCCCGGTCATGACAAAATCACCCAAGCTGATCTCTTGCACGCCGTAGTGCTCCAGCACGCGCTCATCGACGCCTTCGAAACGACCACATAACAGGGTCATGCCATCGCAGCGAGCCAGGTTTTGCATCATTTTCTGATCCATCCGACGCCCACGCGGGCTGAGGTAGATCAGCGGCCAGTTGCCCCGGATGCCCGCCATCGTATGCTCAATGGCCTCACCCAGCACATCGGCACGCAGCACCATGCCCGCACCGCCGCCCGCCGGGGTGTCATCCACATTGCGGTGCTTGCCGATCCCGAATTGGCGCAAATCCACAGTTTCCAACTGCCATAGCCCTTCTTGCAGGGCCTTGCCGGTCAGGCTTTCGCCTAGAACACCGGGGAAGGCAGATGGGAACAACGTGATAATCTTGGCCTTCCACACCCCGTGCAGATCGGGCGTCGGCGTCATCAACTCGCGCGGCTTCAACGTTGGACGGATGGCTTTGCGGCCATGGGACTTTCCGGGTTTATCTGTCATCTCGAGCCGATCAGATCATTTTGGGTGCTTTGAACCAAAGCCGTCTTTTGATCGATCAGCGCAGCATCGTCCAGATCGGATCGGTTCATTTCCAGCATCTGCTGCAAGACATCCTCGGGCAGGCGTGGGTTTGATCGGGTCGGGCCTACCAATTCGGCGGCTTTGTCCGCAGGCAGGTCAAGGAATTCAGCAAAAGTGCTTCCAAGCCCATGTCGCTGGCCCTGCAGGTCTTCCAGCCATTCGGTGCGGACCGAGACCGAGGGCAAACGGTCGCGCACAGCCGCAGCAGCAATCTGAGGCGACGGCACCGGTTCAAGCCGGGCGCGAAAGGTCTCAAAATCCTGAATCAGGCGTGATCGTTGAAGATCATGTGCCCACAGGCTGCGCAGCCAGCTTCCGCGTTGGCGCAGCGAGTAGTAGATCGTGATATGCACCTCTTCCCCGGCAAACCGGTCGCGGATCAGGCCGACAAGGCACGAGGCAAGCTCGGGCGCGGCCTCATAGCCCACCGCGACATTGCGGCTGGGGCGCAGGCCCGAGAAGTTTTCTTCACTCAGAACCAGCCCGCGTTTCTGGCCGAATTCCAGCGAATTCAGAAAGTGCCGCATCTGATCCTTGAAATCGCTCATCGCGCCGGGGGTGCCGTAGACGGAATAGCGTGTGGCTGCTTCGGACAAGCCGGTTTTGCGGGTCCGATAGGGCAGGACCAACGCATGGTGCGGCCAGATCAGTGAGCGGTTTTCGAACAGAAAGGACTGTGCCGCCGTCGTCCCGGTCTTGTGCAGACCCAGATGCAGCAACACGCGGCGCATTACAGCAGGCCCTCGGGCGGATCAGCGATGATGCGGCCCTTGTCCAGATCAACGGTCGGAACGGATTCGAGTGTAAACGGCAGCAGCACGGTGGCCTTTAAGCCCGGACCGTGCAGTTCCAACAGATCCGCCGCGCCGTGATTTTGAACCGATTTCACCCGACCCAGCAGGGTGCCGCCGGTGTCATAAACCTCAAGCCCGATAAGGTCGGTGTGGTAAAACTCATCATCCGGCAGCGACGGCAATTGATCGCGCCGCGCGTAAAGGCGCAGGCCATTCAGCGCATCCGCCGCTTCCTTCGTCTCAATGCCACCCAGCCGGGCGGCAAAGCCGTTCTTGATCGCGCGGGTCAGGACTAGGGGATAGCGCTCTTTACCTTCTTCGTCTGTCAGCGGCGAATAGCCTTCGATATCCTCGGGGACGGCACAGAAACTTTTCAGCCGCACCTCGCCGCGCACCCCATACGAGCCCGCGATGCTGCCTACGCAGATCAGATCACTCATTTCGACCATCCGTCACACATAGCCCGTCCCGCCATTGTCCGATCACCTCGCACGCCTCGCGCTGGTTCGAGCGTTCGCAGAATACGCCCACAATAAATGCGATCGCCAGCAGGATGGGAAGACGTAACAATCCGAACATGTCTAGCGCACCTCGATGGGCAGAGAGGCGTCGCGGCATTCCCAGCCGACCTGCTCCAGCTCCGGCGTATCGGATTGGGCCTCGGGCCAGCCCAAGCAGAAATATCCGATCAACCGCCAGTCCTCGGGGACATCCAGATCGCGCACCATCTGGTCCGGGTCGAGGATCGAGACCCAGCCCAGGCCCAAGCCTTCTGCCCGCAAGGCAAGCCAGAAGAGCGTGATGGCTGAGACGACGGAATAACGCCGCATTTCGGGCATAGTGCCTGCGCCGAGACCTTGACCTTTGTCGGTGGCATCGTCGCAAAACACAGCCAGCTGCACCGGAGCTTCTTTCATCCCGGACAGTTTCAACTGGCTGTACAGCTGCGCCTTTTCGCCGGAATACCCGCTCAGCGCCCGCTCGTTGGCCGCTTGGAAATTCTTCAGCGCCGCGTCGCGCGCGGCCTGACTTTCGATGCGGATCACGCGCCAGGGTTCGCTGAGCCCAACAGAAGGGGCCAGTCGAAACGCGTCGAGGCAGCGCGTAAGCACTGCCTCGTCAATTGCATCGGTGCGAAACCGGCGCACATCACGCCGGAGCCGCATCAACAGATCGAACTGCGTGCGAAAATCGTCGGAAAAGGCCTGATCCTGCACGCGCCTGACTGCTTATTCTTCTGCAGCAGCTTCTTCAGCCGGTGCAGCAGCCGCTTCGGCAGCTTCAGCAGCCTTGGCAGCTTTCTCTTCCGCGCGTTCCTGAGCTTTCTTGCCCGGAGTACCCTTGTTGGGGTTGTTGCGCTCGGCCTTGTCACGGGCGCCGGCAGCTTCCAGCATACGTGCGATCCGGTCGGTGGGCTGTGCGCCCTGATCCAGCCAGTACTGGATGCGCTCCATGTTCATTTTCACGCGCTCTTCGCTGTCTTTCGGCAGCAGCGGGTTGTAGGTGCCCAGTTTTTCGATGAAACGACCATCGCGCGGCATACGGCTGTCAGCCGCAACAATGCGATAGAAGGGACGCTTTTTCGAGCCGCCGCGGGCGAGACGAATTTTCATTGCCATGGTGGTATCTCCTTTGAATGGCGTATCCGGTGCTAGACCGGCTTAGTTCTGGTGTTTCTTGTGGTGTCGGATGACTTCCTGAATGATGAAATTCAGAAAAGCCTTGGCGAAATCGGGGTCCAGATCGGCCTCTTTCGCCAGGTCTTCTAACCGTGCGATCTGCGCAGCCTCGCGCGACGGATCGGACGGGGGAAGGTCGTGTGCGGCCTTGAGCTTGCCAACGGCCTGCGTGTGCTTGAACCGCTCGCCCAGCGTATAGACCAGGATCGCATCCAGCCGGTCGATGCTTTCGCGGTGATCCTTCAACAGCGCGGCAGCTTGTGTCACGGGGTTGTTCATTGGCCGGTCCTTTCGGTGGTCAAATCAATCTGCGGATGACGCCAGATCTGAGCGTGCTTGCCCAAAAGCTCGGCTCTCTCAATCTCCAGCGTTGCGCCCAGCCGTTCGGCCAGAGCGCGCGAGCGATCATTGGCATGGGCGATGTAAGAAATCACACCGTTCAGCCCCTGATGCCGCGCTGCATAGTCGCGTGCAGCCGCGGCGGCCTCAAAGCCCAGACCTTTGCCTTCGGCCTCTGCCATCAGCGTCCAGCCCAGCTCGGGCTCCGCCCAGCCGGGTACGTAGATCATGCCTGCCCATCCCACGAATGCGCCGTTGGCCTTTTCAGTCAAATGCCACAGACCATAACCGCGCAGCGCCCAATGACCCAATCTGTTCGAAAGAGAGCTCCAGCTTCCAAGCGCGTCCTTGGGACCACCAACCATATGGCTGCGCTCGGTCGCGTAGAACGCGGTCATCGCAGGAAGATCGTCCAGATGCGGCGCGCGAAGGATCAGGCGATCGGTTTCGACGGTGGGTATAGTGAACGAGGTCATGCGTATGCCTCCACGCCACCATTTACCAGATCGGCAGGCGCAGAATGACGCCAGACCTGCATCGCCCCGAAAGCCGGGTGTTCGAACATATATTCAAACTGCGCGCCCAGCCGTTTCGCGACAGCCTTGCTGCCCAGATTATCCGGATCGATCAGCGAGATTGCGGTTTCCCAGCCCAGCACGTCATAGGCATGTGCACGTGCAGCCAGTGCCGCTTCGGTCGCATAACCCTTGCCGGTGGCGTGGTTCATAAGCGTCCAGCCAATTTCGGGCTCGGGCCAGCCGTGAGGGTTCCACAAGCCAACATGGCCTACATAGGTGCCGGTGTCTTTTTCCTCGACACCCCAGAAGCCATATCCCCGCATCGCCCAGTGGCCTAACAGCATCGCAACAGCGCGCCATGTCTCATCCGGGCGTTTCGGGCCGCCGACGAATTTCGAGGCGTCGCTGGCAAAAAACTCTGCCTCAGCCTCAAAATCGGCCTCGCAGGGGGCCCGCATGATCAGGCGTTCGGTTTCCAGCGTTGGTATGGCCATGGCAAGTGTCATGCCTGCACCTCGCCGTATCGCCAGACATGCTGTGTTGGACCAAAGGCGCTTTCGGCAACGGCGTCGCGCGTTGCACCCAGACGCTGTGCCAATGCGTTCGAACGAGCGTTGGACTGCGAAACGTAGCTTACGAACTGGCCGGATCCGAGCAGATCAAGCCCAAAATCGCGAACGGCGCTGCACGCTTCGGTCGCGTAACCTTGCATGCGGAACTTGCTATCGAACATATAGCCAAGCTCGGGCTCGTGATCGTCCCATTCGAGACCCAGAATGACAAAGCCAATGACCTGATCATCGTCTTTAAACGTGACGGTGAACAAGCCGTGACCATGCAAAAGCCAGCCTGATGTGTAGTAGGAAAACTCAGTCCAGGCGTCTTGCTCGGTATCGCCAAAGCTGTCCTTGCAGATCGATGTCCACACCGGCAGGTCGTCCAGAGTGGGTGCACGCAGAACCAGCCGCCGGGTCTCAATGACCGGCAGGGCCGCGCGATACTGCGCTGCTGCCATCGCCGCCTTTCCGGACGGGGGCTGGGTGCAGCGTGCTGACGTCACTTTTTCTTTCCAAAACCGCTCAACCCCGGGGGCAGGCCCATGCCGCCACCCAGTCCGGGCAGACCGCCGGGCATCTTACCGCCCATCGCTTTGGCGGCTTGTTCCAGCGCCTTGGGGTCCATGCCCGCAGCCATTTCCTCGGGGCTTGGGCCACCTTTGCCGAACATGCCTTTCATGGCCTGTTTCAGCATCTTGCCTTTGCCCATTTTGCCCATCTTTTTCATCATGTCGGACATCTGCCGGTGCATCTTGAGCAGCTTGTTGAGATCGCTGACCTCCATACCCGAACCGGCGGCGATGCGTTTCTTGCGGCTGGCTTGCAGCAGTTGCGGGTTGGCGCGTTCGCGTTTGGTCATCGACTGGATCAGCGCGATTTGCTGGCGCAGGATTTTATCGTCCAGACCGGCCTGATCCATCTGCTTGGCCATCTTGTTCATGCCCGGCATCATGCCCATCATGCCCTGCATGCCGCCCATCTGGATCATCTGCTCCAGCTGCATTTTCAGGTCGTTCATGTTGAACTGACCTTTGACCATGCGCTTCATCATGCGCTCGGTCTGTTCCATCTCCATCGTTTCCTGGGCCTTTTCGACCAGAGCGACGATGTCGCCCATGCCCAGAATACGACCGGCGATCCGGTCCGGCTCGAAGGTTTCGAGCGCGTCCATCTTCTCGCCCAGACCAACAAAGCGGATCGGCTTGCCGGTGACCGCGCGCATCGACAGCGCCGCACCGCCGCGCCCGTCACCGTCCATACGGGTCAGGACCACGCCCGAGATGCCGACCTTGGCATCAAACTCTTCGGCCACTTCAACAGCGACCTGACCGGTCAGGCCGTCGACCACTAGCAGCGTCTCGCGCGGGTCGACCACGTTACGAACCTGCTCGACCTCGTCCATCAGGACTTCGTCGATATGCAGACGGCCCGCGGTGTCGAGCATGTAGACGTCATAGCCGCCGAGCGTTGCCTGTTGCTTGGCGCGCTTGGCGATATCAACCGGCGTCTGGCCGGGAACGATCGGCAGCGTATCTACACCAACCTGCGTGCCCAGGACCGCAAGCTGATCCATCGCCGCCGGGCGATAGACGTCCAGCGAGGCCATCAGGACCTTCTTGCCCTCTTTCTCTTTCAGGCGTTTCGCCAGCTTACCGGTGGTGGTTGTCTTACCGGAACCCTGCAGGCCGACCATCAGGATCGGGGCAGGCGGGTTGTCGATCTTCAGCGCGCCGGGGTCTTCTTCGCCACGCAGTGTATCAACCAACGCGTCGTGCACGATCTTGACGACCTGCTGGCCGGGCGTGATCGATTTGGTGACAGCTTGACCGGTCGCCTGTTCCTGTACTTTCTTGACGAACTCGCGCGCCACCGGCAGCGAGACGTCGGCCTCAAGCAGGGCAACGCGGACTTCGCGCAGGGCGGTTTTCACGTCTTCTTCAGACAGGGCACCCTGTTTGGTCAGCCGGTCAAAGACGCCGGAAAGGCGTTCGGATAGATTTTCAAACATGCCTTCGGCCTCCTTAGCCGGTTATCTGGTGGCGTGCCCTAGATAGGACGCGTCGGTTAAATGCACAAACGCCCCCACGGGCGAAACTCGCTGGTGGGGGGCGATCCCTGAGCGACTCAAGGGACCGGAAGATCAAACGCTTCCGGATGTTGGCGGCGATTTAGGCCGATTGGCTGGCAGAGTCAACCTTGCGCGCCGGAAGCCAGTCATTGATCGCATCAACCAGCCGATGCGCGCCGCGCCCGCTGGAATAAGCCTCGACAATGGGATGCCGCCCGGCGCTCATGCCTTCATCCAGTATTAGGACAGGGCGATAGAGGGTCGATGTGCCATTGTCGCTACGCGAGGTCGTGCTTTCGGTTTCCGCGTGCGAGAGGTGCGAGAGCTCATGTTCCACCGCATCATATCCAAAGACTGACTGTCTGCGGATCAGGATGCTGTTATTATTGCGATCCAGTATGACCTGCACGCGCCGGACAAAGGCGCAAAATGCACCAAAACCCATGCCTCCGCCGAATAGTGCGAAGAAAATGCCGAACAAGATACCCTCGCCACCTTCACTGGCCAAGAAGACGCCCGCGCCGACAAATGCCAGAATGAAGAAAACCAGCGTGATGCCGATGAACCATGGCGTATTGGACAGGATCAGTTGGCTCGGAGTGTTACGCGTGACTTTCATGGCGGCACGCTAGCACCGAATGCCGCGCCTGTCGTGGCTTGAATTTACCTGTCGGTTGGGCGATGAGCGCGCCATACGAGGAGGTTCCCATGGACGCATCATCTGCCTTTCAGGATACGTTGCCGCTCAGCTCGGATGCGCTTTTGGTGCAGTTGGATGAATGGGGGCTGCCCTATCGGTTGCATACTCATATCCCGCTGCGCACCGTTGAGGATGCCAAAGGGGTCGAGGGCCAGTTCATGGCGCCGGGTGAAAATACACTGCGGCTTAAGAACCTGTATCTGCGCGACAAGAAAAAGCGGAATTATCTGGTGACGCTGGAACAGAGCCGCGAGATCGACCTCAAGGCGCTGGGCGCGGAGTTGGGGGTTGGCAACCTGTCCTTCGGCTCGGCGGATCGGCTGTTCCAGAACCTCGGCATCCGCCCTGGCGCGGTCAGTCCGCTGGCGATGATCAACGGCGTTGAGAACAACGTTAAGTTCTTCATGGACGCCGCCGCGCAACAGGCCGATGTCATCAACATGCACCCTTTGGTCAACGACCGAACCGTCGTTTTGTCGCGCGATGATCTGATGGCGTTCTTTGATAAGATCGGGTGCGAGGTGACCTGGCTGCCGTGATCACCCTTCAAGCGCTTCGTTCAAAGCGGCAGCGACATGGGCGGCGGAGGGGTTGACGAACAGGTGACCGTCCGCCTCGAACACCGGATCGTCCAGATGATCGGGGAAGGCCAGAGGCAACTCGGTACAGGCCAGCAAGATCGCGGTTCCGGGTGTGGCGTGTTTGTTGCAGAAGGCCAGCAGGCGCGCATGTGCGGTGTCGGATGCGCCGCCGTAGAAATCACTGTCGATCATCGCCTGCATCTCGGCGATCTCAGGCTCGGGCAGGCGTGTGTTTGCCGTGATACCCTCGGCGGCCAGCCGGTCGGCATAGTTTGTGGCCTGCATAGTGACTGCGGTTCCAAGGACCAAAGCATTGGTGGCGCCGGTCGAGGCGGTCGCGTCGGCGGTTGCGTCAAAAATGCTGAGAATAGGCATGGAGACGCCTTCGCGGATCGTGTGAAGCCGCGCGTGTGGCGTATTGGAGGCGATGATGCCGAAATCGCAGCCTGCGTGTTCCAAAGTCAGCAGTGCTTCGCGGAACACCGCGTCGAAAGCGGCCCAGCTGTCTTCGTCACCGGCCACGCCGCGCAAGGCGCGGGTTTTGGCTTGGGTGACGGATTCGATGGTCATGGGTGGGATGGGCAGCGGCGATCCGTGGCCGCGTTCAGCAAAATACCGACCCGCGCCTTCAGCGATCGCCCGGTAGTAGTCGACAGTTGAGGCCCAGCCAACACCGCCCAATATTCCAATCTTTTTCATGTGAAACGCCCAGTCTGCCGATTTGCCTCGGCGCAGACTGGACGGTTCAAGGGGGGCAGGTCAATCAGGCTGCCAGTTTGGTGACAGCTTTCTGCGCATTGGACAGGGTTGTTTCGGGGTCCAGTGCCATGCGATCTGCGGCGATGACTTCGACATCATGGATGCCGATGAAGCCCAGAACATGGCGCGCATAGGTGGTGGCAAAGTCGATCTCGGAGCCCACCGCCGTACCGCCTGATGCAACAGCAAGGATGGCGCGTTTGCCTTCCAGCAGACCTTTCGGTCCTTCTTCGGAATAGGAGAATGTCAGACCGGCACGGGCGACCAGATCAATCCAGGCCTTGAACGCGGCGGGAACTGAGAAGTTGTAGATCGGCAGGCCGATGACGATCGTGTCGGCCTTTTGCAACTCGGACACCAATTCGTCCGACAGGGCCAGCAGGTCTTTCTGTACCGCGTCACGCTGGTCGGCGGGGGTGAAATTGGCGCCGATCCAGTCCTCGGTCAGCAGGGGCAGGGGAGTGGCCAGATCGCGGCGGATGATACGCCCGGCGTTCAGGTGGCGAACCACGCGGTCGGACAGATCGCGGGTGGCAGATCCAGTGCGGCGGGCCGAGGCGTCGATATGCAGGATGGTTTTGGTCATTTCGGGGCGTCCTTTGTTGCGGAATTAGCTTCTGTTGCCCCAATATGGCTGTTGCGTGCATGAACAAAACTCGGATATATCAACAAGCATTGTTAGAATTTGCACATTGGATCAGATGCAATGGACAATTGGGATGAAGTGAGAACCGCCTATCAGGTGGCGCGCATGGGAACGGTCAGCGGCGCGGCGGATGTGCTGGGTGTGCACCACGCCACCGTGATCCGCCATATAGATGCGATCGAGGCACGGTTGGGCGTCAAACTATTCCAGCGTCACGCGCGTGGGTACACACCAACCGAAGCGGGTGAGGACTTGTTGCGGGTCGCGCAGGCAACCGAAGATCAGTTCAACCAGTTGGTCGGTCGCATGAAGGGGCGCGGAGACGATGTCTCGGGCGAGATCGTGGTCACCTCACTGGCCTCACTGGCCCCGCTCATCGTACCGACGCTGACCGAGTTCCAGCAGACCCACCCGGGATTGATCGTGCGCTATCTGACCGGCGACCGCCTGTTCCGGTTGGAATATGGCGAGGCGCATGTGGCGATCCGCGCCGGGGCCGCGCCGGATCAACCGGACAATGTGGTGCAGCCGTTCATTCCACAAGAGGTCGGACTATTCGCTAGCAAGGCCTATCTCGCGCGCCACGGCAAACCCGCGGACGTTGCAGATTTCGCCAATCACCACTTCGTCGGCAATGATGACGAAAACAGCCGCGCGCCGTTTTCCCGCTGGCTGCGTGCCAACGCGCCGGAGCAGGCGATCACTTTCCGCTGCACCAATAATTTCTGTATGCGAGAGGCTGTTCTGGCCGGTGCAGGCATCGGCTTTATGGCCCGTTGGGAGGCCGCGCGCGATCCCGATCTGGTCGAGGTGATGGCACCGTTACCCGAGTGGTCTGGCAAGCTTTGGTTGGTGACTCATGTGGATCTGCACCGGACCACTAAGGTGCAGGCTTTCCTATCCTTCCTGAAAGATCAATCCAAGGGCTGGCTGCCGTGACACCGCAGGCGCGCGGCCATCTGGCCATGCTGACATTCTCGGCTTTGGTGGCGGGCAGTTTCTCGCTTGGCTCAATGGCGGCAAATGAGATCGCACCGTCGGCGATCACGGCAGCGCGCTTTGCGATTGCGGCGGTTGTGATCGGCATCGCTGCGATTGCCACAACGGGCATTCCGCGCAGCGCGGCTCGGGCACCATGGCGCTATCTGGTTCTTGGCGGATTGTTCGGAGCCTACTTTGTCCTGATGTTCTACGGATTGAAAACCGCTCCCCCGGTCAGCGCGGCGGCGGTCTTTACGCTGACCCCGGTCATGTCGGCGCTGGCCGGATGGGTGCTGCTGCGCCAGATCACCACCCCACGCATGGCGCTGGCCCTGACGGTCGGTGCGGTCGGTGCGCTGTGGGTGATCTTCAGAGCGGATTGGCAAGCCTTTCAGGTCTTCGAGATCGGAGGCGGCGAGATCATCTATTTCTGGGGTTGCGCCGCGCACGCCGTCTATACGCCGATGATACGGCGATTGAACCGGGGCGAGCCTGCGGTGGTGTTCACCTTCGGTACGTTGGTTGCGGGGTGTTTGATCCTGACGGTCTGGGGCTGGTCCGATATCCGTGCAGTAGATTGGGGCAACCTTCCCGGGATTGTCTGGGTGACGCTGCTTTATATCTCGTTGTTTGCGACCGCCGCCAGTTTTGTACTGGTTCAGTTTGCAGCCCTGCGTTTGCCCGCGGCAAAGGTCATGGCCTACACTTACCTGACACCCAGCTGGGTGATCCTGTGGGAAATCGCCCTGGGACGTCCTGCGCCGACGGCATTGGTGTTGGTTGGTGCCGGGCTCACCGCTGTTGCGTTGTTGTTGCTGCTGAAAGGAGAAGACGCGCCTGCAAACACTCCGGGGCGCTCGAATTGAAGCTTGTGATTTCTACCTGATGTGGCAGCCTGCCTGTCACCACCAAGGAGCTGGGCCATGAAAACAATGTCACTTATTCCCGCATTGCTGGCGCTGTCCGCCTGTGCCCCCGGTGGCGCGAAAGACGCTGCAGAGGTGGACCTGCAAGCCAGCTGCGAAGCTCTGGTGGGCGCCGAAACCGGCACAGGGCCTGATGGTGTCAAAGCGATGTCGACCCAGTCCAGCCCGACAGGCTCGGTCACCAGCGTATTCGTGGCAGGGGCCGAGGCTCCGTGGCTCTGTCGTGCCGACCCAACGGGGGTTGTGACCGGGGTGGAATATAGCCGCGAGGGCTGAGCCTGCCGTTTGGATCGTCCCGACGGGTCAGACTGGCGAACCGCCCGGGTCGACATATCTCAGGATCAGGAGGACGCCAATATGTTCAAACACATCATGGTCCCGGTCGACCTGCACTTGCCGCCCGAGGTCAAGACAGCCACCGAGGTTGCCGCGCAATTGGCCAAATGGCAGGGCGCCAAAGTGACCATCGTCAGCGTCACCGGCCCGCAGCCTGGGGATAGCCACCTGACAACAGACGCGATCAAACAAGAATTGCTGACCTGCGCCAGTGAAATTGCGATGCAAAGCGGCACAAGTGTGGACACACGCAACATTCACTCGGTTGATGTCGCGGTCGAGATCGACAAGGACCTGACCCACGCAGCAGAGGAAATGGGGGCCGATCTGATTGTTGTGGGAACCCACGCACCCCGGATCACAGACTATATCCTGTCCAGCCACGCGGGATATCTGGCCAAACACGCCAGCATGTCGGTCTTAGTTGTGCGTTAGGCCTCATCCGGGGGCAGTTCAACTTCTAGAAACCGCTCGAACGCATCCAGATTGACCGGTTCGAACTGTCCGAACCCCTGCATCCAAACCGAGGCCGCACGAAGCGCGTCGGGTTCAAGTTTGCACCACTTCACCCGTCCGCGTTTTTCCTGAGAAATCAGACCTGCTTTGGTCAGGATCACCAGATGCTTTGAAATCGCGGCCAGCGACATTTCGAACGGTTCGGCCACGTCGGTGACGGCCATGTCATCTTCCAGCAGCATCGCTAAGATGGCGCGGCGGGTGGGATCGGCGAGGGCTGCGAAGACAGTGTCGAGGTCGTTGGACATGGTTCCGCTGAACCATAGCCTGTGAGTTTGGTCAACCATTTGGTTGAATATGCGGATTCAGGCTTATCCGCCCGGTCAGCGAATTATACGCCATCGACAGGTTTCGCGTGGTCTGTAAATTTATTATAAAAATCATATGCTTAGCGACGTTCATGCTGCGGCTTCATTGCCGTTGACTCTGCGCCCTCAGCCCCTTAGCACCCTACCCAAGACTGTGCGAGGGAAACGCCCGTGACCGAAGATGACCAAAAGCAGCGTATGGCGCAGCTGGAGGCCAAGATCGAAGCGGCGAAAAAGGCCAAAGCGCCGAAACCTCGTGCGGATGCTGACGTATCCGGAGGCGAGCTTGCCTGGAGGATGGTCATCGAAATGGTTTCCGGTCTGGGGATCGGATTTGGCATCGGATACGGGCTGGACAGCCTGCTCGGGACGATCCCGATCTTTCTGGTGCTGTTCACATTGCTGGGCCTTGTCGCGGGCGTGAAGGTTATGCTCCGCAGCGCGAAAGAGGTTCAAGAGAAACAAGCGGCCGCAAGCGCGACCGAGAAGGACGAGAGGGACTGAACGTGGCAACCGAGACCACCGCAGAAAAAGGCAGCAGCCTGGCTTTCCATCCAATGGACCAGTTTATCGTCAAGCCGTTGTTCGGCGACGGTGCGATTGCCTGGTACACGCCCACCAACGTGACCCTGTGGCTGTTCCTGGCGATTGCGGCGATCTTTGCCCTGCTGGTTCTCAGCACGTCCAAGCGCGCCATTGTTCCGACGCGGATGCAGTCGGTGGCCGAGCTGGCCTATGGTTTTATCTACAAAATGCTGGAAGACATCTGCGGCAAGGAAGGCGTCAAGTACTTCCCCTATGTCATGACCCTGTTCATGTTCATCGTCTGCGCGAACTTCCTGGGCATGTTGCCCATGTCCTTCACCACCACATCGCATTTCGCCGTGACCATCCCGCTGGCGCTGGCCGTGTTCCTGACCGTGACCGTTTTGGGTTTCGTCAAGAACGGCGCTGCGTTCCTGGGCTTGTTCTGGGTCTCCAGCGCGCCGCTGGCGCTGCGCCCTGTTCTGGCGATCATCGAGCTGATCTCGTACTTCGTACGCCCGGTCAGCCACTCCATTCGTCTTGCCGGTAACGTCATGGCAGGCCACGCGGTTATCAAGGTGTTCGCAGGCTTTGCCGCGATTGCCGTGATCTCGCCCGTGTCGGTTCTGGCGATCACCGCAATGTATGGCCTTGAGGTCCTCGTGTCCTTCATTCAGGCCTACGTCTTCACCATTCTGACCTGTGTGTATCTGAAAGATGCGCTGCATCCGTCGCACTAAGGTCCGAACCCCCAACATCGAAACTTCCAAATCGTAAGGAGAATTCTCATGGAAGGCGATCTCGCACACATCGGCGCAGGCCTGGCAGCAATCGGTTCCGGCGCAGCCGCAATCGGGGTGGGCAACGTTGCAGGCAACTTCCTGGCCGGCGCCCTGCGCAACCCTTCGGCGGCTGCTTCGCAGACCGCAACCCTGTTCATCGGTATCGCGTTCGCAGAAGCGCTGGGCATCTTCGCATTCCTGGTCTCGCTGCTGCTGATGTTCGCCGTATAATCTGCGGAACCTGATCCTTACGCGCAGGTGGGCCCAAGCCATAGCGGCCCATCTGTTGTAAAGACAACGTTCCGACGGAGGACATCATGGCGACTGAACCCATTGCTGAAGAAGTAGTAGGCACATGCGTTGATTCCAGCGGCTACGCCGTCGGGATGCCGCAGCTCTGCTTCGATTGGTTCCCCAACCAGATTTTCTGGCTGGTCATCACGCTGGTCGTCATCTTTCTGGTCCTGTCCCGCGTGGCTCTGCCCCGCATCGCGGCAATCCTGGCTGAACGCCAGGGGACCATTACAAATGACCTGGCTGCGGCCGAAGATCTGAAGGCCAAAGCGGTCGAGGCCGAAGAGGCCTATAACAAAGTGCTGGCCGATGCCCGTTCTGAGGCTCAGCGTATCGCAGCGGAAGCCCGCGCCGAAATCCAGTCTGGTCTGGATGACGCGATTGCCAAGGCGGATGCGGAAATCGCTGCAAAGGCGGCTGAATCGGAAAAGGCAATTGCCGAAATCCGTGCCGGTGCGCTGGAAAGCATTCAAGTGGTTGCCAAGGATACGGCGGCTGAACTGGTCACAGCACTGGGCGGCGAGGCGGATGCCAAAGCCATCAACAGTGCAGTAGATGCGCAGACGAAAGGATAAGTGACATGCGGAACACTCTTGCCCTTATCCTGACCGTTGGTGCCGCCAGCCCCGCGCTGGCCGCAAGCGGCCCGTTCTTCTCGCTTGCCAACACTGACTTTGTCGTCACTCTGGGCTTCATCGTCTTTATCGCGGTCCTGTTCTACTTCAAGGTCCCCGGTATGATCGGTGGTGCGCTGGACAATCGCGCCGAAGGTATTCAAGCCGAGCTGGACGAAGCCCGCGCCCTGCATGAAGAAGCACGCAGTCTGTTGGCCTCGTACGAGCGCAAGCAGCGCGAAGTTCAGGGTCAGGCCGATGCTATCGTTGCCGCGGCCAAGGAAGACGCGGTTCTGGCGGCTGAACAAGCTAAGGTGGATCTGGAAAAATCCATCGCGCGCCGTTTGGCCGCTGCGCAGGATCAGATCGCATCGGCCGAGGCTTCTGCAGTTAAAGAAGTTCGCGATCAGGCCATCACCGTAGCGGTTTCGGCAGCCAACGCCGTGCTGGCCAAACAGATGACCGCAACGCAGGCGAACAAGCTGATCGATGCATCCATCGCGGATGTGGGTGAAAAGCTACACTGATCGCCTGGATCATATGATTTGAAAAACCCGAGGGCTTCAGGCTCTCGGGTTTTTTCTTTTTGTGGCTTCCAGTTTGAAGGATCAGACCTCTCCAGTCTCGTGCTTCAAACGCTGTTGCGCTATCTCTTCATTGCGCAGGGCCTTCTGCTGATCGGCCATGCAGCTTTTGACAAAGTTCAGATGATCCTCGACCGCCTTCCGTGCCCCTTTCGGGTCGCGGTCCTGCAGGGCTGTGTTGATGGCTCGGTGCTGGTCCAGAATTGCGTCGCGGGTGGTGCGTTGCTGGAACATGATCTGTCGGTTGTAGAATACGCCCTGCCGCAGCAGATCGAACATCGACCGCATCATATGCAGCATCACCACGTTATGACTGGCCTCGATGATCGCCATATGGAACTGGGCGTCCAGATGCGCCTCTTCTTCGGCTGCATTGCGGGCGTGGGCGTCTTCCATCTTGTCCAGTATGGTCTGCACCACCTTCAGATCGCTGCCCGAGCCCATGCGGGCGGCACGCTCAGCCGCTAGACCCTCCATGTCACGCCGGAATGAGAGATAGTCGAACACTGCCTCGTCGTGATTGCCGAACAACCGGATCAAAGCTGGCGCGAAGGCCGAGCCCAGAACCTCGGCCACATAGATGCCCGATCCGGCCTTGGCAGTCAGCAATCCCTGCTCCTGGAGGTCCGAGATTGCCTCGCGCAGCGACGGGCGCGACACGCCCATCCGCTCGGCCAGCTCCCGTTCTGAGGGCAGGCGTTCTCCGGGGCGCAGAATGCCGCGCAGGATCAGCAGTTCGATCTGGCGCACAACAGCCAGTGACAGTTTTTCGGTTTGAACTTTTTGAAAAGGCATCTGGCTACCACTTGGAATTGGTCAAGTCACTTGACCACGTTTGTAAGGGGCGTTCAAGTCGCTCACAGAGGTTGAAACATTAGGTCAGAATTATTGACATAAGAGGCGCATTGCCTAATCTGCGTCCCAAGGGCGGAGGAGGCCCCCTACGATGGATCAGCTCTACGCCACCCGAACCGCTCGGATGAAGGCTTCCGAAATCCGCGAATTGCTGAAACTGCTGGGCGAGCCCGGTATCATTTCCTTCGCAGGCGGTATTCCCGACCCCGCTTTGTTTCCAGCAGAGGCTTTCGCCGAAGCGTTTCAAAATGCGCTTAGCCCAGATCAACAGGCGCAGGCGCTGCAATATTCGGTCAGCGAGGGCTATGCCCCGCTGCGTGAATGGCTGGCCGACCATATGCGTGGGATCGGCGTTACGTGCGGCATCGACAACATCCTGATCACCTCAGGCTCGCAGCAAGCGCTGGATTACTTGGGTAAGTTGTTCTTGTCACCGGGTGATACTGCGTTGGTTGGGTGGCCCACATATCTGGGCGCGCTCAATGCGTTTGACGCTTATGAGCCGCGCTTTGACCAGCTTAGCATCAATGGCAATCGCGGGGCTGCCGAATACCAGGCCGCCGCCGGTAACAGCCCGATCAAATTCGCTTATCTTTCCGCCGATTTTGCAAATCCGACTGGTGAGACGGCCGATTTGCGGGGCAGGGAGGCGCTGCTCGATCTGGCAGATGAATTGGATTGCGCAGTAATCGAGGACGGAGCCTATCAAGCGCTGCGCTATGACGGCGATCCGATCCCTCCGATCCTCGCGTTAGAACAGGCGCGCAAGGGATCGATCGAGAACTGCCGGACGATCTATTGCGGCAGCTTCTCGAAAACTCTTTCACCGGGGTTGCGGCTGGGTTGGGTGGTTGCAGCAAAACCGGTGATCTCGCAACTGGTGCTGCTGAAACAGGCGGCTGATCTGCATTCTTCTACGATCAACCAGATGGCGGTGTATCAGGTGGCACGGGATCGCTTCGACACTCATGTCCCCATGCTACGCCAGACCTATGCCGCGCGCCGCGATGCGATGCTTGAGGCGCTCAACCAGCACATGCCCAATGGCGTCGACTGGACCCGACCCGAGGGTGGCATGTTCATTTGGGTCACTCTGCCCAAGGAAATGAACGGCGCCGACCTGCTGGCGAGGGCGCTGGAAACGGTCAAGTTGGCCTTTGTACCCGGTCAGGCTTTCTATCCCGACGACACCGGGTCGAATACCATTCGACTGAGTTTTTCCAACTCGGATGAGGACACGATCCGCGAGGGTATACGCCGGTTAGGAGAAGTGTTGCGCGCCTGAACCGGGGAAAGGTTTCATTAACCATATTGTCGCTAATAAAGCAGCATGATCCGCGTGCTCGCTTTCCTGTGCCTCGCCGCCTGCTCGGGTGGTACACCCTATTTTCGCGACTTGCCCGCAACGCGCGTCGCGGTGAATGGCAGTATCTTCGACGTCCGCGTCCGCAATGAACTGGCCGAGGCCGTCCGCGTGAACCCGCAATACGCGCCGCGTCTGGGTCCGATCCGTGACCGGGCCGCGCTGGCCATGGCGCAGGTCTCGGGCTGTCCGCTTCTGGACGTTCTTGGCGATGCGGCCGTCACTGTGGGCGTGCTGGGCTGCGACCAGGAACTGGGGGAAAAACTGATTTTCGGCGCACTCCTTCGCCGTCCCTATGAATGCGTTGATTACGGATATTACGAAGACTACGGATATCAGGTCTTTGAATGCTCGCCTTACTGAGATACGCGAGACTCCGCGTAGTTTTGCCAAGATGTTGTGGATAACTTGGTCCAATCTCCCATATCCTGCGCAATCACGTTGACACCTCCCCCATCCGTTGCGCAGACTTCTTACCCATAGGAATCATACCAAGAGCAGCCATTGCGCTTTAGCAAACTCAAACTGACCGGCTTCAAAAGCTTCGTGGACCCGACCGATCTGATCATCGCGGACGGGCTGACCGGAGTGGTTGGTCCGAATGGCTGCGGCAAGTCCAATCTGCTGGAAGCGTTGCGCTGGGTGATGGGTGAAAACCGTCCCAAATCCATGCGCGGTGGCGCGATGGAAGATGTGATCTTTGCGGGCGCTGCCACTCGGCCTGCGCGCAACTTTGCCGAGGTGGTCCTGACGATGGACAACTCGGAACGTTTGGCGCCATCCGGCTTCAACGACAGCGACCAGTTGGAAATTGTCCGCCGCATCACCCGCGATGTGGGCAGTGCCTACAAGACCAACGGCAAGGACGTGCGCGCCCGCGACGTTCAGATGCTGTTCGCGGACGCCTCAACCGGCGCGCATTCGCCAGCACTGGTGGGGCAAAACCGCATTGCCGAACTGATCAACGCCAAACCCCGCGCACGACGTCGCATTCTGGAAGAGGCCGCCGGCATCTCCGGGCTTTATCAACGCCGCCACGAGGCAGAACTGAAACTGAAAGGCACCGAGGCCAACCTGACCCGCGTGGATGACGTGCTGGAACAATTGGGCGGGCAGTTGGCACAACTCGCCCGTCAGGCCCGGCAGGCGGCGCGGTATCGCGAGATCGGCGAGCTGTTGCGTCAGGCCGAAGGGATGCTGCTCTATCGCCGTTGGAAAGAGGCCGACATGGCCCGTCAGGCGGCCGAGGAAAAGCTACGCGACCGGATCACCGAAGCCTCTCGCGCCGAGGCATCCGCCCGTGAATCCGCCGCCAAACGCGCCGAGATCGAGGAAACCCTACCGCCCCTGCGTGAGGAAGAGGCCATCGCCGCAGCCGTCCTGCAGCGCCAGCAGGTGCAGCGCGATCAGCTGTCGGATCAGGAAACCCGCGCACGCCAGACGATCGAGACTCTGACCAACCGTATCCAGCAATTGGGCAACGATATCGAACGCGAATCCGGTCTGAACCGGGACGCGGGTGAGATGATCGAACGGCTCGAATGGGAGGCCCGCGAGCTTGCAAAAGCCGCCGATGGCTATGACGAAAAGGTCGCTGAAGCTGCAGAAGTTGCGCGCGAGGCCGCGTCGGTGTTGCAGGATCGCGAAGATCACCTGTCGCAGGAAACCGAAGACATGGCCCGTCTGGTGGCCCGCCACCAATCGGCGCAACGACTGGTTGAAGATAGCCGCAAGACACTGGCTCGTTCCGAGGGCGAGGAAGAAAAGGCCCGCGCCGCCGTGGACGAGGCGCGCAATGCCCTTTCCCGCGCCAGTGAGGCGTTCGAGACCGCGCAAGAGGGTGAGGAAGAAGCCCGCGAAGCTGCTGAAGCAGCGGAAGAAGCACTGGCCGCCGCCGACGAACTGCGCAACGACACGCAGGCGCGTGAGGCCGAGGCCCGCGCCAAACGCTCCGAGGCCGAGGGTGAACTGGGCGCGATAAGGGCCGAGACCACCGCGCTGGCCAAGCTGGTCGAACGCGACACGGCTGAGGGTGGGCAAGTGCTCGACATGCTGCGGGTGGCAACGGGCTTTGAAAAGGCATTGGGGGCTGCGCTGGCGGATGACCTGCGTGCACCGTTGGTCGAGGGCGACGGACCTTCAGGTTGGGTGCAGGTAGCGGGCTATGACAGCGACCAGCCCTTGCCCGACGGGGCCGAGCCGCTGGCGTTGCATGTGTCCGGCCCCGACCGCCTAAGTCGCCGTATTGCGCAGATCGGTCTGGTCGATGCGGATCAGGGCGCGCGCCTGCAGGCGTCGTTGAAACCGGGTCAACGACTGGTGTCGCGCTCGGGTGATCTGTGGCGCTGGGACGGATTCCGCGCCTGGGCCGAGGATGCACCAAGCGCTGCCGCCCTGCGTTTGGAGCAGCTCAACAAGCTTGAGGCGCTGAAACAGGAACTGACCCGCACCGAGGCGCAGGCCGAAGGTGCCCGCGCCGCGCATGAAGCGCTGTCACAGCAACTGGCCAATGTAACCGAGGCTGACCGCCGCGCCCGCGAGGCCCGCCGTGCCGCGGATCAGCGCATGGCGGAAACCGCGCGGATGCTCAGCCGGGCTGAGGCGGATCGAAATCTGGCGCAGGGCAAGCTGGAAACACTGACCCTCGCGGTCGACCGTCACAAGGAAGACGCCATGTCCGTCCGCGCACAACTGCGTGAGGCTGAAGGCGCGTTGACTGGCCTGGGCGATCTCGTCAGCGCCCGCGCGCAGGTCGAGGACATCAAGCAGACGGTCGAGGCGGCGCGGATCACCATGCTGACCCACCGCTCGACGCATGATGAATTGCGCCGCGAGGGCGAGGCGCGCACCCGGCGCACGCAGGAGGTGACTAAGGACCTCAGCGGTTGGCGGCATCGTCTGGAAACGGCGGAAAAGCGGATATCGGAACTGGCCGAACGCAAGGAAAGCTCGGAAGAAGAACTGACCGAGGCGATGGCGGCCCCCAGCGAAATCGCCGAGGCACGGGAAGAACTGAACGAGCTGATCGAAACCGCTGAGTCTCGGCGCGCCGAAGCCGCCGACAAGTTGGCCGAGGCCGAGACCCAGCAGCGCGAGGTGGTTCTTGCCGAGCGCGAAGCCGAACGTCTGGCCTCGGAGGCGCGCGAAAGCCGCGCGGCGGCTGAGGCGCGTTGCGACGCCGCCAAGGAAAGCGTAGTCGCCGCAGCAGAACGCATTGCCGAGGATCAGCAACTGACGCCGAACCAGCTGCTGAACCAACTGGACGTGAACCCTGACCAGATGCCCGCCGCCGACGCACTTGAAGCCGAAGTGAACCGTCACAAGCGTCAGCGCGACGCCATGGGCGCAGTGAACCTACGGGCTGAAGAGGACAGCAAAGAAGTTCGGGAAGAATTCGACACGCTGAACGGCGAAAAGGCCGATCTGGAAGAGGCGATCAAGGCCCTGCGCAGCGGCATCGCCAGCCTCAACCGCGAGGGTCGCGAACGCCTGCTGACCGCGTTCGAGCAGGTGAATTCCAACTTCGCCATGCTGTTCAAGCACCTGTTTGGTGGCGGTGAGGCCAATCTGGTCATGGTCGAAAGCGACGATCCGCTGGATGCGGGCCTTGAGATCATGTGCCAGCCGCCGGGCAAAAAGCTCTCGACTCTCAGCCTGCTTTCGGGCGGCGAACAGACCCTGACCGCGACGGCGTTGATCTTTGGCGTGTTCCTTGCCAACCCCGCCCCGATCTGTGTGCTGGATGAGGTCGACGCCCCGCTGGACGATGCCAACGTCACCCGCTTCTGCGACTTGCTGGACGAGATGTGCCGCCAGACCGATACGCGTTTCCTGATCATCACCCACCACGCGGTGACCATGGCGCGGATGGACCGTCTGTTTGGCGTGACGATGCAGGAACAGGGCGTCAGCCAGCTGGTCTCGGTCGACCTGAAAAAGGCCGAGCAGATGGTCGCCTGAGCGATCACCGCAACGTTATGACCCATTCCCGGCTTGCCGGGTTAGGGTAGCGTATGACCCGATCACTGATCTTTTTTCTGCTATGCGCCACCCCACTTGCGGCCGCCGAATGGGCCACTAAACCCGGAGACCAGCCGCTTTCTCCGCAAGAGCTTGAGGCTTTGGCGGGCCAGACTCTGACATTCTATGATGACGGTCAGTCCAAATACTCGGCCGGAGGGGCCTATTCCTATACCTATGCCAGCGGAGAATCCGCCTTTGGCACCTATTCCATCGCCGGGGACGGCAGTGTTTGCATCGCGTATCGCAATGGGTTCAGTCGATGCGACCTATATGTCCGCAGTGGTGAGCGGTTGATCCTGATCGACGAGAAAGGCGATCGCTATCCGGTCAGAGCGAGTAATTGATCTGTTTTTCCCGATCAGTTGGTAAATTTGATAGAGCCTTTGAGTAAAAACGGAAGAAAACGGGATAATCATCGTCAAATCAAGTTGTAGAATGCCCTGGATCGAAAAACTGATGGGGATGCCAAATGTGCCGTTTTTTGGCTTGGGTTGGGGAGCAGCGATATCTGGATGAATTGATTCAGGAGCAAGAGCAATCGCTTGTCATTCAAAGCCGCAACGCGTTGATTGGGAAGACACCAATCAATGCCGATGGGTTTGGACTGGCCTGGTATTCTGATCGCGAAACGCCTTGTTTCTACAAGGACACTCATCCCGCATGGTCCGATGCAAATCTCAAACAACTGGCTCATCACACACGATCACGACTGTTTTTGGCCCATGTAAGAGCGTCGACAGGCACTGCGACCTCGCGCAACAACTGTCACCCCTTTGGAGTTGGCAAATGGAGCTTCATGCACAATGGCCAGGCTGGAGGGCATGACCAAATCCGGCAGCAGCTCGATGCTATGATCCCGGCACATTTATACGGGCACCGAATGGGTGCGACAGAAAGTGAAGCGATCTTTTTGATTGCTCATGGCGAAGGTCTGGATTCAAATCCGATCGACGCAATGGCACGGGCCGTGGGGCGGGTGGAAGCGCTGTCCCGACAATGCGGATCGTCGCCTTATATGCGGTTTGCTGCGTGCTGGTCAGATGGCAGGCGTGTATTTGCGGCGCGTTATGCGTCTGACCGTTATGCACCCAGTCTGCATTACCGAACCTCTGAAGACGGGATAGTGATATCTTCCGAGCCGCTTGATGCAGACAGTGACGGCTGGGTTGAAGTACAGCCCAATACCGCCATCGTCACAGAAGGCTCGCTGGTATCTATCCATGCGTTTGATCCGTCAGTGAAACGTGAACCAGCAAAGGTCGCCTAGGCGCTGACCCTTATAGCTGGTTCAACAGCTGTGTCGTTGGCCACGCATCCGCTGGCAAACCCAGACGCAATTGTTCAGCCTGCACAGCCGCACGGGTTCCGGCCCCAAGGATGCCGTCGATCTTGCCTACGTCGTGCCCGCGCGCCTGCAGTTTGCTCTGCAACTGTCTCATTTGCGCGCCCGTCAGCCCCGGCGCTGGATTACCTGCATCGTAAATCTGCGCGCCTTCCAGCCGTGTGCCGAAATAAGCGGCGGTCAGGACGTAAACGAAGCTCTGGTTCCATTCGAAATATACGTCGAAATTCGGGTAAGCCAGAAAGGCGGGGCCCTTGTGCCCTTGTGGCAGGATCAGCGAGGCGGGCAGGTCGCTCAAAGACCCACTGCGCGCCTGTACGCCCATCGCCTGCCATTCGGACACCGGGCGGGGCTTGCCGGGGCCTGATAGTGACCAGTCCATCTGCGCGGGCACGGTGACCTCCTGCAGCCATGGCTGACCCGGTTGCCAACCCAGATGCGACAGCATCTTGGCCCCGGACATCAGTGCATCTGGCGCCGAGGTTTTTAGCGAAACCTTGGCGTCTCCGTCCCCATCCACGCCGTTTTCCAGAATGTCGCGGGGCAGCATCTGGACCATGCCGATTTCACCGGCCCAGGCTCCGGTAGTGCGGGCCGGGTCAAAATTGCCCTGGCTGTACAGCTCGATCGCGGCGAAAATCTGCGGGCGGAACAACTCGGGGCGGCGGCAGTCGTGGGCCAGCGTCACCAGCGCGTTGCGAGTGTTGAAATCGCCCTGAAAGGACCCGTAGTCGGTCTCGAACGCCCAAAATGCCAGCAGCACACCCCGCGAAATGCCGTATTCCTGCTCAATCCGGTCAAACACCGCGTCGTATTTGCCCGACATGGCCTTGCCCCGGTCGATCCGGTTCTGTGAAATCAGGCGCCGCGAGAAGTCGATGAATGGTTTCTGGAATACGCCCTGCGCGCGGTCGGCTTTCAGAACGGCTCCGTCCTGCTGCACGCCCTTGAAAAAGCTGTTGACGGTGGATTTGTCGTAACCCTGCTGAATGGCTTCGGCTTTCAGCCCTTTGACGAAGGTATTGAACCCACCGCCGCATTGGGCGAGTGCAGGCGAGGCGAAGAGGGCGGCGGCAATAAGGCCGGAAAGGAAACGCATAAGGCTGATCCGTCAGAATATGAAGTTGAACCCAACCCACACCGACACGAGCCCAAGCGCAAGCCCCCATACCTGCCAGAGTATGTCTGATGCGCGAAAAACCTCCGCCGCGTCGATATTCTGCCGCGCATTCCCGTTCACCCAAGCAAGATCCCGCATCTGGCCATCATAGCTGCGCGGTCCGGCCAGTGCGATATCAAGCGCACGTGCCATCGCGGCCTCGGGCCAGCCTGCGTTGGGTGAGATATGGCGGCGTGCATCCTCAACCATCTCTCCCCAGCGCGACCATTGGCTGGACAGCGCGACGATCATTACGAAGGTCAGGCGTGCCGGGACAAGGTTCAGCAAATCATCCAGCCGCGCTGCTGCCCAGCCGAAGGCGCGGTATTTGTCGTTGCGATAACCGATCATACTGTCGGCGGTGTTGACGACCTTGTAAACCAGAAGCCCCGGCAGACCTGCGACCAGAAACCAGAAGGCTGGGGCAATCACCCCGTCGCTCAAGTTTTCGGCGGCGCTTTCGATGGCCGAGCGCGCCACCTGCGCCTCGGTCATATCTCGCGTATCGCGCGAGACAATCATGGCGACCTGCGCGCGCCCTTCGGCAAGCGAGGTCAACAGGCCTTCGCCAACTGCGCGAACATGGGTGATCAGGGATTTCTGGGCCAGAAGGATGGCGCAGACCACGATCTCGACGATCGGACCAAGCAGCGCTAGCAACCGGCCAAGGATGAGTGCCACCGCAACCAGGATGAGTACCGTCGCAACCCCTTTGAGGCGGCGATACGCCCCATGGTTCAGCCGGTTGTCCAGCCAGCCAATCGCGTTGCCCATCAGTACGGCAGGGTGGCGAATCCGCGACCACAGCCAATCCGGCTCACCCAATGCTGCGTCCAGACACATAGCGCAGACCAATAGGAACGCGGTGCTCACAGCGCTGCTTCCAACCGGGCCCAACCATCTGCTGGCGGTAATCCAAGGCGCAGGTAGGTCCGGGAATAGGGGAAAATTCGGCTCCAGATATGCGCCCGCGCCAATCGGTCTTGCCAGGCGGTCGCGTCATCAACGTCGTAGAGGCGGAACAGGCTGGTGCCGCCAATCAGCCGCGCACCTTTGGACGTTAAAAGCTGATCCAACCGTGTTGCTTCATTTGCCAGACGCATGCGCGTTTCATCAGCCCATTTTACATCGTGCAACGCTTGCGCGCCGATCCGCAGTGCCGGGCCGGATACGGCCCATGGTCCGGTCAGGTCGTTCAATCGTGCAATCAGATCGGGATGGCCAATTGCAAAACCCAGTCGCAACCCGGCCAACCCCCAAAATTTGCCAAAGCTCTTCAGCACCACGATGCCGGGCCGCTGGGCCAGATGAATCAGCGAGGCTTCGGGCGTTACGTCGCAGAAGCTTTCATCGATCACCGTCAGCGGCGCGTCGACATCCGCGTCCTGCCAGATGCGCCCATCAGGATTGTTGGGGTTTACGATGACACGTGCCTGAGCCGGGCCGCTCTCGTGCATCGTCCAACCCTGAGCGGTGAATGCAGCGGCATGTTCGTTATAAGTGGGCATCGTGATCTGCACGCGGCCGGCTTTGGTCAGCGCGGGCACGCGGGCAATCACCGCAGAGGCACCAGGCGATGGCAGAATCTCGGCCCCATCAGGCACGTTCCAAAACACCCGCGCCGCGTCCGAGAGGCGTTCGAACGCGCCATGATCCGGCAGTTCCTTCCAGTCCGGAGGCTGCAGGCCCGAGACCTCATAAGCATGCGGATTGATCCCCGTGGACAGATCGATCCAGTCTGCGCGCGTGCCCCCAAACCGCGTCATCGCGCCATCCAGCCCTCCGCCATGATCGCGCGCAGCCCGAGGGTTCAATCTGTCATCCTGTCCAACCATCTGCCCCAGCCGGAATCGCCTATTTCTCATGCTTCAAGCGGATTTTTGCCGTTCTTACAAGCGAATCCGCCCGATCACGGCGCTGTGCGGGCCTTGTTAACACTTTGTTAAGGAAATCGCGTGATCACGGACAACAGGGGTCGGCACCACTCACCCATATCACGTGCCGAGGTTGTTGCAAATGAAAGTACTGATTGTTGAGAGTAACCCCGATCTAGGTCGGGTCTGGCAGCGGCATCTGCAAAGGCAGGAGGCCGAAGTCACGCTGGTCGAAACGCAAGAGGCCGCGATCCTGGCACTGTATGGTACCGCATTCGATATCATCGTGCTGGATCTGGTTCTGGAAACCGGCAGCGCCTTGGCGGTTGCCGATTTCGCAAGCTATCGCAGGCCCGAGGCGCGAGTGATCTTCGTCACCAACACCACATTCTTCTCGGACGGATCAATCTTTGCCCATAGCGCCAATGCCTGCGCCTATGTCCAAAGCTCGACCCCGCCCGAGGATCTGGCGGCCATGGTCGAACACTACGCGGCGGGGCGCTGATCCCGCCCATGGGGTTCTGAATAGTCCAACGTTGGATTCACCGGAATAATTCGGTGCGGATTGATGCTGTCATGGCTGTAGTGATAGTGGCGCACGATGTGGTTCATGTTCACTGTCTGCGCCACGCCGGGCCATTGATATAGCTCCCGCGTAAAGGCCCAGAGGTCCGGGTAGTCCACCAACCGACGCTTGTTGCACTTGAAATGTAAATGATAAACCGGGTCGAACCGGATCAATGTGGTGAACAGGCGCCAGTCGGCCTCAGTCACGCGGTCACCCATAAGATAGCGGTTCCGGGCCAGACGATCCTCAAGCCAGTCCAGCGTGTCGAACAGAGGGCCAACCGCGGCGTCATAAGCTTCTTGCGAGGTGGCAAAGCCGGATTTGTAGACCCCGTTATTGACATCGGAATAGATGCGCGCGTTGACCTCTTCGATCTCGTCCCGCATTGCCTCGGGCCAGTAGTCGTCTGTGTTGCCGGTGATCCCGTTGAAAGCCGAGTTGAACATGCGGATGATTTCCGAGCTTTCGTTCGACACGATCGTTTTCTCAACTTTGTCCCACAGGATCGGAACCGTAACGCGGCCCGAATAGTGAGGGTCGGCACGGGTGTAGATTTGATGGGCAAATTCTGATCCGAACAGTTTGTCGCCGGTCGCGCCATGGTCGTCGGTCTCAAAGGTCCAACCTTTATCCAGCATATCCGGATGCACGACCGAGACCGAGATGTGGTCGCTCAGCCCTTTCAACTCACGAAAGATCAGTGTGCGGTGCGCCCAAGGGCAGGCGTGCGAGACATAAAGGTGATAGCGCCCAGATTCCGCCTCGAACCCGCCGCGCCCCGAGGGGCCGGGCGCGCCATCGGCGGTGATCCAGTTGCGAAACTGTGCGGCCGAGCGTTTGAACGCCCCGCCTGTGGATTTGGTGTCATACCAGGTGTCATGCCATTCGCCGTCGACAAGCAGGCCCATCGTTATTCCTTTCGCATTGCGATTGGGTCAAAGATAGGCCGTCTTGCGCCCCGATCCTATTTCACCGGGCGCGCATCAGGCCTGCATGCGCGCACAGGTGGGATGCGGTGTCTGGGCACCAGAACCGCAATGCCAAAACTTATGTGACGCCGTTCACTGGATTTTTACAGGAATCGCGTCAGACTAATGAGTGTTAAGGGGGGAAGTTTATTATGAGTACCTATGTTTCCAAGGAAATTCGCGCCGAATTGGATGCGGCCCGAATCGCTACCCTCAAGAAATCCAGCCGTTTGCGGGTGGAGGTTGGCGACAATAGCTTCAAAATTTTGACATTGTGGAAGGATGGTTTCACCGTCGAGGCCGAAACCACGCCACGCCTGCGCGGGCTCGTCGATATCTATGACGGTGCCAATCACATGTATCAGTGCCTGATCATCGCAGATGAAGAAGCGGTGGGTGAGATGCGCTATGAGTTCAAGCGCAGCACCGTGGCAGCCGACAAGGCCCCGCTGGATTTCTACCGCGCCCCGGATGCACCGATCGCATTGCTTGAAAACCGAGACTGACGCGCGCACCGTTTGACCTTTGGCACCGACGCGCCACCGGCGCTCGGGCGGCAATGGGGCCTCAAGATTCTAAGGGATCAGGCCGGACGGTTTAGTCGGAGGCCGTCAGGGTCAGGTGCACAGGAGCCAAACCATCGATGCCGCCTTCAATTCGGTCTCCGGCGACCACAGGCCCGACCCCGGCGGGTGTGCCGGTCAGGATCAGATCGCCGGGGCGCAAATGGTAGAAGCCCGATAGATGGGAGATCAGTTCATCGATCTTCCAGACCAACTCTGACAATGTGGCGTCTTGTACGACCCGCTCATTGACGCTCAGATAGATGCGCTTGTCATCAGATGGGCTCCAGTCATCGGCGCGGGTCAGCGGAGCGAAGACCGCGCCGTTTTCCACATCCTTGCCCAGATCCCAGGGGCGCTGTTTGTTGCGCTCGCGGATCTGCAGGTCGCGGCGCGTCATGTCCAGCGCACAGCCATAGCCAAAAATCGCGTTGCGGGCCTCAGTGGCTGTGGCCTGAAAAACCGGCTTGCCGATGGCAACGGCCAGTTCCATTTCATGATGATAATCCTCGGTCCCTGCCGGATACGGCACATGCGCTCTGGTCAAAACCGCGTTGGGCGCGGATTTGGTGAAGTAAAACGGCGCCTGACGATCCACCTCATGCCCCATCTCGGCAGCGTGGGCCGCATAGTTGCGGCCCACGCAGAAAATCCGCCCGATCGGATAGGTCGCCTGTTCCCCCTGCACCGGGATGCTCGGGATGTCCGGAAGCGTAAAAAGGTGGTTGGGCATGACGTGCCTCCGTTTATTTTTGAACGGGGTTCATTGCAAATCGCCAAAGGCTGCTTTCAATCGCGCACAGGCTTCTTCAACCCGCTCGCGTTGGGTGGCCAGATTGAAGCGCTCGAAGGTTTCTCCACCGGTGCCGAAACCGGGGCCAGAGGATGTCGCGATCCGCGCATCTTCGCGTAGGCGGCGGACAAACTCATCGTGGCTCATACCCGTGCCCGAAAAATCGACCCATGCCAGATAGGTCGCCTGAAGCGGCATCGACCACAGGCCCGGTATCTCGGCTATGGTAGCATCAAACAGCTTCCGGTTCGCGTCCAGGTGGGCAATTTGTTCATCGACCCATTTTGCACCTTCCGGCGAATAGGCGGCAGTGATCATCGCCACACCCAACGCACTGGGGTCATAGTCCAGCGTGGTGATCCGGTGCCGCATCTCGGCCCGCAGCTTGGCGTCGGGAATGATCATGTTGCCGGTACGCTGACCGGCGATGTTGAATGTTTTCGACGCCGCGGTCAGTGTCACCGTCCACGGGCGCGCGTCGGGGGCGGCCGTATCCATCGGTACGAAGGTATTGCCCGGATAAACCAGATCATGGTGAATCTCGTCCGACACAAGGATCAGCCCGTTGCGCTCCGCAAACGCCGCTACAGCGCGCAGTTCATCCGGCGTCCAGACCCGACCTGACGGGTTTTGCGGCGAGCACCACAGCAGCAGCTTTTCTGATCCGTCCAACCGCGACTGCGCATCGTCCAGATCAAGCCCATAGCTGTCGCCATCGCGTATCAGCGGGCATTCCACCACGCGGCGGCCGGATTTGTTCACCTTATGGGCAAACTCATGGTAGACGGGCGTGAAGATCACGACGCCATCTCCCGGTTCACTCCAAACATCCAGACACAGGGCAATCGCATTGCCCAACCCTTGCGAGGTCAGAATCCAATCGGTGTCGATCTCCCAGTTGTGGCGTGTCTTCATCCACCACTGGATTGCATTCAGATAATCCGGGTGCATCCATGAATATCCAAACGCGCCATGATCGGCCGCTTCCCGCACCGCCTCGATCACGCAAGGGGCCGTGGCATAGTCGGAATCAGCCGTCCACATGGCCAGCCCATCCTCGGGGGCGACACCGTAAAGCTGCTCCATCTTGTCCCATTTTGAAGAGTTGGTGCCCCGGCGGTCGATCAGGTCGTTGAAAGTCATGTCATCTCCATCTGTCGAGGCGAAGCTAACCTCAAATCCGCCATGTGCAAGGGGGCCGTTGCGGTGGCGGGCGCGATGGCCTAAATCAGCCTCATGAAACGCAATATCCTGATCCATCCCGATCCCCGCCTGAAAAAGGTCTGCGCGCCGGTGGCCGACATCACCGACGATCTGCGCAAACTGGCTGATGACATGCTGGAGACGATGTATGACGCGCCCGGTATTGGCCTTGCTGCGCCGCAGATCGGTGTGCTCGACCGGCTGATCGTGGTGGACTGCGTCAGAGAAGAAGGTGAGGCCCCACGCCCACTGGTGATGTTCAACCCCGAGGTCATCGCCTCCTCGGACGAGACCAACGTTTACGAAGAAGGCTGCCTGTCGATCCCCGAGCAATATGCCGAGGTCACCCGCCCCAAGGTGGTGGACGTAACATGGATGGATCGCGACGGAAATCTGCAGCAGGAAACCTTTGACGATCTCTGGGCCACCTGCGTGCAGCATGAGATCGACCATCTGAACGGTAAGCTCTTCATCGACTATCTCAAACCGCTCAAGCGTCAGATGATTACGCGCAAGATGCAGAAGCTGAAACGCGAAAAGGCACGCACATGACGGTGCGAACCTGCCTGCCATGGCCCGACAAACGCCTGCGCACCAAGGCCGAGGACGTCCCCGAGATCAATGATGACATCCGCGCCATCTGGAACGATATGATCGACACGATGGAGGCCATGCCAGGCGTCGGCCTTGCCGCGCCTCAGATCGGAGTGATGCTGCGGCTGGCTGTCGTGGATGGCTCGACCGAGCGGGGCCGCGCCGTGCGTCTGGCCAATCCGGAAATCCTGCACAGTTCGATCGAACTGCGCGAACATGACGAGGCCAGCCCGAACTTGCCCGGCGTGTCTGCCAAGGTGAAGCGACCGCGCGCAGTGACCGTGAAATTTCTCAACGAACAGGGCCAGATCGACCGCCGTGATTTTGTCGGCATCGAGGCCACCAGCGTGCAGCATCAGATCGACCACCTGAACGGGCGGATGTATTTCGACCGGCTCAGCAAGGTCAAACGCGACATGCTGCTGCGCAAAGCACAGAAGAAGGGGTGAAACCCCATCCTACGGAGGGACGGATGCGTATCATCTTCATGGGAACGCCAGATTTCTCGGTGCCGGTGCTGGATGCGCTGGTCCGTGCCGGGCACGAAATCGCCGCCGTCTATTGCCAACCGCCACGCCCCGCCGGTCGCGGTAAAAAAGACCGTCCAACCTCGGTGCACGCGCGTGCCTTGGCCCTGGGTCTGGACGTTCGCCACCCCACCTCGCTGAAATCACCCGAAGAACAGGCCAGCTTTGCAGCGCTGAATGCCGATATCGCGGTGGTCGTCGCCTATGGCCTGATCCTGCCACAACCTATTCTGGACGCGCCAACCCATGGCTGCCTGAACATTCACGCCAGCCTGTTGCCGCGCTGGCGTGGGGCCGCGCCAATACACCGCGCGATCATGGCAGGCGATGTGCAAACCGGTGTTTGTATCATGCAGATGGAGGCTGGGTTGGATACAGGCCCCGTTCTGCTGCGCGAGGCCACCGAGATCGGGATTGAGGAAACCACGGCGCAACTCCATGACCGCCTGTCGGATATGGGCGCGGCTCTGATCGTTGAGGCTCTGGCCAAACTGCACAGCCTTACACCTGACCCGCAGCCCGATGAGGGCGTGACCTACGCCGCCAAGATCGACAAAGCCGAGGCGCGGATCGATTGGTCGGCCCCCGCATCCGAAGTGGATAGAAAAATCCGCGGTCTCTCCCCGTTCCCCGGCGCATGGACCGAGGTCGAGGGTAATCGGATCAAACTACTGGCTTCGCGGCTGGCCGAAGGGCAGGGCACGCCCGGCGAGGTACTGGATGACCACCTGTGCGTGGCCTGTGGCGAAGGCGCGGTTGAGCTGCTGCGCTTGCAACGGGCAGGCAAGGGCGCGCAGGATAGGGAAACTTTTCTGCGGGGATGGCCCATGCCGGCCGGGACCCGCCTGTCATCGGAGTAGGCGTACATGATCATGATCATGATGGGCACGGTCGTGATTGCCGGGATCGTAGGCTATCTGTCTGAACAGACTGGCTTTACCCATAACGGCTATCTGCAGTCGATCATCATCTGCGTGGGTGGTGCTTTCCTGTTCTATTTCGTGCGCATCATGTTCGGCATCAGCTTTGGCCCGCCGGGGTTGGACGCGGTGCTGTCCTCGATCGGTGCGTTGATCATCGTGCCCACGCATTGGAGGAAATGATATGCCGATCATCGCCCTGATCATCGTCGGAGCCGCTGCAGGTTTCCTCGCCACCCGCCTAATGCGGATCGAGGCCGATATTCCAACCACCATGCTGATCGGCATTGTCGGCGCTTTGGTGGGCGGTTTGGTACTGCGCACGCTCATCACCGTGATGGGCTGGCTCTCAGGGTTTATCGGCGCCGTTCTGGGGGCGCTCTTGGTGATCTGGCTCTGGCAGACATATATCCGCCGCTGATCGCTTGACCCGACCGTGATCTGCGACCAATGTCCCGTCAATTCTTTGTTGAAAGGCCTCTCATGTCGCATGATCTGACCGCCGGAGACGTCGCCCTGATGGGTGTGCCGTTGGACCTGCATTCCTCATTCCTGCAAGGCCCCGCGTTTGCCCCGGGTCGCATCCGCGAGGCGTTGCATTCCGGCGCGGCCAACCTGACCGCCGAGGATGGCACTGATCTGGGCGCAACCGACCGTTTCAAGGATACCGGCGATCTGGATGTGTTCGAGATGATGGGGCAGGAACCCATCGACCGGATCGAGGCAGGGGCCGCCGCCCGGATCGAAGCCGGTGCACGATTATTGTCGTTGGGGGGCGATCACTCGGTCGCCTATCCGCTGATCAAGGCCCACGCGGACCGGTATGAGGGGCTGAATGTCTTGCATATCGACAGCCACCCCGACCTCTATGACAGTCAGCAGATCGGCCCGCTGGGCCATGGCTGCCCGTTTGCCCGCGTGATGGAAACCGGCAAGATCAACCGTCTGGTGCAGGTCGGGATCCGCACCATGAACATGCACCAACAGGAACAGGCCGACAAGTTCGGGGTCGAGGTGATCGACATGCGCAACTGGAGCCCCGATCTTGAGATCAGCTTTGATGGCCCGGTTTACCTGTCACTGGACCTAGATGCGCTGGACCCGGCCTTTGCCCCCGGGGTGTCGCATCACGAACCCGGCGGACTCAGCACGCGCGAGGTGATCGACCTGATCCATCGCTTCAAAGGGCAGCTGGTCGGCGCGGATATTGTCGAGTTGAACCCGCACCGCGACCCCTATGGCATGACCGCCATGGTGGCGGCGAAATTCGTCAAGGAAATCGGCGCGCGGCTGCTCAGTCGCTAACGTTCGTCGCAGATTGCGGCAGTGCCAAGGCGAGTGGCGGACCGTGTAGTCATGTCGAACCGGTTCGCCTCGGACGCCGTCATCCAGTGCATCTCTTCCTCGGATGCTGCATCCAGCGTGAACCAGTAGAAGTCGGGATCGACGCCGATATCTTCGAAATAGTTCAAATACCGGTCATGCTCGGGGTGATCTTCGGGTAGCTCCGCAGCGACATAGCCGCCGCCGCCCCAGCTGTGGACCCCCACGCAGGCGCCGGGTTCCAGCACGCGTCGGTTACCCGCTAGAAACAAATCGGTGCCGCCCGAGGCCACCAGCCCGTTTGACGGAACCACCGTGTCGAACCCTTCCTCACGCACTACGCGACTGAAGACCACATTCGAGTCATCATCGACCGAACCTTCGATATTTTGCAGCACCAGTGTCTTGATCTCGGGGTTTTCGTCCATCACTTCTTCAAACGCGCTGAGCGTTGTGTGGTCGATCGTTCCGGATGCGACGATCTGATTGCCCACTGCCGTGAAGCTGACCGGGGCGTATTGCTCTGCACATGCCGTTAGCAGCAGTGCCGTGGCCAGAAACGAAAGTCTGTAGGTCATCGCGATCTCTTGTCCGTTTCTACCCTATTGCCGAGGCGGTCGGGCCTTGTAAACCGGCAACTGCCAACCGAACAGCAGAGATCCGGCGCGCAACGCCCAGCAAATCAATGCACATAAGCCCAATGCCAGCAGGCCTTCCAGCCCGAGGCGGGTGGCAAACACAGCGGTCAAGGCTCCGATAAAGGCGCAGGATACATAAAGCTCACCCTGTTTCAGTACCAGCGGCACCTCGTTGCACACCACGTCACGCATCAAGCCGCCCAAACAGCCCGTGGTCACCCCCATCAGCACTACGATGATACCGGATTGATCCAGTGACAACGCTGCACCCGTGCCAGCAGCGACCGCGATGGACAGGGCGAAACTGTCCAACCAGACCAGCCAATTATACCGGCTTTCGACCAGATGAGCGGTAAAAAACACCAGTACCGCAGCGCCGCAAGCGATCAGGATATAAGCGGGCTGACCGACCCAGAAGATCGGATGTCGGTCCAGCAGCAAGTCGCGTACGGTACCACCGCCCACTGCCGTCAGGCAGGCGATGAACGCAAACCCGACCAGATCAAGCTGCGCTCGGCTGGCCACCAGCGCACCGGTCAGCGCAAAGACCAAAACCGAGGCGTAATCCAGCAGGGCAAGCCCGCTCACGCCTGCGCCTTCTTAGGTTTGAATGGAGCCATGCCAGCGCGTGCCAACTCATCCGCGCGTTCATTTTCGGGATGGCCCGCATGGCCCTTGACCCATTCCCAGGTCACCTGATGCCGCTCTTGCGCCTCATCCAGCCGCTGCCACAGATCGACATTTTTGACCGGCTTCTTGTTCGACGTCTTCCAGCCGTTCCGCTTCCACCCGAAAATCCATCCCGTCACGCCGTTCTTCACATAAGCGCTGTCGGTGACGATGGTCAGTTTCGAGGGCCGCTCCAGCGTCTCCAAAGCACTGATTGCAGCCAGCAGTTCCATCCGGTTGTTGGTTGTCTCGGCTTCGCCTCCGCTCAGCTCGCGTTCTTTCAGGATGGTCTCGCCATCCATCGCGCGCAGCAGTACGCCCCAGCCGCCGGGGCCGGGATTTCCGGAACAGGCACCATCGGTATAGGCAAAGAGATCAGGCATGAGCGAATACCAGAATGAACCCGTCGTAAGACCCGGCCAAACCTTTCCCCATTCCCTGCACGGTACGATCAATGGTGAAACCTGCCGAGGTCAGGGCGTCCTTGATCTGGGTCTCTGAATAATAGGTATAGTAACGGTCCAAATCATCGCGATGCTCGCCCGTGCCCAGCTTCATTCCCAGAAACAGCTGCCCGCCCGGCTTCAGTGCGGTGTGGATCGCGTTCAGATGACGCGGGAAATCGGCGCGCGGGGCGTGCAGCAGGCAGAAACTGGCATAGACGCCGTCATACTCTGCTACCTCTGTGACGTCATCGAAGGTGCCAAGGTGGGCGTCAACACCGTTGCTCCGCGCATGTTCAACAAAGGCAGGGGTTGCATCCAGCGCCCGTACCTTCAGCCCTTGCCGCATCAGAAACGCGCTGTCTGATCCGGGACCCGAGCCCAGATCCAGCACATATCCACCCTCGCGGACCGCATCTACAAAAGCCTGACGCGCCTCTAGCTGCTCGGCGGGCAGGGGGATCCTTAGGTAATCCGCAACGCGATCCGAGTAGGCCTTGATGGTCCGTTCATCACTCACAGGTAAACTCCCACAGCAAGACAGGTCAGCACGACAGCGGTTAGCAGGACGCGCAGCCGCATCCACCAGACCGGGGTCAACCGCCAATATGAGAACATGGCGTCCAGCAAAAGCAAGCCCGCAAACCCATACATCAGGTTGGTGCCCGCATTCACCGGACCGCCGCCGGTCGTGAAAAATGCCCAAAGTGCAGGCAACACCGACAAGGTGTAGCAGGCCGCAGCTTTGTTACCTGAGGTTTTGGTGGCGAAGCCCCACAGCACGCCCGACATGAAACTCAGGATTACCGAGCCATAAAATAGCTGAATATACGGCCCCACGAAGCGCGACCCCAGCGTCTGCCGACCCCAATCGTTCAAATCACCGTTCAGATAAGTCAGCGCGCCCCACACAAACGGGATCAGCCCAGCCAAACCAAGGAATAACGGCGCGCGGGGGATGCCGCTCATGCTGGTTCCCGCAATACGCGGGGAACTTTGAACTCGACATTCTCGACAGCGGTTTCGACCAGCTCGACGGTGACATCGTAGTGGTCGCGGAATGCGTCGATCACCTCGTTCACCAGCACCTCGGGCGCGGATGCCCCGGCGCTAACCGCAATGCTGGAAATTCCTTCCAGCGCACGCCAGTCGATCTCGGTCGCGCGCTGCACCAGCTGCGCATAACTGCATCCGGCGCGCGAGGCGACCTCGACCAGACGACGTGAATTCGATGAGTTCGGCGCACCCACCACCAGCAAGGCATCGGCTTTCGGAGCGACGGCTTTCACCGCTTCCTGCCGGTTGGTGGTGGCATAACAAATGTCTTCCTTGTGCGGCCCGACGATGGCGGGGAAGCGGGCCTCAAGCGCGGCAATAATGTCCTTGGTGTCATCCACCGATAGGGTTGTCTGGGTGACAAAGGCCAGCTTTTCGGGGTTACGCACAGCGACCTGCGCCACATCTTCTACCGTTTCAACCAGCAGTACCTCGCCATCGGGCAGCTGTCCCATGGTGCCGATTGTTTCGGGATGGCCCTTGTGACCAATCATGATCATCTGCAGCCCGGCATCCGCGTGGCGCTGCGCTTCGACATGCACCTTGGATACAAGCGGGCAGGTGGCGTCGACATATATCATCTCGCGCTGGGCTGCTGTGGCGGGCACCGATTTTGGCACACCGTGGGCCGAGAAGATCACCGGGCGATCATCAGGGCATTCGTCCAGCTCCTCGACAAACACGGCACCCTTGGCGCGCAGACCGTCGACGACGAATTTGTTGTGAACAATCTCATGGCGCACATAGACAGGCGCCCCCCATTTTTGAAGGGCCATTTCCACAATCTTGATGGCACGGTCCACACCGGCGCAGAACCCGCGCGGGGCGGCCAGATATAATGTCAGCGGCGGCTTTGTCATTCGGCGATCTCCTGGACCGAACACCTAGGTCTTTTCATTGCCATGGTCCAGACAGCACTGCGTCATTTCACTGACATGAATCGCTGTTAGCACAAGGGTGTTTTCAGCACCTATACCTTTAAAGTCGCGCGGCCAGGGCTTCTGGCCCTGGCCGCGCATATTCTTGCCAACCCCCATTGGTGAGTGGTGGGGTTTGGTGGGGTCAGTGCCCGCCTGCAGCTGCGACGCTGCGGGGTTCAGTCGGCATCTCGCGCGGAGGGCGGCCGATCACGTCGCGCAGGTCTTCCAGCTCAATGAAGTTATCGGCCTGGCGGCGCAGTTCGTCCGAAATCATCGGCGGCTGGCTACGGATGGTCGAAACAACGGAAACACGTACGCCCTGCCGTTGCAGGCTTGCGATCAGCGGGCGGAAATCCCCATCGCCCGAAAACAGTACGATATGATCAACGCGTGGTGCCAGTTCCATGGCATCGACGGTAAGCTCGATATCCATGTTTCCCTTGACCTTCCGACGCCCCATGCTGTCGGTGTATTCCTTGGCCGGTTTGGTGACCATGGTGAAGCCATTATAGTGCAGCCAGTCCACCAGAGGCCGGATCGGGGAATACTCGTCATTTTCCAGTAGCGCTGTGTAGTAGAAAGCTCTAAGCAGTTTGCCTCTGCGCATAAATTCCTGACGCAGCAACTTGTAGTCGATGTCAAACCCCAGTGCTTTGGCGGCTGCATAAAGATTCGAGCCGTCGATGAACAGCGCTAGCCGTTCGTCCTTGTAAAACATAAAATGGTCCTTCCGGTATAAGCCACCGCACCGTGAGCTCCGTGAGTGATAAAGTAATAGGTCAGTGCAATGGTGTCCTTAAAATAGGTGTTTTAGGCTTTATCGCAAGTATTCTCTGGTCCGAATATGGGGTCTGAAGTGGACAAAACCTTGTCAAAAGCGGTCATTGCCCTAGGGGCAAATCTCAGTCTGAGAGGTTGTGGGCCCAAGGTGACACTTGAGCGGTCGCTGATCGCGATGGCCGAGGCGGGCTTGGTGATTCGCAAGACAAGCCGGTTTTTTGCCACCCCATGCTTTCCGGCAGGGGCAGGGCCGGACTATGTCAACGCAGCGGTTTTGATCGAATCGGACCTCACGCCACAGGGTGTTCTGGACCTGCTGCACCGCATCGAACATGATTTTGAGCGCGCCCGTGAACAGCGTTGGGGCATGCGCACTCTGGACCTCGATCTGGTCTGTTGGGATGAACTTGTGCTGCCGGATGACGCCGAATACCAGCGCTGGCTGACCCTTCCCCCCGAAGATCAGACCAAATCTGCGCCGGAACACCTTATCCTGCCCCATCCGCGCTTGCAGGACCGCGCTTTTGTGCTTGTTCCCATGATGGATGTCGCCCCCGATTGGCGCCATCCCGTTCTGGACCGGACAGTGACGCAGATGGTTGCAGCCTTGCCGCCCGATGAGGTGGCAGAGGTCAAGCCTCTGTGATCCTCGCATTTGCGGCATTTCTTGCTTGTCAAGGCGGGGATTCGCGCTTAGATAAACCCCTTCCTGCCACGGATTCATTTACGGAGAGCGCCCCATGGCCCGCGTTACGGTCGAAGATTGTGTAGACAAGGTCCCGAACCGGTTCGAACTGGTGATGCTTGCGGCCCACCGGGCGCGCGAGATTTCTGCTGGTGGCCCGATCACCGTTGACCGCGATAACGACAAGAACCCTGTCGTCTCGCTACGCGAAATCGCCGACGAAACCCAAAGCGCTGATGAGCTGCGCGAGCGTCTGATCGAAGCCAACCAGACCCAGATCGAGGTTGATGAGCCCGAAGAAGATCAGATGGCCCTGCTAATGGGTGCGGAATCCGACAAGCCGGCGGATGACGACATGTCGGAAGAAAAGCTCCTGCGCGCTCTGATGGAGGCCCAGGGCCAAGGGTAACCCAAGCGACAAAGGTGCGGACCGGATGATTTCAGAAGAAGACCTGATTGCGCTGGTCCGCAATTACAATCCCAAGACAAATGCCGACCGCATCGAAAGGGCCTATGAATTTGGCCAACAGATGCATGAAGGCCAGTTCCGCCATTCCGGCGAGCCCTATTTCTCGCACCCCGTTGCCGTTGCCGCCATCCTGACCGAACAGCGTCTGGATGATGCGACCATTATAACGGCCCTGTTGCACGACACGATCGAAGACACCAAAGCCAGTTATGGCAAGGTTACCGAACTGTTCGGGGATGAGGTCGCCAAGCTGGTCGATGGCGTCACCAAGCTGACCAACCTGCAGCTGTCCAGCCGTGAGACCAAACAGGCCGAGAATTTCCGCAAGCTGTTCATGGCCATGTCCAAGGACCTTCGGGTTATTCTGGTCAAACTCGCCGACCGCCTGCACAACATGCGCACGATCAAGGCGATGCGCCCTGAAAAGCAGGTGCAAAAAGCGCGTGAGACAATGGATATTTACGCGCCGCTTGCGGGCCGGATGGGGATGCAATGGATGCGCGAGGAACTCGAAGACCTTGCCTTCCGCGTCCTGAACCCCGAAGGCCGCCAGTCGATCATCCGCCGCTTTATCACTCTGCAACGCGAAACCGGCGACGTGATTCATCGCATCACCGGCGACATGCGGCACGAATTGGAAAAGGCGGGCATTGAAGCCGAAGTCTTTGGTCGTGCCAAGAAACCCTATTCGATCTGGCGCAAGATGCAGGAAAAGGATCAGGGTTTCTCACGTTTGTCCGACATCTACGGGTTCCGCATCATCACCCAGACCGAGGAAGACTGCTATCGCACACTCGGTGCCATCCACCAGCGCTGGCGCGCGGTGCCAGGGCGATTCAAGGACTATATCAGCCAACCGAAATCGAACGGTTATCGCTCGATCCACACAACAGTTTCGGGGCGCGACGGCAAACGGGTCGAGGTCCAGATCCGCACCCGTCAGATGCACGATGTGGCCGAAACCGGCGTTGCAGCGCACTGGTCCTATCGCGACGGTGTGCGGTCCGAAAACCCCTTTGCGGTTGACCCGGCAAAGTGGATCGCAAACCTGACCGAGCAATTCGACAGTGAGGATGATCATGAGGATTTCCTCGAAGCTGTGAAGCTCGAGATGTATTCGGACCAGGTGTTCTGCTTCACCCCCAAGGGCGATGTGGTGAAACTGCCGCGTGGGGCGACGCCGATTGATTTTGCTTACGCAATCCACACCCGCATTGGTCATGCCTGCGTGGGGGCCAAGGTTGATGGCATTCGTGTGCCGCTCTGGACCCGGCTCAAGAACGGTCAATCGGTGGACATCATCACCGCCGATGGCCAGAGCCCGCAGGTCACTTGGCTTGAGATCGCGGTTACCGGCAAAGCCCGCACCTCGATCCGCCGCGCCTTGCGCGAGGTCGACCGGGAACGCTTCATCAAGCTGGGTAAGGAACTGGCCCGCGCCGGGTTCGAAAACCTGGGCCGCAAAGCCACCGACAAGGCGCTGGAAACCGCGGCCAAACACCTGCGTTTAAAAGATCGGGACGAGTTGCTGGCCCGTCTGGGCAGTGCCGAGTTGACCGCCCATGAGGTGGTCGAAGCCGTATACCCCGAACTCACCAAGGATGATGGCGACGCGATCTCGCCCCGTCGTGCTGTGATCGGGCTTGAACCGGGCCAGAAATTCGATCGTGCCCCCTGTTGCCAGCCACTGCCAGGCGAGCGCATCGTCGGAATTACTTATCGTGGCAAAGGTGTTGTCGTGCACGCCATCGACTGCGATCGCCTGACCGAGTTTGAAAATGAACCCGAGCGCTGGGTTGATCTGCACTGGCATTCGGGCACCCACCCCGCCGTCTATGGCGCGACGCTGGATTTGACCATCGGCAATGATGCCGGGGTGCTGGGGCGTATTTGCACATTGATCGGCGAGAAAAAGGCCAATATCTCGAACCTCGAATTTGTCGACCGCAAACCGGATTTTTATCGGCTGATGATCAATGTCGAACTTCGCGATCTTGAACAGTTGCATTCGCTGATGCTGATGCTCGAGGCTGAAAGCGACGTTGCTGCGGTCGAACGGTACCGGGAAAGTGCGAAACCCGCCGTTGCGGCTGGCTGAGAAGGGGTGATCACGAGTGGTTTTCAAGCGCCGAGATCGCCGCTCGCCTGTCCAAGTCGCGTCAGAGTTCGTCTATCCGCGCGGCGGATGGACCCGTGCCTTTCACTATGTCAAACATCGGGTTCGGCGCCTGCCTGACAGCCCGGAACGCATCGCGCGTGGCATCGGGGCAGGGGTGTTTGCCTCGTTCACGCCTTTCTATGGCTTGCATTTCCTGGTCGCCGCCGTGCTGGCGCGCCTGCTGAACGGCAACATTCTTGCCGCGCTCAGCGGCACGTTCTTTGGCAATCCCCTGACCTATGTGCCGATCGCGGTCATCAGCCTGCAAACCGGGCATTTCCTGCTGGGGACCAAGTTCCGCAAAGACGATACCGATGGGTTGATGGGGAAATTTGCGGATGCGATGGGCGATCTCAAGGACAATTGCATCGCCATGTTTACCCATCGCGAGGCGGACTGGCACGGGCTTAGCCGGTTCTATGACGATGTGTTCTTTCCTTATATGATCGGCGGGGTCATTCCAGGCATCGTGGCCGGAGTGATCTGCGCCTATCTTAGCCTGCCGCTTATCCGTACTTATCAGCAACGCCGCCGCGCCAGAATCAAAGCGAAGTTTGAACAAATCAAACGCCTTGCTCAGGCAGAGGCTGACGTTCCCCCGACAAAACCACTAGGCTCGACCTCAGGGACAATGAAGGATTCGAAAGATGTCTGACAACCGTTTGCGTCTGGGCGTGAATATCGACCACGTAGCCACCGTGCGGAATGCGCGCGGCGGGGCCTATCCCGACCCACTACGCGCCGCCCGGATCGCGGAAGAGGCCGGGGCCGACGGCATCACAGCACATCTGCGCGAAGATCGCCGCCACATCTCGGACGCCGATATCGACGGGTTGATGGAGATCCTGTCGGTGCCGCTGAACTTCGAGATGGCCGCAACGGACGAGATGCAGAAAATCGCTCTGCGCCACAAGCCGCACGCTGTCTGCATCGTTCCCGAAAAGCGCGAGGAACGCACAACCGAAGGGGGGTTAGAAGTCGCGCGCGAGGAAAATAAGCTGGCCCATTTCATTGCGCCCCTGCGCGATGTGGGTTGCCGCGTGTCCATCTTCATCGCCGCCGACCAGCGCCAGATCGACGCCGCCCACCGCATTGGGGCCGAGGTGATCGAACTGCACACCGGTGCCTATTGCGATTTCCACGCCGAAGGCAAACTGGACGACGCCGCGCGCGAACTGGAAGCCCTGCGCGAGATGTCCGCCTATGCCCATTCGCTGGGTCTTGAAGTTCATGCGGGTCACGGGCTGACTTACGACACCGTGCAACCGGTGGCAGCCTTCCCTGAAGTGCGAGAGCTGAACATCGGCCACTTCCTGATCGGCGAGGCGATATTCCGGGGCCTCACCCCTGCGGTTCACGAAATGCGCCGCCTGATGGACGAGGCGCGGGCATGATCACACCCGGTTTTGTGGCGATCTGGTTTGCATGGCTCATGGCCGGGGGCTCTCCGGGCCCTGCCACCATGGGCATCGCAGGAACCGCCATGAACGAAGGCCGCACCGCCGGTCTGGCCTTTGCGCTGGGCATCTGCGCCGGGTCCGCCGCGTGGGGCATCGCCGCCGCGCTGGGGCTGTCGGCGATCATGCTGGCCAATGTCTGGGTGTTCGAGGTGATCCGCTATATCGGCGTCGCTTATCTGGGCTGGCTGGCGCTCAAGGCGCTACGTCGCGCGCTGACTTCGGATGAAGTGGCGCTGGGCAATCCGGTCACCGGCTCATTGGGTACGATATTTGCCAAAGGTGCGGCGATCCATCTGACCAACCCCAAGGCGATCCTCAGCTGGGGCTCGATCTACGCCATCGTTGCGCCAAATGACGCCAGCCTTGCTATGCTGCTGGGTTATTTCGCCATGCTCTATGCGGGTTCACTGCTGATCTTCATCGGCTACGCCTTCTTGTTTTCGTCTGCGCGCATGGTCAACGCCTATCGCCGCGCCCGCCGCTGGTTTGATTTTGCCTTCGCGGGTTTCTTTGGCGTGGCCAGCTACAAGATTCTCACGGTGCGCCTGTCATGACCTCTGAGGTGCAATGATGATCCGCCATTGCGTGATGCTGCGACTCAAGCCTGATCACGACACCGCAGAGCTTGCCGCTGTGATGGATGGGCTGGGCGCGGTCGCAGACCGTTTGTCGGGCTGCGGTGGCTTCATCCACGGCCCCAACCGCGATTTTGAGGCAAAATCCCCAAGCTATCCCTACGGCTTCACACTGGATTTCGCGGCTCAGGCCGACCTACAGCGCTATGCCAGTGACGAAACCCACCAGCAACTTGGCGCACGGCTCGTCGCGCTGTGCGTGGATGGGGCCGAGGGCGTCTTGGTGTTCGATCTGGAAACGCCCGACGCGGCTGACCAATAGCTGACCAATAGGAGACGAGGGACTGTCATGAAAGCAATCACCTATCGCGGATTTGGTGCGGCGGCGGATGTCCTTGAGTTGGTCGATCTGCCCACGCCCAACCCCGGCCCAGGCGACGTTCTTGTCCGGGTCCATGCCAGCGGCATCAACCCCTCAGACGTCAAGCTGCGCGGCGGCGCGCGCCCTGGCGCTGTGATGCAATACCCGATGGTTGTTCCCCACTCGGACGGGGCCGGAGTGATTGAGGCCGTAGGCGAAGGGGTCGATCCCGCGCGCGTCGGCGAACGTGTCTGGATCTGGAACGGCCAATGGCAACGCGCTTTTGGCACTGGGGCCGAATACATCGCGCTCCCCTCCGAACAGGCCGTATTCCTTCCAGATACGACCGGCTTCGCCGAGGGCGCGTGTTTTGGTATCCCCGCCTTGACTGCATGGTACGCGCTCTATTGTGACGGACCGATCACTGACCAGACCGTGCTTGTGACCGGCGGCGCAGGCACGGTCGGACGCTACGCCTGCCAGATGGCCGCACTGGGCGGCGCACGCGTTATCACAACGGTCAGTTCAGATGAAAAAGCCGCCCATTCCGGCGCGTCCGAATGGATCAACTACCGCACGCAAGACGTGGCCGAGGCGGCGATGGACATGACCAACGGCGCAGGCATAGACCGCATTGTCGAGGTTGATTTCGCAGCCAACCAACCCGCTTCCCTTTCTATGATCCGCCCCGGTGGCACCATCGCCTGCTATGCCTCGGCTTCGCAAATGAAGCCCGAACTGGATTTCTATGGCTTCATGTTCAAGAACATCCGCCTGCATATGCTGATCGTCTACCAACTCGACGCCGCCGCCCGCCGTCGTGGCGAGGCGCAGTTGGGCCAGTGGCTGGAACAAGGCGCACTGTCCCACGCCATCGTCCCTGGCGGAGGGCTGATGGATGCGGCAAATGCACACGCAATGGTCGAGGCGGGGCAAAAGCTCGGGACCGTTGTGTTGGAGGTCTGACATGATCCTCGGCATCGGCACCGACCTCGCAAATATTGATCGCATTCAGGGCACGCTCGACCGGTTCGGCGACCGCTTCCGTAACCGTGTCTTCACTGAAACCGAACAGCGCAAGGCTGAGCGTCGCGCCGATACTGCGGGCACCTACGCCAAACGCTGGGCCGCGAAAGAGGCGTGCTCGAAGGCGTTAGGCACCGGCCTGCGGATGGGGATCGCGTGGAAAGACATGGCGGTGACCAACCTGCGCACCGGCCAGCCCGTCATGCATGTCACCGGTTGGGCCGCCGAGCGTCTGAAAGAAATGACTCCCGAAGGCCACGAGGCGATCATCCACGTCACCCTGACCGATGATCACCCCTGGGCGCAGGCCTTTGTGGTGATCGAGGCCCGTCCGCTGCAAGAAGCACCCGCGCAGCCTTGACTTGCCTCCACCCGACACGCATGTAGCACCCCAACCACGCATAGACTGGAGAGAGCAGTATGGCCGAGGAAGCCAAATCCGGAAACGCCGTCTGGGAGACGATCAAAACTATCGTCTACGCCCTACTGATCGCGGGCGTTTTCCGCACGCTTTTCTTTCAGCCGTTCTGGATTCCCTCAGGCTCCATGAAGCAGACGCTGCTGATCGGTGATTTCCTCTTCGTCAATAAGATGGCCTATGGCTATTCCTACGCGTCCTGCCCCAGCCTGATCATCCCCAGCGTCGGCCTGAACATCGATGCCGAGGATGTGTGCGGTTGGATGCAGGGTGATGACAACTCCCGTCTGCTGGGTGGCGATCCCGAGCGGGGCGATGTCATCGTCTTCCGCCATCCGGTGACAGGGCGCGACTATATCAAGCGACTGATCGGCCTGCCGGGTGATCGTATCCAGATTCGTGGAGGCCAAATCATCCTCAACGACACTCCTGTGCCGCAGCAACCCGACGGTGTGTTCACCGAAGTTGCTGAACCGCAGGGCCCACAAGGCCTGCGCCCGCGCTGTTCCAACGGTCCCGTCGGGATCGGCGGTGTTTGCGAAAAGAACCGCCTGATCGAGACCTTGCCAAATGGCGTTTCCTACGACGTGCTGAACATCGGCAATCAGGGCTCCGACAATACCGGGGTCTATACCGTACCCGAGGGCCACTATTTCTTCATGGGTGACAACCGCGACAACTCAGCCGACAGCCGTCTGCCGCAATCCGCCGGAGGCGTTGGCTTTGTGCCGTACGAAAACCTGATCGGTCGCGCCGACCGGATCATGTTCTCCTCCGCAGGTCGCTCGATGCTGTTCTTCTGGACATGGCGCGGTGACCGCTTCTTCAAGGCGGTCAATTGAAGCTATCGGCTGAGATAAAGGCGTTCCAGCAGCGCTTGGGGTATGAGTTTTCCAACCCTGAACTGCTGGTGCGCGCGCTGACCCACGGCTCGGTGTCCTCTGCCACGCGCCCCGACAATCAGCGTCTTGAATTTCTGGGCGACCGCGTCCTGGGCCTCGTCATGGCCACTGCTTTGCTTGAGGCTGACAAGAAAGCTTCCGAAGGCCAACTGGCCCCCCGTTTCAACGCGCTGGTGCGCAAGGAAGCCTGCGCCGATGTGGCCCGCCAGATTGATCTGGGTGCGGTGCTGAAACTGGGCCGGTCCGAGATGCTGTCCGGAGGTCGTCGCAAGCAGGCCTTGCTGGGCGACGCGATGGAGGCGGTCATCGCGGCCATCTACCGCGACGCAGGGTTCGAGGCTGCCCGAGACGTGATCCTCGCCCTCTGGGGCGATCGCATCCACAAGGTCGAGGCCGACGCCCGCGATGCAAAAACCGCCCTGCAGGAATGGGCACAGGCCCGCGGCCAGAAACCACCCAGCTATGTCGAGGTCAAACGCACCGGCCCTGACCATGCCCCGATCTTCACGATCGCCGCTCGTCTGCAGAATGGTACCGAAGCTCAGGCCACCGCAGGCTCCAAGCGACAGGCCGAACAGGCAGCGGCAAAGGCGTTGTTGGAACAGTTGTCTTGATCCTCTGCGCAGCCAGATCATGAAAATCAGACCCGCCCAGAAAGCCGACGCCGCCAGCCTCGCGGCCCTGTCGATTGAGGTCTGGATCGGAACCTATCTAAAGCGTGGTGTGAACGCCTTCTTTGCCGAGTTCGCACTGTCCGAGTTCACGACCGCCCGGTTCGAAGCCATATTGGAGGACGGCCAAGACCTCTTGATGGTTTCCGAAAACGAAGACGGGATCGACGGCTATATTCGGCTTGCGGAAAGTCGCGCCGCACCTGTGGACGGGCTTTCTGACCTAGAAATCGTGACGTTCTACGTCCAGCACCGCCATCAAGGTAAAGGCATCGGCTCAGCGCTGCTTGATATCGCGATTGACTACATGCGTGAAAAAGGGCGCCCGTCGATTTGGCTGACAACCAATTCCGAGAACACGCCCGCAATCGACTTCTATCTAGCCAAAGGGTTCCGGCAGGTCGGAGTCACAGATTTTCGGATCGGGGACCAAGCCTATCCGAACCAAGTTCTGGCGTTGAACACTACAACCTGATCGCGCGATCAAGCCCGGCCAATGCCGGCACCGGCCGACCGGGCAGCGTCGCCCTATGGGCCGCAGACTGGCCTTCGCTCACTGATATCCGCAATGCGACAAATCCCTCTGGCCCGTCCGCGCATTCTGCTATAGGGGTGCGCACTTGCAAACAGGATCGCAGGACACATGAGCACACGCGCCGGATTTATCGCCCTGATCGGAGAGCCCAACGCAGGCAAATCCACCCTTCTGAACCGCATGGTCGGAGCCAAAGTCTCGATCGTGACGCACAAAGTGCAAACCACCCGTGCTCGTATCCGTGGCGTGGCGATGGAGGGCGATGCGCAACTGGTCTTTGTGGATACGCCGGGCCTCTTCAAACCGCGCCGCCGTCTGGACCGTGCCATGGTAGCCGCCGCTTGGGGCGGGGCTGCAGATGCGGATGTGGTCGTGCTGATGATCGAGGCGCATCGCGGCATCACCGAAGGTGTCGAACGCATCCTCGAAGGCCTGGAAGAGATCGGACAGGGCCGCACCATCGCACTTGCGATCAACAAGATCGACAAGGTGCCCTCGGAAAAGCTGCTGGCGCTGACCAGTGACCTGAATGCGCGTTATCCCTTTGCCGAGACCTTCATGATCTCGGCCGAAAAAGGCCACGGTGTCGACGACCTTCGCAAATGGCTGGCCTCGGAACTGCCTGAGGGCCCGTGGCTCTATCCAGAAGACCAGATTGCGGATCTGCCTCTGCGCATGATCGCGGCTGAGATGACGCGCGAGAAACTGACCCTGCGCCTGCATCAGGAACTGCCCTACCAGCTGACCGTCGAGACCGAGAACTGGGAAGAGCGCAAGGACGGCTCGGCCAAGATCGATCAGGTCATCTATGTCATGCGTGATGGCCACAAAGGGATTGTGCTGGGCAAACGTGGTGAGACCATAAAGGCCGTCAGTCAAGCGGCGCGTGCCGAGCTGGAAGAGTTTTTGGACCGCAAGATTCACCTGTTCTTGCAGGTGAAAGTCCGGCCCAACTGGCTGGAGGAGTCCGAGCGCTACTCGGAAATGGGTCTGGATTTCAAAGACGGCAACGCATGACCCGGGCCAAGAATTTTCGTCGAAAATTCTCAACCCCTACGGAAAGGTCAGAACCATGACCCGGCTGACAGCTGAATTCTGGGTGCATGCCTATCTGGCGCGGCTGCGGTTGCAGGAAATACCTGCTTTTGTTGTGGCGCATGGGGATGACACCGCTGGGGCGGTGCTAATCAAACTCAACACACTCAACGGGCGGGCCGCAGCCTTTCAGCGCAGTTTTGATCTGATGAGCGGCGAGCGCAAATGGGTGGAGCTCTCATCCGGAGAAGAGGCAGACGTAGATGCCGCCATCACCCGCCAACGCAGTTTTGACCCCGACCTTTGGGTAATCGAGGTGGAAGACCGCCAAGGCAGGCACCTGCTGGGTGAAGAAGGTCTGGACTAACCCGCGCCAAATGATCTTGGACGCGCGGCGCAAAGCGACTATTTTGCTTTGCAACCGGCTGAATGAAACGGCCCAATCTTCCGGGGGCCGCAGGAACAGGAGGGGGTTGAGTGGCTGAAACGCTTGCCCAGAAACTGGAAAACTCAAATCTCGGTCACTGGATGCAGCGGTTCGAGGGGTTCATGGTCTTCATCGGCGTCGTTGGCCCCTTCGCCACGCTTCCACAACTGATCAAGCTTTATTTCACCCACTCCGAACATGCGACCGGACAGTCGCTGCTGTCCTGGTCTCTGTATGCTGGGCTGTCGTTTTTGTGGTTCGCCTATGGGCTGGTGGTGGGCAAGTTGCCCATCTATGTGGGCAACGGTATCTCAATGGTGCTGAACCTGCTGATGGTTATCGGCATTCTGATTCACGCAGGTATGACGTTCTAGGGCGCACGATCAGCCCGCATCGCTAAAATAGACAAAGCTCATCTTGTTGCCATCAGGATCGCGCGCATAAGCGCCATAGAAGTTCGGGCCATATTGAGGTCGATCTCCGGGGTCACCTTCATTTGTTCCGCCATTGGCAAGAGCCTCGGCATGTACCTCGCGAACTTCCGCTTCACTTTCGCAAAGCAAGCCAACCATGTTGCCGTTTCCAACCGTCGCGGCCTCTTTGTCAAAGGGCGTCGCGACCCACATGGACCCACCGCCCCGCAGCTCGTAACAAACAGCGTGGGGCATATATTCAGCAATAACCTTGCCGCCGATTTTGGGCACAACCGCATCGTAAAAGCTTCGCGCTTTGACGACATCATTTGAACCGATCATGACATAGTTAAGTGACATTTCTTAAATTCCTCCGTGTAGAACATAAAGTGAACACTATTGCGTGAACAGATGTCACGCAACGTGTTTTTGGTGTTCCACAGGGTCAACCTGACGCGTTTCCACCTTGAACCTGCAACGGCCATAAGATTTCCTGCGTATATATCTGGTGACCTGACGAGGCCAAACTTGGACTGGCGTGATCACGGCATTCTTCTGACTTCTCGCCGTCATGGTGAGACAGCGGCGATCATCGAGGTCTTTACCGAAGCCCATGGTCGTCACGCCGGCATTGTGCGCGGAGGCAACAGCCGCAAGATCGCCCCGATCCTGCAACCCGGCGCGCAACTGGACGTGCTTTGGCGCGCGCGGCTCGAAGAACATCTTGGTACCTTTCAGGTCGAACCCCTGCGTTCGCGTGCTGCAGCGGCGTTTTCAGGGCGGCTGGCGCTGGCCGGATTAAATGCGGTGGTGGCGCTGCTGTCCTTTTGCCTGCCCGAACGCGAGCCTCATCCGGCGATCTATCAGCAAACAGAACAGTTGATGGACCTGCTAGGGCAGGATGACGTCTGGCCACTGGCCTATCTGCGCTGGGAACTGGCGCTGCTGGAAGAGTTGGGCTTTGGCTTGGATCTTTCGGCCTGCGCAGTGACAGGGGCGACCGAGGTGTTGGTCTATGTCTCTCCGAAAACCGGCCGCGCGGTCAGTGCGGCGGGGGCAGGGGACTGGGCCGATAAGCTGCTGCCTTTGCCCCCCTGCCTGCGCGGCGAAGGCGCGGCTCCGGATACCGAGATTGCTGAAGCCTTGCGCACGACCGGGTATTTTCTGGAAAACCATCTGGCTCCGTCGCTGGGTCATACGCCTTTGCCGGACGCACGCGCGCGATTTGTGGCGCAGTTTACTCGGCGGCTTTGAACACCATCTCGTGCCCGTCCTCATTGCGCAGGATCAGCACATCGCCGGACACCTCGGACTGGGTCATCGCCATCAGTGCGGCGAAATAAAACCCCTCGGCTTCAAGCCCGGCGCAAGCCGCGCGGGTGGCGACAAGATCGGTGACCTCGAACCACGGGTAGGGTGCATTCAGTGTACCTGAATAGGTGTTGCACGGGGCATTGCCCTCAATCCTACCCTCTTCGGGGAATCGCAAAAGGGCGCTGGCCTCAAAAGGCTGCCCGTCGATCTCTTGCAAAGCCCATGTCTGATCCGCTGCGCCATAGGCGGCGACAGTCTCATCCTTGTCGCATTGGAACAGGGTCAAAAGGGGCAGGAACAAGGCCAGACGTAACATCGCAATATCCTGTCAGTAGGGGTTCACACCGCTGATTAACTCTTCGCGCACTTCAAGGCGGGGGCGCCAGTTGTATTTGGTGTCCTCGCGCACCTGATCCCAGTAAAGCACCCCGCTGTTGCGCCACGGGTCAAGGATGATGCCTTCATACATTGAATCTCCCTTAGCGCTGATCAGAGCCGAATGGTGGATGATCCGGAACGCAGTTGGAGGCGACGTGGCCCAGTGCAGGTCCAGCGTGCGAAAGTTCTCTTGCTTCAAACGCGTGGTCATGGCCTGCGCCCAATCATTGCACAGACCTTTTTCGCGAAATCCGTTGATGACCTTTGCGTTGTGGATGATGGCTGGATCGGTGACGTTCCAGTCCTGTTTCAGTTGATTGGAATAGGCATAAGATATCTCGGCTGCACGCCGCGCCTCGGCAGGGTCAACCTTGGGGTCAAGCTGCTGGATCGCTTGTGCCAACTGGTCCACATCATCGGGCCCGGTGTTTGGTGCCATGGCGCATCCGGCAAGGGCCATGCAGGTGGCCAAAACTGCGATGATGATCTTCACGCTCGATTCTCCTCTGGCCAGCTTGGGCGCTGGGTTTGGTTGACGCCCTTTACCCGATTTCTGCGCTCGATCCGAGGGGGAAGTTTCGCCCATTAAGCCCTGAAACCGAGTTGTACAACTCGGAAGAAATAGGCCTGAAGGTCCGTACAACACGGAAGAAAAAGAAAACCCGGCGCAAGGCCGGGTTCAGTTGGGGAAACCGCGTCGCTTCGGGCGTCAGCCCAGCAATCGACGCGCGATGACTTGCGCCTGTATTTCTGCGGCGCCTTCAAAGATATTTAGGATGCGCGCGTCACAAAGCACGCGGCTAATTTTGTATTCCAGAGCGAAGCCGTTGCCGCCATGAATCTGCAGCCCGTTATCCGCCGCAGCCCAAGCAACTCGAGCGCCCAGCAGCTTGGCCATCCCGGCCTCAAGGTCGCAACGTTGACCGTGATCTTTTTCCCAAGCAGAATAATAAGTTAGCTGTCGCGCGATCATGATTTCGACCGCCATCATCGCCAGCTTGCCCGAGACGCGAGGGAAATTGATCAGAGATTTGCCGAACTGCTTGCGGTCTTGTGCATATTGCATGGCAATGTCCAAAGCACTCTGCGCTACGCCGATGGCGCGGGCAGCCGTTTGGATGCGGGCAGACTCGAAGGTTTCCATTAACTGCTTGAAACCTTTGCCTTCTTCGCCGCCCAGCAGGTTTTCGCCCTTCACTTCGAAGCCGTCAAATCCCAGCTCGTATTCCTTCATGCCACGATAACCCAACACCTCAATCTCACCACCAGTCATGCCGGGCGTGGGGAAGGGGTTCTCGTCGGTTCCAGGTGTCTTTTCAGCCAGGAACATGGACAGCCCACGGTGATCGGTACTGTCGGGATTAGTCCGCGCCAACAAGGTCATCACATGGGTGCGCGCCGCGTGCGTGATCCATGTTTTATTTCCTGTTATCTTATAGTTACCATCTTCACCCTTGACGGCCCGCGTGCGCAGGCTGCCCAAATCCGATCCGGTATTGGGTTCAGTGAAAACAGCGGTTGGCAGGATTTCGGCGCTGGCCAGTTTTGGCAGCCAGTTGGCCTTTTGTTCATCCGTACCGCCCGCGATGATCAGTTCTGCGGCGATTTCGGACCGTGTGCCCAGAGAACCCACACCGATGTACCCGCGCGAAAGCTCTTCCGAGACCACACACATTGAGGCTTTGGATAGGCCGAACCCGCCGAATTCTTCGGGGATGGTCAGACCGAACACGCCCATCTCGGCCAGTTCCTCGATAATCTCGATTGGGATCAGTTCGTCCTTCAGGTGCCATTCATGGGCATTAGGCTCAACCTTTTCAACGGCATAGCGGCGAAACTGGTCTCGGATCATCTCCAGTTCTTCGTCCAGACCAGACGCACCAAACATCGTGGCACCGGACTGGTCCTGCATCAACTCAACCAGACGCGTGCGCGCGGCCTGAGAGTTGGCTTGCGCCATCAGTGTCTGCACTTCGCTGCATTGGAATCCCGACAGCGCATCCCAGCCAAGGCCAAGATCCTGCAAACGTACAACCTCGCCCTGGTTCATCGGAATACCACCGGCGATCTGATGCAGGTATTCCCCAAAAGCGATCTGATGCAACAGTTGCTCCATCTCGCCGAATTTACCCTCGGCCTGAAGCGCCTCGGCCCAGCGCTGCATCTGCTGCAGCGACTGGTGGTATGTGGCCAGCCAAGCCAGCCCATGGGCGGCTGTCTGATTGGCCTCGATCAGTGCGCCCGATATGCGACCTTCGCTTGTCACCTGCGCGCGAACCGATTCGACCGCCTTATCGAACACCGCTTGAACGCCGGGCAGGGCTGCTGCGCTGAGTGTTAGAAGATCGGGTAAAACCGCTGGCTGCGTCATGTTCGTCACATCCTGTCCGTCATGGGCCATGAATCACGTCCTCTGCTGGGTTGTCTGGTCATATCATGCTGCACATGCAGCGCAACAAAAATACGCAAATCATCCATAAAAAGTTCAAAAATTGCTTAGTGACTTTTGCAGTGCAGAAATTTTTTGGGCTGGTATGAAGGGTCGATGGGACTGTTTTCACTTATGTCGCCGCAGGATTTCTGTCTGGCTTTGGTCGTTGCCTTCGTCGCGGGCTGGGTCAAAGGCATGGTCGGTTTTGCCATGCCAATGGTGCTTGTTTCTGGTCTTAGCATGATGCTGCCGCCTGAGCTGGCGCTGGCAGGTCTAATCTTGCCCACGCTGGTGACCAATGGGGTGCAGGCCTTGCGGGAAGGTTTACCCGCGGCGGCGGCGTCAGTTCGAAAGTTCAAGGTATTTCTGAGCGTTGGACTGGTCTGTCTATTGGCCAGCGCGCAGCTGATCAACATCCTGTCGCCCAAGGCATTTCTGCTGATCTTAGGCGCACCAGTTTCGTTCTTCGCTCTGATGCAACTACTGGGGCTGAAACTGACGCTTCAAGCGCCCTCAATGCGGGTTGAGGCTATGGTGGGTGCGGTGGCCGGTGCTGTCGGCGGCATCTCGGGCGTGTGGGGACCACCAACCGTGGCCTATCTGACAGCCTTGAATACACCGAAGAAGGATCAGATGCGGGTGCAGGGCGTGATATACGGTCTGGGCGCTGTGGCACTTATTGTGGCGCATCTGGGTTCGGGTATTCTAAGGACTGACACAGCGGTGTTCTCAGCGCTGCTGATTATCCCTGCCTTACTGGGAATGCGCGGCGGTCAGTTTCTGCAGGATCGTATCGATCAGGCACAGTTCCGCAAACTCACTCTGCTTGTACTGCTGATTGCAGGGCTGAACCTGCTGCGCAGGGGTCTTTTGGGTTAATTGCGTCTTTCAGCAAACCGAAAGGCGAAATAGAGGCCCAACATTAGGAAAAAAAGACCTGAGATATCACCGATCAGATAGGCGATATACTCGGCCGTTGCGCTGCCGAAGGCCATGTTGGTGAGAACGGACACCAATACCGATGTGATGATTCCAACGCCCATCACGCACAGCCAGCATGGCTTCCGATCGACGCGCGGAAACAAATCCCAGCCCAACGCCTTGCAGACATAAAAAACCGCTGGAACTGTGGTGACCGCGATAGTGATCGCCAGCAATCTGCTGGGCAGAAGAACATCCCAACCGCCCACAAGGGCAAAGACGATGGCAACGCCGGGCAACAGTGCGAATATCGCCCTCCATCCCAATAACCAGGCCGACAGAACCCGCACGCCGTGCGGCAGGAACAATAAGCTGGCATAGCTGGGGTATGCGGGAAAAAACACGTTCTGAAGCGGCATCAGCACCTGGAATGTTAGGAACGATGCAGCGACATAGGCCAAAGAGGCATAGAATGTTTCAGAGGCCCATCTGCGCACGGGGTCAGCCGATTACAGATCTGGGGTGGCGATCACCTGGGCGCATGAACCAGATACCGTCCGCGATTGGCGCTGCCGCTTTGCGACAGATAACCCTTTTGAACCAGAGACTTCAGCGCGCGGAAAAATGTCGGGCGAGATACGCTTTTGACCAGCGTGTGTTCGATCAGACCAAAGGTGCGTACTTCGCGATCATCTTTAGACAGTTCTTCGGCGGCATAATAGATGTCGCGTTCGACCGGTGAGAGTTCTTCCAGCCCAAGAGTGCGCTCCATGCTTTGCATCAGTTTGCGCAGTTCGGTGAGTTTTGAGATTTCAGTCATTACTTGCCTATAGTTTCCGTGACGGACCGAGGCAGTTCGAAAGGCTGACCTTTTGAACACATCACGCCGACACCCATCCCCGTGTAGAAATAATCATTACCTTGTTGAACGGCCCGAGACATGATGTGAGTAAGATAGCCCGGATCGCCCGATGTTCAAATTTAACAGAAGCCGCTGCCAAAGGACGCCGGGCTTCGAAGCGTCTTGGGTAAATTGCGATAGCGCATGTTGCACGTTATCGCAATGAACTTGTCTGTGTGCACGCAAGGTGCCGAAGCGTAAGCTCTGGTGGGTCAGGGGCCAAGGTGGCCCCTGAATTCGATCAGCCGATCGCTACGGCTTTGATGTCTTCGTCGATGAAGGGCAGGTACTGTTCAAAGTTCTCTGCGAACATGTGCACCAGTTTTTCCGCCTGTTTGTCGAACGCTTCCTGGTCGTCCCATGTGCGGCGCGGATCCAGCAGGACCTCGGGCACGCCCGGAACGGATACCGGTACGTCGAAGCCGAAATTGGCGTCTTTGCGGAATTCCGCATCGGTCAATGATCCTTCCAGCGCGGCGGTCAGCAGCGCGCGGGTGGCCTTGATCGGCATCCGGCTGCCTACGCCATAGGCACCGCCGGTCCAGCCCGTGTTGACCAGCCAGCAGGTGGCGCCATGCTGGGCGATCTTGTCGCGCAGAAGGTTGCCATAAGCCTCGGGGCGGCGCGGCATGAAGGGTGCGCCAAAGCAGGTCGAAAAGGTGGGCTGCGGCTCGGTCACACCACGTTCGGTCCCGGCGACCTTCGAGGTGAAGCCGGAAAGGAAGTGATACATCGCCTGTGCAGGCGTCAGCCGCGCGATCGGAGGCAGAACGCCGAACGCATCGCAGGTCAGCATGATGATGTTCTTAGGATGCCCACCCAATGCGGTTTTCGATGCGTTCGAGATGTATTCCAGCGGGTAGGCGCAGCGCATGTTCGCGGTCAGCGAGTCGTCGTTGAAATCCAGTTCTTTGGTCTCGGGATCAAAGACCATGTTCTCGATCACGGTGCCGAATTTCGACGTGGTGGCGTAGATTTCCGGCTCGGCCTCGGCGTTCAGATTGATGGTCTTGGCATAGCAGCCGCCCTCGAAGTTGAAGGTGCCACGATCCGACCAGCCGTGTTCGTCATCACCGATCAGGGTGCGCGACGGGTCGGCAGACAGGGTGGTCTTTCCGGTGCCGGACAGGCCGAAGAACACTGCAGTGTCGACCGGGTTGCCGACCGCATGGTTGGCCGAACAGTGCATCGGCATCACGCCTTTTTCAGGCAGCATGTAATTCAGCAGGGTGAAGACGGACTTCTTGTTCTCGCCAGCATATTCGGTGCCGCCGATCAGGATCAGCTTGCGATCGAAGTTCATCGCAATCACAGTCTCGCTGCGGCAGTTGTGCTTGGCCGGGTCGGCCTGAAAGCTGGGGCAGTTGATGACGGTGAAATCCGCGGTGAACTCGTCCAGATCCTCACGATCCGGGCGGCGCAGCAGGTGGCGGATGAACAGGTTGTGCCAGGCCAGCTCGGTCACCATGCGCACATTGATCGAATAGCTGGGGTCGGCCCCGCCCACGAGGTCCTGCACGAAGTAGTCGCGGCCCTTCATATGGGCCAGCATATCTTCGTACAGCGCATCGAAGCCTTCCGGGCTCATCGCAGCGTTGTTTTCCCACCAGATGCTGTCGGCAACACTGTCAGTCTTGACGACATGCTTGTCCTTGGGCGAGCGGCCAGTGAACTTGCCGGTGGTGACCAGAAAGGCTCCGCCATTGCCAAGGGTGCCTTCGCCGCGCTTCAGCGCCTCTTCGATCAGCGCAGGTTCCATGAAGTTGTAATAGACATTGCCCAGACCCTCGATGCCCTGATCTTCGAGGCGGAATTGCGGGTTAACCCGTCCAGATGTCATGTGTGTCTTCTCCTGTGGCGGCGCGAGGGCCTTGGGCCGGGTGCACCATTGGGGCGGATACCGGAAAGAGCCGGCGGTCAAGCGCCTCTTATCACGGTATTTTGGGACATGAACAGGAGGGTTGGGGGTAGTTAGCGCAACCAAGTTGAGGTTTAGCGCCATCACGATTTGTCTGCCGTAAATCAAGGCAGCTATTTGGGCGCAGCAAGGCAAATTTGCCGCATACCTGCCGCAAGAATGGCACGATTCGAGGTTACGAGTTGATTCGGTGGCTCAAAACCGCCAACAATGCCTTACAAAAAAGCGTATTATTGCGCGAGTGAGCAGGAATAGGGGTGAACCCGATGTCAAAGATTGCACTGGTGGACGACGACAGAAATATCCTGACGTCCGTGTCCATGACACTCGAAGCCGAAGGGTTTGAGGTCGAAACATACAACGATGGTCAGGCTGCGCTGGACGCTTTCAACAAAAAGCTGCCAGACATGGCCGTACTGGATATCAAGATGCCGCGGATGGACGGCATGGATCTGCTGCAAAGGCTGCGGCAGAAAACCCAGATGCCCGTGATTTTTCTGACCTCCAAAGATGACGAGATTGACGAGGTTCTGGGTCTGCGCATGGGTGCAGATGACTACGTCAAAAAACCATTCTCTCAGCGGCTGCTGGTCGAACGGATTCGCGCCTTGTTGCGCCGTCAGGAAGCGGTCGATGGTGATGTGACCAACGCGGCCTCGGGCGATACAAAAGTGATGGAGCGGGGCGAGCTGCGGATGGACCCGCTGCGCCACGCAGTCAGCTGGAAAGGCAATGATGTCTCGCTGACAGTTACCGAGTTTCTGCTGCTGCAGGCCTTGGCGCAACGTCCGGGCTTTGTCAAAAGTCGCGATCAGCTGATGGATGTGGCTTATGATGATCAGGTCTACGTGGATGACCGCACCATTGACAGTCATATCAAGCGTCTGCGTAAGAAGATGCGCGCCGCCGATCCCGAGTTTTCGGCGATAGAAACGCTGTACGGTATCGGGTATCGTTACAACGAAGAATAGGCGCGGCCGTTTTATCAAGCCGAAGGGGTCTCGTGCGCGATACTGAACAAGCCAACCAAGTGCACGACGCAGACGTCGTTCTTGGGGATGACTGGGTCATCCCCCAAGACCCTGATGCTGCCGAGCTACAGGCCAAGCGATCGCGGCGAAACCTGTTTTCGATGCGCTATTCGCCTCTGGCGCGCAGGATCATTACCTTCAACCTCATTGCCCTTGTCATTTTGGTGGCAGGGCTGCTGTATCTGGACGACACGCGAAAAGAACGGGTTCAACAGACCGCGCAGAACCTGGTCGGTGATGCGCAACTTGTCAGCAACGTTTTTGAAACCCAGCTGCGTCAACCCTCTGCCAATGGTGCAGGCACATTGGATGTCCGTGATACGCTAGCGGGTCTCAGCTTGCCCGAAGGCGGCGAGGTTTTTGTTTATGACGGCACGGGCACTCTGATCGGTTGGACACGCGGGGCGTCCATGGCCGACAAATTGCCCAGCCTTTTGCATCAGGACGCCGACAGCGCCACGGGAAGCACTTTGATCAGCGACGCATTGAATGCGGTTTGGAATGGTGTGTCTGCGGTCTTTAGCGGTTCTTCCGAAAGCGAGGCTCCGACGCTGGCGCAACGGGTGCAGGAAATGATCCCGCAGGCGCTGAACGGCGGATTGCAAGTACAGGCCGTGCACGACGATAAAGGCAAGACGGTGATTGTCGCCGTGGCCCCGATCCTATTGGACGATACGCCTGTGGGTGCCGTTGCTATGGCGGGCCCGGCAGGCGAGATCGATGCGCTGGCCCGCAAGGAGCAAGAGCGGATCCTGCAGATGTTTGTGGTGGCACTGCTGGTCTCGATCGGTCTGAGCCTCGTTTTGGCCTCAACGATTGCCAATCCTCTTGCTGATCTGGCCGCCGCTGCCGAGATGGGCAAGGACCGCGGAGCCGGAGTGAACCCCGGACGTATCCGCATCCCGGATCTCAGTGCGCGTCCGGATGAAATCGGCCGCCTGAGCCAGGCTTTGCGCGGGATGGTCACGGCGCTTTACAACCGCATTGACGCGAACGAACAATTTGCGGCCGATGTCGCGCATGAGATCAAGAACCCACTGGCCAGCCTGCAATCCGCCGTGGGCACCATGCGCATGGTAAAACGCGATGATCAGCGCGAAAAGCTATTGGGCGTGATTGAGCATGATGTGCGGCGATTGGATCGACTGGTCAGCGATATCTCGAACGCATCGCGGCTGGACGCGGAACTGGTGAAAGAAGAAGAGCAGCCCTTTGACCTGCTCAATCTGCTTGGCAATATCAGTCAGTTTCTGGGTGAAGATGCCCGTTCGAAAGGCATCGAATATATCACAGACCTTCCCTCCGACCCCATCGTGGTCAACGGGCTCGAGGCGCGTCTGGCGCAGGTCTTTGTCAACCTGATCACCAATGCGATTTCGTTCTGCGAAGACAAAGACGCCATCCGGGTCTGGGTCCGCCGTCGTGACAACCGCGTGCTCGTGGTGGTTGAAGACACCGGTCCCGGCATTCCTGATCAGGCGCTGACCAAGATCTTCAAGCGTTTCTATTCCGAACGCCCCGAAGAGCATTTCGGCAACAATTCGGGCCTTGGATTGGCGATTTCGAAACAAATCGTCGAGGCGCATGGTGGTGTGATCTGGGCAGAAAACATCCGTCCGACCGAAGCCGATATCACCTCGGACCCGCTAGGTGCGCGGTTTGTTGTCGGGCTTCCCGTCTAGGTTATGAGCACCACCCCACTTTCTGAGATAGCGGATCAAGGGTCGGCCTGCATTCATGGGACCTGTGTTGCGCTTCAGGAAAAGGGCGTATTGATCATTGGCGCCTCGGGTACGGGCAAATCTTCTTTGGCGCTACAGATGATGGCGCTTGGGGCGCAGCTTGTCGCTGATGACCGGGTCGAATTGACCGGACAGGCCGATCACGTGATGGCAGCTGGACTTCCGCAGATCCGCGGCCTGATTGAAGCGCGCGGCATCGGGTTACTGCGAGCTGAAGCCGCGAGGCCGGTCCGATTGGCATTTGTTGTGGATATGGACCAAGCCGAGCCTGCGCGGCTGCCTGAACCCACTGAAATTCTTGTGCTGAAGCAAACTGTTCCCTTGCTTCGGGGGGCTGGCGTGCCCAATTTGGCTGCAGGACTTATTCAACTTGTGAAAATGGGGCGCGTAGCCCCGGAATGGCCGAATACATGACAGCACAACAGCGCGTCGTTCTGATAACAGGTCCTTCCGGTGCAGGGCGATCGACCGCAATTCATGTGCTTGAAGATCTGGGGTTCGAGGCGATTGACAACCTGCCGATGGGGTTGCTGGCTCGCCTCGTCGACAATTCGGAGCCTGCGCGCCCAATGGCTTTGGGTATCGACGCGCGCAATCGCGATTTTTCAACCACCGGGTTTATCGAACTTGCCGCTAAACTGGGCCGGATGGAGAATGTCGACCTGACAATCCTCTATCTGGATTGCAGTGACGAGGTGCTGCTGCGTCGCTTCTCGGAAACCCGCCGCCGTCACCCGGTTGCGACTGATGCCAGCCCGGAAACCGGCATTTGTCAGGAGAAGGAACTATTGGCCCCAATTCGCGAGTTTGCCGACACGCTGATCGACACCAGCGCGTTGAATGTGCATCAGCTGCGGGAAGAGGTCGAACGCTGGTTCGCCCCAAAGGGCGGGCGGCATCTGGCGGTGTCGATCGAATCCTTCTCGTACAAGCGGGGCTTGCCGCGCGGTCTGGACATGGTGTTCGATTGCCGGTTTCTGGCCAATCCATACTGGCGGCCTGAACTGCGGGATGCGGATGGTCGAAACTCGGATGTGGCGGCCTATGTTCAATCAGATGCAAACTATGGCGTCTTCTTTGACCGGGTGGTCGACCTGCTGATCGAACTGCTTCCGGCCTTCCGTGAGGAAGGCAAAGCGCACCTTTCAGTTGCATTTGGGTGCACCGGAGGGCAGCACCGCTCGGTCGCGGTGGCTGAAGCAGTTGCAAAGGCCCTTGCAGAAGGGGGGCAGCAGGTGGCAATTAGGCATCGCGAAATGGAACGACGCGCGTTGAATGTGAGGCCGGAGTGATCGGGATCGTTATTGTTGCACATGGTGGGTTGGCTCAGGAGTATCTTTCGGCCACGCAGCATGTGGTTGGAAAGCAACCCGGACTGGTGGCCATCCCGATAGAAGCCGACCATGATCGCGAAGCGAAACAAGTTGAAATCTGCCGCGCGGCGGACGAGGTCGATATGGGCGATGGCGTCGTTGTGGTGACCGATCTGTTTGGCGGCAGCCCCTCGAATCTGAGCCTGCGCGCATGTGCGCCACAAGACCGGCGAATCCTTTACGGGGCCAACCTTCCCATGCTGATCAAACTGGCCAAAAGTCGCCACTTGCCACTGGCCGAGGCCGTGCGTTTGGCTTTGGAAGCTGGACGAAAGTACATCAATGCGCAAAATGTGACATTGGATTGACACCGGATAGACTCATATGACGACCAAGAGTTTGAAAATTATCAATGAAAAGGGCCTTCACGCCCGCGCTTCTGCCAAGCTGGTCGAGGTGGTCGAAGGCTTTGATGCGCGCGCCGAGGTGTCACGAGACGGGCTTTCTGCCTCGGGCGACAGTATCATGGGCCTTTTGATGTTGGCAGCGTCGCGCGGAAGCACTATTGACGTCGAGACGTCCGGCCCGGATGCTGAGGCGTTGGCAGAGGCTTTGGAAACATTGGTGAACGATAAGTTCGGCGAAGGGTTCTGACAGCCACGACACCAAGGACGGAAAGACAAGGCAATTGGCGGAAACCACGCACGATACCAAGACAGGTCCTGTAGTGGATCACGACACCGATCAGGGTGAAATCTACGACCGCAGAACCCTGACCTACGCCAACTCGTTTGACGATGCCTGGACGTCTACGGCCATTCGCGCCATCGAATGGTGCACAGGCAAGCTGACCATCTTGCGCATGGTCAACAAGTTCGAGAAGCAGAACGAACGCTATCGAGGTCAGAAGTTCTGGGGCGGTGCGCTCAAGACCATGGGTATCGAGCTGACAACCCCAGCCGAACAGATCGCCCGCATCCCAAAAGAAGGCCCCGTAGTGGTCGTCGCGAACCATCCGCACGGCATGGTTGATGGCATGATCTTCGCTGAACTCATCGGCCGGGTCCGCAGTGACTATCGCATCCTGACCCGCTCAGTCCTGACCGGGTTGGATGAAGCTGCGACCTCATTCATGATCCCGGTGCCGTTCCCACATGATCCTGAAGCGCAGGCCAAGATGCTTGAGATGCGCAGCAAGACGATGAAGCATCTGGCAGATGGGGGTGTTGTCGCGTTATTCCCGTCAGGTGTTGTGATGTCTTCGGATGATTGGTTCGGACCAGCCATCGAGCGGGAGTGGAATGTCTTCACCGCGAAGATGATCCGTAGGTCGGGTGCCAAGGTCGTGCCGATCTTCTTCCCCGGCAGCAACTCGCGCTGGTATCAAATTGCCAACCGGATATCGCCCATCCTGCGCCAGGGCCTACTGCTGCACGAAATCGTCCGATCCTGCAACAGGCCCCAGTCGCCGGTGATCGGTGATCCGATATCGGATGAAGACATGGCGCTGCTGGAACGCGACCCACGCGGCTTCATGGCCTGGCTCCGGGATCACACCATGGCGCTGGGCAAGACCCTCAAACCCTGATCCGCCCCTTCATCTGGCCAAAAATATCTCGGGAGTGAATTGAGCCATAGGCTCAAGAGAGGGCTGGCCCTCTCAGATTCTACCGTGTGGGTACCGGAACCTCGCCTCGATAATCATAAAACCCGCGTTCGGTTTTGCGTCCCAGCCATCCGGCTTCGACATATTTCGTCAATAGCGGGCAGGGGCGATACTTGGTGTCTGCCAGCCCGTCATGCAGCACGTTCATGATCGCCAGACAGGTATCCAAGCCGATGAAGTCCGCCAGTTCCAATGGGCCCATAGGGTGGTTTGCGCCCAGTTTCATCGATTGGTCAATGGACTGCACATTCCCGACACCTTCATACAATGTGTAAACCGCCTCATTGATCATGGGCATCAGAATGCGATTCACGATAAAGGCCGGAAAATCTTCGGCGCTGGCTGAGGTTTTGCCAAGCCGGTCCACTACGGCTTTACAGGAGTTAAAGGTTGCTTCATCGGTGGCGATGCCCCGGATCAACTCGACGAGCTGCATCACAGGGACCGGGTTCATGAAGTGGAATCCCATGAAACGTTCGGGCCGGTCGGTGCGACTGGCCAGCCGGGTAATTGAGATCGACGAAGTGTTCGATGTCAGGATCGTATGTGGCTGTAGGTGCGGCAACAGGTCTTCAAAGATTGCCTGTTTCACCGTTTCCCGCTCGGTCGCGGCTTCGATTACAAGATCGGTCTGCCCCAAATCCGGCAGATTCAGCGTCGTCGTGATCCGACTCAACGCGGATTTCACTGCATCATCCGAGATTTTGCCGCGTGACGCTTGACGCGCCAGGTTGGTTTCAATGGTTGCCATAGCGCTGTTTAGCGCGTCCTGGCTGACATCGTTCAGTAGAACATCATACTCTGCCAATGCCATAACATGAGCAATCCCGTTGCCCATCTGTCCAGCGCCGATCACTCCGACTGATTTTACGTCCATTTGTTCGATGCCCTTGTTCGCAGAATATGGCGACATTATCGGCAGTTCCCTATGGGCGGCAAGGGGACGGGGACAGTCAATTTCGCTTCAAATGCGCGCATTAGGACTTTCTCAAGACTTGCGGCGGCAAAATGGCGGTCGGGTGAATATTTGGGTGAGTGTGATGAGCTATCAATCGATCAATGCGGTCCATTCCGCGGAAACGACGTGCGAATATGAAAATTCGAAACTACGTTTCAGGGGCCCCCAAAGGGCGTTGAACAACCCCTATGTGGCATGTTTGGGGGGCGAAGAGACCTTTGGCCGTTTCGTAGAAACCCCCTTTCCCAATGAGTTGGAACGTCGTCTGGATCGCCGCTGCCTCAATCTGGGCAGCCTGTTCTGCGGTGCCGAGGCGTTGACGCAGGACAAAGGGCTACTGGAGATCGCAAACCGGTCTGATATATGCGTCCTGCAGTTACCCGGCATGCTGGGGCTATCGAACCGATTCTACCGGGTGCACCCACGACGCAATGACCGTTTCGTTGCGCCAAATGCCGATCTGGTTGCGCTGTATCCCGAAGAAGATTTTACGGATGTCCATTTTATACAGCACTTGCTGAACCGCCTGTCGGCACGCTCGGATGCCCGAATTGAACTTGTGGAACAAGAGTTGCGCAATGTCTGGATCGAAAAGCTCGGCAAGTTTCTTGCAGAAGTAGGCCCGCCCGTCCTGCTTTTGCATCTGCAAGTGGAGAGAAGCGATTTGGATTCGACACCGGGTGTCGGCTTTGCAATCAACCCCGAGATGATTGAGCCTTTGAGACCCCATTGTACGGATATTTTGTCCTTGCAGGTTCAGGTGTCTGGCGTATCCGATGAGCTTGAAGACATGTTGTTTGGCACCCTGCAACAACCGATTGCCGAGCATATGATCGGCCCAGCCACACATCGCAATATCGCTGGCTCACTTGCCCAAGTGATCAACGACCTGGGCGTATAAACAGCAAAGGCCCGCCAGTGGCGGGCCTTCTAAGATTTTTCGTCGAGAAATCTTTGTCTGAAATCAGCCGAGTTTTTCGGTGAGTTCCGGCACGGCCTGGAACAGGTCTGCGACCAGACCGAAGTCTGCGACCTGGAAGATCGGCGCTTCTTCGTCCTTGTTGATCGCAACGATGACCTTGGAGTCCTTCATGCCCGCCAGGTGCTGGATCGCACCCGAGATGCCGACTGCAACGTAAAGGTCAGGGGCAACAACCTTGCCGGTCTGACCCACCTGCCAGTCGTTCGGGGCGTAGCCCGAGTCAACTGCGGCGCGTGAGGCACCAACGGCGGCTCCCAGCTTATCGGCCAGGCCTTCGATCAGTTTGAAGTCGTCTTCCGAGCCAACACCACGGCCACCCGAAACAACAACACCAGCCGAAGTCAGTTCAGGACGGTCGCTTTCAGCAACCTTGTCCTCGACCCACGACGACAGGCCGGGGTTTTCGCCGACCGAGATGGTCTCGACCGCCGCCGAACCACCTTCGCCCGCCGCATCGAAGCTGGCGGTCCGGATGGTCACGACTTTCTTGGCGTCGTTCGATTTCACGGTCTGGATCGCGTTACCGGCATAGATCGGACGCTCGAAAGTGGTGGCATCGACCACGCCGGACGCGTCCGAGATCACCATCACGTCCAGCAGAGCTGCAACGCGCGGCATCACGTTCTTGGCGTCGGTGGTGGCAGGGGCAACGATATGCTCGTACCCATCGGCCAGCCCCACGATCAGGGCTGCGGTCGATTCCGCCAGGCGATGACCCAGCGAGGCGTCTTCAGCGACCAGAACCTTGGATACGCCATCGATCTTGGCAGCGGCCTCACCAGCAGCAGCGGCAGAACCACCTGCGGCCAGAACGGTGATTTCACCCAGCGATTTGACAGCGGCAACGGTCTTGGCTGTGGCGTCAACCGACAGCTCACCATTGTTAACCTCTGCGAGAAGAAGAACAGCCATTACACAGCCCCCGCTTCTTTGAGTTTCTCGACCAGCTCATCAACCGAGCCCACGATGATACCAGCAGCACGTGCCGGCGGCTCTTCGGTCTTGACGACTTCCAGACGCGGAGTGACGTCGACGCCATAATCGGCGGCGGTTTTTTCATCCAGCGGCTTTTTCTTCGCCTTCATGATGTTCGGCAGCGACGCATAGCGCGGCTCGTTCAGGCGCAGGTCGACGGTCACGATGGTTGGCATCTTGACGGAGATGGTCTGCAAACCGCCATCCACCTCACGGGTGATCTTGGCAGTGTCGCCTTCGATGTCCAGTTCGGACGCGAAAGTGCCTTGGCTCCAGCCCAGCAGGGCTGACAGCATCTGACCGGTGGCGTTCATGTCATTGTCGATCGCCTGCTTGCCCGCCAGAACGATGCCCGGCTGCTCTTCTTCGACCACTTTGGCGAGGATCTTGGCAACGGCAAGCGGTTCGATGTCCTGATGCACGTCATCTGCCGCGACAACCAGAATGGCACGGTCGGCGCCCATGGCCAGTGCGGTCCGCAGGGTTTCCTGCGACTGTTTCACACCGATCGAAACGGCAACAACCTCATCGGCCTTGCCCGCCTCTTTCAGGCGGATCGCCTCTTCCACGGCAATCTCGTCGAAGGGGTTCATCGACATTTTTACATTGGCGAGATCAACTCCGCTGCCGTCCGCTTTCACACGAACTTTCACGTTGTAGTCAATCACGCGCTTGACAGGCACAAGTACCTTCATTTTTGCGTATGCTCCTTACAAAAACGGCAAGCCGCGCAGCGACTCCACCAATGCTCTCGCTGGCCTAGATAGCGAGTCGTGATGCCTCGCAACAGAGCAAAATCGTCACGTCATGGTTTCGAGACGTCGCGTTTTGTCATTTTTTGGACCAGAAACGAAATTTAGTTTCCCGACGGCAGGCGCGATCACCGGTTTGCACCGGGAATCCAGAGCACATCATCGTGCCCGCCGTTGTTGGCACAGCGCGCGGCGACAAAGAACCAATCGCTCAGGCGGTTGAGGTATTTGACAGCCACCTCATTGACCGGTTCCATGTTTGTCAGCTCAACCGCCAACCGCTCGGCCCGGCGCGAAACTGTTCTGCACACATGCAGATGCGCGGCCAAACGTGAGCCACCGGGTAGGATGAAACTGCGCAAGGGCTGGAGCGCTTCATTCATCGCATCGATCTCGGCTTCAAGCCGGTCGATCTGAGCGGAAACGATACGCAGGGGCGGGTAGTCGGCCTCGGCATCCTTATCCATGTCGGGGCGGCAGAAATCGGCACCCAGATCAAACAGGTCATTCTGGATACGGGACAGGGCGGCTTCGACTTCTCCGTCTGCTTCGGTCCGTGCCACGCCGACAAAGGAATTAAGCTCATCCACAGTGCCATAGGCCGCGACACGCCCGGAATACTTGGCAACGCGCTCACCATTGCCCAGAGCGGTTTTCCCATCATCGCCGGTGCGCGTGTAAATCTTGTTGAGAACGACCATGCCTTACCCTCCCTGCCCACGCAGATAGACGTAAAGTACGATCAGCAGCACCGCAATGAACTGAAACAGGATACGCAGGCGCATCAGCTTGTTGCTTTTCAGCGCGGCCTCTTTGCCGGGTTTTCCAAAATTGGCAATGCCCATCACCAGCACGACGACGACCGCCGCCATGGCCAGAAGCAGTATGACCATCGTCAGGTCCATAGCTCACCGTCCGTGTTTGTTCAGTTGTTGAGCCGTCATCTAGCGTTGATAGCGGCAAAAGCGAACAGGTAATTTCGCCTCATATGTCCGAGAGGATGCGATCAATGGCCCGGGTGGGCAGAATACGGCGCAGATATCCGGCGATATAGGTGGGCGTCGTCACATAGTATCGCGGACGTGGGCGCTTGGATTCAACCGCATGCGCCAATTTGGCGGTAACAGCCGAGGCAGGCAGTTCGAACTTGTCAGGTCCGGAGGATTCGTAGAGGCGTTTCAGCAGCGTTTCCTCGTATCTCTGTCGCAGGGCTGAGCTTTTCCAGTCAATAAAGCGTTCGAAGACAGGGATCGCGTTCACACGGATCTTCGAGGTGACCGGGCCTGGTTCGATCAGGATGACCTTGATGTCGGTGTCTCGCAGCTCTAGGCGCAAGGTGTCGGTCAGGCCTTCGATGGCGTATTTGGTGGCGACGTATGCCCCGCGCCAGGGGAACGCGACCAGTCCCAACACTGATGAGTTCTGCACGATGCGCCCATGGCCCTGAGCCCGCATCACGGGAATCACTTGTCGGGTTAGTTCGTGCCAGCCAAATACGTTGGTCTCAAAAATTAGGCGAAGCCCTTCGATTGGGACATCTTCAACCGCGCCGGGAAGGCCGTGAGCGCCATTGTTGAACAACGCATCCAGCGTGCCACCGGTCGCGTCCAAAACCTGCTGCAGGCCTGAGGTAATGCTATCGGAATCGGTATAGTCGATCAGCGGGCTGTCGAAACCCTGTGCCCGTAGCCGATCACAGTCACGCTGTTGACGGCATGAGGCAAAAACGCGCCAACCGCGCGCGCGCATCCCGTGCGCCGCGTCCAGACCTATCCCGGATGAGCAGCCTGTGATCAGAATCGATTTCTGCATATTGCCCCCGCCTGTGTACTTCGCCCATAGCTATGGCGAGCTTTAGGTCAGGACAATGACACAGTTGCGTCAGTTTGTTGGTTTCCGAACCAGTGAGGCAGAAATCCAACCCACCCGCTGATCAGGGTATAACCGCAAACGCAGCCAGCCGGTGCCGGAATCGCTGAGAACCTCAACGCGCTGGCCAAGTTTGGCTTTGGCGATGATGGGGTAAATCGTTCCGGGCCCATCGCGCATATTGACCCGCGTGCCCGAGATTTCGCGGATATCTTTCTCTGGCTCGATGACTTGATTCACAGGTGTGATGTCATCCTGCACCTCGGCCTCGACCTGCAACAGTCCGGCGGCTCCGTCTTCAAGCGAAGCCAGAGTAAAGCTGACGCCGTTCTCGTCAAATGCAGAGAACTGAGACAGCGGATCGTTGGTGACTTGTGACAGGACGACTGCGGCATCCTCCTCTACTTGTGGCTCGGGCTGAGCGCGCGCCTGTACAATGCGCGCGGCAACGTTGGTCACAAGGTCTTCAGCCCGAGGTGCGTGGTCGTCTTTAGCCCGAGGTGCGTGGTCGGATGCAGGCTCATGTTCTGGCACAGAGGCAACGCGAACCGGTTGCTCGGTGCGGGTGCCGCGCGGTTCGAAATCCGGGCCTCCGCTCATCACATAGAAGCTCCAGCCGAGCATGGCGAAAGTGATAACAATAACACGCTTCATGGCGCACCCCCTGGCAATCGTAACATCAATAAAAGGCAGCAGTCTTAATGTTCGAAAGCCTAACATAGATTCAGCTTCGAGTCGAAAAGCGGGGGAAATCCTATACTTGCCTCCCCCTGTTGCAAAAAGCCCGACTTGTCCCCAGCAAAATATGCGCCGATTGCTTTACCCGCGCGCGCTTGCGTCGTATCACATCATGTATGAACGATACGATCGACGACCCCAATATGGAGACCCCTGACAATGGGGGCGAGGTAGCCGAGCCGCTGCGCCGCGCAATTGGCGAGCGCTACCTGACCTACGCGCTTTCCACCATCATGCACCGCGCTTTGCCAGATGCGCGCGATGGATTGAAGCCGGTTCACCGGCGAATCCTCTACGCGATGCGCGAGTTGCGACTCAGTGCGACGGGCGGTTTCCGTAAGTCAGCGAAAATCTCTGGCGACGTGATGGGTAACTATCACCCGCATGGCGACGCGGCGATTTACGACGCAATGGCGCGCTTGGCACAGGACTTCAACGTCCGATATCCACTGGTCGACGGGCAGGGGAATTTTGGCAATATCGACGGCGATAATCCGGCGGCCTCTCGATACACCGAAGCGCGGATGACCATCGTGGCCGAAGCCCTGTTGGAAGGGTTGAACGAAGACGCTGTCGATTTCCGCGACAACTATGACGGCACACTGACCGAACCGGTCGTGTTGCCCGCACAGTTCCCGAATCTACTGGCCAATGGCGCAAGCGGCATCGCGGTGGGCATGGCGACTAATATCCCGCCGCATAATATTTCTGAGTTGTGCGACGCTTGTCTGCATCTGATCAAGACGCCGGATGCGCGTGACGATACGCTATTGAATTATGTTCCCGGCCCGGATTTTCCGACCGGCGGCGTCATTGTCGAGCCGCCCGAAAATATCGCACAGGCCTACCGCACCGGGCGTGGATCCTTCCGGCTGCGCTGTAAATACGAGGTTGAAGATCTGGGGCGTGGCCAGTGGCAGATCATCGTCACCGAGATTCCCTATCAGGTTCAGAAATCCAAGCTGATCGAAAAGATCGCGGAACTGATCCAGACCAAGAAGATCCCGATCCTCGCCGATGTCCGCGACGAATCCGCTGATGACATCCGCCTGATCCTTGAACCACGTTCTAAGAACGTGGACCCCGAGGTGCTGATGGGCATGCTCTATCGCAACTCGGACCTTGAGGTGCGCTTCAGCCTCAACATGAACGTGCTGATCGACGGGGTGACGCCTAAGGTCTGTTCGATGAAGGAAGTGCTGCGCGCGTTCCTTGACCACCGGCAAGAGGTGCTGATCAGGCGGTCGCGTCACCGCATGGCCAAGATCGACCACCGCCTTGAGGTATTGGAGGGCTTTATCGTCGCCTTCCTGAACCTCGACCGGGTGATCGATATCATCCGCTACGACGACGACCCCAAGGCCGCTCTGATGCGCGAAGATTGGGGCATCGATCACGTCCGCGCAACCGATGAGTCCGACTATATCTCGCCCAAACCGGGTGAGGGTGAGTTGTCCGAAGTTCAGGTCGACGCCATCCTCAACATGCGCCTGCGTAGCTTACGCCGTCTGGAGGAGATGGAGCTAGTCCGCGAACGCGACGAGCTGATGCTGGAACGCGCCAATCTCGAAGACCTGCTGGCCGACCCCGCCCTGCAATGGGCCAAGATCGCCGAGCAACTCAAAGAGACCAAGAAGACCTTCGGCAAAGACTATGAAGGCGGCGCGCGCCGGACACAATTTGCCGAGGCAGGTCAGGTCGAGGAAGTGCCGCTTGAGGCGATGATCGACAAGGAACCGATCACGGTCGTCTGCTCTCAGATGGGTTGGATCAGGGCAATGACCGGCCATATCGATCTGAAGCGCGAGTTGAAGTTCAAAGATGGTGACGGCCCACGTTTCATTTTCCACGCGGAAACTACGGACCGCCTGCTGGTCTTTGCGTCAAATGGCCGATTCTATACAGTCAGCGCCGCTAACCTGCCCGGCGGGCGTGGCATGGGCGAACCGCTACGTCTGATGGTCGACCTGCCGAACGAGGCGCAGATTATCGACATCCTGATCCACAAACCGGGGCGCAAGCTGCTTGTGGCCTCGGATGCGGGCAACGGCTTTATGGTGCCGGAAGATGACGTTCTGGCGCAGACCCGGAATGGCAAACAGGTGCTGAACGTCAAAGGAGACGAGACGGCGATGATCTGTAAGCCGGTTGAGGGCGATCATGTTGCTGTTGTCTCGCAGAACGGGAAATTCCTAGTGTTCCCGACAGAGGAACTGCCCGAGATGACCCGTGGTAAGGGTGTCCGCTTGCAGAAGTACAACATGGCGCGTGGGCGGCAGGGCACACTGGAATTGGATGGTGGGTTATCCGATATCACCACCTTCAACTGGGAAGAGGGCCTGAAATGGTCCATGGGCGGCGACAAAACCCGGCACGAGGCAGATATGTCCCAATGGTTGGCCAAGCGTGCGGGTGTTGGGAAAAAAGCACCTTATGGCTTTCCGAGGGATTACAAGTTCTCGTGATATGCTGTCCGCTTGGTGAAAATCTGCCGATACGGCTTGGCACAACCCGTATCGGTGCGCTACATCCAAAGAAAACAGGCCTATCGAGACGAGAGACATGCTGCGCATTCTGACACTGATCACCGGGTTGGCCCTGATGGGCGCATGCACCCAAACGCAGGTTTATGAAGACCCCGAGTCGCTGGGTGAATTCAAGCTACGCGTGAATTATGCCTTTGCGGAAAAGGCCGTTCAGGGACCGGTTTCGCGGGATGCTACGCCGGATGAATGGACCAAAGCGATCCAGAATGCAGTGGACATCAGGCTTGGCCGGTATGAAGGTTCACAGGAATACGACATTGGCATCAGTCTCGAGGGCTACATGTTGGCACCTCCGGGAATTCCTGTGATTTACAACCCCAAAAGCACCGCCATCGTTCTGGTAAACGTCTATGACGTTGAAAAGAAAGAGTTCCTTGCTAAAGGCAAGCAGTTTCAGGTGCTCGAAGATACCACCGGTGAAAGCGCCCTTACAGGATCAGGAAATGCGCGCACCCGAGAAGAACAGATGAACGGTCTGGCCTTGAAGGTTGCCGACCGGGTTGAGGAGTGGCTGGCCGAAGAGCACAAGGATGATGGCTGGTTTGACAAGCGCCCCAGCTTGATCCAGCCGCTTGAAACCGAAGCTGTCACACAAAATCCGGCGTGATGGATGCATTTCCCTCAGGATGTGCTTGATTTTCCCCCCTGAACCAAATATCTCGCGCGCGCAGATGTAACCACGGGACCAAGGGTCCCCCAAATTGCAAAAAGGGCGCCTGAGGAATGGCAAAGGAAAAGTTTGAGCGTAATAAGCCGCACGTCAACATCGGCACGATTGGCCACGTTGACCACGGCAAGACCACGCTGACCGCAG